>NZ_FNCR01000002.1:0-743796 GCF_900100525.1 Microbacterium sp. 77mftsu3.1 | reverse complement strand
TCCAGCGCTTATCCCAGAGTCAGGGGCAGGTTGCTCACGTGTTACTCACCCGTTCGCCACTGATCCACAGAGCAAGCTCTGCTTCACCGTTCGACTTGCATGTGTTAAGCACGCCGCCAGCGTTCATCCTGAGCCAGGATCAAACTCTCCGTAAAAGAAAAATACTGACAACGACCGGAATAGGCCGAAGCAGCGAGTTTGAACTGACCAAAGAGATAAATCATTGCTGACTATCCGTTTGCCGACCTCCCGAAAGAAGCCGGACTTTGATCCAAAGGAATCTCACCTCAGCCGAAGCTGAAGTCGAGGTTATTTGGCATTTGACAAGTGCACGCTGTTGAGTTCTCAAGGAACGGATGCTCCCACACCACCCCGCGGGGCTTCGTAGTGAGGCAACTTCTCTACCTTAGGACGAGGCTCTGGAACCGTCAAACCCGACACGCCGATGATCTCGAGAGATCGTGGAGTTCGGATGACGGCGAAGAGCACGTCCCGATGACCCGTCCTAGACCTGAGGTCAGACCCAATCGCAGAGCGACAGTTTCTTCTTGGAGGGGGTGGTCCGCCAGCTTGAGGGGGCGGCGGGCTTTTCAGCCTCTCGCTCTTCCCTGTGGGGCGAACAAGTAATAAGTTACGCGGGGATCGGGGACTCGGCAAATCTGCCTCGCATCCCGGGCGTGTCGAGCCCCCGGATCCCTGTCAGCGCTTGTAATTCGGCGCTTCGACGACGATCTGCACGTCGTGCGGGTGGGACTCCTTGAGGCCCGCCGAGGTGATCCGGACGAACTTGCCTCGGGCCTTGAGCTCCTCCACGGTGCGCGCGCCGACGTAGAACATCGACTGCCGCAATCCCCCGACCAGCTGATAGGCGACGGCGGAGACCGGTCCGCGGTACGCGACCTGTCCCTCGATGCCTTCGGGGATGAGCTTGTCGTCACTCGGGACGTCCGCCTGGAAGTAGCGGTCCTTCGAGTACGAGGTCTTCTTGCCGCGCGTCTGGAGCGCACCGAGGGATCCCATCCCCCGGTACAGCTTGAACTGCTTGCCGCCCTGGAACACCACTTCACCCGGCGACTCATCCGTGCCGGCGAGGAGAGAGCCGAGCATGACGGTGTCGGCGCCGGCGACGAGCGCCTTCGCGATGTCACCGGAGTACTGGAGTCCGCCGTCCGCGATGATCGGCACGCCGGCTTCCCGCGCGGCGAGGGATGCCTCGTAGATCGCGGTGACCTGCGGGACGCCCACGCCGGCGACGACGCGGGTCGTGCAGATGGACCCCGGACCGACGCCGACCTTGACGGCATCAACTCCCGCGTCGATGAGAGCCTGCGCACCCTCGCGGGTGGCGACGTTCCCTCCGATCACGTCGATGTGCGCGAACGACTCGTCCGCCTTGATGCGCTTCACCATGTCGATGACACCGGCCGACTGACCGTTGGCCGTGTCGACCACGATGACGTCGACCCCGGCATCCCGCAGCGCTTCTGCGCGCTCCCATGCGTCCCCGAAGAAGCCGATCGCGGCTCCCACACGAAGTCGTCCCTGGTCGTCCTTGGTGGCGAGCGGATACTTCTCGCTCTTGTCGAAGTCCTTGATGGTGATGAGGCCGGCGAGCTTGCCGTCGTCGTCGATGAGCGGGAGCTTCTCGACGCGATGATGCGCGAAGAGGGCGATCACCTCGTTGGCCCCGATTCCCACGTGCCCCGTGACGAGACCCTCGACGGTCATGACGTCGCGCACCTTGGTGGTCTGACGCTCGAAGCCCGAGACGAAACGCATGTCGCGGTTCGTAACGATGCCGACGAGCTTGCCGTCGTCGTCGATGACCGGGAGTCCCGAGATGCGGTACTGACCGCACAGGGTGTCGACCTCTTCGATGGTCGCGTCGGGAGTCGTCGTGATCGGGTCGGTGATCATCCCCGACTCGCTGCGCTTGACGCGATCGACCATCTTGGCCTGATCGGCGATGGAGAGGTTGCGATGGATGATGCCGATACCGCCCTCGCGTGCGATGGCGATCGCGAGGCGGGCCTCGGTGACGGTGTCCATCGCGGCGGATAGGAGCGGAGTCGCGACGGTGATGCGCCGCGTGACCCGGGAGGAGGTGTCGGCCTCGGACGGGATGACGTCCGTGTGGCCGGGCAGCAGGAGGACGTCGTCGTACGTCAGTCCCACGAATCCGAACGGGTCGTTGTGCTCCATGTGCTCTCCTGCGTCGATCGGCTTGTCTGAATTCTAAGGCGCACGAGCCTCGATTCATTCCCCGCGTGCGTCGCCCTTGATATAAGGAGCACACCAGGTCGCGCGAAACGACGGAGTGTCGATGGTTGCGGCAGGGAAACACACCGGCAACAATCGCTGGATACGGTCGTGTGGCGCCGGGGGCACCCGTACCTCTGCGCGCTGGCCATGCTTCAACCAGGAGGTGTCGGTGACGACCACCCGCTCTGTGCGCGCCCACGATCGATGGCGACGCGCACTCGTAGCCCTTATCGCCGGAGTCTTCTCCGGCGCTCTGCTGTTCGGCCTGGCGAATCCTGCCGCCGCTGACACGAAGAGCCCGGAGACCTTCCCGTTCGCGGTGCAGGGCAACGTGCGCGTCGCCGGCGATCCCGTCGAAGGCGCGACGGTCGTCGTGACGGGCGGGGAGTACACCGGCGAGGCGAAGACCGCCGCCAACGGCTCGTGGCGCGTACCTGTTCCGACGAAAGACGTCCCCTACACGGTCGAACTCGTGAAGGACTCGCTTCCGAGCGGGGTGGCCGCTCCGGAAGGGTTCGCGTTCACGCAGGAGGTGACGTTCGGCCCGACGAGCAACGTCACCCGGAACTTCACCCTCGGCGCAGCGGAGCGCACGACGACCTCGTTCCTCGACCAATTCCTGTCCCGAGCGGTCAACGGCCTCAACTTCGGACTGATGCTCGCCCTGGCGGCGATCGGCGCCTCGCTGGTGTTCGGCACCACGGGTCTCTCGAACTTCGCGCACGGCGAGATGGTCACCTTCGGCGCACTCGCCGCGCTCTTCTTCTCCGTCGCGGTCAACATCCCGATCTGGGTCGCGATCCCCCTCGCGGTGGTCGCCTCGGCGCTCTTCGGCTACGGAATGGATGCCGGACTGTGGCGGCCGCTGCGCCGCAAGGGGATCGGCACCGTGCAGCTCATGATCGTCTCGATCGGCCTCTCGCTCGCGCTGCGCTACATCTTCCAGATGTTCGTGGGCGGTGGCACGGTCAACCTGCCGGGCAGGGCGACGGCCAACATCCCCGGCCTCGGACCCATCAGCCTGTCGGTCACCGACGTCGTCAGCATGGCCGTCTCGGTCGTCGTTATCATCGCGTTCGCCTTCTGGCTCATGAGGACCCGCATCGGACGGGCGACCCGTGCCGTATCCGACAACCCGTCGCTCGCCGCGGCGAGCGGCATCGATGTCGACGCCGTCGTCCGCATCGTGTGGGTGATGGCGGCCGCGCTGGCCGGACTCTCGGGTGTGCTCTGGGCCTACTTCCGTCCCGGCATCAAGTGGGACATGGGCACCAGCATCCTGCTGCTGGTCTTCGCCGCGATCACGCTGGGCGGTCTCGGCACCGCGTTCGGCGCGCTCGTCGGCTCGATCATCGTGGGTCTGCTCGTCGAGGTCTCGACGCTCTGGATCCCCTCCGACCTGAAGTACGTCGGCGCGCTCGTCGTGCTGATCGTCATCCTCCTGTTCCGTCCGCAGGGTCTCCTCGGACGCCGAGAGCGAATCGGATAACGGCTCATGGACTTCCTGCAGATCCTCAACAACACGGCGGCTCAGATCCTGTCGCCGGTCACGCTCGGCTTCGTCCTCGCGGCCATCGGTCTCTCGGTGCACTTCGGTTTCGCCGGGCTGCTCAACATGGGTGTCGCCGGCTTCATGGCGATCGGCGCCTATGGCTTCGCCATCTCGACGCTCACCTTCGGCCTGCCGTGGCCCGTCGCGGCTCTCGTCGGCCTCGTCGGGGCGGTGCTCTTCTCGATCGTCATGGGCATCCCGACGCTGCGCCTCCGCGGTGACTATCTGGCCATCGTCACGATCGCCGCGGCGGAGGTGGTGCGCCTGCTGTTCCTGACGGCGACCTTCCGCGAGACGACGGGATCGGCCGACGGCCTGGTCGGTTTCCAGGCCGACTTCCGCGCCAGCAACCTTCTGCCCCCGGGACGCTACGGCTTCGGTCCGTGGACGTACCAGTCGGACCAGTGGTGGGTGATCATCATCGGCATCATCACGATCGCGATCGTCGTGACGTTGGTCTGGCTGTTGATGCGGAGCCCGTGGGGCCGCGTCATCCGCGGCATCCGCGAAGACGAGGACGCCGTTCGTTCGCTCGGCAAGAACGTCTTCGCCTTCAAGATGCAGGCGCTCATCGTCGGCGGCGTCATCATCGCCGCGGGCGGCATCGTGACCGCCCTCGGCACCAACGTCAACCCGAACGTCTACGTCACGTCCCAGACCTTCTACGTATGGACCGCGCTGCTGCTCGGCGGTGCCGCCACGATCTTCGGCCCGGTGCTCGGCGCGGTGCTGTTCTGGGTCGTCCGCGCGTTCCTCTCGAACCTCCTGCCCGCGCTGTCAAAGATCGGCGTCCTGCCGTTCCTGACCTCCGAGCAGAGCCAGATGCTGGTGTTCGTCCTCGTGGGTGTCGCCCTCATGGTCCTGGTGATCTTCCGGCCACAGGGAATCCTCGGAAGCAAGAAGGAGCTGACCTTTGTCCGCTGACGTCGCACCCCCCGCACCGCGTCCCAAGGCGACCGGCCTCCACAAGGGCGAGATCCGTCCGGGCGTGGAGAAGGTCGATCCGATCATCGTCGCCGACGGCGTGAAGCGCATCTTCGGCGGACTCACCGCCGTGGACGTCGACCACGTCGAGATCCCCCGGAACGCCATCACCGCCCTCATCGGACCGAACGGCGCCGGCAAGACCACGCTGTTCAACCTCCTGACCGGCTTCGACAAGCCGAACCAGGGTCAGTGGTCGTTCGACGGGACCAACCTCGCCGGGATCCCCGCCTTCAAGGCCGCTCGCATGGGCCAGGTCCGGACCTTCCAGCTGACGAAGTCCCTGGGGCTCCTGACCGTGCTCGAGAACATGAAGCTCGGCGCGCCCGGCCAGGGCGGCGAGAGCATCTGGCGCGGCATCCTCCCCTTCCTGTGGCGCAAGCAGGAGAACGAGATCGAGGAGAAGGCCCGTGGCCTGCTCGCGCGGTTCAAGCTCGACGCCAAGGAGAAGGACTTCGCCGCGTCCCTGTCGGGCGGGCAGCGGAAGCTCCTCGAGATGGCCCGCGCGCTGATGAGCGACCCGACCCTCGTCATGCTGGACGAGCCGATGGCCGGTGTGAACCCCGCACTGACGCAGTCACTGCTCGACCACATCCTCGACCTGAAGGACCTCGGCATGACCGTGCTCTTCGTCGAGCACGACATGCACATGGTCCGCCACATCGCCGACTGGGTCATCGTCATGGCCGAGGGCAAGGTCGTCGCCGAAGGTCCGCCCGACACCGTCATGAAGGAGCAGGCCGTCATCGACGCATACCTCGGTGCGCATCAGGATGTCGACCTGGGCGTCGTGACGGGCCGTTACGCCGGTGAGCTCACCCCCGAGGCGGAAGAGCTCCTCGAGGCCCAGCACGAGCTGCAGGAGGCTGTCGAGGCAGACGCCACGACCCACGCGGCGGAAGATTCCTCGGCGCCAGGTACGCCCGCACGCGCTGCGGACCGGACGGAGGACGACAAGTGAGCGACACCGCAGCATCCCCCGTCGGCGGCACCTCGACCGCGGCGACCGAGAACGTCGTCGAACTCCGGGACGTCCACGCCGGATACCTTCCGGGCGTCAACATCCTGAACGGCGCGAACCTGACCGCCGCGAAGGGCGAACTCATCGGCATCATCGGACCCAACGGCGCCGGTAAGTCGACCATGCTGAAGGCGATCTTCGGACAGGTGAAGATCCGCTCCGGAGCGGTCACGCTCAACGGCGAGGACATCACCGGCCTGCGCGCGAACAAGCTCGTCTCCAAGGGCGTCGGGTTCGTGCCGCAGACCAACAACGTCTTCCCCAGCCTGTCGATCGCCGAGAACCTGCAGATGGGCGCCTACCAGCGCCCGAAGGTCGTCGCGGAACGGATCGACTTCGTGACGTCGATCTTCCCCGACCTCTCCAAGCGTCTGCAGCAGCGTGCGGGGTCGCTCTCCGGCGGCGAGCGACAGATGGTCGCCATGGGTCGAGCCCTCATGATGGACCCCTACGTCCTGCTGCTCGACGAGCCGTCGGCCGGACTGTCGCCGTCGCGTCAGGACGAGGCGTTCCTGCGGGTCTCGGAGATCAACAAGGCCGGCGTCACCACGATCATGGTCGAACAGAACGCACGTCGTTGCCTGCAGATCTGCGACCGCGGCTACGTCCTCGACCAGGGACGAGACGCCTACACGGGCAGCGGTCGCGAGCTCTTGAACGACCCCAAGGTCATCGGCCTGTACCTGGGCACGCTCGGAACCTGACCGCTCCGCACAGCGACGCATGATGCCCCCGGCCTGCAGGCCGGGGGCATCATCGTTCGCCCGGACGACTCGGATGCACCGGCGCCGATTTCTTACGACCGCCGCGCGCACGAGAGAGCGGCCCCGGTCCGAAGACCGGGGCCGCTCGAGTACGTCAGCGGCGGATCAGATCAGCCGAGGTTGAGGAACGAGTAGTTGTTGTCCTCGCCGTACTGGAAGATGCCGATCGTGGCGCCCTGCGGGTCGCCCACCTCGTCGAAGGTGATCGGGCCGGAGACACCGTCGTAGTCGGCTACCTCACCGGCGTTGATGATGTCGGCGCACTCGGCGTAGCTCGTGCACTTCTTGCCGTCTCCGGTGCCACCGGAGACCTGCTGCAGGTGCGCGGCGACGTCGGGGCCTTCGGCCGATCCGGCTTCGAGGGCGGCCAGAGCGAGCAGGATGACCGCGTCGTACGACTCGGGGCCGTACGTGAAGTCCTTCAGCTCGGACTTGCCGGTACCGGTCCAGTACGAGTTGAGGTCCTCGCGGAAGGTCGCGGTGCTGGTCGGGTCGACGGCCGGGTACGTGCCCTTGGCGCCTGTCAGGGTGCCGGCGTCGAACTCGTCACCGAAGTTGGCGAGGTTGCCGTCCACGAAGTACATCTTGTCCTTCGGGAAGTCGGCGGCCACCAGCTCGGGGATGATCGTCTTGACCTCTTCGAACGTGATCAGCGCGATCGCGTCGGGGTCGGCCGCGAGGACCGTCTCGACCTGCGACGAGAAGTTCGTGTCGCCCGTGTTGTACAGGGCGGCCGAGACGACGGAGCCGCCGGCCTCTTCGAACGCGGCCTTCGCGAAGCACGCGAGACCGGTGCCGTACGAGTCGTTGAGGATGATCATGCCGACCGTCTCAGCACCGTCACCGGCGATGAGGTTGCCGAGCACCTGCCCCTGGAGCACGTCGGAGGGGGCGGTACGCCAGTAGAGGCCCTTGTCCTTGTAACCCGTGAAGGCGGCCGAGGTGTTGGCGGGCGAGAACTGGATCGCGTCGGCGGCGATGACCTGGTCGATGAACTGCAGCGACGTGCCGGACGAGGCGGCGCCGACGATCGCGGTGGCGCCGGCGTTCAGCAGACGCGGGATCTCGGTCTCGTACGCCTTGTTGTCGGTGTCACCCGAGTCACCCTGCTCGAGGTTGATGGTGACGCCCTTGTCGGCCTTGTTGACCTCGTCGGCGGCGAACTCGGTGCCGGCGATCTCGGGCGGGCCGAGGAAGGCGAGGTTGCCGGTGACGGGAAGGGCCGTGCCGATCGTGTACGTGAGGTCCTTCGCCGGACCCTTGGAGGTGGACGCGTACTCCGGCGTGTAGGACGCGGGCGCTGCCTTGTCGCAGTCCACCGGGAAGTCTGCTTCAGCAGCAGGGGCGGCGGCGCTCGAGCCGGCGGGTGCGGGTGAGCCGGAACAACCGGCCAGGACCAGTGCGCTCGCGCCGATCAGGGCGAGTGCGCCCATGACCTTTGCCGTGCGCGATCGGGTGAGAACGCTCATTGTGCTCCTTGCTGTGGTGACACGAGTCGGATCGGGTCCGGCCCGGTGTGATCAACCTAGCGGGGAGGTCGTCTCGCGAGTGTTGCCGTTCGTTAACGATGTGTAACGAGGTGGGCACGCTCCCATAACGGTCGGGAAAGCGGCATCCGCCCCGGTTCAGACAGGGTCGGGGACGGCTGTCACGGCGCGCGTGCGCTGGCGACGCGAGGCCAGGAGCGAGTCGACGGCGAACACCGCGATCGCCACCCAGACGAGCCCGAATCCGATCCATCGCTCGAACGGCATGGGTTCGTGCAGGATGAGCACGCCCGTGAGGAACTGCATGATCGGCGCGATGAACTGCAGGATGCCGACCACGGTCAGCGACGTACGTCGGGCTCCGGCGGAGAAGAAGAGGAGCGGGATCGCCGTGATGGCTCCGGCCAGGAGGAGCAGGATCGTGTGGCCGGTGCCCTCGCGCCCCATCGTGAGCCCCGACGTCACTCCGACCGCGACGAGCTGGATGACGGCGATCGGCACGAGCCAGAAGGACTCGAGCGTGAGGCCGCTGACGGCATCCACCGACGGTCCGATGCGCTTCTTCACCAGCCCGTAGGTCGCGAAGCTCGCGGCGAGGGTCAGGGCGATCCACGGCACGTTGCCGACCGCCACGATGATGACGACGACAGCCGCGGCGGCGATGCCGACGGCGGTCCACTGGGCGGGGCGCAAACGCTCCTTCAGCACGATCACGCCGAGGAGCACGGTGGCGATCGGGTTGATGAAGTAGCCGAGGCTCGTCTCGACGACGTGACCCGTCAGGGTGCCGATGAGGAAGACCTGCCAGTTGACGTAGATCAGGAGACCGGCGACGAGGGTCCAGAGCAGGAGCCGACGATCGCGGAGGATGACGCGCATCCGCCCCCAGCCGCGGGTGACCGCGATCAGCGCGACGCAGAAGACGAGGCTCAACACGATGCGCCAGCCGACGACCTCCCACGGCGTCGTTGGCGCAAGGCTGACGAAGTACAGCGGGAGGAAACCCCAGAGCACGTACGCCGAGAAGACGAAGATCCCCCCGAGGGACTTCTCGCGGGCGGTCTCCTCGGGTGTCATGAGTACGAGCCTACGACGGTCATGACAGCTTGCGCGTCCGGCGACTGCCGACGTTCGCGCGGATCCCGCCATCGGCTCGGCAAAAGCACAGGGCCCGGATGCCGAAGCATCCGGGCCCTGTCGAAGGTGCTGCGTGTCAGCGGACGACGACCGCGAGGACGTCGCGAGCCGAGAGCACGAGGAACTCGTCGGCGCCGAACTTGACCTCGGTGCCGCCGTACTTGCTGTACAGGACGCGGTCGCCGACGGCGACGTCGAGCGGAACGCGGTTGCCGTTGTCGTCGATGCGGCCGGGGCCCACGGCCACGACCTCGCCCTCCTGGGGCTTCTCCTTGGCGGTGTCGGGGATGACCAGGCCACTTGCGGTGGTCTGCTCGGCCTCGACCTGCTTGATGACGATGCGGTCTTCGAGCGGCTTGATGGAAACCGACACGGTCTACCTCTTTCTTGCTGGTGGGGTCCTGCTTCAAGACTCATCAGCACTCGCTTGTCGAGAGTGCTAACGAAAGTCTAGGGCGCGGTTGGCACTCATGCAACGCGAGTGCCAACCGAAGTCCGGATGCCGCACGGCCTAGGCTGGCCGGATGGAACAGGCCGAGCTCACCGCCCTCCTGACCGCCCAGGGATTGCGGATGGTGGACGAGGTCGGCCCCCTGGCATCCACCACCGAGGTCGCCGCCGCCGTCTCGCGCCTGCGCGCGGCCGGCCACTCCCCCGATCTCGTCTCGGCCGTCGTCGGCCAGGCCCACCTGCGGGTGCGCGCCGCGGCGAAGTTCGGTCCGTTCGCGGACCGCATGCTGTTCACCCGAGCGGGTCTCGAGCAGGCCACGCGGCTCGAAGTGGCCGCGCGTCACGCGGGGCGGTTCCGGGATGCCGGCGCGCACCGCGTCGCGGACCTCGGCTGCGGCATCGGGGGCGACGCGCTGGGGCTCGCGGGCATCGGTCTGGACGTGCTCGCGGTCGACGCGGACGAGACGACGGCCGCGCTCGCGGCGTACAACCTCGCCCCCTTCGGCGAATCGGTCACCGTGCGGCACGGCCGTGCCGAGGAGACCGACCTCGACGGGTGGGATGCGGTCTGGCTCGACCCGGCCCGGCGCACCGCCGGCCATTCCGAGACCTCGCGCACGGCGCCCGAGGACTGGTCGCCGTCGCTGGACTGGGCTTTCGACCTCGCAGGACGGATGCCGGTGGGCATCAAGCTCGGCCCCGGACTCGATCGCGACCTCATCCCCGACGACGTCGAAGCGCAGTGGGTCAGCGTCGACGGCTCGACGGTCGAGCTCGTGCTCTGGTCGGGATCGCTGCGACGCGAGGGCGTCCGCCGGTCGGCGCTCGTGCTGCGCGGCGGCAGCGCCGCAGAGCTCACCGCGCCCGGCGACGCCGACGACGAGCCCGTCCGCGACCTCGGTGCGTTCGTCCACGAGCCCGAAGGCGCCGTCATCCGCGCGCGCCTCATCGGCGAGGTCGCACGGAGCCTCGACGCCGGCATGCTCGGCGGCGGCATCGCGTATCTCACCTCCGACACCCCGCTCACGAACCCGTTCGTCCAGTCGTTCCGGGTGCGCGAGACCCTCCCTCTCAAGACCGGCGCGATCGATGCGGCGCTTCGGAAGGCCGACATCGGCACGCTCGAGATCAAGAAGCGCGGCGTCGACGTCGACCCGGCGCAGTTCCGGCGCAAGCTCACGCTGCGGGGTACGGCATCCGCCACCCTCATCCTCACGCGGACGGGCGAGGGGCGGGACGCGAAGCGGGTCGCGATACTGGCCGACCGGGTCTGACTCAGCCGACCAGGGCGCCCTGCGTTCCGGCCCACCACAGCCACCCGGCGCTGTACAGCAGCGACGCGATGCTGAGCCCGAGACCCCAGTAGGCGGCCTCGCGCTTCTCCCACGGCCGGCGGAGGGCGAGGATCGCGAGGACGACGCCGATCATCCCGACCGGGAAGCCCCAGCCCACGAAGCACGCGAGGACGAGACCGAGCGCGCCGAACAGCAGCGACCAGCCCGCGCTCCGCGGCAGCACCGGCGCCGGCGGGATCCACCGCACGTCGGGCGAGGCTTCCTCGTCGGGGTCCGGGTGCACGGCGAGGGGCGGCGCGACGGGGAGCGGCTGGGTCAGCTCGCGCCGGAACCCGCCGCGGTGCGCCCCCGGGAGCGCGGAATCGGTCGGCGCGGACGCGACGTCGACGGACGGCGGCTCGACGACCGGACCCTGAGCTGAAGGGGCGGGGCCTCGTGACGGGGAGGCGGGGGGCGGCATCCGCTCGTCGGTCATGAGGACGTCGCCACCTGGATCGTCGTGACCGGCAGCGTGGAGTCGGCGCCGAAGGCGAGGGTCGAGGCCGGGCGGCCGCTCATGATCAGCTCCGAGGCGAGAGCGGCGATCATCGCGCCGTTGTCGGTGCAGAGCGAGAGAGGCGGGATGCGGACGGCGACCCCGGCGGCCTCGGCGCGCTCGAGGGCGACGTCGCGCAGACGCTTGTTCGCGATGACGCCACCGCCGAGCAGGAGGCGCGGCACGCCGTGGCGGGCGCAGGCGTCGAGGGCCTTCGTGACGAGGACGTCGACGACCGCTTCGCGGAAGGATGCCGCGACGTCGGGCACCGACACCGGTTGCCCCGTCGCCTCGTGCTGTTCGACCCAGCGCGCGACGGCGGTCTTGAGCCCCGAGAACGAGAAGTCGTACCGGTGCTCGGCCATGTCGGAGGCCCGGGACATGCCGCGCGGGAACCGGATGGCGTTCGGGTCCCCGGTGGACGCTGCGCGATCGATCTCGGGTCCGCCGGGGTAGGGCAGACCGAGGATGCGGGCGATCTTGTCGAAGGCTTCGCCGGCGGCGTCGTCCATCGTCTCGCCGAGGAGCTCGACGTCCGAGACGAGGTCGCGGACGAGCAGGAGCGACGTGTGTCCGCCGCTGACGAGCAGGGCGACGGTCGGATACTCGACCTCGTCGCCGGTCAGGATGTCGGCGGCGATGTGGCCGACGAGGTGGTTCACGGCATAGAGCGGCCTGCCGAGGCTGACGGCGAGGGCCTTCGCCGCGCCGACGCCGACCATGAGCGCACCGGCGAGACCGGGACCGCTCGTGACGGCGACCGCGTCGATGTCGGCGAGGGTCACCTGCGCCTCGGCGAGCGCCGCCTCGATGGCGGGCTGCAGGGCCTCGAGGTGGGCGCGGGCGGCGACCTCGGGGACGACGCCGCCGTAGCGGGCATGCTCGTCCATCGAGCTCGCGATCGTGTTGGACAGCAGGGTGCGGCCGCGGACGATGCCGATGCCGGTCTCGTCGCAGCTCGTCTCGATACCCAGGACGAGGGGTTCGCGCGTCATGTCAGCACCAGCCCTTCTCGGCCGTCGGGGCAGCCGTGGTCCGTGCCTCCCAGGCGACGAGGTTCAGCTGCATGACGACCGCGTCGACATCGTCGGGCTGGTAGTACCGGGGGCGGCGGCCGACCTCGAAGAAGCCCTCCGACAGGTACAGCGCCGTGGCGCCGGGGTTGTCCGCCCGCACCTCGAGGAACATCTCCCGCGCGCCGCGGCTGCGGGCGGTCGTCAGCAGCTCGCGCAGCAGCGCGCGCCCACGGCCGTGACCCCGCGCGTCGGCGGCGATCGCGATGGTCTGGATGTCGGCATCCGCTGCGCCCTGCACGGCCCGCACACCGCCGTAGCCGACGAGGCGACCGGCCTCGATGTCGACGACGTAGCGACCATGGGGCGAGGCGAGCTCGCCGGCCATGAGCGCATCGCTCCAGGCGTCGGTCGGGAACGAGGCGCGCTCGAGACGCATGATGTCGTCGAGGTCGTCGCCGGTGGCGGTGCGGAGGGTCACTGGCCGACCTTCTTCCGCGGGCCGGGCATGGTGACGTCGGGGGCGCGCAGGTACAGCGGCTCGCCGAGGTCCTCGACGCGGCCGGCGGCGACGGCGCGCGCCGCGACGAGGGCGA
This sequence comes from Microbacterium sp. 77mftsu3.1, assembly GCF_900100525.1. Taxonomy (NCBI): domain Bacteria; kingdom Bacillati; phylum Actinomycetota; class Actinomycetes; order Micrococcales; family Microbacteriaceae; genus Microbacterium; species Microbacterium sp. 77mftsu3.1. Next base: position 730,700 of record NZ_FNCR01000002.1, on the reverse strand, counting down.
CCATGGCGCCCGGGATGACCGTCGTGTCGCGGCGCTCGGCGCTGTGTTCGGCGAGGGCCGCGTCGATGTCGTCGCGCTTCACGAGCGTCGCCTCTGTGACGCGCATCGGCAGTCCGTCGTCGTCGATGCCGTCGTAGACCGTGAACGCGAACTCCTTGCGGCGCGCGTCGGTGACGACCGCGAAGCGGGGGACGTCGGCGAACGGGTCGGCGAGCAGCACGGCGAGGGCGGCGGCATCGTGGCTCCGCACCGGGACGACCGGGATGCCGCGTCCCAGGGCGAACGCGCGCGCCGCCGCGATCCCGACCCGAAGCCCCGTGAACGGGCCCGGGCCCATGCCCACGGCGACGTGGGTCAGGGCGACGGCCTCGGGAGCACCCGTCGCACCGATGGGGCCGTGCGCGGCATCGGTCATCGCCGTCTCGAGCAGCGTGCCGATGATCTCAGCGTGACCGAGCGCGTCGGCACTGGCGGCATCCGCTCGCACCGCACCGTCGTCGTCGATCACGGCGACGGCCGTGCCGAGGGAGGTGTCGATGCCGAGGATCACAGGGTCAAGGGTATCCGGGCGGGCGGCGGCCGAGCGGCGTCAGGGGCGGCGCGTGACCGTCACGATGCGCGGAGCGGCGTCCTCGAGCTCGGCGGCGTAATGGCCGGTGGTGCCGCAGGCGTTGTCGACGCCGGTGCCGCTCCACCCGCGTTCGATCTCGAGCTCCCACCATGTGTCGACGAGCCCGTCGACCATGTCGCGCCCCCACTCGACGATCGTGACGGCGTTGTCGGGGTCGAGGCCGAGGTCGTCGAGCTCGGCGGGCGAACCGAGCCGGTAGGCGTCGACGTGCACGAGCGGCGGGCCGCCGACCTCGGACGGGTGCGTGCGCGCGATGACGAACGTGGGGCTCTGCACGGGACCGCGGATGCCGAGACCCGCACCGATCCCGCGGGTGAGGGTCGTCTTGCCCGCCCCGAGCGGACCGGTCAGCACGATCAGGTCGCCGGCGGTCAGGACGGCGCCGAGCTCGCGGCCGAGGGCCTCCATGTCGTCCGGCGAGGCGATCTCGCGACGCCCCTCGAACTGCTCGATGCCGGTCACGACCGTACCTCCCGTCGCGGGACGCGCGGGCCGATGCGCGTGACGATCTCGTAGTTGATGGTGCTCGCCGCGTCGGCCCAGTCGGTCGCGGACGGCACGCCCGTGGCCGGGTCGCCGAAGAGCACGGCCTCGTCGCCCACCTGCACGGGCTCGTCGCCCGCGTCGACGACGAACTGGTCCATCGCGATCCGGCCGGCGACGGGGAACGAGCGTCCACCGATCGAGACGGGACCCGCGCCGGATGCCGCGCGCGGCACGCCGTCGGCGTAACCGATCGAGATGAGCGCGAGCGTCGACTCGCGCTCGGTGCGGTGAAGGTAGCCGTACGAGACGCCCTGGCCCGCGGGCACCCGGCGGACGGCGGCGACGGACGCGCGGAGGGTCATGGCGGGGCGGAGACCGAGGTCGGCCGACGACCGGTCCTCGAACGGTGACAGCCCGTAGATCGCGACCCCCAGGCGGACGCAGCCCAGCCGCGCTTCGGGCAGGCCGATGGCGGCGTGCGAGGCGGCGATGTGGCGCAGCCGCGGCCGGAGACCGGCGGACTCGGCGGCGGCCTGGGCGACGGTGAAGCGCGAGAGCGCCGTGCGGTCGTCGTCGGACGACGTGTTGGAGAGGTGGCTGAAGATGCCGAGCACCTGGATGACGCCCTGACGCTCGTATTCCGCCGCTTCGGCGAAGACTGCGCCGTAGTCGGCGGGGGCGATGCCGTTGCGGCCGAGGCCCGTCTCGACCTTGAGCTGCACGGTCACCGGACGATCGGTCGACCCGGCGCGCGCGGCGGCGCGGAGCTGCTCGAGACTCGAGACGCCGAGCTCGATGTGCGCGGCGGCGGCGGCGGCGAAATCGGTGCCCGGCGCGTGCAGCCACGCGAGCACGGGCGCGTCGATCCCGGCATCCCGCAACTGGAGAGCCTCGGGGATGTCGGCGACCGCGAGACGCGCCGCTCCCCCGGCCAGCGCCGCACGACCGGAGCGCTCCGCGCCGTGACCGTACCCGTCGGCCTTGACCACGGCGATGACCTCGGACTCGGTGAGCCCTGCAAGGTGGCGGACGTTGTGTTCGATCGCGCCGACGTCGATCACCGCTTCGCGGGCGACGCCCTCCGGCATCCGGTGAGGGACGGGCATCCTGGTCATGCGCCGGACTCCGCGATCACGTACGCCGTCGCGAGTCCCGCGTCGTGCGAGAGCGACAGGTGGACCGTGGCGATGCCGCGGCTCGCGACCGTGGCTGCGGTCTCGCCGGACAGGGCGAAGACGGGGCGGCCCGAAGGCTCGGAGGCCACCTCGATGTCGGTCCAGTGCACGCCCTCGGATCCGCCGAGCGCCTTGATGAGCGCCTCCTTCGCGGCATAGCGAGCCGCGAGCGAGTGGGGCTTGAGGGTCTGCTCGGATGCCGTGAACAGCCGCGTCATGAGCTTCGGCGTGCGCTCGATCGAGCGCTCGAACCGCGGGATGTCGACGAGGTCGACACCGATTCCGATGATCATCCCGCCTCCTGTCGCCGCGCGCTGCGGCATCAGATCAGGATATCGGGCGCGGCTCAGCCGACGGCGAGCCGCACGACGCGTTCGACGGCGTCGAGGCCGGGCGAGAGCTGCGCGTCCGAGCGGGCGTACGTCTCGCGGGAGCGGCCGTACGGGTCGACGACGTCGTCGTCGGTCGGGTCGACGGGCGGGAGGACGAGACCCCGCTGCCCGGCGAGGACGGCGAGCGCGCCGCGCAGCCGGTCGCGAGGGTCGTCGCCGGTTGCGCCGGCCCGGATCGCGTCGTCGGACGTCGCGGCGGCGAGGCGCTCGAACTCGCGGATCGTAAAGGCGGTCCGCAGCTTCGCCGGGGCGAGCTCGACGATCGCGCGGCGGTGGTCGCGATCCATCGCGAGGACGAGGTCGGGCTCGCGCAGCAGCGCCTCGGTGAGGTAGCGCGATCCGTGCCCCGCGATCTGCTCGGTGGGCACCCCGTGGGCGACGGCGAGCTCGACGGCCTCGCGCGGCATCCGATCGCCCTGTCGGGCGCGCACACCGGCGCTCGTCGCGGCGACGCCGAGATCCCCGAGGCGGTGCTGCAGGACGAGAGCGGCGAGCGGCGACCGGCAGATGTTGCCCGTGCAGACGGTGAGGATCTGGATCACGCGGAGCCCTTCGAGACGGATGCCGCGGCTCATCCCGCGCCCTCTGCGTGGCGGAACGGGGTCCCGCGACGGGACGCGGACGGGCACCCGATACGGTAGGCCCGTGCAGGATCAGCTTAGCGACGGCGACCCGTCCCCCCTCGCGGACGCCGAGGCGCCCGATCCCGCGCTCGAAGCGGACTCGGGTGGGAAGCCGCACCGCCGCCGCGGCCGGCGCCGCCGCACCGACTGGCGGCTGGGGGGAACGGCCGTCCGCACGTGGAACGGCGGGCTGCTGATCGTCGCGCTCGTCAGTCTCGGCGCCGCCATCTTCGCGGGATCGCTCGTCACCCTCCTGTGGCGCTCCCCGTGGGCGCCGCTGGCGTCGACCGCGATCCTCTGGGTCGGGATGGTCGCGCCGGTCGTGGTCGCGTTCCGCCGGGGACGTCCGGCCGGGCTGCTGCGGTTCCGACCGGCCGACCTCGTCTACGCGCTCACGCTCGGGCTCGCACTGCGCGTGCTCGACGGCTGGGTGACGGATGCCGCGTCGCAGCCGTTCCCCCGCGCGACGCTCACGCCGTACTGGCTGTGGACCGATGCGGTCCCGGCGGGGCTCGTCGGGCCCGTCGTGGAGGAGTTCTTCTTCCGCACCGTCATCCTCGTCGCGGTCTATTCGCTGCTGCGCCGCCCCGTCGGCCGCGCGTCAGCGGCGATCGCCGCGGTCCTGGTCTCGACGGCGAGCTTCATCCTCATCCACGTCGTCGACGGGTCGCTTCCGCTCAGCGAGTCCATCTCGGTGGGCGCGGTCGGCCTCGTGTGCGCGACTCTCGTCATCTTGACGGGACGCATCTGGGGTGCCGTGCTCGTGCACCTCGTCTACAACGTGACGATGCTGCTGCTGATCGCTGCCGGATCGGTCGTCGCGACCGGCCAGTGACGCCACCCGCCCGCGACCGGACCGCCTGTCAGGGGCGACCCATTCCGTAGTAGGTCCATCCGGCGGCGCGCCAGGCGGCCGGGTCGAAGGCGTTCCGACCATCCACGACGACGCGCCCTGCGGCGAGGCTCGCGGCGTGCTCGGGCGTGAGGTCACGGCGGTACTCATCCCACTCGGTGACGAGGACCACGGCGTCGGCTCCGGTGAGAGCCTCGTCGCGATCGGCGACGTAGGTGAGCTGCGGGTGCTGACGACGGGCGTTGTCGATCGCCTCGGGATCGGTGAGCGAGACGACCGCACCCAGGCCGTGCAGACGGACGGCGACGTCGAGACCCGGCGAATCACGGGTGTCGTCGGAGTAGGGCTTGAACGCGGCGCCGAGGACGGTGACCTTCTTGCCGTGGACGCTGCCGCCGAGGCCCTGAACGACGAGTTCGACGGCGCGCTCGCGGCGGCGCATGTTGATGTCGTCGACCTCGCGCAGGAACGCGACCGATTCACCGCGGCCGAGCTCTTCGGCACGAGCGGAGAACGCGCGGATGTCCTTGGGGAGGCATCCGCCGCCGAAACCGATGCCGGCGCCCAGGAAGCGGCGGCCGATGCGCACGTCGTGCCCGATGGCGTCGGCGAGCATCGTGACGTCGGCCCCGGCGACCTCGGCGATCTCGGCCATCGCGTTGATGAAGCTGATCTTCGTGGCGAGGAAGGCGTTCGCCGACACCTTGACGAGTTCGGCGGTCGCGTAGTCCGTCACGATGAAGGGCGTGCCCTTCGCGATCGACGGGTGATACACCTCGCGCAGGATGCCGGTCGCCCGCTCGCCGTCGGGCCCCGCCGGCACTCCGGCCACGAGGCGGTCCGGGTCGACCGTGTCCTGCACCGCGAACCCCTCGCGCAGGAACTCGGGGTTCCAGACGAGGGTCGCGCCGGCGGCGGTGATGCGAGGCGCGAGGGATGCCGCCGTGCCCACCGGTACGGTCGATTTCCCGGCGACGATGTCCCCCTCGGAGAGGTGGGGCAGGAGCGCGTCGACGGCTGCGTTCACGTAGGTGAGGTCAGCGGCGTACCCGCCCTTGACCTGCGGGGTGCCGACACCGACGAAGTGGACGGCAGCACCGGCGGCGGCGGCGAAGTCGGTCGTGAACGTCAGTCGCCCCGAGGCGATCCCGTCCGCGAGGATCTCGGACAGTCCGGGCTCGAAGAACGGCGCCTCGCCGGCAGCGAGAGTGGCGATCTTCCGCTCGTCGATGTCGATGCCGACGACCTCGTGGCCGATCGATGCCATGGCGGCCGCGTGCACGGCGCCCAGATAACCGCATCCGATGACAGACAGTCGCATGAAGAGTCCCCCTCGTCGAAGCGCCGGATGGAAGGCGCCTCGATCTGTGTACCAGATCGGTGTGTCCGACGCTTATCGCGCCTGTGTCGCTCAGACTCCCGGAACCATCGACGCCGCGCCGGAATCACCCTCGACGCGCCGGGGCGGGATGGATATCGTGGGCGGACAGCCGCGTCGCGACTTCCGAGTTCTGACATCACCTCACCCGAAGAGGACGTCACAGTGAGCACCTCCGCAGAAGGGCTTCCGGAGGGCGGATCCGTCCAGCCCTCTCCCGCACCCGCGCCCAGATACACCCCGGACGACCGGGTGGCACCCGAGGACGCGTCGCTGCTCTGGCCCGAAGCCCACCTCCTGGCCGAAGCACCACCCGGATATCGACCTCTCGAGATGCCCGCGCCCTGGGATCCCGAGACCAGGGAACCCGAGATCAGGGAACCGGAACCGGCCGCGCGGGCCTCGGCACCACCGCCGGCCCCCGAACCGTGGCCGTACGCGCCCTACGCCCCTACCGCGCAGCAACCGCCGGCCCCCGAACCGCCGGCGCCGCGCGCACCGGCCCCGGGCTACGTGATCTCGGCGCCCTACGAGGGCGCCCCGGCGGCCTCACCCGAGCGGACGGGACGTCCGGTCGCTCCTGGTCAGCCCCCGGTGCTGCGCAGCTTCCGCGACCTGCGCACCGGTCCGCTGGAGAGACGGGAGTTCTCGTCCATGAAGGACTTCGCCGTCGCCGCCGTCCTCGAAGCGGGCCATGCCGAGGCCGACGTGGCCCGGCTGTTCCGTTTCGCGCCGTGGCAGCTGCGCGCGTGGGTCGACGAGGCGCGCGGCGCGTCGTTCGGTCCCGGCAGAGGCCATGGTCCCGGCAGAGGCCAGGACCCGGCCTGACTCACTCGACGGTGACGGACTTCGCGAGGTTGCGGGGCTGATCCACGTCGAGACCCTTCGCCGTGGCGAGGCCCATCGCGAAGATGTGCAGCGGCACGACCGCCAGCAGCGGCTCGAACAGCGGACCCGCGAGCGGGATGCGCAGGACCTCGTCCGCGAACGGGAGGACGGCGGCATCCCCCTCTTCGGCGACGGCGATGACGCGGGCACCGCGGGCGCGGATCTCCTGGATGTTCGACACGACCTTCTTGTGCAGCTCACTCGAGGCGCGGGGCGACGGGACGATAACGAAGACCGCCTGGCCGGGCTCGATGAGCGCGATGGGGCCGTGCTTGAGCTCGCCGGCAGCGAAGCCCTCGGCGTGGATGTAGGCGAGTTCCTTGAGCTTGAGCGCACCTTCGAGGGCGATCGGGTAGCCGACGTGACGACCCAGGAACAGCACCGACTGGGTGTCGCCCATCCAGCGGGCGAACTGCTCGATGTGCTCCTGCTCGGTCTCGAGGACACGCGAGATGCCGGCGGGAATCGCCTCGAGCTGGGCGACCGCGTCACGGGAGACGTCCGCCGAGAGCGAGCCGCGCACGCGACCGATGTGGAGGGCCAGCAGGTACAGCGCCGTGATCTGGGCGACGAACGCCTTCGTCGAGGCGACGGCGACCTCGGGGCCGGCGTGGGTGTAGACGATCGCGTCGGACTCGCGCGGGATCGTCGCTCCCTGGGTGTTGCAGATCGACAGCGTCTTGGCGCCCTGCTCGCGGGCGTACTTGACGGCCATGAGCGTGTCCATCGTCTCGCCCGACTGCGAGATCGAGACGACGAGGGTGTCGGGGCCGATCACCGGGTCGCGGTAGCGGAACTCGTGGGCGAGCTCGACGTCGACGGGGACGCGCGTCCACTGCTCGAGCGCGTACTTGCCGACCATGCCCGCGTACGCGGCCGTGCCGCAGGCGATGACGATCACACGGTGGATGCCGGCGAACAGGTCGTCGAGCCCGTCGAGCTCGGGGATGACGACGGCGCCGTCGTGGAGGCGCCCGCGCAGCGTGTTGGCGACGGCCTCCGGCTCTTCCGAGACCTCCTTGGCCATGAAGGAGGACCAGCCGCCCTTCTCGGCGGCGGAGGCATCCCACACGACCTCGAACGGTTCGACCTCGACGGCGCCACCGGCGAAGTCGGTGACCTCGACGCCCTGGGGCGTGATCGCGACGATCTGGTCCTGACCGATGGCCAGCGCGTTGCGGGTGTGCTCGACGAAGGCGGCGACGTCGGAGCCGAGGAAGTTCTCGCCCTCGCCGAGCCCGATCACGAGCGGCGAGTTGCGGCGAGCGCCGACGACGAGGCCGGGCTGGTCCTGGTGCATCGCGAGCAGCGTGAACGCGCCCTCGAGGCGGGCGACGACGGCGCGGAAGGCGGCCACGAGGTCGTGGGATGCCGCGAACTCGCGCCCGAGCAGGACGGCGGCGACCTCGGTGTCGGTCTCGCTCACGAAGGTGTAGCCCTCCGCGAGGAGCTCGTCCTTCAGCTCGGCGAAGTTCTCGATGATGCCGTTGTGGATGACGGCGAGCTTGCCGTCGTCGGCGAGGTGCGGGTGCGCGTTGACGTCGGTCGGTCCACCGTGCGTGGCCCAGCGGGTGTGACCGATGCCGGTCGTCCCGTCCACCATCGGGTGGGCGCTGAGGTCGTCGCGCAGCACCTGGAGCTTGCCGGCGCGCTTGCGCATCTCGAGGTCGCCGTCCGCGTCGATCACGGCGATACCGGCGGAGTCGTAACCGCGGTACTCGAGGCGGGCAAGACCCGAGAGGAGGATGGCCTGACTGTCACGAGGCCCCACGTATCCGACGATTCCACACATGGGCTCCATGCTAGGCGCGGGCGACTGGGACTCCGCCGCGCGGCGCCGCACCGGGCGCGTCGCCGGGCGCAAGGACTTGGCGGGCGCGGCATCCTTTGGTACCCATGAGGCACCGTGTCCCCCGCACGGTCGTGCCCCCCAACACGATGGAGTCCCCCATGCCCGCATCCCCCCGCGTCCGACGACGGTCGGCGCTCGCCCTCACGGCCGCCCTCGCCCTCGGCTTCGCCGTCGTGCCCGCCGGGGCCGCCTCGGCGGCGGTGTCGACCTCGTGCACCGGGACAACCCAGGCCGCCGTGCAGAAGCGCATCCTCACCGACGTGAACGCCGCACGGAAGGCAGGCGGCAAGAAGGCGCTGACTCTGAGCTCCGCCATGTCGAAGGTGGCCGTCACCTGGTCGGGCAAGCAGGCCGCCGCCAACAGGATGAGCCACAACCCGAAGTACTCGTCGCAGATCCCGTCGGGCTGGACGAGGGCGGGCGAGAACGTCGCCTTCGGGTACGCGCCGTCGAAGGTCACGCCCGCGTGGATGAAATCCACCGGACACCGCGCGAACATCCTCGGGTCGTACAACCGCATCGGGATCGGCGTGGCGTGCTCGTCGAAGGGCCTCCCCTTCTACACGCAGGTCTTCGGGTATTACCCCTCCTGACTCGGCGGTGATGCGGCGTCCGCTCGCGCCGTAGACTCGTCGACCACCGCAGCGTCGCGTCCTGTCCCGTGAGGAGGACCGATGCCCGACGCCGTCCCGCCGCCGCAGATTCCGCCGAAGCCGCCGCTGCCGCCGAAGCACCGGCGGGCGTCGACCACCGCCCCGGTCCTCGTGCTGGCCGGGTACGTGCTGGTGCTGGCGGTCATCGCGTTCTGGCCGACGCCCGTCGACGCCGGCGTGGCTCCCGTGATCGACGCGCTGTCGCGCCGACTGCCGGCGATCACGCGCCCCCGGGTGGAGTTCGCGGCGAACGTGGCCCTGTTCGTCCCGTTCGGGGTGCTGCTGCCGCTGATCCTCCGCGGCGCGAAGGAACTCGTGCTGCCGATCGCCCTCGTGGCGACGGTGACGATCGAGTGCACGCAGGCGCTCGTCCTGCAGGCCCGGGTGCCGAGCGTGCTCGACATCGTCGCGAACGTGACCGGCGCCAGTGTCGGGATGCTGGGCCTCGCCGTGTGGCAGCGGGTCAGACGCCGCTGAGCCACCGGCCGGGCGCGGTCAGAGCTTGCGGAGCCGGACCGTCTCGACCGTGTGGTTCGCGCCCTTCTGGAGGACCAGCTTCGCGCGGTGCCGCGTGGGCTCGACGTTCTCGCGCAGGTTCGGCAGGTTGATGTCGTTCCAGAAACCGAGGGCGAGCGAGACGGCCTCGTCGTCGGAGATGTCGGCGAAGACCTTGAAGAACGAGTTCGGGTTCGAGAAGGCGGCTTCGCGGAGGGCGAGGAACCGCTCGACGTACCACTGCTCGATGTGCGTCACGTCGGCGTCGACGTAGATGGAGAAGTCGAACAGCTCGCTGACGGCGATGTCGTGCGGGTTCGGAGCCGACGCGAGCACGTTCAGGCCCTCGACGATGATCACGTCGGGGCGGCGGACCGTCACCTGCGCATCGGGGATGATGTCGTACCGCATGTGCGAGTAGTAGGGCGCCCGAACCTCGGGCTCGCCCGACTTCACGGCGACGAGGAACTCCACGAGCGCGCGGCGGTCATAGGACTCGGGGAAACCCTTGCGGTCCATGATCCCCCGCCGTTCGAGCTCGGCGTTGGGGTAGAGGAACCCGTCGGTCGTGACGAGTTCGACACGGGGCGTGCCGGGCCACCGGCTCATCAGTTCGCGCAGCAGACGGGCTGCCGTGGATTTCCCGACGGCCACGGATCCGGCCACGGCGACGATGAACGGTGTCGTCGCATCCTCCTCACCGACGAAGCCGGCGGTGTCGGCGCCGAGTCGCTTGGTGGCTGAGGCGTACAGGGACAGCAGCCGACTGAGGGGAAGGTAGACCTCCCGCACCTCGGTGATGTCGAGGCGGTCGCCGATGCCGCGCAGCTGCACGACCTCGGTCTCGGTGAGGGGCTGCTCCATGCCGGCGGCCATGCGCGCCCATTCGGCACGGGGGATCTCGCGGTACAGCGAGTCGATGGTCGTCGGCGTCTCATCGGGGGACATTGCCGCAACTCTAGTCCGCCCCGGCGGGTGCCCCCGCGTGCGGAGGCGGGCCAGCGTCGCGGGCGCGCGTACCGTACGCTGAGCATCGATGTCCACCCGCGGCCGTTCAGCCGCTCTCACCAGAGGTTTTCGATGCTGCGACGTGTCCTGGCGGTCCTTGCCGCAGTGGTGCTGACGGCATCCCTCACCGTGCCCGCGGCGCCCGCCGACGCGGCGACCGCCCAGTGGCTGCGCACGAGCGGCGCGAAGATCCAGGTCGCCGCCACGGGTGCGACCTTCACCGTCAAGGCGACGTCCTGGTTCGGCATGGAGACCGACACCTGCGCGCCGCACGGACTGTGGTCGATTTCGCTGAAGCAGGGCATGGCGCAGATCGCGGGGATGGGCTTCAACACGATCCGGCTGCCCTTCGCCAACGAGTGCCTCACCCGCAAGACGGCCAACTCGGTGAGCCAGGCACTGAATCCGACGCTCGCGACGGCCTCGCCGCTGAAGATCATGGATGCCGTCGTCGCGACGGCGCGTGCCTACGGCATCCGGGTCATCCTCGACCGTCACCGCCCGGGGACCGATGCGCAGTCCGAGCTCTGGTACACCCCGCAGTACTCCGAGAAGCGGTGGATCTCCGACTGGAAGATGCTCGCGCAGCGGTACCGGAACAACTCCACCGTGATCGGCGTCGACCTGCACAACGAGCCCCGGGGCGCGGCGTGCTGGGGGTGCGGTGACCGCTCGCGCGACTGGCAGGCGGCCGCCGTCCGTGCTGGCAACGCCGTGCTCGATGTGAACCCGCATCTGCTCGTCATCGTCGAGGGCGTCCAGAACGGTCCCGACGGCAGCGCCACGTGGTGGGGCGGGAACCTCCGCGGCGTCGCGAAGAAGCCGGTCACCCTGAAGGTGAAGAACCGGGTCGTGTACTCCCCTCACGAGTACCCCTCGTCGATCTCGGACCAGCCGTGGTTCCACAACGCCGACTACCCCGCCAACCTCCCCGGCGTGTGGGAGAGCAACTGGGGCTACATCGCGTCGAAGAAGATCGCCCCCGTCCTGATCGGGGAGTTCGGCACGAAACTGCAGACGTCGTCCGACAAGAAGTGGCTCGCGAAGCTCGTCGGCTACATCAAGGACCGCGGTCTCGGCTGGGCGTACTGGTCGTTCAACCCGAACAGCGGCGACACGGGCGGTCTGCTCAAGGACGACTGGGTCACCCGCGACAAGGACAAGCTCGCCGCGCTGAAGCCGATCCTGACGCCGAAGAAGGTCGCCTACCCGGCCGCTCCCGCACCGGCACCGGCGCCGCTGCCTCCGCAGCCGTCGCCGCAGCCGTCGCAGCCGGGGAACACCCCGCCGCCGACGGTCGGGCAGTCGTCGAGCGCCTCGTCCAACGGCGTCTCGGCGACGCTCACAGTGTCGAGCGCGTGGCCCGGCAAGTACCAGGTCGCCCTCGCCCTCACCGCGTCCTCGAGCGCGAAGGTGAAGGCCTGGACCGCCTCCTGGGCCTCCCCCGGCGCGACGGGAGCCGACAGCGCGTGGGGCATGGCCTGCCGCGTCACGAAGCCCGGCACCGCGAGTGCTCGAGTTGCCTGCTCGGGCACCGAGTGGGGCGTGGCGAACCTCTCGCAGGGCGCCCGGGTCGAGGTCGGGGCGATCCTGAACGCCTCGAAGCCGCCGGCCAAGCCCGTGCTGTCGCTCTCGGTCACCCGCTAGCGCCCGAGCGCGCGGCCGGACTGACGGTCAGGGCGTGACCATGCCGCCGTTGACGTTGAGGGTCTCGCCCGAGACGTAGCTCGATTCGGCCGACGCGAGGAACACGAACGCGGGAGCGATCTCGGCGGGCTGGCCGGCCCGCTTGTACTCGTTCTCCTCGTCGAACGCGCGCATCTGCTCGTCCGAGACGCCGTCGCTCACCTGCAGCGCCGACCAGACCGGGCCCGGCGCGACGACGTTGACGCGGATGCCGCGGGGCGCCAGCTGCTGCGCGAGACCCTTCGACAGGTTGTTGACCGCCGCCTTGGTCGCGGCGTAGTCGAGGCGGTCGGGTGCGGGCTTGTAGGCCTCGAGCGACGCCGTGCTGATGATGGATGCACCGGCGGGCATATGGACGAGGGCGGCCTTCACGATCCAGAAGAAGGCGAACACGTTCGTCTCGAACGTTTCGCTGAACTGCTCGTCGGAGAGGTCTTCGATGCGCTCGACGGCGACCTGCTTGCCGGCGTTGCTGACGAGGATGTCGATGCCGCCGAGGAACTCCGCCGCCTCGGCGACGAGTTCGCGGCACTGCGCGCGGTCGGTGAGGTCGGCCGCGATCGAGTGCCCGCGCACGCCGGCGTCGGCGATGATCTGCAGGACGTGGTCGGCGTCCTCCTGCTCGTCGGGGAGGTGGACGATGACGACGTCAGCACCTTCGCGGGCGAACGCGATCGCTGCCGCCGCTCCGATGCCCGAGTCGCCCCCGGTGACCAGTGCCTTGCGTCCCTGCAGACGTCCCGTGCCGCGGTAGGTGCTCTCGCCCAGGTCGGGGACCGGGGTCATCCGCGCCTGGATGCCGGGCTCGGGCTGGTGCTGCACCGGCGGCTCCACGCGTGCGTAGCGCGTGACGGGGTTGTCGAACGTGTACTGGTCGGTCATCCCGCCACGGTAGGTCGGGAGGCGGCATCCCTTCACCCCCTTGCGGGAGCAGCGTCGGCAGTGCAGTGCAGTGCCGGGGCAGTGGAGCGCGCGATCATCGCATCTCCTCGACCGGTGCGCAAGCAGTCGGTCCCGACGATCCGCGTTCCTAGGGTTGACGCGTGCCGAGCGCTGCGAACCCCCCTCACGAGTGCACCGTCTTCTTCCTTCCGGGACTGGGACTGGATGCCGCCTCTGCCGGCGCCATCGCGGCGGCAGCCGATCCGCGGCTGCGCGTCGTGGGGATCGACCTGCTCGACCGGGGGCGCGCGGCATCCGTCGACGACCTCGCCGACACGGCGCTCGAGCGGATCGCGGCCGAGGCCGACGGCGGCCCGTTCCTCGTGTGCGGGCACAGCCTCGGCGGCAAGGTCGCCGCCCGTGTCATGACGCGCGTTCTCGCCGGCACCGAGCCGGTGTTCGGGCTGATGGGCGCGGTCCTGCTGGCCCCCTCTCCCCCGACTCCCGAGCCGATGCCCGACGACAAGCGCGCCGACATGCTCGCGACCGCGCAGGGCGAGCACCTGTCGCGAGCGGATGCCGAGGCTTTCGTCGCCGCGAACGTCGCCGCCCCGCTCGCCGCCGATCTGCACGACGCGGCGATCGATGCCGTCGTGCGCCAGCCGGCATCCGCCTGGCGTGACTGGCTGACCGCGGGCAGCCTCGAGGACGCGACGCGCCTCGTGGGCGTGCTCGACCTGCCCGTCGTGGTGCTCGCGGGCGAGGACGACGAGGCGCTCGGCGCCGACGCGCAGCCCGATCTCGTGACCGATGTGTACCCGCGTGCCCGCGTCGAGCGGATGCCGGGTGTCGGCCATCTGCTGCCGTACGAGGCTCCGGAGCGGGTCGCGGCGGTGCTCGCCGAGACGTGGCAGGCGATCCGCGCCGCGGCTCCCGTGGTGCCGCCGGAGTGGGGACGCGTCATCGCGTCGTCGCGCGTCGACGTCGCGGTGCGACGGACGCTCGCGCAGCGGGCTCTCGTGGACGACCGCGACCGCGCCCCCCGCACACTGAACCGTGCGCAGGTCGAGACGTTGCGTGCGCTCGCGGCGCTCCTCGTGCCGCAGGGCGAGGGCGGGACGATCGACCTCGCCGTCCGCATCGACGACATGCTCGCCGAGGGCGGCACCGACGGCTGGCGCCCGGTGGGCTCCCCCGCCGACCCGGTCGCCTACGGCCTGGGGCTCGACGCGATCGCCGCCGTATGGCCGAGCGAGGTGACCGCGCAGCGGAGCCTGATCGTGCGGCTGATCACCGACGGCATCGACGCGGCGGGCCTCGGGACCGACGGCATCCGCTCGTGGTTCGAGGATGCGCGCAACGACCTGCTGCGCATGTGGCTGGCGCACCCCGCGTCGCTGGCGCGCATCGGGTTCGACGGCTTCGCGGTCGGTGGGACCGGCCCGCGTCCGGCGGGATGGGCGACCATCGCGACGGGCGAACGAGAGACATGGGAGCCGAGCGAGCTCGGCCAGACAGTGGTGGAGGATGCCGCGTGACCGGCGATCATCGCCGGGTGACAGATCACCCGGGCATGCAGAGGTTCGATCTGGACGAGGTCGTCGACGTCGTCGTGGTGGGGACGGGTGCCGGTGGCGCTCCCCTGCTCGCGCGTCTCGCCGAGGCGGGGATGCGGGTCGTGGCCCTCGAGGCCGGTCCGGACTTCTCGCCGAGCGAGTTCACGCCGGACGAGCTCGAGTCCACGAAGATCAACTGGATGTCCGAGCGCTTGAGCGGCGGCGACGACCCGACGGCGTTCGGACCCAACAACAGCGGGTTCGGCGTGGGCGGCAGCACGCTGCACTGGGGAGCGTTCACGCCGCGTCCCGACGCCCGCGACCTGCGCCTACGCACCGACACGGGTCAGGGACGCGACTGGCCGATCGATCACGCCGAGCTGATCCGCTACATCGAACGGGTCGAATCCGACATCGGTGTGAGTGGCCCTGCGCACTACCCTTGGGACCCGGCTCGCTCGTACGCGTACCCGCCCGTGCGGCGGAACGGCTCGTCCGACGTGATGATCCGCGGCTGCGAGGCGCTCGGCATCACCGCGACCGACGGCCCGGCGGCGATCCTCACCCGCGACCGCGACCAGCCGCACCATGGCCTCCGCTCAACGACGCTCGACAACGGTGACATCCACCAGGGCGACCGCTTCGGCGCGAAGGCGACGACGGCGAACACCTACCTGCCGGCTGCTGTGGCCGCCGGAGCCGAGGTGCGCGCCGACGCGTTCGTCCACGGCATCGAACGGGATGCCTCGGGCAAGGTCACGGCCGTTGTCTACCGCTCCGGCGGCACCGACCACCGGCAGCGGTGTGCGGCCCTCGTGCTCGCAGCGGGCGGCGTCGAGACGCCTCGCCTGCTGCTGCACACGGGCGTCGGCAACGCGAACGGCGTCGTGGGTCGCGGGTTCATGGCGCACGGCGGCGTACAGGTGTGGGGCAGGTTCGACGAGCCGATCCGCGGCTACCGCGGGTACCCGTCGTCGATCATCAGCGAGGACTTCGTGCGTCCCGAGAATGCCGAATTCGTCGGCGGCTACCTGCTGCAGAGCCTCGGCGTCATGCCGCTCAACTTCGGCACGCAGCTCGTCCGTGGGGCGGGTCTGTGGGGCGACGACCTCATGTCGGCCATGAGCGAGTACCCCTTCAGCGCGGGCATCGGCATGAACGGCGAGTGTCTGCCCGACGACCGCAACGCCCTGACCCTCAGCGATGAGCTCGCCGAGGACGGAATGCCGCGGGCCGAGGTCTCGTTCTCGCAGGGCGACAACGAGCGGGCCATCGACCGGCACGGCATCGACGTGATGGAGCGGATCCTGCGGGCGGCCGGCGCACGCAGCACGCGCGTCACCCAGCGGACAGCCCACACCCTGGGCGCCGCGCGCATGGGCGACGATCCCGAGGACAGCGTCGTGGACGCATCCGGTCGGTCCCACGAAGTCGACAACCTCTGGATCTGCGACAACTCGACGTTCCCGAGCGCGCTCACGGCGAACCCGGCGTTGACCCAGATGGCGCTCGCGCTGCGGACCGCCGACCTCATGCTCGCCGCCCGCTGACGCGGGGTCGGCGGGCGGTCAGCGGATCGGTTCGTCCATCCACACCATCCGCTCGACCGCACTGGTGCCCGTCCCCCATGCGACGACCTCGAGGGTGACCGACGATCCGCGGTGCGCGGCGGTGAGCTTCAGGGTCCGCCCGGTCGCGGTGTCGACGCGATCGCCGCCGACCCACCACCGGTACAGGAAGTGCGTCCCCTTCGGCCACGACGCCGTCGCCGCCCTCAAGGTTGACCCCACGCGCGGTGCGCCCGAGAGGACGAGCGTCCCGGAGTCGAGCCCGCGCGGCAGCGTGGCGTTGTGGCCGGGCATCGCGACGGCCTTCGTCACCGTGATCGTCCGGGCGGTCTCGGCGGTCGGCTTTCCGCCCCACCAGACGACCCGCGAGTCGGTGCCGTCCTCGTACGTGAACTTCACCGCGTACGTGCCGGCGGCCAACCCCGGCAGCGTGTAGGAGCCGGCCGTGTCGGTGCTCGCCTCGGCCACCCGCTCCCCGTCGCCGTCACCCTGTCGATAGGCCTCGACGTACGCGCCGGCGAGCGGTGTGCCCGACGCGGCGCGGAGCGTGCCCGTGATCTTCGCGCCCGGCACCAGGGCGACGTCGATGTCACGAATCTCGTTCGCTTTCGCGATCTTCAGCGTGGTGGGCTTCGCGCCGGGAGCTTTCGCCTTCCACCAGCGCTCGGCCAAGTCGGATCCGGGGGCGGGGCGGACGCGAAGCGTGTAAGTCGCGTCTTCGAGTCCCGTGACCGCGTATGAGCCGCCGGCATCCGTCTGGGCCCAAGCGATGATCTCCCCGCCGCGGGACACGGCGATCTCGGCATCGGCAACCGGTGCACCGCCGGGTCCCGTCACGACGCCCCTGATCGTGCCGCCGCGGGCGAGCCGGGCGTCGAGTCCACGCACCGTCTTGCCGTCCGCCACAGTCACGGTGGCCGCGGCGTCGATCGTCGTCGCGCCCTTCCACCACTGGCCGACCGCGTTGACACCGTAGGGTGCGAGGTACTGCACCCGGTAGGTACCCGCGGGCAGCGAGCGGATGGTCCACGTCCCGTTCCGCGATGTCGAGGCATCCGACCAGCGGCGCGTGTCGAGGTCGACGACGAAGACGACGGCCTCTGCCAGCGGCTTGCCGTCGGCATCGGTGACCCGACCCGAGAGTGCACCGCCTGCGGCGAGGGATGCATCGATCCCCTTCACGGTGGATTTCGTCCCGACCACGACCGCGGTCGCCGCGCTGCGATCGATCGCGTCGCGCCACCACTCGCCGACGAGGTTCACGTCATCCGCCGGGCGGAACTCGACGTCGTACGAGCCGGCGCGCAGACCGTCGATCCGATAGGTTCCGTCGGGCCTGGTCTCGACCTCGTTCTCGTTCGCCGGCTGGCTCGAGGGGCGCGAGGTGTAGACGACGCGCACCGAGCTGACTCCTGCACCCTTGGCGTCCGTGACCTTGCCGATGATCGTGCTGCCGGCATCCAGTGAGGCGTTGAAGGTGAGGGTGCGCGAGGCTGCCTTCACCTGGATCGGCGTCGACGCGGCCTCGGTCGCGGCGTTCTTCCACCACTCCGATACGAGGTTCTTGCCCTCGGGACGTTCGAAGAAGAGCGTGTAGGTGCCGGCGTCGAGCTGGGAGATCCGCCAAGCACCCTTCTTGTCGGTATGCGCCCACCGCCGGCTGTTGCCGACTCCGACGCTGACACTGACGTCGGCAACAGGGGTGCCCTGCGCATTCGTGACCGTACCTCCGACGGTCGCGCCGGTGACCAGACGCGCATCGATTCCGGTGATCTTCGCTCCGTAGGCGACCTCGAAGGTGGTCGCCTCGGCGTGACGCCAGGCGCCCTTCCACCACTGGGCGCCGAGTTCACTGTCGTTGTCCGGCGCGAACTCAACCGTGTACCGCCCACCGGGCAGTCCCACGAGGACGTACCGGCCGGCACGGTCGGTCGTGGTTTCGGTGGCCGACGACCACCCGCCGTCGACCCACTGGAGCGCGCGCACCGTCACCCCCGCGACCGCGCGATCGCCGGGACCGGTGACGGCGCCCGAGATCGTCCCGCCGAGACGCAGCTCGACGTCGAGGTCGGTGCGGGACTGACCGCTCGAGAGCTTCACCCCGCTCGCGTCCTCCCACTCCAGTGCGCCTCGCCAGTACTGCGGCACCAGGCCGCTGCCCTCGGGAGCCTGCATGTGCAGGGTGTAGGTGCCGGCGCGCAACCCGCCCACCCGCCAACGTCCGTCGCCGTCTGTCGTCGCCTGAGTGAGGAATTCGCGGTCCGTTCCGACGAAGACGTCCACGGTGGCGGATGCCACGGGGTCCCCGCTCTCATCGGTCACCGCACCGCCCAGCACGGCAGCGCGCGCCAGGGTGACGACGAGTCCGGTGACGCTCTTCTTCGTCCCGAGCGTGATCGTCTTCGCCGTGTATTCGGAGCCGCGGTCGTCCCACCATTCGGTCGCGTAGGTGCCCTTCTCGACCGAGGTCCGGAGCGTGTACGTGCCTGCCGCGAGGCCTCCGAACGAGAACGTTCCATTGGCCCGGGTCACGACCGAGGCGATCTCCTGGCGGACGGTGCCCTCTTCGGCGGATCGTTCCACGCTGTAGAGCGCGACGTTCGCTGCCACAGCCTTGCCGCCGTCGCCGCGGACGACGCCCTCGATCTTCGAGCCGAGGCTGAGCGTGGCGTCGAACTCGGTCCGCGCGCCGCTCTTCGCGATGTCGACGCGGGTCGCCGTCTCGGCGCTGGCGGCATCCTTCCACCACTCGCCCATCAGGTTGGTTCCGGTGGGCGGCTCGTAGTGGAGCGTGTACGTGCCGGCTCGGATGCCGACGAGCCGGTACCGACCGTCGGCCCCGGTGGTCGTCTCGGCCACCCATTCGGAGTCGTCGGCGCTGGTCTTCGACGCCGAGTAGAGCGCCACAGTGGCGCCGGCGAGGGCTTTGCCACCGCCGGTCACCGTGCCCGAGAGCGTTGCTCCCCAGGTGAGGACGAGGTTCAGGCCCTTCTTGGCAGCGCCGTCGGCCAGCGTGATGACTTTGGCGTCCTTCTCGCGGTGCCCTCCTCCCCACCACGTGACGGTCAGACCGGATGACGGGTCGGGCTCGACCGAGAACGTGTAGTCGCCGGCGCTGAGCCCGCTGGCGCGGAAGGTACCGTCGTCGGCGACCCACGGCGAGTCGACGTACTCCCACTGTCCGTTGACGCGCTGGTAGATCGTGATGGACGCCGAGACCGCAGCGCCCGTGCTGGTCGTGACGCGTCCTGCCAGCGAGGCACCGAGCGCCAGGGTGGTGCGCAGCCCGGTGATGGACTTTCCGGCGCTGACGGCGATCCGGGTCGCCGCCTTCTGCGAGGTCGCGTCGTTCCACCATTCCGATTGCAGGTCGGAGCCGAATGCGCTCTGCACGTACAGGGTGTACTTCCCCGCGCGGAGGCCGGTGAGCCGATAGGCGCCGTGGGAGTCGGTGGACGTCCCACCGACATCCTCCCAATCCGCCCACTCCGCGTTCCACATGAAGAGCTGGACGAACGCATCCGCGACGGCGACGTTGTCGGGACCGCGCACCGATCCGGCGATGCTGCTGCCGAGCGCGAGCCGCGCGTTCTTTCCGGTGACTTTCGCACCGGGCGCGACGGCGAACCAGACCGGCTCTCCCCACAGGCTCTCGGCGCCACCGAACCACTGACCGACGTGCTTGCCGGCCTCATCGGTGAAGCGCAGCGTGAACCGCCCGGCGGGCAGCTTCGCGAACGTGAAGGCACCGGCGGCATTCGTCGTGGTGTCGCCCGCGGGGCTCGATCCGTCGTCCCCGAAGTCCTGGTACAGCGTGACGGTGATCCCCTTGAGGGGGGCCTTCGCTGTGTCGGTGACCGTTCCCGAGATGGATGCCGTGCCCGAGGTCGCCAGCTTGTTCTCGGCGCGGAGGCTCGCCGCGCTCTTCTTCGCGTCGCCGGGACGGGCGCGGTCGTCGCGCCTCGGGTCAGCGGGGGCACCGGCATCCGTCGTCGGCGCGGCGTCATCAGCGGAGGCAACGACCGTGCCGGACGGGTCGACCACGACGGTGCGCTCGGCGGTGGCGGATGCCGCGGGCTCGGCCGCGATGGCAGCGGGAGCGGACGCAAGCCCGCCCACCAGGATCGCCCAGACGGCCAGGACGGCCGATCCGCGCGCGAAAAGACGGCGCCGACTGCGCATGCGTGTACTCCCCCTCGAGCACCCCAGCGCCCGACTTCCCCGGGACCCCGCCGTCGGGCTCCTCGCGCTCAGCATGACAGAAGCGGCAGACACCCGCCAACACCGCGTCATCCCGCCGATACACGCATCCACTACGGTGGGCCGCAGGTCCTCGTCAACGGCGCCGAACGGAAGGCCTGAGCGCCCTCGCGCTGTCGCCCTGGGGAGGAAACCGATGTCGGGTCGTTCGTCGCACCGCCGTTCACGTCAGCGCTCCGCCCCGAAACCTCCCGGGCTGCGGTGGTGGGCGTATGCCGCTCTCATCGTGGTCGCCCTGGGGGCGATCATCCTCGTCATCACCGCGCTGCTCGAGTACTGACGCCAGCCGGCGCGCGACACGTCAGCCGACGCGCGACGCGCGCGGGGCGCGACGCGCCCACCACGCGCGGCGGGGCAGCGCGATGATCGGCGCGGGGCTGGCCTCGCGCTCGGGGCGGAGCGGCACGGGCACTTCGAGGACGACGGCGTCGCCACGCTGGTAGATGCGCGCGCCGACACCGAGCACGCTGATGCCGCGCAGCTCGGGTCCGACGGCGGGCGTGCGGTCGAGCACCCCCGTCGACCACGTGCGGACGATGAGCGTGTCGCCGTCGACGTCGATCTCTACCCACACCTTCTTGGCGGTGGAGTGCTTGATCGCGTTGACGAAGCCTTCGTTGACGATGGTCGCGACGCGACGCGACAGCGCCGGGTCGTCGAGCGCGGCCGCGGCGGCGGGCGAGATCTCGCTCGAGACGTCGAGGACCGACCGCCAGGTCGCCACGAGCTCGAACAGGTCTTCGTGGGCGCTCTGGACCGAACCTTCGAGGGCGGCGGAGTCGACTTCGGCGACGAAGGCGAGGACGGAGTCGAAGGCGGCATCCGTCTCTCGACGGAACGATTGCACGACCTCGGGCGTCGCCTCGTCTTCGTCGGCGGCGGCGGCCAGCAGGACGCAGCGGCCCTGGATGCGGCCGTGGAGGACGTGCGCGGCGTTCCGCAGGGGCCGGCGAGCCGACGCGGTCTTGGCGGTGAGGGTGCGGGCGACCATCGCGAGCACCGCTTCGAGGCGGTGCGCGGTGTCGGCGGCTCGCGCGATCGCGTCGGTGCACGCGGCGAGCGCCAACGCAACGAGGGGCAGCGACGCGACAGGGACGAGCAGGGTGGGCTCGTTGGTGCCGATGAGCAGGCGCGCGACGACCGTCATGACGATCCCGGTCACGAACCAGACCGCGACGAGGATCCACCCGCGTCGGGCGCTCGTCCTCCCCCGGGCGAGCACCCGGACGGCGAGGTCGGCGCCCAGGGTCACGGGGATGCCGACGAGGATCGCCGCCAACGCGACCCAGGGTCCCGCGACGAGGTGCGTGTACGGGATCGCACCGAGCAGGAACACGAAGCCGGTGACGAAGTACGGCGCGGGTCGCAGCATCGTGAGGGCCGACCGCGGGGGCTGGACGGTCTCGTGGTCATCGTCGGTCGGGATGACTCGCAAATCGAGCCCGGCGCGCTCCTCGAACCGGTGGCTGGCCGTACGGACCTCGTCGGCGTAGTCGCGGACGGCCGTGAAGTCGATGTCGCCGGCGAGCATCTCGTCGCGACGATGGCGGAGGTCGGAGATGACGGGGCCGAGCAGTTCGCGATTCTCGGATTCGAACCGCGCGAGCCGGCGGCGGCCGGCGGTGAGCGCGGCGATGGCGGCCGTGACACGCCGGCGACTGCCGCGCGTCAGCTCGATCGATCGGACCGTCATCGCGATGATCGAGAGGCCGGCGAGCCAGACGGCGACGTTCGAGACGATCCGCGCCGTCATGCCGGTCAG
This sequence comes from Microbacterium sp. 77mftsu3.1, assembly GCF_900100525.1. Lineage (NCBI taxonomy): Bacteria > Bacillati > Actinomycetota > Actinomycetes > Micrococcales > Microbacteriaceae > Microbacterium > Microbacterium sp. 77mftsu3.1. The sequence goes on along the minus strand of NZ_FNCR01000002.1, from coordinate 708,552 downwards.
GTCGAAGACGCCGCCGTACACGAGGACGTACACGCCCTCGTTGACGAAGGGCCGGGCGGCCGCGATGAGGACGACGGCGGTGAGGACGAGGATGCCGCGGTGCGTCGCGCGCGGCAGGTGGCGCTCGACGAGGGCCACCGGGATGAGCACGGCGGCGAGCAGCGCCCAGGCGATCCCCGCCACGACCACGACCCCGACGTACCCCGAGGGCGCCGAGATGTATTGGAACGGCGCCATCACGGTGAGGCAGACGATGAGGCTGATCCAGAGCGTGGGGCGCATGAAGAAGGCGCGACTGGTGACGGCATCCCACCACACGTGGACGCCGAGACCGACTCGTCGATGCACAGCGAGCTCGGGTACCCGCCCAGCCTTCATGCTTCTCTCCCCAGAGGGGCCTGACGGCCCGGCGACAGTCTAGCGGCGGGTCAGGCCTGGTGCGCTTGGATGTCGGGGGCGATCGGGGCGTGCGGCTGCGGGCGCTTCTTGGTGCGGGAGCGGACGAAGTCGCCGACTCGGCGCGAGAGCTTGTGACTGGGGATCTCGACGACCTTGAAGAAGACCCACGAGAGCGAGATCGATATGACGACGCTGACGAGGCCGGCGATGCGCAGGTTCTGGTCGCCGAACAGGTGGGCCATCGAAATGACGACGGGCTCGTGGACGAGGTAGAGGCTGAAGGAGATGAGCCCGAACCACTGCATGACGCGGCTTTCGAGGAAGCGTCGGAAGATCGGAACGACGATCGCGGCGATGACGGCGATGGTGGCTCCGATGGTCGTCACCGCGTCGAACGGCTTCACGAGGGGGCGGAGCGTCTCGAACGGGCGGATGAGCCACGGGAAGATGAGCAGGATCGGCGCGCTGAGCAGCAGGAGCGCCTGGGTGCCTCGGCTGGGCTGCCACTTCCGGATGGTGGGCAGCCACGTGGCGATGACGACGCCGATGAGGAACATGGGCAGGTAGACGAGGGCACGGTTGCCGAGGCTGCTCGAGACGGCGATCCCGATGACGGCCGCGACGGCGAGGATCCAGTTGTAGCGGGCGAACCGCACCCCGAGGAAGACGAAGACGGGCAGCAGGAACGAGAAGGCGATCTCCCACTGCAGCGACCACAGCGGGCTGACGAGGTCGCCGGTGCCGAACAGCAGGGTCGCGTCGCCCCACAGGGCTTCGGGGCTGACGGCTTTGTCGGTGATGCCCAGCCAGGCGCTCTCCATCGCGGTGGTGCGCGGGATGATCAGCACCCAGCCGAGGTAGAGGATGATCGCGCCCCACACCGGCAGGTAGAGGCGCAGCAGGCGCTGCGGGTAGTACCCGACCCACGAGAAGTCGCGGCCCTGCTTGAGCACGGGAAGGGTGAGCACGACGCCGCTGAGGACGAAGAAGATGACGACGGCGCCCTGGCCGTCCCACAGAGTGTGCAGGGGGGTGTACGACAGGAGCTCGGGAAGTCCGTTCGCCGCTCGTCCCTCGAGGTAGGGCTCGGCGAACAGCGGGAACGTCAGCATGATGTGGTGCACCAGCACGATGAGCGCGGCCAGACCGCGCAGACCGTCGAGCGATGTCAGCCGTTTCATGGGTCTCCTGGGGCGTCCGTCGACGGCCGTGCACGACGAGAAGAGCAGGCGTCGACGTCGGGGGAACGTCGAGTGAAGTGTACGTGAACGCCCTTCGCGCCCCCTGGTGACACGACGAACGCCCGGGTCCACGAGGGGCCCGGGCGTTCGGTGTGATGGCTTACTTGAACGCGTCCTTGACGTTCTCGCCGGCCTGCTTGAGGTTGGCAGAAGCCTGGTCCTTGTGGCCTTCGGCTTCGAGGTTCTCGTTGTCGGTCGCCTTGCCGGCGCCCTCCTTGCCCTTGCCGGTGAGGTCCTGGGCGGCGTTCTTGATCTTGTCGTCGAGTCCCATGATCTGGTCCTTCCGTCGATCGTTCCCGGGATCGGTGCGCCCCGGGTTCCCCGAGGCTACGTCTGGTGTGGTCGACAGGTGAGGGGGTGGTGCTTTCGCATGCGATGGGTTAGTCGCGTGGAGTTTCGGCACGATGCCTGGCTTGTCAACCGCCCGGGGTGCGCGCCCGGTGCCGACCTAGGGTGGCGGGGTGGGAGAAACAGTCGAGTCGCAGGAGATCACCGGGGCCGATCGCACCCGTCATCGCGAGAAGATCCGTCAAAACCTCGACGTGTTCGAACGGATGCTGAGTGAGTCGAAGTTCGAGGCGGATGACCCGATGACGGGTCTCGAGCTCGAACTGAACCTCGTCGACGAGGTCGGTGATCCGGCGATGCGCAACGAGCAGGTGCTGAACGCGATCCCGGACCCGGCGTTCGTGAGCGAGCTCGGCCGGTTCAACGTGGAGATCAACGTTCCGCCCGCTCGGTTGCGCAGCGGAGGCCTCACGACGTTCGAGAGCGGGATGCGGCAGCAGCTGAACGACGCCGAGGAGCGCGCGTCTGAGCAGGGCGCACATCTGATGATGATCGGCATCCTGCCGACCCTGGCGGATCGCCACCTGAGTCGCAGTGCGCTGAGCGCCGACCCGCGGTACAGCATGCTGAACGATCAGGTGCTCGACGCGCGTGGTGAGGACATCGTCATCTCGATCGCGGGGCAGGAGCAGCTGGACACGACGGCGGATTCGATCGTCCCCGAGGCGGCGTGCACGAGTACGCAGTTCCACGTGCAGACGGCGCCCGCGGAGTTCGCCGCGTATTGGAATGCGTCGCAGGCTATCGCCGGCGCGCAGCTCGCGCTGGCGGCGAACTCGCCGTACCTGCTCGGGCGGGAGTTGTGGCGCGAGACGCGCATCGCTCTGTTCGAGCAGGCGACGGACACCCGCAGCGAGGAGCTGAAGGCGCAGGGCGTGCGGCCGCGGGTGTGGTTCGGCGAGCGGTGGATCACGTCGGTGTTCGACCTCTTCGAAGAGAACGTGCGCTACTTTCCGGCGCTGCTGCCGATCATCGACGATGAGGATCCGCTCGAGGTGCTCGAGTCGGGCGGGGTGCCGTCGTTGGCTGAGCTGAAGCTGCATAACGGCACGGTGTACCGCTGGAACCGTCCCGTGTACGACGTCGCAGACGGCGTGCCGCACCTGCGCGTGGAGAACCGCATCCTCGCCGCCGGTCCAACGGTGGCCGACACCGTGGCGAACGCCGCCTTCTACTTCGGTCTCGTGCGTGCGCTGGCCGAGAGCGAGCGACCGGTGTGGTCGCAGATGTCGTTCGGTACCGCGCGGGAGAACTTCCAGTCGGCCGCGCGCCTGGGCATCGACGCTCGACTGTCGTGGCCGGGCGTCGGCCGGGTGCCGGCGACCGAGCTGGTGCGGGACACCCTGCTGCCCCTCGCACACGAGGGTCTCGCCGCGTGGGGTGTCTCTGATGAGGAACGCGAACGCTACCTCGGCATCATCGAGCAGCGGTGCGTGTCGAAGACGAACGGCGCGGAGTGGTTCGCCCGCAAGATGCACGCCCGCGAGGGCATGGACCGCTTCGACGCGCTGCGCGCCACCCTGCTCGAGTACCAGCAGGCGATGCACACGAACGAGCCGGTGCACACCTGGAACTAGCCGGGTACGGCGGGCTATACCCGTGCCCGGTCGGCGGCGAACGACGTCTTCGGGACCTGAGCCACCGCGGCACGCGCGCGGTCTCCCGCTGCGAGAGCGGCGGCAGCCACGAGGAACACGCTGACCACGCCCAAGGCGAGCGCAGGGCCCGCTGCAGGCTGACCTGCGAAGGTGATGTCCGTGAGGAACGCGTAGTAGATGATCAAGGCGATCGCCATTCCGATCGCCGACCCCACCCGCTGCGCGAATTGGATGAGCGACCCGGCGGCGCTCGATCGATGGTCGGGAGCGTAGAGAAGCGTCCGAGCCTGATTGGCGGGGGCCGACAGCCCCGCGCCGAACGCACTCAGGCACAGAAGCGCTGCGACGACACCCGGCAGCAGTTCAGGTCCGGCGACGGCGAAGGCCACACCGGTCGCGGCGACCGCGATGGCGCCGGCCGCTCCGCCGAGTACGACGACCTTGCCGTCCACCGGGTCGATTCGGCTGGCGAACCATGAGCCGAGCAGGCTCGCCGCGGCCGCGGGCAGCATCCACAACGCGGTGTCGAGCGGCGTCAGACGGCCGATCTGCTGCAGCCCGATGGTGACGATCAGTGTCCCCGCGGTCGCCGCCGCGTGCATGCACCCCGAGATCAGCACGCCGGCCGACAAGTGCGGAAGTCGGAAGAGGGTCGGGTCGATGAGCGCTTCTCGCCGTCGACGCACTGTCCGCCGCTCGTGGAAGACGAAGACCAGGATCAGCATCACTCCCCCGCCCGTGACGATCAGCATCCACGGGGCGAACGGGAGCGATTGGGAGGTCGCGCTGAGCGGGCCGATGACAAGCACGACGCCGACCGCGAGCAGCGCCGCCCCGACGCCGTCGAACCCGCGTCGGCGCTCGGCCGGTGGTTCGCGCACGACGATGGCTGCCGCAGGGATGAGGATCGCGCCCGCGATCACGGTGACGAAGAACAGGACCCGCCAGCCGATGCGGTCGCCGAACGCATCGAGGATGACGCCGGCGAGCACGGGCGCCGCCAGTGAGGTGAGGGAGGTGACGGCGGCGAGCGCAGCGAGGGGCTTGGCGCGTTCGCCGGCGGGGAAGATGCGCTGGATGAATCCGAGCACCTGCGGCATGAGCAAGCCAGCCCCGACTCCTTCGATGACGCGAGCGAGGACGAGTATCTCGACGGTGGGGGCGAGAGCGCACACGACGCTTGCCGCCGTGAACACGGTGAGTCCGACGAGGAAGACTGCTCGACGGGGAAGCACATCGCCGATGCGCCCGGCGGGCAGCAGAGTCGCGGCGTACGCGAGGGTGTAGCCCACGAGCATCAGCTGGACCGTCACGGGATCGCCGCCCATGTCGGCCTGGATCGCGGGGAGCGCGACACCCAACTTCGACACATCGAGGATCGTGAGGGCGGCTGCGCCGACCAGCACAACGAAGATCTTCCACTGCGAACGCGAGCGCCCCCCGGTCGTCGGACTGACCTTCGGACGTGCTCGACCCACGATGACCCTCTCGTCAGGAAATACTGTCGTAACCTCAAAAACTATATAACAGTATTGGACTACCGAAACACACTACGAGATTGGGTAACTCATGAGCGAACGCACGGCCCTGATCATGATCGATATGCAGAACATGTACCTGCAGCAGGAGCGCCGGAGCGCGCTGGGATGGCCGCCGATCTTCGAGTTCGACAGGGTCGTCGCCGAATGTGCCGCCCTGCTCGCCGCAGCCCGCGAGAAAGGGATGCCGGTGATCTACACCCGGCAGACCTCGCGCGCCGACGGGGCCGACACGACGCCGAGCATGCGCCGCCTGCTCATCGACGCGCCCGAGCCCTCGCCGATCGGAGCGGAGGCCGACTGGGGATCGGAGATCCTCGACGCCGTCGCGCCGCAACCCGGCGACATCGTGATCGAGAAGCACCGCTGGGATGCGTTCTTCAACACGGACCTCGACACGATCCTGCGCAACCTCGACGTGAACAGACTGGTCGTCGCCGGCCTGCAGACCAACGTCTGCATCGAGACGACCTCCCGGACGGGGATGATGAAGAACTTCGACGTCGCCGTCCCGGCGGATGCAGTGTCGACCGACGGCGAGGCCCTGCACGTCAACGCGCTCGACTCGATGCGCGTGCTCTACATCGAGGTCGCCCCGTGGCGCGAACTACTCGCCGACGACGCCGCGTGGGATCGCCGATTCACGACACCCGGTTATGGGCGCACGCCTGCCGATATGAGCACCATCCTGGCGTAGCGAACCGGTGCCGCACGCCCCGTTCGGCGATCAGCCCTGCTCGACAGCGACGGCGTGCGGCATCAGGTCGGCAACGGGCGTCGCCGGGTCGGCGAGAACAGCCCGCAACTCGTCGAGCCACTCCAGCGTGAGTGTCGTCTGACGCAGCCACAGCGTGTACAGCGCCCGACGGTTGCGCCAGACCGGACTGTCGTGATCGTCGCGCTCGAGCTCCCAGTTGTCGAGCAGGTGCGTGAGGCTGAATTGGCGCTGACGCTGGAAGGCCACCTCGCTGTCGAGCAGGTATGCGGCCTCGGTCGGTTCGAGGACCCACAGGTTCAGCAGACGCAGCGTCGCGTCATCTCGCACCCCGTGGTCGGGCTGCTCGTGGAGCAGCCAGCGTCGCAGCTCTTCATACCCGGCCTCACTGATGACGTAGCTCGTCCGTCCGCGCTCATTGCGCTCGCTGATAGCGATCAGGCCGCGGTCCTCCATCTTGGTGAGCTCGGAGTAGACCTGCGAGGGACTCGCGTGCCAGGCCCGGTCGTTCACGTCATTGAAGCTCGCGTTGAGGTCGTACCCGGTGCGGGGCTTACCTCGCGACAGGGCGGCGAGGATCGCGTGGCGCAGTGCCATGGGGAGTCCTTTCTCCGACGATCGACGTCTTCATTCCCGCCTGAATACAGCGATTTCGACCGGCGGGATGCCGCATTCGCGGCACGTGGCGAGAAGTGTCACCGTCTGGAAACAGTACCGAAACAGTACCTCAGTGCATAATTCCAATTATGGACTACAAAGCCATCACACAGAACCGGTTCTTCCGGTTGGTGAGCGGTCGCGCGGTCATGACGGTCGTCACGGCGCTGTTCATCGCGATCGTCGTGTTCTTCGCGATCCGAGCGATCCCCGGGGATCCCGCATTGACGATCCTCGGCACTGACAGCAGCCCGGCCGAGCGCGATCAGCTCCGTGAGGTGATGGGGCTCGACCAACCGATCTTCTCTCAGTTCACGCTCTGGCTGGGACAGATGCTCGGTGGCAACCTCGGCTATTCCTACAGCCAGGGGCGCCCCGTCACCGACATCATCGGCCCGGCGTTCGCGAACACGATGATGCTCGGAGGCCTCGCCAGCGTCATGGCGATCATCTTCGCCGTCGTCATGGGCAACCTGGCGACCACGCGATGGCGGCCGATTCGCAGAGCGACGGACGCCGCGGAGTCGTTCTTCTTGTCGGCGCCGCAGTACACGGTGGCCTTGGTCCTCCTGATCGTCTTCGCGGTGGTCCTGCCGGTCTTCCCTGCCGGAGGCGTGTCGACGCGGGGCGACGGGGGCACCCTCGACATCCTGGCGCACCTGTTCCTTCCGGCCCTCGCCCTCGCCCTCGCGCCCGGCGCTCAGATGGCGCGCTCCCTCAAGACCTCCATCGCGACGCTCCAGTCGACCGATCTTCTTCCCACACTCCGGGCCCGCGGCCTCTCGCCCTGGCGGCTGAGCGTGCACGCGCATCACAACGCCCTGCCCCCGATGATCACGGTCCTCGGCATCCAGGTGGGGACGATGCTCGGCGGCGCGCTGTTCGTGGAACAGATCTTCAGCATCCCCGGCCTCGGCGCGTTGATCGTGCAGTCGGTGACGCTGCGCGACTACACGCTCGTGCAGGCTGTGGCGCTCATCATCGCGATGGTGTTCGTGGTCGTGCTGCTCGTCGCCGATGTCGTCAACGCTCTGCTCGACCCCCGCATCCGAAAGGGACGCGCATGACCCTTCTCACCGGCGCTCCGCTGGTCCGACCGACCACGCCCACGGCGGCGCCACGGTTCCAGCGTCGCTCGCTCCTCCGGCGCATGCCGGCGCGATCCAAGGTCGCCGTCGCGATCATCGCCGTCATCGCCGCCACCGTGCTCGCCGCGCCCCTCCTGCCGCTCGCCGACCCCCTGACCGGCAATCTGTCGGACCGGCTTCTCCCCTTCTTGAGCGAAGGCCACCTGCTCGGCACCGACACGCAGGGTCGCGACATGCTGAGCCGGCTGATCTACGGCACCCGGACGTCGTTGATCGTCGGGGTCGTCCCGATCGTCATCGCGACGCTGATCGGGTTGGCGATCGGCACGGTCGCAGGATTTTCAGGGCGGGTGGTCAACACGCTGCTCATGCGCGCGGTCGACCTGTTGTTCGCCTTCCCGGGGGTGCTTCTCTCGCTCCTGCTGGCGATCTCGCTCGGCGTCGGGCTCGGCACGCTCGTGCTGGCCCTGACGTTGGTGTGGATTGCGCCAGTGGCTCGCATCGCCGAGACCGAGGTTTCCCGCATCCGCGAACTCGATTTCGTGACCGCGGCCCGCTCGAGCGGAGCGACGGCACCGGCGATTCTGATCAACCAGATCATCCCGGTGACGCTGCCCGCGGTGCTCGCCTACTCGACGTCGCTCGTCGGGGCGAACGTCGCGATCTCGGGCGGGCTCGGCTTCATCGGATTGGGCGTTCCCTCTCCGCAGCCCGAGCTGGGGTCGATCCTCTACGAGATGCAGGCGGCCGTCTACACCGACCCGAGCCTGGCGCTCGCCCCCGTGGTCATGATCCTTCTGCTGTCCATGCTGTTCCCCCTCGTCGGTGACGGCGTGCGGGACGCGATCTCAGGAAAGGGGCAGGAATCGTGAGCGATCTGCTCTCCGCCGCCCCCGCCGGGGGCCTCGACCCGGATGTGCCCCTCGTTCTCGATGCGACGGCGATCTCGGTCGCCTTCCCATCTCCCGGACGCGACACCCGCACGGTCATCGACAACCTGGGTCTGGGCCTCGAGCGCAGCCAGGTGACCGTTCTCCTCGGCGAATCGGGCAGCGGCAAGTCCGTGTTCGCCCGGTCGATCACCGGCCTGTCGGCGCCGACCGCGACCGTGACGGGCGAGTCGGTCTTCGACGGCATCGACCTCGTGCACGCGTCCCCGCGTGACCTGCGGCGGTTGCACGGCGACCGCATCGGGATGGTCCCGCAGGACCCGAACTCGTCGCTCGACCCGATGCGCCGCATCGGCGCGCAGATCGCCGAGACGCTCTTGCAGCATCGGCAGGTGCCGACGCGCCGCGCCGCCATGGCGCGGGCGGTCGAGCTTCTCGAGCAAGTGCAGATCCGCGAGCCGCAGCGGGTGCTGCGGTGCTACCCGCACGAGGTGTCGGGTGGGATGCGGCAGCGCATCGCCATCGCGATCGCGATCTGCTGCGGGCCCGAGCTCATCGTGGCCGACGAGCCCTCGAGCGCACTCGACGCGTCTGTGGGCCGCCACGTGGTGGGCTTGCTCGGCGAACTGCGCGAACGCCTGCACACGGCGATCCTGTTCATCACCCATGACATCGGCATCGCCGGGCTGATCGCGTCGCAGCCGCACGATCGCGTCGCCGTCATGCTCGGAGGTCGCATCGTCGAGCTCGGCTTCGCGCCCCAGGTGCTGCGGCAGCCGCGCCACGAATACACGCAAGCGCTGCTCGCGGCCGAGCCATCGGCATCCGTTGCGCGTGGAGCGCTGGCGGTGGTGCCCGATGAGGTGCGGATGCGTCGGGATTGGGGCCCGCTGCGCGAAGTTGTCCCCGGCCATGCGGTGGCTGCCGGAGAGGAGCAGGCCGCGTGAGCGCCATCCTCGAGGGCACCGGACTGTCCAAGCATTTCGGCGATTTCACCGCTGTCGACCGCGTCGACTTCCGCATCGAACCGGGTCGCACTCTCGGAGTGGTCGGCGAATCGGGCAGCGGTAAGTCGACGCTCGGGCGCATCGTCATGAGACTGATGAAGCCGGATGCCGGCACCGTCACCCTCGACGGTCATGACCTATTCGGGATGAGTCGGGCGAACCTTCGCCGCGCTCGGCGGTCCTTCCAGCTGGTGCCGCAGGATCCCCGCAACGCCCTGAACCCCGCGATGACGGTCGGCGAGAACCTCGCCTTCCAACTGCGCGCGCAGGGCGTCGCCCGACGCGAGTGGGCGTCGCGGTCGGCGGACCTGTTGGCGACTGTGGCACTGTCGTCGGATTACACCCACGCCTACCCGTACGAGCTGTCGGGCGGTCAGGCGCAGCGTGTGGCCATCGCGCGAGCCATCTCGAGCCGCCCGAAGTTGCTGATCTGCGACGAGGCGGTGTCGGCGCTCGACAAGTCGGTGCAGGCGCAGGTGCTGAACACGTTCGCCGACCTGCAGCGGGAGTTGGGCGTTGCGATGTTCTTCATCACGCACGACCTCGCGGTCGTCGAGCACATCGCCGACGATCTGCTCGTCTTGAACCGTGGTCGTGTCGTCGAGCGCGGTGAGACCCGAGCAGTGCTCGATGCTCCGACCGATCCGTACACACAAGAGCTTCTGGCAGCCCGCGCCGCAGTGCACGCCTGAGGAATGTCCCACCCCCGCACCCGAGAGTCATCTGAGGAGTTTCATGCATCATCCCACCGCACGATTCCGCCGCGCACTCGCGACGGTCAGCATCCTGGTCGCCGGCGGGCTCGCGCTCGCTGCGTGCGCCGGCGGCTCAGGATCGACATCCGATTCCGACGGAGAGCAGGAGCTCGTCATCGGGTCGCAGATGGCGTCGTTCCCGAGCCTCGACACCGGCGCGATCACGACCGCCGGCTATGAGGGGCAGCGACTCATCGGCAACCTCGTCTATGAGGGCCTCACGAAGCGCGATGTTTCGGACCCGAATGCACCGGCAGGCGTTGCGCCCGCGCTCGCGTCGTCCTGGGAGGTGTCCGACGACGGTCTGCAGTACACCTTCACGCTGCAGGACGGCGTCACCTTCCACGACGGCACCGACTGGAACGCGGATGCGTTGATCTACAACATCGATCGCTACATGAACGAGGACGACCCGAACTACGACCCCGTCCTCATCACGTATTACACGGTGCTGACGTTCGTCGACACCGTCGAGAAGGTCGATGACATGACGGTGGCGTTCACGCTGAAGGAGCCGTTCGCGTTCTTCCTCGCCGACCTGTACAACGTCTACTTCGCGAGCCCCGCGTCGCTCGACAAGTCGGGCGCTGCGGGCCAGGCCACCAACCCGGTCGGCACGGGACCTTTCGTCTTCGACTCGCTCGAGCAGAACCAGTCGATCTCGTTCGTTCGCAATGACGACTACTGGGGCGAGGTCGCGAAGCTCGATCGCCTCACGGTCGAGCTGATCCCCGACCCGTCCGCGCGAACGGCCGCGTTGCGGTCGGGACGCGTGGACTGGATCGAGGCGGCCCTGCCCGACGATCTGGCGAGCCTCGAGTCGGCGGGCTTTGTCGCGACCGGCAATGCGTTCGACTGGGAGTGGTCGTGGCAGTTGATGACGGGCGAGGAGCCCTTCGACGACATCCGCGTGCGTCAGGCCATGAATTACGCGATCGACCGCGAGACCATCGCCGAGGATCTGCTCCACGGCACCGCCGCCCCGGCTTACCAGATGTTCGCCGAGGCGAGCCTCTACTACACCGAAGACGACAACATGTACTCGTACGATCCCGACCGCGCGCGTGAGTTGCTCGCCGAGGCGGGGTACGCGGACGGTGTCGATGTGACCGTCGGCTACATCACGGCCGGGTCGGGTGCGATGCAGGCACGGTCGATGAACGAGGCTCTGCAAGCGCAGCTGGCCGAGGTCGGCATCGACGTCACTCTCGAGCCGGTCGACTTCTCGGGCATGTACGCGAAGCTCGGCGAGGGAAACACCGGATGGCAGGCGGCGAACCAGGCGTTCAGCCTCGAGCAGCCGTCGAGCTGGAACGGCTTCTGGTTCGGCTGCGACGGCAACTTCTTCGGCTACTGCAACGAAGAGGCGCAGGCAGCGTACGACAAGGCGCTGGTGACCGTGGATGACGACGAGCGTGCCGCGTTGCTGACCGAGGTCGGCCACCTCGTGACGGAGGATGCCGCGTGGATGTTCGTCGTCAACGACACCGCTCCCCGGGCCATGTCGGCTGACGTGCAGGGCTTCGAGCAGCCGAAGAGCTGGTGGATCGACTTCACGAAGGTCTCGATGGCTGACTGACGCACCGCAGCACGACAGCGGGCCCTGGGATATCCCAGGGCCCGCTGTGTTTCAGCCTCAGCCGCGGACGACGGACGCGAGCCGTTCCCCAACCCGCTGTGCATCGTATTCCGAAGCGGCTTCAACCATCACGCGCACGAGCGGCTCGGTCCCCGACGGGCGCAGCAGCACCCGACCCGAATCCCCGAGCTCCACCTCAGCGGCAGCAACGGCTTCGAGCACATCAGGGTCGGTCGAGCGCGAACGCTCGACGCCCTTCACGTTGATGAGCACCTGCGGGAAGACCGTCATGACCTTCGCGAGCTCTGACAGCGGCTTGCGCTGCCGGGCGACCTCCGCGGCGAGGTGCAGTCCCGTGAGCACTCCGTCACCCGTGGTGGCGTACTCGCTCATGATGACGTGGCCGCTCTGCTCGCCGCCGAGCGAGTAGCCACCCTCGTTCATGCGCTCGAGGACGTAGCGGTCGCCGACGGCAGTGGTCTCGAGGTGGATGCCGTTGGCCGCCATCGCACGGTGCAACCCGAGGTTGCTCATGACCGTCGCGACAAGGGTGTCGTTGTGCAGCAGTCCACGTTCTTTCATCGACACGGCGAGGATCGCCATGATCTGGTCGCCGTCGATGATGCGGCCGTCGGCGTCGACGGCGAGGCAGCGGTCGGCGTCGCCGTCGTGGGCGATGCCGAGGTCGGCGCCGGTGCGGAGCACTTCGGCGACGAGAACGTCGAGGTGGGTGGAGCCGAGGCCTTCGTTGATGTTGAGGCCGTTGGGGTCGGCGCCGATGACGGTGACCTTGGCTCCGGCGTCTCGGAAGGTCTCGGGCGAGACACCGGATGCGGCGCCGTGGGCGCAGTCGAGGACGACGTGCAGGCCGCGAAGGCTGGTGCGCAGCGACGCGAGCAAGTGCACGACGTAGCGGTCTTCGGCGTCCGCGAAACGGCTGATGCGGCCGACCGCTCCCCCGGTGGGGGCGAGCTTCGGGCCGGTCATCGCTTCTTCGATGCGCTGTTCGACGACGTCGGGCAGCTTGACGCCGCCGCGCGCGAAGATCTTGATGCCGTTGTCGGGCGCCGGGTTATGCGAGGCCGAGATCATGACGCCGAAGTCGGCGTCGATGTCGCCGACGAGGAAGGCGGCGGCCGGGGTCGGCAGAACGCCGGCGTCGAGCACGTCGACGCCGGATGAGGCGAGACCTGCGGCGACGGCGGCGCTCAGGAAGTGGCCGGAGACCCGGGGGTCGCGTGCGACGACAGCGGTGAGGCGCTTGCCGGCGGCTTTGCGTGCGTTCGCGATACGACCCTGGCCCAGGACGACAGCGGTCGCCTGGGCCAGGGTGAGCGCGAGATCGGCGGTGAGGGGGCCGTTTGCGAGGCCCCGCACACCGTCCGTCCCGAACAGTGCCATCGAAGGATTAACGCTTCGAGTACTGAGGAGCCTTACGCGCCTTCTTGAGACCAGCCTTCTTGCGCTCCTTGACGCGAGCGTCACGGGAGAGGAAGCCGGCCTTCTTGAGGGTCGGGCGGTTGTTCTCTTCGTCGATCTGGTTCAGCGACCGCGCGATGCCGAGGCGCAGGGCGCCGGCCTGGCCCGAGGGGCCACCACCCGAGATGCGGGCGATCACGTCGTAGCCACCGGCGAGGCCGAGGACCGTGAACGGGTCGTTGATCAGCTGCTGGTGCAGCTTGTTGGGGAAGTAGTCCTCGATCGTGCGGCCGTTCACCGTGATGGTGCCCGAGCCGGGGACCAGGCGCACGCGGGCGATGGCCTGCTTGCGGCGGCCGACGGCGGCACCGGGGACGGAGAGCACGGGACGAGCCGGGGCAGCCTCAGCGGCGGCCGGGGTCTCGGTCGAGTAGTTCTCGGGGGTCTGGTCGAGGGAGTCAGCGATCTTCGCCATCAGATAATCCTTGTTCTTCTCGGCGGCGCTTACTGGGCGACCTGGTCGAAGGTGTACGTGGTGGGCTGCTGTGCAGCGTGGGGGTGCTCAGCACCGCGGTAGACCTTCAGCTTCGTCAGCTGCTGACGACCCAGGCTGTTCTTGGGGAGCATGCCGCGGACGGCCTTCTCCACAGCGCGAACCGAGTTCTTCTCGAGGAGCTCGGCGTAGGTGACCGACTTGAGGCCGCCCGGGTAACCCGAGTGGCGGTAGGCCTTCTTCTGCTCGAGTTTCTGGCCGGTGAGCGCCACCTTGTCGGCGTTGATGATGATCACGAAGTCGCCGGTGTCGACGTGGTTCGCGAACGTGGGCTTGTGCTTGCCGCGCAGGAGCGTGGCAGCGTGCGAGGCGAGGCGGCCGAGGACGACGTCGGATGCGTCGATGACCACCCACTCGCGGGTGATCTCACCAGCCTTGGGCGTGTAAGTGCGCGTCACAGTAGTGCTGCTTTCATAGATTCGAACGGAGGAGTTCGTGAATCCCACTCCGGGGTGGTTCGCTCGGGATGCCGGTCGAACACGCCAGTGGAGGGCTCACGTTCGCGGTGCGAGGCCAGCAGGGCGCAGGCACCAAAGAACTACAGTACACGAGGTCGCCCTGAACACACAAAGGGGAACTGTTGGCTACCTCACCAATGTGACGTTCGGGAGCCCCGCGAGCGACTGCTCATAGACACCTGTCAGCTTGTGATAGCCGGCTTCCATGAGATAGACCCGCTTTCCCAGCACCGCGGCGGGCAGCGCGATGTGCAAGCGGTCGGAAACAACGACGTCCGCGGAGGAAATGGTGCGGAGGTAGTACGTGAAGGTCGAGTACTCGAGCGCGCTGACGTCCACGACAGACGTTCTCGCGAAAGACCCTTCGGGCAACTTGTGGCCCGCCGCCTTCAATCGCTCCATCAGCAGTGATCCCGCACGTTCGAGCTTCCGACGGAAGACCCGTCGGGCAATAGCCGATCGAGTCCCGTGAGGTAGCGCGAAGAAGGCGCTTCGTGCCAGGCGTTTGAGGAGGTGAGCGTCCCCGACCCGCCGAGCGCTGGAGTGCTTTGCGGTTCGAGACTCGCTGTCGGTACGTCCACCTATCAGCAGCCGTTTACCCGATGTGTCGTTTCGCGGCGAACGAGACTCGATGATTTCTCGAACGAAGCGATTACCGGACGCAACCACGTCATGGTCCAGCAGCAGACGAACGCCTAGGGCCTTGAGAGCGCCACCCCACGCCGACCCAACTTGTTCGAACGAATAGCGTTCCCGAAAGAACCAAAGGGTTGCCGCTGCCCGACCTTCGAAAATGAAAGCGGGGTTGATCGAGTCGAAGAGCGCGGATGAAGGGAAAATGATAAGCGGCAAATTCGGATAGTCCGCGATTCGCTCTCGAAGGATGGATGGGAATTGGTAGGTCTCCAGTAGCGCGCCGTTTGGGGGGACAATGATTAGTTCCGCCGAATCAGGAGCGACCCGAGTAATTCCTAATTCTGTAAGCATCCGATCAAATACGGCGTGCATTAGGAAGTCGCCATTGTTACCCAAAAGCTTCCCACTCCGGTCCGTCATTTCGATGACATAGGCCTTTGCGCCGCGCCAGCCGGAAACCTGATCGAACAACCTCTCGTATGACGGCCAAGCGGCCGCTTCATGCTTCTTCAAACCGCCCATTGGCTCTCCTCTATCCCGACGTTTCATTCGAGGCCGCCCCGGTATGCGGCTGCGACGGCGCGAGCAGAAAACTCGGCGTGGGCAAACTCGCTCGAGGCGCGGGACATTTCAGCCCATGCGCGCGGATCGGCTGCAATTTCCTGCAGACGCTCGACCATCTCGTCCAGCCCCGATATGACGACGCCTCCGCCACTGCGACGCACGATCTCACCCATCGCACCCACGTCCGTGACGACTGACGGCAAGCCGCTGTACATCGCTTCCGCCAGCGCACCCGGCAGACCTTCGGCTGCGGAGGGCAGAACAAACGCAGCCAACGACTGTGCATACACAGGCGCGGTATCCGGGATGTAACCGATCAGGGTAACGAAATCAGTGATACCCGCCGTCGCCGCCATGAACTTGCTCTCGTACTCGGAGTCACGAAAGGGACCCACGAAAATCGCGCGGGCGGGAATCCCCGCAAGGCGGAGCCGACGAACCGCCTCTAGGACCAGATGCGGTCTCTTAACGGGACCAAGTTTGCCGCAGAAGAGCAACGGAAAGTCCTCCGCCGGCGGCGCAGCTCTATCGACGCGGAAGTCGTCGCTGACCGGGTTCGCAATCCGGACCAGCTGTTGGTCCTTCGCGCCAAGCGCTAGAGCTTCCACCCAGATACCCTCCGAGAGTGCAAAAATACGATGGGCTCGTTTGATCACGTGATGTAGGAGAATCCGCTTCACGACGCTTGAGCGCTTTCCGGAGTCATGAAAGTCACCGGCCTCCAGGACCGGTAAAATCAGCAGACGGGTGGACCGCGATACGAGCAGGGCGGGGAGCAAGTTCATCCAGTAAGCGCCCTGCAGGTGAATGTGCGAATAGTGGCGCCGCGTAGTTAATACGAGCCAACTGGCTTTTAAAGCCCATATGATCTGCGTGACGATCCGAAGCTCATCGCTCCGAACCAACTCGATATTCTTACGCGCCCACCGAGCGTCGGCTTCGTCCGAGCTGCGAGCTCGATATGCGAGGTCAACAGGAATCCCGACCGTTCCCGCCAGTTCGCCGAAGAGGCGCTCCTGCAGGACGACCGGGCCTGAATACGCGCCCGCGGTCCCCCACGGCGATAGAACAAGAATCGCTCGAACCGGCATTTAACTTGGCCCAATCACGCTCAGAGCGCGCAGGGCAAGCGTCCTGAGGCGACTCTTAATCGATACTGAGGGCATGCGGTCAATGATGTGCGGCTGCTTCCCGCGAAACCAGCCGTAAACTTCGCGCCGACCCACGTTCATCCCCTTCGCCGACAGAAAGGCGGAGCCACTTTTCCCCCCGAAATGGTGAACATACTGCTCATGCTCGTAGAAGCCGGATGCCGCATACCCCGCGACGAGGATCGCGGCCTGCTGTTTCGTTACCGACCACCACCACTGGTGTCCCTCATCCAAGGGGAAGGCGCGATAGATGTGGGCGTCCATCAGAAGGCAGTATCCGTCCAGCCTAAGCGGATCTGTCGCGACACCGTAGGAGACGGCACCTTCCTTGTGGTGCGAGAGCAATCTCGTAAGCCAGTCCGAGGCTCGAACTTCAACGTCACTGTTGAGGAGCAAAAAGTGGGTTGCATCGTCCGACGCCATGCTGGCCGCGATGTTATTGCCACCCGCAAACAGCGTATTCACCTCGGAAAGCTGGAGCTTGTCGATCAGTCCCTCATCGCGAAGTCTCGTGACGAGATTCACCGTTTCCTGATCCGATGCATTATCCACGACGACGACCTCGAACTCGACGTTCTGCGTATTTTTGCGCAGGCTCCGAATCGTCAGTTCCACGTATTCGGGGGCATTATGCGTCAAAATCAGAATGCTCACGAAGGGCCTGCTAGATGGCATCGCGCTTCCTCTTTCTCCAGATGATTCGATTTGGCAATGCCCGCCGCGCGAGCATTGCGAGCCAGACAAGCGCCTGGGCCGCCGCAACGGTCAAAAGAATGTACGAATAGGGGACTGCGGAAAGTGCGCTCGACGACAGGAGTGCCGTTGAGATTGCGATTGAGAGGCTGAGGAGGGTCAAGGGCAACCAACCAGCAGATCGCAGGACCACCACCATCCGCACTACGCCAAACAGCAGTCGCCAACCCGTCAGCAGAAGCGCGAACGTAATCAAATCAACGTACGCAAGCGACAGCGCAATTAACGCGGACGCAAGGGTCTCCACGGCGTTGAAGAGTGTGCTTTGCCACCACTGTTTGTTCGACTGCTGAAATCCTTCGAGCACCGGTGCTATCAGCCTGATCGGCAGGCTCGCCAGCATCACGACAGCGACCGGCGCGGCCGCCCGCCAATCCGTCGGCACAAGTGGTCCAAAGAAAATCACCGCGGCACACAGAGTCGCTACTGCGAGAGTTACCGCGGCGCCCAGAATCTGCGAGAGAGTCACCGCCAACCTCACGCGCCCGCGGCCTGATTCCTCCCCGAAAGCCGAAAGCGCCACCCTCGCGAGTGGGACCGCAAGTAGGCCCGAGATGCCTAGCGAGAGCTGAAACGCCAAGTAATAGAGCCCGAGAGTTTCTTTGTCCGTGACGAACTGCGCCACGAAAAAACCGATCTGCAACGGGAGCGTCATGACCAAGGAGTTCACGGCCCAGGAGAAGCGCTCCCGCGCCGTAGCGGGTTCAGGCTCGATTGCATCCTCCGCGACGCGCCCCCGAAGACCTCTCAAGCAGAGAATCTGAATCAGGTAGTAGAGGAGTGTCGGGACAGCAAGGGCGAGAGCGCTCTCCAACCAAACCGCCAGACCTACACCCAGCAATAGCTTGATCACTGCCGCGACGAGCTGCGCGACCACCAACCTTGTATAGGCGCGAAGTTTGACACCGGCGGCGTAGTAAACGTCCGCCTCCCCTTGCAGGGGGATGCTCAGGGCGATGATCAGCGCAAGAACTCCGCCCTCTACGCCGGCCGCGAAGAGCACGACGATCCCCGCCGCGATTGCCGTGGCAGTCAGCGCCGCATTCTGGCGACGAGTGGATCGGACCAACCGGCTGAAAGAGTTCGATCGACCAGACAAATAGCCATTGACTTCACCGAAGTTCGCGACGCTGGTGAAGAACGTCAACGACGAAAGAGACGCTGCCCAGAGGCCGAATTCAGCAGGCAGCAGCCAGATGGCTAGAAGCAATTGGCTGGCGGCCGAAAGGCCACGCACGGCAGCGGTGCCAACCGAGAGCGACACCGCACCTCGCAGGACCCCACCGGCGGGTCGATGCTGACTCCCGTGGCTGCCGACCACGCTCATCAGGTCATCCTCCTCGAGGCCGACCGCATCGAAGGTCGACTTTCGGCGCCTGCCACCGCACCAATATTGCGATAACGCGAGTTCGCACCTCGGGTGTACTTTTGCGAGTCGCTAGCAGCAAGCGCAATAACGATTAGCCCGGCAAGGAAGATTCCAAACCCTCGGTTCTCCGTAGGGAAACCGTTCAGGACGGTGCAGAGAACCAGACCGATCGCGACGACTGAGTAGGTGGGTGCTTTGAGTTCCGGGATTGCTGAGTGCCTTCGTGCGCGAAGTGCGCCCGCGAAAACAAGGCCGACGGCCCAAACGATCGCGACTGAGCCAACAATGCCAAATTTGGCGAGGACCACTAGCGGTGTGTCGAGAGTGAAACCACCGTCGTCTGTCAGACCGGAACGTACCGAGGGGAAATTGACGCCCAGGCCCCTACCGAACCAAAGGTTCGACTGCCAGATCTGAAGTGTCCAGTCATACGCGTTCGACCTGTCAATTACCGAGCCGTCCTGTTGGATAGCTGACCACCCCGAGTCGAGAACTCGGTCAAAGAAGTTCAACCTGCGAGCAGCGATACCCCCGCCAAACGTCTCCGAGAAAGCTAGGACGGCTCCAAAGGCAAAGAGTGCGGCGAGTCCTGCAACGAACAGCCTTGCCAACCTCTGTGCGAGCCCGCGACGGCTGAAGGCAGCGGCGAGAAGGAGTCCAACGACTGCAAATATTGCAGGTTGGCGGCCACCGGTGCTAACAAGAATAGCGATCTGCAGCAACCCGAGCAGAAGCCAAGCGAGGCCCGTTGACCTGCTGTTGAAGTACATGGCCAGCGCCAGCGCGATGCCTGCGAACACGGGCATCGAAGAGGCCAAGCCGAGCTGAGAGAATCCGAGAACGTCGCCGCCTCGCCTGGAAAGCCATGTAGAGAGTGCTAGCGCAGCCGCCACGAGGGACGTCCCGGAGATTACGATTGCGGCGATCCGCCACGAAAGCTTTAGACCAGCCTCCACACCGACCAACAGGAGCGACGGCAGCGACAGATAACCGACCGCATCACGCAGCCACGAGTCAACGGATGCTGGCCCGAACGCGAATTGCACCAGCGTGAGGACCGGCACGGCCGTGAGGACGAGGGCCGCCACCAGGATTGGCTTCACTACCTCTCGGTCGAAGGGCTCTGCACTGGACCAGCGATAGCGGAGAGCCCAGAAGGACCAAGCACCCAGAATCAAGCACAACGCGACGAAGGCAAACTTGAGTTGACCACCCACAGCTGCGTTCTGGAACAAGAAGAGCGTTCCTCCGAGCACGACGCTCAATCGAACAAGCGCCGGCGGTATCCACCACGCCAAACTCAAGACGATGACGGCGGCGAGACTGATAACGATTTGACCGCTCACTACGCCAGCGACCGCGAGTGTCACTCCGACTACGACCACGGATGCCACAGCCCGCAGAGGTCTCGCCCGAGTTGACTCTCCGACCGGGCTAGCCACGAGCCTTCAACCTCGCCAACTGTTCGAGGTGTTCGGCTTGTTCAGCATCGGTGAACCGGTACCGGATGACCCGCGCGGGGTTGCCGGCGACAATAGCGAACGAGGGGACATTCTTCGTGACTACGCTCCCCGCTGCGACAACTGCGCCGTCTCCAACCGAGATGCCCCCGAGTATGACCGCAGACGCCCCGATCCAAACATCGCTTCCAACAACCACGCTGTCGAGCGCTTGTGGACCGCGGTCCCCAACCCATTCGCTAAGGGCGATAGGCACGCCCACCTGATCAATGCGATGGTCGAGCCGCCCTACCACTTGAACGCCACGCGCAATCAGCGTGAAGTCGCCAATCGAGCCATCTACCTCAATTAGTGAGCCCTTCCCGACGGAGACCTGGGCTCCGAGAGTCAAGCCGTGTGGGCTTCCTACGTAAGCCCCAAGGCCGAGACGCAACCCCGGACCGTGTGTCACGTTCGGACCGATTTGGCGGCTGTTGAGGATTCTGCGCGCCAACCGCTCAACGGGTTTTGGCAACCGACTGCGGTTGGCGGGGATTAACGACTCTTTCACGCGGGCCACCCCTCATCGTTCAAAAGCTGCTTATGCCCTCTTAGCGCGTCAATCAGGCCCGCGGCCATCTGCTCGGCGGAGTAAGCACCGCGCACTCGAGCCGCTAGTGTTTCGCGATCCTGCTTTGAAGCTGCTTCGATCTCCGTCGTGATCGCCTTTCCCAACGCGATCGCATTGTCGCTCTCGAAGAATCTGATCCCCCCAAACCTCACCAACTCAATCTCGGGTGCGTGAGGTTCATCCTTCGCGACGAGCACCGGCACCCCGAATCCGAGGGCTTGAGTGACGCTGAGACCGGCGTACCCAGGCGAGACCGCGACGGCAACTCGTTCGTACAGTGAGTGAAGGTCCCTCGGCGACGTTATCTCTCCGTGAAAGACCACGCGATCTGCAACACCCAACTCGGACGCCAGTCCTCTTAGGTGTCCTTCCTCCTCTCCAGCGCCCACAATTTCGACAATGACACCGGCAGAAGCGGCTGCGGGTACGGTGAGGGCGCGGATGAGGAGCTCGACCTTCTTCGAAGCGACCAATCGGCCAACGTAAAGTACCGATGGCGAGGCAGAGTCCATCAACGCGGGGGTCATCTGCTCTGCGAGGTATAGCGAATTTGGCGCGACCCACAACGGAACTCGCGGGTTCATGTCACGAGCCGGCACCACGCTGTCGTAGCCGTACAGAATGGTTCCATCGGCAAGTCCCCTCATCGACTCCCTCAGGCGACTCGTCGCGCTGTTCATCCCCCTTCTGGGACTTAGATGACCCCACAAGAGCGTCCTACGCCCGCGTACCTTGCGGACCAGCATCAGTAGCCAGCTAGTCAGGCTCCTCGGGTTCAAGTCCAAGATCGCTGCGTCTGCCCGCATGACCTCGCGCCAGCCACCCAGTTGCAGGAGAGCGCGGCCAAGGATCGAAATGTTCTTGACCGATTTGTAGTCGCGAGACGCGACACCTGTCCGCACGGAGGTGTCGAGTTGACTCGGACCTGCGTAGATCGCAAGGCCATCGCCAAGCTCCCGCCTCAGCACGTCGACGCAAGCTTGCCGATAAAACGGAAGCACGGCCAAGTACATCGCGTACTTCGGCGGGCTAACGCGTCTCTTCGCGGACGAGGACCTGCTCATACGAATCGATCACCCACCACAGAGCAATATGGGCCTGCAACGATCTTGCCGGGTGCGATCGCACCGGACACAACTGTCAGCGGTCGAGCGAGCGCGGACCGCCCGACCTCGGTTCCGCCCAAGACGATGCATCTGCTTGTGACCCAGGCCCCATCGTTGATGGCAATCGGCCGCGTCACGAGTGCCATGTCTTTGCGGTGCCGATGGCTGCCGGTCGTCAAGAAAGTCTCTTGCGAGATCACAACGTCATGCCCGATAAAGATGTGGTCCTGATTGTGGAACCACACCCCCTCACCGATCCACGAGCGGTCGCCGATGCTCAGCTTCCACGGGAACTTCACGCGAGTCCGAGGCCGGAAAACAACGCCCGCCCCGATCTGTGCGCCGAAGGCCCGCAGAACCCGCACCCGCAGCCCTGAGCTGATCTGCCAGGGGTTCGTGACCAACAACAGTTCGCACACGGCCCAGAGGTAGACGATCCATGCCGGCCGATCCCACGCCGCACGCTCACCAGGGGCCTTCGAGAGATCGATCACCGGGATGTCAGACATCGTCCACCTTCCGAAACCAGGCCGAAACCGACGCGCGGCTAGGGTCGAGAACATGTCGCGTCCCGCCCCCGCAGTCACTGTACTGGGAGTGAACTACCCTCCCGAGCCGACCGGCATCTCCCCCTACACCGGAGCCATGGCACGTGGTTTGTCGAGGCGGGGATACCGGACGCACGTGGTCACGACGCATCCTCATTATCCGGAGTGGCGTGTGTCGGCAGGTTACGGGCAGTGGTCACGGAGGGAACATCTCGACGGCGTCGACGCCCTTCGGGTCCGCCACTACGTGCCGTCGAAGCCGAGCGGCATCCGCCGGTTGCTCTCCGAGATCAGCTTCGGACTGCGTCTGCTCTTCGCACCTCTCGGCGGTCGCGACGCCGCCGTGCTTGTCTCGCCCGCCCTTTTCTCCTCAGCCCTCGCCGCGCTCCGCTTGCGGCTCTTCCTTAAGAAGACGCCGCTCGTCGTCTGGGTGCAGGACCTCTACTGGCTCGGCCTGCGCGAGACCGGCCAGGACGGCGGCCTCAGCAGCAAGGTCATCAAGGTGACCGAGAAATGGCTGCTCTCCACCGCCGACCGGGTCGTCGTCATCCACGACCGTTTCGCTGCCCGCGTCGCCGACGACTACGGCATCCCGCCTGAACGCATCCACGTGGTCCGCAACTGGACCCACCTCTCCCCCACCGCCCCCGTCGACCGCAGCGTCGCGCGCGCCGCGCGCGGCTGGGGCGACGAGGTCGTCGTGCTCCACGCCGGCAACATGGGCATCAAGCAGGGCCTCGGCAACGTCGTCGACGCCGCCCGGCTCGCCGAGGCGCAGGGCGCCCCCATCCGCTTCGTGCTCATGGGCGGCGGCGGCGAGCGCGACCGCCTCAAGGCCCTTGCCGAAGGCGTGTCGACCGTCCAGTTCCTCGACCCGCTTCCGGATGCCGAGTTCTCGGCCGCACTCGCCGCGGCCGACATCTTGCTCGTCAACGAGTACCCCGGCGTCAGCGAGATGGCCGTCCCCAGCAAGCTGACGTCCTACTTCTCCAGCGGCCGCCCCGTCATCGCCGCGACCGACAAGAACGGGATCACCGCCGACGAGATCCGCGCGGCGGGAGCCGGCGTCGTCGTCCCGGCGGCCAGCCCGCAGTCCCTTCTCGACGCGAGCCTCGAGCTCGGCCGCGACCACGAGCGCGCTGAGCAGCTCGGTCAGAGCGGCAAGCGTTACCGCGAGACGGTCCTCGACGAAACATTCGCGATCGAGTCGTTCGCTACTCTTCTCCAAACGCTCATCGATGGAGACCGTGCGCGGCCTCCGCGTTCGGCCGTATCGACGAGCTGACGGCTCGTCTAGCCCAGGGGGAATCACCGTGACCAAGCGCGCTCTCATCACCGGCATCACCGGCCAGGACGGCTCTTACCTCGCCGAACTGCTGCTGAAGAAGGGCTACGAGGTGCACGGACTCATCCGTCGCGCATCGACCTTCAACACGCACCGCATCAACCACCTGTACGTCGACCCGCACGATCCGACCGCCAAGCTCTTCCTGCACTACGGCGACCTCAGCGACGGCGCCCGCATGGTCACCCTCATGAGCGAGATCAACCCCGACGAGGTCTACAACCTCGCCGCCCAGTCGCACGTGCGCGTCTCGTTCGACGAACCCGAGCACACCGCCGACACCACCGGCACCGGCACGATCCGCCTGCTCGAAGCCGTCCGCCTCTCGGGCATCAAGACGCGGTTCTATCAGGCGTCCACCTCAGAGCTCTTCGGTGCCACTCCCCCGCCCCAGGGTGAGGACACCCCCTTCTACCCGCGGTCGCCATACGGCGTTGCGAAGCTCTACTCGTACTGGATCGTGAAGAACTACCGCGAGGCGTACGACATGTTCGCCGTCAACGGCATCCTCTTCAACCACGAGTCACCCCGCCGCGGCGAGACGTTCGTCACCCGCAAGATCACCCGCGCCGTCGCCCGCATCAAGGCCGGCGTGCAGAAGGACCTCTACCTCGGCAACCTCGAATCCATCCGCGACTGGGGCTACGCCGCCGAGTACGTCGAAGGCATGTGGCGGATGCTGCAGGCCGACGAGCCCGAGGACTTCGTCCTCGGCACCGGGGTCGGCTACACGATCAAGGACTTCCTCGAGACGTCGTTCGGCCACGTCGGGCTCGACTGGCAGGAGTTCGTGAAGTTCGACGAGCGCTACCTGCGACCCACCGAGGTCGACGCGCTCATCGGCGACCCGTCGAAGGCCGCCGACAAGCTCGGCTGGGTTCCCACCATCCATGGGAAGGAACTCGCGACCCTCATGGTTGACGCCGACGTGGAAGCGCTCGAAAAGGGTCCCGAATGGATCGACACCGTCACGCTCGCCTCGTGGGGCACCGCGTGACCGCCGCGCTCGACGGCGTCACCTACACACCCGGCGCGCTCGACCGGGACGCGACGTTCTACGTCGCCGGCCACCGGGGCCTCGTCGGGTCCGCGATCGTCCGCAAGCTCGAAGCCGAAGGTTTCACCCGCGTCGTCGGCAAGACCTCCGCCGAGCTCGACCTCAAAAACCGCGACGATGTGTTCGCCTACATGGCCGAGATCAAACCCCGTTACATCGTCCTCGCGGCGGCGAAGGTGGGCGGCATCCTCGCCAACAGCACCTACCCGGTCGACTTCCTCTCCGACAACATGCGGATCCAGACCAATGTGCTCGACGCGGCCCTCGCCCAGGATGTCGAACGCGTCGCCTTCCTCGGATCGTCCTGCATCTACCCGAAGTTCGCCGAGCAGCCCATCCGCGAGGACTCGCTGCTCACCGGGCACCTCGAGCCCACGAACGACGCGTACGCGATCGCGAAGATCGCCGGCATCCTCCACACCCAGGCCGTGCGCCGCCAGTACGGGCTGCCCTGGATCAGCGCCATGCCGACCAACCTCTACGGGCCGAACGACAACTTCTCGCCGAAGGGCTCGCACGTCCTGCCCGCCCTCATCCGCCGCTACGACGACGCCGCCAAGACGGGCGCCGACGCCGTGACCAACTGGGGCACCGGCACACCCCGCCGCGAATTCCTGCACTCCGACGACATGGCCGACGCCGTCCTGCACCTGATGGAGCACTACGACGGCCCCGACCAGGTCAACGTCGGCACCGGCAGCGACGTCACCATCCGCGAGATCGCCGAGACCATCGCCGACGTCACGGGCTTCAGCGGCGACACCGAGTGGGACACCACCAAGCCCGACGGAACCCCGCAGAAGCTCCTCGACGTCTCGAAGCTCGCCGACGCCGGCTGGACGGCGAAGATCAGCCTGCAAGAGGGTCTCGAGCGCACCGTCGCCTGGTACCGCGACCACTTCGACACGATCCGCGAGTAATTCGATGGCGTACCGCCACGTCGTGCTCTTCCGCATCCACGACCACGTCGAAGAGCACGACGTCGCCCGTGCGATCGACCGGCTGCGCACGCTCGCCGACCTGCCCGGCATTATCGATTGGCGGATCGCCCGGTCGCTCGACGAGCGCAAAGGCCGCATCGTCGTCGAAGAAGCGACGTTCGAGAGCGCCGAAGCCTTCGGCGCGTTCCGCGCGCATCCCCGACACCAGACCGTCGCGGCCGAGATGGCGGCGATCTCCGACTGGTGGATCGGCGACTACGACGCCTGACCAGGCGACCGGCGCACCCCGATCGCGGCACGATCCCCGCGTGTCATCTGCCCGACACAGCCCTGTGGCAGACTGAGCCGCATTGTTCGCACGTCCGCCGGGCGTAGGCACGAGAGGCACCATGGAGCTCAGCGACTACATCCGCGTCCTCCGCAAGAACTGGCTCATCATCGTCGTACTGACGCTGGTCGGTCTGGGCGCTGCAGCCGCCTATTCGCTCACGCGCACCCCGGTGTACGAGTCGTCGAGCAGCGTCGCCGTATCGACGCAGGCGGGCGGGTCGACCGCCGAAGTCGCCCAAGGTGCCAACTTCGCCCAGACGCGCATCAACACGTACGTCGGGCTCGTGACGACTCCGATCGTGCTCAACCCGGTGATCGCCGAGCTCGACCTGGGTGTCACCGCGCAGAGCCTTGCCCGACAGATCACCGCCTCGTCGGCGCTCAACACCACGATCATCACGATCACGGCATCCGACCCCGATCCGGTCGTCGCGGCGAACCTCGCCAATCAGGTCGCGGCGAGCCTGTCGACCGTGGTCCCCGAGATCGAGCCGCAGATCGAAGAGGGCGGCAGCCCGATCCGGCTCACCCGGGTCAGCGACGCGCAGCCGGCCCTCTCGCCGGCGAGCCCCAACGTGCCGCTCAACCTCGCGTTGGGTCTGCTCGTCGGCCTCGCCCTGGGCATCGGCATCGCGGTTCTGCGCACGGTGCTCGACAACAAGGTCCGTACCCCGCGGGATGCCGAGGCGATCACGTCCGCTCCCTCGCTCGGCGCGATCGCGTTCGACACGAAGGCGAAGGAACGCCCGCTCATTGTGCACGCCGACCCGCTCAGCCCGCGCGCCGAGTCGTTCCGCGCCCTGCGCACGAACCTGCAGTTCCTCGACATGGGCGGCCGCGCGAGTTTCGTCATCACGAGCTCGGTGCCGAGCGAGGGCAAGTCGACCACGACCATCAACCTCGCGATCGCCCTCGCCGACGCAGGCAAGAAGGTCGCACTGCTCGACACCGACCTTCGCAAGCCCAAGGTCGCCGAATACCTCGGCATCGAGGGCGGCGTCGGCCTCACCGACGTGCTCATCGGCCGCACCCGTGTCGGCGACGTCATGCTGCCGTGGGGCGGGCGCAGCCTGTTCGTCTTGCCCGCCGGCAAGATCCCACCCAACCCGAGTGAACTGCTCGGATCGAAGCAGATGTCGACTCTGCTCGACGTGCTCGAACGCGACTTCGACGTCGTCCTCTGCGACGCCCCGCCCCTGCTGCCCGTCACCGACGCGGCGATCCTCGCGCGCGGCACGAGTGGCGCCATCCTCGTCGCTTCGGCCGGCAAGGTCACCCGCCACCAGCTCGAAGGCGCCGTCGAAGCCCTGCACACGGTGGGTGCGAAGGTCGCCGGCTTCGTCATGTCGATGGTGCCCACCCGCGGACCCGACTCGTACTACAGCGGTTACGGATACGGATACGGGTACGGATACGGCGGTTACGGCTACACGCAGGAGCAGCCGAAGGCGGCCCGTGGCCGCAAGCGCAAGACGCCCGTCGCCGTCGTCCCCGACACGGCGCCCGCCTTCGGCGAGATCGGCGTCGACTCGCGTCGTGGCGCGCGGGATGCCGGCGACGCCGCCGCCCGCTGAGTCATGGCACGCCGCTCGCCCGTTCGACGCGGGCTGCCCTCGGTCGTCGTCGCGCTGCTCGTCGTCGCGCTGACGGTCGCGGTCGGCGCCCTCGTCGTGCTGGCCCTGCAGCGCGGCCAGGGCGACGGCGTCGACCCGGCGTCCCGTCCGGCACCCACTGTCGGTCTCACTCCCCCGGCGTCCTCGCCGTCGCCCTCGGAGAGC
The DNA here is from genome assembly GCF_900100525.1 of Microbacterium sp. 77mftsu3.1. Lineage (NCBI taxonomy): Bacteria > Bacillati > Actinomycetota > Actinomycetes > Micrococcales > Microbacteriaceae > Microbacterium > Microbacterium sp. 77mftsu3.1. The sequence continues at coordinate 680,659 of NZ_FNCR01000002.1, read as the reverse complement.
CCCGCCGCGATCGCACCGCCCGACGCCGACGAACGGTTCCTCGCCGTCGACGCCGACATGATGTGGCGTGCGACCGCGGGCCGGTGCGACGGCCCGGCACCCGTCGTCGAACGATCGGATGACGACGGTGACACGTGGGTCGACGTCACCCCGACCTACCGCGACATCACGCAGATCCGCGCCCTGACGCCGTTCGCCGAAACCCAGGCCGACCTCGTCGCCGACCTCGGCGACGACTGCGAGACCCAGGCTCTGCGCACGTTCACCGAAGGCACGTTCTGGTCGCCGTACGACGACCTGCTGCCGGCATCCGACTACATCACCGGCGACAGCCTGATCATCGACGGCACCACCGTCGACGCCCCGTGCGCGCAGCCGTGGGGCCTTCGCACCTCGAGTGGCACCGCGGCGTTCATCTGCGACGGCACGGCCTACGACGTGGCCGATGGCGAGACCACCGAGATCGGCACCGGCGTGGTCGCCGTCGATGTGCTCGACGGCGACATCGTCGGCGCCACCACGAGCCCCGACTGCGACGGCATCCAGGTCGCGACGCTCGCCCCCGAGAGTGCACCCATCGACTGCCTCACCACCGACGCCACCGGACCTGTCGCCCTGGCCCTCACGAGCGATACCGTGCGGGTGTGGGTGGGAGATCAGCTCCTCAGCACGACACGCTGATGGGAAGAGTACGACGCGTCTGGCGGACGCTGGGCGCGACGTTCGTCAGCGGTGAGTACTTCAGCCGCTGGTCGCTGATCCTCGCCCTCGCCGTCGGAGTCCTCCTGAGCGTGCCCAGCGTCGGCGACCCCTCGTTCCTCGGCTATCTCCGCGGCGTCGCCGTGGCGGCGCTCGGCTCGCCTCCGCTCATCGCGATCGGCTTCGCGGCGACCTGGGCCGAGCGGCGCCTCGAGCGGCCGGCGGCGAGGGCATGGGCGATCATCGGAGCGATCGTCCTGATCTCCGGCATCCGGCCCTTCGTCAACGACGGCATCAGCACCCTCGTCTTCGGCACCTCCACCGGCGGCAATTGGCCGAACCGCATCACCACCAACCTCGTCACGTGCGTCGCCCTGTTCACGGTGTGCGCAGTGACGATCACCTACCAGCGCCGGCTGCGGGCGACGACGACCCGCCTACAGCTCGCCGGCGCCCAGATGCGCGCCGCCATCGCCGAGGTGAATCGGCTGCGTACCGACGGCGACGCCGAGCGCGACCGTCTCGTCGCCGAGCTGCGCGCATCGCGCGACGATCTGCTGGGCCGTCCGGTGACCTACGACGCGGTCCGGGAGTACTCCGACCGGGTGCGGGCCGCGTCGCACGCGCTCGACGCCGTGCGCACCGCCCCCACACCCCGCTCCCCCGCGGACGTCAGCATCGGCGAGGCCCAGCGCGTCCCGCTCGTCGGACGACTCGGCAGGACCCCCCTGCTGACAGTGGGCCTCACGTACGTCGGCGCGACGCTCCCGTTCGGCCTCGCCCACGGCGGACCGTCGGTCGCCCTCACCGCGATCCTCGTGTGCGCGGCGCTCGACCTCGTCGCCTCGGCGATCATCCGATCCACCCGCCGGCTGCGTCCACGCCTGCGCGGCGCCGTCTTCGTCGCCACCTGGCTGGCCGTGGGCGTCGGCGTGATGGCGCTCTCGTTCGCCCTCATCCCGAGCGTCGGTTCACTCGGGCTCGTGCCTCTTGTCGCGGTCCCCCTCGTCGCCGTCATCATCAGCGTGTCCGTCGACGCGTACCGCCGCGCCCGCGCCGAGGAGGAGCGCGCCACGACCGTGCTGCTCGACTCGGCGCGCACCCTCGCCGCTGAGGTGGATGCCGCGCAGCTCCCCCTGCGCCGCGCCACCGACCTGCTGCACGGCCGCTTGCAGGGGCGGTGCGTGATCCTCGCCGCGCACGTCGACGAGAACCCCCCCGACGAGCAAATGCTCGCCACCTTCCGGGCGCAGACCGACGAGATCTTCGACCAGGTGAGCACCGCGGATGCCCCGGCCGCCGTCGACGCCGAGGACATCCACGACCTGGTACGCGCGTGGTCGGTCGTCATGGACGTCTCGCTCGCGATCCACGACGACGCCCGCGCGAGCCTCGACGACGCGATCGTCGGCGAGGCGATCACCAGCCTCGTCAACGAGGGACTCGTGAACGCGGTCAAGCACTCCGGCGCCCGGTGGGCCGAGGTCGCGATCGAGCGCGTCGACGATCAGCTCAGCGTGCGCGTCGGCAGCCCCGGCATCCTTCGCCTCACCGGCGCGCCCGGCGGAGAGCACGTGACGGGCATCGGCACGCGAGGGGCTCGGACCACCCTGCGGCAGAGAGGCGACCGGGTCGTCCTCGAAGGCGAGTTCGCCGTCCCGGTCGAGCAGGCCGGATGAGTCAGCCGGCCTGGAGCAGCGTGGCCACGCGCTCGCGCAGCTGACGCGGCGTGAACGGCTTCACGACATAGTCGTCGACACCGGCCGCCTGCGCCTGGGCGACATCCTGCGGAGAGGAACGCGCCGTCAGCATCATGATGCGCGTCGACGAGAACTCCGGGTCGGACCGCAGCGTCGAGCACACTTCGATGCCCGTCTTGATGGGCATCATCCAGTCGAGGATCACCATGTCGGGATGCTTCTCGTAGGCCAACGCGAGGCCGGCGCCGCCGTCGTGGGCCACCTCGACGTCGTGTCCGACGGAAGCGAGGACGTGGGTCAGGAGCGAGGCGACGTCCACGTCGTCTTCCACCACAAGGACTCGTGACACCGAGCACCCACCTTGTTTTCGCTAGTCGATCGAGACACCGACTGTTCCGTGAGACTATACGCGACACACACGCGCTGTACGGTGTACGCGTGACGACTCCGACCGCAGCGGGGAAGGCGCCTTCCCCGGCGTCGTCCCGGTCGCGGCGCTGGTGGTTCTGGATCGCCACCCCCGTCGTCATCATCGCGCTGGGCATGGTCGGACTGACCCTGCAGGCGCCGGGCCTCCCGATCGCCTGGTGGTGGCCCGCCGCGGGCGCCTCCGCGTGGTTCGCGCTCCGAGCCAAGCCCGGCGAGCGGCGGTGGGCCCTGCTCGCCACCTTCGTCGCCACCTCGGCGAGCAACGCCCTGGTCGGCAGGCCTTGGTCGGTGGCGTTGCTGTACGGGTTCTGCAACACGATCGAGATCGCCGTCCTCCTCTCGGTGCTCGGACGCCACGACGACGGCTTCCGCCTCACGACCCTCACGCGTGCGGTGCGGTTCGTCGCGGCATCCCTCGTCGGAGCGGCGGTGCTGGGGCTGACGATCGCGACGGCCGGCGTCCTGCTGGTCGGCTCGTCGTTCCTCCCCGTCGCCATCGTCGGCTTCGCCTCGCACAGCTCCGCAACGATGCTGATCGGCGCACTGGCGGTCGTCCCGCCCAGGGAAACCCGCACCCCGCAGGCCGGTGAGCTCGCCGTGCACGCCGCCGTGACCGTGCCCACGCTGCTCCTGACCTTCGGGCCCGGCGGAGCGACCAACCTGAGCTTCCTCGTGTTCGCCGTCCTCGCTGCGGGGTGCCTGCGCTTCCCCCTGCGCACCGCGATCCTGCAATCGCTCATCATCTCCATCGCCGCGCTGCTGCTCGCCCTCACCGCCGGCGGCTCGTTCGGCTTCGACCTCGCCGCGTCCCGAATCGCCCCGGTCGACCTCGTCATCTTCATGAGCACGGTGGGCGTGTTCACGCTGCTCGTCTCTGTCGCGCGCTACGAGAGCCGCATGAACGCGAAGCTCGCCCTCCGCGCCGCCGAAGACGTGGCCCAGGCCGAGCGCGCCCGCGTCGCCGCCCTCGCCGCACAGCTCGAACTGCAGCGCCAGCGCGAGGACTTCGCGACCACCACGAGCCACGAGCTGCGGACGCCTCTCACGAACATCGTCGGCTACTCCGACCTGCTGCTCGGCACCGACCTCGACGACCAGCAGCGCGGGTGGATCGCGAAGGTCCGCCGCGGCGCCGACCGCCTGACGACGCTCGTCGACGGCCTCATCGAGTCACGGGAGGCGAGCACCTCCGACGCGGTCGCCGTCGACCCCCTCATGGAGCGGGTGAGGGACGCCTTCGCGACGGATGCCGCCGCTCGACACGCATCCATCGTCACGGCGACCAGCGGCCTCGTCGCCCGCGCGGCCCCGATCGACGTCGAACGCGCGCTGACCTACCTCGTCTCGAACGCCGTCACCTTCGCCGAGAACGGCACCATCGCCATCTCCGCCTCCCGCATCGACGACGACGTGTGGATCACCGTCACCGACGACGGCCCCGGGATGTCGCCCACGACTCTGCAGCACGCCTTCGACCGGTTCTACCGCGGCCCCGAGGCCGAGGGCCGCGGGGCCGGCGGGCTGGGCCTCGGTCTCGGCAGTGCCCGCGACCTCGCCCGCCGCAACGGCGGCGACGTCACCCTCTCATCCGACGTGGGCCACGGCGTCTCGGCGGCGCTCCGCCTGCCGGCGCTGACGGACGGTGGCGCTGCATGACGGGTTGGACACACGAGCGTCACACGCTGCTGGTAGTTTCCGCGCAAGGGGAGTTTCACGTCTCGCGGGGAGTGGCGAAACGATGGCGATCACGGTGACATCGAAATCTACGGGCAGTGACGAGAAGGCGACGGGCGCGCGTCACGACGAACCCGTCAAACGCTGGCGCCGCACCTACGCTCGGCGGCTGTGGATCAGCGACCTGCTCGTGCTCATCTGGGTCGTCTACGGCACGCAGCTCGCCTGGTTCGGCCTCGGCGCAGCCGACCTCGCGATCCAAGCGGGGCGCGTCGCCGGCGAGGTCTCGTACTGGGGCTTCTCGACAGCCCTCATCCTCCTGTGGATGCTCACCCTCAGCCTCGCCGACACCCGCGACCACCGGGTCATCGGTGCCGGCTCGGCCGAGTACGCCCGCACCGCCCGTTCCAGCGTCACGCTCTTCGGCGTGATCGCGATCGTCGCGTTCCTCACCCAGACCGAGGTCGCCCGGGGCTTCCTGCTGATCAGCCTGCCCCTCGGCATCCTCATCCTGCTGTTCGAACGCTGGCTCTGGCGCCAGTGGCTCATCGCCCAGCGGCGCAGCGGCGCGTTCTCGGCTCGCGTGCTCCTCGTCGGGTCGCGGCGCTCGGTCATCGACATCGCCAACGAGTTGCTGCGGACGCCGAGCGCCGGCTACTACGTCGTCGGCGCCTGCGTGCCCGGCGGCGCCGTCGCCGACACGATCGAGGGCACCGACATCCCGATCATCGGATCGATCTCGGCGCTCGGCGACGCGATGGCGGCGACCTCTGCCGACACCGTCGTCATCACGAGCACCGACGAGCTGCCCGCCGACAAGGTGAAGGAGATCTCCTGGGGCCTCGAAGCGGGGCGCCAGCACCTCGTCATCGCGCCCGGCATCGCCGACATCGCCGGTCCCCGCATCAGCAGCAGGCCCGTCGCCGGCCTGCCCCTGCTCCACGTCGAGACGCCGCGCTTCAGCGGCGGCCAGCGCGTCCTGAAGCGCGTCATGGACGTCAGCGCCGCCTCGATCGGCGTCGCCGTCATCAGCCCGCTCCTCGCCTTCCTCGCCATCTCGATCCGGCTCTCGAGCCCGGGCCCCGTGCTGTTCCGACAGACGCGCGTCGGCCACGGCGGCCGCGAGTTCACGATGCTGAAGTTCCGCTCGATGGTGACCGACGCCGAAGACCGGCTCGCCGCACTGATGGAGCAGGACCGGGATGCCGGCAATGCGGTCCTCTTCAAGATGAAGCACGATCCGCGAGTCACCCCCATCGGGCGCATCATGCGGCGGCTCAGCCTCGATGAGCTTCCCCAGCTGTTCAACGTGATCGGCGGGTCGATGTCGCTCGTCGGGCCGCGCCCGCCCCTCCCCCGAGAGGTGGAGCTCTACGCCGACCACGTCCACCGCCGCTTCCTCGTGAAGCCCGGCATCACGGGCCTGTGGCAGGTCAGCGGCCGGTCGTCGCTGTCGTGGGAGGAATCGGTGCGCCTCGACCTGTCGTACGTCGAGAACTGGACCCTCGTCGGCGATTTCGTCATCCTCGTCAAGACGGCGCGTGCCGCGCTCGCTCCGGGAGACACCGCTTTCTGACGCGGGTGCGCGATCCGTGCCACACTGGCGGCGGAGCCCTTATGCCGATGATCGAAAGCCGCTGGGCCGACAGTCAACTGATCGGCACCCGTGTGCGTTCGGTGTGGCAGTGGCAGCTGATCTTCACCTTCAGCGTCGTGGCCATCACCGTCGCCGTGGGCGTCCTCGACGTCAGCCTCCTCGCGACCCCGGGGTACCTCTTCGGCATCCTCGTCGTCGTGATCGCCTCGATCACGACCCTCGTCACGCCGTGGGCGCGCACCTCGAAGCACTCCGCCTTCGTGCTGCCGCTCGTCGACATCGTCGCCATCGGGTTCCTGAGCCTCAGCCAGCCGAGCCTCGGCTACCTGTGGGTGTTCCCGATCGCGTGGATCGCGACGTACTACGGCACCATCGAGATCGTCGCCTCGCTGAGCGCGGTCGCGCTCATGAACCTCGCCGACCCGTCCCACTGGGACTTCTCGGCCGCTGTGCTCGTCGACCTGCTGATCATCCTGCTGGCGTTGGCGTTCCTCGCGATCACCATCTCGGTCGGCTCCCAGCGCACCCGCGCGTTCCGCGACCTCGCGCGCAATCAGGCCCGCCGTCTGTCCACCACGGTCCACCGCGTCCAGTCCGCCGAACAGCGCGTGAACGCGGTCTTCGACTCCATCTCCGTCGCCCTCGCACGGGTCGCCCCCGGGGGCGAGATCGTCTCGGCGAACGCCGCCTACCGGTCGCTCTACTCCCTCGACACGCAGGATCTACGGTTTCCCGTCGGCGGCGCCGTCGAGTACACCGGCTACCGTGGCCGCGCCCTGGCCCCCTCCGAGACCGCGATCGCCCGCGCCGGTCGCGGCGAGACCGTCTCGGGTGAGAGGCTGTGGCTCTTCGACCGCACCGGCACCTGGCGCGCCCTCGGGCTCTCGATCCGCCCCGCCGGCGCGAACTCCCTGGGAGAGGAGACCTTCGTCGTCGAGCTCGAAGACCTCACAGCGGTCGCCGACGCCCAGCGCGAGCGCCCCCACGTCACCCGGGTCGTCGCGCACGAGCTGCGCAACCCGCTGACCGCGATCCTCGGGCACGCCGACCTCCTCCTCGAAGGCGACCCGCTGACCCCCGCGCAGCGCGACCACGTCGACGTCATCGAGTCCGCGAGCGAGCGCATGCTCACCCTCATCCAGGGCCTGCTGACGCAGTCGACGGATGCCGACGACCCCCGCGCGCGCTTCGACGTCGCCCAGCTGGTCACCGCATCGATCGAGGCGTTCGAGCCGGCGGCATCCGCCTCCGCCCTGACGATCGATGCCGTCGTGGCGGGCCCGATCGAGGTCGACGGCGACGAGTTCCGCCTGCGGCAGGTCATCGACAACATCATCAGCAATGCGATCAAGTACAGCGACCGGGGAACGCTCCGCGTCGTGGCCGCCGTCGATGAGGACGGCTGGGGCGCCGTGACCGTCGCCGACGAGGGCATCGGCATGTCGCCCGACGACGTCGAGCGGGTGTTCACCCCGTACTTCCGCGCGCAGACCGTGCAGGAAGGCGGCGTGCCGGGCACCGGGCTCGGCATGGGCATCGCACGCGAGATCGTCGAAAGCCACGGGGGTAGCATCACGGTGGAGAGCGCTCTCGGACACGGGACGACCGTCACGGTCCGTCTGCCCGCCGCAGATCGCGAAGAGGCAGGCCGCGAAGAGGGGGACGAGCGATGACGCACATCGATGTGACGATCGTCCTCGTCGCGATCGCCACCACCTGCACGATCATGATGATCGGCCTCGGCTTCCTGCCTTTCCCCGGGCGCGCGGCATCCATCTGGTCGGCGGGCTTCGCCCTGGCGATGCTCAGCTGCTACCTGCTCGTCGCGGCCGACCAGATCGGTTCCGAGCCGCTGCGGGGAGCGGCGCACGGGCCGATCCTGTGCGCCGCCGCCTACACATGGGTCGGCCTGCGTGCGCGACGTGGGCGCGAGCCGATCATGCTGATTCCGACGATCGTCGTGTTCAGCGCCTTCACCATCGCCTTGGGACTCGCCGCGGAGACCCCCGTCTACGGTCCCCTCTTCCGCCTCGCCTTCTTCATGGCGGCCGTGACCGGAGGGTTGACCGCGTGGGAGCTGCTGAGGCTTCGTCAGGCCGAGAGGGAGATGGCACTGCCTCTGCTCGTCGTCTCGTTCGGCTTCGTGGGCCTGGCCGTCGTCGTCGCGGTCGACGGCGTGATGCGGCTCGCTCGGGGCGCGATCGGCCAGACCGAGTCCGATATGAGGGACCTCTACGACATCAACGAACTCGTCGCCCTGCTCTACTTCGTCTGCGCGCTCGTCACGCTGCTCTACCTCGTGCGCCGCGGCGCACCGAAACCCGAGCACCAGCAGACGGTCGACTTCTTCAGCATCGCGCGCGACCGCCTCTCGCGCGCGAAGAAGGCCGACGATCGTTGGTGGTCGCTGATCGATGTGCGCCTCGACGACCCGACCGAGCTCCTCGAGGCCTCGAGCGGCCGGGCCTTCCAGCGCATCTCCGCGCGCTTCGTGAGCGACATCCGCGACGTCATGCCGCCCGAGGCCGACGTCCATGTCGTGTCGCCGACGCAGGTCCTCGTCCTCCTGCCGCGCCCCGACACGGCCGTGCGGGGCTACTTGTCCCGACTGCTCGAGCAGATCGGCACGCTCACCGACCAGTCGTCCGTCCCCATCCGCCTTTCTGCGAGCATCGGGGTCGCAGCGGCACCGCTCGCCGACTACGACCTCGACAAGCTCTGCGCCGCGGCGGCCGACGCCGCCGCGCACGCGCAGGTCTCGGGCGGCGACAGGTGGGAGCGCGCGGTGTTCGCGCCCTGATCTCCGATCCCCGACACCTGTCCGTCGCGGCGTCACCGTAGGATCATGCCGATGCCCGAGACTTTCCTCCCTCCCGCCGCCCGCACCGCCGGCCGCGTCGTCGTCTGGGTCCTCGGGCTCGCGCTCCTGCTGCTCGTCTTCGCGATCGGCTGGCTCGGGGTGCGCGGCTACCTCGCCTACTGGCACCTCTCGGCCGCGCAGCAGAAGGCGCCCGCGATCGCCAAGGACATCGACAACCTGAGCGCCGCACGTGCCGCCCTCGACGACCTCGCCGAGGACACGTCGAACGCCCGGTCGCTGACGTCCGACCCCATCTGGCAAGGCGCCGAGGGAGTGCCGTGGATCGGGCCGCAGCTGGCCGCCGTCGCCGATGTCGCTGAGGCGGTGGACGACGTCGTGGACGGCACGGCCCGTCCGATCGCCTCGGTGGCCGGCGGCTTCGGCGTGACAGCATTCGTCCCCGTCGACGGACGCATCGACACAGCCGTCTTCTCGGCGCTCGCCGACCCCGCAGCGAAGGCGGCGAAGGTCGCGGCATCCGCTCGCGACGACGTCGCATCGATCGACCGCACTCCCCTCGTCACCCCCATCGCGGATGCCGTCGACAAGCTCGGCGGGCTGCTGTCGGAGGTCGCCTCGGGGACCGACGCCCTCGCGCGCGCCAGCGCCCTGCTGCCGTCGATGCTCGGCGCGGATGGCCCCCGCACCCACCTGCTGCTCGTGCAGAACAACTCCGAATGGCGGACGCTCGGCGGGATCGTCGGGTCGATGACCCCCATTGTCGCGAAGGACGGAGCGCTCGCCCTGGGCGAGCAGATCCAGGCCCGCGGCATCCCGTCCTACCCGGACTCCGTGCTCGATCTCGGCGACTACCGCACGATCTACAACGCCAAGCCCGGCCGCTTCCTGCAGAACATCACGCAGGTACCCGACTTCCGCCTGACGTCCCAGCTCGCGACGGAGTTCGCGAAACGCAACGGTGTGACGGCCGACGGCGTCATGTCCATCGACCCCGTGGCGCTGTCGTATCTGCTGAAGGCCACGGGACCGGTGACCCTCCCGACGGGCGACGTGCTCACGAGTGAGAACGCGGCGGGTTTCCTCCTCAACGAGGTGTACATCCGCTACCCGGATGCCGACCAGCAGGACCTGGTGTTCTCGGCCGCCGCCGGCGCCGTCTTCACCGCCCTCACGAAGGGCGACGTGAACCCCGGTGCCCTCATCACCGCGCTCGGCCGCGCGGGCTCCGAGCACCGCCTCTACCTGTGGAGCGCGAAGAAAGCGGACGAGGCCGTCCTCGCCGGCACGACGCTGGCTGGCGAGCCGGTGCAGAGCACCGCCGACACGGCGCGCCTGGGCGTCTACTTCAACGACGGCACGGGCTCGAAGATGGACTACTACGTGACACCCGACGTGCAGCTGAGCTGGTCGGGCTGCGGCACCGGCGCGACACCGCGGACGCTCTCGCTGCAGGTCACGCTGACCAACACCGTTCCCGCCGACGCGGCGACATCGCTGCCCGAGTACATCACCGGCAGCGGCGTCTACGGAGTCCCCGAGGGCATCGCCCGCGTCGTCGGCGAGGTCTACCTGCCCGCGGGCTTCGCGATCGGACCCTCCACCACCTCGACGGGCGCCGGCTTCGGCGGTGCCATGATCGACGGCCGCCAGGTGCTCTCATACACGTTCGACCTCAAGCCGGGCGAGACCGAGTCGGTGAGCATCGACGTCGTCGCCGACACCGACATCCGAAAGGCTGAGGCGTGGGTCACCCCGACGGCCGACGCGTCGCGGTCGCCGATCGTCGACGCGTCGTGCGACCCGACCGGGTCTGACCTCAGCCTCCGCTGAGCCGGGCGTTGCGCAAACGTCATCGGGCAGAAACCCCAGGTCGGAACGCCTCAGTTACACTCGGGTAAGTACCCGGCCCGAAAGCAGCACCCCATGCGCCGTTCCCCCCGCGCCCTTCTGACCGTCCTCTTCATCGTCACGATGGCTTTCGGCGCGCCCGCCGTCGCGAATGCGTCGACCATCTACCCGCCGGTCGACGCCTGTTCGTCGGATGCCGCCGGTGCCGGCGCGGGCGACACCATCACCTTCGAGTGCGACTCGACCACCTTCGGCGCGAACGAGACCGTCACCGTCACCGTGACCGGTGAGAACGGCGCCGCGGCGACCTTCGCACTCGTCCGCACCGCCGTCTCGACGGCGAGCGCGCAGTTCACCTCCGACGCGTCGGGGGCTCTGCCCGCGATCCGCATCACCCTGCCCTCCGATGCGCGCGGTGTCTACAACATCGCCGCCGTCTCAGCGACCTCCGCCGGCGGCACCTCGAGCGCCGTCATCGACACAAGCGACAGCAGCGACCCGCTCGTGCGCGCCGGGTTCAACGGCAACCAGCTCATGGGCCTGTGGATCGGAGCCGGCGCGCTCATCGCCGCCGGAGCCGTCGTGCTCATCGCGGCGGCCGTCCGCCGTCACCGCAACCGCACCGACGACTGAGTCAGGCGGCGTTCGGCTTCTTCGGCTGGATCGGCTTCGCCGTCACCAGAATCGGAAGGTGATCGCTCGCGCCCTGCGGGAGCGTCCGCACCTGCTCGATCTCGAAACCGCTCGAGGTCGCGAAGTCGTAGTACCCCTTGAAGAACTTGTAGCGCGTGTAGGTGCGCGCGTCGCTGAGGCTCAACTCGTAGCCGCTCTCACGGATCACCTGGCTCAGGTTCTCCTTGAACACGGGGTAGTTGAAATCCCCGACCATGAGGATCGGCGCGCCCTTGCCGAGCGTCGACAGCTCCTTCAGCGCCGCGCGGATCTGATGCCGGCGCAGCGAGTTCAGCGCCGTCAGCGGAGCCGCGTGGAACGACGAGACGATGAAGTCGGTGCCGGAATCGATGTCGTGCAGGTTGAGCCCCAGCATCCGCTCGTCCGCCGGCTTCAAGACGATGTCGTGCAGCGACTTCTTGAGCGAGAAGGTCTTGCTCGCACCCGCGCGGAAGCCGTTCTCGCGGTAGTAGATCGCCAAGCCCAGGCGGTTCGACCTCGTGGCGTCGGCGAGGACGAGACCGCCGATGCGCTCGGGCATGTCGGTCGTGTCCACCTCCTGCAGGCACAGCACGTCGACGTCGTAGCGGCCCACCAGCTCGGTGAGTTCGCCCGCGGCGGCGTGCTTGCGCAGGTTGTAAGAGACGACGGTGATCATCGATGTTCAGCCTATGACTAGAGTTCAAGAGTGGCTCCCAGGAAGCTGCGGATGCCGCCGGCCCGCGTACTCGTCCCCGTGGCGATCATCGTGGTCCTCGTCTTGGTTCTGGTGCTCATCGGAGTGATCGGAGGCGCGGTGACCCGAGGCATCCAGGCCCTCACCGCTCAACCTCCCCACCTGGGGACGACCGTCATCGCGCCGTCGCAGGCGAAAGCCGCCGCGGCCGCGCGCGACCTCGCCGGTGACGAGAAGGATGCCGCCGACTACCTGGCCGCGCAGCCCACCGCCTACTGGCTGACCCCCGAGCAGGACCCGATCGGCACCGCCGGCGGCACCGTGCTCGACCTCATCTCGCAGGCACGCGACCAGGGTCGCTCCGTCGCCCTGGTGGTCTACGGCCTGCCCGGCCGCGACTGCGGCAACCACTCCGCCGGCGGACTGTCGGAACAGGACTACCCGGTGTGGCTGCGGGAGATCGGCGCGGCCCTCGACACGGCTCCCGAGGTGCAGAAGATCGTCGTGCTCGAACCCGACAGCATCGCCCTGGCTGAGGAGTGCGGCAACATCGCCGAACGCGCCCGCCAGCTGAGCACCGCTGTCGACGAGATCACCTCGGCGGGCACCTGGATCTACATCGACGGCGGGCACAGCAACTGGCTTCCGCCGCAGGAGATGGCCGACCTGATCCGCCAGACCGGTGTGATCGACCGGGTGCGCGGGTTCGCGACGAACGTGTCGAACTATCAGGCATCCGCTGACGAATTCGCCTACGCCGGATCGCTGTCGGCCCTCCTCGGCGGCGCGCACGCGATCGTCGACACCTCGCGCAACGGCGAGGCGACGTCGAACGGCGAATGGTGCAACCCGCCGGGCCAGCGGGTCGGCGAACCGGGCGGCACGTTCCACGACGGCGTGGTCGATACGAACCTCTGGATCAAGCCGGCCGGTGAGAGCGACGGCGAGTGCAACGGCGGGCCCGCCGCCGGCGTGTACTGGCCGCAGGCGGGCGTCGAGCTGACCGACGGCGTGCGGTGAGTCCCGAACGCGGGTCCGCGCCCTGTGTAGCATGAGGACCGACTTTCACACCGGGACGGGGGGCAGAGAACGATGAGCGATTCGATGTCTATGCATAAGACAGCGGTCATCGTCGAGGACGACCCCGACATCCGCCACCTCATCGTGGAGGTCCTCGAAGCCGCCGGTTTCTCGACCGTCTCGGTCGGCAACGGCATCGACGGCGTGCGCGCCGTGCTGTCGTACCAGCCGCTCATCACGACGCTCGACGTGAACATGCCCGGCATCGACGGGTTCGAGGCGGCCCGCCGCATCCGTGCGCAGAGCGACACCTACATCATCATGATCACCGGCCTCGAAGAAGAGGCCGACGTCGTCCTCGGTCTCGGCGCCGGCGCCGACGAGTACGTCGTGAAGCCCTTCCGCCCGCGCGAGCTGCGCGCCCGCGTCGAGTCGCTGCTGCGACGTCCCCGCGCGACCGGCTCGTCGGCTGCCGCCGCTCCCCGACAGGATGCCGCCGGCCCCTCCTTCCCCGGAGCACGCCCCGCCGCGCAGCCGCAGTTCGACGCCGCCCCGACCTCGCCCGTCTTCGACGAGCGCATCATGACGCCCGTCTACACCGACCCGCAGCAGCCCCAGCCGGGTGCCGCCGTCGTCGTCCCGCAGACGAACGGCCCCCAGTACGGTGCGCCCCCGTACGGCGCCCCGCAGCAGGGGATGCCGCCCCAGGGCATGCCGCCGCAGGGCGGTCACCCGGGCACCGCGGTGGCCCCGGCATCCGCCACCCCTCCTGTGGGAGGGCCGGGGTGGACCGTGCACCGCGACCTGGCCGTGCACGCCGAGCATCGCATGGTCCTCGTCGCCGGCCGGGAGCTCACCCTCACGCGCACCGAGTTCGACCTGCTGTCGACACTCATGGAATCCAAGCGTCGCGTCCGCAGCAAGGCCGACCTGACCCTCGTTCTGCGCGGGGAGTCCTACGTCACGAGCTACTTCGTCGGCGAGGCCGACAAGCGCGCGATCGAGGCGCACATGACGAACCTGCGCCGCAAGCTCGGCGACAACCCGAACAACCCCCGCTACATCGAGACCGTCCGCGGGGTCGGCTACCGCCTCACCTCCGAAACCGTCGCCAGCGCCTAACCCGGGCGCCGCTCGCGCGGCTGCGTGGCGCGGGTGGTGCGGCCCGGCGTGTACGGATGCAATAGATCCGGCACGACACCCGGCATCCTCAGGCCCATCCCCGGCGTGTCGCCGCAGATCCCTTGCATCCGTGAACACCCCGGCGCGAGCGTCTGGGCCCGGCGCCGGGTCACCACCCGCCGGGCGGGCGGATGCCGCGAGCGCGACGGCTCCGCGCCAACCCCTGCGCGCTGTTCACGGATGCAATGGATGCCGGGCGACACCCGGCATCCCCACCTCAGACACCGGCGTGCTGCGGCGAAACCATTGCATCCGCGCACACCCGCAGGCGAGGGGTCAGACCTTGAAGCCCTGGTGACGCTGGAACAGCTTGATCGCCATTGTGAGGGTCTGCAGGACGGTGACGACACCGACGATCGGCCAGCCGACCCACAGGATCGCCGACTGCGTCACCGGGTCGAGCAGGTTCCAGATGACGGCGATCGCGATCGCGACGATGCCGAAGATGATGAACGGCGTCCAGTGGCCGAAGCTCACGCCGCCCTTCTCGGCTCGCGCCTGCAGGGCCCAGTTGTCGACCTTCTTCTTCGAGAGGAAGCGGGTCCACGATCGGATGAAGTGGCTGATGCGGATCCACATGAAGATCTCGGCCGGGAACAGCAGCACCGCGAACGCGATGTCGCGTCCGTTCGCCTTCTGCATCGACCGGGCCATGCGGAAGTTCAGCCCTGCGGCCACGAGGGGCGGGAGCAGCCACCACGGCGAGAAGACGAAGGCGTTGATCGACAGCGACGCGATGAGCAGCGTGATGAACGCGACGCGCACGAAGAAGTTCGTCAGCATCGAGAACTGCTCGAACCACCGCAGGCGCAGGTTCGGGTGGAAGGGCTGACCCTTCGTGTCACCGCGCTGGCCGGGCCACATGAGCTCGATCGCACCGTAGGTCCACTTGACCTGCTGGGCGTCGTAGCCCTTGAGCGTGGTCATGCCACCGACATCCGCCCGGGCGAACGGGCTGATCTTGGTGAGGTAGCCAGCCGACTTGATCTGCAGCGAGAGCAGCGAGTCCTCGACCTCGGAGTCCTTGACCCACGGGGAGTTCTGGTGGTTCTCCTTCATGATGTCGCGGAGCGCGGTGGTCGAGAAGATCGAGAACTGTCCGCCGAGCACGGCCATGTTGCGACCGCGCAGCAGGTTCTGCATGTTGAACGCGGCGAACTGCGTGCGCTGACCGGCGATCAGCCACTTGGCGATGAATCCCTTGATCGGCCGGTCGTCGATCGTGTAGATCGCGGAGATCCCGCCGATGCGGGAGTCGGCCACGGCCTCGTTCTCTAGGTACTCGACGGCGCGGCGGTCGGCGGTCGTGTCGCCGTCGACACCGAGCAGGTAGTCGTAGCCCTCGACGAGCGCGTAGCCGTAGTTGAGCGCGCCGACCTTCTTGTCGGGGTTCTTGCCGATGTCGTGGACGAACACTTCGGTGAACTGCAGCCCGAGCTCGGTCTCGACCTCGTGCGGTCCCGAGAACTCGGACGCGATCTTCACTGTGTCGTCCGAGGTGTTGTTGACGACGATGTGGATGACGTCGGGCACGCGGCTCTGCTCGAGGAGGGAGCGGATGACGTCGGCGATCGACTCGGCCTCGTTGTAGGCCGGGACGATGCATCCGATCGTCGAGCGGTGGACCGAGGAGTTCTCGAGCACGGAGGAGAAGTCGTCGGCGAACTCGTCGACGGGGACGATCTCGCCCGGACCGCTCGGAGCACCCCCGAAGCCGGCGTGCTCGGGAGCCGCCTGCCACGAACCCTGCGACGCGGCATCCTGCCATGCTCCCGCAGGCTGCTGCCACTGCTGCTCAGCCGGCTGCGGCCACTGCTGAGCCGGCTGCCACTGCTGCGCGGCCGGCTGGTGCGGCGCTGCGGGCTGCTGCTGCCCCTGCGCGGCGGGCCACGCCTGCTGCTGCCACGGGGACCCCTCCGGAGCGTTCTGACCGGGCCACGCGCCGACAGGCGGCTGCGCGGGCTGCCAGCCCTGAGGGCCGGGGATGTACGGACTGGTCACGTCGGTTCCTCGAACTGGATTCACGGAGTGGTGGGACCGCCGGTGCCGCCGGTCGAAGTCCAACCGTCGGTACCCGTGGTTCCCTGAGTGGTGTCGTTCGACGACGTTCCGTCGGACGATCCCCCCGTGGATCCGTCGGTTCCTGTCTCACGAGGATAGATCGCAATGGGGATGACCGGGTAGACCGTCTGCTGCGCGAACGACTTGTCGTCGTTGGCGGTGCCCTCGACCCAGATGTCGAGCGCGAACTGCAGCGTGATCCCGTAGGTGTCCTGCGGCAGCTGGTTGATTGTCGTCTGGGGGACGAGCAGACCGCCCTGGTAGCTGTTGATGAGCAGGCCGCGCGCGGAGCGGAGCGTGTCGGTCGGCACGAGCGTGCGAGGGTCCGCACTGAACTGGAACGGCGAGCTCACCTGATTGGACGTCTGCGCCGTCTGCGAGCTGATCGTGACGTTCGACAGGAAGACGCGACGCTTCTGCTTGAGGACGGCCTTCTCATCGACCCGGGTGTCCTTGACGTTGACGGCGAAGCCGAACGTCTTCGGGTTGTCGGGATGCCACTCCTGGGTGCGCTTGGAATCGACGGCCCAGAAGTCGAGGACGATCTGCAGGCCGTCCGCGACCTCGTACGTCATCTGCACCGAGCCGTCGTAGCTGAACTGCGAGTCGAACGGCATGTCGGTCGTTCCGACCGCGGGCGTCGCGTTCGGTGCGGGCGTCGCCGCCGCATCACCGCTGGAACCCGAGACGGAGTTGAACGCCTCGACGATCTGAGCGCAGCCCGAGAGCGAGGCCGCTACCGCAGCAGCCAGCACGACGACGGCCAGCCGGCGGCGGGCGTGGGGACGGATGGGCATGCGCGAACCTCGTTCGAGTGAAGGGATGGAGGGCACCGGCGGCGGGGTTCGGGTCACCGCCGCCAGTGCCACGTCTTCACCGTACGGGCGCGGCGGCCCGCGGACTGCGGACTTCGCGAAGCCTCGCGGCGGCCTTTACCTGATCTTGAGGTTCTTGAGGTTGCGGCGCCGGGCGGGCCCCGGCGTCCGCCGACTCAGCCGTCGGTTCCGGATGCCGCCTGCGCTGCGATCGCGACCGTCACCGTGTCGGTGGCCGTCTGCTTGGCGTACTCGTCGGACTTCGGCTTGGTCTGCACGAGGAAGTCGAACGTGAACTGCAGGGTCACGTAGGTCGCACTCTCGGGGACCTGACCGACGTTGAACGTTTGCGAATAGCTGTAGGGCTTGAGCACCAGGTAGCCATTCTTGACGGTCGCCTCGTCGGTCTGCGGGTCGAGCGCCGGGAACGTCTCCGTGGCGTTGGCCGGGACGGCGAGCATGGTCGCCTTCTGCAGGTAGACCTTCTGGCCGTCGTTCGGCGTGATGGTCGTCACGAGAGACAGACTGACCGGCTTGACGGCGTTCGGCGTCCACCGGTCCATCCGCAACTCGGACCAGTAGTTGACGGCTGCCTTCACGGCGCCGGCCGTGAGGTCGCGTTGCGTCGAGCCGCTCGAGAGGTCGTTCTCGACGGGCGGTGCGACGACGACGGGAGCGGAGGATGACGGCGCGGGTGCGGACGCGGAGGGGGACGGGCTCTGCAGGGCCCAGGGCGACGGTCCGCAGCCGGACAGGGCGACAGCGGCACCGACGATCGCGGTGGCTGCGGCCAGACGCATGGTTCTCATCCGCATCATGACCCCTCCCCGCGGTCCCGTCAGTCTATGCGTGCATCGGCGGATCGGCCGCCGCGGGGCGTGTGACGAAGTGAGGCAGTGTTTACCAGACCGAAACCCTCTTACCTTGCCGATTCTGAGCGGTTCCTGGATACTGGCTATGTCCAACCAACGAGGGGCGGCCGGTTGGATTTTTTCTTGCCGTCCGAGCCTCGAACTCTCGACGACCGAAAGCAGTCACCATGAAGAACAAGATCAGCAAGGCATCGGCGGCTCTCGCCATCGCCGTCGCGGCGGTCTTCGCGGCACCGGCCGTCGCGAACGCCTACACTCCCGACCCCGTGGTCGTCTCCGCTCCCGGCGCTCTGGTTCCGGGCACTCCTGGCACGGTGTCGTTCACGGACTTCGCCGCCAATGAGGGTGTGACGTTCACGCTCCGGGGCGAAAACGCCTCCGGCGGCTCACTCGCTTTCGTCGCCTTCGTCGTGGACTCGACGTCCGTCACGAAGACGGCCGATGCCGAAGGCAACGCCTCGGTCGAGGTCACCCTCCCCGACAACGCGACCGGCTCCTACGAACTGACCGCAACCGGTCAGGAAAGTGGAACCGTGGCGTCGACGACCATCTCCGTCGCGGCGACCGGTAGCGGTGCAGGTGGCGAAGGCGGCGGCGGCGTCCTCCAGAACACCGGCTTCGACGGTGACGCTCTCCTCGGCCTCTGGGTCGGCGGCGGCGTGCTCGTCCTCGCCGGCGCGAGCATCGCGGTCGCCACGTCGGTGCGCCGCGCTCGTCGGGCATAAGGCTCTCGCGAACCAACGCAAAAGGAACTCCCCCCGGGTCACGGCCCGAGGGGAGTTCCTTTTTTGCCCGAGAGGCGACGATCACGCGTCAGGCGATCCGAGCTCCCGACGCGCCCGCGTCTGCTCGGCCCGCGCAGCGAGCAGATCGTGCGACGGATACCCGACCTCCGTCAGGGTCAGCCCGCGCGCGGCGAGCACCTTGACCTCGTTCGTGCGCTCGAGTTCGTCGCGGATCTCCGCGACCCGGCCGATCTCGATCCGCCCCTCGCCGACGGCGACGCAGGCCCCCACGAGCGCGCGCACCATGCTGTGGCAGAACGCGTCAGCTTTCACCGAGGCGATCAGTATGCCCGATGCGTCGCGGTGCCACCCGTACTCGAGGAGCGTCCGGATCGTCGTGGCCTCCTCGCGCGGCTTGCAGTAGGCGGCGAAGTCGTGGAGTCCGCGGAGGCTGCGGGCGGCGGCATCCATCGCGTCGACGTCGAGCTCGGCCGCGACCCACGTCGTGCGGCCCCGCTCGAGCGGATCGTAGCCCGTGACGCGGTCGGCGACGCGGTAGGCGTATCGGCGCCAGACGGCGGAGAACCGCGCGTCGAACCCCTCGGGAGCGACGTCGACGCGATGGACCGCGACGTCGGGGTACGGCCCCAGCACGCCGTTGATGCGGCCTGCCAGGGCGGCCGGCTCGGGACGTCGTCCCGACAGCAGCCGTCGCTCCTGCCCCGCGGTGAGGTCGAGATGGGCGACCTGCGCCGACGCGTGCACCCCGGCATCCGTTCGTCCTGCGACGACCAGGCGGGGATCGCCGCCGAGGATGCGCGCGATCGCGGCCTCGAGGGTGCCCTGCACGGTGCGGAGGTTCGGCTGGCGCGCCCAACCCCGGAAGTCGGTGCCGTCGTAGGCGAGGTCGATCCGCAGGCGCACGCTGCCAGCCTATCCGCGGCCGTCAGAGCGCCGCGTCGACCTCGGCCCGCGTGGGCGGGTTCGCGCCCTCGCGCGACACCGTGATGCCCGCCGTGAGGGCAGCGCGGCGGAGCGCCAGGTCGAGTGCCGCGGGGTCTCCGGCCAGCAGGTCCGGGTCGTCGACGAGGCTCGTGATGAGGCTCGCCATGAACGCGTCCCCGGCCCCGATCGTGTCGGCCACCTCGACCGCCATCGGAGGGACCTCCGACGACCCCGACGGACCGAGGGCGAGGGCCCCCTCCCCGCCGCGGGTCATCACGACGACGCCCGGGCCGAGAGCCGCGATCGTCTCCAGCACCCGGTCGGCGGGCATGCCGGGGTAGAGCGCCTCGGCATCCTCGTCGCTGAGCTTCACCAGGCTCGCGGCCGCGAACGCGCGCTCGGCGATCGGCCGCGGGTCGTCGCCCACGAGCGCGGGGCGGACGTTCGGGTCGACCGTCACGATCTTGCCGTCACGTCGCGCGGCCTCGAGGGTCGCGAGCGCGACCTCTCCCCCGGGCTGGAGGAACAGCGCGATCGACCCCGCATGGACGACGGATGCCGCCTCTGCCGCCGCCTCAGCCGCCTCGGCATCGAGGGCCCAGACGATGTCGAACTCGTACTCCGCCGACCCGTCGGGGCGCAACCGCGCCTTCGCGGTGGAGGTCGGGGCATCCGTCCACGACGCATCTTCGATCGCCGCGCCCGACGCCGTCACCTGCGCGGCGATGCGGCGGCCGCGGTCGTCGCGCCCGAGGCGCGTCAGGAGGCTCGCGGGCACGCCCTGTCGCGCGATGCCGACGGCGACGTTGGCGGGGCTGCCGCCGACGAACTCGACGTCGCCGCCGTCGCGCTCGACGATGTCGATCAGGGCCTCGCCGATGACGAGGACGGAGGTCGCGTGGGTCATGCCCTCACTTTCGCACGTCCCCCGCCGCCGCGCGTCACCGGACGACGGCGGTCACCGTCGGAAGGTGCGAGAGCAGCTCCTGGCTGATCGAACCGAGCAGGAAGCGAGCGAGAGCGCCCCGACCGTGAGTGCCGACGACGACCATGCGCGCATCCGCCGCGATACCGGCGAGCACGTGGGACGGGTGTCCCCGCTCCACCCGGCGGATGATGCGCAGGTCCGGGTAGCGCGCCGAGAGCCCCGCGAGCGACAACGCCAGGACCTCCTCGGTCGTGGACTGCATGTTCGCGAGGTAGAGGTCGGGGTAGACCTCCATCGCGTTCCGCGGTGTGTGCACCGGAGTCCAGACGCTGACCGTGATGAGGGGTTCGCCGAGACGGTCGGCCTCGGATGCCGCGAACTCGATCGCGTGCTCCGAGACGTCCGACCCGTCGACGCCGACCACCACGCCCATCCCCTCGCCGAGGTCCCGGTCGGGGATCACGACGACGGGGCACGCCGCGCCGGCTGCGATCCGGATGCCGTGGACCCCGCGCGCCGGGCCGGTGCCGGGGCCGCGGTAGTCGCTGCCGATCACGAGCATCGCCGCTCCCGACGACGCCTCGACGAGCTTCGTGACGGGGTTTCCCGACTCCACCCGCGTGGACACCGGGACACCGGCATCCGTCACGCGCCGCGCCTCTGCATCGAGCAGCTGCTGCGTCGCGGTCTGCGCCGCCCCGAGGACCTCTGCCTCGCCGATGGCGCCGATGGCTCCGCCGACGACCGCGAGGAGCTCGATGGACTGCCGTCGTCGCGCCGCCCGTTCGATCGCCCAGTCCACTGCCCGACGCGACACCGCCGCGCCCGTGACTCCGACGATGATGTTCCCCGCCATGATGGCCGTCCCTTCTTGGGAACGAGGCGCCAGCCGGATCGCGGTGACGTCTGCGGCGCTCGTCCGTGTCTCGGTGCTGCCAACCTATCCGCGAAGGCGCCGCGCCGGAAGAGACTCTCGGTCCTCAGCATGGCTCTTTAGACTGGATGCCGCCCTTCGCCGTCCGGCCCGTGATCGCCCTCCCCCGATGTCTGCCCCCGACATGAACCGACCCCCTTCCGCGCGCCTGTCAGGACTCGACGGACTCCGCGCCGTCGCCGTCCTGCTCGTCGTCGTCTACCACCTCTTCCCCGCGCTCCCGGCGGGGTTCCTCGGCGTCGACGTCTTCTTCGTGATCTCCGGATTCCTCATCACCACCCTCCTCGTCCGCGAGCACGAGGAGCACGGCCGGCTCCGCCTGTGGGACTTCTGGCGCCGCCGGGCTCGGCGCCTGCTCCCCGCGATCGGGGTCATGGTCCTCGTCTGCGCCTCCCTCGCCTGGATGGTCGGCGGCGACGTCCTCGTCGGGCTCGGCGCGCAGCTCGCGGGTGCGGCGACCTTCGCCTACAACTGGGTCGCGGTGGCTGCCGGGTCCTCCTACTTCGGCGGCGGATTCGATGCCTCCACCCCCGAACTGCTTCGGAACCTCTGGTCCCTCGCCGTGGAGGAGCAGTTCTACCTGCTTTGGCCGCTCGTCCTGCCGTTCGTCCTGCTGCTGCGGCGGGGCCGGGTCGCGATCGCGGTCGCTCTGGCCGCGGCATCCGCTCTGACAGCCGTCGCCCTCGCGAGCAGCGACGCCACGCGCGTCTACTACGGCACCGACACGCACGCCTTCGGGCTGCTCCTCGGCGTGACCCTCGCCTTCTTGCGCCCCTCCGAGCGCTCCCGCGGCGTCCCCGGCGTCGTGGGCGGGGCGGCAGTCGTCGGCGTCATCGGGCTCGCCTTCGTGACGCCCGGAAGGGGCGCGGAGACGTTCCCGGGGCTTCTCGTCGCGGCATCCGTTCTGACGGCAGTGGCCATCGCGGCCGCGGTGCGTCCCGCCTCGACGCTGGGGCGACTGCTCGACACCCCGCCGCTGCGGTGGATCGGGGAGCGCTCGTTCGGGATCTATCTGTGGCACTGGCCGCTCGTCGTCCTCCTCACCGTCGCGACGACCCGTACCTCCCCCGACGTCGCGGTGCCGGTCGAGGTCGCACTCCTTACCCTCGCCCTGACGGTGCTCGTAGCCGAGGTGTCGTACCGCTTCGTCGAGCAGCCCGTCCGGCGCCTCGGCTTCCGCGCCGCGCTGCGGTCGCTGACCCGAGCGTTCCGCGGCGGACCGATCCGGCGCCTCGCCGCGACCACCGCCGTCGCCGCGGGCCTGCTCGTGGTGGCGGGGACGACCGCCGCCGTCGCCGACGCTCCGCCCATGGCCTCGAGCGAGGCGGTCGTGCAGGACGGTCAGGCGGCGCTCGACGCGGACTCCGCGGGCGCGCAGCACGCGACCCTCCCCGGCGCCGCGATCCCGACCGACGATCCGATGCTCCGCCCCGAATGCCCCTCGGCGCACCTCGCCGACGACGACGGATTCTGCGTCGCCCCCGACGGCCGCCCCGCTCCCCCGGCGCCCGCCCGCGTCGCCGGAACCCGCGTCACCGCCGTCGGCGACTCCGTCATGCTCGCCTCCGCCAGAGGACTGCTCGACCGGATGCCGGGTGTCGCCATCGACGCCAAGGTCTCACGGTCGATGAGCGCCGGCGTCGCCATCGTCGACCGTCTCGCCGCCCGTGGCGAGTTGCGCGACTTCGTCGTCGTGGGACTCGGCACCAACGGGCCGGTCGACCCCGATGACCTGGCACGGCTGAAGAAGGATGTCGGCGCCGACCGCACGCTCGTCCTCGTCACCGCGCATGCGCCGCGGGACTGGATCCCCGGCGTCAACGACGAGCTGCGGGACTTCGCCGCCCGGACGCCGGGTGTCGCCGTCGCCGACTGGTCGAGCGCGATCAGCGACCATGAAGACCTGCTGGCGGGCGACGGCATCCACCCCGGCGCCACCGGAGGTGCGCGCTACGCCGCCGCGGTCGCCTCCACCATCGACGGTGTCGAGAACGGCCGCACAAAACTGCAGTACCGGCTCGAGCTCGCCCAGTGGGCCGTCGGCGACACCTTCCACCGCGCGCGCTGACCGCACCCGCGCCGACGCCGCAGCCCCGGCATCCGCTCGCCCGGTGACGACACGTGCACGGCGCAGGGGTACGAGAAAGGGCCCGCCCCGAAACGGGGGCGGGCCCTCGGATTCCCTCCGAAGAGGGAGCCTTACTTGGCCTCGTCGGCCTTCTCGTCCTCGGACGCGACGGCGTCCTCGGCGGTGGCTTCGGCAGCAGCGCCCTCCTCGGGCGACTCGGCACCGGCAGCGGCGTCCTCAGCGGGCGTCTCGACCTCGGTCTCCTCGACCGCGGGCTCCTCGGCAGCAGCCGGAGCGGTAGCGGCCGGAGCAGCCTTCTTGGTGGACTTCGCCTTCGGGGTGACGGGCTCGAGGACGAGCTCGATCACGGCCATGGGGGCGTTGTCACCCTTGCGGTTACCGACCTTCGTGATGCGGGTGTAGCCACCCTCACGCTCGGCGACCAGCGGGGCGATCTCGGCGAACAGCTCGTGCACGACGCTCTTGTCGCCGATGACCGAGAGGACGCGGCGGCGGGCGTGCAGGTCGCCGCGCTTGGCGAACGTCACCAGGCGCTCGGCGAACGGACGCAGGCGCTTGGCCTTGGTCTCGGTCGTGGTGATCGACTTGTGCGTGAACAGCGAAGCGGCGAGGTTCGCCAGCATCAGACGCTCGTGTGCGGGGCCGCCTCCGAGGCGGGCACCCTTCGTGGGCTTGGGCATGTCAATTACTCCTGGGAATGAAAGTCAGTCAAAAGGACCCGGCGAACCGAGATCCGATCAGACGGTCTCGTCGTCGTAGCCGCCGTAGAAGTGCGAGCCGTCGAACCCGGGGACCGAGTCCTTCAGCGACAGACCGAGCGAGACAAGCTTGTCCTTGACCTCGTCGACCGACTTCTGACCGAAGTTGCGGATGTTCATGAGCTGCGTCTCCGAGAGGGCGACGAGCTCGGACACCGTGTTAATGCCTTCGCGCTTGAGGCAGTTGTACGACCGGACCGACAGGTCGAGGTCCTCGATCGGCATCGAGAGCTCGTTGGTCAGGACCTCGGCGACCGGCGCGGGGCCGATCTCGATGCCCTCGGCCTCGACGTTCAGCTCGCGGGCGAGACCGAACAGCTCGACCAGCGTGCGACCGGCCGATGCGACGGCGTCGCGGGGGCTGATCGACGACTTGGTCTCGACGTCCAGGACGAGCTTGTCGAAGTCGGTGCGCTCACCGGCACGGGTGGCGTCGACGCGGTAGCTGACCTTGAGGACGGGCGAGTAGATCGAGTCGATCGGGATCTGACCGGCCTCGGCGTACTCGTTGCGGTTCTGCGTGGCCGAGACGTAGCCGCGGCCACGCTCGATCGTCAGCTCGAGCTCGAACTTCGCCGAGTCGTTGAGCGTCGCGATGACCAGGTCGGGGTTGTGGACCTCGACACCCGCCGGAGCGGAGATGTCTGCAGCCGTGACCTCGCCGGCACCCGTCTTGCGCAGGTACGCCGTGATGGGCTCGTCGCGCTCGCTCGACACCACGAGCTGCTTGATGTTCAGGATGATCTCGGTGACATCTTCCTTCACACCGGGGACCGTGCTGAACTCGTGCAGCACGCCGTCGATGCGGATGCTGGTGACCGCGGCACCGGGGATCGACGACAGCAGGCTGCGACGCAGCGCGTTGCCGATCGTGTAGCCGAAGCCGGGCTCCAGGGGCTCGATGACGAATCGGCTACGGAAGTCGCCGACCTTCTCCTCGGTCAGAGTGGGACGCTGTGCAATGAGCACTATGTGTTCCTTTCAATCACGTGACCGCTATATGACACGTGCAATTGGTGAAGTGTTGAGTTGTGTCCGGGATGCCGGGGCGCGACTCGCGTCGCCACCCCCGGCATCCGTCGAGGATCAGACGCGGCGGCGCTTCGGGGGACGGCAGCCGTTGTGGGCCTGGGGCGTGACGTCCTGGATCGAACCGACCTCGAGGCCGGCAGCGGTCAGCGAACGGATCGCGGTCTCGCGGCCCGAGCCGGGACCCTTGACGAAGACGTCGACCTTCTTGACGCCGTGCTCCTGCGCCTGACGCGCAGCGGACTCGGCGGCC
Organism: Microbacterium sp. 77mftsu3.1; assembly: GCF_900100525.1. Classification (NCBI taxonomy): domain Bacteria; kingdom Bacillati; phylum Actinomycetota; class Actinomycetes; order Micrococcales; family Microbacteriaceae; genus Microbacterium; species Microbacterium sp. 77mftsu3.1. Next base: position 654,932 of record NZ_FNCR01000002.1, on the reverse strand, counting down.
ATGCCGGCGGCGTACGGGGTCGACTTGCGCGAACCCTTGAAGCCGACGCCACCCGAGGAGGCCCAGCTGATGACCGCACCCGAGGGGTCGGTGATCGAAACGATCGTGTTGTTGAACGTCGACTTGATGTGGGCCTGGCCCAACGCGATGTTCTTCTTCTCCTTGCGGCGCGGCTTGCGCGCTGCGGACTTGGCCTGTGCCATGTGAGTGTTCTCCTAAACCTGTGGCGGCGGCGCTTTAGCGCGCCTTCTTCTTGCCGGCGACGGTGCGCTTGGGACCCTTGCGGGTACGCGCGTTGGTCTTCGTGCGCTGGCCGCGCACAGGCAGGCCGCGACGGTGGCGGATGCCCTCGTACGAGCCGATCTCGACCTTGCGGCGGATGTCAGCGGCGACCTCACGGCGGAGGTCACCTTCCACCTTGTAGGTGCCTTCGATGTGGTCGCGGAGAGCGACCAGCTGCTCGTCACTGAGGTCCTTGACGCGGATCGACTCGTCGATACCGGTCGAGGTGAGGATCTCGACGGAGCGGGTACGGCCGATGCCGTAGATGTAGGTGAGGGCGATCACCACGCGCTTGTCGCGCGGGATGTCAACGCCGGCAAGACGTGCCATGCGATGTCTCCTAGGAGTCGGTGGAGGTGTGGAGCAGGATCGGTGCCCGGGCCTCCGACCCGAGGTGTCCCCCGCTGAGCGGGTTCTGATCCTGCCGAGATGTATTCAGTTGTGAGCCTGCGGGCCGCGTAAGACGCGGCATCCCATCAGCCCTGGCGCTGCTTGTGACGCGGGTTCGACTTGCAGATGACCATGACGCGGCCGTGGCGGCGGATGACCTTGCAGTGGTCGCAGATGGGCTTGACGGAGGGGTTGACCTTCATGATGTTCCTGATTCGCTGTCTTCGCCGACGCTCTGACGAGCGCGGCGTTACTTCTCGACCGGTCTAGCGGTAGCGGTAGACGATGCGGCCGCGGGTCAGGTCGTAGGGCGACAGCTCCACGACCACGCGGTCTTCGGGGATGATGCGGATGTAGTTCTGCCGCATCTTGCCGGAGATCGTGGCCAGGACCTTGTGACCGTTGCTGAGCTCGACGCGGAACATCGCGTTCGGCAAAGCCTCGGAGATCACGCCCTCGATCTCGATGACACCGTCTTTCTTGGCCATACGCTCGCTTACAGTTGGCAGACCGGTCGGTCTGCGGTGAGTGGGGATTGTGGTGACACGCCGAAACAGGCGCAACGCACCAAAGATTTAGTGTACGTGATATCGGACCACCCCGCCACTCGGGCGCGTCACGCGCCGGGGGCTACCGGTCAGCGCGACGTGAGGTTGGCGACGATGTCCTTCTGAGCGTCGTAGGTGACCGGCACGATCTGGTCGTTGACCAGAAGCGTCGGCGTGCCGGTGGCGCCTTCGGGGAGCTCCTGCGACTGCGCGAAGCTCTTGTACTCGTGGTCCTTGATCGCCTTCTCGAGCTTCGCCGTCATCTCCACGCCGGAGTCCTTGGCGAGCGAGATCAGCTCGTCGTCGGTCAGGCCAGGGGTCTGCTCCTTGGGCTGGTTGTCGTACAGAGCCCGGAAGAACGCGTAGGCGTTGCCCGGGTCGGCCTCGGCGACGGCGTACATGGCGGATGCCGCACGGCTCGAGTACTCGGTGCCCTGCGAGAGACGGTCGAGGATCGTGACCGGGTGGACCTCGAGGGTGATGCTGCCGTCATCGACCAGGCCCGAGATGGTCTTGCCCTCTGCCTCTTCGAACTGACCGCAGTAAGGGCACATGAAGTCGACGTACGTCGACACCTTGTCGGGCCCCTTGCCGAAGGTGATCGCGCCGGTCTCCCGGTTGATGCCGCTGGCCGCGGGCACCGGACCCGGGTCGGTCGCGCGGGAGTTCAACACGGCGACGACGGCGACGAGGCCCACGAGGACGACCACCACCCCCACGCTGATCCAGATCGCGAACCAGTTGGTCTTGCGCGTGGCGGTGGCCATGAGCGTGTCCTCTCAGGAGATGGGGGTCGGGATGACACCGAAAGCGGCGAGACCCGCGGCACCGCCGTCGGGTGCGGTCAGCACCCAGATGCCTCCATCGTGCACCGCGACGCTATGTTCCCAATGGGAGCCGTCCTCACCGTCGACGGTGCTGACGGTCCAGTCGTCGTCCTCGACCAGGGTCGCCTCGTCTCCGCCGACGATCATCGGCTCGATGGCGACGCACAGACCGGGCCGCACCTCGGGCCCGAGGTCTTCGACGCGGTAGTTGAAGACCGTCGGCCCCTCGTGCATCTTGCGGCCGATCCCGTGCCCGACGTAGTCGCGAAGGATGCCGTAGCCCTCCCCCGACGACTCGACGTAGGTCTGCACGGCGTCGCCGATCTCACCGACGCGTGACGCCGAGGCCAGCGCGGCGATGCCGGCCCACAGCGACCCCTCGGTCACATCGGACAGTCGCTGCCGACGCGCGACGAGTTCGGGCCGCTCCGGATCCGGGACGACGATCGTGATGGCCGAGTCGCCGTTCCACCCCTCGAACTGCGCACCGCAGTCGATCGAGACGATGTCGCCCGGCTGCAGGACACGGTCGCCGGGGATGCCGTGAACGACCTCCTGGTTGACCGAGATGCAGGTCGTGTGGCGGTAGCCGCGCACGAGCTGGAAGTTCGACTCCGCACCGCGAGCGACGATCGTCGCCTCTGCGATCGCGTCGAGCTCGGCCGTCGTGACACCGGCTCGGACCGCCGGACGCACCGCATCCAGCGCAGCGGCCGTGATGAGGCCGGGGGTGACCATCGCGCGCAGCTGCGCGGGAGTCTTGTAGATGGAGCGGCGGAACACCATCAGGCGGTGATGCCGCGCGCTGCGAGGGCCGCCGCGATGCGCTCGGTGATCTCGTCGAGCGAGCCCACACCGTCGATCTCGTCGACGATGCCGCGCTCGCGGTAGACGTCGAGGATGGGTGCCGTCTCGGACTCGTAGATCGAGAGCCGCTTGGCGATCGACTCCTCGTTGTCGTCGGACCGGCCCTGCTCGGCCGCGCGACGCGAGAGCCGCGCGATCGACTCGTCCCGGGGAACCGAGAGCTCGATGACCGCGGTGAGCGGCTGACCGCGCCCGTCGAGGAACGCATCCAGGTCGCCGACCTGGCCGAGGTTCCGCGGGTACCCGTCGAGGAGGAAGCCCTCTGCGGCATCCTCCTGCTCCAGCCGGTCGCGGACGATCTCGCTCGTCAGGTCATCCGGAACCAGGTCGCCGGCGTCGATCAGCGCTTTGACCTTCAGCCCTAGCTCGGTGCCGTCCTTGACGTTCGCGCGGAAGACGTCTCCGGTGGAGACGGTCGGGATGCCGAGCAGATCGGCGATCCGGGCCCCCTGCGTCCCCTTGCCCGAACCTTGCGGGCCGATGATCAGGAGGCGGGCGGGGGTCTGCGTCATCGGAGGAGTCCTTCGTAGTGGCGCTGCTGGAGCTGGGCGTCGATCTGCTTCACGGTTTCGAGACCGACGCCGACGATGATCAGGATCGAGGCGCCGCCGAACGGGAAGTTCTGGTTGGCGCCGACCGTGGCGAGGGCGAGAAGGGGAAGCAGGGCGATGAGGCCCAGGTAGATGGAACCCGGCAGGGTGATGCGGGTCAGGACGTAGTCGAGGTACTCGGCCGTGGGACGACCCGCACGGATGCCGGGGATGAACCCGCCGTACTTCTTCATGTTGTCGGCGACCTCGACGGGGTTGAACGTGATCGCGACGTAGAAGTAGGTGAACCCGATGATGAGGAGGAAGTACACCGCCATGTACAGCGGGTGGTCACCGTTGACGAAGTTCGCCTGGATCCAGGAGACCCACCCGGGGACGCTGCCGTCCGCCGTCGGGTTGGCGTTGAACTGCGCGATCAGCGCCGGGATGTACAGCAGCGAGGAGGCGAAGATGACGGGCACGACGCCGGCCATGTTCACCTTGATCGGGATGTAGGTGTTGCTGCCGCCGAGCGTCCGGCGACCGACCATGCGCTTCGCGTACTGCACCGGGATGCGTCGCTGCGACTGCTCGACGAAGACGACGAGCGCGACGGTGGCGATGCCGACGGCCAGCACGAGGAGGAAGATCTCGAAGCTGCGCGCGACGGCGATGCTCCACAGCGCGGACGGGAACGTCGCCGCGATCGAGGTGAAGATGAGGAGGGACATGCCGTTGCCGATGCCGCGCTCGGTGACGAGCTCGGCCATCCACATGATGAGGCCGGTCCCCGCGGTGAGGGTGGCGATCATGAGGAGCTGAGCCCACCAGGCCTCGTCGGTGAGGAGCTGCTGGCACTCGGCGACACCGGAGATGCCGAAGAGCTGGCCCGAACGGGCCACGGTGACGAGGGTGGTCGACTGGAGGAGCGCCAGCGCGATCGTCAGGTACCGGGTGTACTGGGTCAGCTTGGCCTGACCGGCCTGGCCTTCCTTGTACAGCGTCTCGAAGTGAGGGATGACGACGCGCAGGAGCTGAACGATGATCGTCGCCGTGATGTACGGCATGACGCCGAGCGCGAAGATCGACAGCTGCAGCAGGGCGCCGCCGGAGAAGAGGTTGACCAGCGACAGGAGGCCCTGGGTGGAGCCCGACTGGTCGAGACAGGTCTTCACGTTCGGGAAGTCGACGAACGGAGCCGGGATGTGCGCGCCGAATCGGTAGATGGCGATGATGCCGAGCGTGAAACCGATCTTCCGACGCAGATCCGGGGTGCGGAAGACCCGCGCGATGGCGCTGAACAAGGGGATTTCCTCCAGTGGGATGCCGGGCCCGCCCAGACGGGCCGCACTCCAACATACGGCAACAGGGGCCGGAGGTTACCCTCCGGCCCCTGGCACGTGATTACTTGATCGAACCGCCAGCGGCGACGATCTTCTGCTCGGCCGATCCCGAGACCTTGTCGACGGAGACCGTCAGCGCAACCGAGATGTCGCCGGTGCCGAGCACCTTGACCTTCTCGTTCTTGCGGACGGCGCCCTTGGCGACCAGATCCGTGATGGTGACGTCGCCACCATTGGGGTAGAGCTCCGCGAGCTTGTCGAGGTTGACCACCTGGTACTCGACGCGGAACGGGTTCTTGAACCCGCGCAGCTTCGGCGTACGCATGTGGAGGGGCATCTGCCCACCCTCGAAGCCCACCTTGACCTGGTAACGAGCCTTCGTACCCTTGGTACCGCGGCCCGACGTCTTACCCTTGGAGCCCTCACCGCGACCGACACGGGTCTTCGCGACGTTGGATCCGGGGACCGGACGCAGGTGGTGGACCTTCAGCACGCCGGGGCGTGCCACATCCTTCTTCGGGGCAGCCTTGTCGGCGGCGGGCTTGGCCGCAGCCTTCCGGGTTGCCGGCTTCTTGGCCTTGGGCTCGACGGTCTCGACCGTCTCGTCCTTCTTCTCAGCCATCAGTCGATCTCCTCAACCTTCACGAGGTGCGCGACGGTCTTGATGTAACCGCGCGTCTGCGCGTCATCGGGACGAACGACGAAGTCGTTGATCCGCTTAAGACCGAGCGAACGCAGCGTGTCACGCTGGTTCTGCTTTTCGCTCACCTTGGACTTGACCTGGGTCACCTTCAGACGAGCAGCCATCATGCACCCACCTTTGCAGCCTTGGCGGCGTCGGCCTCGGCACGAACAAGACGCGCGGGCGCGACCTGGTCGAAGTCGAGACCACGACGAGCGGCGACGGCGCGCGGCTCTTCGAGCTGCTTCAGCGCCGCAACGGTCGCGTGCACGATGTTGATCGTGTTCGACGAACCGAGCGACTTCGACAGCACATCGTGGATGCCGGCGCACTCGAGGACGGCGCGGACCGGACCACCGGCGATAACACCGGTACCGGCAGCAGCCGGACGGAGCAGCACGACACCGGCAGCAGCCTCACCCTGGACGGGGTGGGGGATGCTGGAGCCGACGCGCGGGACCCGGAAGAAGTTGCGCTTGGCCTCTTCGACACCCTTGGAGATGGCGAGGGGGACTTCGCGCGCCTTGCCGTAGCCGACACCGACGAGACCGTTGCCGTCGCCCACGACGACGAGTGCGGTGAAGCTGAAGCGACGACCACCCTTGACGACCTTGGACACACGGTTGATCGTGACGACGCGCTCGAGGAACTGGTTGTCGCCCCGGTCGCGCGAGTTGCGGTCGCGGGTCTGGCTGCGCTCGCGGCCACCGCGGCGCGGCTCGCGCTCACGCTCGGCGGGAGCCTCGGCCGTAGCCGTAGCCGCAGCCGCAGCGGGCTGCTCGGTCGCGGTCACTTCGTTCTCCTTGTTCTCGGTCACAGCTTCAGACCTCCTTCGCGAGCGCCATCGGCGATCGCAGCGACGCGGCCCGCATAGCGGTTGCCGCCGCGGTCGAACACGACCGTCTCGATGCCGGCAGCCTTGGCACGCTCAGCAACGAGTTCGCCGACCTTGCGGGCCTTGGCGGTCTTGTCACCGTCGAACGTGCGCAGGTCCGACTCGAGGGTCGAGGCGGACGCCAGCGTGGTGCCCTTGCTGTCGTCGACGAGCTGAACGAAGACGTGGCGGGCGGAGCGGGTCACGACGAGGCGCGGACGCACCTCGGAGCCCACGATCTTCTTGCGAAGACGGAGGTGACGACGCGAACGTGCGTCGGACTTCGACTTAAGAGCCATGGTTACTTACCACTCTTTCCGGCCTTGCGGCGAACGACCTCGCCCGCGTACCGCACACCCTTGCCCTTGTACGGCTCGGGCTTGCGGATCTTGCGGATGTTGGCAGCTGCCTCGCCGACGGCCTGCTTCGAGATACCGGCGACGGTCACCTTGTTGTTGCCCTCGACGGTGAGCGTGATGCCCGCGGGAGCCTCGACCAGGACGGGGTGCGAGAAGCCGAGAGCGAACTCGACCGCCGTGCCCTTCTGAGCGACGCGGTAACCCGTGCCGACGACCTCGAGGCCCTTGGTGTAGCCCTGGGTCACGCCGATGATGTTGTTGTTGATGAGGGTACGGGTCAGCCCGTGGAGAGCACGGGACTCGCGCTCGTCATCGGGGCGGGAGACCAGAACCTGGTTCTCCTCGACCTTGACCTCGATGGGCTGTGCAACGGTGAGGCTGAGCTCACCCTTGGGGCCCTTGACGGCGACGTCCTGGCCGGAGACCGAAACGGTCACGCCGGCGGGGATGTCGATGGGAAGACGTCCAATACGCGACATGTCAGATCACCACACGTAGGCGAGGACTTCCCCGCCGACGCCCTTCTGCTCGGCCTGGCGGTCCGTGAGGAGGCCAGAGGAGGTGGACAGGATCGCGACACCGAGGCCACCGAGGACCTTGGGAAGCTCGTTCGACTTCGCGTAGACGCGGAGGCCGGGCTTCGAGACGCGCTTGATTCCGGCGATCGACCGCTCGCGGTTCGGGCCGTACTTGAGGGTGAGGGTGAGGGTCTGGCCGACACGAGCGTCGGAGACCTCCCAGCCGGAGATGTAGCCCTCCTGCTGGAGGATCTCGGCGATGTGCGTCTTGAGCTTCGAGCTCGGCAGCGCGACGGAGTCGTGGTGCGCGGAGTTCGCGTTGCGCAGACGGGTCAGCATGTCTGCGACCGGGTCTGTCATCGTCATGAGTATGTTCCTTTAGTCATGAGGTTTCGACTGCCGTTACACGACAGCCGACCTTCTATGAATGAGCAATATTCAGTTGTGCAGTCGTTCGGCCCCGGAGCACGCCCCGAGGCCGAACGATCGATCTTATCGGATCACGCCTGAGCGTCGGCCGACTTGAACGGGAAGCCGAGGTGCTTCAGCAGCGCCCGACCCTCGTCATCCGTCTTGGCCGTCGTCACGATCGTGATGTCGAAACCGCGGACGCGGTCGATCTTGTCCTGGTTGATCTCGTGGAACACGGACTGCTCCTGGAGACCGAAGGTGTAGTTGCCGTTGCCGTCGAACTGGGCAGCCGAGAGTCCACGGAAGTCGCGGATGCGGGGCAGCGCCAGGTTGACGAGGCGGTCGACGAACTCCCACGCGCGGTCACCGCGAAGGGTGACGTGGGCACCGATGGCCTGGCCCTCACGCAGCTTGAACTGCGCGATGGACTTGCGGGCCTTGGTGACGACCGGCTTCTGGCCGGTGATCTTGGTGAGGTCGTCGACCGCACCATCGATCACCTTGCTGTCGCGCGCAGCCTCACCGACACCGGTGTTGACGACGACCTTGACGAGACCGGGGATCTGCATGACGTTCGCGTAGCCGAACTCCTCCTGCAGAGCCTTCTTGATCTCGCTCTGGTACTTCTGCTTCAGGCGGGGCTGGATCTTGCCAGCCGCCGCGGCAGTTGCGTTGCTCATGTTCAGAGGTCCTTGCCGCTCTTCTTGGCGTAACGGACGCGGACGGTGCGCTTGACGCCGTCCTTGGTCCGCTCCTCGACGCGGTGACCGACACGGGTCGGCTTCTTGGTCGACGGGTCGACCAGCGCCACGTTGGAGATGTGGATCGGGGCTTCCATCGTCTCGATGCCGCCCGTCTTGGTGCCGCGCTGCGACTGACCGACACGGGAGTGCTTCGTGACGTAGTTCACGCCCTGCACGACGACGCGGTTCTGCTCGACGAGGACCTCGAGGACCTCGCCCTGCTTGCCGCGGTCGCCGCCCTTGTCCTGCTTGCGGCCGCTGATGACCTGAACCAGGTCACCCTTCTTGATGTGCGCCATGATCAGATGACCTCCGGTGCCAGCGAGACGATCTTCATGAACTTCTTGTCGCGAAGCTCACGACCGACCGGGCCGAAGATGCGGGTGCCGCGGGGCTCCCCGTCGTTCTTCAGGATGACGGCGGCGTTCTCGTCGAACTTGATGTACGAACCGTCGGGCCGACGGGTCGACTTGACGGTGCGGACGACGACAGCCTTGACCACGTCGCCCTTCTTGACGTTGCCGCCCGGGATCGCGTCCTTGACGGTCGCCACGATGACATCGCCCACGCCGGCGTAGCGGCGGTTGGAACCACCGAGAACGCGGATCGTGAGGATTTCCTTGGCGCCGGTGTTGTCAGCGACCTTGAGGCGGGACTCGTTCTGGATCATGGGTTACTTCGCCTTCTCGAGAATCTCGACCAGGCGCCAGCGCTTCGTGGCGCTGAGCGGACGGGTCTCGTTGATGAGGACGAGGTCACCGATGCCCGCGGAGTTCTGCTCGTCGTGAGCCTTCACCTTGGACGTGCGGCGGATGACCTTGCCGTAGAGGGGGTGCTTCACGCGGTCCTCGACCTCGACGACGATCGTCTTGTCCATCTTGTCGCTGACGACGTAGCCACGGCGGGCCTTGCGGTACCCACGGGCGTTGACGTCGCGGACGTCGTGCTCGGACGACTCGTGACCAGCGGCCACGGTCGCCTCGGCGGCATCCTTCTTAGCCATCACTCGGCCTCTTCCTTCGCGGCCTCAGCGGACTCGTCCGCCTTCTTGGCCTTGCTCTTCTTCGCCTTGGTGGCCGTCTCGACCGGGGCGGGGGTGGCACGGATGCCGAGCTCCCGCTCGCGGATGACGGTGTAGAGCCGCGCGATGTCGCGCTTGACCGCACGGATGCGGCCGTGGCTCTCGAGCTGGCCGGTGGCCGACTGGAAGCGCAGGTTGAACAGCTCTTCCTTGGCCTTGCGCAGCTCCTCCACGAGGCGCTGGTCTTCGAATGTGTCCAGCTCGCTCGGGGCGAGCGTCTTGGTGCCGACAGCCATTACGCGTCGCCCTCCTCGCGCTTGATGATGCGTGCCTTGAGCGGCAGCTTGTGGATAGCACGGGTCAGGGCCTCACGAGCGAGTTCCTCGTTGACGCCCGCGACCTCGAAGAGGACGCGACCCGGCTTGACGTTGGCGACCCACCACTCGGGCGAACCCTTACCGGAACCCATGCGGGTTTCGGCCGGCTTCTTCGTGAGCGGACGGTCGGGGTAGATGTTGATCCACACCTTTCCACCACGCTTGATGTGACGCGTCATGGCGATACGAGCGGACTCGATCTGACGGTTCGTCACGTAAGCGGGGGTCAGCGCCTGGATGCCGTACTCACCGAAGCTGACCGTGGTGCCGCCGGTGGCGGCGCCGTCGCGCTTCGGGTGGTGCTGCTTGCGGTACTTGACCTTGCGGGGAATAAGCATCAGGCTGACGCTCCTTCTGCGACGGGGGCCTCGTTGCGCGGGCCACGGCGGCGGTCGCCGCCACGGTCATCACGACGGGACTTCGGTGCGTTGGCCTGCTCGCGAGCGAGCTCCTTGTTGGTGAGGTCGCCCTTGTAGATCCAGACCTTCACGCCGATGCGGCCGAAAGTGGTCTTGGCCTCGTAGAAGCCGTAGTCGATGTTCGCGCGGAGCGTGTGCAGGGGCACACGGCCTTCGCGGTAGAACTCCGACCGGCTCATCTCAGCGCCGCCGAGACGGCCGGAGACCTGGATGCGGACACCCTTGGCACCGGCACGCTGCGCGCCCTGCAGACCCTTGCGCATCGCGCGGCGGAACGCCACACGAGCGGAGAGCTGCTCGGCGATGCCCTGGGCGACCAGCTGAGCGTCGGCCTCGGGGTTCTTGACCTCGAGGATGTTCAGCTGGATCTGCTTGCCCGTGAGCTTCTCGAGGTCGGCGCGGATGCGCTCGGCCTCGGCGCCGCGGCGGCCGATCACGATGCCCGGACGGGCGGTGTGGATGTCGACGCGGACGCGGTCACGCGTGCGCTCGATCTCGATGTTGCTCACGCCGGCACGGTCGAGCGACGTCGTCAGGAGACGACGGATCTTGACGTCCTCGGCCACGTAGTCGGCGTAACGCTGCCCGGGCTTGGTGGAGTCCGAGAACCAGCGCGACACGTGGTCGGTGGTGATGCCGAGGCGGAAGCCGTACGGGTTGACCTTCTGTCCCATTACTTGCTCGCCTTCTTGGTGTCAGCCGCAGCGGTGTCAGCGACCTCGGGGGTCGAGAGCACCACGGTGATGTGGCTGGTGCGCTTCTTGATCTGGAACGCGCGACCCTGGGCGCGGGGCTGGAAACGCTTCAGCGTCGTGCCCTCGTCCACGTAGGCGTTCTTCACGTACAGATCCTGATCGTCCAGGAACTCGTTGTCCTTGTCGGCCTTCACACGAGCATTCGCGACCGCGGCGGCCACGAGCTTGTAGATGGGCTCGCTGGCACCCTGGGGAGCGAACTTCAGGATGGCGAGAGCCTCCTGAGCCTGCTTGCCCTTGATGAGCGCGACGACACGACGAGCCTTCTGAGGGGTCACGCGGATGTGCTTCACGCGTGCGATGGATTCCACCATTACTACTCCTCCTCTTCCTCTCTCTGAGAGCGCCACCGCCTTAGCGGCGACGACCCTTCTTGTCGTCCTTCTCGTGGCCGCGGAAGGTGCGGGTGGGCGCGAACTCGCCCAGCTTGTGACCGACCATGGTCTCGGACACGAACACGGGGATGTGCTTGCGTCCGTCGTGCACGGCGATGGTGTGTCCCAGCATGGCGGGGATGATCATCGAACGGCGCGACCAGGTCTTGATGACGTTCTTGGTACCGGCTTCGTTCTGCGAGACGACCTTGCGAAGCAGGTGCTCGTCGACGAAGGGGCCCTTCTTAAGGCTGCGAGGCATCTTCCTCTACTCCTACTTCCGCTTCTTGCCGGCGTTGCGACGGCGAACGATCAACTTGTCGCTTTCCTTGTTGGGGTGCCGGGTACGACCCTCGGCCTGGCCCCAAGGAGTGACGGGGTGACGTCCACCGGAGGTCTTACCCTCACCACCACCGTGCGGGTGGTCGACCGGGTTCATGGCGACACCACGCACGGTCGGGCGGATGCCCTTCCAGCGGTTACGGCCGGCCTTACCCCAGTTGATGTTGGACTGCTCGGCGTTGCCGACCTCACCGATGGTGGCGCGGCAACGTGCGTCGACGTTGCGGATCTCACCCGAGGGCAGACGAAGCTGCGCGTAGGGGCCGTCCTTCGCCACGAGGCGGACGGACGCACCAGCCGAGCGCGCCATCTTCGCGCCGCCGCCGGGGCGGAGCTCGATCGCGTGGATCACGGTACCGGTGGGGATGTTGCGCAGCGGCAGGTTGTTGCCGGGCTTGATGTCGGCGCCAGCACCCGACTCGACGATGTCACCCTGCGACAGCTTGTTCGGGGCGAGGATGTAACGCTTCTCACCGTCGAAGTAGTGCAGCAGCGCGATGCGTGCGGTGCGGTTGGGGTCGTACTCGATGTGAGCGACCTTGGCGTTGACGCCGTCCTTGTCGTTACGACGGAAGTCGATGACGCGGTACTGGCGCTTGTGGCCACCACCGATGTGACGGGTCGTGATGCGGCCCTGGTTGTTGCGACCACCGGTCTTCGCCAGCGGGCGAAGGAGCGACTTCTCGGGCGTCGACCGCGTGATCTCAGCGAAGTCGGCGACCGACGAACCGCGACGACCGGGGGTCGTGGGCTTGTACTTGCGAATAGCCATGTCTCTAGTCCTCTATCCCAGCTGTCAGCCGACGGCCGTGAAGATGTCGATGGTGCCCGACTTCAGGCTCACGATGGCGCGCTTGGTGTCCTTGCGCTTACCGGTGCCGAAGCGGGTGCGGCGGGCCTTGCCCGGGCGGTTGAGCGTGTTCACCGACGCGACCTTGACACCGAAGATCTTCTCGATGGCGAGCTTGATCTCGGTCTTGGTGGCGCGGGGGTCCACGAGGAACGTGTACTTGCCCTCGTCGATGAGCCCGTAGCTCTTCTCGGAGACGACCGGCTTCAGGATGATGTCGCGCGGGTCCTTGTTGACGGCGGTCATGCCGAGACCTCCTCGGTGGCGCCGGCCTTCGCAGCGACGAACGCGTCGTAGGCGGCCTTGGTGAAGACGATGTCGTCGGAGACGAGCACGTCGTAGGCGTTGAGCTGGTCGAACGTCAGCACGTGGACGTACGCGAGGTTGCGGACGCTCTTGACGGTCAGCTCGTCATCACGGGTGATGACGACCATGACGTTCTTGGTCGGCGCGAGCTGGCCGAGGACCGCGACAGCGGCCTTCGTCGAGGGAGCGCCTTCGATGCCGAACGAGTCGACAACGTGCAGACGACCACCGCGTGCCCGGTCGCTGAGCGCACCCAGGAGGGCGGCGGCGACCATCTTCTTGGGGGTGCGCTGCGAGTAGTTGCGCGGCTTCGGTCCGTGGACGATGCCACCACCGGTCATGTGCGGCGCGCGGATCGAGCCCTGACGGGCGTTACCGGTGCCCTTCTGCTTGAAGGGCTTGCGGCCGGCGCCCGAGACCTCACCGCGACGCTTGGTCGAGTGGGTGCCCTGGCGAGCCGCCGCGAGCTGCGCGACGACGACCTGGTGGATGAGGGGGATGTTCGTCTTGACGTCGAACAGTGCGGCGGGCAGCTCCACGGAGCCGGCCTTCTTGCCGTCTGCCTTCACGACGTCGAGCGCGAGAGTCGAGTCAGCCATGATCAGGCACCCTTCACTGCGTTGCGGACGTAGACGATGCGGCCACGAGCACCGGGGACGGCGCCCTTGACGAGCAGCAGACCCTTCTCGGCGTCGACGGCGTGCACCGTGAGGTTGAGGACGGTCACGCGCTCGCCACCCATACGGCCGGCCATGCGCATGCCCTTGAAGACGCGGCTCGGGGTCGACGATGCGCCGATCGAGCCGGGCTTGCGGTGGTTGCGGTGCGCACCGTGCGAAGCCGAGACGCCCTTGAAGTTGTGACGCTTCATGACACCGGCGAAGCCCTTGCCCTTGCTGGTGCCGACGACGTCGACCAGCTGGCCGGCCTCGAAGGTGGCGTCGACGGTGAGCTCCTGACCGAGTGAGTAGTCAGCGGCATCCGCCGTGCGCACCTCGGTGAGGTGGCGGCGCGGGGTCACACCAGCGGCGTCGAAGTGAGCCGTCTGGGGCTTGTTGACCTTGCGGGGGTCGATCTGGCCGTAAGCGATCTGAACGGCGTTGTAGCCGTCGCGCTCGGGCGTGCGCACCTGGGTCACCACGTTGGGGGCGACTTCGATGACGGTGACGGGAACGACCTTGCCGTTCTCGTCCCAGACCTGGGTCATGCCGAGCTTGGTGCCCAGCAGGCCCTTGGAAACCTTGGAGTTGATGTCAGCCATGATGATCGACCTCAGAGCTTGATCTCGATGTTGACGTCGGCCGGGAGGTCGAGACGCATCAGCGAGTCGACGGCCTTGGGCGTCGGGTCGATGATGTCGATGAGGCGCTTGTGGGTGCGCATCTCGAAGTGCTCGCGGCTGTCCTTGTACTTGTGCGGCGAACGGATCACGGCGATCACGTTCTTCTCGGTCGGAAGGGGCACGGGGCCCACGACCGTCGCGCCCGCACGGGTCACGGTGTCGACGATTTTGCGTGCCGACGAGTCGATGACCTCGTGGTCATACGACTTCAGGCGAATGCGGATCTTCTGTCCCGCCATTGTCTGCTCACTCTCTTTCTCGCGTCGTACCTCGGGGGCATTGGACGCACGGGGCGCTTACGCGCCGGGCACTTCTCCCCGCCCGGAGGCGAGGTGATCGGCACCGCTGTTCTGATGTCAGTCCGCAGGGCTACCTGCGGCATCCCGTCCCCGCGCACGCATGCGTGCAGATCCGTTTCCGGAATGGGGTGTGGGGATGTGATGTTCTGCTGCCCGCGGCCTAGGCTTCACGCCTATGCACTGCCCTGGCAGTGATCCCGCGCAGAGCGCAGGAATGTGGAACCTGTACAGTCTACGTGCCGTCCGGGCGTGTCGCAAACCCGGGCGTGTCGCGCACCGGGGCACGCTCCCCCGTCGGCCTCAGTGCGCCGTCCGGCCCGGCACGATGACAGCCGTCAGCGTGCGCACCAGGATCTGCAGGTCCTGCATGAACGACCAGTTCTCGACGTAGTAGAGGTCGAGGCGCAGCGCATCCTCCCACGACAGGGTGGACCGTCCACTGACCTGCCAAAGACCGCTCATCCCCGGCTTCACACGCAGTCGGCGGTGGGCGGCGTCGTCGTACAGCGCGACCTCGGCGGCACGCTGCGGGCGGGGCCCGACGAGACTCATCGTGCCGACGAGGACGTTGAACAGCTGCGGGAGCTCGTCCAGCGAGTGCTTGCGGATGACGCGGCCGACCTTCGTGATGCGCGGGTCGTCGGCCACCTTGAACAGAGGACTGTCGTTCGTCCCCTGCATGTCCAGCAGACTTGCGAGCTGGTCGTCGGCGTCCGCGACCATCGAGCGGAACTTCAGCATCCCGAACTCGTCGCCGCCCAGGCCGATCCGCGACTGGCGGTAGAGCACGCGTCCCGGCGTCTCCATCCGGATCGCCACGGCGGTGACGAGCATGACCGGGGAGAAGACGACGATGAGGGCCACGGAGCCGAACAGGTCGAACGTCCGCTTGGCGAATCGACGGACGCCTTCGAGGCGGGGGAACTCGACGTGCACGAGGGGCAGACCCGCCGCAGGGCGGGAATGGATGCGGGGACCCGCCACATCGGTCAGCGCCGGAGCGACGACGAGGTTGCCGTTGCGGTCCGCGACATCCCATCCGAGTTGACGCATCATCTCGGGGTGGACCTCGTCCGCCTCGGCGACGATGATCGTGTCGGCATCGGTGGCATCCATCGCCTGCATCGCGTGGGCGAATCCGCCGACGACCGGCACGTCGCCGATGGACTGCCGACCCCGCGCATTCGTCACGACACCCACGATGTCGAAGCCGGAGGTGTCCGCCCGCCGGATCGCGCGGATGATCATCGCCGCCTTCGCCGGTTCTCCCAGGACGAGCGCGCGGTAGACGTACTTCGACCGTCGCTGCTGACGTCGCAGCCAGATGCGCCACAGCCATCGCGAGAAGATGAGCGCCACAAGGCCGACGGGCATGGCGACGAGGAAGAGCCCGCGGGAGACCTCGATGCGCAGGAAGAACGCGACCGACACGAAGATCGCGAACACGGCGATCGTCGCGTTCACCAACCGGCGGTATTCCTGTTCGCCCGCACCGACGATGTTGCGATCCCGCGTCTCGAAGACGCTCAACGCCACGAGCCAGACGATCCCGATCAGACCGAGGGCGACGTCGTACGGGACCTGCGGACCACTGGGCCACGTCACGTCCCGCTGCGTATCGGGGAGGACCAGGAACCGGAACGCCAACAGCACGGCGACGATGACGACGAGATCGCTGTAGGCGATGCGACCGCTGAACCGCGCCGGCCAATCACGCGCGGAGCGACGCGCGGGCACGACCAGCGACGGCTTGCTCGGGCGCCGGCCGAGGCGCCGCCCGATGCGCGTGCCCTGCCGTTCCGCGGCCCGCCTCAGCACGAGCACCCTTCGCCCGACCGACCGGTGCGGTGACCCCACGCCGGAGTGCGAGCGGTCTGCATCACGGAGGTCAGCCTTCCTGTCGACGGCGCGGACGACGTCCACTCCTCCGGCAGGCCTCGCATCTTCGACGACGGACGGGTGCCGGTCTCCGAGGATGTTATCAAACAGCTGGAAATACCCGCTCAGCCGCTCAATGACAAGTGTCGGTGACCGTCGTCTTGGTCTCGTGGATCATCGGGGTGGTCCACAGCTCGAGGGGTCCGAAATCGCCCTTCCCCGTGAAGGTCGCGGTCACGGTGAAGGTCCCGCCGGGGGTCAATCGGGCCTGGAAGGGCTCGACGACCCGGCCGAGGTCGACGTTCCCCTGCCGGAAGGCGGAGGCACCACCGGTGGTCTCGGTGGAGGCGAGCTCCATTCCCGGAGGCGCGTACATGTAGACCTGCGTGCCGAAGTACTTCGCGCCCTGAGCGCGACTCTGCACGTACGTCGGAAGATCCTCGGCTGCACCCTGAGTGATGTCGAGCGAGACCTTGGCGGTGGTCGTGAGGGTCGTGACCCCATCGGCGCAGGAGAGCGTCGATTCGACAGCCGTCTTCGTGTAATAGTCGATCTTCGACGCGGAGACGTTGCGGAAGAAGACGCCGTTCACCGTCTGCGCGGTGTTCTCCTTCGGCAGGATGCCGGACAGGCGTCCCGATTCGCCGATGATCTTCTGCGTCTCGGCATCGCTGCTCCACGCGAGGATGCTGCCGCGGTTGATGCTCTCGGTCATGGCCCAGGCCATGTCCTTGATGTTGAAGTCGCCACTGGCGATCTTGCTGAAAACGGAGCCCGCCACACCGGCGAAGAAGGCGTCCGACTTGAGGTCGGGATCGTCGTACGGGTTCCACCACTTGTAGACGTCGCTCAGGAGGGTCTTCACGGCGTTGTTGTGATCGATGGTGATCCCGTCGACCTCGATGGGGCCGGTCGCGAGGAGGATGCGCTGCAGGGCGACGGGGTCCACCGAGATGACGCCGTCGATCCGCGTGTCGTCGATGTCGCGGTTCCAGAACGCCTTGACCATGGCGGCCGCCCCGGGCCAGTCGGGCTGCGACGGCGCGAGGTTGATGTAGCTGCCGTAGCGGCTGCCGTAGAGCGTCTTCGCGGACTCGGGCAGGTCGATGTCGACGAACGACCCCTCGACGAAGGAGGCGCTGCTGGCCTGGTTGGCGATCGCGAGGTCACCGGCATCGGCGGTGATGAGCGTCTGCGAGGCGGAGCTTCCTCCCAGAGGCAGGGCTTCCGCGTTGTTCTGGAACACCAGCAGGTAGTTCTGCTTCTCGTCCGAGCCGAGGAGTCGGGGCAAGAGATCGAACAGCGGCCCGGCGGCATCCGCCACCTCTGCGACCTGCTCGACGCCGGCCTTCACCGGACCGACGAGACTGCCCGAAGCGGCGACACCCGTCAGCTCGCCGCGGAGCTTGTCGAGCTTCGGCGCTGCGGCCTCGATGAGCGGCAGCGCACGGGCGAGGATCTTGCCCTTGCCGTCATCCTGCATGGCGAAGACCGGGCGACCGACGCCGTTCGCGAAGACGTCGAGCGTCTCGGACGCCAGCCGCACGCCGCGGAGATTGTCGCCGGCGAAGGGGAGGAACTCCGCCATGCGCCAGACCGGGTCGGCTGCAGCGCCCGCCGCATCCGCCGCGCCCGAGGAGAGCCGCGGAATGGCCTCGGAGACCTGCCCGCCGTTCTGAATGGACGCGACCGCCGCCTGCGCGGACTCGAGGCCGTTCTTCGCGATGACGACCTTCACGGCCAACCACGCGGAGAGCCCCAGGACGACGATCACGAGGCCGAGGACCACGCGGCCCACGATTCGGCGACGCGAGGCCTTGGGCTTGGCTTCGGTGGAGGCATCGGTCGACGGCGACGCGTCTCCCGCAGCTCGGGCGGCCGCTTCGCGGGCGCCGCGACGGGTCTCAGGAGGCATGGGTCACAGTCTATTCGGCGGGAGCCTGGGAGACCGTCGGCGTCGGCGTCGGCGTCGGAGTCGCGTTGGCGGGCGCCGCGCTCGTCTGGACGAACTGGGGGCGCGGGCTCACGGGGATCGTCACGACGCCGTCGACGGGCGCGACCGACCGGGTGGCCCCGTTCATGTTCGTCACCGCCACCGGGACGTCGCTCTTGAGCGTCATCGTGCCCTTGCCGGCGGGCGACCAGACGATGCGCACCGCGTTCGCCTCGTCGCCGAAACGGTGCGACTGGATGCCCTTGCCCACCGACTCGGATGCCGCGAACGCACGCCCCTGGAGCTGCGAGATCATCAGGGCCTGGGCGTAGCCGACCGGCTTGGGCTGGAGGGCCGCGACGCCCTTGCTCTTCTGGTAGTACATGCCGAAGTTGCCCTCGTGCTTGCCGGGATCCGGATCATCGTTGATGAGGTCGTACCAGAAGAACTTCTCGGCTCCGCCGGCGAGGGCGGTCGTCGCGGTCCGGACCAGGTAGTCCGCCTGAGCGGACACCGTGCGGCCGCCCGTCTTCGACGAGCTTCCGAGTTCGGTGATCCAGATCGGTCGGGTCGTCTTGCCGTTCGCCGTCATGCTGCTGTTCGCCTCGTCGATGATGCCGGCGAGCGATTCGGGCTTGCTCGAGACCTCGTACGGGTGGAAGCTCACGGCGTCGGAGTACCTCAGTCCGCCCGCGCGCCACAGCCCGTCGAACCAGTCCGACTCGTACCGCGCCGTCGCCCCCGCGATGATCGGGAGCTTCGGGTCGACCTTGCGGACCTGGTCATGCACGGACTTCAGCAGCGGCACGTAGCAGCGCGGCGAGGTGCCGCAGGAGGACTTGTTGAAGCGGGCGTGATTGAACTCGTTGTAGACCTCGAGCCCGACCAGGTCGAAGCGGTCGGCGATCGCAGCCGCGTACTTGCCGTAGGCGGCGATGGCGTTGCCCGACACCGGAACCTGCCCGTTGCCGTAGAGCCAGTTGCCGTAGTTGACGATGCCGAGCACCTTGATGTCGTGCGCGTGGAGGCGGGCGAAGCCGTCGACGTAGTGGTCCGCGAAGTCGTATCTCCCCTTCGTTGTCTCGTTGTCGCGCCAGAGGACGTCGTTGCGCGCCATCCCGATCCCGAGGGATGCCGCGAGGTCGGCGGCGCCGGCGTAGATCCCGTTCTCGACGTGCAGGCCCACCCCGAACCGGTCGTCCTTCGCGATCTCGACCCCGTCGAAATCGACGACGCCGAGAAGCGTCGACACCGACGTGCCGCCCGCTTCGACCGAGACGTCGTAGTACCCCTGAGGCAGGCCGGTCAGGTCGACACTGCTGATGGGGCTCGAGAGATCGGCCTTACCGGACGCGGCGACCTTGCCGGCGGCATCCAAAGCCTTCCAGGAAGCGGCGCCCTCGGGCAGCCGGACGGCCAGCACGGGTCGGCTCGCCGGCAGGATGAGGGAGCGGTTGAGGATGCGGTCGTCTGTCTTGACGTCCTCGAACGAGCCGTTGGCGACGGCGTTCGATCCGCCGGTCACCGCAGTGAGCGAGACGGCGTCGAGCCCGAGGCCGCGCACCGGGCCGGTGACGACGAGGCCCACCGCCACGGTGTCGGCGCCTGCGGGAACGCGGACGTCCGCGGTCACCTCGGACCATGCGGCACTGATGTCGGGGAGGGGGATCTCGGTGTCGCCGACGACGATCTTCGCGTCGACCGGCTCGGGGAACGCCGTGGCAGAGCGGACCTGCGCCGTGAAGGTGTACTGCGCACCCGCATCGACCTTCGCGACGGACTGGAGGACCGTCGTCTGCTTGTCGACCACGGGAGCGTCGACGTACGCGGCGACGGACCCGGCCGCGGCATCGCCGACCTGCGGCAGCACCCGGGCGACCGTGGTCGTCCCTGCCTGATCCCACCCGACCAGATCACCGTACGACGGCGCGGACTGCGGCTCCGGTGCCGGCTGCGGCTCGGGAGTCGGTGTCGGGGTGGGCGTCTGCTGCGCCTCGGCCGTCGGCCGCGTCGTGGGCGCCACGCCGTTCGAGGCGAAGGAGTTGGAGACGATGATCGCCGTCGTGAGCCCACCGGCGAGCACGACAGCACCGCCCGCGAAAAGTTGCCACTTCTTGATCCGCACCTGTCGCAGCCTCTCGATACGTCTACAGTCGGCCCCCATCCTCACAGATGTCCCTGGCCTCACCGAATCGGCGGATCGCTGCGCTCGGCCCGGCGGAGGGGGCGCGGCATCCGTCGACTAGGCTCGGGGCGTTCGCCGACCGAGATGAGGGACCGTGCCGCGCGTCGTGTATTGGAACCCTCGCCGGAAGCTCGGATCCGGTCGGGTGACGGCACGGATCCACGTGGGTCCGCGTGTCAACAATTTCGGCGACCTGCTCGGCCCGGAGATCGTGGCCCGCATCGCACGATCGCGAGGACTCGAGGAGCGGCCGGAGCTGCGCCGCATCCTCGCCGTGGGCTCGATCCTGCACCTCGCCCGCCCCGGCGACGTCGTCTGGGGAAGCGGGGCGAACGTCAAGGAGCCCGCCCCGATCCCGAGGGACCTCGACGTCCGCGCGGTGCGCGGCCCGCTGACCGCGGCCCGCCTGCGTGAGGGAGGGAACCGCTCGAGCGAGGTGTTCGGCGACCCGGCTCTCCTCCTCCCCCACCTGTGGACGGACGACGAGCTCGGCATCGTGCGCGGCTCCGGCGGCACCGTCCTCGTCCCCAATCTGCACGACCGGCACCGCTTCCCCCCGACGGCGTTGTCGCCGAGGGGACCGGCGCTCGAGAAGGTCCGGCAGATCGCATCGGCGGAGTCGGTGATCGCGAGCTCGCTCCACGGGATCGTCGTCGCGGAGGCGTTCGGCGTCCCCGCCGTCCTCGTCGCCGCGAGCACCGAGCCGGCTTTCAAGTACGAGGACTACTACGCGGGGACGGGCCGAGCGCTTCCCGTCGCGGCATCCGACTGGCGCGCCGCTCTCGACACACCTCCTGCCCCTCCACTCCGCGGGTGGGATGCCGCGGCGTTGCTCGAGGCGTTCCCTGATGACCTCTGGAGCACATCGGCGGCACAGACGCCGTGAATCAGCCCATGCGCATCCTCTTCGTCAGCCACACCGACAGCCACGGGATCTTCCGCGTCGGCAGCCACCACCTCGCCGCGGAACTCGCCCGCCTCGGCCACGACGTCGTCCACCTCTCGACGCCGATCTCGATGGTCCATCGCGTGCTCGGTCGCGTCCCTCGCAGTCGCGCGCGCGCAACGCCCTCGGATGAAGTGGATGCCTCGGGGGTGCGACACATCGTGCCGCGTACCGCGCTCCCCGCGGGCATCGGCACCTTTTCCGTCGCCACCGAACTACGACGGCGCCGGCTCGACCGGTTCGACCTCGTCCTCGTGGACCAACCGCTGATGTGGCACCAGTCCGTGCGAGAGCTCGCCGACATCGTCGTCTACCGCCCGACCGACGAGTACCCGCGCGGGATGAAGGCCGGTCTGCAGCGTGACGCCCTCCACCACGTGGACGGTGTCATCGCGACGTCGGTCGAGGTGCTGCGGGGCCTCGGCGACGTGCGCGTGCCCGCGATCGTCGTGCCCAACGGTGTCGACACGGCGCGGTTCACCGAGACGAACGGCATCCGCGCCGAGACGTGCGTCTACGCCGGCGCCCTCGACCGGCGATTCGACTGGGGGCAGGTGGCACGCTGGGCCGGTGCGCACCGTGACGTGCGGTTCGAGCTGATCGGGCCGCTCACCGGCGAGCCCCCGACGCTCCCCGACAACGTCGCCGTCCTCGGCGCTCTCCCCTACGACGAGCTCCCCGCGCGCTTCGCGGCGGCCCGCGTGGGCCTGTTGCCCCTGTCGGATGACCCCGGCAACGCCGGTCGCAGCCCCATGAAGCTGTACGAGTACCTCGCGAGCGGGCTGAACGTGGTCTCGCGTCGCACTCCGGTCATCGCCTCCGATCCCCCGAACGGGGTCTACACCTACGCCGACGAGGCGGAGGCCCAGAGCGCACTGCAGGCGGCTCTGGAGAGGCGCGAGCCGAACGGATCCGGCGCGCAACTCGCCCAGTCCCATTCGTGGACGGCGAAGGTGGCCGCCATCCTCGCATTCGTCGGCGGCCTGTGATCAGGCCCGGCGCCTGAGCGATGCGGCAGCGCGGTCGTATGCATCGGCCAGCAGCGAGCCGAGGCGCGGCCAGTCGCGTTCCGACATGTCGGGGCCGGCGGCGTCCCTCGGTCGATCGCGGAGGTCCTCGACTGCGCGCTGGAGGGTCTCGGCGGTGAGCGGTCCCCGGTAGAGGCCGACCCACTCGTCGCCGAACTCCTCCTCCAGGAGCCGGGTCGAAGGGGACTCGGGGAGGATGACAGGGCGATGCAGCGACAGGGCGAGCAGCGCCGAGCCGGAGTTCTCGATCGCGCGGTACGGCAGGACGACGATCTCCGCGGCACCGACGGCATCCGCCAGTTCGGTCTCGTCGACGAACCGCAGGTCGATATCCATCCGCTCATCGCGGCGCGAAGCCGCGCGCACCCGCTCGGTCAGCGGCCCGTCGTGACTCTCCCCGACGATGTGCAGGCGGTAATCGAGCTCGTGGGGCACGGCGGCGAAGGCGCTGATCAGTTCATCGACGCCCTTGTAGGGCTTCAGCATCCCGAAGTGGACGAGATTCCCTCGCCGCGGCTCCGGCGTCGGAGAGGCGAACCGATCCCGATAGTGCCCGTGCGGGATGACCACCGTCCTGCCGGGATCCGGCGTCGGCGTCACGTCGTTGAGCGTCACCCACAGCGTCGTCCGAGCCTCGAGCAGGCCGAGGATCCATCGCTCACCGCGGTCCCCCTCTTCGTGCGGCCGCGCGTTGTGCACCGTCCGCACGACGGCGATCCGACGCATCCGGAGGCGCAGGATGAACAGGAGGAACAGGGCGCGCTTGAGGAGACGCACAGCCGTTCGCGGATGCCGGAGGGAGTTCTCGGGCCAATGCACGTGGACCACGTCAGCATCCGAGGTGAGCACGTCCGCCCACCGGAAGTACCGGGTCTCGATCCGCTCGTCCGGCAATGAGGAGACGAGCAGCGACGTGTAGGGGTTCTCGACGGGGCGAGCGGACCGGTTCGGGTCGGCGAGCAGCTGCGTGACGCGAAGGCGACGACCCGGACGGTCAGCCATCGCCCGGGAGCTCTTGATCCGCGAGCTCGCGCTCGAGGGCGTCAGCGACCGCTTCGGCCTGCCGGCTCAGTCCGAACTCGAGCGCCGCCGAGATCTCGTCCAGCTTGGTGTCGGCGATCCTCTCGCCGACGAGGCGGAGCGACCACGGCACGCGGCCGAGGTCGAGAGGAACCTTGTGGAGCTCCCAGTCCCCCTCTGCACCCGAACCCAGCAGGTGGTCACGGAGCTCCATGTCCATACGCTTGATCCGCCGGCTCTCGTCCTCACAGGCGAGGGCGCTCGGGATGCCGTAACTCTGGCAGACGACGAGGACGCCGAGGCTCGTCGTCACGACGCCGCGATAGGTCGCGAGTCGGTCGACAAGGCCGACGACCTGTTCCGGCGCGGAACCGGTGATGGAGATCTCATCCATGTTCTCGGCGAGCACGTAGGGGACGCCGACGTCCGAGTGGTTGCGCACGAAGGCCAGCCGCCCGTTGTTGCCCCCGAGCGTGAGCGGGTGCACGCGCCGGAGGAGAAGGCGGGGGTCGCCGAAGCTGTCGGTGACGCTGCCGCCGTTGCGGCGGACGACGCGATGAGTGAGCGGTCCGCGGAGGGAGATGAACTCGGCCGTCGGCTCGACGGTGGCCTCGAGTTTGGACACACCGGTTCCGACGAGAATCGAGCGGGACTGCGCGTGGGACGCGAGCGACCCGCCCATCATGAGATGGGGCGGGACCTCCTGCGCGCCCGTCGCGGCAGCGAATCGCACCGCCCGCCCTGTCGATGCTCCCAGGAGATAGGGGTTCAACCACTCGTCGAACGAACCCGGGAACGGCTTGGACCACCAGAACAGTGGAACCGGATCGTCGGCTACCGCCTCGGCGGAGGACGCGGTCGCATAGGCCAGGAAGGCCTCGGCGCCTCGCATCGCGTTACGCTCCGGCACGGTCACATCGCCGTTCGACCAGAGCTGCGACGCGGCCCGGTGGAAGCGGGCGCTCTCGCCCCGCTGCGCCTCGAGGAGGATCCGGCCGACCAGAGCCGATCGACGCCGGCTCTCCGCTTTCTCGTCCTTGACGGGAGCGGCGACGGCATCCGGGTCGGCGTCGGTATCGCTGTCGAAATCGCCGTCGGCCGCCGGATCCGGGGCGCTCCCGTTTCGGGCGAGATACCGCTCGACGTCCCGCTGGTGGCGCAGCGAGTCACGCGCGAAGCGCATGAACGTCGGAGACAGCGCCGCGATGCGGCCGAAGTAGATGCGCAGGGCCATGGCGAGCACGATCGCCGTGGCGACATCGAGCCCGCCGGAGAAGATCCGCAGGACGACGAGCGCGAGGGCAATCCCACTTCCGGCGGATGCCGCGATCGCGGCGAACTCGCCGGAGTAGATGCGCTCCCGGATGGGCGCCTCGACGCGCTTCACCGGCGCATCCATCAACTCGAGCTGAACCCGAAGCTGACGCCGGTACAGCAGGGACAGGGGGATGATCACGACGACCGTCAGGACGGCGCTCACGCCTCCGATGACGAGATCGAAGTAGAAGAGCACGCCCAGCACCGCGACGATCTGCATGAGGTCGGCGATGATCGACGAGACGCCGAAGGCCCTCGCCCACTGCCAGTTCGCGGCGCCTGCTCCGGTTCGGTCCTGCAGGTCGGCGAAGGCGGCGCGGAAGATGCGCACACGCCAGAACTTCGTGCCGTGCTGGAGTCCTCGTGTCACCGCGAACCCCGCGAGGAAGAGCGACAGGAGGAGCACCACCGTGCCGAGCTTCCCGGCAAGGGATTGCGAAGCCTCGACCAGCAGGTTCGAGAACACCTGCAGGACGAGGAGCTCCCCGACCGGCAGGATCGCCATCAGGACGAGGAGCGCGATGATCATGCGCCGCTCCCGCCAGCGCGGGAACTGCTGGGCGAACGCCGCGAAGATGTCCCGGAACATTCAGGCGACGATATCTCGCCAGTCGGCGACGGCGTTCTTGATGGCTGCCTCGACCTCGTCGAGTTTCTCCTCGGCGACGTACTCGGAGTCGAGCATCGACCGAAGGTCGACGTTGCGCAGGTCGAGGATCAGCTGCTGGGGCTCCCAGAGCCGCTCGAGACCCGCGCCGAGCGAGTAGTCGCGGTACTTCATCCCGTCTCCGGCGACGGTGCTCGCCGCACCTTCGAACCCGATCAACGCTACCGGGATGCCGTAGCTGTGGCACGCGATCGCGACGTGCATCGCGCTCGTGACGATGCCGTCGTACTGGTGCAGCTTCTCGATGAACGTCCGCAGACTCTCGGGGCTGGACTGGAGCACGCTGATCTCATCGAGGCCGGCGGGCCGGCGCACCGGGAGCGTCGCGTGGGTGAAGTGACGGACGAGTGCCAGCCGGCCGTTCGTCTCGGGGCGCTCCATGGGCAGGACGCGACGCAGGAGCACTCCGGGATCGCCGAAGGTGGTGACGGCGGGACCGCCGCGGGCGGTGAGGATGTCGGCGGTCAGCGGACCACGGAGCGAGTGGTACCGCGCCCCGGGGTGGAGCTCCGCATCGCCCGCAGACGCACCGGAACCCACCACGACGGAGTGTTCGTTCGCAAACTTCGCGATCGAACCGAGGCCGACGAGATGCGGTTTGCGCGCGTTGCCCGTCGCCGGCACGAACTCCACCGGAGTGTTCGCGACGCTCGCCACGATGAGCGGGCTCAACCAGTCCCCGAAGTTGCCGGGGAAGGGACGGGGCCACCAGACGAGGGGCACCGCCGCGGTCGTGTCGGCCGAGTCAGCGGCCGGGGACCCGAAGGTGGCGTACGACGCGAACGCCTTCGCCGCATCGACGGTGGCGGCTTCCGCAGCGGAGAGGATGCCACCGGCGTGCAGCCGACGTTCGATCGCGTCCAAACGCTCGAGGTCGCCCCGCTGACCGACGGCCACGGCCTGCGCAAGAAGGCGGGAACGGTGGTTGTCGGCCTTGGGAGGCGTGATCGGACGGATGCGGTGGATGAGCGGATGCTGCTTGACCCAGTCGCGCACGAGAGGCGCACGCTGCGGCGCGACCCGCGTCACGACGGCGTCGACCTGTTTGAGCGCCCGGTAGGCGGCGACCTTGACGCGCACCTTCCAGGCGATCGCGCCGGCCTCGCGGGACGTCGGAGCCGCCTTGGCTCCGGGAGCGGTGTGCTGCACGACCAGGTTCCGGAACTGCGGAACGTTGCCGCTCGACCCGAACGCGTAGAAGGCGGTGACGTCGCCGTTACCGCGTCCCAGGACGCCGCCGGCGGGGATCACCTGGAAGCTGAGCGAGTCCGCATTCGCGCGCCAGGACTCCTCGAAGAAGTAGTCATCCGTGGCCTTGAGCGTCGACAGGCGCTCGAAGTCGGCGGCATCCGAGACGAACTTGCGGGCCGCCGGGGTCGTGTTCACGCCGATGAAGCTCGGCGCCCAGAAACGAGTGGCGGCTTTGTAGCCGATCTCCATCGGGCGGGAGAAACCGTGCTGGAAGCCGATGATGTCGGCCGTGAAGTTGCGGACGTACGCGGGAAGGTCGAGGATCTCGCAGTCGACATCCGTCCAGAACACGCGCGCGTCCGGGTTCTCACGGCACACGGTGTCGAGGAAGGCGACCTTCTGGCGGCAGATGTCAGCCCAGTCCTGGCCGGGCTCCTTGTGCACCTCACGCAAGACGTGCGCGATGCCCAGATCGTCGAGGTTCTCCTCGAGCTTCTTGGCCCATCCGCGGTAGTACTCGTCATCGGTGAAGAACGAACAGACGATGACATCAGGGGGAAGAGACAAAGCGAGACCTGTCTGACGCGCGCGCGCCGGTATGCGGTGTGAGGCACGAGAATCCTACCCGGCGACATCCGACCGCATGCCCTGCGCCACCGGGAAGCGCAAGTGCCTGCGGTCGTTCCGACCCGTGCCGTAACATCCCGACCATGAGCGAGCCAACCGGTCCGCGGGTCGGGATCATCAGCTACTGCGACCGCTTGAGGACGAACGCGCACGTCAATCACGAGCTCTACGCGCGCGCCCACGGGTACACCTACATCTTCGACATCGCTCCGGTGGCCGAACCCGCTCAGCACAAGAACTTCTTCTTGAAGCTCGCCAAGATCAAGAAGTTCCTGCCGCTGTTCGACTGGCTCTTCTGGATCGACGACGACGCGTTCTTCACCGGCCGCAAGACGACCCTGACGAGCTTCATCGACGCGCATCCGGATGCGACGATCATCTTCTGCGCGAGCCCGAAGGACACCGACCTCTGGACCTGGATGAGTTCGGGCACGATGCTGATCCGCAACACCGAGCTGGGCCGGAAGCTCATCGACGCCACCATCGCGACCGATCTGGCCAAGGCGCGCGAGTGGTGGGACGACTCGGTCTACGGGTACTGGACGGGTGGAGATCAGGATGCGCTCGTCTACCAGATGATGACGAACCCGGATTTCGCGGTCGAGGGCTTCTACGCCCAACTCGACTACACCGCCTTCAACTGCCGGCCGCGCCACTTCGTCGCGGGCGGCTTCGAGCATTTCGTCCTGCACTTCACCGGCAAGGACAAAGGCCGCCAGTCACTCGACTTCGCCGAGAAGTGGGGAATGAGCGAGGCGCTCACTTACAAGAAGGAGATGGCGAATCTGCGGGGCCTCTACCCCGCGGACATCCCGCCGCGCGAGTGAGGCGCCCCGAGGGACGCCCCACCCGCGGCGCAGTCACGCGCGTCGCGTGAGCGACGACACCCGCACCGCCTTGATGACGCCGTAGCGCGGCTTCTTGCCGAGCGGCGCCGCGGGGATCATCTTCCGGAGCAGCCCGGTCGGGTCGCGGCGGGCCAGCTTGTCGACGAGGGTGATGTTCGTCGTCGCCGGCGAGGGGGTCACACCGAAGTCCAGCTGCAGGAGGGGGTTCGTCGAGCGAGCGGTCACCTGGAAGGTGACCTCGACGGGGTCGCGTCCTCCCGGGCGCCACCGCACGACCTGCGCGGGGCCGTCGTTCGCCTGGACGCGCAGGCTCTGCGAGTTGGCGAACAGCGTGGGGTCGCCGGGGGCGAAGGTGATCGTGACGTCGAACACGTCGCCCGGAGCTCCCTCGAGCTCGCCGCTGAGTGCGGCGCGGGGCTCCGTCATCCAGACGCCCTGCTGATCGCGGATGCCGAAACCCGCCAGCTGGAAGTTGCGGGCGAAGTGGTGGAGTCCCCACTGCGTGAACGGGAACCGCTGGCCAGGACGGATCATGTCCGAGGTCAGGCGGTCGACCGCGTCGTGGGGGAACGTCGCGAGGTAGGCCTCGATGTCGAACGTCGGAAGCGGCATGGGGTCTGCCCGCATCGCGTCGTCGATCGACTCGAACCGCTTCACGTCCGTACGACCGGTGCCGTAGTAGTAGTCGTAGTACTTGAGCTCGTCCTCGCCGCCAACCGGGGCCAACCAGTAGGCGGGGATCCCCATCGCCTCGGCGAAGATGATGCCGTGCAGCGAACTCGCGATCACGCGGTCCGCACCCTTCATCGCTCGCATCATGCCGAGCGGAGTCGTGTCGACCGAGATGAAGGCATCGAGGTGCTCGTAGTGCTTCCGGCGCAGGACCAGGTCATCGCGGTAGTGCGGCACGATCCGGAGCCCCGGACGGTCGGGCGTCTGAGCGAGTTCCGAGGCGAAGAGGGTCGGGAAGAGCACGCCCGGGTCGAAGGTGTGCGTGACGCGCTCCGTCGAGACACCCGCCTCGGCCAGATATTCCAGTGAGTACGGTCCGCGCACCGCGCGCACGTCGAGGTCGATCCCGACCGGCAGCGGATCGGAGCCACCCTTCACGCCCGACCCCCAGACGACATCGCCGTCCGTCGCGCGCTGCAGGACGGAGCCGATCGCGAGCAGCCGAGGTGCCCCGGGAGCGGGCTCGCGCAGCTCGACGCCCGAAACCCGCTTCGCCGCCCAGCGCGAG
This sequence comes from Microbacterium sp. 77mftsu3.1, assembly GCF_900100525.1. NCBI lineage: Bacteria > Bacillati > Actinomycetota > Actinomycetes > Micrococcales > Microbacteriaceae > Microbacterium > Microbacterium sp. 77mftsu3.1. Next base: position 625,593 of record NZ_FNCR01000002.1, on the reverse strand, counting down.
GCGAGGTCGCCGAAGTTGCCCGTCTTGAAACGACGGCCGGCGGGGAACGGGTCGAAGAGCTTGTTCTTCGCGTCGTACCAGAACACCGGCAGGCTCGGTGACGAGCCGGAACTGACGTCCTCGGTAGGAAGCGAGGTCAGGCGGGCACGGGCATCCGCGGTGGTGAAGATGCTGCGCACCTGCGTACCGAGGGCGGACGTGATCGCGTCCCCGGGGACGATTGCGACAGCGCACTCCTCGTCGTTGAGACCGTAGGCGACCACCCAGTCGTCGCCGCGCTGGACCATGCCGCGCGGATAGACGACCTCGTGCACGTCGGGGTTGAGCTTCTCGTGCTTGAAGTTGGCGCCGCGGGGGTTCGGGAGGTCGAAGGGCACCTCGTCGATCCGGGTGATCCGGAAGGGGGCCGTCGCCTCGAACTCGAGCAGCACGCCCCGGTAGACACGGCCGTCGGCCGTCTTGAAGCTCGTGTGCGCGAGGGTGAGGAAGCTGTCGCCGCGGCGGACGGGCTGTGCCCCGCCACGGATGATGCCGAAGATGCGCTCGTAGTCCGTCGTGAAGTTGCTGCGGTGGGCCGTCGTCGCGACGATGCGGGTGTCGGAGCTGTCCAGGTCGACGCGGAGAACGCGGTGCGGCCGGTAGGAGTAGCTCGCGTAGACCTCGCCGTCCGCCTCGAAGAGGGTCCAGTTCTTCTCGATCGGGCGTCGGTCGAGGGTCGTCAGCTCCCGGGCGGGCGACGCCGGGTGCTGACCGTCGGACGTCATCTCGAGAAGGAACTGGTGGTTGCTCGGACGAGCACCCCCGTCGTTCCAGAGGAGGTAGAGGCGGCCGCGCAGCCACAGGTACACGGGGTCCGCGTGCCACGTCTTCGCGCGCTCGGGAAGCCCCTCGTCAGCGAATGCGATCTCGTCCGACAGAGGACGGACGCTGCCCGGCACCAACGCCAGATCGGCGTCGAGGCGGGCGGTGGCGATGCGCCGATGGTCGGAGTCGACCTGGACGACGCGATAGGCGATGACGTAGCCGCCATCGACCTCTGCGATCGTCGGGTTGAACGCTCGAGCCTCGCCCCCGTCGCGCCACTCCTCAGGAGTCAATTCGGACGCGTCGTACTCAATCAATCGCATAGATCCCCACTTTATCCATATCGCATCCTCGCCCCCGGGTGGCGACGAGCCGAACACGTCGTTCGGCGCATGTCTGCGGCAGGCTCGCGCCCACTCGCCCTTGGCGGGGCATCGCCCCCGCCGACGCGCGCACCCCTCATCGATCGGGAGGACGTCCACACGCCACGGCGCCGCCGACATCCCCGAATCAGATCGTGTCCGACCGAGCACGTTCGCTGCGGTGGCCGGGCTGCGTTACGGCGGCCGGAGCCACACGCCACCGGTGCCGCCCAGTCACTCTATACGTTCGCCCCGGAGCGCGAATTCACCCGGCACCCGCTCACCCGCCCGCACGCGCGAGCGTCGCGGAGACGATCCCCGCCGTGCGATCCCAGTCGTACGTGCCGGGCGGCGGGTCGACGGCGCGAGGGGATGCGGCGGCATCCGTCATCGCGGCGGCCCACTCGTGCGCATCGTGCGCGTCGGTCATCGCCGGGCCGCGCCCGTCCACGATCTCGGCGACGGCGCGGCATCCGGCCCAATGGATGACCGGCGTCCCGCTCGCCACGGATTCGAGGGCGGGCAGTCCGAACCCCTCGAGCAACGACGGCATGACGGTCGCGGCGGCGCCCCGGTAGAGCTCGGCGAGCCGCGCGTCGTCGACACCGCTCACCACGTCGACCCGGGCCTCGACTCCATGTCGCTCGGCGGCCTGCCGCACCTGGTCCGACTCGCCGGCCGGCACGACCGCGCGAAGACGGATGCCGCTGGTCACCGCGAGGGCGCGCAGCACGACATCGAGGTTCTTGTGCACCCGGACGTTCCCGACGAACAGGACGTACGGGTCGGATGCGACCTCGCGCGGCCCGTCGGGGGTGAAGGCGGCCGAGCACCCGTTGCCGGCGTTGACGACGTCGACGGCGTCGTCGCGCAGCCACCGCCGGATCGCCTCGGCCGAGGTCTCGGACACCGTGAGGACGATGCCGGCTCGCCGGACCACACGCCGCACGGGGCCGCCGTAGTAGGCGAGGAACTTCGCGCGGCCGGGCCAGGGGCTCTCGAGCTGGATGAGGTCGTGGATCGTCAGCACCTGCCGCGGCGCGCGGACCAGCGCCCCGTACCCGGGCGAATAGACCACGGATCCCGCGGCGAGATCCGGCAGGGCACGGAACGCGTCGAACGGGCTGTAGGGCGTGCCGTCCAGTCCCAGGCCGCGCCAGTCGCGATCGAGACGACCGAGCACCTCGCGGGCGTAGCGCCCGATCCCGTGCGCACCGCGGTACCGGTCGTCGACGAGGAGCCCGCTCACGCCGTCTCCTCCGCGACCCAGTCGGCGATGCGCGCCTCGAACACGGGACGATCGAACTCGTATGCGCGCCTCACACACGCCTCGCGGCTCGACGCCACCGCGCGCTCGACCGCGGCGCGCAGGTCCTCGCCCGCCCACTCGTGGACGAGCGCGCCGGTGACCCCGTCGATGACGCTCTCGGCGACTCCCCCGAGGGCGTTCCCCACGACGGGCGTGCCCGCCGCCATCGCCTCGACCGGCATGATGCCGAAATCCTCCACGGCGGGGAAGACGAGCGCGAGCGCGCCCCGGTACAGCGCGGCCAGCAGGATGGACGACGGGTCTCGAACGATCGTGACGGGATGCCCGCGCTCCGCCGCGTACGCGCGCAGCCTCTCCTCGTCCGCTCCCCCACCCGCCAGCACCACGGGGAGGCCCGACGCGACCCCGGCGTCGATGACGAGCTCGAGGCGTTTGTACGGGACGAACCTCGAGACCCCGAGCAGATAGTCGCGCGGAAGGCCGGCCACGGCGGCATCCGTCTCGTCCGTCGGTTGCGCGTCGGCGAACCGTGCCACGTCTATCGGCGGGTGGATGACGGTGGCGTCGCGACCCCAGGCACGCGCGACCCTGTCGGCGATGAAGGCACTGTTGGCGGCGATGGCGACGGGCTCGGCTGCGCGGCGCCGGTCGAGCGGCTTCAGCAGGGCGGATGCGGCGCGAGCGGCGACGCCGCCGCCACGGCCGTCGAGCTCGGGCGTCCAGATGTACCGCGCCGGGGTGTGGGTGTAGACGAGCTTCGGCGCCTCGCGCGCGGCCCCGCGGAATCGCGCGTGATGAGCGAAGAGGTGACTGCTGCAGAGAACCCAGTCGGCCTCCCGCTCCGGCAGCGCCCGCCAAGCCAGCGGCATGAGCGGCAGGGCGGCCGCCTTGTGCCCGCGGAGGGGGGTCCGGGCCAGAGCGGTCTCGTGGACGCCCGAGAATCGTCCCTCGCTCTCGTTCCAGAGGCACCACCGCTCGGCGTCGGGGAACACCCCGCCGAGCACGTCGAACACGTTCTCAGAGCCCCCGTGCCGAGACAGCCACTCGTGGACGAGGATGCCGCTCACGACGCGTCCCGCTTCACCTGCGTCATCCGATCCTCACCATCCGACGTTCATTCTGTCAGACGGCGGACCGCCGGTCGGGGACGCGGAAGGGGACGGATGCGAGCTGCATCCGTCCCCTTCGCGCGATCGTCACTCGTTGCCGATGCGCCGATCCACGTTGTCGCGGACCTCGTCGACCTTGGCGTCGACGGAGTCGGGAGCCACCTTCTTCACGAACTCGGCCGCCGCGTCGAGCACCTTGTCGCTCACGTCCTCGGCCTGGTCGGACTTCAGGTTCTTCTCGATCTCGTCCTTGTGCTGCTCGAGGAACTGCTTCCCCTTGCCCACGATGTCGTCGATTCCCATGCTCTCCCTCATCTCCATCGATGCCCGCGCGGGTGTCGCGGCGCGGTCAGTCTAGGTCGCCGAGGATTCGGGCGGCACCCCTTGCGGCAACGACGAAGGGGCCGGGCCCGAAGGCCCGACCCCTTGTCGGTGAGTCCGAAAGGACTTACTTGATGATCTTGGTCACCGTGCCGGCGCCGACGGTGCGGCCACCCTCACGGATCGCGAAGCCGAGTCCATCTTCCATGGCGATGGGCTGGATGAGCTCCACCGTCATGTCCGTGGTGTCACCGGGCATGACCATCTCGGTGCCCTCGGGCAGCGAGATGACGCCGGTGACGTCCGTGGTGCGGAAGTAGAACTGCGGGCGGTAGTTCGTGTAGAAGGGGTTGTGACGGCCACCCTCCTCCTTCGAGAGGATGTAGGCAGTGCCCTCGAAGTTGGTGTGCGGCGTAACCGAACCCGGCTTCACGACGACCTGGCCACGCTCGACGTCGTCACGCTTGAGACCACGGAGGAGCAGACCACAGTTCTCGCCGGCCCAGGCCTCGTCGAGCTGCTTGTGGAACATCTCGATACCCGTGACCGTGGTCTTCTGCGTCGGGCGGATGCCGACGATCTCGACCTCGGAGTTGATGGCGAGGGTGCCACGCTCGGCGCGACCGGTGACGACCGTTCCACGACCGGTGATCGTGAAGACGTCCTCGATCGGCATGAGGAACGGCTTGTCCTTGTCACGCACGGGGTCGGGGATGTTCTCGTCCGCGGCCTCCATGAGGTCGAGGATCGACTGGACCCACTTCTCGTCGCCCTCGAGCGCCTTGAGGCCCGAGACGCGGACGACCGGAGCGTCCTCGGCGAAGCCCTGCGAGGCGAGCAACTCGGAGACCTCGAGCTCGACGAGCTCCAGGATCTCCTCGTCGTCGACCATGTCGGCCTTGTTCAGCGCGACCATCAGGTACGGCACGCCGACCTGCTTGGCGAGCAGGACGTGCTCACGCGTCTGAGCCATCGGGCCGTCGGTGGCGGCGACCACGAGGATCGCGCCGTCCATCTGGGCAGCACCGGTGATCATGTTCTTGATGTAGTCAGCGTGACCCGGGGCGTCGACGTGCGCGTAGTGACGCTTCGGGGTCTCGTACTCGACGTGCGAGATGTTGATCGTGATACCACGCTGGCGCTCTTCGGGAGCGGAGTCGATCGACGCGAAGTCACGCTGCACGTTGGTGGCCGACGGGAACTTGTCGGCGAGCACCTTCGAGATGGCAGCGGTGAGCGTGGTCTTGCCGTGGTCGACGTGACCGATCGTTCCGATGTTGACGTGCGGCTTGGTCCGCTCGAACTTGGCCTTGGCCACTGGGTCCTCCTCAGGACTGTCGTGTAGTCATCCGGGCGCTGGATTGCGACCGGGTTTCTACGGGGATGTTGTCAGTGTAGTTGACGTGACGATATTCAGTTTGGGCGGATGCCGGGGGCCGGGCCCCCGGCATCCGAAGAGCGGGTGTTACTCGCCCTTGGTCTTCTGGACGATCTCGTCGGCCACCGCGCGCGGGACCTCGGAGTAGCTGTCGAACTCCATCGCGTAGACCGCACGACCCGAGGTCTTCGAGCGCAGGTCGCCGATGTAGCCGAACATCTCCGACAGGGGGACGAGGGCGCGGACGATCTTGATGCCCGCACCGTCCTCCATGGACTGGATCTGGCCACGACGCGAGTTCAGGTCGCCGATGACGTCGCCCATGTACTCCTCGGGAGTACGGACCTCGACCGCCATGAGCGGCTCGAGGAGAACGGGGTTCGCCTTGCGGACGGCCTCCTTGAAGCCCATCGAACCGGCGATCTTGAACGCCATCTCGGACGAGTCGACGTCGTGCGACGCGCCATCGGTCAGGATCGCCTTGACACCCACCATGGGGAAGCCGGCGAGCACGCCGACCTGCATGGCGTCCTGGAAGCCCTGGTTGGTGGGCTCGATGTACTCACGCGGGATGCGGCCACCGGTGACCTTGTTCTCGAACTCGTAGATCTTGTCCGGGGTGACCTCGAGGGGCTCGAGGGCGAACTGGATCTTCGCGAACTGACCCGAACCACCGGTCTGCTTCTTGTGCGTGTAGTCGTGACGCTCGACGGTCTTCTTGATCGTCTCGCGGTACGCGACCTGCGGCTTGCCGACGTTCGCCTCGACGCGGAACTCGCGCTTCATGCGGTCGACGAGGATGTCGAGGTGCAGCTCGCCCATGCCCTTGATGACGGTCTGACCGGTCTCGGGGTTGAGCTCGGTGCGGAACGTCGGGTCCTCTTCGGCGAGCTTCTGGATCGCGATGCCCAGCTTCTCCTGGTCGGCCTTGGTCTTCGGCTCGATGGCGACCTCGATGACGGGCTCGGGGAACGTCATCGACTCGAGGACGACCGGCTCGTTCGGGTCGGCCAGGGTGTCACCGGTGGTGGTGTCCTTCAGGCCGATGACGGCGTAGATGTTGCCGGCGGTGACCGCGTCGACCGGGTTCTCCTTGTTGGCGTGCATCTGGAAGATCTTCCCGATGCGCTCCTTCTTGCCCTTGGTCGAGTTGATGACCTGCGCACCCGAGTCGAGCTGACCCGAGTAGACGCGGATGTAGGTCAGGCGGCCGAAGAACGGGTGCACGGCGACCTTGAAGGCCAGCGCGGCGAACGGGTCGTTGGCGTCGGGGTGACGCTCGATGACCTTCTCCTCGTCCTTCGGGTCGTGCGCCTCGATGGCGGGCACGTCGAGGGGCGACGGGAGGTAGTCGACGACCGCGTCGAGCATCGGCTGGACGCCGCGGTTCTTGAACGCGGAGCCGCAGAGCACGGGGTAGAGCTCGCCGGCGACGGTCATCTTGCGGATGGCGCCCTTGATCTCGGCCAGGCTCAGCTCTTCGCCGCCGAAGAACTTCTCGAGCAGCTCGTCGTCGGACTCGGCGACGGTCTCGAGGAGCTTCTGACGGTACTCGTCAGCGCGGTCCTTGAGGTCGGCGGGGATCTCCTGGACCTCGTACTTGGCGCCCATGGTGACGTCACCCTTGGAGTCACCGGGCCACACCAGTGCGCGCATCTCGACGAGGTCGATGACGCCGACGAAGTCGTTCTCGGCACCGATCGGGAGCTGCAGCACGAGCGGCTTGGCACCGAGGCGCTTGATGATGGTGTCGACGGTGAAGTAGAAGTCCGCGCCGAGCTTGTCCATCTTGTTGACGAAGCAGATGCGGGGGACGTCGTACTTGTCGGCCTGACGCCACACGGTCTCGGACTGGGGCTCGACGCCCTCCTTGCCGTCGAAGACGGCGACGGCACCGTCGAGGACGCGGAGCGAGCGCTCCACCTCGACCGTGAAGTCGACGTGACCGGGGGTGTCGATGATGTTGATCTGGTTCTTGTTCCAGAAGCAGGTCACGGCGGCAGACGTGATCGTGATGCCGCGCTCCTTCTCCTGCTCCATCCAGTCGGTGGTCGAGGCGCCGTCGTGGGTCTCGCCCAGCTTGTGGTTGACACCCGTGTAGAAGAGGATGCGCTCGGTCGTCGTCGTCTTGCCGGCATCGATGTGCGCCATGATGCCGATGTTGCGGACCTTGTTGAGGTCGGTGAGCACTTCTTGTGCCACGGGGTGTCCTTACGTGTAGTGACGGATGTCGCGAGGTGACCGGCCGGGGGTTGCCCGGCCGGTCACCGAGGTGCTGATTACCAGCGGTAGTGCGCGAAGGCGCGGTTCGACTCGGCCATCTTGTGGGTGTCCTCGCGGCGCTTCACCGCGGCACCGAGGCCGTTCGAGGCATCCAGGATCTCGTTCTGGAGGCGCTCGGTCATGGTCTTCTCACGGCGACCCTTCGCGTACGAGACGAGCCAGCGCAGCGCGAGCGTGTTCGCACGGTGCGGCTTGACCTCGACGGGAACCTGGTAGGTCGAGCCACCGACACGGCGGCTCTTGACCTCGAGGGTGGGGCGGACGTTGTCGAGCGCCTTCTTAAGCGTCGCGACGGCGTCCTGGCCGTTCTTCGCCTCGACGCCCTTGAGGGCGTTGTAGACGATGGCCTCGGCGATGGACTTCTTGCCATCGACGAGGATCTTGTTCACCAGCTGGGTGACGATCGGAGCACCGTAGACCGGGTCGTTGACGACGACGCGGCGGGGTGCGGGTCCCTTGCGAGGCATCTAACTCAACCCTTCTTGGCGCCGTAGCGGCTGCGAGCCTGCTTACGGTTCTTGACGGCCTGGGTGTCCAGGGCGCCGCGGACGATCTTGTAACGCACACCGGGGAGGTCCTTGACACGACCACCACGGACCAGCACGAGCGAGTGCTCCTGCAGGTTGTGGCCCTCACCGGGGATGTAGGCGGTGACCTCGGTCCCGTTGCGGAGCTTCACACGGGCGACCTTGCGCATCGCCGAGTTCGGCTTCTTGGGCGTGGTCGTGTACACGCGGGTGCAGACACCCGCCTGCTGCGGGTTCGCCTTCAGGGCGGGCGCCTTGGTCTTGGTGACCTTCGGCGAGCGACCCTTGCGAACCAACTGCTGAATGGTTGGCACGTTCTCTCCTTGTCGATCTGCGCTCGGCTCTCGCCTCGCACAGGTGCTGCACGGTGACAGCGTTCGTGGTTTCACCACAGATCCATCAGCGCGCCGCGAGTGCGACGTGCGGGGTGATGGATATGCCGTGGGGGTGACCTGTTCGCAGGCCCTGTCCCTGGATGCGTTCGCCTCGCCTGCTCCGAACCTAGGCACGTCGCAGGGCGCGCGTATGCGCACACCCGGTCAATGATACGCGGGATCGCGAACCCGGGTCAAACGAGGCCGGTGTTCACCGCGAGTGCTCAGGTGACGGTACTCGAGCCTCAGGAACCGGCATCCACCCGCTGCAGCCGGATCGATGCGTCACCGAGCAGGAAGCGATCGGCGACCTCGGCGTCGACGCCCGGTTCGACCTCGACGTCCGCCCCGAGATTCGGCAGCAGGATGCCGTTCGTCGAGCCCAGATCGACGATGCGCCACGTGTCGCCACGACGTTCCAGACGCGCGTGGGTCTTCGACACCGTGCGCGTCGGATCGGCGATCGCCACGAGCTGCGCCCGAGGATGCGCGGGGTCGGCGACGGGGTTGCGCCCGAGGACGACGACGTCTCCCGACAGCGGCACGGTCGCCCCGTCCGGGAGCACGAGCTCCCACCGGGCGTGGCCACGCCGGACGACGACCGTGCGTTCGAGCTCGTCGTCCATCGGAGCGACATCGGCCTCGTCGCGCACGCGCTCCTGGGCCGACACCGACGACGTCGCCGCGACGGGCGCGCCCGCCGCCGGCGAGCCCGCCACGGCGGACACCTCGTCGGTCAGTTCCGGGAACACATCGCTCTCATCGCGGTCCGCTCCGGCTGCGGCCGGGCGCACCCAGGCGACGGGTGCCTCGTCGCGTCCCGGAACCGCGGAGATGATCCCCGGGTCGGCGGTGGGATCGACGGCCCCGCCGCGGGCTGCGTTCGGCGGGAAAGGCGCAGGAGACACCGCGGACACCTCGTCCACGTCCTCCCGCCACGGCGACTCGGAACGGAAGGTCGGATTCGGCGACGTGGGGTCGGGCTGCTCGAGAGGCGCTTGGTCGGAGGCGGGCTGCTCGGCCGCGGGCGCATCGTGCGCCACCGGCGTCCACGGCTCCGGGGCGACGGATGCCGGAGGCTGCGGTGTCGTCCCGGCGCGCGGGACGGCCGGGGCGGGCTCGGCGGGTGCGGGGAACGCCGGCGGCGGGAGCGGGGCGCCGAACTCCGAGGAGAACGAGTCGAGCGGCGGATACAGCGGGGAGGGGGCAGGCGACGGTGACGCGGGTCGCAGGTGGGCGGGACGAGCACCGCGCCACTCCGCCGGTCCGAACCCGACGATCGTGACCCATACGGGGAACAGCAGCGCACCGACCACCGTCATCCCGGTGCCGTAGCCGAAACCGGGGTTCAGGCGGTGGATCGTCACAACGATCAGCACCCACACCGCGACGGTCCCGGGGCCGGGGACGAGCACGAGGAGGGCGAGCCAGGGCGAGAACCCGCCCCAGCGGAGGAGGACGGCGACGTTCAGCACCGGCACCCAGGCGTGCCACGACTCCTCGCCCATCTTCCGGAAGGCGGCCGACAGTGCGAGGGCGATCCAGACGTAGACGGCGAGGCCGAGGATGATCGACAGCAGTCCCAGGACGACACCCGCACCGCTGTCGACACCCGTGTTCATCCCCCCACCCTAAATGAGCAGGTGAGGCGTGCGGTCAGACGCCCGGGAGTCCCTCGCCGGTGTCGAACGGCGCATCCAGCGACCGTGTCAGCTCCTCGAGCATCGCGGCGATCTGCGGCTCCACGTACTGCGCGACCGCGGTCTGGATCCGGAGCCGGTGGCGCAGGAGGATCGTGCACACCTCGCGGCCGACCATGCTCGCGTATTCGTCGGCCAGCCGGACCTCCTGCCGGAGTGCGGCCTTCGCATCCTCGGTGAGCGGCGGGAGCGCGGGCACGGCGGCATCCGCTTCATCGGCCATGCCGGCGATCGTGAAGAGGAAGGGCGCGCCGGGGACCGGGTCGGGGTCGAGGGGAAGGCCCTCGAACTCGGGCTCGAGTCCCTCGGACGGGCGGTAGGTGCGGGACCTGTTGCGATCAGCCTGCTGATCGAGCTCGGCCTGCAGCATGGGCAGGTTGCGCTCGGTGTACTGCGCGACGGACGAGTCGACGATCGTCTTGATCCGCGTCGACAGGCCGTGCTGCACACCGTGCGGGACGTCGGATCCGAGGCCCGCTGCCGACAGGATCGGCGACCCCAGACATCGGCGGCACGGAGCGACCCGGCCACGGTGCGTCGCGGGCTCCCAGCGCGGCAACCAGCGCAACCAGGCCTCGACGGCCTGGTTCACCTGCGTCTCGAGCGAGCGCTCCACGGACCCATTCTCGCGGAGATCCGGGCCGATCGGGGGTATTTCCGGCCATCGGGATGCCGCGCCCGTCACTCGTCCTCGTCGCTGCGCTCCCACGGCCACTCGGGTCGGCGTGCGCGCGTCCGCCCGAGGGCGATCCCGGCCCATGACGCCGCGGCGGCGGTGACGGCGAGGACGAGGGCGAACCAGGACAGCGAGAACGTGCCCGCCGCCCCCAGAGCGAGCGCCGCATCCGCACCCGTCAGCACTCCCCCGAGCACGATCCCCGCCAGATAACCGGCCACCGTCGCGATCATGACCCACACCGCGGCGGGGTACCGTCCGCGGCGCACCGCGCCGTACTCGGCGCCCGCGAACGCGGCCGCCGCGAGCAGCATCGCGGCGATGCCGGCGCCCTGCCCGAGGCCCGGTGCGGCGATGACGTCGGTGTCGGTCACCAGGCTCGTGAAGCCGAATCCGCAGATCGCGAGCGCAGCGAAGCCGACCGCCGCGAAGAACGTGGCGATCGGCGCTGCGACGCCGGCGGGCTGGGTCATCAGCCGCGGGCAGTCATCAGTACTGGTGGAGCTGGGGGCCGGCCTCGAGGGTGCGCTCGTACTCGCGCTGCGCCTCGTCGTTCAGCTCGGTGACCCGACGACCGCGGCGGGCGACCCAGGCACCGAACCAGATGGTGATCTCGCGACCGAGGACGAAAGCGATGACGGCGAGCGGTGCGAGGAGCTGCTCGCCGACGATCTCGTTCGCGCGCGACGGCGCGATGGACCAGAACGGGGCCTGGAAGAGCTGCCCGAGGATGTGCCCGCCGTAAGCGACGGCACCGACGATCAGCCCGAAGACGACCCAGAGGCCCCAGCGACCGCGGTTGATGAACGCGCCGAGCAGCCAGAAGCCGAGGAAGAACACGGCGACGGGGACCCAGAACGCCCAGGTCGTCACGACCTCGACGAGCCGCTGCGCGACGGTGTCGACCGTGAGTCCGTTCTCGAGCGCATCCAGCCCGAGGATCGCCACGAGGTAGAGGACGGCGAAAACGAGCGCGGCGAGCAGGCCGATGAGGCCCGCAGCGCCGCGGTTGCCGCGCGGGCGGGGAGCCTCGGGCGCCTGCACGAAGATCGGCTGCTGCGAGTACGCGGCCGTCGGCGCGGCGGCGGGCTCGCTGGACGTGACCGTCGTCGGGGTCTGGTCTACGTGGGAGGCGGCAGCCGTCGCTGCGGCGGGGGCCGCGGCATCCGTCGTCGAATCGGCGGGGACGGACTCGTTGACGCGGGTGGGAGCATCGGCGTGAGGCATGGCCTCGGTCACCGCATCGTCGCGGGTCTCGGCCGACGGGCGGTAGAGCGGTTCGCTGCTGACCGCGCTGGAGGCGACGGGCGCGTCGGGTTCGCTGTACTTGCCGTAGTCGATCGACAGGTCGGAGCCCCGATCGGTCACGTCGAAGGAACGGTCGCCGCGGGTGCGCTCATCCGAGGTGCGCGAGGCGGCCTCCGCGTCGGCGAGGCTGTCGTTCGCACTGCCGACGACGTCGTCGACACCGCGGGAGTCGTCGGAGGTCGTCGGCTCCTCGATCGGCTCACCGTAAGCGGGCTCGTTGGCCTGGTCGTTCCGCTCGCCGAACTTGGGGTCGCTCATTGCCGTGTCACTCCTCACGCGGGGGCGTGCGCCACCGCTCAAGCGAGCGTATCCCGGCGTTCCGCGGGCGCCGGGGAGGCGCCCCGTCGTTTCTTCAGGCGGCGTGGCGCGGTGTGCGTATCGTGGTGACCATGTCCTCTCGGCGCGCACGCATCGGACGGGCCGTCGGAGCCCTCGTCGGCGCCGCCGCGCTCGCGGCCGCCGTGTCTGCCTGCGCTCCCGAGCCCGACACGCTCCGGCCCGCACCGACGGATGCGGCATCCGGAACCCCCACACCGACGATGACGCCCGTCGCGATCGCCGACTTCCCGTTCGGCCCGTCGACGTCGACCACTCCGCTCCCCTCGGATTGCAAGAGCATCCTGAGCGACAGCATCCTCACCACCCTCCAGGGCATCCCGCTGAACGCCCCGGGGATGGGCGGCGGCATCCGTCCCGACAGCAGCCGCGTCTGCGTGTGGGCCGACCCGGGCGCCAGCCGCACGAGTCTCGTCACGGTCGTCGGCTACTCCCCCGAGCGCGAAGCGCGCGACGCCCTGTACCTGCTCGGCGTCGACGACGGCTACCTCTGCTACGAGCCGGACGAAGGCCTGCGGTGCGAGAAGAGCGGCACCGACGACCTCGGCCTCCCCGTGGGTCGCACCGTCTACTGGCGCGACGGAGTGGCGATCGACACGCAGTACTCGAACCTCGCCCCGCAGGGCTACACCGCGGCGATCGTGTCGAAGATCTGGGGCTGAGGGCTCGGGTCCGGGGCTGAGGGGCTCACCCCTCGGCCGGCCACACCGCATCCGCCACGCCTTCGGCGTACCGGGACGGATGCCACGCCTGCTGCGACGTCGACAGCCACCGGCCACCGCCCGCCTCGATCGACTCGACCAGATCGCCGTCCGTGCGTTCGCATCGGACGCGCCCGTCGTCGTCGGCGCACGTGAACCCCTTGGCGGGGAGGGATGCGGCAGCGATGGCCCCGGCATCCGTCGGCACGGTCGCGACCGTCGTCGAGATCTCACCCGCATCGGACGTCCAGCGACACGTGAGGACGACCGCGGGCTGGAGCGCGGCCACGACGTCCTTCGCACTCGAGACGGGCGGGTCCGTCGACGCGGTGACCACGGCGCCGTCGGTCTGCCGCAGAACCGCCCACGCGGCGTCGTTGTAGAGGTCGCGGCAGCCTTGCGGCGACGACGCGGCATCGGAGGCGCTCGACGCCCCGGGCGACGGAGCCCCGGCACCGTCTGATCCGTCCGACGTCCGTCCGATCTGGGCGAGCCACTGCGACGCCGCCGGGAACATCGGGATCGCGAGGACGAGCAACGTCACGACGATCGCCGCGCTGACGATGCCGACGAACCATGCGAAAGCGGCGTTGCGCCCACCCACCCGTGCCATGCGTCCACGGTAGTGGCCCCGCCGCGCCACCTCCGCGCGGCAACGCCGAAGGCCCCCGGGAACGAGTCCCAGGGGCCTTCGGTCAGACGATCACACCTCGATCAGTTGTAGCTGCCGGGGGTGAAGTCGTCGGTCGAGAAGCTGTCGAAGTCGACGTAGCTCAGGTCGGCGTCGCTGTACGCACCGTCCGAGGCGAAGATGCGGTTGGGGTACCGCTCGCTCTTGGCCTCCTCCGTCGCCTCGACCACGACGTTGCGGTACTTCGCAAGGCCGGTGCCGGCGGGGATGAGCTTTCCGATGATGACGTTCTCCTTGAGGCCGACGAGCGGGTCGCTCTTGCCCTCCATGGCCGCCTGCGTGAGGACGCGGGTGGTCTCCTGGAACGACGCGGCCGAGAGCCACGATTCGGTCGCGAGCGACGCCTTCGTGATACCCATCAGCTCGGGACGACCCGACGCGGGGCGCTTGCCCGCGGCGACCGCTTCGCGGTTCATCTGCTGGTAGCGCTTGAAGTCCACCAGCTCACCGGGCAGCAGGTCCGTCTCGCCGTGGTCGACGACCGTGACCTTGCGCAGCATCTGGCGCACGATGACCTCGATGTGCTTGTCGTGGATCGGCACACCCTGCGAGCGGTAGACGCCCTGCACGCCGCCGACGAGGTACTTCTGCACCTCGCGGGCACCCATGACACGCATGACCTCCTTGGGGTCGAGCGTGCCGACCTGCAGGGGCTGACCGACCTCGACGCGCTGGCCGTCCTCGACGAGGAGGGTGGCGCGCTTGAGGACCGGGTAGACATGCGGCTCGTCGCCGTTGTCCGGAGTCAGGATGAGCTTCTTGGCCTTGTCGGTCTCATCGATCTTGATGACACCGTCGGCCTCGGCGATCGGGGACGCACCCTTGGGGGTACGAGCCTCGAACAGCTCCTGGACACGGGGCAGACCCTGGGTGATGTCGTCCGCCGATGCCGAACCACCGGTGTGGAACGTACGCATCGTCAGCTGGGTACCGGGCTCACCGATCGACTGAGCGGCGATGATGCCGACGGCCTCGCCGATGTCGACGAGCTTGCCGCTGGCCAGCGAACGGCCGTAGCACTTCGCGCAGACACCGACGGCCGAGTCGCAGGTCAGGACCGAGCGCACCTTGATGCTCTCGATGCCACCGGCGACCAGCTTGTCGATGAGGACGTCGCCCACGTCGTCGCCGGCCTCGGCCAGGACGGTGCCCTGAGCGTCGACCACGGCGGCGGCGAGGGTACGGGCGAACACCGAGTTCTCGACGTTCGCGTCGCGGACGAGCTCGCCGTCGGCGCCGGGAGCGGCGATCGTGAACTCGAGACCCTTGGTCGTGCCGCAGTCCTCCTCGCGGATGATGACATCCTGCGAGACGTCCACGAGACGACGCGTGAGGTACCCCGAGTCGGCCGTACGGAGGGCCGTGTCGGCCAGACCCTTACGGGCACCGTGCGTCGCGATGAAGTACTCCGCCACCGACAGACCCTCGCGGTACGAGGAGATGATCGGACGGGGGATGATCTCACCCTTGGGGTTGTTCACCAGGCCTCGCATACCCGCGATGTTGCGGATCTGCAGCCAGTTACCACGGGCGCCCGAGCTCACCATGCGGTTGATGGTGTTGTCGGCCGGGAAGTTGTCCCGCATCGCCTTCTGGACCTCGTCGGTCGCCTCGGTCCAGATCTTGATGAGCTCCTGACGACGCTCGGCGTCGGTCGTGAGGCCCTTCTCGAACTGACCCTGGACCTTCGCTGCCTGCTTCTCGTAGGCGGCGACGATCTCCTTCTTGTTCGGCGGCGTGAGGACGTCGCTGAGGGCGACGGTCACACCCGAACGAGTGGCCCAGTAGAAGCCGGCGTCCTTGATCCGGTCGAGGGATGCCGCGACCTCGGTCTTCGGGTACTCCTCAGCCAGCTTGTTGACGATCTGCGACAGCTTGCCCTTGTCGGCCTGCTCGCGAACGAACGGGTAGCCCTTGGGGAGGGTGTCGTTGAAGATCGCCTGGCCGAGCGAGGCATCCACCAGACCGTGACGCTCGTAGCCCTCCGGAGCCTCCCCCTCGAGGAAGGTCAGGCCGGGGACGCGGATGCGGACCTTGGCCTGCAGGTCGAGGGTGCCCTCGTCCTTGGCCAGGATGGCCTCGCCGACGGAACCGAACACACGGCCCTCACCGGCAGCGCCCTCCTTGAGGGTCGTCAGGTGGTGCAGACCGATGATCATGTCCTGCGAGGGCAGGGTGACCGGACGGCCGTCAGACGGCTTGAGGATGTTGTTCGAGGCGAGCATCAGCACGCGGGCCTCGGCCTGAGCCTCGACCGACAGCGGCAGGTGCACGGCCATCTGGTCACCGTCGAAGTCCGCGTTGAAGGCGGCGCAGACGAGCGGGTGGAGCTGGATGGCCTTGCCCTCGACGAGCTGCGGCTCGAACGCCTGGATGCCGAGGCGGTGCAGCGTGGGCGCACGGTTCAGCAGAACCGGACGCTCGCGGATGATCTCCTCGAGCACGTCCCAGACCTCGGGACGGGTGCGCTCGACGGCGCGCTTGGCGGCCTTGATGTTCTGCGAGTGACCGAGGTCGATCAGGCGCTTGATGACGAACGGCTTGAAGAGCTCCAGCGCCATCTGCTTGGGCAGACCACACTGGTGCAGCTTCAGCTGCGGGCCGACGATGATGACCGAACGGCCAGAGTAGTCGACGCGCTTGCCGAGCAGGTTCTGGCGGAAACGACCCTGCTTACCCTTCAGCATGTCGCTGAGGGACTTCAGGGCGCGGTTGCCGGTACCGGTGACGGGACGACCGCGGCGGCCGTTGTCGAACAGGGCGTCGACGGCCTCCTGCAGCATCCGCTTCTCGTTGTTGACGATGATCTCGGGGGCACCGAGGTCGATCAGGCGACGGAGACGGTTGTTGCGGTTGATCACGCGACGGTACAGGTCGTTCAGGTCGGACGTGGCGAAACGGCCACCGTCGAGCTGGACCATGGGGCGGAGCTCCGGCGGGATGACCGGGACGACGTCCAGGACCATCGATGCGGGGCTCATACCCGTCGACAGGAACGAGTTGACGACCTTGAGACGCTTGATCGCACGGATCTTGCGCTGGCCCTTGCCCTCGGAGATCTGCAGGTGGAGCGACTCGGCCTCAGCGGCCAGGTCGAACGCCAGCAGGCGACGCTTGATCGACTCCGCGCCCATGTAGGCCTCGAAGTACTGACCGAAGCGGTCCTGCAGCTCCTGGAAGATGTCGTCTTCCTGCTTGAGCTGACCGACCTCGAGTCCGCGGAACTCGTCCCACATCCGCTCGAGCTTGGCGACCTGCTCGTCGCCGCGCTTGCGGATCGTGGTCATCTCCTTCTCGGCGGCGTCCTTGGCCTTCTTCTTCTGGTCGGCCTTGGCTCCCTCCGCCTCGAGGGCGGCGAGCTCGTCTTCCAGCTTCTGCAGGCGGTCGGCGACGCGGGCGTCACGACGGTCGGCGATGTTCTTGATCTCGAGGCGGAGGTTCGCCTCGTGGGTCGGCAGGTCGCGGTGACGCGCATCCTCGTCGACCGAGATCACCATGTAGGCGGCGAAGTAGATGACCTTCTCGAGGTCCTTCGGCGCCATGTCCAGCAGGTATCCGAGGCGCGAGGGAACGCCCTTGAAGTACCAGATGTGGGTGACGGGGGCGGCGAGCTCGATGTGGCCCATGCGCTCACGACGGACGGAGGACTTGGTGACCTCCACGCCGCAGCGCTCGCAGACGATGCCCTTGAAGCGGACGCGCTTGTACTTGCCGCAGGCGCACTCCCAGTCGCGCGAAGGTCCGAAGATCTGCTCTCCGAAGAGGCCGTCCTTCTCGGGCTTCAGGGTGCGGTAGTTGATGGTTTCGGGCTTCTTGACCTCGCCGAAGGACCAACGACGGATGTCGTCGGCGGTGGCGAGACCGATGCGAAGCTGATCGAAGGTGTGTGACTCGAGCACTGATTCTCCTGTGTCGGAATTCTGTTCGTTGCCGGTACGGGTCAGATCTCGTCGATCGACGTCGACTCGAACCGGGTGGAGATGTTGATGCCGAGCTCTTCCGCTGCACGGAAGGCCTCGTCGTCACTGTCACGCAGGTTCACCTCGGTGCCGTCGGCCGAGAGGACCTCGACGTTCAGGCAGAGGGACTGCATCTCCTTCATGAGGACCTTGAACGACTCCGGGATGCCGGGCTCCTGGATGTTCTCGCCCTTGACGATCGCTTCGTAGACCTTGACGCGGCCCACGATGTCGTCGGACTTGATCGTCAGCAGCTCCTGCAGCGCGTATGCGGCGCCGTAGGCCTCGAGCGCCCAGACCTCCATCTCACCGAAGCGCTGGCCACCGAACTGGGCCTTACCGCCGAGCGGCTGCTGGGTGATCATCGAGTAGGGGCCCGTCGAGCGTGCGTGGATCTTGTCGTCGACAAGGTGGTGCAGCTTCAGGATGTACATGTAACCGACCGAGATGCCGGCCGGGAACGGCTCACCGGAGCGACCGTCGAACAGCTTCGCCTTGCCGGAGCTGTCGATGAGACGCTCTCCGTCGCGGGTCAGGTTCGTGGAGTCGAGGAGACCCGCGATCTCCTCCTCGAACGCGCCGTCGAACACCGGGGTGGCGACCTTCGTGCCGGGAGCGGCCTCGCGAGCCTGCTCGGGGAGCTTCGCAGCCCACTCCGGCGAGCCGTCGACCTTCCAGCCCTGCTTCGCGACCCACCCGAGGTGGGTCTCGAGGACCTGGCCGAAGTTCATTCGACCGGGGATGCCGAGCGGGTTGAGGACGACGTCGACCGGGGTGCCGTCCGCCATGAACGGCATGTCCTCGACGGGCAGGATCTTCGCGATGACGCCCTTGTTGCCGTGACGACCGGCGAGCTTGTCGCCCGCGGTGATCTTGCGCTTCTGGGCGATGTAGACCACGACGCGGCGGTTGACGCCCGAGCCGAGCTCGTCGTCGCCGTCCTCGGCGTTGAACTCCTTGACGGCGATGATCGTGCCCTGCTCACCGTGGGGAACCTTCAGCGAGGTGTCACGGACTTCGCGGCTCTTCTCGTTGAAGATCGCGCGGAGCAGGCGCTCCTCGGCCGAGAGCTCGGTCTCGCCCTTGGGCGTGACCTTGCCGACGAGGATGTCGCCGGGACGCACCTCGGCGCCGATGCGGATGATGCCGCGCTCGTCGAGGTCCTTCAGCAGGTCGGGGCTGACGTTGGGGAGGTCACGGGTGATCTCCTCCTTGCCCAGCTTGGTGTCGCGAGCGTCGACCTCGTACTCCTCGATGTGGATCGAGGAGAGGGTGTCGTTCTTGACGAGCTCCTGGCTGAGGATGATCGCGTCCTCGAAGTTGTGACCCTCCCACGTCATGAACGCGACGAGGAGGTTCTTGCCGAGGGCGAGTTCACCCTCCTCGGTGGCGGGACCGTCGGCGATGACCTCGCCGACCTCGACGCGCTCACCGGCCGAGACCACGACGCGCTGGTTGTACGACGTGCCCTGGTTGGAGCGGTCGAACTTCCGGAGGAAGTAGTCCTGCGTGCCACCCTCGTCGAGCTGGACGGTGACGACGTCGGCCGAGACCTCGGAGACGACACCGGCCTTCTGAGCCGTGAGGACGTCACCCGCGTCGATGGCGGCGTAGCCCTCCATACCGGTGCCGACGATCGGCGACTCGCTGCGCAGCAGCGGGACGGCCTGACGCTGCATGTTCGCACCCATGAGGGCGCGGTTCGCGTCGTCGTGCTCGAGGAACGGGATGAGCGAGGTCGCGACCGACACCATCTGGCGCGGCGAGACATCCATGTAGCCGATCTCGTCGACGGGGAACAGGTCGACCTCGCCGCCCTGACCGCGACGGGCCAGGATGCGGTCGTTGACGAACGTGCCGTCGGCGTTGAGCTCGACACCGGCCTGGGCCACGACGTAGTCGGCCTCTTCAGCCGCCGTCAGGTAGTCGATCTGGTCGGTGACCTTGTTGCCCACGACGCGGCGGTACGGCGTCTCAATGAAGCCGAACGCGTTGATGCGAGCGAACGATGCGAGCGAACCGATCAGGCCGATGTTCGGGCCTTCCGGGGTCTCGATCGGGCACATGCGGCCGTAGTGCGAGGGGTGGACGTCACGGACCTCGACGCCGGCGCGCTCACGCGACAGACCACCGGGGCCGAGCGCCGACAGGCGACGCTTGTGGGTCAGACCCGCGAGCGGGTTGTTCTGGTCCATGAACTGCGACAGCTGCGAGGTTCCGAAGAACTCCTTGATCGCGGCCACGACGGGGCGGACGTTGATCAGGGTCTGCGGCGTGATCGCCTCGATGTCCTGCGTGGTCATGCGCTCGCGGACGACGCGCTCCATGCGGGACAGACCGGTGCGGACCTGGTTCTGGATGAGCTCGCCGACGGCACGGATGCGACGGTTGCCGAAGTTGTCGATGTCATCGACGTCCAGGCGGATCTCGGCGGGCTTGCCGCTGCGGACGCCGTCGTAGCTGACGTCGCCGCGGTGCAGACGGACGAGGTACTTGATCGTCGCGACGATGTCCTCGACGGTCAGGACCGAGTCACTGAGGGCCTTGTCGATGCCCAGCTTCTGGTTGATCTTGTAGCGACCGACCTTGGCGAGGTCGTAGCGCTTCGAGTTGAAGTAGAAGTTGTCCAGCAGCGCGCGGGCGGCCTCGGCGGCGACCTGCTCGCCCGGACGGAGCTTGCGGTAGATGTCGCGGAGCGCATCTTCCTTCGTGAGGATGGTGTCCTTCTCGAGGGTCTCCTCGATCGAGCTGAAGCCCGCGAACTCCTGCATGATGTCTTCGCTCGACAGGCCGAGGGCCTTCAGGAAGACGGTGACCGACTGCTTGCGCTTGCGGTCGATGCGGACGCCGACCTGGTCGCGCTTGTCGATCTCGAACTCGAGCCACGCACCGCGGCTGGGGATGACGCGCGCCGAGACGATGTCCTTGTCGGAGGTCTTGTCGGGCGTCTTGTCGAAGTAGACACCGGGCGAACGCACGAGCTGCGAGACGACGACGCGCTCGGTGCCGTTGATGATGAACGTGCCCTTGGCGGTCTGGAGCGGGAAGTCGCCCATGAAGACCGTCTGCGTCTTGATCTCACCCGTGAGGTGGTTCATGAACTCGGCCTCGACGTAGAGCGGGGCGGCGTAGGTCTTGCCGCGCTCCTTGCACTCCTCGATGGAGTACTTCTCGGGCTCGAGGTACGGGTTCGTGAACGAGAGCTGCATGGTCTCGCCCAGGTCCTCGATCGGCGAGATCTCCTCGAAGATCTCCTCGAGGCCGCTGATCTCGGGCACGTCGGTGCGGCCCTCGGCCTGCGCCTGAGCGACGCGTGCCTTCCATGCCTCGTTGCCGACGAGCCAGTCGAACGACTCGGTCTGCAGCGCGAGGAGGTCAGGGACCTCCAGCGTGTCGGAGATCTTGGCGAACGAGAGGCGGGATGCTCCGCGACCGTTCTTGTTGGTGGTGGTGGAAGTTGCGTTGCGCGCAGCAGCCAAGGGGATTACCTCCGTGAGCCCGGGGAGGGCTGGTTTTCCTTGTCGTCAGGTGGAGTACTCCCGTCAACGCCTGCGGCGCGCGCCGACGGAGACCGTCGGGGGCGCAGGCACAAGCCGACCACCATATGAGGGCAAGTAGAGGGGAGCGCAACTACCCACTATAGGACGCGCGACGCGCCGTGTCCAGTCGAATCGTTGACGAGTTCGACGGGCTGCGGTATAACTCGCGGGCGTGGGTCAGGTCCACTGCCAGGTCACGAGGACGGACTGCGCGAGGGCGTCCCGTTCCTCCTGCGACTTCTCCACATCCGACGCGAACGTCACGATGTAGGTCTGTCCCGCGTTGACCAGGTAGAACTGGTCGATCACGTAGGGCGTCTCCCCCTGCTCGACGCGTGCCGACAGGTGGGCCGACTCGGAGCCGGCTGCCGTGACGCGCTCGAGCGCCTTCACGTCGGACGCGCCGGCCTCCTCGAGCTGGGCGACCCCCGCTTCCTCGACCTGCTCGGAGGTCACCTCTCCCCCGGGGGAGACCAGGATGTTGACGTTGTCGCGGTAGCCGTCCTCGATGGTCAGGTCGGCCGCGAAGGTCGTCTCGTCGAAGCCGTCGGGAGCACCGTCGGGGTAGCCCCATCCCTCGGGCAGGGTCAGTGTGTACTGCTCCGCGGTGATCACTTCGCCCGACGCCGGCGCGAACTCGACGGCGTCGCTCTCGGGAGCCGCCTGGCTCGACTCGGCGGGCGGAGCGGACTCCGCGGCGCATCCGGCGAGACCCAGTCCCGCCAGGAGCAGGAGGACGGCGGAGGCGCGGCGGAGGGACATGCCGCCGACCCTACGCGGCGAGGCGTGTCACCGGCGGGGGCTTGCGCTCCGCAACAGAAGATGAGAGCCCGGCCGAGCCTGCGCGAGCGCCGCCCGGCCGGCCGCCGTGATGACACCGATCACGGGGTATCCACCCGTGACCGGACCGTCGGGACCGAGGATCACCGGGACGCCGTCGGGCGGCACCTGCACGGCGCCCGGCAGCATCCCCTCACTCGGGAGCTCGCGCCCCACCGCGTCCGGCGTCCGCGCGAGCGACGGACCGTCGAGGCGGATGCCGACGCGATCCGCCCGCGCCCCGACCACCCACCGGCTCTCGACGAGCGCCCGACGCGCCTCGGGGGTGAACCACGCTGCGCGAGGCCCCGCGGCGATCGTGACCTCGAGCACATCGGGCGGCGGCGTCCACGGCCAGAGGTCCACTGCGGGGACCGGATGCCGCGCGGCATCCGCCGTCGCGACCGCGTCGCCCGCGCGCAGCGGCGCCGGCCCGAGACCTGCGAGCGAGTCGGTCGCGGCCGACCCGAGCGCCGCTGCCGCGGCGACACCGCCGCGCACGGCCAGGACCGCGCGCACGCCGGCCCGGAACGCGCCGATCGAGAGGTCGGTGCCGGCCGGCCACAGCACCGGGCGGTAGGCGTCGACCTCACGGTCGGCGATGCGGACCGGGCCCCACGCACCCGTCACGGCGATCCAGAGGTCGCGGGAGGAGGTCGCGCGGAACCCGCCCAGGGTGATCTCGATCGCCGAAGCACCCTCGGTGTTGCCGACGAGCCGGTTCGCAGCCGCGAACGCCGGACGGTCAGCCGCTCCCGAGAGGGCGATCCCGTCGGCCAGGCGTCCGGGGCGACCGGCATCCTGCACCGTCGCGAGGGCGCCCGGGTCGACGACGTCGAACGCGGGGGCTCCCGCCGGCCGGACGGCCTGCGCGGGCGCGGCGACGGCCACCGAGGCGACGCGGCGGAACCGCACGAGCGTTCCGGGGCGGAGGAGGACGGACTCGGCAGCGCTCGGGTCGAACAGGGGCGCGTCCGTCGTGCCGATCAGTTGCCACCCGCCGGGGGTCTCGCGCGGGTAGGCGCCGGTGAACCCGCCGGCGAGCGCCACCGCGCCGCGGGGCACGCGGGTGCGCGGCGTCGCCCGTCGCGGCATGTCGAGGTTCCAGTCGTCGCTGACGAGGTACCCGAACCCGGGTGCGAAGCCGGTGAACGCGACGCGCCACCGCGCCGCGAGGTGCCGCCCGATGAGCGCGTCGGGTGAGAGACCGACGAGGGATGCCGCCTCGGCGAGGTCCGGGCCGTCGTAGGCGACGGGCAGCTCGACCTCGGTCTGCGCCGGCGCCGTGCCAGCGCGCCTCTCAGCGCTCTCCCCCGCCGTGATCCAGGTGCGGGCTGCGGACAGCGGGAGGACGGCGGTGTCGACGTGCACGAGCACCGTCCGCGCCGCCGGGACCAGATCGAGCACGCCGGGCGGGGCCGCGTCGGCGAGTCGCGCATGGAGGTCGAGGACATCCGCGAGCCCGCCGACCTCGACGAGGAGCGCGCTGTCGCCGAATGGGCGGATCACCACGGGGCGCGCACCGCGACCCCCGCCGTGTCGAGCGCGGCCCGCACCGCCCGGGCCATGGCGACCGACCCCGCGGTGTCGCCGTGCAGGCACAGGGAGGCCGCCTGCACCCGGAGCGTCGACCCGTCGACCGCGTCGACCAGCCCGTCGCCGGCGAGCCGGACCGCCCGCGCGGCGACCGCGTCGGCGTCGTGCAGCAGCGCGCCCGCTTCGCCGCGGGGCACGAGCGCGCCGGACGGCAGGTAGCCGCGGTCGAGGAACGCCTCGATGAGGAACGGGATGCCGCGGGCCGCTGCGGCCCCGACGACGACACCCGGCATCCCGAGCAACGGCAGCGGCCTGCCGAGGTCGTGGGCGATGTCGGCCACGGCGGCCACGACGGCCTCCGCTGACGCGGAATCGACCGTGACGGAGTGATAGAGCGCGCCGTGCGGCTTCACGTAGCGGAGGTCGGCGCCGGCGGCGACGAGCGCGCCGATCTGCGCGCGCACCTGCGCGCGAAGGAGGTCGGGCGCGACGGAGCGCGCGACACGACCGAAGCCGGCCCGATCGACGAAGGAGGGATGTGCGCCCACGGCGACGCCCGCAGCCGTCGCGCGGGCGACGGCATCCGTCATCGACGCGGCGTCACCGGCGTGTCCGCCGCAGGCCACCGACGCACTGGAGACGACCGCGAACATCGCCTCATCGTCGGCGGTCGGCGCGCCGTCGACGGTCTCACCGAGGTCCGCGTTCAGGTCGATCGACGCCATGAGGCCACGGTACCGGCGGGCGGGCGGTGGACGACGGACGAAGGATCCGTCAAGCCCTGGCTCGGCACCTGCACGGACCATAGCGTCGAGGTGTCGCCGGAGATCCACTCCGGCCGGAAGGAGAGCCGCTGTGGCGCACATCACCGTGGGGACCGAGAACTCGGTCGACGTCGACATCTTCTACACCGATCAGGGATCCGGCCAGCCCGTCGTGCTGATCCACGGGTTCCCCCTGAACGGGGAGTCCTGGGGCAAGCAGCAGGCCGCGCTCCTCGAGGCCGGTTACCGCGTCATCGCCTACGACCGCCGTGGGTTCGGCGCGTCGACGAAGACGGCGTCGGGCTCGGACTACGACACCTTCGCCGCCGACCTGCGCGCGCTCATCGAGGAACTCGAGCTCACCGACGCGGTGCTCGTCGGCTTCTCGATGGGAACCGGCGAGATCGCACGCTACCTGTCGCGCTACGGCGCGGACCGCATCGCCAAGGTCGCCTTCCTCGGCTCGCTCGAGCCGTGGCTGCTGAAGACCGACGACAACCCCGACGGCGCCGGCGACCAGGCCTTCTTCGACGGCACGGCTGCCGCCGTCGCCGAGGACCGGTATGCCTTCCTGACCGGGTTCTTCCAGGACTTCTACAACCTCGACGACTACCTCGGGACCCGCATCTCGCAGGAGGCCGTCGACGCGTCGATCGCCGTCGCGAACCAGGCCGGCAACGCCGCGATCGCCGCCGCTCCCCTGACCTGGGCCACCGACTTCCGCAGCGACATCCCCGCCGTCACGGTGCCGGCGCTGATCCTGCACGGGACGGCCGACAACATCCTGCCGATCGACGCGACCGCGCGGAGGTTCCGCGAGCTCCTGCCCGAGGCGACGTACGTCGAGATCGAGGGCGCTCCGCATGGCCTGCTGTGGACCCACGGCGCCGAGGTCAACGAGGCGCTGCTCGGCTTCCTGCAGGACTGAGTCCCCCCGGTCCCGGTGGTGGAACCGGAACCGCGAGCGTGCCACGATGAGGGCACGAGCGAGGGGGTCGCGATGGCGGATGCCGGCGTGCAGGAAACTGTGACGGGCAAGAGCATGGTCGTCGATCACGGGTTGGCGGGGCGCCTCGCGCGCGATCACCAGCAGAAGAAGCAGACGGGGCTGTGGATCGCCGGGACCGCGATCGTCCTGCTCTACGGTCTGGGGCTGTTCGCCCTGAACGGGAACGTCCGCTCCCTGATCATGGCCGGTTTCTGGGGGGTGCTCATCGCGATCGGATTCGTCGCGATCCGCCACCTCGGCACTCAGAAGCTGACCCGGGTCGTCGAGGGGCTCTACCCGACGGGCGATCGCCTCACCGTCACCGTCACTGACGCAGGGCTCACCGTGACCACGTCGACCACGAGCCTGACGGTGGCGGCATCCGCTTTCTGGCGCATCTCGACGGCGCCGCACTCGGTGATGGTGCGCATCCACGGACTCATCGGGCCGGCGATGATCCTGCCTCGCGAGGTCGTGGACGACGCCGATATCGCCCGGATGCGGGCGGCGGCACCCCGCATCCGTCGCGGCTGACGGGACACCGGTCCACCACGACCGCAGACGGATGCCGGGGCGTGGCGCCCCGGCATCCGCTGTCAGTTGCTGCTCGGATCCGCGGCTCAGCCGACGACGGTCGCCTCGGGGATCCGGGCTCGCATGACGGCGAGCGCCTCGGAGCTGTGGTCGACGAGCACGGCGTCGCGGCCGAGC
The DNA here is from genome assembly GCF_900100525.1 of Microbacterium sp. 77mftsu3.1. Lineage (NCBI taxonomy): Bacteria > Bacillati > Actinomycetota > Actinomycetes > Micrococcales > Microbacteriaceae > Microbacterium > Microbacterium sp. 77mftsu3.1. The sequence continues at coordinate 599,437 of NZ_FNCR01000002.1, read as the reverse complement.
GCGTGGGCGACCGCGCCCGTCGTCCCCGAGCCGGCGAAGAGGTCGAGCACCCGATCGCCCGGCCGGCTCGACGCCTGCACGATCCGCCGCAGGATGCCCTCGGGCTTCTGGGTCGGGTAGCCGGTCTTCTCCCGCCCCGAGGTCGGGACGATCGTGTGCCACCAGACGTCGGTCGGCAGCTTGCCGCGAGCAGCCTTCTCGGGGGTGACGAGCCCCGGAGCCATGTAGGGCTCTCGGTCGACGGCATCCGAGTCGAAGAAGTACGCCGACGGATCCTTGACGTAGACGAGGATCGTGTCGTGCTTGCTCGGCCAGCGCTTGCGCGACTTCGCGCCGTAGTCGTACGCCCAGATGAGCTCGTTGAGGAAGCACTCCCGACCGAAGACGGCGTCGAGCATGACCTTCGCGTAGTGCGCCTCGCGGTAGTCGAGGTGCACGTAGAGGGTGCCGTCGTCGGCCAGGAGCCGCCACGCCTCGCGCAGCCGCGGCTCGAGGAACCCCCAGTAGTCGTCGAACCGGTCGTCGTACAGCTTCAACGCGCCACGCGTGCGGGCGTAGGACGCGCCGCGGAAGCCGCCCTTGACCGGACCGACGGCCGGCGCGGGCGCGTCGGGATCGGGCACGAGATGTGCCGTATTCAGCCCCGTCGGCGCCGGTCCGGTGTCGACGCCGCGCGGTTCTGCGGGCGAAAGGGCGGCGCCTGCACGCGCAGACTGAGTACGGACCGCGGACTCGATCGCCCGCTCCTGGGTACGCCCGGTGTTGAAGGGCGGATCGAGGTAGATGAGCGCGAACGAGGAGTCCGGCAGGCGCCGGGCGACCTCCAGGTTGTCGCCGAGATGGATCTCGACGGTCACGGAACGCGGCGCAGCCAGGCGTCCGTCGAGAACTTCGACTCGACGAGCGCCTCGGCCTCGGCGTACTCCTCCTCGGAGATCGAGCCCGCCTTCGCGCCGTAGAGCGAGGTGAACGTCTCCTTGAAGCGTTCGATGATGTCGGCGCGCGCCATGCCGGTCTGGCTGCGGAGCGGGTCGACGCGCTTGGCCGCCGATGCCGTGCCCTTGTCGGAGAGCTTCTCGCGTCCGATGCGCAGAACCTCGGTCAGCACCTGGCCGTCCATGTCGTAGCTCAGGGTCGCGTGGTGCAGCACTCCCCCGTTGGCGAGGCGCTTCTGCGCGGCGCCGCCGATCTTGCCCTTCGACGATGCGATGTCGTTGAGCGGCTGGTACGTCGCGTCGATCCCGAGCGAGCGCAGCGCGTGCAGCACCCAGTCGTCGAGGAAGGCGTAGGAGTCTGCGAAGGTCATGCCCGAGACGAGGGATGCCGGCACGTACAGCGAGTAGGTGACGATCGAGTTCGCCGCCATCAGCATCGCGCCGCCGCCGGAGATGCGTCGGACGACCTGGAAGCCGTGCTTCGCGGCACCCTCGGGGTCGACCTCGTTGCGGTACGACTGGAACGATCCGATGACGACGGCGGACTCGTTCCACTCCCAGATGCGGAGTGTGGGGGTGCGTCGACCGTCGCCCACGCGAGCGGTCAGCACCTCGTCGAGCGCGAGGTTCATCGCGGGCGAGACAGCCTTCTCGTGGACGACCTCCCACTCGAACTCGGCCCAGCCCGGCGCGACGATGAGCGCGCGGCGGACGGCGGTGGCGACGGCCTCGGGCGTGAAGCCGAGCAGCTGCGCCCCCTCGGGGAGCGCGCCGCGGACGGCGGCGGCGATCGTCGCGACGTCGGCTTCGACGGGCAGACCCGTCACCGCCGCATCGATGTCGGCCAGCGCGTCGTCGGGTTCGAGGAAGAAGTCGCCCGCGAGGTGGAAGTCCGCGATGCGGCCGTCCTCCACCTCGAGGTCGACGACGACCAGCTTGCCGCCAGGGACCTTGTACTCGCCGTGCATGGTCCTATTCTCCCGTGCCCGCAGCGGGTGCGGATCCACTGTCGGGGACGGATGCCGCGTCCCGCCGCGCGATGCGCGCGTCGAGCCATGCGACCAGGTCGGCGCGCACCTCCGGCGCGCAGCGCTCGTTGAAGATCTCGTGGCGCGCCTCGGGGTACACGAGGGTCGTCACGTCGGTGAGGCCGGAGCGCGTGCGGTACGCGTCGGCCAGGCGGTGGACGCTCCGCGGGCCGCCCACCGGGTCGTCCCGGCCGACCAGGAGGAGCACGGGGACGTCGACGCCGAGGTCGCGCTTCGGCTTGCCGATCAGGCGCAGGGTGTCGACCGGACCGAAGAGCTTCGGCAACGGCACCGTGGTCGTGAGCGGGTCGTCGAGGAACGCACGGCCGACCGTGGCATCCGTCGACAGCCATTCGACGCCGGTGGCGTCCGGTCCTGCCCAGCGCTTGTTGAGGGGCGCGGCGTTCAGGTCCCCCGGCCACAGGAGGGACGAGCCCGAGAGGATGACGGCGTCGTAGGCGCGGGGGTCCGCGTTCACGAGCTTCTGCGCGAGGAAAGACCCCCACGAATGCCCCAGGAGGACGAGCGGGAGCCCGGGGTTCTCGTCGCGGATGACGCGCGTGAACAGCTGCAGTCCCGCCACGGTGGCGCGGAGGCCGCCGGGGCCGAGCCGCCCGAGACGGGAGTAATCGCCGCCGTGCTGGCGCAGTCCCGTGCGGCCGTGGCCGCGGTGGTCGTCGGCGTAGACGGTGAAGCCGGCGGCGGTGAGGGCGGCGATGGTGCTGCCGTAGCGGCCGGCGTGCTCGCCGACGCCGTGGAGGAGCTGGACGACGCCGCGCGGGTTGCCCTGCGCCGGGTGGACGTCGTAGACGATCGCGATGCCGTGTGCATCGATGAACTCGGGCATGGCTCGAATACTAGGGCGCTGACGCGGTCGACGGATGCCGGACTCCAAGCTCTTAGCCAGACTAATGAGTTATGCTAACGAAAATGAGCAGTGCACCCGAGACCTCGACGACGGACGATTCGACGACGGAGCTCGCGCTCGCGGCATCCGACTTCCGCATGGCGACCTTCCGTCTCGCGCGGCGCCTCCGCTCGCAGCGCGCCGTCGACACGATGAGCGACGGGCAGTTCGCCGTCCTCGCCGGCCTCAAGGTGCACGGGCCCCACACGCTCGGCGAGCTCGCCGAGCGCGAGCGCGTCTCGGCGCCGTCCATGAACCGCACCGTGAACTGCCTCGAGGAACTCGGCTACCTCACCCGCACCCCCGACGAGAGCGACCGCCGGAAGGTCGTCATCGACCTCACCGAGCCGGGTCGCGAGGTGGTCGTCGAGACCGTCCGCCGGCGCGATTCGTGGCTCGAGCACGCGTTCGAGGAACTGAGCGCCGCGCAGCGCGCGACGCTCGCGAAGGCCGCTGCGATCATGCAGGAGGTGGCCGGCCGATGAGCTCCGCCATGTTCCGCTCGTTCTCGGTGTTCAACTACCGCGTCTGGTTCATCGGCGCCCTCGTCTCGAACGTGGGCGCGTGGATGCAGTCGACCGCCCTCAGCTGGGTGGTGCTGACGCAGCTGACCGACAACGACGCGACGGCCATGGGCGTCACGATGGCGCTGCAGTTCGCTCCCCCACTGCTGCTCGTCGGCGTCACCGGTCTCGTCGCCGACCGGTTCGACCGCCGCAAGCTCCTGTTCTTCACGCAGGGCTCGCTCATGCTGCTCGGCCTCATCATCGGCGTCCTCCTGCTCACGGGCAGCATGAACCTGTGGACGATGTACGCCTTCGCGTTCGCCCTCGGGATCGTGGCCGCCTTCGACAACCCGACCCGACAGGCGTTCGTCTCCGACCTCGTCGCACGTGAGAACGCCTCGAACGCCGTCGCACTGAATGCGGCATCCTTCAACACGGCCCGCATGATCGGGCCCGCCGTCGCCGGCATCGTGATCGTCGCGGTCGGCACCGGATGGGTGTTCATGGTGAACGCCCTCACATTCCTCGCGATGCTCGTGGCGCTGATCCTCATCCGTCCCGCCGAACTCGTACCGCGCCCGAAGCTCCGGACCGCTTCACGGATGGCCGACGGCCTGCGCTACGTGGGCGGCAGGCCCGACCTCGTCGTGACGTTCATCATGGTGTTCCTCCTGGGCGCATTCGGCATGAACTTCCCGATCCTGGCATCCACGATGGCCCTCGAGTTCGGGCAGAACGCCGACGGCTACGGGGTGCTGAGCTCGATCCTCGCGATCGGATCGCTCGCCGGCGCCCTCCTGGCGGCCCGCCGCGACCGGGCGCGACTGCGCCTGGTGATCGGCGGGCTCGGACTCTTCGCGGTCGCATCGGCGCTGTCGGCGGCCATGCCGGTCTACATCGCCTACGCCGCGACGCTCATGCTCATCGGCTTCTCGACCGTCACGACGTTGACGACCGCGAACGGGTACGTGCAGACGACGACCGAGCCGGCGCTCCGCGGACGCGTGCTCGCGCTCTACATGGCGATCCTCATGGGCGGCACGCCGTTCGGCGCACCCATCGTGGGCTGGGTGGCGGATGCCTTCGGCCCGCGCGCCGCCATCCTGCTCGGCGCGGCCGCGGCCCTCATCGCTTTCGCCGTCGGCGGCGGCTGGCTGCTCTTCTCGGGCCGCCTGCACCGTCACGAGTCGCGCCGGTTCGCGGTGACGATCGACGAGACCCGGCCCATCAGCGTCGTCGCTCCCGAGGAGTTCAGCGACGAGGTCGCCGGGACCACCCCGATCCGACTCCCCGATGCGGACATCGCGTCCGAGAAGGACGCCGCGCCCCACCGCCGCTGACCGGCCCCGGGTCGAGTCAGAACCCGCTCTCGAAGACGCCGAGGTGGTGCGCGAGCACCAGGGCGGACGCACCCGCGCCGACGAGGAACACGAGTCCGGCGAGTGCCGCGAGGAGCAGCGCGCCCGGCAGGGGTGCCCGGTCACCATCCCGAAGGAGGATGCGGATCGTGCGGGCAGAGCGCCTGCCGGCGGCAACCCACAGCGCGGCGGTCACCCCGAGGCCAGCCACCCCGACGAAGACCCACGCGACGGCGCCGGTGGCCGCGGGAAGCACGCGCAGGGCAACCAGCGACCCGAGGGTCAGCGAGATCGCCGTGCGGCGCCACGCGAGCGCCGTGCGTTCGGGCTGCAACCCCGGATCGAAGGCGGTCATGGGAACAGGATCGCCAGGATCAGCAGAAATCCCGCGACTCCGACCGCGGCTCCGAGCGCGGCGCCCGCCGGCGACGCGGGCAGGGGACGTCCCTCACGCAGCGCGCGCTCGGCACGCGCCCACCCCACCCAGGCGGCCAGCGGGACGAGGACACCCGACGAGATGAGGACGAGGGATGCCGCCAGCCGCAGAGCCGCGTTCAGATCCGGCCCCAGCACCTCGAGGGCGACCCCGCCGGCGAGGAAGGCGAGCGCCGTCCGGATCCACGCCAGGAAGGTGCGCTCGTTCGCGAGGGTGAACCGCGCGTCCGGCTCGACGCCCCGGCCGTACACCGAGGCCGGGAACCGACGGTCGGCGGTCACCTCGCCACCGTCCGGAACCCGGCGTTCCCCATCGACGAGTCGGGGGTGTTCTGCGACCGCGCCGCATTGCGGTAGCGATTGCAGTACGAGATGTGGCAGAGGTAGCTTCCCCCGCGGAGCACTCTGGTCGCTCCCCGGTCCGGTCCGCGCGGGTCATTCACCGCGTGGGGCGAATACGCCGTCGGCGAGAACCAGTCCGCGCACCATTCCCAGACATTGCCGACGGTCTGCCAGAGCCCGAACCCGTTCGGCTTATAGGACCGCACCGGCGCCGTCGTGAGGAAACCGTCCTCGCCGGAGTTCCAGCTCGGGAAGGTGCCCTGGAAGATGTTGGCGCGCCAGCCACCGGCATCCACCTCGTCGTCGCCCCACGGATACCGCGCGCCCACGAGTCCGCCGCGCGATGCGTACTCCCATTCCGCCTCGGTCGGCAACCGCCGACCCGCCCACGAGCAGTAGTCCTGTGCATCGTTCCAGCTGACGTGGACGACGGGGTGGTCCCCGAGCCCGTCGAGCGTGGACCCGCGTCCGCCCGGCGCGCGCCACGACGCGTTGCGGACACCGCGCCACCACGGGGTCTGGGGCGGCACCCCCACGATGTCCTCCTCCGGCGCCGTCACCGCGAGATGGAACACCGCCGAGTAGCCGAAGACCTCGGCCTCCGTCCGGTACCCCGTGTCCTCCACGAACGCCGCGAAGTCGTCGTTGGAGACCGCCGTCGCATCGATCGAGAACGCCGCGAGCGTCACGTCGTGGAGCGGGACCTCGCCATCTGCCGGATTGCGGTCGCCCGACGAATCGCCCATGAGGAAGACGCCCGCCGGCACCGACGCCTGCGGCGTCCGATGCACGCCTGCCGACACGACCTGCTCAGCAGGGACGTCCGGGGCGGCACCGATCGACAGCAGGGATGCCCGGGACGGCGCTCCGCACCCGCATCCGCATCCCACCGAAGCCTCCTTCGCGGTCACCGCTCCCGCCCGAGGACCGTGACCGTCACGCCGTCATAGCCTGCGGCCGACGCCGTCACGACGAGTTCGCCCGGCCCGTCCGCGCGGACCACCGCGAGCACGCGTCCGTCGTACGTCGTGTACGAGGAGTCACCGAACGACTCTTCGGTCCTCGCCCGCCCCGAGCCGAGCCCCGCGAGGACCCCGGGACCCGAGACCGTGACCTCGACCGGCACGTCGCGGTCGGCGACGGCGATGCCGTCGTCGTCCGCGAGGGTGATCACGACGAAGGCGAGCCCGCCGACCGCGACCTCGTCGCGTTCGGCGTGCGCGCGAAGCCGCGGGGTGCCGGCGGTGCGGAGGACGTGCCGACCGGTCTCGAGACCTGCCCGACGCGCGACGGCGGTGAGCTCGCCTGGCCGATACTCGGTCTCGAACCGGGCGACGAACGACTTCTCCGCACCGACAGCGGCCGCGCCGAGACTCTCCCCGTCGAGCAGCAGCTCGACCTCGTCGGCATCCGCGTACACATCGACCGTCACCGGGGCGCCAGGCGCGGCATCCCAGCTCCACGTCGACACCGTGTCGGTCCACGACCAGGGTGTGGTCGAGGTCGGACGACCGTGGTGCTGGGGTCGGTACACGGAGATGTAGGGGTCGGTGCGGAGCCCGAAGACGATCTCGCGGTAGTACGAGACGGTGCGGCGGTAGCCGGTGATGTCGAGATCGCCGGACTCGGCGAGACGGTACGGGTAGGGCCCGGCGGTCCCGGTGTCCACGAAGCCGGGCGCATCCGAGTAATCGACGCGGCCGATCCCCGCTTCACCGAGGTAGTCCCAGCCGGTCCACGTGAAGTCGCCGATGACGTGGGGGAGCTCCCGGACGAGCTCCCACATGACGTCGATGCGCGCCGGGAACGTCTCGGACCCGACGATCACGCGGCTCGGGTGGTCGAGCGCATCCTGTCGGTACCGGGAGTCGGCGTAGTTGAACCCCACGACGTCCAGCACCGCCGCGGACTCCTCGATCGAGGCGCTCACGAGAGGCGACGCGTTCATCAGGCCCATCTGATCGCCCATGTTCGCCATCATCGTGTTGGCGTCCTCGAGCTGCTGTCGCGCCTCCGCCATACGGGGCAGGTTCGCGATGATCCCGTTGATGCCGTTCGTCACGAAGCGCGTCGGGTCCGCCGAGCGGACGGCTTCGGCGAAGCGGCGGCTCCACGTCGCACCGATCGGGGTGCCGAGTTCGAGGATCTCGTTGCCGATCGAGTACATGATGACGCTCGGGTGATTGCGGTCCTTCGCGACGAGCGACGCGACATCCCGCTCCCACCGCTCGGGGAAGGTGATCGTTGCATCGTGCGGCGCCTTCGCCCGCGTCCAGGCGTCGGCGAGCTCGTCCATCACGACCATGCCGTGCCGGTCGCACGCATCGAGCATGGCTCGGCTCATCGGATTGTGGGCGCTGCGCAGCGCATTGAACCCGGCCTTCTTCAGGAGACGCACCCGACGGTCCTCCGCGTCGTCGAACGTCGCGGCACCGAGCGGACCGTTGTCGTGATGCACGCAGGCACCCCGCAGTTTGACGGGGCGCCCGTTGATCCGAAGGCCACGGCCGGCATCCACCTGCAGAGTGCGGATTCCGAAGCTCGTCGACTCCTCGTCGAGCGCCGCACCGGCGGCATCTGTCACTGTCATCCGCGCCGTGTACAGGTGCGGGTGGTCGGGGTGCCAGAGAAGCGGGGTCGGGACGACGAGCCGGGCTCGGGCGACGGCATCCGCTCCCGGGAGAACCGTCACAGGCGACGTCCCCGACGCGACGGCCACGCCGTGGGGGTCGGTGAGCTCCCACTGCACCCGTGTCTCACGCGTGTGACGGGTGGCGTTGCGCACCGTCACGGCGACCTCGACGACCGCCCTCTCGTCGTCGATGTCGGGGGTCGTCACGACCACGCCGTGCGTCGGGATGTGGACCGGATCCGCGACCACGAGGTGAACCGGGCGGTAGATCCCCGCCCCGCTGTACCAGCGGCTGTCGCGATGCGCCCGCGCCTCGACGGTGAGCCGGTTGGGCTCCCCGTCGAAGCGGAGGTAGGGATCGAGGTGCGCGGTGAACCCGGCGTAGCCGTTCGCCTCATGCACGACGACCTCGCCGTTCATGAAGACGACCGCGTCGCGGTAGACGCCCTCGAACTCCAGGCGGACCGTCTTCTCACGCCACTCCGGAGGGACATCGAGCACGCGCACGTATTCGAAGGCGCCGCCGGGCGTATAGCCGGAGTGGACGCCCTGGACCTCGTCCGCCGACCGTGGCAGATCACGCAGCGCGTCGTGGGGCAGGACGACCTGCATCGGCCCCGACCCCTCGGCGTGGGACTCGAATGGGCCGAGCTTGGGGCCGACCGTCCAGCCCTCGTGCAACAAGGTGCGGGTCATGCGGTGCCCTCCGGGTTCGTGTCGTCGGCGTCGCCCGTCTCGGGTTCCTCCGTCCAGTCGATGTCGGCGAAGGACACGAACAGGGCACGCAACTCGTCCGGCATGTCCAGCGCGGAGCGGTCGAGCAGCCACTGCACCTGAAGGCCGTCCATCATGGCGATGATCGTGATCGCGGCGCGACGAGGTGTCATCCCCCGTCGCAGCCGGCCGTCCCGCTCGAGGTTGCTCAGCGCGCGCTCGATGGTGGAGCGGGTGAACGCGTAGCGACGGACGAAGTACGCGTGAGCGGGGTGGTCGGGGGCGGTCGCCTCGCCCGACAGAGTCGCGAACAGCTCGACCACGCCGGGGATGGAGGCGTTGTACGCGGCGAGCGCGACGAGGCCGCGGAGAACGGCCGCGCCGTCCTCCGAGTCGGTCGGAACTATGGCTCGCGCGCGATCGTCCTTCTCCTCGAGCACCGCTTCGAGGAGAGCGCTCTTGTTGCGGAAGTGATGCAGCAACCCCGCCTCGCTCATCCCGACGCGGACAGCGATCTCCCGGAGGGAGCCGGCGCGGTAGCCGGACCCCGAGAACACCTCCAGGGCGGCATCCAGGATCGCCTGCCGCGTCGCCTCGGTCTTGGCGTACGTGCCTCGTCGCCGCACCGTCGTCGGCGCGATCGTGTCCGTGCTCTTCATCACCATCGATTCTCTGAGACCGCTCCCGTGAGCGCATCATCGGGGCCAGTCTGCACGGTTGGATAACGAAAACCTAGCGATGGCTAGATTTTCGTTCTGAAAACCTAGTGCCCACTAGAAATTGCTGCTAGCGTCCGACGCCAGGGCGATCCGCAGGGGTATCGCCACCCGAAATGAGGACAAAGATGTTCCGATGGAAGGCCACAGCAGCCGTCGCCGTCGCCGCCGCTCTCGCACTGACCGGATGCGCCGGTGGAGACACGACGAGCAGCACCGGTGAAGGAGGGAAGGCCGACCGGCTGACCCTGATCTCGATCGCCGCGCCGACGAGCTACGACATCACCCAGGGCGCCGAATGGGGCAACCGCAGCGCCTTCTTCGAGGCCGTGTTCGACACGATCCTGCGCAAGGACTCGTCCGGTGAGATCCAGCCGAACCTCGCCACGAAGTACGAGTACAACGACGACAACACCGTCCTCACCCTCACGTTGCGCGACGGCGTCACCTTCACCGACGGCACACCGGTGAACGCCGAGGCCGTCGTCAAGAGCATGGAGGAGTTCCGCGACGGAACCGCCCCCCAGGCAGCGACCATGGCCGGCAAGGAGTTCGCGGCCGTCGACGACAGCACCGTGACCATCACGATGGAGGCACCCGACCCCTCCCTCGTCAACCTGCTGTCGATCGCTCCCGGCGTCGTGCAGGCGCCGGCCACCTTCTCGAACCCGGATGCCGCGACGAAGCCCGTCGGCTCCGGCCCGTACGTCCTCGACACCGCCTCGACGGTGACGGGCACGACGTATAACTTCACGGCGAACCCCGACTACTGGAACAAGGACGCCGTCAAATACGACAACCTCACGATCAACGTGATGGAGGACACCACCGCGATCCTCAACGCCATCAAGGCCGGCGAGGCCAACGGTGCCAAGATCGCCGACAACAACACGATCGCCGAGGTCGAAGGCGCCGGCTGGACCATCGAGAAGAACGAGCTCGACTTCCAGGGCCTGCTCCTGCTCGACCGCGCCGGCACCATGGCCCCCGAGCTCGCCGACGTGAAGGTGCGCCAGGCGATCAACATGGCGTTCGACCGCGAGGCGCTGCTGCAGTCCCTGCAGAGCGGGTACGGCTCAGTGACCGAGCAGGTCTTCCCCGCCACCTCCGTCGCCTACGACGAGGCGCTCGACAGCACCTACCCGTACGATCCGGCAGCCGCCAAGGCCCTCCTCGCCGAGGCGGGGTACCCGAACGGCTTCACTCTCAACATGATGTCGACGCCCGCCTTCCAGACGACGTTCGACCTGGTCGCGCAGCAGCTGTCGGACATCGGCATCACGGTCAACTACACCGATCCCGGCGCGAGCAACTTCATCACCGACATGCTCGCCCCGAAGTACCCGGCGACGTGGATGGCGCTCGAGCAGAACCCCGATTGGCAGTTGATCAACTTCATGATCGCCCCCAACGCGACGTTCAACCCCTTCAAGTCCCAGGACGCGACCGTCGACGGCTACATCGAGACGATCCAGCGCGGTTCCGAGGAAGAGGCCGTGGCAGCTACCAAGGCGCTGAACAAGTACATCGTCGACCAGGCCTGGTTCGCCCCGTTCTACCGCGTCCAGGGCTCGTTCGCGACGGACGCGAACACCAACCTGGACTTCTGGCCGACCAACGCCTACCCGTCGATCTTCGACTTCTCGCCGAAGAACTAACCGATCCGGCGGGTGGCGGGCTCCGGCCCGTCACCCGCCGACCACCCTCGGGAAGGCATCATGCTGTCATTCATCATCAGGCGCGTCGTGTCCGGCGTCGTCCTCGTCGCGGTGATCTCCGCCGTCGCGTTCCTCCTCCTGTACGCCGGCGGCGGCGACATCGCCCGCCGCATCCTCGGTGAGAACGCGACCGCCGAGACCGTCGCCAAGAAGACCGAGGAGCTGGGGCTCAACCGTCCGCTCCTCACCCAGTACACCGACTGGCTGACCTCGGCGTTCACGGGCAACCTCGGGAGGAGCTGGTTCACCGGAGAACTGGTCAGCGTGAGCGTGACCAACCGCCTCGCCGTCACCCTCTCGCTCGTCATCGGGGCGACCCTCATCTCCGCGGTCATCGCGATCGTCATCGGGGTCTGGGCCGCACGTCGCGGTGGAGCCGTGGACGGGACGATCCAGATCCTCTCGCTCGTCGGTTTCGCCGTGCCGGGCTTCCTCATCGCCCTCATCCTCGTGCTGATCTTCGCGGTCAACCTGCACTGGTTCAAAGCGACCGGGTACGTCCCCATCGGGACGTCCTTCAACGGGTGGATCTCCTCGGTCACCCTTCCGATCGTCGCCCTCTCGATCGGCGCGATCGCCTCGGTCGCCGTGCAGGTCCGCGGCTCCGTGATCGACGCGACCTCCCGCGACTACGTCCGCACCCTCCGCGCCCGCGGCCTCAGCGAACGCTCCGTCATCTACAAGCATGTCCTCCGCAACGCCGGCGGCCCCGCGCTCGCGGTCCTCGCCCTGCAGTTCGTGGGGCTCCTCGGTGGAGCGGTCGTCGTCGAGCAGATCTTCTCCATCCCGGGCATGGGACAGCTCAGCGTCCGCTCGACCACCCTCGGCGACATCCCCGTCGTGATGGGGCTCGTGATCGCTTTCGCGATCCTCGTCGTCATCGTCAATCTCCTCATCGACCTCGCCCAGGCCGCTCTGAACCCGAAGGTGAGGCTCGCATGAGCGACACAATGAACTCCCCGGCCTCCCCCGCCCTCTCGCTGGCGCCGGCAAACGCCGCGCCCGTGCGCATGCACCTCGCGCGGCGGCTCCTCAAGCGTCCCGTCGGCGTCGGAGCCGCGCTGTTCCTGCTCCTGATCGTGGTCATCGCGGTGATCGGCAGTGCGATCGCGCCGCTCGACCCGAACTACGCCGACATCCGGAACGTGCTCGCCTCACCCGGCGGTGAGAACCTGCTCGGCACGGACAGCAGCGGCCGCGACGTGTGGTCGCGCCTGCTGGTCGCAACACAGACCAGCGTCATCGCGGCACTTCTCGCCGTGGCCGTCGCCATCGTGATCGGAGTCGTCAGCGGCCTCATCGCCGGCTACTACCAGGGTTGGTTCAACGCGGTGGCCACGTGGGTCACCGAACTGAACATGGCCCTCCCGGGCATCGTCATCCTGCTCGCCGCACGCGCCGTCCTCGGCCCCTCGGTCTGGATCTCGATGTTCATCTTCGGCATCCTGCTCGCGCCGTCGTTCTTCCGACTCGTCTACGCCGCGGTCACCGCCGTGCGCGGCGAGCTGTACGTCGACGCGGCCCGGGTATCGGGCCTCAGCGACGCTCGGATCATCGGGCGCCACGTGCTCTCGGTGGTCCGCGCGCCGATCATCATCCAGGCCGCGATCATCGCGGGCATCGCCCTTGCGATCCAGTCGGGGCTCGAGTTCCTCGGCCTCGGCGACGTCAAGGTGCCCACGTGGGGCTCGATGCTCAACGACGGTTTCAAGAACATCTCTCGCACGCCGCTCCTGCTCATCTGGCCGTCGCTCGCGATCGCCCTCACCTGCATCGCCCTGACCCTGCTGGCCAACGTCATGCGCGACGAGCTCGAGCGCACCGTGTCGGTGCGACGCAAGCGTCGCCGGGCCGTCACGACGGCGACCGGCTCGGTCGCGGCCGTGACCACCTCGATCTCGATGAGCGGCGGTGAGCCGATCGAAGACCTCGACGAGCTCCCGGTCATCGAGAACCAGGGCGTGATCCGTCACAACGAGGATGCCCGCAGCAAGGCGACGGAGAAGGTGCTCGAGGTCCGCGACCTGCGGGTCGGGTACGACCAGCCCGACGGCTCGCACATCGAGGTCGTCCACGGCGTCTCGTTCGACATCCGCAAGGGCGAGGTCCACGGCCTCATCGGCGAATCCGGCTCGGGCAAGACCCAGACCGCCTTCGGCGTGCTGGGCCTGCTCCCCCGGGGCGGCCACGTCACCGGCGGATCGATCCTGTACGAGGGAACCGAGCTGGCCGACGCGTCCGAGCGCACCTACGCGGGCATCCGCGGCAAGCGCATCGGGTACATCCCGCAGGAGCCGATGAGCAACCTCGACCCGTCCTTTACGATCGGCAGCCAGCTGGTCGAGCCGCTGCGCGCGCACCTCGGGCTGTCGAAGAAGGAGGCGACGGAACGCTCCCTGGACCTTCTGGCCCGCGTCGGCATCCCCCAGCCCAAGCGGACCTTCGACGCCTATCCGTTCGAGGTTTCGGGTGGCATGGCCCAGCGCGTGCTGATCGCCGGGGCGGTCTCGACCGACCCCGACCTGATCATCGCGGACGAGCCGACCACCGCGCTCGACGTCACCGTGCAGGCGGAGGTCCTCGACCTGTTGCGCGATCTGCAGGCCGAGCGCAACATGGCCATGCTCCTCGTCACGCACAATTTCGGCGTCGTCGCCGACCTCTGCGACCGGGTCACCGTCATGCAGAACGGTCTGTTCGTCGAGCAGGGACCGGTGCGGAGCATCTTCCACCAGGCCCGTCACCCGTACACCCAGGCACTGCTGGACGCGATCCTCGACGAGGGTCCCGCCCGTGGTCCGCTCGTCCCGAAGGGAGCACGGGCATGACCGCTCCGCTGCTCGAGGTGAAAGATCTCGTCGTCGAATACCCCGGCAAGGGATTCCGTGCCGAACCGTTCCGCGCTCTGAAGGGCGTCTCGCTCGACATCCTCCCTGGCGAGACGGTGGGCCTGGTCGGCGAATCGGGGTCGGGGAAGACCACCCTCGGCCGCGCCGCCCTCGGGCTCGCACCGGTCAGCGGCGGCACGATCACCTACGACGGTCGCGACATCTCGCACCTGAGTCGTCGCCAGCGGCGGTCGCTGACCTCCGAGATCCAGGTCGTCTTCCAGGACCCGTACTCGTCGCTGAACCCGTCGATGACGATCGAGGAGATCCTGATCGAACCGCTGACCGCGGCGGGCGTCGCCAAGGCGACGGCGCGCACCCGCGTCCGCGATCTGCTCGACCAGGTGGGCCTCCCCTCCGACGCGCGCAGCCGTCTGCCCCGCGAGTTCTCGGGCGGTCAGCGCCAGCGTGTCGCGATCGCCCGCGCCCTCGCCCTCGAACCGCGGCTGATCGTGTGCGACGAACCGGTCTCCGCGCTCGACCTGTCGACGCAGGCCCGCGTCCTCGACCTGTTCGTCGAGATCCAGGAACGCACCGGGGTCGCCTACCTGTTCGTGACGCACGACCTCGCCGTCGTCCGTCATGTCAGCCACCGCGTCGCGGTGATGTACCGGGGCGAGATCGTCGAGTACGGCGACGGCGACCAGGTGACGAGCGAACCGCAGCACCCCTACACCCAGCGGCTCTTCATGGCCGCTCCCGTGCCGGACCCCGACAAGCAGGAGGAGCGCCGCGCCGCGCGTCGTGCCTTCCTCGCGTCCGAGGCCGCCGCGGGCGTCGCCTGAGGACTCCGACCATGACGCGCCCCAACATCATCTTCATCATGTCGGACGACCATGCCGCCCATGCCATCTCGGCGTACGGCAGCCGGGTCAACTCCACCCCGCACCTCGACCGGATCGCGCAGGACGGTGTCCGCATGGATGCCGTGTACTGCACCAACTCCATCTGCAGCCCCTCCCGCGCCTCGATCCTGACCGGCACGTACAGCCACGTGAACGGGGTGTCGTCGATCTGGACCGAGATGGACTACCGAGTGCCCACCTTCGTGGACGTCCTCCACGAGAAGGGCTACCGCACCGCGATGTTCGGCAAGTGGCACCTCGGCGAGCACGGGGTGTCGCTGCCGCGCAACTTCGACGCGTGGAAGATCTTCCCCGGACAGGGCGACTACGTCGACCCCGAGATGATCGACGAGGACGGCACCGCGGTCGTGCCCGGGTACGCGACCGACATCGTCACGGACCTCGCGATCGACTGGATCGAGGGGCTCTCCGAGGACGAACCGTTCTGCATGATGGTCCACCACAAGGCGCCGCACCGCCCGTGGGTGCCCGATCCGAAGCACGCCGGCCTCTACGCGAACGGCGACATCCCCGAGCCGGAGACCTTCTTCGACGACTACGAGACGCGCTCGCAGGCCGTGCGGAACGTCCACATGACGATCGCCGACGACATGGGCGCCGACGACCTCAAGCAGGAGGTGCCGGAGCACCTGCGCGGCGACGAGAACCGGCACGCCAGGATGTCCTGGAAGTACCAGATCTACATGCGCGACTACCTGCAGTGCGTGCAGTCGATCGATGACAACGTCGGACGTCTCCTCGACCATCTCGACGAGACCGGCCTCGCCGAGAACACCCTCGTGGTCTACACCTCGGACCAGGGCTTTTTCCTCGGCGATCACGGGTGGTTCGACAAGCGACTCATGTTCGATCCCTCCCTGCAGATGCCGATGCTGCTGAAATGGCCGGCCGAGATCCCCGCGGGGTCGCGGTGCGAGGCGATCGTCACGAACGTGGACTTCGCCGCGACCTTCCTCGACATCGCCGGCGAAGACCCCGAGGCCACCCTCCCCACCTCGCAGGGCCGGAGCTTCCGCAGCCTGCTGCGCGGCGAGGACGTCGCCGACTGGCCGGATGCCGCCTACTACCGCTATTGGGAGCACGACGACCCGATCCACGAGGCTCCGGCGCATTACGGCATCCGTACGAAGGATCACAAGCTGATCCACTACTACGGCGCCGGTCTCGACGTCCCGGGCGCCTCGACCAGGGTCTTCGACGGCGAGTGGGAGCTCTACGACCTGACCGCCGACCCCGACGAGATGCGCAACGTCGCCGACGACCCGGCGTACGCCGCGCTCCGTGCGGAACTCGAGACCAAGCTCGCCGAGTACCAGCGCCATTACCGCGACGAGCCTTATGCGGGCGCCGAGACGCCGCATCCGGAGTGGGGTCCGTACGACCACGACCTCCTGGTGCGCGTCGAGCAGTACGTCGCGAACATCCGCAGCTCCAGCTGACCCTCCCATCGCAAGGAAGCACCCGTGACTGACACGACGACGTCGACCGCGTCCACCGACCACCTCCGCCCGCTCCTCGACAGGCTCACCCTCGAGCAGAAGGCCTCCCTCGTGCAGGGCGCGGACTTCTGGACGACGGTCCCGCTCCCCGAGATCGGCCTGCGGGCCATGACACTCTCCGACGGCCCCGCCGGCGTGCGCGGTCCTCGTTGGGACGAGCGCGACCCGTCCCTGAACATGCCGTCCGGGTCGGCGCTCGCGGCATCCTGGGATGCGGGACTGGCGCACCGCTACGGCGCCGCCGCCGCGAGCGAGGCGCGACGCAAGGGCGTCGACGTCGTGCTCGGCCCGACCATCAACCTGCACCGCTCCCCGCTCGGCGGACGCCACTTCGAGTGCTTCTCGGAGGATCCGCAGCTCACATCGGCGCTCGGCGCGGCGTACGTCCGCGGCCTGCAGGACAACGGCGTCGCGGCCACCCCCAAGCACTACGTCGCCAACGACTCCGAGACCGACCGCTTCACGGTCGACGTGAAAGTCGACGAGCGGGCGCTGCGCGAGCTCTATCTCGCCCCGTTCGAGGCGACCGTCGCCGCCGGGACGTGGAGCGTCATGAGCGCGTACAACTCGGTCGACGGGGTCACGATGACCGAGAACGACCTCCTCGAAACGCCCCTGAACAGCGAGTGGGGCTTTGACGGTGTCGTCATCAGCGATTGGACCGCCGTGCGCTCGCTCGATGCGGTCGCCGCCGCTCAGGACCTCGCCATGCCGGGCCCCGCTCCTGCATGGGCCGACCTCGTCGCCGCCGTGCGCGACGGGCGCGTCGCCGAGGCCGACCTGGACCGCAAGGTGCTCCGCCTGCTGCTGCTCGCCGAACGCGTCGGCGCCCTGGAAGGGACGAGCCCGCGCGAGCCCGCGCCGGTCGACGGCGTCGCCTTCGTCCGCGAGGCCGCGATCGAGGGCACGGTGCTCCTGAAGAACGAGAAGGTGCTCCCGCTGGATGCCGGTGGTCTCCGCCGCGTCGCGGTGATCGGCCAGAACGCCCGTGACGCCCGCACGCAGGGCGGCGGTTCGGCGACGGTGCTGCCCGAGCGCACGGTGTCGCCCCTTGACGGCATCCTGGAGGCCCTGCAGGGCGCCGACGTCGACTACGAGATCGGCGCGGTCGTCCAGGAGGGCGTCGCCGAGCTCCCCCTCGACCGCATGACGAACCCCGTCACGGGCGAACCGGGACTGCGCGTGACCTTCCTCGGCGCCGACGGCCAGGAGCTGTTCACCGAGGACCGTCGCGCCAGCGCACTCGTGTGGTTCGGCGGCGACGCGCCCATCGCGGCGAGCCGTACGGTCGTCTTCGAGACCCGCTACACGCCCGAGTCGACCGGCGACATCGAGCTGGGCTTCGCGGGCGCCAACCCCGCGCGCCTGTACGTCGGGGGCGAGCTGCTCCTCGACGACTCCCCCGTCGTCGAGGGCACCGACCTCGGCGCGGCCTTCCTCAACCCGCCGTCCCTCACCGCGCCGGTCGCCGTGCAGAGCGGCGTCCCGATCGACGTCCGCGTCGAGTTCGTCCCCGCCGACGCAGGTGCGCTCGCAGGCGCCATGTCGGCGACCATCGGGATCGCCCCGGAACGCACCGATCCCGACGAGCTCATCGCCCGGGCCGCCGAGGCCGCCCGGGCCGCCGAGGTCGCCGTCGTCGTTGTCGGAACCAACGCGAAGGTCGAGTCCGAGGGCTACGACCGGACCGACCTCGACCTGCCGGGCCGTCAGGACGATCTCGTCCGCGCCGTCGCCGCGACCGGCACTCCCGTGATCGTCGTCGTCAACGCGGGCTCACCCGTCGTTTTGCCGTGGGCCGATGACGTGGCGGCCATCGTGCAGGGCTACTTCGGCGGACAGGAGTTCGGCCACGCCGTCGCCGACGTCCTGACCGGCGCCGCCGAGCCCGGCGGGCGCCTCCCCACCACGTGGCCGGCGGCACTGGCCGACGTGCCCGTCACGCAGGTGACGCCCGACGACGGCGTGCTGCACTATGCCGAAGGCATCCACATCGGGTACCGCGCGTGGCTGCGCGCCGGTGTCAAACCCGCGTTCGCCTTCGGCCACGGCCTCGGCTACACGACGTGGGAGTGGAATGCCGCGATCCGCGCCGGCGAGCGCCTCGAAGTCACCCTCCGCAACGTCGGCGACCGCGCCGGCAAGCACGTCGTGCAGGTCTACGCCGAACGCGCGGACTCCGAGGTCGAGCGTCCGGTGCGCTGGCTCGTGGGCCACGCCGTCGTGCGAGCGGACGCCGGGGCCACCGCGACGGCATCCATCGACCTCCCCTCGCGCCGATTCGCCCACTGGGCCGACGGCTGGGAGGTCGAGGGGGGCGCGTTCACGCTCCGGGTGGGCGCCTCCGTCGCGGACCTGCCGCTCGAGGTCGAGTGGGAGGTCGGCGCATGACCCTGCTGCAGGGCACGGTCGACGACCGTCTCGCGGGCGTCGCCGAACGCCTCGAGGGATGGCTCGCGGCCGATCCCGACCTGTCGTTCCAGGTCGCCGCCCGCCACCACGGCGAGGTCGTCCTGGATGCCTGGGGTGGGCCCCACCTGGGCGAGCAGTCGGTGATGGTGCCGTACTCGGTCACGAAGAACACGATCGGTCTCGCGGTCGGCCTCCTCGTCGAACGCGGCGAACTCGACCTCGACGAGCGGGTCGCGACGTACTGGCCCGAGTTCGCCGCCAAGGGCAAGGGCGCCGTCACGGTCCGTCAGCTGCTCTCGCACCAGGCGGGCCTGCCGCAGGCCGACACGATCCTCACGTGGGACGAGCTCCTCGACCACCACGCCGCAGCCGATCGCCTCGCCGCCTCGACGCCGTTCTGGCACCCGGGCAGCGCGTTCGGGTACCACGCGATCACGATCGGCAACCTGGGTGATGAGCTCGTCTACCGCGTCACCGGTCGCACCCTGCACGAGTTCTACGAGCAGGAGATCCGCGCACCGCACGACATCGACTTCCGCCTCGGGCTGCCCGAGGACATGACGGACCGTCGCGTCGACGTGCTGCCGATGATCCGCCCGGTCTCCGACACCCTCGAGCGCGGCATGTCCGCCCTCGGTCCGCTCGTCTTCGGCTCGATGGCCGGCGACGTCGACCTCGGCAACTCGCCCCGCAGCTGGCGCTACGGGCACCCCGCCGGCAGCGGTACGGGGAGCGCCCGCGGGCTCGCCCGGCTCATGGCGTCCGCCGTCACCGGTGTCGAGGGCGGGGCGCCGTTCCTGTCGGCCGACACCGTCGCGCAGATCGGGCAGCAGCAGATCCGCGGCTACGACGAGGTGCTGCACCAGCACGACCGGGCTCACGCGATCGTCTTCCAGAAGCCGTCGCAGCAACTCGCCTTCGGCGGTCCGCGGGCCTTCGGGCACGACGGCGCGGCGGGCGCCCTCGCCTGCGTCGACCCCGACACGGGTGTCGCGTTCGCGTGGACGATCGCGCGCGGCCCCTGGCCCGGTGGCGCCGACCCGCGCGCCGTCACCCTGGCCGCCGACCTCGGCCGCCTGCTGACCTGATCCCGGAGAGACATCCTGTGAACGCCCGCGTCGGCAGCCTTCGCGCCGAACTCCGCACCGACACTCCGTTCGTCGCGACCGCGACGCCCCGCCTGAGCTGGACAGTCGACACCGACGAGCCGGGCTGGATCCAGGCGCGTGCCGAGGTCGCGGACGGCACGACGACGGTCGCGCTGGACGGCGCCGACAGCGCGCTCGTCGCGTGGCCGTTCGCGCCGCTCCCGCCGGGTGATCGGCGCACCGTGCGGGTACGGGTGCAGGCGGCATCCGGCACCTGGACCGAGTGGTCCAACGGCGTCGAGGTCGCGGCGGGCTTCCTGGCGGACGGCGAGTGGGTCGCGCAGCCCGTCGGGCTCGCAGACCCCACCCGCGAGGCGATGCCGACGGTCGTCAAGACGCGGTTCCGGCTCGGTCGCCCCGTCATGCGCGCGCTGCTGTTCTGGACAGCCCTGGGCGTGGCCGAGCCCGAGGTGAACGGCGCGGCCGTGTCGGACGACGTCCTCTCACCCGGCTGGACGGCCTACCGCGACCGGCTCGTCCACGAGACGGTGGATGTCACCGCGCTCGTCCGCGAGGGCGAGAACGAGCTGTCGGCTGCGCTCGCCGGCGCCTGGTACACCGAGAAGTACGGGTTCTTCGCCTTCGCGGCGCGGCTCTACGGCACGCAGCCCGCCTTCCTCGCACAGCTGCGGGTCACGTTCGACGACGGCACGACGACCACCGTCGCCGCGACCGGCGACGGCTGGGAGGCCGCCGCGCAGTGCCCCGTCGTCGACAGCGGCATCTACGCGGGCGAGCACCAGGACCTGCGGATCGCGGTCGCGGACTTCCACCCGGTCCGTGTCGGGGCGGCGGCCCTTCCCGGGTACGAGACGGTCCCCGTCCCCGAGGCGCGGATCGCGCCTCCCGTCCGCCGCATCGAGACGCTCCCCGTCGCCGCGGTGCTCACGACCCCGTCGGGCGGCACCGTCCTGGACTTCGGGCAGAACCTCGTCGGACGGCTGCGGCTGCGGATTCGCGGCGCGGCCGGCACCCGGGTGACGATCCGTCACGCCGAGGTCCTGGACGACGGCGAGCTCGCGCTCCGCCCTCTCCGCAACGCCGCCGCGACGGCGACGTTCGACCTCTCCGGCGATGACGACGTCCTCGAATCCCGCTTCAGCTTCTACGGCTTCCGCTACGCGCAGGTCACCGGCGCCGACGTCGACCCCGCCGACGTCGAGGCCGTGGTGCTCCACACCGACATGCCGCGGACCGGATGGTTCGCGGCATCCGATCCGCTCATCGAGCGCCTGCACGAGAACGTCGTGTGGGGCATGCGCGGCAACTTCCTGTCGATCCCCACGGACTGTCCGCAGCGCGACGAGCGCCTCGGCTGGACCGGGGACATCCAGGTCTTCGCGCCGACGGCCTCGTTCCTCTACGACTGCGCCGGGTTCCTGACCTCGTGGCTGCGCGACCTCGCCCACGAGCAGACGCGGGACGACGGGTCGGTTCCCGTCGTCGTCCCGGCCGCCCTCACCGGGTTCGCCGGCGGCGCCTCGCCGGCCGCCTGGGGCGACGCCGCGACCGTCCTCCCCACCGTCCTGCACGAGCGCTTCGGCGACCGCGACGTCCTCGCCGCGCAGTACGGGAGTATGCGCGGCTGGGTGGATGCCGTCGGCCGCGACGCGGGCGAGGGCGGCCTGTGGGCGGGTCGCATGCAGCTCGGCGACTGGCTCGACCCTGCGGCGCCGCCGGACAAGCCCGGGCACGCGAAGGTCGACAGCGACATCGTCGCGTCCGCGTACTACGCGCGCTCCCTCCGTCAGGTCGCCGACGCCGCGAGCCTGCTCGGACGGGAGACGGATGCCGCCCACTACGGCACGCTCGCCGAGCGCAGCCGCCTCGCCTTCACCGCCGAGTACGTGACTCCTGCCGGGCGAATGATGAGCGACGCGCCCACCGCGTACGCCCTCGCGCTCGAGTTCGACCTCGTGACCGATCCCGAGGTGCGTGCCGCGCTGGCGGACCGGCTCGCCGCTCTCGTCCGCGAGGGCGGATACCGCATCGGCACCGGCTTCGTCGGCACACCGCTCGTCGCCGACGCACTGACCCGCGGCGGCCACCTCGCCGCAGCCGAGCGCCTGCTGACCCAGACGGAATGCCCATCGTGGCTGTACCCCGTGACGCAGGGGGCGACGACGGTCTGGGAGCGCTGGGACTCGCTCCTGCCCGACGGCAGCGTGAACCCGGGCGAGATGACCTCGTTCAACCACTACGCGCTGGGAGCGGTCGCCGATTGGCTGCACCGGACGGTCGCCGGCCTCGCTTCCGTGGCTCCGGGCTTCCGCCGACTGCGCATCGCGCCCCAACCGCTCGAGACCCTGTCGTCCGCGTCGGCCCGCCACCTCACTCCGTACGGCGAGGCGTCGGTCTCGTGGCGCCGCGACGGCGACGAGATCGTGGTGAGGGCTGTCGTACCGGCGAACACGACCGCCGAGGTCGACATCCCGGACGCACCGCGCGAGGTCGGATCGGGTCGCCACGAGTGGCGCTTCGCTGCTCGCCCCGCTCCCCCGCGCCCCTCGCTGGACGGGTTGCAGGCGTCGCTCGCCGACGTCATCGACGACCCGCGCGCGTACGCCGCCCTCGTTGACACGATCGCCGCCGTCGACCCCGACCGGGCGCAGACGGTGCGGGCCGAGACCCGGTGGGGTGCCGGGCGCCCCGTCACGACCGCGCTCATGTTCACCCCGCCCGACCTGCTCGCGTCCGTCGACGAGGCGATCCGGCGCGCGACGGCATCCGCCTGATCCACCCCGAGGAGACACCATGTTCGACCGTGCCAGCACCTTCGGCGAGGCTATCGACGACCCCGACGCCCGCGCGATCCTCGAGAGGTACCTGCCGGGCGTGGCCGCCTCGCCCATGGCGACGCAGTTCCGGAACGGCCGCCTGGGACAGCTGGTCGCGATCGTCCCCGCCCTCGAGGACCTCGAGGAGCGGGAGAGGTTCTTCGCCGCGCTCGCAGAGGTGGGGTCCGGGGGCGGTCGTCCCCCGTACGCACCCGCAATCGACCCTGACCCGACCTACGAGGGCGACGACGTCCGCCGCGCCTCGGCAAAGGTCACCCGCGCGGCGCCGACACCGCTCTGGGACCCGCTCGAGGTACGCATCGCCGGGCCCTCGCACGGCAACCCGTTCGTCGACGTCGAACTCGACGCCGTCTTCCGCCGGGGCGGTGAGGAGATCCGGGTCGGCGGGTTCTACGACGGCGACGGCGTCTACGTCGTCCGCGCCCTCGCCGACACGACCGGCACGTGGACCTTCGAGACCCGTTCGACGGCGCGCTCGCTCGACGGCCTCACCGGCACGCTCGAGGTGGTCGCCGCCCGCGAGGGCTCGCACGGACCGGTGCGCGTCGACGGACTGCACTTCCGGCACGCCGACGGCACCCGGCACCGCCCGGTCGGCACGACCGCCTACGCCTGGACCCATCAGCCCGAGGAACTCCAGCAGAAGACGCTCGCGACCCTCGCCGAGGCCCCCTTCGTGAAGCTGCGCATGTGCGTCTTCCCGAAGTCGTACCTCTACAACGCCAACGAACCCACCGACTTCCCGTTCATCGGCTCCCTCGCCGGCGGGTTCGACCACACCCGGTTCGACCCCGCGCACTTCCGACGCCTGGAGCGGCGCATCGCGGACTTGGCAGCCCTCGGCATCCAAGCGGACCTCATCCTCTTCCACGCCTACGACCGGTGGGGCTTCGCCGATCTGGGCCCCGCCGTCGACGAACGGTACCTGCGGTACGTGGTGCGGCGGCTCTCGGGTTTCGCGAACGTCTGGTGGTCGATGGCGAACGAGTACGACCTGCTGTGGTCGAAGGACCTCGACGACTGGGAGCGGCTCGCCGCCGTGGTGGGAGAGGAGGATGCCTTCGGTCACCTCAACTCGATCCACAACTGCCGCCCCGTCTACGACTACGCGAAGCCGTGGATCTCGCACGTCAGCATTCAGCGGGTCGACGTGTACCGCACGGCCGAGAACACCGACCAGTGGCGCGAGGAATGGGGCAAACCGGTCGTCATCGACGAGTGCGCCTACGAGGGCGACATCGATCAGGGGTGGGGCAACATCACCGGCGAAGAGATGACCCGTCGGTTCTGGGAGGGAGCCGTCCGCGGCGGCTACGTCGGCCACGGCGAGACCTACTATCCGCCCGCGCTCGGAGGCGCGGCATCCGTCGGAGACGACGACGAGGTGCTCTGGTGGGCGAAGGGCGGCGCACTGCACGGCAGCTCCCCCGCCCGCATCGGCTTCCTCGAGCACCTGCAGTCGCAGGCGCCGGGCGGCGTATGGGATCCGCTGCCGAGCGACTGGGACGTGCCGTGGGGCGGCGTCGCGGGGCGCGTGAAGGTGGCCTACTTCGGCTTCAACCGGCCACGGTTCCGGAACGTCGTCCTCGACGAGGGCGAGTGGCGCGTCGAGGTCATCGACACGTGGGACACGAGCCTCGAGGAGCTGCCCGGCACCCACCGCGGTCAGGTGCGCGTCGAGCTGCCGGGGCGCCAGTTCATGGCGATCCGCGTGACTCGGGTGGACTGACGACGCGGGGTATGTCTAGACGCCGTCGGGTTCGATCCGCATCCACGTGCCCGCCGAGACGACGACCGGATCTTCGGCGGGATCGCGGATGACGAGGGCCGACGCGTCGTCGATGAACCAGACCGTGGCGCCGCTGCGCGCCGCCGCTCGCGCCGCCCGCGCCTCAGCCCCGGGCGACATCCAGTCCGCGCCGAGGTGCCCCAGGAAGATCCAGTCGAACAGGGGCACGGCCGGGTC
Organism: Microbacterium sp. 77mftsu3.1; assembly: GCF_900100525.1. Taxonomy (NCBI): domain Bacteria; kingdom Bacillati; phylum Actinomycetota; class Actinomycetes; order Micrococcales; family Microbacteriaceae; genus Microbacterium; species Microbacterium sp. 77mftsu3.1. The sequence goes on along the minus strand of NZ_FNCR01000002.1, from coordinate 574,569 downwards.
CACCGCCGCCAGACCGAACATGTCGAGCTCCGACTGATCGTCGAAGATCTGACCCCAGGACGGCAGCGCACGCGTGAAGATCATCGAGCCGGCGCTCCAGCCGACGTACACCTTCTGCTCGATCAGTTCCCGGAGCGCCGGCGCGAGACCGGTCTTCGTCCACGCGTGGGCGAGCCACGTGTTGCTGCCGCCGTAGCCGAGGATCACATCAGCCGACCGCAGGCGCGACTCGACGAGTTCGCGCGGCCCGGCGAACAGGGAGGCCACGTCGAACTCCGCCCAGCCGATCGAGCGAAGGGACTCGAGATGCTCGACGAGCGTCGAGCTGTCGCCCGGGAAACCGAGGATGCCGTCGATGACGACGACGATGCGGACCTCACTGAGGGGGCGATCGACGAGGTCCCGGAGGGCATCGAGGACGACGCGTTCCGACAGCCCGTTCGACGTGAGCAGCATCCGCATCGCGTCAGGGTAGCAATGCCTCATCGCCTTCCCGTGCCCGGCGCCGAGGCTCACCACGCTTGATACCGTGAAGGTGGATCAGGAGGCACCCATGGCAGCGCAACGGACGCCGGTGGGACCGTGCACGGCATGGCCGGAGGACAGCGCCTTCATCCGTGAGGTCTTGGACCGGATCGGCGACAAATGGACCGTGCTGGTCCTCAGTACCCTCGGCGATCGAACCCTCCGCTACTCGGACCTCATGGCGAGCATCCCCGGGGTATCGCAGCGGATGCTCACTGTGACGGTGAAGGCGCTCGAGCGTGACGGCCTCGTGACGCGCCGGGCGTATGCAGAGGTCCCGCCGCGGGTCGAGTACGAGGCGACCGAACTCGGCCGGTCGCTGCAGCGCGCGGTGGTGCAGCTGGCGCAGTGGGCGGCGGAGAACCATGAGACCGTCGCGGCGAACCGCACCCTCAACGACAGGATCGGCGTCGGCCGGTCGCGGTCGCACGGCACCGAGGCGGCTCGTACGCACTGAGCGAGCGCACCGTCCGAGAGGCACGTGGATGTGCCTTTTGTACGCGCGCGTCAACCGCACGATCATGTCCTTACGCACTGATCGTGCGGCGCCCGCTCGACGGATGACTCCGATGCGGCTCGTCGCGCAGAAGGAGAATCATGTCCACCATCGCCATCATCGGGGCCGGCCCCGGCCTCGGTCTCTCGCTCGCGCGTCGGTTCGGGTCGGAGGGCTTGTCCGTCGCCCTGATCTCCCGCAACCGGCAGAACCTCGACGCACTCGTCGCCACCCTCGCCGCGGAGGACATCACCGCGGCGGCATTCACCGCCGACGTCCTCGATCGCCCCTCTCTGACCGCCGCACTCGAGGCGGCGACGGAGCGGTTCGGCCGGATCGACGTCCTCGAGTACTCGCCGGCGGATGCCACATCCGGGCCGCTCGCCCCGATCGACATCCGGCGGACCACCCCCGAAGACGTCCAGCCGCAGATCGAGTACTACCTGTACGGCGCGATGGCGGCGACCGCTGCGGTCCTGCCCGCGATGCTCGAGGCCGGCAGCGGCACCATCATCGTGACCACCGGAGCCGGATCGACCTACCCCGTTCCGATGTTCGGCAACATCACCGCCGGAGGTGCGGCGTTGCGCAACTGGGCCCTCAACCTCGGCCATGCTCTCGCCGCGGACGACACCGGCGTACACGTCGCGCACGTCGCGATCGGCGTGTGGATCACCGACAACGCGCCGGAGGGGGTCGCGAGCATGACCGCCGACGAGATCGCACCCCTGTACGTGGACCTCGTCACGACCCGCGACGTCCACGAACTCGTCGTCACGAGGTAGCCGCCGCGCCGCCCCGATCCACCGGGTCAGTCCGTGCCAGCTGTTCCCACGTCCAGGCGAGCACCTCGGCGATGTCGATCGACGGGTCGACGCCCTGCTGCAGCTGCAGCCCGTCCGAAAGGGCGAGCATGACGGTCGCGGCCATGTCGGCGTCGAGCCCGGCCGGCATCCCTCCCGCCTCCTGGCGCTGACGGATGTCGGCCGCGACGACGTCGTGCACGCTCTCCTGGCGCTCCTCGAAGAAGGCCCGCGCAGGGTGCTCCGAAGCGGATGCCGCGACCAGCAGGTTCGTGTACAGGTGCACGAGCGCGGGCGCCTCGGCGTTGCGGCGCGCGACGCGGACCGACGGCGGCTCTGCGCCGGCCTGCTCCGCAAGGGCTTCTCGGGTCGCGGCATCCCGTCGACGGAGCACCTCGACGAGCAGGTTCTCCTTCGTGCCGAAGTGGTGCAGCATGCCGGCCTGCGTCATGCCGACCTCGCCGGCGATGTCGCGGAGCGAGGTCGCCCCGTAGCCGCGGCGGCCGATGACCTCGAGCGCCGTCTCGAGGATCAGGTCGCGACTCTCGCGGCCCTGCGCAGAGTTCCGCCGTTCACGCATCCGCGGGCGCCGTCACCACGAGCGAGGGGGTGCCGGCCTCGTACACCGGGTCGGCCGTGCCGCCGGGGACGTCGGAGCGCCCGGCGAGGACGGCCGCCTCGTCGCGCGGGATCTCGAAGGGCAGCCGTCCCGCCGCCGGCACCCGTCCGGTGAGCACATCGAGCAGCGCGACCTCCGAGGCGCCGAACGTCGCGACGACGGCGTGCGCGTGCGCCGCGACGGGGGCGAGCAGTGCGGGACGCTCGAGATGCACCGTCACGACGGTCGGCGTCGTCGCAGCGATATCCGCGACGCCCGCCACGACGGCGTCGTCGAAGGCGAGCGAGCCGGCGTGGAAGTGCGCCTCGAGCATGTACTCGTCGCGCGGGTCGAACGGCGACTGCAGCCTCACGACGCTGATGTCTGCACCCGCGGCGTCCGCGGTCGGGATCAGTCCTGAGTCACGGATCGCGTCGTCGGAGACACCGGGGGCGTGCACGGTCGTGCCGGGACGAAGTGGCAGGACGGATGCCGCCTCCCCCGCACCGCCCGGGAGGATAACGGCCGAGCGCGATTGTGCCCGGTCTCCCGCCGCCCGGAACTCGGCGCTGCCGACGATCTCGCCCGCGGCATCCTCGTCGACGAACGGGTCGTCGAACAGGCCGAGCTCGAATTTGACGGTCAGCAGGCGCGCAACCGAGATGTCGAGCCGGGACTCCGGAACAGCACCGGATCGCACGAGCTCGATCACGAGCGCCGGATCGTCCTCGCCGCCGAACTGATCGACGCCCGCGTCGATTGCCTTGCGGACACGGTCGATCTCGCTGAGGTGCTCGACCCCCCACGAGCGCGGGGGCAGCACCTTGCCCATGAGGCGCGACTCGGTGATGAGTCCCCAGTCGGTGCAGACGACACCGGTGAAGCCCAGCTTCTCGCGCAGCAGCCCCGTGATGATCTGGTGGTTGAAGCCGAAGGCCACCTCCTCGATGGGCTCACCGTCGAGGACGACCCCGCGGGGGATCCCATAGGACGGCATGATCGCCGAGACGCCGCGGTCGATCACGCGGCGGAACGGCTCGAGGTGGTACTCGAACATCCCGCCGGGGTACACCTGATCGGTGCCGTACGGGAAGTGCGGGTCCTCGCCGTCCTTCTCGGGGCCGCCGCCGGGGAAGTGCTTGGCCATGCACGCGACGCTCGCCGCCGTCAGCCGGTCGCCCTCGAACCCGTCGACGTACGCGACGCCGAGCCGCCCGACGAGGTCGGCATCCTGTCCGAACGTGCCGTACTGGCGTGGCCACCGCGGTTCGGTCGCGACGTCGAGCATCGGGTGCAGGGCCGAGCGGATGCCGACGGCCAGGTACTCGCGCCGTGCGATGTCGGCAAACTCCCGCACGAGGCCCGCGTCGGCGAGCGCGCCGAGACCCAGGGGTTCGGGCCAGGCCGAGAGGTGGCCGGCCGTGAACGACGCGCCCACGTTCTCGGTGAACGAGTGGCGCGGGTCGGTCGAGATGGTGACGGGGATGCCGTGCCCCGACGCGGCGGCGACGCGCTGCAGCCCGTTCACCCACCGGGCCATCGCGCGCGGCTCGGGGATCTGGTGGATGTTGAGGTGCGTGACATGCATGCCCTCAATGAACTCGCGCGCCGACATGCGACCGGGCATCGTGGACGGCCCGTCGACCTCGCCGTCGGTCGTCGTCGGGACGATCGTCTGGATCATGAGCCCCGCCTTCTCTTCGAGCGAGAGGCGCGACACGAGGTCGGCGACGCGCTCGGCGACGGGCAGGCGCGGATCCTCGTACGGGTCCATCACGCCGTTGCGGTTGAGGTCGCGGTAGCGCGTGCCGTCGGGGGCGGTGGAAAGGGATGCGGTCACTGCGGTCTCCTGCGACGTCGTCGTTGCGGGCGGGCACGGGCGGCCCGATGCCGAAAGACTAAATAACGTTCAGTGGTTTTCGCAACGACGGATCAGTCGGACGAGGCCGCCAGGCGCGCGGCGGCGGTGGCCATGTGCACGGCCATCGCCGAGGCCGCGGCATCCTCGTCCTTCGTCTCGACGGCTCGGAAGACGGCGCCGTGCTCCGCGATCGCGAGGCGCGCGGCGTCGCCGTCGTGGACGGCGCGGTCCGCGTAGACCTGCAGGAGCGATCGGACGACGTGCAACAGATCGACGAGCGCATCGTTACCCGCAGCGCGGGCGAGAGCGTCGTGGAAGGATGCGTCCGCGCGGGCGAAGGCGGTGAGGTCGGCATCCGCCGCGCGCATGCGCTCGAGCGAGGCGGCGAGCCGGCCGATGTCGGCGGCATCCGCTCGGGATGCCGCGAGTCGGGCGCAGTAGATCTCGAGCCCGGAGCGGACGTCGAGAAGGTCGTCGGTGCTCCGTCTGCCGATCAGCAGACCCCACCGGAGCGTCTGCGGGAGGAGGTCGCTCGCCGCACCGCGGAGGTAGGTCCCCGATCCCGGCCGGACGTCGACGATGCCGAGGATCTCCAATGCGGCGAGCGCCTCACGGACGGCGGAACGCCCCACGCCCAGGGTGAGCGAGAGCTGCCGCTCGGGAGGGAGTCGGGTGCCGGGTTCGATGTCGCCGCTCGTGAAGAGGTCCATGAGGCGGCGCGCCACTTCGGAGGCAGGGGTGCCCGACGGGAGCGCACCGAGGGCCGCCGAGATGTCGACGGAGCGGTCGGACGGATAAGCGGGCACGGGATCAAGATACGGGAGAGAGCGCCGGATACCGATGGCGCCATTCTTGCAATTGGTCAACCGGTTGTGCACAATGGCGATGCGGGACCCCCGCACCCCCGACCCGAGGAGCAGCCCGCGATGACGCGCCTGTGGAACGATCCCGCGGACTTCGCCGACGAGATGATCGACGGCTTCGTCGCCGCGAACCGCCGCTACGTGCAGCGCGTCACCGGCGGCGTGGTGCGGAGCACCCGCGTGCCGAACGGTCAGGTCGCCCTCGTCATCGGCGGCGGCTCGGGTCACTACCCCGCGTTCGGCGGGCTCGTCGGCCCCGGGCTCGCCCACGGCGCGGCGATGGGGAACCTTTTCGCCTCTCCGTCGACGCAGCAGGTCCACGCCGTCGCTTCTGCCGCCCACGCCGGCGGCGGGGTGCTGCTCAGCTACGGCAACTACGCCGGCGACGTGCTCAACTTCAACGCCGCCCAGGAGCGTCTGCGCGCCCAGGGCATCGCGTGCGAGACCGTCGTCGTGACCGACGACATCGCGAGCGCAGGCCCTGCCGAGCGGGATCGGCGCCGCGGCATCGCCGGTGACCTCACCGTCTTCCGCGTCGCTGCGGGCGCGGCCGCCGCGGGGTACGACCTGGCCGGGGTCGCCCGCGTCGCCCGCCTGGCCAACGAGCGCACCCGCTCGTTCGGCGTCGCCTTCACCGGGTGCACACTGCCCGGCGCCGAGGCGCCGCTCTTCTCGGTCCCCGACGGTCGCATGGCGGTGGGCCTCGGCATCCACGGCGAACCGGGAATCGACGAGACCGACATCCCCACCGCCGACGGCCTGGCCGAGATGCTCGTGGAGCGGCTGCTCGCCGAGCGCCCGGCCGGCGCCGACGGTCGCGTCGTCCCCCTACTGAACGGACTCGGCTCACTGAAGCACGAGGAGCTGTTCGTCGTCTACCGCCGCGTGGCGGCGCTGCTCGAGGTCGCGGGGCTCGAGGTCGTCGACCCGCACGTCGGCGAATACTGCACGAGCTTCGACATGGCGGGCACGTCCCTGACGCTGTTCTGGCTCGACGATGAACTCGCCGAGCTCTGGGAGACCCCCGTCGACAGCCCCGCGTACCGCCGAGGCGCCGTCGCGGACGGCGAGCGGCGGGATCACGACGGTGCCGACACGACCGTCGCCGCGCACGAGGTCGCCGGGGACGCGGCATCCGTCGTCCTCGCCGCCACGGTCGTCGCCTCGCTCGAGACGGTCGCGCGCACGGTCGACGAAAACGTCGACGAGCTCGGCCGGATCGACGCGGTGGCCGGGGACGGCGACCACGGCATCGGGATGCAGCGGGGCTCCCGCGCAGCCGTCGCCGCCGCCCGCGAGACGGCCGCAGCCGGTGCGGGTGCCGCAACGACCCTCACCCGCGCGGCCGATGCCTGGTCGGACCGTGCCGGCGGCACGTCGGGCGCCCTCTGGGGCCTGATGCTCGGGGAGCTCGCCGCCCGCCTCGGCGACTCCGGTCGGCCCGACGCCACACGGATCGCGGACGGCGTCGCCGCCGGGGTCCGCGCCGTCATCTCCCACGGCAAGGCCGAGCTCGGCGACAAGACCATGGTCGACGCGCTGCTCCCCTTCGCCGAGACGCTCACCCGGTCCGTCGCGGCCGGAGCGCGTCTCGGCGATGCCTGGCGGGTCGCCGCCGACCGCGCGACCGCTGCAGCCGCCGCCACGTCCGACCTCCTCCCCCGCAAGGGGCGCGCCCGTACCCACGGCGAACACGCGATCGGCACCGTCGACGCCGGCGCCCATTCCTTCGCCCTCATCGTCACCGCCGTCGGCGACACCCTCGCCGAGGAACCCGTCATCAGCCGGTCGCACGCCGCCGGCTCCCGAGAGGACCTGACATGACCGAGCCCCTGCGCATCATCATCGGCAGCGACGACGCCGGCTTCGACTACAAGGAGATCCTCAAGCGCGACCTCGAGCAGAGCGACGCGGTCGCCTCGGTCGTCGATGTCGGGGTGGACGCCGACGGTCACACCGCGTACGCGACGGTCGCCATCGAGGCAGCCGAGCGCGTCGCGCGCGGCGAGGCGGACCGTGCGCTCCTCATCTGCGGCACGGGCCTCGGCGTCGCGATCGCGGCCAACAAGGTCACCGGCATCCGCGCCGTCACGGCGCACGACTCGTTCTCGGTCGAGCGCGGCGTGCTGTCGAACGACGCCCAGGTGCTGACGATGGGCCAGCGCGTGGTCGGGATCGAGCTCGCGCGCCGCCTCGTGCGGGAGTGGCTGGGCTACCGGTTCGACCCCTCGTCCGCATCGGCCTCGAAGGTGGCCGTCATCGGCGCGTACGAGAGCACCGGATCCCTCTGATGCCGCGGGTCATGGTGGGGGTGAGCCTGAAGGCGTACTTCGGGCGCCGCCAGGCGCGTGCGTGGTTCGCGCGGACCTCCGCCGCACTGCGGGCGCACGAGGGCGTGCGGTCCGGAGCCGTCGAGGTCTTCATCATCCCGACCTACCTGCAGCTCGACGACGCCGCGGGCGCCTTCGAGGGCACGCGGGCGACCCTCGGCATCCAGGACGTCTCGGCATACGAACCGGGGCCTTACACGGGTGAGGTGACGGCGGCCGAAGCCGCCGAATCGGGCGTCGCGTACGCCGAGGTCGGTCACGCCGAGCGGCGACGATTGTTCGGCGAGACCGATGCCGTCGTCGCCGCGAAGGTGGCCGCCGCGCTTCGCCACGGGGTCACCCCCGTGCTCTGCCTGGGCGAGGAGGACCGGATGGATGCCGCCGACGCGGCATCCATCGGCGTCGCCCAGCTGGCCCGCAACCTCGAAGGCGCGCCCGCCGGGCCTGTCGTCGTCGCCTACGAGCCCGTGTGGGCGATAGGCGCTTCCACGCCGGCGCCCCTCGACCACATCGCACCCGTGGCCCGTGCCCTGCGCGCCGCCCTCGGCGCCGACCCCGCTCGCGCCGGGTCGCGCGTCATCTACGGAGGATCCGCCGGGCCCGGACTCCTGGCGTCCCTCGTGGACGCGGTGGACGGCTTGTTCCTCGGCCGCTTCGCGCACGACCCCGACGCCCTGACCGCGGTCCTCGACGAGGCGTACGCCCTCGCCCGGGAGACGTCGTGATCGGGCTCGGCACCTACGCGTTCTTCTGGGCGCACTCGGAACGAGCGCCCGCACCCCTCTCGCTCATCGGGGCGTTCGAGGCCACGAGAGAGCTCGATGTCGACCTCTTCCAGATCTGCGACTACGCGCCCCTCACCGAGATGTCCGACCGGGAGGTCAGGGATGCCGCCCGCGCCGCGCGGGAGCTCGGGCTGAGAATCGAACTGGGCACCAAGGGCATCGACACAGCCCACCTCGAACGCTTCCTCGCCCTGGCGGAGATGTTCGACGCGACGCTGCTGCGCAGCATGGTGTTCGGGCCGGACTCCCGCCCGTCGCTCGACGAGGCCGGGGCGCTGCTGCGCGACATCCGCTCCTCCCTCGACACCGCCGGCGTCACGTTGGCCCTGGAGACCTACGAGCAGATCGCGACGGCCGACCTCGTCCGGCTCGTGCGCGACGCGGACAGCCCGCGGATCGGCGTCTGCCTCGACCCCGCCAACGTCGTCGCGCGGCTCGAGCCCCCGCGCGCGTGCGTGGAGGAAGCAGCCGACCTGGTCGTGGACATCCACGTGAAGGACTTCGCCTTCGACCGACAGCCCGGCTGGGTGGGCTTCACCTATTCCGGCGCCCGCATGGGCGAAGGCCTGCACGACTACCGGCACCTCGTCGACACGGTCCGGCCGCGGCAGCGCGGCATCAGCGAGATCGTCGAGCACTGGTTGCCCTGGCAGGGCGATCCCGAGACCACCATCCGCACCGAGCGCGACTGGACCCGCGCCACTCTGGACCACCTGAGGAGCATCGAATGAGCCACACCATCGCCGTCATCGGCGCCGGAGGGAAGATGGGCATGCGCGTGTCCAACAACCTCGTGAAGACCGACCACACCGTCCGCTATGTCGAGAACTCGCCCGCTGGTCGCGAGCGCACGATCGCCGCGGGACGGGAGCTGACCGAGGCGTCGGCCGCCGTCGCCGATGCGGACATCGTCGTCCTCGCCGTCCCCGACCTCGCCCTCGGCGCCGTCACAGCCGAGCTCGTCCCGCAGCTGAAGGCCGGCGCGATCGTCCTGACGCTCGACCCCGCCGCCGCCTACGCCGGGCTCCTCACGACTCGCCACGACGTCATCCAGGCCGTCGCGCACCCCTGCCACCCGTCGGTGTTCCTGGAGCGCACGTCGAAGGAGGAATGGGCCGACACCTTCGGCGGCATCGCCGCCCCGCAGGACGCCATCGCCGCCGTCGAGTCCGACGACCCCGAGCATGCCCGGATCGTCGAGGAGACCGTGCGCGCCATCTACGCGCCCGTGATCGACGTCCATTTCGTCACCGTCAAGCAGCTCGCCCAGCTCGAGCCGACGCTCGTCGAGACGGTGGCGTGCATGATCGGGTCGCTCCTCAACGAAGCGCTCGACGAGGCGATCCACACGATGGGCGTGCCCGAGGCGGCGGCTCGCAGCATCCTCTACGGGCACACGCAGGTGGCGCTGGCGAACGGCCTGCGCGGCGACAACCCCTTCAGCGACGCGTGCTTGATCGCCATGGACTACGGTCGCGAGAGCATCATCAAAGACGACTGGAAGAAGATCTTCCGCGACGACGAACTCGACGCCAATCTCGCCCGCATGCTGCACCTCGACCGCATCGAACGCTGACCCGGAGATGACCGACATGACCCGACTCGCCGGCAAGACCGCGCTCGTCACCGGCGGCGCCCTCGGCATCGGTGCCGCCGTGGCCGAGCGCTTCGCCCGCGAGGGAGCGCGCGTCGTCCTCGCCGATCGCAACGGCGACGGCGCGCAGGCGACCGCGGCCGCCATCGGCGACGCCGCGATGGCCGTCACGATGGACATCTCCGACGAAGCGTCGGTCGCCGCCGGGTTCGCCGCCGCGACGGATGCCGGCTGGGCGCCGAACGTGGTCGTGGCGAACGCCGGCATCCAACTCTTCGGGCAGGACGCGCAGGCCGCCGATCTCGACCTCGACGTCTGGCGTCGCACGATCGACGTGAACCTCACCGGCGCGTTCCTCACTGTCAAGTACGCCGTCCGGACGATGCTCGCCCTCGGTGGCGGGTCGATCATCCTCACCGGGAGCCCCACGGCCGTGAACGGCGAAGGCAAGGACTTCACCGCCTACAGCGCGTCGAAGGCGGGCATGCACGGGCTCTCGCGCACGGTCGCGGCGGCCTACGCCGACCGCGGCATCCGGGTGAACACGGTGCAACCCGCCTACACCGAGACGCCGCTCGTCTCGGCCATCAGCGAAGACCCCGAGTCCCGCGCCGCGATCGTCGGCCGGATCCCGATCGGACGCGCCGGCACGCCCGACGACGTCGCCGGCATCATGGTCTACCTCGCGAGTGACGACGGATCGTTCGCGACGGGCGCGACCTTTCAGGTCGACGGCGGGATGACCTCGCTCTGACATGAGCTGGCACACCGAGCATCCGACGTGGCGGAGCGGCCCCTGGACGGTCGAGGTTCGCGGGGACGAACTCGCCGACATCTCCCATGACGGCACGACGGTACTCCGCAGCATCCGAGCCGTCGTCCGCGACGCGGACTGGAACTCGGCCGATCTGGTCGTCGACCGCATGCGGACGACGGAGGTCAGCCTGACGCTCCATGTGCACTCCGAGGGACTCGGCTGCTCCGTCGCCGGCGTCTTGCGCCTCGAGGCGCGGGCCGCGGGGCTGAGGGCCGTGCTCGATCTCGAGACCCGCGAGGAGTTCGCGACGAACCGCACGGGTCTGGTTGTGCTGCACCCGCCGTCGGTCGCCGGAACTCCGCTCGAGGTGCGTCATTCCGACGGGCGCGTCTCGCAGACGGAGTTCCCGGCCGCGATCAGTCCGCACCAGCCCGTGACCGACGTCGCCGCGCTGCGATGGGCCGTTCGCGGAGCCCTGATCGACGCGCACCTCGACGGGGACGTGTTCGAGATGGAGGACCAGCGCAACTGGACGGATGCCTCCTTCAAGACCTACAGCCGACCGCTCGACCTGCCTTTCCCGTACCGTCTCACCGCGGGGACGCGCGTGCGCCAGAGCGTCACGGTGACCGTCACCGGACAGATGCACGCGCAGGAAGGCACGTCCGACACGGTCATCGACCTGCGGCCCGCCGACGCATTTCCCGCGGTGATCCTCGGTGCCGCGAGTGCGCCGGACCCCGCACCCCCGGTCCGGCGCGTGGGCCAGGGCGTGCTCGTCGAACTCGACCTCGCCACCCCCACCTGGCCCGCCGCGCTCGCCCGCGCCCGAACGGCGGGTCTCCCCGTCGACGTCCGGTTCACTGTCGGCGAGGGTGCTGGCGCGAAGAAGGCCCTGCGCGACGCCGTAGCGGCGCTGCGGGGCATCCAGCTCCTGCGCGTCGCGGCCTTCCAAGCCTCGGGACCGGCGCGGCACGTGTCCGACGGCGACGCCGTCGCGGCCCTTCGCCGAGCCCTTGCAGATGCCGGGATCGACGCTCCCGTGGTCGGCGGATCCCGCTCGCACTTCACCGAACTGAACCGGCAACACCACCGGCTCCCCGAGGGCCTCGACGGTCTGACGACGACCGTCACGCCGCTGTTCCACGCCACCGGAACGGAGCAGCTCGTCGAATCCATCGCGATGCAACGGCTGGTCGCCCGCCAGACGGTCGACACGGCAGCAGGCCTACCGGTCCACATCGGGCCGGTCTCCCTGCACCCCCGCTTCAACGATGTCGCCACCGGTCCGCAACCCGCTCCCACGCGCCGTGATCTCGCCGAGGGCTACGGTGCCGCTGTCACCGGCAGGACCGATCCCCGCCAGGACGCCCCCGAGCTCGCCGCCTGGACGGTCGCGAGCGCAGCCGCCCTCGCCGTGCCCGGAGTCGCGTCGCTCACATGGTTCGAGGAGTGGGGGCCTCTCGGCATCCGCTCATCGGACGGCGTGGACCGCCCCGTCGCCGCCGCCATCAGCGACCTGGCGGACCTCTCCGGCTCCACGCTGCTCACGGGCGAGAGCGCGGACGGTCTCGTCTGGGCGGTCGGCGGCCGGTGCCCCTCCGGGACGACCGTGCTGGCGGCCAACCTCGACCGGAGGGCGAGATCGATCACCGTCGACGTCGTCGGTCAGCGGATCGGCCTCGACCTGGCGCCGGGCACCTACCGCCGAACCGTCCTCGCCCCGCAGACCCCCTGACCGAGCGCCGGACGAGGCCCCTGACGGGGCACGTCGACGAGCACGGCGCCGGCGGGTGACCCGAGGGCCTGAGCGCGGATCCGCCCCGCGCCCCCTCAGCCGAGCCGGTTGCGGACACCCCACAGCGCGAGCTGCGTCCGGTCCGCGACGCCGACCTTGCGCAGCGCCGACTGCAACTGCGTCCGCACCGTGTGGACGGAGACGTGCAGCGATGCCGCGATCGCCTCGTTCGCGGTGATCCCCGAGGCGAGCAGGGCGACCACGCGCCGCTCCGCGGGGCTCAGCGAGGCGAGCCGCTCGACGTCCGGATCGGGGCCGCGCCGTCGGACGAACTCCCGGAGAACCGGTGCGATGGCACGCGGCGACACGATCGACTCGCCGCGTGCCGCGGCCTCGACGGCGGCGACCACCTGGTCGGAGTCGTAGCTCTTCAGGAGATATCCGACCGCGCCCGCGTCGATCGCGTCGGTGATGTAGCCGTCGACCGCGAAGCTCGTCATCACGATGACCGCGGGCACGTCGCCCTCGGCAGCGAGCAGCCGCCGCGTGGCATCCGCGCCGTTCATGCCCGGCATCTGCATGTCCATGAGCACGACGTCCACCGTCTCGGCCTGCGCGACGCGCACCGCATCGAGACCGTTGCCGACCTCGCCGACGATGCAGATGCCGCCGGCGGCTTCGAGCTGGAGGCGGAGGCCCTTCCGGACCGACCTGTTGTCGTCCGCGATGAGGACCCGGATCGGCGCACGCGGGGCGGTCACGGCGCCGTCCCCTCGTCCGAGGCGACCGGGATGCCGACGGCCAGGGTCCAGCCGCCACCGGCATCCGCTCCTGCCGAGAACGAGCCGCCCAGGATCTCGACCCGCTCACGGATGCCGCCGAGGCCCCACCCGAGCCCGATGCCGGACAGGTCGCCGACCGGGACGGCGGGTCCGTTCGAGACCGTGACAGCGATGCTGACGGCGTTCCGCGAGATCCTGACGTCGACCGGCGCCCCGGGCGCATGCTTCGCGGCGTTCGTCAGCGCCTCCTGCGTGCAGCGGAACGCCGTCGCCGAGACCACGGCGGGAAGGGAGTCGAGATCGCCGGTCGCCGTGAGCGCGACGGCGACACCACGCGCACGCCAGAAGCCGACCAGCTCCTCGAGATGCCGCAGGTCCTGCGTGGCGTCGGACGGGCCGACGTCGCCTGCGCGCAGATCCGCGAGGGCTCCGGCGAGTCCCGCCGCCGCGAACCGACCCTCGTCGCGGACGTCCTGCATCAACGCCAACGCCTGGCCGGCGTGCGTCGGCGCGACCTTCAGGGCGGCGTCGGCGAGCGTGATGAGTCCTGCGAGGTGCTGCCCGGCGATGTCGTGGAGCTCCTGCGCGATCCGGGCCCGCTCGCGGCGCTGCGCATCGGCGACGCGGTCATCGTGCTCACGCGCGGCGAGTTCAGCCTGCTGCCGGGCCACCCGCATCCGTCTCGCCTTCACCGACCACCAGAGGCCGAGCGCCGTCCCGCCGACCGCCGGGGCCGCCATCGACACGACCTGGGCCGCCATCCACCCGACCGCTGCGGTGAGGCTCGCACCCGTCGTCATGACCCACCAGAGCAGGACGACGGACTCGGCCAGGATCACCACGACGCACCAGGCGATGGCCCGGGCGGCGGCCAACCGCGTCGCCGCGAGGAAGATCGCCACCGAGATCGGCAGGGACATCCCCATGAGCCACGTCGGCACCGAGAGTCCCGTCGCCAGGGCGAGGTGGATGCCGACGACGACGACGATCGTGGAGCGCGGCAGCCGCTGGGACAGGAAGAGGACGCCGGCCTGCACGGCGCAGCCGAGGGTCAGGAGGACGTACACGGCCCCGACCGGCACGGGGAGCGGCCACGGCTGGCCTCCCTCAAGCAACGCGACGGTCGGTGAGACGAGGGCCTGGACGACCGTCGTGAGGAAGACCGCGACGACGAAGAACCACGAGGCGCGGGCGGATCCCTGCAGGGCGATGTGCGAGTTCGCGGTGTCGGTCGTGACGAGCGGGGGTGAAGTCATCGGGGCGTGTTTCCGTGATGCGGCGAGGTCCGGTTCGGTGCGGGTCGCCTAGGAGCATGCCACGACTGACGCCTCTCAGCGGTTACGTCGAGCCGGTGGAGGAATGGTTCACTCAATCGAATGAAACTCGGCGGCCGATCGGAAGGCCCGACCGGGGCGACGACCGTATCCGCGCCGGATCGCGGCGCTCGAGCGCCTTCCCGCCCGCCGCCGCGCCCGTATCGTATGCCACGGGGGAACCGTCGGATCAGGCTTCGATTCGGCGGATCGGGGACCGGTCGACTTCGGGGGAAGTCCCGGCCCCGAGCCCCTCCCCTCGGCGGCCGACTGTCAAGGGGGCGGATGCCGCGGCCCGCGGTGCGTAGCGTCACCGCCATGAGCGACGCATCCACGACCCCCGAACAGGACGACCCGACCGGCGGCGACGAGGGCACCGAGAATCAGCTCGACGCCGACAACGCCGTCGAGGAGGACACCCTCAAAGCCCTCGACCCGAACGACTCCCCCGCCTGACGGGGAGCCTCGTCCGCGCGATCAGGCCTCGCGGGTGATGAGGACCTTCACCTCGAGACGGCTCTTGAACGGGCCCGCGTAGACGCCGCGCAGCGGCGGCACGTCGTTGTAGTCGCGCCCGCGACCGACCGTCACGTGACGATCGCCGATCTCGGCGTCGTTCGTCGGGTCGAAGCCGTGCCAGGACCCCGCGTACCACTCGATCCATGCGTGCGACTCCCCGATGACGGGGACGCCGACCTCGGCGGTGGGGTTCGGGTGCAGGTATCCCGACACGTAGCGCGCCGGGATGCCGACCGAGCGCAGCGCGCCGAGGGCGATGTGCGCCATGTCCTGGCACACGCCCTTCCGCTCGGCCCATGCCTCGGCGCCGGTCGACTGCACCTCGGTCGCACCCGGCACGTACTCGACGGCCTGACCGATCGCCGTCGCGATCGCCAGGGCCGCGTGCGAGGGGTTCTCGTGCTGGGCGGCGATGCCCGCGGCGAGGTCGGCGACCTCGGGATGCGGCTCGGTGCGCCGCGTCTGCGACAGCATCTCGACCGTGCCGATCGACCGCTGAGCGTCGCGCGCCAGAGCGTCCCACGACATGTCGGGGTGGGTCAGCGGCCGTGCGCGCACCTCGACGAGCGAGCGCGCCGTGATCTGCAGGGCCGAATGCTTGGCGAGCACGTCGAAGGCCGCCACCCGCGTGCCGAAGTAGTCGACGAAGTAGTTCACGTTCGTCGACGGGTCGATGTCGAGCTGGGAGCTCAGGACGAACTGACTGTCGCTCGTCGTCGGCAGCATCCGCGCCTCGTTGTACGACGCCCCCACCTCGCCCGGGTAGTCGAAACCGGTCGTGTGCTCGATGCGCAGGCGCTTCATGAGGTCTCTCCGATCCAACTGGGTTCGGCCTGGGTCGGGAAGAACCGCGCCCGGATGGCCTCGGACGCCTCGCGCGTCACCGACTGCACGCTCTGCATGTGGGCGGGGAGCTCGGCGAGCACCTCGTCGATCGGGCGGTACTCGAGTTCGTTGCGCATACGCCCGAGAGCCCTCAGCACCGAGTTGGAGTGCCCGACGCGATCGGCTACGGGGTCGATCGCGCTCATGCACTGCTCGGCCGTGCGGATCGAGTGGATGATCGACCGCGGGAAGAGCCGGTCGAGCAGCAGGAACTCCGCCGCGTTCTGCGAGCTCGGCATCCCGCGGTAGGTCCGGAGGTACGCCTCGTACGCGCCGCACGAGCGCAGGATGGTCGTCCAGGACGGACCGGATGCCTCGGTCAGCGACCTCGTCGCCAGCATCCGCGCGGTCATGTCGGTGCGCTCGATGGCCCGACCGAGCGTGAAGAACTGCCACGCCTCGTCGTGGCTCGACGAGTTGTCGGTGACGCCGACGGCGAGCGCGGCCCGTTCGCGGACCCACTGGAAGAACTCGTGGGTCTTCTCGTCATTGAGGCGGCGCGGCATCCGGGAGTACGTCGTGTTGAGCGTCTCCCAGAGCTCGGTCGACACGATCTCCCGCGCCCGACGGGCGTTCTCGCGGGCCGCCTGCAGGCAGTACGCGATCGACGACGGGTTGACCCGGTCAACGGCCAGGAGTGTGAGCACGTGGGTGCGGGTGACCTCCCCGCCGCCCTTCGGGGGCGTCGCACCCATGACGCCCATGAGCGACCGGCACGCGATGTCCTCGTCGATCCACGGGTCCTCGAGGAGGAGCTGCAGGTGCACGTCGAGGATGCGGGCGGTGCCGTCGGATCGTTCGATGTAGCGGCCGATCCAGAACAGGCTCTCGGCGATGCGGCTCAGCATCCCTCATCCCCTCCCTCGGCGTCACTGCCCTGCTGCTGCTGCTCCTGCTGTTCGGACAGCGTGCGCGGCCGATCCTGCGGGGAGTGATCCGGCTCGTCCTGTGCGTCGTAGATGATCGGGATGGCCGAGGTCGCGGTGGCCTGCTCGGCGACGAGACCGGCGAGGGACTGCGACTGCCCGTACTCGCCGCGATTCGGCGCGTCGCCGCCGACGATCCAGGTGTCCTTCGAGCCGCCGCCCTGGCTCGAGTTGACCACGAGCTGCCCCTCGGGGAGGGCGACGCGCGTCAGCCCGCCGGGGAGCACCCACACCTCGTCGCCGGTGTTGACGGCGAAGGGGCGCAGATCGGCGTGGCGCGGACGCATCCCGTCGTCGACCAGGGTCGGGATCGTGGAGAGCATCACGACGGGCTGTGCGATCCAGCCGCGCGGATCGGCGCGGAGCTTCGTGCGGAGCGCGTCGAGTTCGGCGGGACTCGCGTCGGGGCCTACGACGAGCCCCTTGCCGCCGGAGCCGTCCACGGGCTTCACGACGAGCTCGTCGAGCCGGTCGAGCACCTCTTCGAGGGCGCCCGGATCCTCGAGGCGCCAGGTGTCGACGTTCTTGAGGATCGGTTCCTCGGCGAGGTAGTACCGGATGAGATCGGGAACGTACGTGTAGAGCAGCTTGTCGTCGGCGACGCCGTTGCCCACCGCGTTCGCGATCGTGACGTTCCCGAGCCGTGCGGCGAGCATGAGCCCGGGGGCGCCGAGCATCGAGTCGGCCCGGAACTGCAGCGGGTCGAGGAAGTCGTCGTCGACGCGGCGGTAGATGACGTCGACGCGGCGCGGTCCGCGCGTCGTGCGCATGAACACCCGGCCGCCCTGGCAGACCAGGTCGCGCCCCTCGACGAGTTCGACGCCCATGAGCCGCGCGAGGAGCGTGTGCTCGAAGTACGCGGAGTTGTAGACGCCCGGCGTGAGGACGACGACGTTCGGGTCGTCGACCCCGGGAGGGGCGGAGTTGCGGAGCGCCTGCAGCAGCTTGTTCGGGTAGTCGCCGACCGGCCGCACGCGCATCGAGACGAAGAGCTCGGGCAACGTCTGCGCCATGACCCGGCGGTTCGAGATGACGTAGCTCACCCCCGACGGCACGCGGACGTTGTCCTCGAGAACGCGCATCTCGCCGTGCTCGTCGCGGATGAGGTCGATGCCGGAGACCTGGATGCGGACGCCGTTGGCGGGACGGATGCCGGCGGCCTGACGGTAGAAGTACTGCGACGACGCGATCAGCTTCGCCGGCAGCACGCCGTCGCGGACGACGTGCTGGTGCCCGTAGGCGTCGTCGAGGAAGGCCTCGAGCGCGCGGACGCGCTGCTGCACGCCCTTCTCGATGCGCGACCACTCGTCGTAGGCGATGACGCGGGGCACGGCATCCAACGGGAAGGGTCGCTCCTCGCCCGCGAAGTCGAACGTGACGCCCTGCGCGAGGTACGAACTGGCGAGCGATTCGGTGCGCCCGCGCAGCTCCTCCTGGGTCATCTGCGCGAGCGCCTGATAGAGCTCGCGATACGACGATCGGGACCGGGCCGCCTCGCCCGGGTGCGCGATCTCGGCGAACATCTCGTCGAACGCCGGAATACCGGACGGGGTCTTGCGAGGCGCCAGCGTGGAGCCGTATCCGTCGAAGAGGTCACCCATGCGACGAGCCTAATCCGGGCGGTGTTGCCGGAGTGTTTCGCCGTGCGGTCAGTCCGCGAGCGCGAGGCGCAGCTGCTCGACGGCCCAGTCGATCTCGGTGGCGCGGATGATCAGCGGCGGCGCCATGCGGATCGTCTGACCGTGCGTGTCCTTGACCAGGACGCCGCGTGCGAGGAGCCGCTCCGCGACCTCGCGCCCGGCCCCCTTCGCCGGGTCGATGTCGACGCCCGCCCAGAGGCCCGCGACGCGGATCCCCGTGACACCCGCGCCGATCAGCGGCTCGAGGCGCGCGCGCAGGTGGTCGCCGAGCGCGAGCGCGCGACGCTGCAGGTCTCCGGTCGCGAGCATCTCGACGACGGCGAGCCCGACGGCTGCGGCGAGCGGATTGCCACCGAAGGTCGACCCGTGCTCGCCGGGGTGGATCACCCCGAGGACGTCGCGGTCGCCGACGACGGCCGACACCGGCAGGATGCCGCCGCCCAGCGCCTTGCCGAGCAGGTACAGGTCGGGCACCACACCCTCGCGCTCGCACGCGAACGTCGTGCCGACCCGGCCGAGCCCCGACTGGATCTCATCGGCGACGAAGAGGACATTCGCCGCCGTGCACGCCTCGCGGACGGCGCGCAGGTACCCGTCCGGCGGGATGACGACGCCGGCCTCGCCCTGGATGGGCTCGATCAGCACCGCGGCGGTGTCGTCGTCGATTGCCGCGGTGAGCGCCGCGGCATCCCCGTAGGGCATGATCTCGAATCCGGGCGCGAACGGGCCGAAGCCGTCCCGCGCCTGCGGGTCGTCGCTGAAGCCGACGATCGTGGTCGTCCGACCGTGGAAGTTGCCCGACGCGACGAGGATCTTGGCACGCCCCTCGGGGACGCCCTTCACCCGGTACGCCCACGCGCGGGCGACTTTGATGCCGGTCTCGACCGCTTCGGCGCCGGTGTTCATCGGCAGGACCATGTCCTTGCCCGACAGCTCGGCGAGCGCCGCGGCGAAGGCGCCGAGCCGGTCGTTGTGGAACGCGCGGCTCGTGAGCGTGAGCCGGCCAAGCTGCTCGGTCGCCGCGGCGACGAGGGCCGGATGCCGGTGCCCGAAGTTGAGCGCCGAGTAGGCCGACAGCAGGTCGAGGTACCGCTTGCCCTCGACGTCGGTCACCCACGAACCCTCGCCCTCGGCGACGACAACCGGGAGCGGGTGGTAGTTGTGGGCGACGTGGGCCTCTTCGGCCGAGATCACGGCGTCCGACGTGGGCAGATCGAGATCGGTCATCGCGCACCTCCGCGCAGTTCGAGCGTGCAGCACTTGATGCCGCCGCCGCCGAGCAGCAGCTCGGACAGGTCGATGGGGACGGGGACGTAGCCGCGCTCCTCGAGCTGCGCGGCGAAGGCGGTCGCGCGGGGCGAGACGAAGACGTGGAGTCCGTCGCTGGCCGCGTTCAGCCCGAAGACGGCACCGTCGGCATCCGACACCTGGATCGCGTCGGGATAGCGCTCGGCGAGGATCCGACGCGACTCGTCGTCGAAGGCGGAGGGGAGGTAGGCGATGTTGGCCCGCTCGACGCCGCCCGGTCCCTCGACGGGATCGAGCACGGTGATCGCGGTGTCGAGGTGGTAGAACCGCGGGTCGACGAGGCGCAGCGAGACGACCTCGCGCTCGAAGACCCGAGCCAGCTCGCGGTGGCTGTCGCCGACGGAGCGGAACCCGGTCCCGGCGAGGATCGTGTCGCCGACGAGCAGGAAATCGCCCTCGCCCTCCTGGACCTCGACGGGTTCGACGACCTCGAAGCCGTGCGCGGCGAACCAGTCCATGAACGGACGCTCCTCGCCGCGCCTTTCGTCGACGCGGAAGCGGACGCCCAACGCCCGACCGCCCACGATGAAACCGCCGTTCGCGGTGTAGACCATGTCGGGCAGACCCGGCACCGCGTCGATGAGCTCGACCTCGTGGCCGAGCGCGACGTACGCGTCGTAAAGCGCCTGCCACTGGCGCACGGCTCTCGCGGTGTCGGTGGGCCGCGAGGGCTCCATCCACGGATTGATGCTGTACGACACCGTGAAGTGCTCGGGCCGGCACATCAGGTATCGACGGTGCTGGGCGATGCGGGTGACCGTGTCGGACTGCGTCGTCATTCTCGCTCCTCGTCTCCGGGGCGGCGGACGCTGTCCAGAGGCCCGACGGAGCTTGCAGAAGCCGACGGATCGGGCACGCCGGATTCCATCATGGCAGGTCGCACCGACGCCGTAGCCGGTGGATGCATGCCGCGCGGGGTGGCCGGTAACTGACAGGATGCAGACCATGGCCAGACGCACGGGTGAACAGACCAGAGCCCTCCTGCTGCGCGCCGGGATGCAGATGCTCCTCGAACGCGGGGTCAGCGCGGGAGTGCAGCACATCCGGCTGCAGGACGTCCTCCGCCGCGCAGGCCTGACGACCGGAGCGGCGTACCGCCTGTGGGACGACCAGGCCGACTACCACCGCGACCTCGCTGTGGCGATGGTGCGGATGCGGGTGGCCGGCCCGGCCGATGCGATCCGCGCCCGCGTCGATGAGCTGATCGCAGCGGGCGCCTCGGGCGAGGAGATCATCCGCGGGGCAGCGCTCGCGCACGTGCAGGCCTCGGAGCTCACGACCGAGGATCCCACCGACCTCCTGGACGCGCAGTCGTTCCGCGTCGCCCTCGCCCTGCGGACGACCGCGGACACGTGGCCCGAGCTGACCGAGGCCAGCTACGAGCGGCATCGGGAGTCGATCGAAGCCTTCATCGAGGTGTACCAGTACGTCATCGACGCCTACGGTATGCGCCTCCGGGAGGGCCTGACGATCGAGGACTTCGCCGAGGCGATGGCCGCTCTGGCGGAGGGATTCGCGATCCGGTCACTCGAGCGACTCGGCCACCCGACGTATCAGCTCTCGGGAGCCGACGGCACCCCGGCGGGCGAGTGGACGCTGCTCGGCCTCACGGTGCGGGCGCTCGTCGATTCGTTCATGACGCCACGCGACGACGCGGACCCCGAGGCCTCCGTCCGCCTGCCGCGTTACGCCTGAACGAACGGATGCCCCGAGCCCGAGACCAGAGGATCTCGGACCCGGGGCCACACTCCCCCCGAAGTGTTCCATGCGCGCTCCCCAGAAGCGCTCGACTATTCAAACAACACGAACGCCGTCGAATCCAGAAAGATAAGTTGTTTTCTTCTGCGGATCGATAAATCCAAGCACATCAGACCGCCGGAGTCCGTCAGATGACCGATTCGCTCCAGTGATCGGGGTTCCCGAACCGGTGAGCGGTGATGGAGATGGCCTGCTCCCGGAGGAACGGGAGCAGCTCGATGCGCCCCGCCTGCGTCATCTCGTCGGCGTAGACGGCGAGGTCGGGGTCGCCGGCGATCGCCACGGCGAGCGCTCCCGCGACCTCGTCCATCTCGGCGCGGGACCCGACCAGCCGCACGCGATCGGCCCGCGACGGGCCGTCCTCCGCGGCAGGCCCGGCCATCCGCGCGATCCACTGCTCGTTCGATTCGACGAACACCTGAACCTCCAGCGCCGTGAGCGCCGAGCGGACCATGGCGGGAAGACCCGTCGGCGTGCTGACGGTGAACGCCGAGCCGGCGCGCACCGCCGCGATGATCGCCCGCACGAGCGCCTGGGGCGCGGCATCCGTCGTCGAACGGATCTCGACGCTCGCGGGCCGGTACCGGAACAGGTTGCGCTCGACACCCAGGTGCGACACGTCGACGACCTTGCCGAAGGTGCGGTTCCACGCGATGGCATCCGAGAGCGCGGCCCGGCGGAGCCACTCGAACGCTTCGTAGCCGAGGGTGGGCTGCGCGGCCTCGATGACGTCGGTGATCGACGAGTCGAGACCCTTCAGGTGCAGAGTCGACGACGCTCCGGCGCCCGCCGTCGGCCGCCACGACCCGAGCCCGATGAGGTGGTTCGGGCCGCCTGCCTTCGCTCCCCCGCCGACCGATGAGCGCTTCCAGCCGCCGAACGGCTGACGCTGGACGATCGCGCCCGTCGTGCCGCGGTTGACGTAGAGGTTGCCGGCTTCGACGCGGTCGAGCCAGAGCGCGAGGTCGTCGGGGTTCTGCGTGTAGAGCCCGGCGGTCAGCCCGTAGTCGACGGCGTTCTGCAGCTCGATCGCGTGCTCGAGCGAACGCGCGTGCATGACACCGAGGACCGGACCGAAGAACTCCTCGAGATGCACGCGCGACCCCGGCTTCACCCCGGTGCGGATGCCGGGGCTCCACAGTCGACCGTCGTACCGCTCGCTCGGCAGTTCGCGCGGCTCGACGAGCCACTGCTCGTCCTCGTCGAGCGTCGTGAGCGCCCACGCGAGCTTGCCGGAGGGCTTCTCGACGAGAGGTCCGACCTCGGTCAGCGGGTCCTCGGGCGAACCGACGCGGAGAGAGGTCGCGGCATCCACCAGCTGACGAGAGAAACGCTGCGACCGGGCGACCGGGCCGACGAGGATCGCGATCGACGCAGCCGAGCACTTCTGACCCGCGTGACCGAACGCCGAACGGACGAGATCGGATGCCGCGAGGTCGAGGTCGGCCGACGGCATCACGATCATGGCGTTCTTGCCGCTCGTCTCGGCCTGCAGCGGAAGGTCGGGCCGCCACGAGCGGAACAGCGACGCCGTCTCGAACGACCCGGTGAGGATCACCCGGTCGACCACCGGATGCGTGATCAGCTGCTTTCCGAGCCCACCCTCGTCGAGGTCGACCAGGGCGAGGACGTCGCGACCGACACCGGCCTCGTCGAGCGCCTCCCAGATCGCCTCGGCGACGACAGCGGCGCAGCGGCGCGCCTGGGGCGCGGGCTTGAAGACCACACCCGATCCGGCCGCGAGCGCGGCGAGCGCTCCCCCCGCCGGGATCGCGACGGGGAAGTTCCAGGGCGGGGTGACCACGGTCACACGGGCCGGCACGAAGACCGCGCCGCTGACGCTGTCGAGCTCTCGCGCGGTCGCGGCGTAGTAGCGGGCGAAGTCGACCGCCTCACTGACCTCGACGTCCGCTTCGGCAAGGGTCTTCCCCGTCTCGGATGCCGCGACCTCGATGAGTTCGCCCCGGCGACCTTCGAGCGCACGCGCCGCGCGCAGCAGCACCTCGGCTCGATCCGCAGCCGGCAGCGAACCCCACGCGTCGGACGCCGCCGTCACCCGGGCGAGGGTCGTCTCGAGCTCCGACTCGGTGCCGATGCGGGCGGCGGTGATCGCGGCATCCCCCGCCGTCGACGTCGCGACCCTGCCGAGGATCGATCGCGCCCACTCACGGTTCGCGGGGAGCGCCGGATCGGTGTCGGCCGTATTGCGGAAGCCGGGGGCACCCGCGGAGACCGCGGTCTCGCGCGAGGAGAACACGGCGGTCTCGACGAACGCGTCGCCGCCGAAGAGGGCGGGACGTCCGGTGGCATCGGCGGGCTGAGTCTCGCCGAGGTCGGTCGGGCGGGAGTCCCTGGCCGCGATCCCGAGGACGACCTGCGTGAGAGCGGCGTCGTCGGCGTCGGTCGCGGGGGCGGCATCCGCCGTCACCGCGTTCTCACCGGCGTCGGGGTTCGCGGTGCGATCCTGGCGGCGCCGCGGGCCCGTGGTCAGCGCGCGGTCGGCGGCGCGCTCGAGCGACGCCGTGAAGCGATCGCGCTCGCGGACGAACATGGCGCGGTCGAAGGCGAGGTCGAACGCGGCGGAGAGGAAGTTCTCGTTCGACGCGTTCTCCTCGAGACGGCGGACGAGGTAGCTGATGGCGACGTCGAACTCGTCGGGGCGCACCACCGGGACGTACAGCAGGACGTGCCCGATCTCGCGCGCGACGGCCTGCACCTGGCCCTGCGCCATGCCGAGGAGCATCTCGACCTCGAGATCGCGCTGCACGCCGCGCTGACCGGCGAGCAGCCAGGCGTACGCGATGTGGAAGAGGTTGTGGCCGGCGACGCCGATGCGCACGGCCTCGGTGTTCTCGGGGCGGAGCGCTTCGTCGAGGCAGCGGACGTAGTTCGCGTCCGTGTCGAGCTTGGTGTCGTACGGAGCGGCCGGCCAGTCGTGCATGACGGCGTCGACGTGCTCCATCGCGAGGTTCGCGCCCTTGACGAGACGGATCTTGATGCGCGCACCACCCGCGGCGACGCGCTCGCGCGCCCACGCGGTCAGCGTGCGGAGGGCGGGGAGGGCGTCGGGCAGGTAGGCCTGCAGCACGATGCCGGCCTCGAGGTCGCGCAGCCGCGGATCGTCGAGGACGCGCATGAACACGGCCATCGTCAGGTCGAGGTCGCGGTACTCCTCCATGTCGAGGTTGAGGAACGTGCCGTCCTCCGCCGCCGACAGGTAGAGGGGACGCAGCCGCTCGACGACGCGCTCTACGATCTCGTCGAAGGCCCACATCGAGAGGTGACTGGCGATGGCCGACACCTTGACCGAGACGTAGTCGACGTCGTCTCGGCGGACGAGCTCGTGGATGCCTTCGAGGCGACGGAGCGCCTCCGACTCGCCCAGGACGGCTTCGCCGAGGAGGTTGAGGTTCAGGCGCGCGCCGGACTCGCGCAGCGTCTGGAGCGCCGGGCCGAGCTTGTCGGGGCGGGCGTCGACGATGAGGTGGCCGACCATCTCGCGCAGCACGCGTCGGGCGATCGGGACGACCGGGGTCGGAAGCAGGGGCG
This sequence comes from Microbacterium sp. 77mftsu3.1, assembly GCF_900100525.1. Lineage (NCBI taxonomy): Bacteria > Bacillati > Actinomycetota > Actinomycetes > Micrococcales > Microbacteriaceae > Microbacterium > Microbacterium sp. 77mftsu3.1. Next base: position 549,539 of record NZ_FNCR01000002.1, on the reverse strand, counting down.
CGACGACACCCCCCGCACGGACAGCGGCACGCAGGTACCAGGGCAGGAAGGCCGGCGCGAGCGGGGCGACCCGCTGCAGATTCGTCGCCGCTGCCGTCAACGACTCCGGCCGCATGACACCGTCGACGAAACCGAGCGTGAACGGCAGGCCGTTGGGGTCCTTCAGCACCCCCGCGAGACGCTCGGCGGCGGGGTCGACAGCGACCTCGGCGGATTCGGCGACCCAGCGCTCTGCGAGGGCGATGGCCCGCTCGGCGAGGTCGGCGGTGGGCGCTTGTGGCGCGACAGACGTGTCCGACATGAGGCTCAGCCTAAGCGTGCCTCGGGCGCGCGCGGCGGGACACGCGAGGGCCGGGCGCTAGGGCCAGATACTGGGCGCTTCCGCACGGGTCGAGGGCAGAGCGGATGCCGCGGCCCAGTCCTGGATCCACTGCGGGATCGGAGCCAGGGTGTCGGGGCGGTGCAGGGCGTCGAAGAGCTCCTCGAGGGGCACGATCCCGCCCGTGCGGCGGAGGAACCGGACGCGCAGGATCATCTCGGCGTAGACCTCTCCCTTCACCACGGCACGGTGCATCTGGAAGACGGCCTTGTCGTCGTGGCCGATGATGCGGCTCTCGACGGTGAACCGCTGCCACAGCTGGAGGGACTTCCGGAAGGTGACGGTCTCGCTCGCGACCACGCCGTACCAGCCGCGCTCATTCATCGTCTGCCAGATGCCGGTGCGGGTCAGCAGGTCGAACCGGCCGAGATCGAACAGCGACGCGTACCGGCCGTTGTTCATGTGGCCGAGCAGGTCGATGTCGGTCGGCAGGGTCCGGAGCCGGACGCGACCGACGGCATCGGGCGGAATCGGTCCGCGGCGGCGGTACATCACCCGCGCGCGCATCAGGGTCAACAGGGTCCGCCACCATACGTTCACGAGCGGTGAGCCTAGCCATGTACACGCGCACAGTGCGGCATCCGTTGTCGCTTGTCGACAGTGCCGGCGCGGCCCGTGCAGGCCCGCCACTGTCGATTTCACGATCCGACGGGCCGTGCGTAGAGTCTGGCCATGGAGCCCGAACTGCAGACCGACACCGTCGTCCGTCCCGTTCGCGACGTGGATGCGGAAGCCCTCGGCCGTGTGCACGCGACGTGCTGGCACGAGACCTACGACCACCTCATCAGCAAGGCCGCCCTCGAGAACGTGTCGGCCCGCCGACTCGCCGAGCTGTGGACCCACTGGGCTCAGCAGGGCCCCGACTTCCGCATGGTCGCCGCCCTCGTGAACGGAGAGATCGTGGGCTTCGCTGGGTCCGGACCCGCCCGCGACCGTGACGCACCCCGCAACCGCGAGCTGTACTTCATCTACCTCCTCGACGCGTGGCACGGCACCGGCATCGGCCAGCGCCTGTTCGACGCCGTCGTGCCCGAGGACGACACCGACCTGTACCTCTGGGTCGCCGAGGACAACCCCCGCGCGCACCGGTTCTACACGCGCAACGGGTTCACGCTCGACGGGGCGAACCACACCGAACCCTTCCTCGGCGAGACGCTGACGGAAGTCCGCTTCGTGCGCTGACGCACGAGCGCGAGACTCGACGGCGCGGCATCCCGTTTCGGATGCCGCGCCGTCGGACTTTGTTCCGGCTGCGCCGGTGAGGCGAGGGATGCACGACCGGTGGGGCGGATGCCGCCTGCGCGGCGCACGGCGGCGACACCAGCGCCGCCGGTCGTGCATGTGTCACCCGACGCGCGCGCCGGGCTGCGTCAGCGGCTCTTGACCTCGCCGAACAGGCGGGCGATCGGGGCGACGACGAGCGGACGCATCGCGACGTAGGCCGCAACGGTGACCGCGATCGAGAGCGCGAAGAGCCAGAAGCCGGTCCAGTTGTCGGCGTACGCCTCGGGGTCGGTCGAACCGGTCGCCGCGTACATGTGGCCGAGGTTCCGGAGGGCCCCGGTCGACAGCACGAGAGCGACGTGGACGACGATGAACAGAACGAAGTAGAGCATCGTCGGGAAGTGGATCTTGCGCGCCCATTCGACGGGGTAGATCCGGTTCAGCGTCGTCGCCTGCTTCGGCCACACCGCACTCATGCGATAGCCGGTGATCGCGGCGAGGGGGGCGGCGATGAAGATGGTGGCGAAGTAGGCGAGCTGCTGGAGCGCGTTGTAGTTCACCCAGCCGTTCTCGGTCGGCCAGTCGAGGGAGACGTACTGGAGAGCCGCCGACACCGCGTTGGGGAACACCTCCCACGAGGTCGGGATCACCCGCATCCATTGGCCGGTTACGAACAGCAGCACGACGAAGATCACACCGTTGGCGAGCCACAGGACGTCGAGGGCCTGGTGCAGCCAGAGGGTCAGGCTCATGCGACGCTTGCGGTCCTTCTTCGAGATCCAGAACGCCGCGGGTCGCTTCTCGGACCTGACCTGCAGCCCGGTGCGGATGATGAGCACGATGAAGAACGCGTTGAGGAAGTGCGACCAGTTGAGCCACGCGGGGAACCCGACGGGGGCCCCCTCGGGCAGGTGGTATTCGCCCGGGTAGGTGGTGAGGAAGTCCTGCAGCGGTTCGAGACTGAGGATCCACCGGACGGCGAGGACCGCCATCGCCGCGACGTAGAGGACCGCGGCGCCGCCGAGGACGACCACGCCGGCCCACTGCACCTTCGTGAACGGGCCGATGCGCGCGGGGTCCGGCTTCGCGGCCGGCCGCCGGGCGACACCGGCGTGCGCGAGCGGCCGTTCGGCGAGCGGTGCGCGCGGCGTGGCCGGCGCGGCGGGCGCGGCGGCCGGGGCGGCGGGCGCGGGCTCCGGGGTGGCGGGCGCGCCGCCCGAGGACGCCGAGACTGCATCCGCGCTCTGAGACTGCGGCGCGAGACCGCTGTCTCGGACTCCACGTGCAGTCTCGCGAGAGGGAGGCGCGGCGCGCGAGGCGGGCGTGGTCTCGGCGGGGGGCCAGGCGTCTCCGCCGGCGGCGCGCGGGAGGCCGCGGCGGACCGCGCCGGAGCCTGCGTCGTCCGCCGAGGCCGCGGCGGCGGAGGCCGCAACGGTGGAGGCCGCCACTGTGGAGGCCGCGGGGGTGGATGCCGCGGGCTCAGCCGCGTCGACGAGGACCGGGTCCGCTCCGTGGTCATGAGCCTCGCGAGGCGGGTTCTCGACGGAGGGGAAGGCCGGGGTCGCGGCATCCGGCGCCGTCGACGCCGCGGGCGGCCAGGCCTCGCCACCCGGCGTGCGCGGGAGTCCCCGGCGCGTCGCAGCACCTCGAGCCGACGCGTTCTGCATCGATGCGGTACCGGTGGGCGCAGTTTCCGTCGGGTCGACGGAAGCGGGTGGCGCGCCGGGCGCGGGCGGGTCGACGGGCGCGGGCGGGTCGACGGGCGTCGCTGCGCCGGCCACGGGCGCAGAGGCCTCCCCGGCGGGCGGCCAGGGGTCGCCGCCGGAGGCGCGCGGGAGTCCGCGGCGCACGGAACGCGCGTATGTCGCCATCCGCTCCTACTTCTTTCCCGCCTCGAGCGCCGCGATCAGCTGCGGCACGACGGTGAACAGGTCTCCGACGACACCGAAATCGGCGATGTCGAAGATCGGTGCCTCTCCATCTTTGTTCACGGCGATGATGGTTTTCGCCGTCTGCATGCCCGCCTTGTGCTGGATGGCGCCCGAGATGCCGAGTGCGACATACAACTGCGGCGACACCGAGACACCGGTCTGGCCGACCTGGTACGAGGAGGGGACGTAACCGGCATCCACTGCAGCGCGGGAGGCTCCGACGGCCGCGCCCAGAGCGTCGGCGAGCTGCTCGACGAGGGCGAACTGGTCGGCCGAACCGAGCCCGCGCCCGCCCGACACGACCTTCGCCGCGCCGCGGAGTTCCGGGCGGCTCGAGACGGCGACCGCCTCGTCGAAGCCCGTGATGGCGGCGGCGGGCGCTCCGGATGCCTCGACCTGCAGCCCGACGATCGTCGGCGCGTCGACGGCCTCGGATCGCGCATCGATCGACCCCTGCCGGACGGTGACCACGAGCGGTCCGTACGTCGCCCCCGCGGTGACGTTGTAGGCGCCGCCGTAGACGGAGTGTTGCGCGAGTACGCCGTCGTCGTCGCGCGAGACGCCCACGGCGTCGACGCAGAGGGCCGCAGAGGTCCGGGCAGCGAACCGTCCCGCGACGTCCCGGCCTTCGATGGAGTTCGAGATCAGGACGGCGTCGGGCTGCACGAGAGCGGATGCCGCGGCCACCGCGTCGACGATCGGCACCGTGAGCGCGGAGTCGGCGCCGCCGAGCCCAGTGGTCAGGACGGTCGACGCGCCGAGGGATCCGGCCGCGGCGGCGAGGTCGGCGTGCCGGGACTCGTCGGCCACGAGGACGACGACGGGGGTGCCGATCGAGGCGGCGGCGCCGATGAGACCGGCGGCGGAAGCGGCCAGCTCCCCGCCGGGGGTCACGTCGAGCCAGACGAGGATGGCGTCAGGGGCGAAGTCGGTCACGATGTTCTCCTCGGTCTCTCACGCCAGCCGGTTCTCGAGCAGGAAGGCTGCGAGCTTCTCGCCGGCATCCCCCTCGTCGACGATCTTCGTCCCCGCCTGCCGCGGCGGCTTCTGCGCGACCGCGGTCATGATCGACTGCGGGGCGGATGCCGGGTCGACGTCGACGTCGAGATCGGCGAGCGACAGCACCTCGAACGGCTTCTTCTTCGCCGCCATGATGCCCTTGAAGTTGGCGAAGCGGGCGTCGGGCAGCGCCTCGGTGATCGAGATGACGGCGGGCAGCGTCGCGGTGACCGACGCGGTGCCGAAGTCCGTCGCGCGCGTGCCGCTGACGCCATCCGTCGTGATCTCGACAGCGGACAGAGCGGTGGCCTGCGGGACGCCGAGGTGCTCGGCGAGCATCGCGGGGAGCACACCGCCGGCGCCGTCGGTGGAGAGGTTGCCGGTGATGACGAGGTCGAACCCGGTGCGGCGGAGAGCTGCGGCGAGGACGCGGGCCGTGACGCCGAGGTCGGCGCCGCGCAGCGCATCGTCGGTGACCTGGACGGCGGAGTGAGCCCCCATCGCGAGCCCCTTGCGGAGGGAGGCGGTCGCGGCATCCGATGCCATCGTCATGACGACGACCTCGGTGCCCTCGTTCGCCTCGGAGTACGTGAGGGCGGCTTCGAGAGCGCGCTCACCGATCTCATCGAGGACACGCTCGGATGCGTCACGCGCGGCGAGCCCCGTCTCGAGATCGAGCGTGCGATCACCCCAGGTGTCCGGCACTTCCTTCAGCAGGACGACGATCTTCATTGACTCCTCCTCGGTATCGCCTCAGAGTCTACGGTCGGGCGCGAGGCTCCCGGTCGGGCCCCGACGGCGGCGGGCGGCTCAACCACCACGGACCGCCGCGACGGCCTCGATCTCGACCAGCTGATCCTCGTACCCCAGCGCTGCCACGCCGATCAGAGTGCTGGGCACGTCATGCTCACCGAAGGCCTCACGCACCACGTTCCACGCCGCCACCAGGTCGTGCCGGTCCGATGAAGCCACCAGAACCCGCGTCGACGCGACATCGGAGAGGGTCGCACCAGCGGCATCCAGGGCGACGAGCATCGTCTCGACGCAGCGCCGAGCCTGACCCGCCACATCACCGACAGCGACCGTCGAGCCGTCGTCGGCAAGCGGGCACGCACCCGCGAGGAAAATCAGCTCGGCCCCTGCTTCGACGTGCGCCGCATACGCATACGGCGCTGCCGCAAGACCCTCGGAGCGCACAAGGCGGACGGCGCTCATCGGTGCCGGAACTCCGGTGCGCGCTTCTCGCGGAAGGCGGCCATGCCTTCCTTCTGGTCCGCGGTGTCGAACAGCCCGGCGAACGCCTGCCGCTCGAACCGCAGCCCCTCCGCCAGTGTCGATTCCACGGCGACGTCGAGCGCCGCCGTCGCCGCGTACAGCGCGGGCAGCGGCTTCGACGCGATGGTCTCCGCCGTGCGCTGCGCATCGTCCAGAAGCTCCGCCGCCGGCACGACGCGCGAGACGAGGCCCGACCGCTCCGCCTCGTCCGCCGTCAGCTGCCGCCCCGTCAGCACGAGTTCCGCTGCCTTGAACGACCCGATCGCCCGCACCAGCCGCTGGGTCCCGCCGAGCCCCGGGATGACCCCGAGACTGATCTCCGGCTGCCCGAACCGCGCCGAGTCGGCCGCGAGGATGATGTCGCACATCATCGCGAGCTCGCACCCGCCGCCGAGCGCATAGCCCGCCACCGCGGCGATGGTCGGCGTCCGCACCGCGGCGAACCGCGACCACTGGCCGAAGTGGTTCGCGAGCAGCATCTCGCTGCCGCTGAGCGCCTCCATCTCCTTGATGTCCGCGCCGGCTGCGAACGCCCGTTCGCTGCCGGTGACGACGATGGCGCCGATCGCGGCGTCGGCGTCGAAGGCCTCCGCGGCATCCACGACATCGTGCATGACCTGCGCATTGAGGGCGTTCAGCGCCTCGGGTCGGTTGAGGGTGATCCACCCGACGCGTCCGCGCGTCTCGGTGAGGATGGTCGCGTAATCCGTCATCCCTTCATGCTCGCAGACGGATGCCTCGGTCAGGCGTCCCAGCGTCGCAACAGCGCAGCGAGCGCCTGGCCGCCGCCGATGCACATCGTGACGATGGCGAACTCTCCGCCCGTGCGCTGCAGGGTCAGCGCCGCACGGACGGTCAGGATCGTGCCGGTCGCACCGACGGGGTGGCCCAGCGCGATCGCCCCGCCGTAGGGGTTCGTCCGCTCCGGGTCGAGCCCCGTGTCGCGCATGACCGCGATCACCTGCGACGCGAACGCCTCGTTGAGTTCCACGGTCGCGACGTCTGCAGGGCTCAGCCCCGTCTGGGCGAAGAGCTTCCGCAGCGCGATCGTCGGCGCGTACCCCATGATCGCCGGGTCGAGCGCCGCGGTCGTGACGGCCTCGATGGTCGCGAGCGCGGGGAGTCCCTCGGCGCGCACGTCCGACTCCCGCATCAGCACCGTCGCGGCGGCGCCGTCGTTGATCCCCGAGGCGTTCCCCGCGGTGACGGTGCCGTCCGGGGTGAACGCCGGACGCAGCCGGGCGAGCGCCTCGAGCGTCGTGTCGGGACGCGGGTGCTCATCCCGTGTCACCTCTACGGGCCGTCGATCGGTGGTCGTCGTGGCGACGATCTCTTCGGCGAAGGCGGCGCGGGCGGCATCCGTCGATGCGCGGCGCTGGGACTCGAGGGCGTACGCGTCCTGCTCGGCGCGCGTCACCCCGAAGCGCTCGGCCACGGTCTCGGCGGTCGTACCCATGTGCCGCCCGCTGAACGGATCAGTGAGCATCGCGAGGGTGCCGTCGAGCAGCCGGCGGTGTCCGAGCGTCGCTCCCGAGCGGGCGTCCATGTCGTAGAACGGCATCCGCGTCATGTTCTCGGCGCCGCCGGCGACGGCGACATCGATGCCACCCCAGCGCAGCTCCTGCGCCGCCGACCAGATCGACTGCAGCCCCGACCCGCACAGCCGGTTCACCGTGAAGGCGGGGGTGTCGTCGGCGAGGCCCGCCGCGAGCGCGATGCGTCGAGCGATGTAGGCGTCGCCGGCGACCTGACCGATCGCGCCGATCACCACCTCGCCGACGCGGGACGGGTCGACCTTCGAGCGGTCGAGAGCGGCGGACACCGCCTGCGCGCCCAACTCGTGTGCGGGTGTCCCTCGGAAACCGCCGTCGAAGCGGCCGACGGGAGTGCGCGCCCCGGCGACGATGACGATGCGCTCCGTGCTCGTGGTGTCCACCATGGCCTCATGCTCGCAGACCGCGCCGACGCCGTACATACGACCGCGCCGCAGCCTTTGACGAGCTGCGGCGCGGTCGCCGGGATCGATGACGTCAGCGCGTGGCCGGGACCTCGAACCGGAGGAACGCGGATGCCCCGTTGCCGATCAGCACCGTGGGTGCGACGATCGTGGCCTCGCCGGCCTTCCTCGGCCCCGCCGTCGACGTGTACCACGTCTCCCGCGTGATGACATCGGAACGGTAGTTGTCGTCGAGCCCCGCGACGAACTGCGCGAAGGACCGCGGGTCCGGCCCTTCTCCACCGAACTCGTCGTCGGCGTCCGGGGCGAACAACTCGACCTGGTACGTGCTGCGCACATCCTTCGGCACGGTGACCGTGAACGGCGCGTACTCGGTCACCTTCTTCGCACCGGGAGCCGGCGCGAGCACCGTGCGGAACGAATACGACCCGCCACGAGCGGCCTTCAGGACACTGCCCGAATCCACCGTCACCCACCTGCCGCTCTTCAACATCTGCACACCGCTGAACGCCGCCGCCCGGTAATCCGCCTCGAAACGCGTCAGGACGTTCACCGACAGGATCCGCACATCCTCGAACGGGTTGCTCTGCAGCGCCGCCACATCATTCGCGACACCATCACCCACGTAGTAGGGCAGTTCGGAGGGGCTCGCGTAGCGGTTCACGTTCTTCAGGGTCGCCGTCGCACCGTCGGCCCGCTGATACGTGATCGTCCACTCGACCCGCGCAGAGCCCTTCTGCACGTTGTCGAGCATCCGGACCGCCTCGTTGCCCATCTGCGCGTACGCGGCGCCGGGGATGAACCCCGGCTCGGACACCTTCGTGACCGTCGTGTTCTTCAGGGTGCCGTAGGCGCTGGTGGTCCGGATTTCGATCGTCGGAGCGGGCACGCCGAGCTTGCCGCGGATGCCGGCGGTCCGATCGTCGAGGAGCTTGCCCTTGACCCGGCCGATCGCGCTGACCATCTTGTACGAGCCGGCGGAGTCGGGGACGATGCGCGCCGCCGATGCGCCGTGGATGCTGGCGGAGAGAGCCGAGTTGCCGCTGCCGGGGTGGCCGTAGGCGAAGACCTCCGTGCCGCAAATGGCGGTCACGGTGCCGACGCTGGCCTCGGTGACGGCGCCGTAGCCGTACGACATCGCGATGTTGCCGCCGACGACGATCGGATAGTCGGCCGCGCGATTCTCGCCACCGGGCACGGCGAGGCCGCCCGCCACCGCGCCGCGGAAGCCGGGGATGCGTTCACTGAGTCTGTCGGTGGCGTCGTCCAGGTCACTCGCCGACGTCCCGATCGTCACTCGCACCGGCTCGATGCGGCGAAGCGTGCTGCTGCGACGAGCCGTCGACTTCTCGTCGGCCATCCGCTCGACGGTCTGCGTCTGCGACGGGCTGAGCGTCTTGGATGCCGGCAGCGCGCCGATCGCCTTCATGTACGCGGCCGGCGTCACACCCGCGACGTTGTCGGGGAGCGAGCTGAAACCGTACGACACCGCGCCGAGCAGGGCGCCGTCCGCGTCGTAGACGGGCGAGCCGGATGCCCCGGCCCACACGCCCGCGGCGAGCGAACCCGACGTGCCGTTGACGATGTCGCCGTCGAGCTTCACGAGGAGCAGATCGCGCGGCTTGCCCGCGGCATCCGTCCCCAACGCGTTGTCGAGCTTGCCGATGTACTCACCGGTGAAGGTCGTGGGCTTGGTGCCCTTGACGGTGGAGCGCCAGGTGACGGGCTCGCCCTCCTTCAGGCCGCTGATGGGCGAGATCGCCAGGCGCTGGCCCGGCAGATCGCAGAAGAGGTTCGGGTCCGACGAGACGGCGTTCGCCGGCGCCGCCGTGAGTGACGCGATGAGGACGGTGGCGGCAGCGGTCGCCACGGCGACGCGCGAGACCCCCGATTTCCGCGCAGGACGGTATGACATGGTGCGTTCCCCCCAGGGTGACGTGTGCGCGCCGAGACCGAAGGTGCTCGGCCACTGGTCACGCAGATGTCCTGAATACCACGTGCGCACGCCCCCGTGGGGAAAGATCAGCCCGCGGCTTCCTCCGGCCGCTCGAGAGCCTCGACCTCGGCGGCATCCGGGACGTAGCCCTCGATGTGCCGCTCGTCCAAACCGCTGTACGCCGCCAGGGGTCGGATGAGGGCGTTGGATGCCTGCTGTTCCATGATGTGCGCCGTCCACCCGGTGATGCGGGCGGCGATGAACAGCGGCGTGAACGTCAGCGTGTCGAAGCCCATGAGGCTGTACGCCGGGCCCGACGGGTAGTCGAGGTTGGGGTAGATGCCCTTGCGCGAGACGAACTCGGACTCGAGCGTCTCGTACAACTCGGCGACGTCGGGCCGGTCGTAGTGCTCGACGAGCGTGTCGAGCGCGGCCTTCATCGTCGGCACGCGCGAGTCGCCGCGCTTGTAGACCCGGTGGCCGAAGCCCATGATCTTGCGCTTGGCGGCGAGGGCCTCGTCGAGCCACGGCACGACGGCGTCGGCCGAGCCGATCTCGTCGAAGATGTGCATGACGGCCTCGTTCGCGCCGCCGTGGAGCGGTCCCTTCAGCGCGCCGATCGCACCGACGACGGACGAGTACAGGTCGCTGAGAGTGGACGCGATCACGCGGGCGGTGAACGTCGACGCGTTGAACGAGTGCTCGGCGTAGAGGACCATCGAGCGGTTGAACGCGTCGATGACGGCCTCGTCGGGCTCCTCGCCGAAGGTCATCCAGAGGAAGTTCGCGGCGTACCCGAGGTCCTCACGCGGCTCGACGATCTCCTGCCCCCGGCGGCGGCGCTGACCGTACGCGACGACGGCGGGGAGGATGGCGAACAGGCGGATGCTGCGGTCCAGGTTCTCCGCCGGCGTGCCCGCGGCGTCGAGCACATTCGCGATGCCCGCGGTCTCGAACGACCCGAGCAGGCTGACGACCGTCCGCGCCTCGTCCATCGGGTGGGCCGAGGTCGGCATCGCGTCGATGAAGGAGCGGATGTCGGCGGGCAGCGCCCGGTTCGCCCGTTCGACCGCCTGCAGCTCGGCGAGCTGGTCGCCGGTCGGCAGTTCGCCGTGCCACAGCAGGTAGGCGACCGCCTCGAACGGCTGCGTGGCCGCGAGCTCCTGTACGGGATACCCGCGGTACAGCAGGGAGTTCGTCTCGGGGTTGACCTTGCTGATCGCCGTCGTGTCGGCGTAGACGCCGGCGAGGCCCTTCTTGATGTCGGGGTCGCTCATGTTCGCTCCTGTTCGTCGACCGTCAGCGGTCGATGCGGAAGGTGAAGACGTTCGTGTCGAAGTGGTTGTACGACTCGTAGTCGATGAGGTCGTACAGGTCGGCGCGGTGCTGCATCTCGCCGAGGCGGGACGTCAGGTGCCCCTCGTCGATCAGCGTATCGAGCGCGCGCTCGGCCGCGCCCATCGCGATGCGCAGAAGCGACACCGGCCAGATCACGATGTTCACCCCGACGTCCCGCAGCTGGTCGACCGTGAACAGGTCGCTCTTGCCGAACTCGGTCATGTTCGCGAGGATCGGCACGTCGACCGCCTCGCGCACGGCGGCGAACTCCTCGAGGGTCCGCATCGCCTCGGGGAAGATCGCATCGGCGCCGGCATCCACCAGTTTGCGCGCGCGGTCGGTCGCGGCATCCAGCCCGTCGACGGCCCGGATGTCGGTGCGCGCCATCACGAGGAAGTTCGGGTCGCGACGCGCGTCGACGGCGGCGCGGATGCGCTTGAGTGCCGTGTCCTCGTCGACGACCGCTTTGCCGTCCAGATGGCCGCAGCGCTTCGGGTTCACCTGATCCTCGATGTGCGCACCGGCGATGCCGGCGTCCTCGAGGGTCTGGATCGTCCGCGCCACGTTCATGGGCTCGCCGAACCCCGTGTCGGCATCGATGATCGCGGGGAGCTCCGTCTGGCGGGCGATCTGCTGGCCGCGGGCGGCGACCTCGGTCAGGGTCGTCAGTCCGATGTCGGGGAGCCCGAGATCGGCGGAGAGGACGGCGCCCGAGATGTAGACGCCCTCGAAGCCCTTCCGTTCGATGAGGCGGGCCGACAGCGGGTTGAACGCGCCGGGGAAGCGCAGGAGTTCCCCCGTCGCGAGCCGCTCGCGGAACAGACGGCGCTTCTCGTTCGCGGGTGTCTGTGCGTACAGCATCAGCGCGCCTCCCTTCCGCCCACGGGGCGTTCCGTATTCAGTCCCGACGTATCGTCGCCGTCGACACGCGCCCCTGAACCGCGCGGTTCGAGACACCCGCCAGGCCGGACGCCCGAGCGCAGAGACTGAATACCGAACGCTCGACCCATCAGCCCGGTCATCAGAACAGCCCCTTCGGGGCCGGCGCCGCTTCGAGCACGCCCGGCGCGGCGACGATGTCGAGCTGCCGCACCTCGTCGGCCGTCAGCTCGGGCAGGCGCTCCACCAGCGCGAGGAACCGATCGATCTCGGCGGGCTCGAGCACGGGCTCCGCCAGCAGCCGGAACTTGCGCACGTAGTCCGCGCGGGCGAACGGGCGGGCTCCGAGGGGATGTGCATCCGCGACGGCGATCTCATCCACGACGGTCGAGCCGTCGGTCAGCGTGATCTTCACGCGGCCGCCGAACGCCTTCTCGTCAGGGTCCTCCGAGTGGTAGCGCCGCGTCCACTCGACATCCTCGGCGGTCGTGACCTTGTGCCACAGCTCGACCGTGTCGGGGCGGCCGGCGCGCTCGGGCGCGTAGGAGTCGACGTGGTGCCAGCCGCCGTCCTGCAGTGCGACCGCGAAGATGTACGGGATCGAGTGGTCGAGCGTCTCGCGGGATGCTGTGGGGTCGTACTTCTGCGGGTCGCCGGCGCCCGAGCCGATCACGTAGTGCGTGTGGTGGCTCGTGTGCAGCACGATCGAGGCGATGTTGGCCGGGTCGCGGAGTTCGGGTCGCTCGGTGCCGAGCTTGCGGGCGAGGTCGATCCAGGCCTGCGCCTGATACTCGGCCGAGTGCTCCTTCGTGTACGTGTCGAGGATGCCGCGCTTCGGCTCCCCTGCTGCCGGGAGCGGCACGTCGTACGCGGCGTCCTTGCCGTCGAGGAGCCACGCGATGACGCCGTCCTCCCCCTCGTAGATGGGGGACGGCGAGGTCTCGCCGCGCATCGCACGGTCGACGGCCTCGACCGCCATCTTGCCGGCGAAGGCGGGGGCGTGCGCCTTCCACGTGGAGATCTCGCCCTTGCGCGACTGACGCGTCGCGGTCGTGGTGTGGAGAGCCTGGCCGACGGCCTGGTAGATCGTGTCGACGTCGAGGCCGAGGAGCGTGCCGATGCCCGCGGCCGCCGAGGGGCCGAGGTGTGCGACGTGGTCGATCTTGTGCTTGTGCAGGCTGATCGCTCGGACGAGGTCGACCTGGATCTCGTATCCGGTGGCGAGGCCGCGGACGAGCGCGGCGCCGTCGGCGCCGACGTGCTGCGCGACGGCCAGGATCGCGGGGATGTTGTCACCCGGGTGCGAGTACTCCGCCGCGAGGAACGTGTCGTGGTAGTCGAGCTCGCGCACGGCGACGCCGTTCGCCCACGCCGCCCACTCGGGGCTCGTGCGGGTCTCGTTCGGCACGCCGAACACGGTGCCGCCGTACCCGCCGGCCGACACCGGGTGCGACAGCGCCTGCGAACGGGCCGCGCTGACGGGTCGACGGGTGAGGGATGCCGCGGCCACCGCCGCGTTGTCGATGATCCGGTTCACGATCATGTCGATGACGTCGGACTCGACCGCGACCGGGTCGACGGCGACCTGGGCGATCTTGTAGGCGAGCTGCTCCTCGCGGGGAAGCGGCTCGTCGCTGCGGTAGACGCGGACGTGGTGGGTGACGGTCATGTCGTTTCCTCCGGGGTGTCGGACAGGGAGTCGAGTATCGAGGTCAGGGCGTTGTGCAGGTGCACGTGCGTCGCGTGCGCGGCGAGGTCGGCATCGCCTGACGCGATCGCGCTCGCGATGAGACGGTGCTCCGAGACGGATGCCGCGAGTCGTTCGGGCTTGTCGCGGGCGAGACGCCGGACGCGTACGAGATGCGTGCGGACGGTGCGCAACGCGGACGTCAGGTAGTCGTTGCCGACGGCCGCGTCGAGCTCCGCATCGAATCGCGCGATGAGCGCGTAGTACGCGTCGGCATCGGAGACGGGCCCATCGCCGGCGTCGACGGCGGCGAAGTCCGCGGCGAGCGCAGCGAAGACCGAGCGATCCGACGCACGCGAGGCCAACCGCGCCGCCGTCTCCTCCAGCGCGCGGCGGACGTCGAACAGAGCGCGGATGTCGTCGACGTCGATGCCGGTGACGACGGTGACCCGCGGCGATGCCTGCTCGACGAGCCCATCGGCGGCCAGACGGCGGAGCGCCTCACGCAGCGGGGTCCGGCTCACCCCGAGCCGCGCAGCCTGCTCGACCTCGCCCAGCACGGCGCCGGGGCGCAGCGTGCCGTCCTGGATCTCGCCCAGCAGCGTCTCGTACGCGCGCACGCCGGCGAAACGCGCGGGGGCATCGGTCATGGCCTCAGTGTATGCACAAGGCAACCCTCCGGGGGCGGGCGAGCCTGAATCGGGAAGTTATGTATACACGGACACGGCACCGGCATCCCATGAGGCGACGGCCGTCAGCACGGCCTCGAGGCTGCGGTCCGCGGCATCCGGATCCACCCTCGCGACGGCAAGCGCCGCGATGACGAGCGATGCGCAGACCTCCGCCAGCGCCGCTCGCGACCCTGCGGAGATCTCGGGTCGCGCGGAGTCGACGCCCGCAGCGATCGCGGATCGGAGCTCATCCGTGTAACCCGTGACGAGCGCACGCACGTCCGGATCGTCGTCGACGACGGGTGCGCACGCGGCGTTGAGCAGCAGGCATCCCGCCTGCGCCCGGGGGGTGCCGCTGGCGATCGCAGCGCGCATCTCGGCGATGTACCGCTCGAGCGCCTCGGGACCGGCATCCGCCTGATGTAGGCGACCGATGCGCGAGCGCACGACCTCATCGAGGTACCGCGCGACGACGGCTTCGAAGAGCCCCTTCTTGCTGCCGAAGGCGTGGTAGAGGCTCGAGCGCTTCAGACCGGTCGCTTGCTCGAGCTCGCCGATGCCGGTCTCGGCGTAGCCGCGCGCCCAGAAGACGTCGCGCGCGGCGCGGATGACGTCGTCGCGGTCGAATGCGCTGGTGCGGCCCATGGTGGATCCTCTCGGTCACTCGTAGTATATTGTACCGATCGTTACACAATGACGCTTGGAGAAAACATGCGCGCAGTCACCCACCCCGTTTTCGGCGAACCGGCCGACGTCCTGGAGACGACGGAGACCCCCGACCCGACGCCCGGCGCCG
The DNA here is from genome assembly GCF_900100525.1 of Microbacterium sp. 77mftsu3.1. Taxonomy (NCBI): domain Bacteria; kingdom Bacillati; phylum Actinomycetota; class Actinomycetes; order Micrococcales; family Microbacteriaceae; genus Microbacterium; species Microbacterium sp. 77mftsu3.1. The sequence goes on along the minus strand of NZ_FNCR01000002.1, from coordinate 534,467 downwards.
GAGAGGTCCGCGTCCGCCTCCTCGCCTCCCCCATCCACAACCACGACCTGTGGACCATCCGCGGCACCTACGGCTTTAAGCCGGAACTCCCCGCCCGCTCCGGCACCGAGGCCGTCGGTGTCGTCGAAGAGCTCGGCGAGGGCGTCGAGAACCTGCAGGTCGGTCAGCGTGTCGCCACCGGCGGCACCTTCGGCGTCTGGGCCGAGCAGTTCGTCGCCCGCGCCGCAGGCCTCATCCCCGTGCCCGAGGGCCTTCCCGACGAGCAGGCCGCGCAGCTGGTCTCCATGCCGTTCAGCGCGATCAGCCTCATCGACTTCCTCGACCTCAAGCCCGGCGACTGGATCGTCCAGAACGCCGCCAACGGCGCCGTCGGCCGCATGGTCGCTCAGATGGGTCGCGCCCGCGGCCTGAACGTCGTCGGTCTCGTCCGCCGCAGCGCCGCCGTCGCCGAGCTCGCCGATCAGGGTATCGACCGCATCGTCGCCGTCGACACCGACGACTGGCGCGACAAGGTCGCCGAGATCACCGGCGGCGCCTCGATCATCGCCGGCGTCGACTCCGTCGGCGGCGAGTCGAGCGGCCACGTCCTCTCGCTCCTCGGCGAGAACGCCACCCTCGTCGTCTTCGGCGCGATGGATGCCCCGGTCATGGAGCTCGCCTCGGGTCCGGTCATCTTCCGCCACATCACGATCAAGGGCTTCTGGGGCAGCAAGGTCAGCACCGAGATGGATGCCGCCAAGCGCGGCCAGCTCTTCGGCGAGCTCGCCCAGCACCTCTCGTCCGGCGTCCTGACCCTCCCGGTCTCGGCGACCTTCCCGCTCGAGCAGGCGCGCGACGCCGCCCGTGCGAGCCTGACCGCCGGCCGCGTCGGCAAGGTCCTGCTGCGCCCGTGACCCGGGGCCTGTGCGCGGCCTCCGTGCCGCGCACGGGTACCGTGGACCGGTGACCGAAACCTCCCGCTATGTCGTGGCCACCGACGGCGCCTGCAAGGGCAACCCCGGACCGACGGGGTGGGCCTGGGTCGGCGAGGACGGCCACTGGGCCGCGGGCTCGGTCATCCAGGGCACCAACAACGTCGGCGAATTGCTCGGTCTCCTGAAGGCGATCGAGGATCACGCGGATGTCAGCGAGCTCGTGGTCCAGGCGGACTCGAAGTACGCGATCGACACCTACGAGAGGTGGATGGACGGTCACCGACGCCGCGGCTGGAAGACCTCCACCGGTGCGCCGACCAAGAACGTCGACCTTCTCGAGCAGCTGATCGTGGCTCGTGACGCCCGCCGCGCGGCAGGCCTTCCCGACGTCGTACTCGAGCATGTCCGCGGCCACCGGGGTCACGTCCTCAACGAGTGGGCCGACGAGCGCGCCGTGCGCGGGGCGGAACACGCGGCATCCGGCAAGGAATCCGCGTGGTCGTCGCTCGGCGGCAAGCACGAGAAGCTCGACGTGTCCGAGGCGCCCAAGAAGAAGCGCTGACTCAGCGGGCCTGAGCCAGCAGCTCCACCAGCCGATCGAGTGCGGGCCGCTGCCCCTTCACGACGCGTTCACGGGCCCGGGCCAGCGGCATCCACTCGGCGCGATCGACCTCCGGGAACGATGCCGTCCAGCCCGATCGCGGCGGCCACTCCATCTCGAACTCGCCGAACACGAACGCGTCCGCCTCGAAGCCGGCGCCGTCGGCGACGAAGACCGTCACCCGCTTGCCCGACGAGTACGCGAACGTGCCGAGCTCGGCGTAGTCGGCCTCGGGCGGCAGGACGCCGAGCTCTTCGTCGAACTCCCGCTTCGCGGCATCCAGCGCATCCTCGCCGTCCTCGAGCTCGCCCTTCGGGATCGACCAGGCACCCTCGTCCTTGTTCGCCCAGTACGGCCCGCCCATGTGAGCGACGAACGCCGACACCCCGCCCTCACCGTCGAGACGGTAGAGCAGGATGCCGGCGCTGTGCGTGGCCACGGACGGGCGACGCGCGTCAGATCAGGCGGGACTTCGGTGAGACCGAGTACGTCTCCTCCGGGTCGGTAACCGCTGCCGGCGCGAGCGCATCGTTGATGGCGGCGTACGTGTCGTCGTCGAGCTCGATGCCCGAGGCCTTCACGGTGTCCTCGAGCTGCTCGGGACGCGACGCCCCGATGATCGCCGCGGCGATGTTCGGGTTGTGCAGCACCCACGCGAGGGCGAGCTGCGGCATCGTGATGCCCGCACCCTCGGCGATCGGCTGCAGCTTCTGCACGGCGGAGAGGGTCTCGTCCTTCATGAAGCGCTTGATCATGTCGGATCCGCCCTTCTCGTCGGTCGCGCGCGACCCCTCGGGGAGCGGCTGACCCGGCTTGTACTTCCCGGTGAGGACGCCCTGCGCCAGCGGCGACCAGACGATCTGCGAGATGCCGAGCTCCTCGGAGGTCGGGACGACCTTGCCCTCGATGACGCGCCACAGTGCGGAGTACTGCGGCTGGTTCGAGACGAGCTGGAAGCCCAGTTCCTTCGACAGAGCGTGTCCGGCGCGGAGCTGCTCAGCGGTCCACTCGCTGACGCCGATGTAGAGCGCCTTGCCCTGGCGGACGATGTCGGCGAAGGCCTGCATCGTCTCCTCGAGCGGGGTCTCGTAGTCGTAGCGGTGCGCCTGGTAGAGGTCGACGTAGTCGGTGTTCAGCCGCTTCAGCGAGCCGTTGATGCCCTCGAGCAGGTGCTTGCGCGACAGCCCGTGATCGTTCGGACCCTTGGGGCCGGTCGGCCAGTAGACCTTCGTGAAGATCTCGAGGGACTCGCGGCGCTGACCCTTGAGTGCCTCGGCGAGGACAGACTCGGCCGCCGTGTTGGCGTATGCGTCGGCGGTGTCGAACGAGCTGATGCCGAGGTCGAGGGCCTTGTGGACCGTCGCGATCGCCGCGTCGTTCTCGACCTGGGACCCATGGGTGAGCCAGTTGCCGTAGGTGAGTTCGGTGATCTTGAGGCCGCTGTTGCCCAGGAATCGATAGTTGACCATGTCACCGACGCTACTCCCGGGCCTCGTCCGGATTCGCCCCTTGACAGAGTCTCGCCAAACGCGGCGGACGGCGTCGAGGCACCCGGTGCCGAGCGAGGTGATTCGGGAAGGTAAGGCTTACCTTGCTACGATCGACCATCGACGTCCCCGGCCCCCGACGAGAGACCATCGATGCCCTTCCCCCGCCGTTCCGCTCTGCTCGCCACCCTGACCGTCGCCGCCCTCGCCCTCTCGGGCTGCGGGGCCTCCGAGGTCGTGGCGCAGAAGGCCGCCTCCTCCGGCGAGGAATCGACCGACTACCCGCTCACGATCGAGAACTGCGGGCGGACGGTCGAGGTGGATGCGGCGCCGCAGCGCGTCGTGTCGCTCGATCAGAACTCGACCGAGATCCTCCTGTCGCTCGGCCTCGCCGACCGCATCGTCGGCACCGCGTCGTGGACGGACCCCGTGCTCCCATCGCTCGCCGAGGCGAACGAGGACGTCCCCCGCCTCGCGGACAACGCCCCGACCTATGAGGTCGTCCTCGGCACCGACCCCGACTTCGTGACGGCGTCGTTCGGGCGCCACTATGCCGAGGGCGGCGTCGTCACGCGCGATCGGCTGGATGAAACCGGCATCGGCTCGTACCTCTCGCCCACCGACTGCTCCGACGACCGGAGCGTCAACGGCGGCGGGACGCGCACCACCCCGCTGACCGTCGACGATCTCTATCGCGAGATCAGTGAGCTCGCCGAGATCTTCGACGTCCCGTCCCGCGGCGACGCGCTCATCGCCTCACTGAAGAAGCGCGCCGCGGCAGCCGTCGAGGGCGTCGACTTCGGCGGCGAGAAGGTGCTGTTCTGGTTCGCCGACACCCGCACGCCCTACGTCGCGGGCGGCAGCGGCGCCCCGGCGATCCTCGCGCGCGAGACCGGCATGACTCCTGCGTTCCCCGCCGAGACCGACGACTGGCCGGCCACCTCCTGGGAGGCCGTCGTCGACGCCGCTCCCGACGTGATCGTCCTCGGCGACCTGCAGCGCGACCGCTTCCCCGGTGACCGACTCGACGACAAGGTCGCCTTCCTCGAGAGCGACCCCGTCACCCGCTCGCTCGACGCCGTGAAGAACACCCGCTTCATCGCGCTGCACGGCGCCGAGATGAACCCGTCGATCCGCTTCGTCGACGGACTCGAGAAGATCCGCGCCTGGTGGGACGAGAACGAGGCGGGGCGCTGACCGCCACCGCGGCGCTGCCTCATCGCCGGGCCCGCCGCATCCCGCTCGCGATCGTCGCCACGGCGCTGTCGGTCGGCCTCGTCGTCCTGACGATCGCCGTCGCACTGACGCTCGGCCCCGCGAACGTGTCGCTCGTGAACGTCCGCGACGTGATCACGAACCACCTCGGCCTCACCGACATCCCCGTGCGCGTCGCGGCCGACGCGATCGTCTGGCAGGAGCGCCTCCCCCGGGCGCTCGTCGCCGCGGCGTGCGGTGCCGGTCTCGGGCTCTGCGGCGTCATCCTGCAGTCGTTGCTGCGAAACCCCCTCGCCGACCCGTTCGTCCTCGGCGTCTCCTCCGGCGCCTCGACCGGCGCGGTCCTGTTCGGCGTGTTCGGGATCGGCGGCGGCATCCTCACCCTCTCGGGCGGCGCGTTCCTCGGCGCACTCGTGGCGTTCGGGCTCGTCCTCGTCGTGTCGCGCTTCACGGGCGGGGGCACCGCATCGTTCATCCTGGCGGGCATCGCGGCGACGCAGTTCTTCTCCGCGCTCACCTCACTCGCCGTGTTCGCCTTCGCCGACTCCGACGAGACGCGCGGCGTGATGTTCTGGCTCCTCGGCTCGCTCGAGGGCGTCCGCTGGGACGACGTCGTCCTCTGCGCCGTCGTCGTCCTCATCGGCTCGGTCGTCGCGGTCGCCTCGGTGCGCCCACTCGACGCCTTCGCGTTCGGCGACGACGTCGCGGCATCCCTCGGCATCCATGTCGCGCGCACCCGGATGCTGCTCCTCGTCCTGACCGCCCTGATCGCCGCGACCCTCGTCAGCGTCGCCGGCGCGATCGGGTTCGTCGGGCTGGTCCTGCCCCACGCCGCACGCCTGATCGTGGGCTCCCGTCACGCCCGCGTGATCCCCGTGACGATCGGTCTCGGCATGGTGTTCATGATCGGGGTGGATGCCGTGTCCCGCGTCGCGTTCGCGCCGACACCGCTCCCCGTGGGTGTCGGCACCGCGCTGATCGGTGTGCCGGTCTTCGTCGCCCTCCTCGTCCGACGTCGGAGGCGCGCATGAGTCTCGTCGCCGAGCACGTGTCGTGGCGCCGCGGTGGCGCCCTCGTCGTCGACGACGTCTCGCTCGCACCGAAGCCCGGATCCGTCGTCGGCCTCCTCGGCCCCAACGGGTCGGGCAAGTCGTCGCTCCTGCGCCTGCTGCAGGGCATCGCGAGACCCGACGCGGGCCGGGTCCTGCTCGACGGTTCCGACCTGCGGCACCGCGGACGTCGCGAGGTGGCGCGGACCGTCGCCGCGGTCACGCAGCACGCGACGACCGAGGTCGACCTCACGGTCCGCGACGTCGTCCGCCTCGGCCGCACACCGCACGCCTCGCTCTGGGGGCCGGATCGCGCCCGCGACGATGAGGTCGTCGACGCCGCCCTCGCGCAAGCGGGCCTGACGGCGAAGGCCGATGCCCGCTGGCACACCCTCTCGGGCGGCGAGCAGCAGCGCACGCAGATCGCCCGCGCCCTTGCGCAGGAACCCCGCGAGCTCCTGCTCGACGAGCCGACCAACCACCTCGACATCCGCCATCAGCTCGAGCTGCTGAGCCTCGTGCGCAGCCTCCCCGTCACCGTCGTCGTGGCCCTCCACGACCTCAACCTCGCGGCGATGTTCTGCGACGAGGTGCTCGTCCTGGCCGCCGGCCGCGCCGTCACGGCCGGCCCTCCGGCCGAGGTCCTCACGGACGGACTCATCGAGGAGGTCTACGGCGTCCGGTGCCGTGTCACGGTCGACGACGGTCGCCCGACGATCGCCTTCACGCCGCCGGCGTGACCGGGATCAGACGGATGCCGCGGCTACCTGGTCGTCCTCGGTCGCCACGAGCTGGCCGCACGCGCCGTCGATCTCCTTGCCGCGGGTGTCGCGGAGGGTCGTCGGGATGCCGGCCTCGTTGAGGCGCCGGACGAACTCGTTCTGCACGTCGACGTCCGACGAGGTCCAGATCGATCCGGGCGTCGGGTTGAGCGGGATGGGGTTCACGTGCACCCAGCCGCGGCCGCGCTGGTTGAGCTTCTCGGCGAGGAGGTCGGCGCGCCAGGCGTGATCGTTCATGTCCTTGATGAGCGCGTACTCGATCGAGACGCGCCGGCCGGTCTTCTCGAAGTACTCGCGCGCAGCGTCGAGGGCCTCGTCGACCTTCCACCGCGAGTTCACCGGGATGAGCTCGTCGCGCAGCAGATCGTCGGGCGCGTGCAGCGACAGCGCGAAGGTGACCGGAATCTCCTCGGCGCTCAGCTTGCGGATCGCGGGCACGAGGCCGACGGTCGAGATCGTGATGCCGCGGGCGCTCATGCCGAGGCCGTGCTTCTTGTCGACCATCGTTCGGACGGCCTGCATGACGCGGGCGTAGTTGGCGAGGGGTTCGCCCATCCCCATGAAGACGATGTTCGTGACGCGCTCGTCCTTGTGTCCCACCTTGCGGGGGTCGCCGAGGCCGCCGTCGGCGATGAGGCGGTTGGCGCGGACCACCTGGTCGACGATCTCGGCCGCCGACATGTTGCGCGTGAGCCCGGCCTGACCGGTGGCGCAGAACGGGCAGTTCATGCCGCAGCCGGCCTGGCTCGACACGCACAGCGTGATGCGGCCGGTGTAGCGCATGAGCACCGACTCGACGAGGGCGCCGTCGTGCAGACGCCACAGGAACTTGATCGTGTCGCCGCCGTCGGTCTCGAGGCGGCGCACCTCGGTCATGAGGTTCGGCAGGAGCCCACCGACGAGCTCCTCGCGGTTGCCCGCCGGAAGGTCCGTCATGTGGGCGGGATCCGACGTGTAGTGCTGGAAGTAGTGCTTCTCGAGCTGCCCGGCGCGGAATCCCGGCATCCCGAGTTCTTTCAGCTTCTCGACGCGCGCCTCATGGTCGAGGTCGGCGAGGTGCACCGGCGGCTTGCCGCGCTTGGGGCTCGCGAACTGCAGGAGCGGGCGACCCTCGGCATCCTTCGCCTGCGTCCACCCCTCGGTCGCGGGCCGCACCTGCTTGGGGGATGTCGTGCGCACGGCGGACATGCCCTCAGGGCGCGCGGAGGGGGACTCGGTCATGGTCCCAGGCTACCGGGACGGGCTGGGCGGATGCCGGGCGGCCCTAGACTCGTCGCCATGACGGATGGGGCTCCGCAGCGTCGCGGAACGGTTGCGCACAAGGTGCTCAACAACAACGTCGTGATCTCCCTCGACGAGCAGGGTCGGGAGCGGGTGCTCATGGGCCGCGGCCTGGGGTTCCAGCTGAAGCCGTCCGACACCCTCGACCCCGCCAAGGTCGAGAAGACCTTCATCCTCGACACCGGGGAGGACGGCGAGCGCGAGCGCCGCATGCTCACCGACACCCCTTACGCGATCATCGAAGCGGTCTCGCGGGCCGTCGACCAGGCCGAACGATCGCTCGGTCACCAGCTCGGCCGCCCGCTGACGATCGCCGTCATCGATCACGTGCAGTTCGTGCTCGAGCGGCTCGCGAAGGGCATCCGCATCCCGGTGGCGAACATGCCGGAGCTGCGGGTCCTGCACCCCGCGGAGTTCGCAGCCGCCAAGGCAATGGCCGAGTCGATCTCGGCTGCCCTTGACACGGAGCTGCCTGCGGAGGAAGCCGTCTTCCTCACGATGCACGTCCTCAACGCGACCCGCGACGAACCCAACGGCACGGCGGCACTGCTGTTCCGGCGTGTGCAGCACGTCGTGATGACGGTCGAGAACGGCCTCGGCGTCTCGCTGGACGTCGACAGCCCCGACTACGCGCGGTTCGTCCTGCACATCCAGTTCCTGCTGCAGCGTCTCGTGTCGCGCACGATGCTCCGCAGCGGCGACAGCTCGTTCTTCGAGTTCGCGAAGCACAGCTACCCGCGCTCGTTCGCCATCGCCCAGGAGGTCAAGGCGTACGTCATGGCGGCGACCGAGTCAGAGCTGACGGATGAGGAGCTGCTCTACGTGATCGTCCACGTCGAGCGCCTGGCCTCCCAAGTCGGCGCCGCACCCACCGGGAACTGACCCTGGCGCTTTCATGCGGGCGCATGCTAACGTGACGTTCCGCAGGGCGATGCAGCCCTGCACGCGACGGATTGTTACTGCGGCAGCAGGCAAAACCTGAACTCACATCGCTTTCGAGCGATGAACGAGTTCAGGTTTTTTTGTTGCCCGGAAACGGACCCGACGCGTGCCCCACCCGAGACTGCCGCGCCGATGCGGCAAGGAAGAGCGTGTCCCCATGGACTACTCGAAGACCGCGGCCGGAGTCCTCCAGGGCGTCGGCGGAGAAGAGAACGTCAGTTCGCTCGTGCACTGCGCGACCCGGCTGCGTTTCGTGCTGAAAGACGAGTCGAAGGCCGACACCGCCGCCGTGAAGGCGACGCCCGGTGTCGTGACGGTGGCTCAGGCCGGTGGCCAGTACCAGGTCGTCATCGGCAACGACGTCCCCGACGTCTTCGCCGAGATCGGCAAGATCTCGAAGCTCGGTGCAGCCTCTTCCGACGGCGCCGCGAACGATGCCCCGAAGGGCAATCTGTTCAACCGCTTCATCTCGATGATCTCGTCGATCTTCACCCCCGTCCTCTGGGCGCTCGCCGGAACCGGTCTGCTGAAGGCGTTCCTGGCCGCGGCGGTGACCTTCAACTGGATCACGACGGACACGACCACCTACGCCGTCCTCAACGCCCTGTCGGACGCGTTCATCAACTTCCTGCCGATCGCGCTGTCGATCACCGCCGCGCGGTACTTCAAGGCGAACGAGTGGACCTCGCTGGCCATCGCCGGAGCCCTCGTCTACCCGACGATGGCGGGCCTCGTGGGCCAGCCTGGTCTCACCTTCTTCGGCATCCCGTTCACGATGGTCAGCTACGTCTCGAGCGTCATCCCGATCATCGTGGTCGTGTGGCTGCAGAGCCACGCCGAGAAATTCCTCTACCGCGTCCTGCCGGGCGCCGTGAAGCGCTTCATGACCCCGATGATCGTGGTTCTGTTCGCTGTCCCGCTCGTGTTCGTCGTCATCGGCCCGATCTCGGACCTCCTCGGCGGCGGCCTCGGCAAGGGCATCGGCTGGGTCTTCGACAACGCTCCGTGGGCGGGCGGCGCCATCATGGGCGGCCTCTGGCAGGTCTTCGTGATCTTCGGGCTGCACTGGGGCCTCGTCCCGCTGTTCACCCTCGAGTTCCAGACGACGGGGCAGATCCTGCTCGTCGGGCCCGTGTTCGCCGCCGTCCTCGCGCAAGCAGCCGCCGTCGCCGGCGTCTGGGTCCGCGCCCGCAACAAGAACCTCAAGTCGCTGGCCGCGCCCGCGACGCTGTCAGGCTTCCTCGCCGGGATCACCGAGCCCGCGATCTACGGCATCAACCTGCCGCTCAAGCGCCCGTTCGCCTTCGGTATCGTCGGCGGCGCGATCGGTGGAGCGATCATCGGCATCGGCGGCGTCTTCGCGAAGGCGTTCGTCGTCCCCTCCGGTCTCGCCCTCCCGGCGCTTTTCGGCAACGGCAACATGATCATGCTCATCATCGGCCTCGGCGTCGCGATCGTCGTCCCGTTCCTGCTCACCGTGATCGTCGGCTTCGTCGAGCCGGCCGAGGATGCCGCCCCCGCGCCGGCCTCGGCGGAGAACGACCTCGTCGTCCTCAGCCCGCTCGACGGGACGGTCGTCGACCTGTCCGAGACGCCGGATGCCGCGTTCGCGGAGGGCGCGCTCGGCGACGGCGTCGCGATCCTCCCCCGCAGCGGCGCCCTGTACGCACCGTTCGATGCGACGGTCGCCGCGGCCTTCCCGACCGGTCATGCGATCGGTCTGCGTCACGCCGACGGCGCCGAGGTGCTGATCCACATCGGCATCGACACCGTCAAGCTCGCCGGACAGCACTTCGATGTGAAGGTCACCACCGGCCAGCAGGTGAAGGCCGGCGATCTGCTCCTCGAGTTCGACGGCGACGCGATCGAGAAGGCCGGGTACGACCTGACCACCCCGATCGTCGTCACCAACGGCGAGCTCTACCCGGCGATCGCGGACCGCGCCTCGGGCCCCGTCGCGCACGGCGAGCCGCTGTTCACGGCGGTCTCGGTCGAGTCCGCTGCCGTCACGGCCTGACCCGATCCGGATGCCGGGTGTCCCGCACCCGAAGCGGGGCACCCGGCATCCATCCTCCCCCTCGAAGACACACGACACGACACGAAAGCGACTCATGAGCACCATCTCGTTCCCCGACGGCTTCCTCTGGGGCGGCGCGACCGCCGCGAACCAGCTCGAGGGCGCGTACCTCGAAGACGGCAAGGGACTCTCGATCCAGGACGTGATGCCGCAGGGCATCATGACCCCCCGGACCGACGGCCCGACGGACGACAACCTCAAGCAGGTCGGCATCGACTTCTACCACCGCTACGCCGAGGACATCGCGCTCTTCGCCGAGATGGGGTTCAAGACCTTCCGGTTCTCGATCGCCTGGAGCCGCATCTTCCCGAAGGGCGACGAGACCGAGCCCAACGAAGCCGGCCTCGCCTTCTACGACCGCGTCCTCGACGAGCTCGAGCGCCACGGCATCGAGCCGCTCGTCACGATCTCGCACTACGAGACCCCGCTGCACCTCGCCGAGACCTACGACGGCTGGGTCAACCGCGACATGATCGGCTTCTACGAGCGCTACGTGCGGACGCTGTTCACGCGATACGGCGCGCGCGTGAAGTACTGGCTGACCTTCAACGAGATCAACTCGATCGTCCACGCCCCGTTCATGTCGGGCGGCATCAACACTCCGAAGGACCAGCTGTCCCCCTCGGACCTGTACCAGGCGATCCACCACGAGCTCGTGGCATCCGCCCTGGCGACGAAGGCCGCCCGAGAGCTGGCGCCGAACGCGCAGGTCGGGTGCATGGTGCTGTCGATGCCGGTCTACCCGCTGACGCCGAACCCCGACGATGTGTTCGCCGCCCTCACCACCGAGCGGGTGAACCTCGCCTTCGGTGACATCCACGTGCGCGGCGAGTACCCCGGCTACTACCTGCGGAGCCTGCGCGAACAGGGCGTCGAGCTGAACATCACCGACGAGGACCGGACGCTCCTCAAGGAGAACACCGTCGACTTCGTGTCGTTCAGCTACTACTCCTCGATCTGCGAGACGACCGACGAGTCGAAGCGCGTCATGGGCGAGGGGAACCTCTTCGGCGGCGTCAAGAACCCGACGCTCAAGGAGTCGGAGTGGGGCTGGCAGATCGACCCCGTGGGCCTTCGCCTCGTGCTCAACCAGTTCTGGGACCGCTGGCAGAAGCCGCTGTTCATCGTCGAGAACGGCCTCGGTGCGAAGGACCAGCTGGTCGAGGTCGACGGTGTGAAGACCGTCCAGGACGACTACCGCATCGCCTACCTGCAGGCGCACCTCGAGGCCGTCGGCGAGGCGATCGCCGACGGCGTGGATCTCATGGGCTACACGACGTGGGGCTGCATCGACCTCGTCTCGGCGTCGACGGCGCAGCTCAGCAAGCGGTACGGATTCATCTACGTCGACCGCAACGACGACGGATCGGGATCGCTCGATCGCTACAAGAAGGCGTCGTTCGACTGGTACGCCGAGGTGATCCGCACCAACGGCGCATCGCTCTCGCGCTGACTCACCCCCCGATGCGGTCGTGGTTCGCCACGGCCGCATCGCTGTGTCCCGGGCCGCCGAGCCGTGCCGCGAGCGCCGCGATGTCGGCGGGGGTCGTCCGGCAGCATCCGCCGATGAGGCGGGCACCGGCATCCACCCATGCCTCCGCCTCGGTGAACGCCGCTCCCGCCTCGCCCCGCCAGGACCGGGATGCCGCGTCCCACGTCTCGCCGCTGTTCGGGTAGACGACGGCGGCCGTCCCCGTCGGCACACGGTCGAGCACGGTGGTGATGAGCGGCGGCGCGCAGCAGTTGGCGCCGACCGCGACGACGCCCGGGGCGGAGGCCGCCGCGGCGAGCGCGCCTGCGAGGCCGTCGCCCTCGAACGCCGTACTCGCTGCCGAGAGCGAGATCCATGCCGGGACGTCGATCCCCTCGAGCGCGAGGGCGATCGCCTCGACCTCGGCGGGAGAGGCGATGGTCTCGATAGCGAGCAGGTCGGGTCCCGCACCGGCGAGCACCTCGATCCGACGGCGATGCCAGCGGGCGAGGTCGGCGACCGTCATCCCGTAGTCGCCCGTGTACTCGCTGCCGTCGGCGCGCACGGCTCCGAAGGGCCCGACGGATGCCGCGACCCACGCCCGTCCTTCCGCCGCCTCGCGGGCGAGCCGGACCGACGCCGCGAGCAGCCCGTCGACGGCTGCCCTGTCGCGCCCGGCCGCACCGAGGTTGTCGTACCCGAGTTGGTACGAGGCGGTGGTGATCACCTCGGCGCCCGCAGCGACGAACTCGGCATGCACGTCGCGGACGTCCCCCGGCGCGTCGATGAGGACGCCGGCCGACCAGAGGGCGCCGGTGAGATCGTGCCCCCGAGCCTCGAGCATCGTCCCGAGTCCCCCGTCCAGGATCAGGGGGCGGTCGGCGATCGCGGTGCGGACATCGGACATGCGGTCACTTTAGGCTCGCGGGGCTGCGGCCCCGGTCCCGCATTACGCTGAATGATGTGACGACTCCCCGCATCCGCCCGATCTCCGTCGACGACGCGGGCGAGGTCCTCACCCTGCAACGGGCCGCCTTCGTGCAGGAGGCGCTCATCTACAACGCGGTCGACATGCCGCCGCTCACGCAGACCCTCGACGAGGTGCGGGCCGAGCTCGAGGAGAACCTCGGCTGCGTCGCTCTCGAGGGCGAGCGCATCGTCGGCTGCGTGCGTGCCCGCGTCGACGGGGATCTGCTGCTCATCGGCCGCATCGCGATCGCCCCCGACCCGCAGGGTTCCGGGCTCGGCACGAGCCTGCTCACCGCGGTCGAGGAGCGGGGCCGTGAGGCCGGCGCGACGACGGCCGAGCTGTTCACCGGGTCGCTCAGCGAGGCGAACATCCGCCTGTACGAGCGCGAGGGGTACGAGGAGAGCGAGCGGGTGCCCGGGGACGACGGCACCGAGCAGGTCTTCCTGCGCAAGAAGCTCTGACCCCGGCGCGCACCGGCCGTCCATCTTCATCCGGGAGAATGGAGGGATGACGCGCATCGCTTTCCTTGACGTGGACGGAACCATCCTCGAGCACGGGACGGCGATCGCCGACTCGACGATCACCGCCATCCGGACGGCGCGTGAGAACGGGCACCTGGTCTACCTCTGCACGGGACGCGCGGCGGGCGACATCCACCCCAAGGTCCGTGAGATCGGATACGACGGCGCCATCACGAACGGCGGCGCGTACGCCGTCCGCGGCGAGGAGCTGCTGTTCGCCGACCCGATGCCCCGCGAGGACACCGACCGGCTGATCTCGTACTTCGAGTCCGAGGACATCGACTTCTTCCTGCAGTCCGATGAAGCCGTCTTCGCGAGCGAGGGCGTCGGCGGGATGCTGGACGAGTACTTCGCCGAGCGCCGCAAGCGCCACCTCGAAGAGGCGCGCCGGCTCGGCCAGACCGACACGATCGAGCCGAAGCCGATCGTCACGTATCGACCCATCAGCGAAGCGAACCTCGACGCGATCGCGAAGACCACGTTCATCAGCAAGCGCTCCGACAGCGTCGACCGGGCCCAGGCCGACCTCGGCGACCGGTTCCACGTCATCCCCGGCAGCATCCCGCTCCCCGGCGGATCGAACGGCGAGATCGGCCTGCGCGGCGTGAACAAGGGGTCGGCGATCCTCCGGGTCCTCGACACGCTCGGCCTCGACGTCGCCGACGCGATCGGCATCGGCGACAGCTGGAACGACGCGGAGATGTTCGACGTCGTCGGCTCCCCTGTCGCGATGGGCAACGCCGACCCCGCCCTCAAGGAGCGCGCCGGGAACGTCACGACCGACGTGCTCGACGACGGCGTCTGGAACGCGTTCGTCAAGCTCGGCCTCGTCTGAGGCTGCGCGCGGCGGTCGATGCGCGTGCGCGGATGCGGCGGCGCCTGCGCGTGCGCGGATGCAATGGATCGGGCGCGACACCCCGGCATCCGCTCGTGACCCTCGGCGTGTCGCGCCGAGACTCCTGCTTCCGCGAACGGGTCAGTCGAGGAAGATGTCGGGGAACAGCTCGGTGTCGGGCGTGCCCGGCGTCGCCGCATAGCCCGAGAAGTCCGTGACACCGGCATCCCGCAAGACGTCCTCGACGATGAGCGTCTGACCGGTGTATTCGCGGGCCGGCTTGCGGAGCACCTCGTACGCCGCGTCGGCGTAGACCTCGGGCGTGCGGCTGACCTTCATCATCCGGTCGCCGCTGAGGGCGAACTGCACGGCGGCCGTCGCGATTGTGGTCTGGGGCCAGAGGGTGTTGGCGGCGACGCCGTCCTTCGCGAACTCCGCCGCCATGCCGAGCGTCGCCATCGTCATGCCGTACTTCGCGAGCGTGTACCCGGTGTGCGCGCCGAGCCACTTCGGCGACAGGTTGAGGGGCGGCGACAGCGAGAGGATGTGGGGGTTTGCGGCATCCTTCAGGATCGGCAGCGCCGCGCGCGACAGCATGAAGGTGCCGCGCACGTTGACGTCCTGCATGAGGTCGTACTTCTTCGCGGCCAGCTCGAGCGAGCCCGACAGGTCGATGACCGACGCGTTGTTGACGACGATGTCGATGCCGCCGAACTCGCCCTGCGTCTTCATGACGGCCTCGGTGATGTCGCCGTCGTCGCGGACGTCGCCGACGATGGGCAGCGCGTTGCCGCCTGCTGCACGGATCTGCTCGGCGGCGGAGTGCACGGTGCCCTCGAGCTTCGGGTGAGGCGTGTCGGTCTTGGCGAGCAGGGCGACGTTCGCGCCGTCACGGGCGGCGCGAAGGGCGATCGCGAGGCCGATGCCTCGGCTGCCGCCCGACATGAGGATGGTCTTTCCGGCGAGGGTCATGGGTTCTCCAGGGGATCAGGATCGACGCGAACGGGATGCCGCGGCGAACGCGGCGACGCGGGCTTTCGAGTCGGCGGTGTCGAACGCGGCGCCGATCGTGCGGGCCTCGTCGTCGAGGTTGTCGGCGAAGGACCGGTGCGCACCGGTGCGGACCAGGCGCTTCGCCTGGCCGAACGCGCCGGTGGCGCCGTCGAGCCAGACGCGCGCGATCTGCTCGGCACGCTCGCCGGGCTGGTCGACGACCTCCGCGACGAGCCCCCACTCGAGCGCCGTGGACGCATCGATCGTCGTGTCGGAGAGGAGCAGCTGCAGCGCGCGGCGCTGCCCGATCGCGGCGGGCAGAAGGGTCGAGACCCCGAGGTCGGGAGTGAGCCCGATGTTCGCATACTTGCTGACGAACACCGCGCGGGGCGACGCGACGATGTAGTCGGCCGTCAGCATCAGGCCGAGTCCACCGCCGGCGACCGCGCCCTGCACCGCGGCGACCATCGGGATCGATGACTCCACGAACGTCCGGATGCCGTCGTGGATGACCCCGGCCATCTCGGTGATCGTGCCGCCGCTGCCGCCCGAGGTCGCCATCTGCACGACGTCGCCGCCGGCGCAGAAGGCCGGGCCCGCGGCATCCAGCACGATCGCCCCGACCGTGTCGTCGCCCGTCAGCTCGTGCGCGAGGTCGCGCCAGCGCGTGCCCATCTCGAAGTCCATCGCGTTCAGCGACGCGGGGCGGTT
The DNA here is from genome assembly GCF_900100525.1 of Microbacterium sp. 77mftsu3.1. Taxonomy (NCBI): domain Bacteria; kingdom Bacillati; phylum Actinomycetota; class Actinomycetes; order Micrococcales; family Microbacteriaceae; genus Microbacterium; species Microbacterium sp. 77mftsu3.1. Next base: position 518,618 of record NZ_FNCR01000002.1, on the reverse strand, counting down.
GAAGGTCAGCCGCGCGAGGGCGCCGTCGCGCTGCAGCAGGATCGTGTCGCTCATCGGTTCTCCACTCATCTGGGGGCCATGCGGATCGAGCCGTCGAGGCGGATCGTCTCACCGTTGAGGTACCCGTTCTCGACGATGTGCTGCACGAGCGCCGCGTACTCGTCGGGCTTGCCGAGGCGGGCGGGGTACGGCACCTGCTGACCGAGGGACTCCTGGGCCGCCTCGGGGAGGCCGGCGAGCATCGGGGTCTCCATGATCCCCGGTGCGATCGTGCAGACGCGGATGCCGGAGCGCGCCAGCTCGCGCGCGATCGGCAGGGTCATGGCGTGCACGCCGCCCTTGCTCGCGGAATACGCAGGCTGCCCGATCTGGCCGTCGAACGCCGCGACGGACGCGGTGTTCACGATGACGCCGCGGTCTCCGGATGCCGTGGGTTCGGTCGCCGCCATCGCCGCCGCCGCGTGCGCGATGACGGTGTACGTGCCGATGAGGTTGATGCGAACGATCCGCTCGAAGTCCGCCACGGCGTTCGGCGACCCGTCCCGGGCGAGGACCTTCGCGGGCGGCGCGATGCCGGCGCAGTTGACGGCGACGCGGAGCGGGGCGACGGCGGATGCCGCGGCCACCGCGGACTCGACCTGGGCGGCATCCGTCACATCGGCGGCGGCGAAGGTCCCATCGAGCTCGGCCGCGATGTCGGCCCCGGCAGAGGACGGCAGGTCGACGATGACGACGTGCGCGCCCTGCGCGGCGAGGCGGCGGGCGGTGGCGAGCCCGAGCCCGCTGGCTCCCCCGGTGACGACGGCGGATGATCCGGCGATGTCCATGCGCTCTCCTTCGAACGGTATCGGGTTCCACCCGACGCGCGACTGGGTGCCACGGCGACGGGATGCCTCCAGGCTAGCCGTCCCACGCTGCGGGCACGACAAACCCATCCCCGCGACGGCAGAATAAGGGGATGTCGATCCCGCAGCACGACGCTCCGGTGCCGCCGATCGCGCGCCGGCTCGCGCGCGGCGCGGCCCTGACGCCGGTCTGGACCAACAAGCTCGGCGGGATGACGCTGCGCACCGACGACGAGCGTTACATCAAGATCGGACCGGTCCACCTCGAGACCTCGATGTCCGACGAGGCCGAACGGCTGGCCTGGGCTGCGCCGTACGTCCGCGTGCCGACCGTCGTCGAGCAGGGCGACGACGGGGAGACCGAGTGGCTCGTCACCAGATCGATCGCCGGGCTCTCGGCGGTGCACCCCGACTGGGTCGCGCGTCCCGAGACGGCGGTCCGGGCGATCGGCGAGGGCCTTCGCGCGCTGCACGAGAGCCTGCCCGTGGCATCCTGCCCCTTCGACTGGACTGTGCCGTCGCGGGTCGCGAACGCGGCGGAACGGGGTGTCGTCGTGCCGGCCGACCTTCGGGACGGGCCGCCGATCGAGCAGCTCGTCGTGTGCCACGGCGACGCGTGCGCGCCGAACACGCTGATCGGCGACGACGGCCGGTGGAGCGGTCACGTGGACCTGGGGCAGCTCGGACTCGGTGACCGCTGGGGCGACATCGCCGTCGCGGCGATGAGCACCGGCTGGAACTACGGCCCCGGCTGGGACGGCCTGCTGCTCGAGGCGTACGGCGTCGACCCCGACGAGGAACGCCTCGCGTACTACCGCGACCTGTGGAACGCGACGTGAGGCGTCAGCGCATGGCCGCGTCGAACACCGCCACCGCGGCGAGGTAGCCGGCGACGACGAGGGCCGTCGAGACGAGCGGCACCCAGGCGAGGTCCCAGCCGGTCCGGCGGGCGACGACCGCCGCGGACACGGTGACGAGGATGCTCGCTGCCGCCGCCGCGATGAACAGCATGCCCGCGGCATCCGCTGCAGCCCCGTCGCACGACGCCCCGCAGGCACCGCCGGCGAAGACGGTGTGGAAGAACCAGAGCACCGCGGTGACGACGATCGCGAGCACCTGGATGACGGCGACCGCGAGGACCGCGGCCACCCCGGTGGGGCGCGACGCTGCGGTGCCGGCGGTCATACCGCGGACGCTACCAGCCGCCGGGGTCGTTCGCTCGCGCCGAAGGGCGACGCGCGGCGCGGAACACCCGCCACATGGCGCGAGCGAAGACCGACCCGCGGCCGGGCGCATAGGCTCGTCCGGTGAGCGAACGGACGAGCACCGGACCCCGCCTCCTCGAGGTCGCGTGGGACGACCCGCGTGCGACGGCACTCCGAGACGAGTTGGATGCCGACCTCGGCGCCCGCTACGACGGGTTCCACGGCGACGAGCCGGCCGAACGCCGCGCCGCCCGCTCCCGCGCGCTCGCGATGCACCCGGATGACATCGTCGCGACGCTGATCGCGGTGGATGCCGACGGCACCCCCACGGGCCACGTCATCCTCCGCCGCCTCGGCGACGAATGGGAGATCAAGCGACTCGTCGTCACCGCGGCGGCTCGGGGTCGCGGCATCGCGCGCGCCCTCATGCATGCTGCCCTCGACCGGGCCCGCACGGGCGGCGCGGAGCGCGTCATCCTGCAGACCGGCATCCCGCAGCCCGAATCGGTCGCCCTCTACGAGTCGCTCGGGTTCACCCGCATCCCGGTCTACGAGCCGTACGCCGAGACGATGCCCCGCTCGATCTGCTTCGCGTACGTGTGCTGAGGGCGCCCGCGCGACAGATGCGCCAGGCGCGTCACATCCAGACGAACCGGAACGAGCCGACGGCCACCGCAACGCCGATCGCCGCCGCCATGATCGCGAGGGCGCCGACCACGGCGATAGCGTCCCGCCGCGAGAGCCGTGACGTGCGCGCCCACGTGCGCTGGATCGCCGAGCCGAACCCGCGGGCCTCCATCGCCGTCGCGAGTCTCGTCCCGCGTCGCACCGCGAACACGAGCAGCACGAACGCCATCGAGAAGAACCGGCGCACCGCGTTCCGGTCCCCCACGCCGCGGGCACGCCGTGCGAGCCGCATCGCGCGCCAATCGTCGACGAACAGGCCGAGCGTCCGCGTGCCGGCCAGGACGCCGAGCACGAGCCGCGCGGGCAGCCGCACGATCTGGGCGAGGGCGGCCGCGAGCTCTATCGGGTCGACGCGGCTGAACAGCAGGATCGTCGGCAGGGCCAACGCGATGACGCGGATGCCGACGGCCACCGCGAAGGCGATGGAGTCGTCGCTGATCGTGGCGTACCAGAACGACGCGTAGACCCGTCCGCCCGGTTCCGCGTAGAGCAGCATGCTGAGCCCCGCGACCGGCATGAGGACGAGGATCGGCGCCATACGGCGAAGGACCGTCCCGATGCCGATGCCGGTCAGGGGGATGCAGAGTGTCAGGAGCACGACCGCGACCGCTGCGCTGACCGCGTCGATCGTCGTCAGCAGCGGGATCGACAGGACGAAGGCGATCAGGATGCGGACGGCCGGGTTCACGCCGTCGAGCCAGGCGTCCCGCCTCGCCGTCTCGATGCCGGAGCGGGCGAGGGTCATGGCGCCACCGCCCCGAGGTCGATGCGCCGCCCGCCGAGCAGCCGGACGACGTCGTCGTCGTGCGTGACCGCGACGACCGCCCGGCCGCCGGCGATCTGCTCCTGCAGGAGCGCGACGATGCCCGCCCACCCGCGGCGATCCTGCCCGAACGTCGGCTCGTCGAGGACGATGACCTCCGGCGACGTGGCCAGCACGGTGGCGACCGACAGCCGCCGCTTCTGCCCGCCCGAGAGGGTGAACGGGTTCGCCCGCGCGAGCGCCACGAGTCCGAGACGGTCGAGCAGGTCGTCGACGACCGCGTCGATCTCGGCGGCCGGCAGCTTCAGCGCGCGCGGGCCCACCTCGAGCTCGGCACGGGCGGTCGAGGCGAGGAACTGATGCTCGGGGTCCTGGAAGACGGTGCCGATGCGGGTGAGCAGCTCGCGCGAGGTCCACCGCGACGGCCGCACACCTTTTCGTCCCGCCGGCACGACGCCCGCCTCGACCGTCCCGGCGAACTCCGGCAGCAGGCCCGCCAGGGTGAGGGCGAGGGTCGACTTGCCGACGCCGTTCGGACCGGTGACGACGGATGCCGCGCCTGCCGGCACGTCGATGTCGAGTCCCTCGCGCACCGGGGTCCGCCCGTCGCGCGAGACAGCGAGCCCGCGAGCGCGGAGCGCGACCGGACCGCCCGCCGCGGCCGGCGGCAGCGCAGGGAGGTCGACGGGATGCCCCGGCAGCCAGACCCCCGCGGCGAGGAGCGCGTCGGCGTGACGCGTGAACACCTCGGCGGGCGTGCCGTCAGCGAGGAGACCCCCGTCCGCGTCGAGCACGACGACGCGCGTCATCAGGTCGACCCAGACGTCCGTGCGGTGCTCGATGACGACGAGCGTGGCGCCGGTGGCATCCACCGCCCGCCCCACCGCGGCCCGGACCTCTCGCACCCCCACGGGGTCGAGGTTGGCGGTCGGCTCGTCGAGCAGGAGCAGGCCGGGATCCATCGCCAGCACGCCCGCGATCGCGAGGCGCTGCTTCTGTCCGCCCGAGAGCTTCGCCGTCTCGCGGTCCAGGGGCACGTCGAGACCGACGGCGTCGAGCGACGCGCGCACCCGCTCGGGGATGCGCTCGGGCGGGACGCCGAGGTTCTCGCACCCGAAGGCGACGTCGTCGCCGACACGCGACAGGACGACACCGGCGTCGGGGTCCTGCAACACGAGCCCGACCCGGCCGCGCTGGGTGGTCGGGTCGGCACCGTCGACGGTCATCCGCCCCGACGTCGTCCCGTCCTCGTCGCCGCCGAGCAGACCGGCCATCCCGGCGAGGAGCGTCGACTTGCCTGCACCCGACGCACCGAGAAGCAGCACGCGCTCCCCGGGCGCGATGTCGAGATCGACGTCGCGCACGGCGGGGAGGCGCCGGCCGGCGTAGCGCCAGCCCCACCCGCGGGCGCGCAGTCCCGCGGGCCGGGACCCGCCGGTCAGACCTCGTCCGCCTGTTCTCGACCGGCCGCGAACCGACTGAGTGCGCCGGTCTTGGCGAGGGCGCGGACGAGCAGCCACCCCACGACACCGGCGAGCGCGATGCCCGAGACGATGATCGTGCCGAGGTAGATGAGGTTGAACTCGAGGGTCTTGGCGATGTTGGGCGACGAGCCGAAGAAGAACTCGAAGATCCAGGCGGCGACACCCGCGCCGACGCCCGCGAGCGCGGCCACGCCGATGCCGAAGCGGCGGTAGAGGAACACGGCGAAGATGAGCTCCGCGCCGAGACCCTGTACGAGACCCGACAGCAGGGTCGAGGCGCCCCAGACGTTGCCGATGATCATCGACACCACGGCGGCGACGACCTCGACCAGCAGCGCGGCACCTGGCTTGCGGATGACGAGACCGCCGATGACACCGCCGATCAGCCAGATGCCGACGGCGAAGCCGCCGAGGCCGGGGGTCGCGGCATCCATCACTTCGAACCAGCCGTAGCCGACCCCGTTCCAGAACCAGAACAGAAGGCCGACGGCGACGCCGAGGACGGCGGCGACGACGATGTCGACGACGCGCCAGCGGGAGCGGTTCGGTGACGAAGCGGTGAGCGTGTCGGTTTCGGACGCGACAGCGTGCATGTGTGTTCTCCTCCCTGCGCCGGCATGATCCGGATCAGGTTCGACGGTCGAAGCGTGGGTCGCTTCCTCTCAGCCCGGCTCACCGGACTCCCGTGGTTGTGCGTCGAGTATAGCCGCAGCCCCGGGCGCGATACCGTGGTCCCGTGACCGTGGACGACGCCGCTACCCGCACGCGCCGGCCCCGGCGCACCCGGCCCTCCGACGACCCCGCGCCGGCGACGAGGCTCGCTCTCGCCTGGGTCGACGACGACGGGCATCCGACGACGCGCGTCGCACCGGCGACAAGCGGGGCGGCGTACGACCTGCTGCCGCCGATGCGACGCCGGCGGCGGACCCGCGGACGCGTGATCGGGATCCCCGCGCTCGCGATCGTCGCCCTTGCGACGACCTACACGACGGCCATGCTGCTCTGGCCGCTCTCGTCCACCACAGCGACGGCGACGGCGACCGAGACGGCGCCGCTGGCCGGTGCTCCAAGCGCCATCTCGTGGCCCGCCGACGGCGAGGCCGCGGTCGGCATCGAGGGCTTCCCCGCGGCGGTCTCGTCGAACGATCCCGCACAGATGGCGAGCACCACGAAGCTCGTGACCGCCCTCGTCATCCTCGATCAGAAGCCGCTCGCGTCCGGCGAGCAGGGGCCCGCCTACGACTTCGGCTTCGCGGACCGGCAGGAGTACTGGCGCTACGTCGCGCAGAACCAGTCGGCGTTGAACGTGCCCGACGACGGCTCCCTCTCCGAGTACCAGATGCTCCAGGGCATGCTGATGGCGTCGGCCAGCAACTACGCGAACCGTCTCGCGACCGACGCGTTCGGCTCCGTCGCCGACTACGCGACGGCTGCCGACGCGTGGCTCGCGAAGAACGGCCTCGACGGCATCACGGTGACGGATGCCTCCGGCTACGACCGCGGCAACGTGGCGACCCCGGCGGCGATGATCGCGCTGGCCGAGAAGGCCCTCGAGAACCCGGTGATCGCCGAGATCGTCGGGACCAAGACCGCGGAGCTCCCCGGCGCGGGGACGTTCGAGAACACCAACGCCCTCCTCGGCACGGACGGCGTCGTGGGACTGAAGACCGGTAGCTACGCGGGGTACTACAACCTCGTCGCCGCGCAGAAGATCGACGTCGGCGGCATCCCCACGACCATTTTCGCCTCGGTCGCCGGGCAGCCCACGAACGATGCGCGTGCCGGCGAGGCCGAGCGCCTGCTCGGCGACCTCGCCGACGAGGCCGCTGCTCCGACGGTCCTTCCGGCGGGGACCGTCGTCGGTGAGGCCAGGACGGCGTGGGGCGCGAAGAGCCGCATCGTCACGGAGAAGGATGCGTCGCTGCTGCTGTGGAACGGCGCGACCGCGAAGAGCGCGGCATCCTTCGACGTCGAGGGCGATGCGACGGCAGGCGCGGACGCCGGAGACCTCACGCTGACGGGTCCGGCAGCCGAGGTCGAGGTGCCGCTCAGCGTCGAGAAAGCCCTCCCCGGCCCCGACGCCTGGTGGCGGCTGACGCACCCGCTCGAGCTCACGGGCATCGGCGGCTGACGCTCAGGCGAACCGGACCGTCTGCTGCAGTCGGGTCCGCACGTCGAACAGCTCGTTGCCGCCGATCTCGCGCGCTCCGCTGACGCCACGGCGGAGCACCGTCGCGAGGGCGCTGCGGGCGACGACGGCCACGGGGAGACCCTTCACCTTGCCGAGCTCCTCGACCGCCGAGACGACGTCGTCGTCGGGCAGGACGACGAGCGCCGCACTGAACTTCACCTTCGCCGCGCGGCCGAGCCCGCGCGCCGCGAGCACGAGCTGCGCGACCGGCGAGCCCACGACCGCGTCGCCCTCGATCTCGCCCCGGCGGGTGCGGACGGGCGCTCCGAAGTCCTCCGAGAGAACGGCGTACAGGCCGCTCGGGCCCAGCACGATGTGATCGAGCTTCACGTCGAGATCGCGGCGGTCGGCGGCGACGTCGTGCCAGACCGTGTACCCCATCCCGAGCTCGGCGACGATGCGCGCCGTAGCCTCCTCGGCGAGCGCGTCCGCCAAGAGCCGCCGCACCTCGTGAGGGGCGCTCCGCACCAGGCCCGGGTCGTACGGATCGGGCAGGTCGACGCCGCGGCCGGCCCACTCGCGGATCAGGTCGAGGTAGCGTTCGCGGCGCCAGCCGCCGGGCTGTCCGAACGACCGGGCGCGCGGCCGGGTGTCGGTCTGGCGCGCGGCCGGACGCCACATCGGAGCGGACGCGTCGGGCGCGTACGACACGGTGTCCCCGAACCCCTGCCCCCGGTCGTACGAGGCGCGCGCCTCGGCGGTGCCGACGAGTTCCCACGCACGCTGCACCTGGACGAACTGCGCGGCGTCGCCGCCGGTGTCGGGGTGGGTCTGCCTCAGACGCAGGCGATAGGCCTTGCGGAGATCTTCGTCGGTCGCATCAACCGCGACGCCGAGCACCTCGTAGGCCGAGGCGGAGAGAGGACTGTCGAACACGTCAGCTCCAGAGGGGGACGGTGGGGGCGAACGACAGCGCCTGCGCCGCCGTGCCCGCAGGGACCTCGGCCAGGGTCGCCGGCCGCCACCGGGGCGAGCGATCCTTGTCGACGAGCTGCGCGCGGATGCCCTCGACGAGGTCGGGCTGCGTCCGCCCGAACCACTCGACCAGGGCGTACTCCTGCGCGAGCGCCGCCCGCAGCCCGGGCACCCCTCGGGCGGACCGCACGGCGGCCAGGGTCACGATGAGTGCCGTCGGCGCCTGGGTCTCGAGCTCGTCCGCGGTGGCGCGGGCATCCGCTTCGGGCCGCGCCCGCAGGCGCACGATGACGTCGGCGACCGTCTCGGCCGCGAAGGCGTCGTCGATCCAGCCGCGCGCCGACGCCAGGCGCGACGGTTCGGGCGTCTCATCGAACAGCATCGTGATCTCGGTCGGGGTGTCCGGGTCGGCGCGCGTGACGAGCGCGTGGCGGACGTCGTCCAGCCGATCGGCGGGCACGAGGTGGTCGGCGAATCCGGCGTAGATCGCGTCGGCGGCATCCATCGTCGCGCCCGTCAGCGCGAGGTACTCGCCGATGCGGCCGGGAGCGTGCGCGAGCAGCCACGAGCCGCCGACATCGGGGGTGAAACCGATGCGCGTCTCGGGCATCGCCAGGCGCGAACGCTCGGTCACGATGCGCACCGAGGCGTGACCGGCCAAGCCGATCCCCCCGCCCATCGTGACGCCGTCGGCGAAGACCACGATCTGCTTCGGGTAAGCGGCGATGCGCGCATTGAGCGCGTACTCGTCTCGGAAGAAGCCCATCGCGGCCTCGGCATCCCCCGCCAGGATCTGCTCGCGGAGGGTCCGGACATCGCCGCCGGCGCAAAAGCCGCGATCACCCGCGCCGTCGAGCAGGACGAGGCGGATGTCGGGATCGTGCTCCCAGCGGTCGAGCGCGTCGGCGATGCCGCGGATCATGCCGTGGTCGACGGCGTTGATCGCTTCGGGCCGGTCGAGGGTGATGCGCCCGACACTGCCCTCCGCACGGACGAGCAGACGGGATGCCGCGGGTTCACTCACCCGGGCAACGTTACCGGGCCGCTCCCCCGCACCGGCCGAGAGCGGCGTCGGTCAGGCCTGTACCGGTCAGGCTTGTGCCGGGCGCGGCGCGCGGCGCCGGGACGGCCGCCCCGTCGGACCCGCCGCGGCATCGCCGCTCTGCACCGGGATCTCGGTCGTGACGAGCTGCACGACGTCGGTCGGCTCGTCCTCGACGTCGAGGCGGAGCGCCTGCACGAGCGCCAGACCGTGGCGGGTCGTGATCACGAGCCGCTGGAACTCCGCGTCGCCCTCGAGGTCGATCACGACCGACGGCCTCCGACGCCGGACGAGGATGAAATCGTCGCCGCCGGCGGAGCGCCAGATCCCCATAGCGACCGTCCGGGGGACGACGGTGCCGGGAGCGGGGACGCCGCGCAGCCACGTCCACGGATCGTCGACGAGCTGCACCTTGACGATGTGCGCGCGCTCGACGCGGACGGCATCCTTGCGGAACGCCAGCACACGCTCGGTGGCGGAGAGCGCGACCTCCAGTCGCGACGAATCGAGCAGCAGCGTCACCATGGGATCAGTCTGCCAAACGCATCCACCGCGACGGATGCCCGAGCCGCAACGATACGGTCTCGACCACGGCCTCAGCCCTGGATTCGGGGGAACGAACCGGTGGGAGGGGCGAGTTCGTCGATCGCGTGCGGGAGCGGGAACTGACCGACGGCGGCGATGAGACCGGCGACCGTCTGCTCCTTCGCCGTGACGCTGACGCCGAGGCCCGCACGCCGTGCATCCTTCGCGGTACGGGGGCCGATGGCGGCGATGACGGTCGCCTCGGGGATCTCGGGGAACTGCTCGTACACCTGCTCGGCGACCGATCCGCTCGTGACGAGGATCGCGTTGATGCGTCCGGAACGGACATCGGTGGCGACCTTGTCGGTCACGGGCACGCCGACGGTGCGGTACGCGATGACGCTCCGGACGTCGTGCCCCGCCTCTTCGAGCAGTCGGGTCAGGACGGGTTTGGCGAGTTCGCTGCGAAGCGTGAGCACGCGCATCGGGTCGGGCTCGAGCGCGATGAGCTGAGCGGCCATGCCGGCGGCGGAGTTGTCCTCCTCGGGGACGAGATCCACGCGGTAGCCGACGGCGCCGAGAGCGGCGGCGGTCGTCTCGCCGACGGCGGCCACGCGCGTCGTGTGCGGGATGACCGCTCGGTACGCATGCAGGACGTCGACCGTGGTCGAGCTCGTGAGGGTCACCCAGTCGAACGCGCCTGAGGCGAGGTCGCGGAGTGCGGATTCGAGGTCGGTCGGGTCTTCGGAGGGTGCGAAGTTGATGAGCGGGGCGATGACCGGCGTCGCTCCCTGGGCACGCAGAGCGGCGGCGACGCTGTCACCCCAGGGACCTCCGCGCGGGACGAGCACACGCCAGCCCTTGAGGGGCTTCGGTGCTGTCGCAGCGGATGTGTTCATGGTTCGACTCTCGTATAGGCGGTGGCCGCCCCGCAGCGAGACGGCCGACGCTCATCGACATGAGCGCGGATGCGCACGTTCGGGACCGTGTCGTCGGCAGCACTCGCGCCGTCGCCGCTGCCTGTTCCGAGCATACCCCCGGCGTCGGGAGCGACGACGCGGGGAGGCGTCAGCGCGTGTACAGGCGGACGACGCCCCAGACGACCACGCCGACGGCCAGCGCAGCGCCGACCACGGCGACTGCGGCACCGGACGGGTTGCGGTCCGCGAAGCCACGCGCCGAGACCTGCGCGCGCCGCGTGGCGCGAGCCGCCCGCTTGGGGACGTTCGCCTTCTCTTCGATGGCCGCGAGGGCCGCCTTCAGCTCAGCGCGCGCACGCTCGACCGGGTCGGTGATCCCGAGCGGGACGGCGGTGCGGGGGAGGTCAGAACTCATCGGCCACTTCCTTCACGATTCGGGCGTCGGTAGACAGTGCCTTCGCGGGATTCTCACGATTCTTCATACGCCGGACCCTCAGGTACCCGAGGAACGCGGTGATGACCACCAGCAGCAATCCGAGCACGACGAGGATGAGAGCCGCCAGCCAGGGCGCCATCCACGACGACAGCCCGATGACGGTGAACGCGCCGATGGCCGGCAGCGTCCAGAACAGGAAGAAGAGGGCGAGGACGAACCAGAGGCCGACGATGCCGGCATCCTTCCCGGTCCGCGCCGCCCACGTCTTCGCCGCGGTGATCTCGGCGACGATCAGGTTCTTGACGAGCTCGGGCAGCTCTCCGACGAGACCGAGGAGACTCTCGTCGCGGCGGTCCCGGAATCCGCGGGGGGTGCTCATGACGCGGACGAGGGCTTCCTGCGCGCGCCGCCCGTCGAACCGGACGAGGCCCGGCTCGCCGGCTTCTTCGCGGAGCCGGACACGGCGTCAGCGGTGGTCTTGGCGGCGTCCTTCACGTCGTCGGCCGCATCCTCGGATGCGTCGAGCGCGGCGTCGAGCTTCTGGCCCGGGGTGCCCGAGGTGGTCGCGGCGCGGGTGACCTTGACGGCACCGTTCCAGAGGACGCTCGGCAGGGCGAACGCGGCGGACTTGCCGAACTCGGCGACCTTGTCCACCTGCTTCTGCACGGCGGGCGTGTTGTACACCCGCAGGTAGGCGTCCTTGATCTGCTCGTAGCGCTGGCGGCCCGCGCGGGCCCCGAGGACGTAGCCGGCGGTGAGTCCGACGACGATTCCGATCTTGCCCTTCATGGCGATTCCTCACGTTCGAAGCGATGTGGTGCCGAGCACCCAGCGTATCGGCGCATGCCGTTCGCGGTATCCACCCTTGACAGGCGGCTCAGGTCGTTGCACCCTCACCGTCGGAGTGCCACAGGAGGCCCGATCGGATGCGTTCCGCTTCGGTCTCGGCATCGGTGGCGACCCGGGCGAGCCCGGTGCCGTCGATCCAGGCGCCCACGACGCCGAGGCGCTCGTTCGTGCGGGCCGCACGGCGCAGCTCGTCGCGCGCGGGCGACAGGGCCGATGACGGCAGCGCGCGCGGCCAGCGCGCCCGGTACGCGGCGCGGACGGTGCCCACGTCGGCGCCGAGGAGCTCGGCGGCCGCCGCCGTAGCTGCGGCGATCGCCTCGGCATCCGTCCCTTCGCCGGCGGGCAGGGTCACACGGACGATGTGCGGTTCGCCGTGTTCATGCGGCCACGTCGCCGTCGCGTGGACTACCGCGAGCGCCGCCGCCTCGCCCGGGACGGCGTAGACCGCGTGTCCCCGCGGACGCGCGTCGAGGCCCGGGGCGTCGAGGACGAGCGTCACGACGTCGACGTCTTCCGGAGAAAGGGTCGGGCCGTCGAGGCCGTCCAGGTGCGGGGCGAGCAGCCGTCGAGCGGTGCGCTCGGGTGTCGCGACGATGATCGCATCGACCTCGTGGACGCCGCTCTCGCCGTCCGCCGCCGCCCACGACAGCGACCACCCGGCACCCGCACGCTCGATCGCGGTGACCTCCGCCGCCGCGCGGACCTCGACGTCGAGGTCCGTCAGGCGCTCCGCGAGAGCATCGACGAACACCGACATCCCACCCGCGATGCTCGCGCGAGAAGGGGCGGCGTCATCCTTCCCGGCCAGCTGCTGCGCGACCGCGCCCGAGAGCGAACCGGTGCGGGTGAGCGCGGAGTTCAGACCGCGAGCAGCGCGATCGACGTCCACCTGCTCGGGCGGCACGCCATGGATGCCGTAGGTCAGGGGAGCGACCATGCGGTCGAGGATCCGCTCCCCCACGCGCTGGCGCACGAGGGTGCCGAGGTTCCGCTCGGCACCGATCGTCAGCGGTGGGCGCAGGCGGTCCACGTACGCCCGCCACGCGCCGCGTGCACCGATGATCCGGCGCGCGCGGGGGTCGAACGGGTTGGCCGGGATGCCGAGGATCGACGCCGCCGGCAGCGGCGCGACTCCGTGCGGACCGGCGACCCAGGTGTCGGCGTCCTGCGCCGGGACCATGGCGTCGCGCAGGCCCAGTTCGTCGATCAGCTCGGCCAGGGCGCCGGGGGCGACGCGGAAGCCGTCGGCCGCGACATCCGTCATCGTGCCGTCGAGCTCGGCGGAGGCGACGATCCCCCCGAGGCGATCGCCCGCCTCAAACAGCGTCACACCGATCCCGACCTTCGCGCAGTGGAGTGCCGCGACGAGCCCGGCGATCCCGCCCCCGACGACGGCGACCCGCGCCCGTCGGGCCTGCGAGATGAGGTCGGTGGCGGCGTCGGCGGTCATCCTCCCATCCTCCCCCACCCGCACCTTGCCGACGGTGGGAACATGGAGGCATGGCCCTGCACATCACCGGCGACGGTGCCGCCGACGCACTCCTCACCGACGAACCGCTCGCCCTCCTGATCGGGATGCTGCTCGACCAGCAGATCGCGATGGAGACCGCGTTCGCCGGCCCGCTGAAGATCCGCGACCGCACGGGTGGGCTGGATGCCGCGCAGATCGCCGCGGCCGATCCCGAGGAGTTCGCGGCCGCCTTCAGCCAGACCCCGGCCGTCCACCGCTTCCCCGGTTCGATGGCCGCTCGCGTGCAGGCGCTCTGCCAGACGCTGGTCGACGAGTGGGCCGGCGACGCCGCGGCGCTGTGGAGGCAGGGCGAGCCCGACGGGCGGACGGTGCTGAAGCGGCTGAAGGCGCTTCCGGGGTTCGGCGACCAGAAGGCGCGCATCTTCCTCGCCCTGCTCGGCAAGCAGTACGGGTACACGGGCGACGGGTGGCGCGAGGCCGCCGGCGCCTACGGCGAGGAGGGCTCCTTCCGCTCGGTCGCCGACATCGTCTCGCCGGAATCGCTCACGAAGGTGCGGGAGCACAAGCGCGCCGCGAAGGCGGAAGCCAAGGCCGCCAAGGGCTGACGCCTCGCGCCGCAGCGGGCGCGAGGCGTCGCGGGGTCAGGCGCCGCGCAGGCGCGGGGCGAGGTAGGTGTGCAGCTCGGAGAGCGAAACTCGCTCCTGCGCCATCGAGTCGCGATCGCGGATCGTCACGGCGTCGTCGTCGAGCGAATCGAAGTCGACCGTGACGCAGAACGGCGTACCGATCTCGTCCTGGCGCCGGTACCGGCGTCCGATCGCACCCGCGTCGTCGAAGTCCACGTTCCACCCGTTGGCGCGCAGATCGTCGGCGACCTTGCGGGCGAGGGGCGACAGGCGCTCGTTGCGGCTCAGCGGCAGGACGGCGACCTTTACCGGCGCCAGGCGCGGGTCGAGGCCCAGGACCGTGCGGGTGTCGGTGCCGCCCTTCGCGTTCGGCACCTCCTCCTCGCGGTAGGAGTCCACGAGGAACGCCATCATGGCGCGGGTGAGACCGAAGGACGGCTCGATGACGTAAGGGACGTAGGTCTCGCCGGATGCCTGGTCGAAGTACGCGAGCTTCTGCCCGGACGCCTCGATGTGACTCGAAAGGTCATAGTCGGTGCGGTTGGCGACGCCCATGAGCTCGCCCCACTCCTTGCCCGCGAAGCCGAACCGGTACTCGACGTCGATCGTCGCGGTCGAGTAGTGGGCGCGGTCCTCTTCGGGCACGTCGAACTGCCGCATGTTCTCGGGATCGATGCCGAGGTCGAGGAACCAGTTCCAGCACGCCTCGACCCAGTGGTCGAACCACTCACCGGCTTCGGCGGGCGGCGTGAAGAACTCGATCTCCATCTGCTCGAACTCGCGCGTGCGGAAGATGAAGTTTCCGGGTGTGATCTCGTTGCGGAAGGCCTTGCCGACCTGGCCGATGCCGAACGGCGGCTTCTTGCGCGACGCGGTCAGCACGTTCGAGAAGTTCACGAAGATGCCCTGAGCGGTCTCGGGGCGCAGGAAGTAGAGGCCGCTCTCGTCATCGACGACGCCGAGGTAGGTCTTCACGAGACCCGAGAACGACTTCGGCTCGGTGTACTGACCCTTGGTGCCGCAGTTCGGGCAGGGCACGTCGCCGAGACCGTTCTCGGCCTTGCGGCCCTTGCGGGCTTCGAAGTCCTCGATCAGCGTGTCCTCGCGGAAGCGCTTGTGGCACTGGAGGCACTCGACGAGCGGGTCGGTGAAGGTCGCGACGTGCCCCGATGCCTCCCACACGCGCTTGGGGAGGATGATCGACGAGTCGAGGCCGACCATGTCGCCGCGTCCGCGGACGAACGTCTGCCACCACTGGCGGCGGATGTTCTCCTTGAGCTCGGTCCCGAGGGGGCCGTAGTCCCACGCCGACCGCGACCCGCCGTAGATCTCGCCCGCCTGGAAGACGAACCCGCGGTGACGGGCGAGGGCGATGACTTTGTCGAGACGGGACTGCTCGGCCACGGTGGCTCCAATGGTCGTTGTGAAGAGGGTGCGCGACAGCGCGGACGCCGCAGAACGCGGCATCCGTCAGTCTATCCGGGCCTCTTCGCCGGGGCGACGCGGCTCAGGAGACGAAGCGGATCGTCACCGGCGGGTTGTACCACTGCCCCTGGTTCGCCTTCACGGCGCCGATGATCGCGATCACGATCAGCAGCACGTAGACGGCCAACAGGATCAGCAGACCGATGCCAATGAGGATGAGGATGGCACCGACAATGCTGGCGATGAGCATCGTGAGCTGGAAGTTCAGCGCGGCGGCCGTGTGCGCGCGCACGAACGGACCGCGGTCGCGCAGCACGAGGTAGGCGACGAGTGGCCCGACCCATCCCGTGAAGATGCCGCTGAGATGCGTGAGGGTCGCCCACAACTTCTCGTCCTCGGGACGCATCGGCGGCACAGGCGTGTACGCCCCGAACGGGGGCTGGGGCGGCTGCGGAGGAGGAGGGGTGGTCATGAGGCCAGCGTAGGGCGGGAGCCGCACCCTCGTCACGCGGCTGGAGTAACCGATACGTTCGTAGTGGGCACGTGCACCGTGCCGCGCACAGACATCGAGACTCGGGGGAAATCACACATGGACGCACTCGTCACAGGCGGGGCTTTCGTCATCGGCGCCATCGCCGTCGTCGCCGTCATCGTCTTCATCATCATCTTCATGGTGGTGCTGCGGGCGTGGTACAAGGTCGCCAAGGCCGACCAGGCGCTCGTCATCGTCGGACGCAACCAGAAGAACGCGTCGGGGGATTCATCGCGCATCTCGGTCATCACCGGCGGCGGCGCGCTCGTCAACCCACTGACGCAGCGGGCCGAGATGATCTCGCTGCGCGCGCGTCAGATCAAGATGGAGCCGACGGCCCAGTCATCCACCGGTGTCACGGTCAACGTCAGCGGTGTCGCCCTCGTCAAGATCGGCTCGGACCCCGAACTCGTCCGTCGTGCGGCCGAGCGCTTCCTCTCGCAGGACGGCGCGATCGAGCAGTTCACGACCGAGCAGCTCGAGGGTGCGCTCCGCGGAGTCGTGGCGACCCTGACCGTCGAGCAGCTCATGAACGACCGGCAGAAGCTGTCGGACCAGATCGCCGACGGCATCAAGAGCGACCTGCTGTCGCAGGGCCTCATCCTCGACTCGTTCCAGATCCAGGGCGTCACCGACAAGAACGGCTACATCGACGCCCTCGGCGCGACCGAGGTCGAGCGCGTCCGCCGCGAGGCCGAGGTCGCGCGCATCAACGCCGCCCGCGAGGTCAAGGCGCGCCAGATCGCGACCGACGAGGCGAACCTCATCGAGCAGACCGCGTACGACAAGAACTCCGCCGCAGCCGCAGCCGAGGTCGGTCGTGCCCGCGCCGAGGCGGAGCAGGCCGAGGCCCTCGCCCGTGCCGAGCGCGAGCAGGCCGTCCTCCTGCAGCAGGCCGAGAACCGTCAGGCGCAGCTCGACGCCGACGTCAAGAAGGTCGCCGACGCCTCGCTCTACGAGCGCGAGCGCTCCGCCGACGCCGACGCCTACACGCAGGTCAAGGCCGCTGAGGCCCGTGCGCAGATCGCCGCCCAGGAAGCCGAGGCCACGCGCCTGCGCGCCGAGGCCGACGCCGCCGCCGTGCGGCTGGAGGGTGAAGCACGCGCTGCGGCCCTCACGGCAGAGGCACGCGCCCTCGCCGAGAACCAGCAGGCCCTGCTCGCGCAGCGCGCCATCGAGTCGCTCGTGCCGCTCATGACCGAGTTCGCACGCGGCTTCGACAAGGTCGGCTCGATCACGGTGCTCGGCGGCGAGGGGGCATCGAGCCACATCGCCGGCGAGAGCGCCTCGAGCATGCGCGCGACGTTCGACGCCGTCCAGGCGGCGACGGGCATCGACCTGCGCGGCATCATCCAGGGCCAGGCCACGGGTCGCGGGATCGCCCAGGGCTTGCAGAACGAGCAGGCGGCGCAGGACGCCGCGCCGCTGCGTCGCCGGGCGGCGGAGCCCGCCGCTGAGCCGGCAGCGCCCGTCGACACCCCCTCGCCGGACGCGGTGTGAGCACGCCCGAGGGAGGCCGGTCGCTCGTCGTCGACGAGCAGCTGGCCTCCCGCCTCGCGCGCGGCTTCCTGCGCTGGCAGCTGACGCGGCCGTCCTGGATCGTGCTGATGACCGCCACGGCCCTGATCGTGATCCTGAGTGTGTTCCTCACCGCCACGGGGAGTGAGAGCGCTGCGTGGGTGGGCATCGCCATGGTGGTCATCCTGTGCGGAGCGGTGATCGCGTCGTGGATCGCCGTCCGATCCTCGATCCTGCGCGCCTACCCGGTGGGCTTCGTCGCAACGGCGACGCTCACCGCCGAGGGCATGCGGGCGACCTCGGCACTCGGTACGAGTGACATCCGCTACACGGCCTTCCGCCGAGTGGATGCCGCCGGCGACGCGCTCCTGCTGAAGGTCGGTTCGCCGCTCGGACCGGTCGCGGTCATGCCGCGGGCACTCCTGTCCGACGCCGACATCACCCACCTGCGCTCGACCACCTCGCGCTGACAGCACTGCGGCTCCGGTACGTCCGGGGCCGCAGTGCTGTCAAGCGGGTGTGCCGCGGACGCGTCGGTTCGTAGCGTCGGACCATGACCTTCTCGCCCCGCCGCGCCATCGTGACCGCCTCCGACTCCGGGATCGGGCGCGCGACCGCCCTCGCCCTCGCCGACGCCGGGATGGACGTGGGGGTGACGTGGCACTCCGATGAGGACGGCGCGAACGAGACGGCCGAGGAGGTCCGCCGCCGCGGCCGCAACGCCGTCGTCGCGCAGTTCGATGCCACCGACCTCGAGTCGGTCCCCGGCATCGTCCGCCACCTCGCCGAGCAGCTGGGCGGTCTCGACGTCTTCGTCAACAACGCCGGCGGCGGCACCGGCGGACCGTTCCTCGACATGGACATCGACGGGTGGCGCACCGTCGTCGGGCTGAACCTCGACGGCGCCTTCGTCGGCATGCACACGGCCGCGAAGCTCATGGCCGATGCCGGCCAGGAGGGGCGCATCATCGCCGTCACGAGCGTCCACGGCTCGCAGCCGCGCGTCGGCTCGGCCGCCTACGTCGCATCGAAGCACGGTCTCGAAGGGCTCGTGAAGACGATGGCCCAGGAGCTCGGCCCGAAGGGCATCACGGTCAACTCCGTCGCCCCGGGCGAGATCGCGACGCCCATCAACGACATGGATGCCGAGGACGCCGAGAACACGCATCGCCCCGGCATCCCGATCCCCCGTCCCGGCAAGCCGGAGGAGATCGCCGACGTGATCGCCTTCCTCGCCTCACCGGCGTCGTCGTATGTGACGGGCGCGACCTGGGTCGTGGACGGCGGGATGCTGCAGATGGGCCCGCAGGCGGGCTCGCACATGGAGTCGGACGACTGGCGTTCGGCGGGATGATCCGCCGGGGATGAGCCCGGCAGGCTCCGACGTCGTCGGCCGGGCTTAACCTGGAGGGATGCCCTCGGACGACAGACGCAGACTCACCCGCATGCCACGACAGGGCGCCATCGTCGCCGTTCTGGCGATCGCGGGACTCGCGTCGTCGTTCATGTTCACCCTGGTCGTGCCGATCCAGGCGAAGCTCCCCGAGCTCCTGAACGCCTCGCGCGAGGACACCGCGTGGGTCGTGACGGCGACCCTGCTCGCGGCGGCGGTCTCGACGCCGATCGCGGGGCGACTGGGCGACATGTACGGCAAGCGCCGCATCGTCCTCATCCTGCTGGGGCTCCTCATCGTCGGGTCGGTCATCGCCGCCCTCTCCCCCGGCATCGGCGGCATCATCGTCGGACGTGCACTGCAGGGCGCCGTCACCGGCGTCGTCCCGCTCGGCATCTCGATCATGCGCGACGTGCTGCACGAGGACCGGGTGGATGCCGCCATCGCCCTGATGTCCGCGACCCTCGGGGTCGGCGGCGCCGTCGGCATGCCGGTCAGCGCGATCATCACCGAGACGAGCGACTGGCACGTGCTCTTCTGGATGGCTGCGGGACTC
The DNA here is from genome assembly GCF_900100525.1 of Microbacterium sp. 77mftsu3.1. Classification (NCBI taxonomy): domain Bacteria; kingdom Bacillati; phylum Actinomycetota; class Actinomycetes; order Micrococcales; family Microbacteriaceae; genus Microbacterium; species Microbacterium sp. 77mftsu3.1. The sequence goes on along the minus strand of NZ_FNCR01000002.1, from coordinate 499,235 downwards.
GGCGTCGTCGTCTTCGCCCTCGTCGCCCTCGTCGTGCCGGCGAGCGTCCTGCGGACCGCGGGCAGGTTCGACTTCGCCGGGGCCATCGGTCTCGCGATCGGTCTGACGGGCGCCCTGCTCGCCGTCTCGCGCGGCAACGAATGGGGGTGGACGTCGCTGGCGACGCTCGCCCTGGGGCTCGGCGGCCTCGCCGTGCTGCTCGTGTGGGGCTGGTTCGAACTCCGCATCCGTGAGCCCCTCCTCGACCTGCGGGTCGCGGCGCGTCCGGCCGTGCTCCTCACCAACCTCGCGTCGGTCGCGATGGGCTTCTCGCTGTTCGCCTCGAACGTGTCGTACCCGCAGATGCTGGAGCTGCCGGCATCCGTCGGCGGATTCGGACTCACCCTCGTCCAGGCGAGCTTCATCGTCATGCCCGCCGGTCTCGTGATGATGGTGCTCTCACCCTTCTCGGGACGCCTCGCCCGCACGATCGGCCCGCGCCTGCTGCTCATCATGGGTGCGAGCGCGTTGATCCTCGCGTACGGCTACTCGCTGCTGTGGGCGTCGGAAGTCTGGCACCTGCTGGTCGCGAACCTGCTCATCGGCGTGGGCATCGGCTTCGGCTACGCCGGCATGCCGATGCTGATCATGCGCTCGGTGCCCCAGCACGAGACGGGCGCCTCGAACGGCCTCAACGCGCTGTTCCGCTCGCTCGGCACCTCGATCGCCGCGGCCGTCGTCGGCGCGGTGCTCGCCGCCCTGACGGTCGACCTCGGCGGCACACCCGTCCCGGCGCCCGAGGCGTTCCACCTCTCCTTCGCCCTCGGTCTCGGCGCCGCCGTCATCGCCCTCGGCGTCGCCCTGTTCATCCCGCAGCGCCGCGACCCGCACGAGGCGCGTCCCTCGATGCCCCACTGACGCAGCCGCTCGCCGCGCAGCGGGGGCCGTCCGACCGCTCGCGCGCCCTCTATCAGGTCTCGGGATCCACGACAGCCCCGTCGCGGGATCGGGCGCAGGACACCAGGATGGGGTGATGTCCTACGCCACCGAACGCCGCTCGAACCCGACCGCCTGGGCCGCCTTCTGGGTCGGCCTGCTCGGCCTCATCCTCATGCCGATCCCGCTGTTCATCGGTTTCTTCGTGGGCGGCGGGCTGTCGATCGTCGCCGCGATCCTCGTCGTGATCGCCCTGTTCAAGGGCCTCGCCCGCAGGGGCAAGGGCATCGCCCCGGTCGTCTTCGCCGCGATCTTCGTGCTGCTCACGTGGGGCGGCATCTCGGTGGGCGGCGGCGTCGTCTGGTGACGCCCCCTGACCGCCGGCTCAGATCGCCGACCACCCGCCGTCGCTCGGCAGGAGGACGCCGTTCACGTTGGCCGAGTCGTCGCTGAGCAGCCACGTGATGGCTGCGGCGAGCTGCTCGGGCTGGGCCACGGGAGGGACGATCGCCTGCAAGATCGGACCGACTCGCGATGCCGCGTATTCACTGCGCATCGGGGCCTCGATGTTCGTCGCCACGGCTCCCGGAGCGACGGCGTTCGCGCGGATCCCCTGCGGTCCGTGGAAGAACGCGACGCTCTTCGTGTACCCGGCGATCGCATGCTTGGACGAGGTGTAGGCGGCGCCGGACGTGGATCCGCGCAGGGCCGCCTCGGATGCGACGTTGACGATCGCGCCGGATCCCGCGGCGATCATGAGCGGCAGTACGGCTCGCGTCAGCCGCATCGGGCCGGTGAGGTTGACGCTCAGCACTCGTTCCCAGGTGGCGTCGTCGATCTCGCTCGGCGGGAGGAAGGCATCCATGATGCCGGCGACGTTGGCGAGCCCGTCGACGCGGTCCGCGGCGGCGCGCATGATGAGGTCGATCGTCTCGGCGCGGGACACGTCGCCGACGACCGTCTCGACGGGAAGGTCCGACAGTTCCGCACGCACGTCGTCGAGGCGCTCGGCGACGACGTCGGTCGCGATCACGCGTCCGCCCTCGCGCGCGATCCGGACCGCGGTGGCGCGTCCGATGCCCGAACCCGCGCCCGTGACGATGATGGTCTTGCCTGCGAATCGGCCGGTGGTCGCTTCGGTCATGTCTCCTCCTTCGAGAGTGGCGCTCGGTGCGCCGGTACAGTTTTAGCACTCAGTGCCGAAAGGTGTCTATGAACTCCCCCAGCGAACGCCCCTCGGGCCGGCCCCGCACCATCGACCCCGACCGCGTCTCCCTCCTCGCGCTCCGACTCTTCGACGAGCGCGGGTTCGATGTCGTGTCGATGGACGATGTCGCGGCTGCAGCCGATGTGAGCCGCCGGTCACTGTTCCGGCTGTTCCCCAGCAAGGCCTCGCTGGTCTGGGGCGGTCTCGACGAGGCGGTCGATCGCTTCCACGCCTGCCTCGCGAGCAGCGCGGCAGAGGATGACACGTGGGAGGCGATCCGGAGAGCCTTCGCCGCCGCTGCGACCATCCCCGACGAGATGATCGAGGTCACCCGTCATCGACTCCACGTCATCCGCGACAACCCGACCCTCTGGGCCATGGGTTCCGCGAGGATCGGAGCGCTGGCCGACGCGGTCGTGGAATTCATCGCCGAGCGCGACGGCTCGTCGGCCGATGACCTGACGACGGTCGTCCGCGCGCAGGCGCTCAGCGGCGCGTCGAACGCGGCCCTCGTCTGGTGGGCGTTCAACGGCGGCGACGAACCACCCGCCGACGTCGTACGGCGCGCGTTCTCGCTGATCGCCTTCGACGATGCAGGGGCGACGCCCGCCTGACCGTCAGGCGCGGAGCGTCGCGCGCGCGACGGTGAACGCCTCGACCGCGTCGAGGTCGACCTCGACGCCGAGGCCCGGCCCCGTCGGCACCCGCACGTGTCCGTCCTCGAGGACGACGGGCTCCGTCACGATGTCACGGTCGTAGAACCGAGCGGATGCCGAGACGTCGCCCGGCAGCGTGAACGCGGGGTGCGCGGCGAGCGCGGCGTTCGCGGCGCGGCCGATCCCGGTCTCGAGCATGCCGCCGCACCAGACCGGGATCCCGGCCGACGCGCAGAGGTCGGCGATGCGGAGCCCCTCGAGGTAGCCGCCGACACGGCCCGCCTTGACGTTGATGACCGTCGTCGCGCCGAGGGCCAACGCGTCTCGCGCGGCCTTGACGGAGGTGATCGACTCGTCGAGGCAGACGGGCGTCCTCAGCTGCTGCGCGAGGGCGGCGTGGTCGACGAGGTCGTCCTCCTGCAGCGGCTGCTCGATGAGCAGCAGGCCGAACCGATCGAGCTGCGCGAGAGTGTCGGCGTCGGCGAGCGTGTAAGCGGAGTTCGCGTCCACCTGCAGCGGGATGTCGGGGAACGCGGTGCGCACGGCATCCGTCTCGGCGATGTCGCGGCCGGGCTTGATCTTGATCTTGATCCGGACGTACCCCTCGTCGAGGTACCCGCGGACGGTCTCGACGAGGGCCGCCGGATCGGATTGGATGCCGACGCTCACCCCAGACGGGATGGTCGCCGCCGTCCCGCCCAGGTACGACGCGAACGAGCGCCCCTCGCCGCGGAGGGCGGCGTCGAGCAGGGCGAGCTCGAGTCCCGCCTTCGCCATCCGGTGGCCGACGAACGGGTCGAGGACGCCGGCGACGTCCTCGGGCGCGAGGGTCCCGCGCTGCAGGAGCGCCGGACCGAGCCAGCGCGTCGTGACGTCCCACGCACCCTGCGTGTACTCGCTGGAGTACACCGGTGCGCTCTGCGTGACGACCTCGCCCCACCCCTCGCCCGCATCGGTCCTCGCGCGGACGACGATGACCTCGCGGTCGGTCATGGTGCCGAACGACGTCGTGAACGGAGCGACGAGCGGGATGCGGAGCACCCGGAGCTCGATCTCGTCGAGGCGGACGGATGCGGCGTGCTGAGCGAGCGGCATGGGGTCAGGTTACGGGCCGTTGCACGACGGGTGCAGCGGCATCCGTCGATTCCTAGACTCGGCCCATGCCCCTCGAGACGACCACCTCCGGAAGCCTTCCCCGCTCGACCGCGCTGATCGAGGCGAACGCCGCGCGCGCGTTCGCCGACGACGGCTTCACCCTGCTACCGAGCGCCGAGGCCGAGGAGCTGACGGCGCGTGCCGTGGCCGACGTCGTCGAACGCCAGCGCGCCGCGGGCATCACCCTCGTCGGCGACGGCGAGTTCGGGAAGGCCATGACGAACCCGGTCGACTACGGCGCGTGGTGGGGATACTCCTTCCAGCGCGTCGCGGGGCTGTCGCTCACCGAGGTGAACGCCTTCACCGAGCCGCCCGTGCTGTCGAGCCCGGGGAACGTCCGCCTCACGAGCTTCCTGGGTCGTCGTGACCGGCAGCGGTTCCCCGCGGTCTATATCGAGGCCGTCGAGACCGGGCGCATCGCCTCGGCCTTCCCGACCACGACGGGTCCGCTCTCGTACCGCGGCCACGACGCGGTGGCGGCGGACATCCGCAACCTCACGGCAGCGCTCCACGACGGCGAGCAGGGCTTCCTCACGGCGATCGCGCCCGGGTCCGCCGCACGCGTGCACAACGACTACTACGCGTCCGAGCAGGAGCACATCGACGCGTGGGCCGATGCCCTCCGTGAGGAGTACCGGGCCATCACCGACGCGGGCCTTATCCTGCAGCTCGACGACCCGTCGCTGGCCGAGAACTTCGACCAGATCGACCCCGAGCCCTCGGCCGCGGACTACCGGGCGTTCACCCGCATCCGGATCGAGGCGATCAACCGCGCCATCGAGGGCCTTCCGAAGGAGCAGGTGCGCCTGCACCTGTGTTGGGGCTCGTGGCACGGTCCGCACACGACCGACGTCGAATTGAAGGACATCCTCGACGTCGTCCTCGAGGCGAACGTCGGGTCGATCTCGTTCGAGGCGGGAAACGTCCGCCACGAGCACGAGTTCGCCGTCTGGGCCGACGCACGGATCCCCGAGGACCTCGTCCTCGTCCCGGGCGTCGTCAGCCACGCGACGAACGTCGTCGAGCACCCCGATCTCGTCGCGCAGCGCATCCGCCGCTACACCGACATCGTCGGCGCCGAGCGCGTGATCGCCTCGACAGACTGCGGCCTGGGCGGCCGCATCCACCCCGACATCGCGTGGGCGAAGCTCGAGTCGCTCGGCGAAGGGGCCTGTCGGGCCGGCTGACCGCCGCGCCTCAGCTCCGGACGAACAGGTAGCCCTCGCCGGTGCGGAAGCCGCCGACGACCAGGCCGGCGTCGAGCTGCGCCCGGAACGCGTCGCGGACCTCGCGGCGAAGGCGGGCCGCGGCATCCGGATCAGTCCTGCGCATCGCCTCGATGTCGCTCGGGATCGCGACCGTCGCGATCACATCAGATGCCTCGGGCGTCGGGACAGGCGACGCCAGGTGCCACGCCACGTGCAGCCGATCGCTCTCGTCGCCGCTGTTGATCGCGTCGCCCATGTCGCCGTAGTGGTCGACGAGGTAATCGGTGACCCGCCCGCCCAGGACCTCGAGGTTGAAGTGGGCGTTCCGGGCGATGAGCGGATCGAACGTCCACGTGATGGTGCCGACCCCGCGCGCGAACGCCCACTCGCGCTGATGCGCCTTGAGCGCGCGGCCGATGCCCCGCGCCTGCGCCTCGGGCAGGACGCCCGTCACGTGCGAATGCATACTGCGCGAGGACGGCGGCCCGAAGAAGGCAGCGGATGCCGCGACCATACGCTCGCCGTCGAACACGCCGACGACGTAGTTGCCGGCGTGCTGCAGAGCCCGCAGCAGGTTCGGCGGCATCCCGCCGTCCGGAGAACCCCAGACCGCCTCGAAGACGCCGCTCGCGGCGACCATCTCGTCGATCGTGTGCAGTTCGCGGATGTCGAGCGCGTCAGCCATCCCGCCACGCTACGCCGGTCAGCGCCGCCAGCGCTCGAGCGTCGGGCGGAGTCGCTCGAGGGCGCCGCGGACGAAGTCGGGGTTCCGGCGGTACCACTCGAGGTGCGCTTCGCGGATCTCGGCGGGATCGACGAGATCGCCGTTGACCCGCCACACCGGCTCAGGCACGGCGTCGAGTCCCCACGCGTCGATGACCCAGTCCTCGCGCGGCGCGTGGACGGCATCCAGCAGCGGCCGGCCCGGATCGGTCGCCGCGCCCGGTCGCCCGAGGGCCCGCAGCACGCGGTCCCCGATCGCGAGGATCACGGGGTTGCCCGGATGGTTCACGGTGCGGACGAGGTCGAAGCCCGGCGCCGCGAACAGGTCGGAGACCCCGACGTCGAGCTGCTGCTCACGCCGCTCGAGCTCTGCGATCGAGTCGGCCGCCTCGGCCCGGACGGCGTCGGCGCCCAGCGCGTCGCGGACGGGGATGCCGCCCGCCTCGGCGAGGGTGCGGACGTCGTGGTAGGCGACGATCGGCGGGTCCTCCTCCGTCCCCGGCACGTGCAGGACGGCCTGGAACGGGTAGAGGCCCGAGAAGCGGACGACCGGGAAGGTGACCGCCCGACCCGACGCGGGGAGGGATGCCGCGAGCTGCCGCGTCCCCAGCGGGAGGTCGTGGTAATCGTCCTTCACGGGTTGCGCGATGAGCACCGAGGCGCCGGCGAGCACCTCGTGCAGGCGCGCCGCCTCGGCGGCATCCATCTCGTACACCGGCGGGACGCGCAGGAGCGTCAGGTCGTCGGAGTCCAGCACGATCCGCACCGACTCGGCCTGGCAGTTGCCGACGACGACGCCGTAGTCCGTGCGGGGAAGGTCGCCGAAGAACCCGGCGTAGTGGGCGCGGCGGGCGGTGAGCGCATCGTCGGTCATGCCTCGAGCGTCGCAGGCGCCCCCACACTCCGGCCACCCGCTTGCGCGCGGGCACGCACCGAGCAAGGGGAACGCGCTGGGCACCTGCGCGACCTAGGATCGTCGCCGTGCAGCTGAACGAGACCCGCGCCTGGAACCGCTTCTACGCCGCCGGCACGCCGGTCGACATCGAACCCGTGACGGGGTCGCTCATCGACCTGCTCGACGAGCGCGTCGGCCGGTACGGCGAGCGCGACGCGATCGCGTTCTTCGGACGGGCGGTGACCTACGACGAGCTCGGCTCGCGGGTCGCGCGCGTCGCCGAGGGTCTGCGGAAGCTCGGCATTGGCGCCGGCGACCGCGTCGCGCTGATCATGCCGAACGCCCCGCAGCACGTCATCGCGTTCTACGCGGTGCTGCGACTCGGCGCCGTCGTCGTCGAGCACAACCCGCTCTACACGCGGGACGAGCTCGAGGTGCAGTTCCGCGACCACGGCGCCCGCACCGTGATCGCGTGGGACAAGGTCGCGCCGCTCGTCCAGTCGCTGCCGGCCGAGCTCGGCATCCGCGACGTCGTCTCGGTCGACGTGACCACCGCGATGCCGCTGAAGACGCGGATGCTGCTGCGCCTGCCCGTCGCGAAGGCCAGAGAGTCGCGTGGCAAGCTCACGGCCGCCGCGCCCGGCACGATCCCGTTCACGCGACTCGAGAACTCCGCACCGATCGCCCCGGGTCACCCACGGCCCGGGCGCGACGACCTCGCCTGCCTGCAGTACACCTCGGGCACGACGGGCGACCCGAAGGGCGCCATGATCACCCACGGCAACCTGTGGGCGAACGCGCGCATGGGCGCCGCCTGGATGCCCGACTTCCGCCACGGCGAGGGCAGCATCTACGGCCTGCTGCCGATGTTCCACTCCTTCGGTCTGCTGCTGTCGGTCATCTACTCGGTCGAGACCGGGTCGCGCGCCGTGCTCTTCCCCACCTTCGACCCCGAACTGGTGGTGGATGCCGCGAAGACCTTCCCGCCGACGTTCATCCCCGCCGTCCCGCCGATGTTCGACCGGCTGGCCCGGGTCGCCCGCGACGGCGCCCTCGACCTCAGCCGCGTCGTGTACTCCATCTCGGGAGCGATGACCCTGACCCCGACGGTCGCCTCACGCTGGGAGAAGCTCGCGGGCAGCATGCTCAACGAGGGGTACGGCCTCACCGAGACGAGCCCCATCGCCCTGGCCAACCCGTTCGACGAGTCGCGCCGCATCGGGGCCATCGGCATCCCGTTCCCCTCGACCGACATCAAGGTCGTCGATCCCGAGGAGCCGACCCGCGAGGTCGCGCAGGGCGAGACCGGCGAGCTGCTCATCCACGGACCGCAGGTGTTCGCGGGATACTGGAACCGTCCCGAGGAGACCGCCGCGACCCTCCTCGAGGGCGGCTGGGTGCGTACCGGCGACCTCGTGCAACAGGACGAGGACGGCTTCGTCACGGTCGTCGACCGCAAGAAGGAGCTCATCATCACGGGCGGTTTCAACGTCGCCCCCTCGGAGGTCGAGCAGGTCGTGACAGCCTCGCCGGGCGTCGCCGAGACCGCGGTCGTCGGCATCCCCCGCGGCGGCGGAGCCGAGGTCGTCACCGCCGTCGTCGTCCTGGAGGACGGCGCGACGTTCGACGAGGCCGCCGCCCGCGAGCTCGCCCGCGAGCGCCTCGCGGAGTACAAGCGGCCGACGACCTACGTCGTGTGGGAGGAGCTGCCGAAGTCCCTCATCGGCAAGGTGCTCCGCCGACGGGTCCGCGACACGCTGCTCGCCGATCGTCACGCCACCCGCGCCGTCGTCGACGACGAGGACTGATACACCCGCGCGAGGTGTCGCACAACCTGGGTGCCCCGTCCAGGACCCGCGCCTAACCTGGGACGAATGCGGAACGTACCTCCCGTCGACCTCCCGTCCTCCGACGACACCGCAGCGCGCGACACCCGATTCTTCGGTCAGCCGTTCGCGCTCGCGCACGTGTTCGGCGTCGAGATGTGGGAGCGCTTCAGCTTCTACGGCATGCAGGGCATCCTGCTGCTGTACTTGTACTTCTCGGTCACCGACGGCGGTCTCGGCGTCGACAAGACGGTCGCGGCGAGCATCGTCGGCGCCTACGGCGGCGCTGTCTACCTGTCGACCGTCCTCGGGGCGTGGGTCGCCGACCGCATCCTCGGCGCCGAACGCGTGCTCTTCCTGAGCGCGATCGTCATCATGGCGGGGCACATCGCCCTCGCCCTCCTCCCCGGCTTCGCGGGCGTGACCGTGGGCCTCATCCTGGTCGCCTTCGGATCGGGCGGACTCAAGGCGACCGCCACGAGCGTCGTCGGCACCCTCTACGCCGCCGACGATTCCCGACGGGATGCCGGTTTCTCGCTGTTCTACCTCGGCATCAACCTCGGCGCCTTCGCCGGCCCCCTGCTGACCGGACTGCTGCAGTCGACCCTCGGGTTCCACTGGGGCTTCGGGCTCGCCGCCCTCGGCATGGCACTGGGCCTCGCCCAGTACTCGTTCGGCCGCCGGAGCCTGCCCGCCGAGGCGCGCGTGGTGCCCAACCCGCTGCCGCGCGGACGCTACCCGCTGTTCGCCGGGATCGGCGTCGCCGCCGTGGTGGTCATCGTCGTCCTGGTCCTGACCGGCGTCATCCGCGCCGACAACCTGGCGCTGATCGTGATCGGTGCGGTGATCCTCGCGGCCGTCGCGTACTTCGCCGTCATCCTGCTCAGCCGTCAGATCACCTCGCAGGAGCGCAGCCGCGTGTGGGGCTTCCTGCCGCTGTTCCTCACGTCGGTCGTGTTCTGGTCGCTCTACCAGCAGCAGTTCACGGTCGTGACGCTGTACTCGGCCGAGCGCCTCGACCGCAACCTGTTCGGCTGGGAGATGCCGATCCCGTGGGTGCAGTCGATCAACCCGGTGTTCATCATCCTGCTGGCGGGCGTCTTCACGGCGGTGTGGTCGAAGCTCGGCTCACGCCAGCCGTCGACGCCGGTGAAGTTCGCGTTCGGCGTCGCCGTCATGGGCGTCGCCTTCGTGCTGTTCCTGCCCTTCGCGGGCGGCGGGGCGAATTCGACGCCGCTGCTGGCGATCGTCGGCATCCTGCTCGTCTTCACGGTCGCCGAGCTGATGCTCTCGCCCGTGGGACTGTCGGCGGCGACCAAGCTCGCGCCGGAGCGGTTCCAGACGCAGATGGTCGCGCTGTTCTTCTTGTCGGTGTCGCTCGGCACCGCCATCGCCGGCCAGCTCGCGACGCTGTACGACCCCGAGAACGAAGTGCCCTACTTCTCGACTCTCGGCCTCATCTCGATCGCGATGGGCGTGCTGCTGCTGGTCTGCGTGAAGCCGGTGCTGTCGCTCATGAAGGGCGTGCGCTGACGGATGCCGCGCGTCACGCGGTCGGCATCCGTCATCGCACAGGGCAGAATCGAGGGATGACTTCGTCCGTGTCGCAGCTCCACCCCGACCACGCCTGCCTCATCGTGCACGGCAAGGACAGCCCCGGCATCATCGCCGCGGTCTCGGCGATGATCACGCGGATCGGTGGCAACATCGTCCAGTTCGACCAGTACTCGGACGACCCCCGCGGCGGCGCGTACTTCCAGCGCGTCGTGTTCCACCGCCCGGGCTTCGCGGGGCAGCGCCCCGCGATCGAGACCGAGATCGGCGACACGCTCGCTCCGTTCGATCTGGAGTGGTCGCTCACCGACCAGTCGGTGCCCAAGCGCATGGCGATCCTGTCGTCGAAACAGGACCACTGCCTGCTCGACCTGCTGTGGCGCAACCGCCGCGGCGAGCTGCCCATCACGGTGCCGATGGTCGTCTCGAACCACGCGACGTCGGCCGATGACGTGCGCTCGTTCGGGGTGCCGTTCTTCCACGTGCCGTCGACGCCGGGTCCCGACAAGTCGGCATCCGAGGCGAAGATCCTCGAGCTGCTGAAGGGCAACGTCGATTTCGTCGTGCTCGCCCGCTACATGCAGATCCTGTCGCCGGAGTTCCTCGCCGAGCTCGGGGTGCCGGTCATCAACATCCACCACTCGTTCCTGCCCGCCTTCATCGGCGCCGAGCCGTACCGCAAGGCGAAGGAGCGCGGCGTGAAGCTCATCGGCGCGACGAGCCACTACGTCACCGGCGACCTCGACGAGGGCCCGATCATCGAGCAGGACACGATCCGCGTGACCCACGCCGACACCACCGCCGAGCTCGTGCGCCGCGGCGCCGACGTCGAGCGCCAGGTGCTGTCCCGCGCGGTGCGCTGGCACGCCGAGGACCGCGTCATCCGGCACGGGAACCACACGATCGTCTTCTGACGCGGGGTTCCGGGGACGCGATTCGCCGCCGCGGGCCCGTCAGGGCGGCCCGTTGCGTCCCTGGAAGCGTTCATCGGCGCCGAACGGCGGCCCGCGACGCTCGCAGCCCGCCCTTCGGCGCGACTGAGCGCGCGTTCAGCCCGTCGCACTCCCCCGTCGCAAACGGCAGCGCCACACCGCGTGTTGAGACAGGGGAAGCACAGGGGGCGACCACGCCCCGCACTCCCCTGTCGCAAACGGCAGCGCCACACGGCGTGTCGCGACAGGGGAAGCACACAGCGCGACGAGCACAGCCCGCCCTTCGGCGCACAGACCCCGCGCTCAGCCCCCGAACTCTCCCAGCGCGGTGACGGTGGCGGATGCCGCGTCCCACCGCCTCAGCCCGCGCGCCGTCCCGAGGATGGGGTCGCCGAGCAGCGGCAGCGCGCGCCCGAGATCGGACACCTTGAGCCGTCGCGCGAGGGTGACGTGCGGCATCCACTCGCCCGGGGCGGTGTGCGGAGCGTCCTCTCCTGCGCCGGCGGCCTCGTGCACGGCGGCGTGCAGGGCGAGCAGGTCGGCCGACGGGACGACCGAACGGGCCAGCACCCGCCGCTCCCCCGCCCCGAAGAGTACGACCGCTCCCAGCGTCACGGGGAACGCCGCGGGCAGCGGCACCCGCGCGAGGGTCACCGCGGGACGCACGAGCAGCGTCACGTGCGGGGCATTCGAGGGCGACGTGTGCGCGGCGAGGCTCGACAGCCCGGCGTCGGCGAGCGCCTGCCACTCCGCGCGCACGGCGCGCTCGGTCGCCGCATCGAACTCGAGCTCGATGCTGACGACCGGCGCGCCGCGCACCGCGGTCACCAGATGGTGACGCGCTTGTCCTGATCGAGCCAGAGCGCGTCGGCCTCGGTCACGTCGAACGCGGCGTAGAACTCGTCGATGTTGCGGACGATCTGGTTGCAGCGGAACTCGTTCGGCGAGTGCGGGTCGATCGTCAGCAGACGGATCGTCTCGGCGTCGCGCCCCTTCTGCTGCCAGATCTGGCCCCAGCTGAGCAGCAGACGCTGGATGCCGGTGAGTCCGTCGATGACGGGACCGTCGGCATCCGTCGACCCGGTCGTCTTCAGGTGGAGCCGGTAGGCCTTGATCGCGATGCCGAGGCCGCCCAGGTCGCCGATGTTCTCGCCGATCGTGAGGGCGCCGTTGACGGTGTGCCCCTCGGACAGCCCCTGCGGGACCAGCGCGTTGTACTGCTCGATGAGGGTCTTCGTGCGCTCGGTGAACGCCGTGCGGTCCTCGTCGGTCCACCAGTCGTTGAGCGCACCGGTGCCGTCGAACGCGCTCCCCTGGTCGTCGAAGCCGTGGCCGATCTCGTGCCCGATGACCGCGCCGATGCCGCCGTAGTTCGCGGCCGGATCGCGCTCCATGTCGAAGAACGGGAACTGCAGGATCGCCGCGGGGAACACGATCTCGTTCATGAGCGGGTTGTAGTACGCGTTGACCGTCTGCGGGGTCATGAACCACTCGTCACGGTCGATGGGCGAGCCGAGCTTCGCGACCTGCTGGTCGTGCTGCCACGCGTTCGAGCGACGGACGTTGCCGATGAGGTCGGATGCGTCGACCTCGAGAGCCGAGTAGTCCTTCCATTTCACGGGGTAGCCGACCTTCGGGGTGAAGGCCTCGAGCTTCTCGAGCGCGCGCTCGCGCGTGGCGGGCGTCATCCACTCGAGCGACGAGATCGACTGCCGGTACGCCTCGATGAGGTTGTCGACGAGGACGTCCATCTCCTCCTTGGCGCGCGGCGGGAAGTGACGCTCGACGTACACCTTGCCGACCGCCTCGCCGAGCGCGGCCTCGACGAGCGAGACACCGCGCTTCCAGCGCTCGCGGTTGACGGGCACGCCGGTCATCTCGGTGCCGTAGAACGCGAAGTTCGCGTCGACGAAAGCCTGCGACAGGAACGGAGCGGACGAGCGGATGACCTGCAGACGCAGCCACGCCTTCCAGTCCTCGAGGCGGCCCTCGACCAGTAGCGTGCCGAGGCCCTCGAAGAAGCTCGGCTGGTTGACGTCGACCTCCTCGATGACGCCCGTCTTGCCGGCGGCGACGGCGTCGCGCCACGGGGCGAGGTCGACCCCGGTGAGCTGCACTGCGGCATCCCACGACATCAGGTTGTAGGTCGCGACGGCGTCACGGCTGCGGACGTTGTCCCAGTGGTGGGACGCGATCTCGGTCTCGAGGGCGACGACACGGTCGGCCTGCGCCTCGGCATCGTCGACACCGGCGAGGCTGAACAGCTTCGCGACGTAGGCACGGAACGCGATGCGGGTCTTCTCGAAGTTGTCGAGGCGGTAGTAGCTCTCGTCGGGGAGCGACAGCCCGCCCTGCACGAGGAACATCACGTAGCGCTGCGGGTTGCCCGGGTCGGGCTCGATGTAGGTGCCGAAGACACCCGAGACGCCCTCGCGCTCCAGCGACCCGGCGGTGCTCAGGAAGCTCGGGATGCCGGTGACCCGGTCGACGAGCGCCAGCTGCGGGGCGACGGCGTCGGCGCCGCGCTCCTCGATCGTGTCGGTGTCCATGAAGCTCGCGTACAGGTCGCCGATCTTGCGGGTCTCGGTGCCCGGCTCTGCGTCCGTCGACTCCTCGATGATCGCCCGGACGTCGTGCTCGGCCTGCTCGGCGACGAGGTGGAACGACCCCCACCGCGCCTTGTCCTCGGGGATCTCGGTGCGGTCGAGCCACGATCCGTTGACGTAACGGAACAGGTCGTCCTGCGGTCGGACGTCGGAGCTCAACTCGTCGAGATGGATGCCGGAGGGAAGGGTGTTCTCGGTCATGCGTCCCACCCTATGGGCGCACCCAGACCCCCGGCTCACTTCCTCGTCGTCGAGCACTTCTCCGGGCCCGGCTCGCCCGCGAACCGGGCGGTCGTCCACTCGATGAGCTCGTCGAGCAGCGGCGACGGACGCTCGACGACCGCCGCGTGCTCGTAGCCGTCGTAGACGCGGTAGTCGACGACCTGACCAGCCGAGCACATCCGCTGCACGAATGCGGTCTGGGTCGCCACGGGGATGACACTGTCCGCCCCGCCGTGGGCGAGCAGCACGGGCGCGTTCTGCCGGAGGGGCGCCGCGTTCTCGCGCAGGTGCACGCCGAGGGGACCGGATGCCGGGGGCTCCGAGAACAGCCGCGGATCGCCGCTCATGCCGAGCGAGGCGGCGACCGAGACGACGATCGCGGGATCGGACAGACATCGCTCCGACATCTGCCGGAGGACGGTGTCGGCACCCGGCCTCACGTACTCGTCATAGGACACGTCGTCGTAGATCGACGAGAACGCCGCGAACGCGTACGAGGCGAAGATGCTGCCGCCGGTCACGCTCGAGATGTTCTGCACGAGGGCGGACGGATCACTCGCCGGCGCGAGCGCCGCGACGCCCTGCACGTAGAGCTCGGGCGCGTACTCGCGCGCCATCGAGCCGGCCCAGAGCGCGGCCGCGCCGCCCTGCGAGTGGCCCCAGATGACCGTGCGGGTGCCGAGGTCGGCATCCTGCAGCTCCCGCGCGGCGCGCACCGCGTCGAGCGACGCCGTCGCACTCGGCGGACCGATGAGGTACGGATGCGGCCCCTCGGTGCCGAGGCCGATGTAGTCCGTCGCGACGACCGCCCATCCCTGCCGGATGATCGTCGGCAAAATGTACAGCGCACCCGACCACAGACCGCGCGGCTGCAGCGAGGGGGCGCAGCTCTCCGAGAAGCCCGTCGTCCCGTGGTTCCAGTCGACGATCGGCCACTGCCCGTCGCCCTCCTTCGGCACGACGACGACACCGCTTGCCACGCGCACCTCGCCCGTCGCACCCGTGGTGGTGTAGAGGATCCGCCACGCGTTCGCCGAGACCGGGATGCCGGCGGTGAACGGCTCCGCCCGGATCAGCCGGCCCGCCTCGTCGGGCATGTCACGGGGCGCGGCGTAGAAGTCGTCGACGACGGTCGAGCCTTCGCGCAGCGGCACGGTCACGAGCGCGGTCGTCACGGCGAGCGCGACCGACACGAGAGCGGTCACGGTGCGACCCCACCGGCGCAGCCTGCGGGGCTCGTGGCGGCGCTCGGCGCGGGTGTCGCGGCGACGGCGCAGCCGCATCCAGAGGTCGGTGACCCCGCTCATGATGAGGCGGGCCCCGAACACGACGGCCACGACGAGCAGGGTGATGTCGGGCCAGAACAGCGCGAGGACGCCGAAGATCACACCCGAGATCGAGAAGGCGGCATCCGCGACGCGGGCATCCAGCGTGCGTCCCTTCGCGAAGACGGCCACGAGTCCCGCCGCGCCCGCGGCGAACAGCAGGATGCCGACGAGCGTCGCGACGACACGGACCGTCAGGCCGGGGGTGAGGAGCACGATGAGCCCGCCGACCACCCACGCTCCGCCGGTGATCGTCCGCCAGCGGGGGCGCTGGCCCTCGCCGTCGCGGCCGGTCAGATCGAGCACGCCGGTGAGGACCATGCCGCCGCCGATGAGCCAGGCGAGCACGCCGAGGGCCGTGGTCGGGCGGATGACGATGACCACGCCGAGCACGACCGCCGCCACCGCGACGATCACCCGCACCCACTCGGGCAGGCGCGCGTAGAAGCGCCCGAGCGCGAGTCGCTGCAGCAGCCGCATCCGGTCCCTCCTCCGTCGTCGGCGTGAATCCTCCACCGTAATCCTGCTGGCCGATGAGCTCCCGCTCCTCGACATCGGGCGACTCGGCGTGCAAGGGGCCGCCGCGGGCAGGGCTACAGTGAGCGCCATGGGACGGGCCGGGACGATGCGCGCGAGCGTCCGCGACGTCGCCGCCCGCGCCGGAGTCTCGACGCAGACCGTCTCGCGCGTCATCAACGACAGCCCGAACCTGCGGCCCGAGACCCGTGCCCGCGTCGAAGCGGCGATCGCCGAACTCGGCTACCGCGTCAACAACGCCGCACGATCCCTGGGCACCTCGACGACCCGCACCGTCGGGGTCGTCGCCTCCGACGCCACCCTGTGGGGCCCCGGCGCGGGCATCGCCGCGCTCGACGCGGCGGCGCGGGCGGCGGACCGCTGGTTGGCGACGACCTACGCGGATGCCGCGGACCCGGCATCCGTCACCGATGCCGCCCAGCGGCTGCTCGCCCAGGGCGTCGATGCGCTGATCGTCGTCGCCCCGCACACCGCCACGCTCCCCGCCCTGCGACAGGTCGCCGGCGACACCCCGCTCGCCGCGCTGCACACCGGTGAGGGCGCGGCCCGGCAGCGCGCCGGCGCGGCGCTCGCGGTCGACCACCTCGTCGCACTCGGCCACCGCCGCATCGCGCGACTCGCGGGACCCGCCGACTGGCTCGAGGCCACGGCCCGCGACGAGGGCGTCGATGGCGCGCTGGATGCCGCCGGCATCCGTCCCGCGGCGATCTGGCACGGCGACTGGAGCGCGGCGGCGGGAGCCTCGATCGCGCGCGAGGTGGCCGTCGCGGTGCGCGGAGCGGACGGGCCGACGGCGGTCGCGGCGGCCAACGACCAGATGGCGCTCGGCCTCATCGCCGGCCTCGTCGCCGAGGGCCTGCGGGTTCCCGAGGACGTCTCGGTCACGGGTTTCGACGACAACGCGGATGCCGCCTTCTACACGCCCGCGCTCACCACGGTGCGCGTCGACACGGCCGGTGAGGCGCAGCGCGTGGTCGCCGAGGCCCTCGGCCTGCCCGCGCGCGGCGACGTCGCGGAGCCGGTGCTCATCGCACGCGCATCGAGCGCCGCGCCGCCCGACTGAGCCAACTCTGGCGCGAGCAAGATGTTACCGGTAACATCAACCGCATGACCGATCTCGATGAGGCGATCGCGGCCGTCCGCGCGGACGTCGCCGCCCTGCATGCCGAACTCGTCCGCTACGGCCTCGTCGTCTGGACCGGGGGCAACGTCTCGGGACGCGTGCGCGTTGGTGAAGACCGCAGTGCCGACCTCTTCGTCATCAAGCCGTCCGGCGTCTCGTACGACGACCTCGCGCCCGAGAACATGATCCTGTGCGACCTCGACGGCACCGTCGTTCCCGGCACCCCGGGCAGCGACCGCTCGCCCTCGAGCGACACCGCCGCGCACGCCTACGTGTACCGGAACATGCCGGACGTCGGCGGCGTCGTCCACACCCACTCTCCCTACGCGGTTGCCTGGGCGGCGCGCGGCGAGGAGATCCCCTGCGTCATCACCGGCATGGCCGACGAGTTCGGCGGCCCGATCCCGGTCGGGCCGTTCGCGATCATCGGCGACGACTCGATCGGCCGCGGCATCGTCGAGACGCTGACCGGCCACCGCTCGCGGGCCGTGCTCATGCAGAACCACGGCCCGTTCACGATCGGCGTCAGCGCGAAGGATGCCGTGAAGGCAGCCGTCATGTGCGAGGACGCCGCGCGCACCGTCCACTTCGCGCGGCAGGGGGGCGAGCTGATCCCGATCCCGCAGGAGAAGATCGACGCCCTCTACAACCGGTACCAGAACGTGTACGGCCAGAGCACGGACGCCCGCCGATGAGCGTCATCTCCTCCGGCGGCGCAGCGTTGGGCATCGAGCTCGGCTCGACCCGCATCAAGGCCTGCCTCGTCGACGCGAGCAACCCGACCACCGTGCTGGCCGTCGGCAGCCACGAGTGGGAGAACGCCCTCGTGGACGGCGTGTGGACCTACTCCGAGGACGCGATCTGGTCGGGCCTGCAGGCCGCCTACGCCGACCTCGTCGCCGACGTCCGCCGGCAGGGCGCCGAACTCACGGAGCTCGCCGGCATCGGCGTCTCGGCGATGATGCACGGCTACCTCGCCTTCGACGCCCAGGGGAACCTCCTCGTCCCGTTCCGCACCTGGCGCAACACGTCCACCGGTGCCGCCGCGGCCGAGCTGACCGACCTGCTGGACGTCAACATCCCGCTCCGCTGGTCGATCGCCCACCTGCACCAGGCCGTCCTCGACGACGAGGCGCACCTCGCCTCGCTCGCGAAGATCAACACCCTCGCCGGATGGGTCCACGAGAAGCTCACCGGACGCTTCGCGCTCGGCGTCGGTGACGCGTCGGGCGTGTTCCCGATCGGCACGGACGGCGGCTACGACCGCGGCCGCATCGCGGCGTACGACGCGCACGCCGCCGGGTTCCTCGCCGGACGCAGCCTGACGGACCTCCTGCCCGCGGTCCTTCCCGCGGGGGCGGATGCCGGGACTCTCACCGCCGCCGGCGCCGCCCTCCTCGACCCGACCGGCACGCTCCGCCCGGGCGCCGTGGCGGCCCCCGCAGAGGGCGACGCCGGCACCGGCATGGTCGCCACGAACGCGGTCTCGCCGCGCACGGGCAACGTCAGCGCCGGCACGAGCATCTTCGCGATGGTGGTCCTCGAGCGTCCATTGGAGCGCGTCCACACCGAGATCGACCTCGTCACGACGCCCGCCGGCGACCCGGTCGCGATGGTGCACTGCAACAACGGAGCGAGCGAGCTGGCGTCGTTCGCGTCGCTGTTCGCGCGGTTCGCCGCGGCATCCGGTCAGTCGATGACGACGGACGCCGTCTACGAGACGCTCCTGCGCGAAGCGCTCGAGGGCAGAGCGGATGCCGGTGGGGTCCTCGCGTACAACCACCTGAGCGGCGAGCCGATCGCCGGTCTCGACGAGGGCCGGCCGCTCGTGGTGCGCACCCCCGACGCGGACTTCTCGCTCGCGAACGTCATGCGCGCACAGGTCTACGGTGTCTTCGCGACGCTCGCGATCGGGATGCAGACCCTTGCCGAGGAGGGCGTCGCGCTCGACGCGATGTTCGCGCACGGCGGCGTGTTCCGCACCGCCGGGGTCGCACAGCGCTTCCTCGCCGGGGCCCTGGATGCCCCCGTCACGGTGGGCGACACCGCAGCCGAGGGCGGCGCGTGGGGAATGGCCGTGCTCGCCTCGTACGCCGCCGCGGAGCCCGGCCGGGACCTCGCGTCGTACCTCACCGACCAGGTCTTCGCGGGGGCGGCCTCCGTCACGGCCGACCCCGACCCGGCCGACGTCGCCGGGTTCGCCGACTACCTCGCGCGCTACCGCGACGGCCTGGCCGTCGAGAGCGCCGCCATCACCGCTCTGCCGCTGCGCGGCATCCGCTCATCGAACGAAGGAACAGCATGACCCTCTCCACCAGCCTCGAGCAGTACACCGTCTGGTTCGTCACCGGCAGCCAGAACCTCTACGGCGAGGAGACGCTGCGGCAGGTCGCCGAGCAGTCGCAGGCCGTCGCGGAGGGCCTCGCGGGCCTTCCGGTGAAGGTCGAGTGGAAGCCCGTCCTGAAGGACTCGGACTCGATCAAGCGGCTCGCCCTCGACGCCAACGCCGATGACTCGGTGATCGGCGTCATCGCCTGGATGCACACCTTCAGCCCCGCGAAGATGTGGATCTCGGGTCTCGACGCGCTCCGCAAGCCCCTCCTGCACCTGCACACGCAGGCCAACGTCGAGCTGCCGTGGAACGACATCGACTTCGACTTCATGAACCTCAACCAGGCCGCCCACGGCGACCGCGAGTTCGGGTACATCCAGACGCGCCTGGGCGTCGCGCGCAAGACCGTCGTCGGGCACGTCTCGAACCCCGTCGTCCTGCAGCAGATCGAGGACTGGGAGCGCGCCGCCGCGGGCTGGCAGGCCGTCAAGACCCTCAAGCTCGCCCGCTTCGGCGACAACATGCGCTACGTCGCGGTCACCGAGGGCGACAAGACCGAGGCCGAGCTGCAGTTCGGCGTGCAGGTCAACACGTGGGGCGTGAACGAGTTGGCGGATGCCGTGGCCCAGGCATCCGAGGCGCAGATCGACGCGCTCGTCGAGGAGTACGTGGCCTCGTACGACGTGGCGCCCGAGCTGCTGCCCGGCGCCGAGCGGCACCAGTCGCTGCGCGACGGCGCGGCGATCGAGGTCGGCCTGCGCTCGTTCCTGGAGGCCGGCGGCTTCGGGGCGTTCACGACGTCGTTCGAGGACCTCGGCGCGCTCACGCAGCTGCCCGGCCTCGCCGTCCAGCGCCTCATGGCCGAGGGCTACGGCTTCGGCGCCGAGGGCGACTGGAAGACGGCGATCCTCGTGCGCGTCGCGAACGTCATGGGCTCGGGCCTTCCCGGTGGCGCGAGCCTCATGGAGGACTACACCTACGACCTGGTTCCCGGCAACGAGCGGATCCTCGGCGCCCACATGCTCGAGGTGTCGCCGACCCTGACGACGTCCAAGCCGCGCCTCGAGGTGCACGAGCTCGGGATCGGCGGCAAGGCCGACCCCGTGCGCCTGGTCTTCACGGCGGATGCGGGCCCCGCCCTCGTCGTCGCGATGAGCGACATGCGCGACCGGTTCCGCCTCGTCGCGAACGTCGTCGAGAACGTCGACGCCCCCGACCTTCCGAAGCTGCCGGTCGGTCGCGCGGTCTGGAAGCCGTCGCCGGACTTCGCGACCTCGGCATCCTGCTGGCTCGCTGCCGGCGCCGCCCACCACACCGTCATGACGACGGCCGTGGGGATCGAGGTGTTCCGCGACTTCGCCGACATCGCCGGCACCGAGCTGCTCGTCATCGACGAGGACACGACGGTGCGCGGCTTCCAGAAGGAACTCCGCTGGAACCAGGCCTACTACCGCCTCGCGCGCGGACTGTAAACGCCCACGAGAACGCCCCGGTGCCGTTGCGGCGCCGGGGCGTTTCGTGTGTGCGCGGTGTCACGCGATGCAATAGATGCCGGGCGGCGCGCCGCAGCATTCGCCCGCTACCGGCGTGTCGCCGCGGATCTATTGCATCCGCTAACGTCGACCGGGCTCAGTGCCCGCCGTGGCCCGTCATGAAGACCTCGTTGACCGAGGCGCCGGGGGCGTCGCTGCCGATCGGGGTCGCGGCGAGAGCCGGTGTCACGACGCCGGCGAGCAGGAAGGCGCCGGCGATGAGGCCGCCGATGCTGGTCCGCGCCGCGGCCCGCGCGGTGGGTCGACTCGGTCGTCCCCGGTCGGCGCGACGCAGCGCGACCGCCGACACGACGCCGACGGCGAGTGACAGAACCGCGGCGACGACCACGGGGTAGATGCTCACCTGCGCCGGCCCGACGAGCATGAGCGCGAACAGCAGGACGATCCCGACCAGTGAGACGGCCACCCCGGAGCGGGGCGTCGCGAGCCGGCCCTTGGCCAGCGTCACCATCCCCCACGCGAGGGTTGCCGCGCCGACGGTGGCGAGCAGGATGCCGATGCCACGGTCGGCGGCATCGGCACCCTTCACGATCGCGCCCGCACTCAGCCCGAGCTGAACCAGCCCTGCTCCCCACGCGGCGAGCGCGGGCCAGGAACGGACGAGAGCGGACGGTGACATCAGACGGCCGCGCGGGTGGAGACCTGCTTGTCGGCGGCGATGCCGACGCCGAGCAGGACGATCGCGCTCGCGAGGTGCAGGAAGTGGTCGGCCGTGTTCAGCGCGAGGATGTTCGCCGCGCTGCCGACGAGGAAGAAGCCCACGATGCCGAGCAGCAGGTACGCGGCTCCGACGACGAGATTGACGCCCTTGGCGGCGCGGACGTTCGACAGGCCGCCGATCAGCAGCGCCGCACCGATCAGGAGGTGCGCGACGTTGTGCAGCGGGTTGACCATGAAGATGCCGAGCAGGAGGCCACCCTTGTCAGCAAGGAAGCCGACACCCGCCGTCACGGTGAATCCGAGCAGTCCGACGAGGATGTAGACGGCGCCGAAGATGACGGCGACGAGGCGGTTGGGTGAGCTGGTCATGTGATTGTCCCTCCATTGGTGCGACGGATGCCGCAGGTTGCGCTTTCAGGTGCTACACAGCATTCGGTGCGGGGCCGGGAACGGATTGCACTCGGCCCGTTGTCGAGACTGTATGGACAGGGCGACCCCGCAACGCAGGCCTTGTGGGCCGCTGGCACCCACTGCTATGCGAGCGCTATGCCGACAGCAGGGGTGTCCGCGACCGATGGCCGTCCGGCCAGATGATCGACACTGCGTCCGACTCGACCTCGACGACCGCATCGGTCCGCACCGGCGCGCCGGAGCCGCGCAGATCCAGCACCACGATCGCCTCGTCACACGAACCGAGGTCGACCACCGGGACGACGGCGCGGTCGCCGAGGGGACTGGCCCCGTCCCGGCGCACCACACCGGCGATCCCGCCGGTCAACGAGCGGATGCCGCTGGTCACCCCGCCCGACGACGCTTCAGCCGCCGCGCCGCTCACGTGCCCCGTCGGATCGTCGCCGGCGACGGCCCAGCCCCCGACGCGCAGACGCAGCGCGCCTTCCGCGCGATCCTCGACGCGAACGACCCGCACCTCGATGCTGCCGCGGACGAACGAATCGACCCGGATGCGGCCGGCGCGACGCGCGACGCCGGTGAGCCCCGACCCGTGCGCGTGCGTCGTGGGGGCCGGCTCGACCCAGTGGGCGTCCCACACCGCCGAGACCGACCCGACCCCGTCGTCGACGCGCGTCCCGAGCAGCCGCATCCCGCTGCGGTGGGTGCGGCGACCGTCGGCATCCGTCATCGTCACCGACTGTTCGAGCGGATCGCGCCACGCCTGCGCGTCCAGGAGGGGCGCGGTCGCGGTCGAGTACCCGATGCGGGCGTACAGCGGCGAGTCCGTCGACACCGCGCCCGCGCGGGAGTGGTCCGTGCCGTGGTTGACGACGCGGACGATGCCGTCGGCGGCGGTGCCCGACACGATCCACCCCGGCGAGGTCACGGCGCGCAGGGCGTCGCCCGTCTCGACGGGGAGCGGCTCGGCGGGCGTCGTCCAGACGGGATGATCCGCGGGCAGCAGGACGCCGAGGAGCCCCTTCACCGCCCAGTAGGGCGACCCGGGTCCGGAGTAGGACTGCGCCAGGGCGCGCCACTCGCCGTGCCACCCCATCGTCAGGATGCCGTCGGCGTCCGGGGCGCCCCGTTCGGCGAAGTGGCGGACGATGAGCTCCGCTGCATGGCGCAGTCGACCGGGCGAGTGCGACGGCACCTCGGCGATGACGCCGACCCAGAACACGGCCGCGGCCGCGAACCGGTAGATGAGGCTCCTGCCCTGGATCAGGGGCGACCCGTCGCCGCCCACGAGCGTGAGCGCATCGTCGAGGAAGCGATCCAGCCGGGCGACGCCACCCGCCGTCCGTCCGCCGGCGAGCTCCGCGGCCCCCGTCATCCGGGACCAGAGGACGGGGTATACGTGCAGCGCCCAGCCCACGTAGTGGTCGTAGGAGCGCTCGTCGCCGTCCGACAGCCAGCCGTCCTCCCGCACGAACGAATCGTGACGCGCGAGGTCGGCCGCGATGTCGGCCGGAGACCACGGTCCGCCGACCGAGCGCAGGAACGTCTCGACGACGATGCGGAACCATACCCAGTTCGTCCGCGGATACGTGTCGTCCCCCACGACGGGAGCGAACCACTCGATCGCGCGCTGCCGGGTGACGGCGTCGAGGGCGTCCCACACCCAGGGCCGCGTGAGGTCGAGGATGAGGGCGATGGATGCCGCTTCGACCTTCGCCTGCCCGTGCTCGTCCGGCCGCACCCACCGGTCGGGCGCTCCGGGATCGACGCCGGTCGTGACTCCCCGGCGGACGAACGCGATCAGGTCGTCGACACCGACGCCGCGCTCCCCCGCGATCCGGAAGCCCGCCAGCAGCAGCGTGCGCGCGAAGCCCTCGAGTCCGTCGACGTCACGGCCGTACCCGCCCTCGGCTCCCGGGAAGAGGATGCGACCGCCACCGGGCGTCGCGTACCGTCGCGCGGCATCGAGGAGGGCGTCGGCGTGCGCGACCCACTCCGCGCGCGACCACTCCCCGGCGAGCATCGGATGCCCCGGTCAGCCTCGTCGGCTCGCGAGCGTCCGCCCGGCATCCCGCAGCCAGCGTTCCGGGTCGGCCATCGACGCCGCGGCGCTCCCGGCCAGCTCGGTGGTCGAGACGGCGTGCGCGAACCCCGACGTGTCGGCATCCGCACCGAACCGTCCGGCGACGACCGCGACCGGCACCGCCCGCGACGTCGCGAGCCCGTGGACGAACGCGGGCACCTTGCCCGCCGCGGACTGACCGTCGAACGAGCCTTCACCCGTGACGACGAGGGATGCCGCGCCCACCGCGCCGGCGAGGTCGACGAGTTCGGCGACCCGCTCCGCGCCGGGGACGAGATCCGCGCCCCACGCCGCGAGGGCGAAGCCCGTGCCGCCCGCGGCGCCCGCACCGGGCAGCAACGGGTCGGCGCCCGGAGCGTGACGGGCGATGCACGCCGCGAAGCGCTCGAGCACCCCGTCCACGACCGTGACGTCGGCGGGGGTGAGCCCCTTCTGCGGCCCGAACACGGCCGCAGCACCCGATGGCCCCGTCAACGGGTTGGTGACGTCGCTGAGGACCGTCACCCCGCCCGCGGGCATCGGACGCACGTGCGTGAGGTCGATGGCCGAGACGGCGGCAAGTCCGCGCGCGCCGGCCGGCACGTCCCGCCCGTCGGCATCGACCATGCGCGCGCCCAGGGCACGCAGCATCCCGCTGCCGCCGTCGGTCGACGCCGACGACCCGATCCCGAGGACGAGTCGGGTGACCCCGGCGTCGAGGGCGGCGGCGATCGCCTGCCCGAAACCGGTGGTGTCGGCATCCCACGGCAGCCGGTCGTCGCCGAGCAGTTCGATCCCGCTCGTCGAGGCGAGTTCGACGACGCCTGTGCCGTCCGGCAGCAGAAGCCATGAGGAATCGACGGCGATGCCGCGGGGCCCCCGGACCCGCACCGGGCGTCGCTCGGCGCCGGGGACGGCGGCCGCGAACGCGTCGAGGGTTCCCTCTCCCCCGTCCGCCATCGGACGCAGCACGAGCTCTGCCGCAGGATCCACCTCGCGCCACCCGGCGGCGAAGGCGGCCGCGGCGGCGGCAGCCGGGAGGGAGCCCTTGAAGCTGTCGAGCGCGACGACGACGCTCATGCGCGCGGAGGGGTGCTCTCGCGCAGCAGCACCTCGAGTCGCAGGTCATCCGGGTGCGGCTCCCACTCGGCATCCGTCGCCGCGCGGAACGCCTGGTAGCCGACCTCTTCGAGCGGCACGCGGACGGTCGTGAGGGCCGGGGTCACGTCGCGGCCCGTGGGGATGTCGTCGAAGCCGGCGAGGGCGATGTCCTCGCCCGCCGTGCGCCCGGCGGCGCGCATCGCCGTCAGGGCGCCGATGGCGACGACGTCGCTGATGCCGAAGACGACCGTCCCGGGCTCGATGCCGTCCGCGAGGGCGTGCGTCATGGTCTCGTAGCCCGCTTCGCGCGTGAACCCGCCGCGGTAGACACGGGGCGCCGATCCGCCCGCAGTGGTGAACCCGGCGGTGAAGCCGTCGAGTCGGGTGTCGCTCGTGGCGGTCCCCTCCTCGGCGGCGAGCACGACGGCCTGGCGGTATCCCCGCTCGACGAGTGCTCGGCCGAGGGCTTCGGCGCCGCTGCGGTTGTCGAGGACGAGGGAGCGCACATCGCCGGCGCCCTTGCCGAGGGCGACGACCTGACCGCCCATCCCGCTCAAGAGCTCCAGCTCGCGCGTCAGTTCGGCCGACGGTCCCGCCGTGGTCCGCGACGCCGCGAGGATCAGCCCGCGCGGGCGTTGTCCGCGCAGGGCCCGGACGAGCCTGACCTCCCGCTCCGGATCGCGCTCCGTGATCGCCACCGTCACGACGAGCCCGGCCTCATCGGCACCGCGGGCGACGCCTGAGGCGATGAGCCCGAAGTAGGGGTCGGCGATGTCGGCCACGAGCAAGGCGATGATCGCCGACGTTCCCCGCGCGGTCGCCTGGGCCGACAGGTTCGCGCTGTATCCGAGCCGCGCGGCGGCCTCTTCGACCCGCTCCCGGTAGGAGTCGGCGACCTTGCGGGTCGAGCCGTTGAGGGCGCGCGAGGCGGTGGCGAGCGAAACGCCCGCCGCGCGGGCGACGTCGTCGAGCGTGACCGCGCCGGACGGCGCGACTCGACGCAGGGTGCGGTCGGTCATGGTGCGCAGTCTACGGGCGGCGGTTCAGGCAGCACGGGACGCGCGTCATCGACCGGCGAGAGAAGGCGAGACGGATGCCGCGAACCCCGCCGCGGTCCGGCGCACCACCTCGAGAGGGTCGGTCGCCCAGATGTCGGCGTTGAAGATCTCGACCTCGATGTCGCGGTCGTACCCCGTCGCCTCGACCGCGCTCGTCAGTCCGGCCAGGTCGATGACGCCGTCGCCCGGGTAGTGACGACCGAGGAGGACGTCGGCGGGGAGCGGGGTCTTCCAATCGCACACCTGGTACGTCGCGATGCGACCCTCCCGGCCGGCGCGCGCGATCGAGTCGAGCACCGCGGGGTCCCAGAAGATGTGGAAGGTGTCGACGGCCGCACCGACGACATCCGCATCGAAGTCCGCCGCGATGTCGAGCGCCTGACCGAGGGTCGAGACGACGCAGCGGTCGGTCGCGTACATCGGATGCAGCGGCTCGATGGCCAGCGTCACTCCCGCCGCCTTCGCGTGCGGAGCGAGCTCGCCGATCGCATCGCGCACCCGCTCGCGGGCGCCGATCAGATCGCGGGACCCTTCGGGCAGCCCGCCGGCGACCAGCACGAGCACGGCGGTCGACCCCGGCGCGCCGGCGGCGGCGAGCGTCGCCGCCTCGTCGATGGCGACGAGGTTGTCGTCGATCGACGCGCGTCGCGCGGGGCCTTCGGGCATCGTGAAGAAGCCCGACCGGCAGTGCGTCGAGAACCGGAGGCCCGAGTCGGTCAGCATCGACGCGGCCGTCGCGAGACCGACCTCCTGCACCGGTTCGCGCCAGAGCCCGATGGACTGCACACCGGCCTCGACGGTCACGCGGAGCGCGGCGGCGAGGTCGGCGTACTTGATGGTGCCCTGGTTGATCGACAGGCGCGGGTCGACGGCGCTCACGCGTCGAGGCCGTTCAGTCGCAGCATCCCGTTCCACCGCTCCGCGGCGCGCTCGGGACGTTCGAACGCCTTCGCGTCGTTCGCGAGCTCGACGATCCGCGACAGGTGCGGAAGGCTGCGCGCGGAGTGCAGACCGCCGACCATCTGGAACGCGGGCTGGTGTCCGTTGAGCCAGGCGAGGAAGGCGACGCCCGTCTTGTAATAGAACGTGGGCGCGGCGAACACCTGACGCGACAGCGCTTCGGTCGGGGCGAGCACCTCGAGGTAGCGCGCCGGGTCGCCCGCATCGAGCGCCTGGATCGCCGCGGAGGCGACCGGCGTCAGGGCGGCGAAGGCACCGAGCAGCGCGTCGGAGTGCTGACGAGCGGATGCCGGGTCCCGCGTCGGCTGCGGGGCGTCGGGCACGTCCGCACCGCCGATGAGGCCGACGTAGTTGAAGTCGTCGCCCGTGAACATGCGCACCGACTCGGGCAGGCGCTCGCGCACCGAGACCTCGGAGGCCGCGTCGAGCAGGCTCATCTTGACGCCCGCCACCTTGTCGACGTTCGCCTCGATGACCTCGAGCAGCACAGCGGATGCCGTCTGCCAGTCGGTCGCCCCGAAGTACCCCGCGAGCTGCGGGTCGAAGGCGGTGCCGAGCCAGTGCAGCACGACCGGTGCCGTCGCCCGCGACAGCACGGCGTCGTAGACGCGGCGGTAGTCCGCCGCGCTCTCGGCGACCCGTGCCAGGTGACGAGAGGCCATGAGGACCGGACCCGCACCCTGCTCTTCGGTGAAGTGGAGCTGCTCGAGGTAGGCCGACACGACCTCGTCGAGCGTGATCCGCTCCTCATCGATGTGATCGGTGTTCACGCCGACGGCGACGGAACCGCCCTCTTCACGGGCGACCTCGGCGGAGCGCGAGATCAGCTCGCGGGTGGCCGCGGCATCCAGTCCCATGTTCCGCTGCGCGGTGTCCATGGCGTCGGCGACGCCGAGGCCCCACGAGTACACGTTGCGACGGAAGTCGAGGGTCGCGTCCCAGTCGATGTCGGCCGGCTGACCCGGGGTGTTGTCGGCGTGCGTCTTCGGCACGACGTGCGCCGCCGCGTACGCGACCCGGCTGCGGAGCGGTCCGTCGGGGCGGGTGTAGCCGGAGGTGTCGACGAGGGGGACGCGCCGGAGTGCGCCGTCCCCCGAGAGCAGGGTGAGGTCGGTCATGGATCAGTCCAGCGACAGCGCGTCGAGCTCGATCTTGCGACCCTCGCGGCTGGAGCGGATCCCGGCCTCGGCGAGCTGCACGCCGCGCGCACCGGCGAGGAGGTCGAACTCGTAGTCGGTTCCCTCGACGTACGAGACGAGGAACTCCTCCCATTGCTGACGGAAGCCGTTCATGAAGACGTCGTTGACGGGGATGTTCTGCCAGTCGGCGTCGTAGTCGTGGGTGTCTTCGAGGTCGGGGTTCCACACCGGCTTGGGCGTGGCGTTGCGCGGCTGGATCTTCGCGCCGAACAGGCCGACGACGGCCGAGCCGTGCGTCCCGTCGACGTGGAACTCGACGAGCTCGTCGCGATTCACGCGGACCGTCCAGGAAGAGTTGATCTGGGCGACGACGCCGCCCTCGAGCTCGAACACGCCGTAGGCGGCGTCCTCGGCGGTCGCGGTGTAGTGCTCGCCCTTCTCGTCCCAGCGGTCGGCGATGTGGACGGCCGCCTGCGCGTAGACCGTGTTGACGCCGCCGAAGAGGTTCTCGAGCACGTAGTTCCAGTGCGGGAACATGTCGACGATGATGCCGCCGCCGTCTTCGGCGCGGTAGTTCCAGGAGGGGCGCTGCGCGGGCTGCCAGTCGCCTTCGAAGACCCAGTAGCCGAACTCTCCGCGCACCGACAGGATGCGGCCGAAGAAGCCCGAGTCGATGAGGCGCTTGAGCTTCTGGAGGCCGGGGAGGTACAGCTTGTCGTGGACGACACCGGTCTTGACGCCGGCCTCGGCCGCGAGCTTCGCGAGCTCGAGCGCCTCTTCGAGCGACTCGGCGGTCGGCTTCTCGGTGTAGATCGTCTTGCCGGCGGCGATGGCCTTGCGAAGGGCGGTCGCACGCGCCTTCGTGACGAGGAAGTCCGCGTAGATCTCCCAGCGCGGGTCTGCCAGAGCGGCATCCAGATCGGTCGTGTAGTCCTCGATGCCGTGCTTCGCGGCGAGCTCGGCGAGCTTCGCCTCGCTGCGGCCGACGAGGAGCGGCTTGACGGTGACCTTCGACCCGTCGGGCAGCTCGATGCCGCCCTGCTCGCGGATCGCGAGGATGGAGCGCACGAGGTGCTGGCGGTAGCCCATACGGCCCGAGACGCCGTTCATGATGATGCCGATCTCGCGGACGGCGGGGGCGGCGGGAGCAGCCGCCGGGGCGGGTGCGGTGATGGTCGTCTCTGACACGGTGAGGTCCTTGTCTGCTTCTCTGCGTGCGGCGTCGGGGCTGCCCTGAACGCCGCGGAGGCGAATGGGTAAGCGCTTTCCACTCAGTGTGACATCGGCGATCCGATTGCGCAACAGCCGCGTCGGTCGCGCGAACGTCGAAGCCCGGGTGATCATGGAAGTGGCGCTTGTCGCAAAGACGTTACATATCCGACACAGGTAAGCGCTTGCCGTCCCGAGCGTCCCCGGTTACCTTATGAGCACCCCTTGTCATGACATGCCGACAAATGCCGACATACCCGCTCATGACTCACCTCGCGCTCACCGAAGAGCGCACGCGAAGGAGAAGCAGTGAAGAGTTCCCGCACCATCCGATCCGCCACCATCATCGCCGCGGCTGTGGGCGCCCTCGTGCTCGCCGGCTGCTCGTCTTCGGGGGGCGGCGGGAGCGACGACGTCACCCTCGAGTTCGTCCAGTCCGGTGACGCCGCCCAGGGTGGCGGCTACGCCACGCTCGCCAAGAAGTACGAGAAGGAGACCGGCGTCAAGGTCAAGGTCGTCGAGGTTCCGAGCGACGACCTCCGCACCCGCCTCCGCACCGCCTCGCAGGCCAACGACCTCCCCGCCCTCGCGGCAGCGCCCGACGCCGACCCGGCGTGGACCGACCGCATGCTCGACCTCACCGACATCGCCAAGGACGCCAAGGTGCTCCCGGCTCTTCGCGTCGAGGACCCCGAGGACGGCAAAGTGAAGGCCCTTCCGACGACCCTGACCGGTGTCGGCATGTTCCTCAACAAGACGCTCTGGGACGAAGCGGGCGTCGAGTACCCGACCTCGCTCGACCAGAAGTGGACCTGGGACGAGTACGTCCAGAAGGCCACCGAGGTCGTCGACAAGACGGATGCCGAGTTCGGCGCCGTCATGGACAGCTCCGCCCACCGCCTCCGCGCCTTCATGTTCGAGTTCGGCAGCCAGGGTGTCACCGAGCAGTCCGACGGCACCTGGGCGCTCGACGCCGAGGGCGAGAAGGCGCTCGAGTACTTCAAGAAGCTGAACGACGACGGGTTCATGCCGAAGGCCGTGTGGGCCGCCGGTGACGACCCCAGCGCGACCTTCAAGAGCGGCCGCGTGGCCGGCTACATGTCGGGCGTCTGGCAGATCGCCGACTTCCAGGCCAACATCAAGGACTTCGACTGGGTCTCGGTGCCGCTGCCGCAGCAGCCGGTCCGCTCCACCAACTACGGTGCCGCTTCCTGGATCGTCGCCTACGACGGCACGGGCGTCGAGAAGGAGACCCTCGACTTCGTGAAGTGGATGTACCAGCCGGAGAACTACAAGGAGTACTGCGAGATCTCGGGCTGCCTGCCCGCGATCGACGGCGTCGACATCACCTACAAGGACGACGCGTACGCGTTCGACCTCTACAACGGCGAGATCGCCGAGTCCCCCGAGATCGCTGCGCGCCAGACCGTCGACGGCCTGAAGAACAGCTACACCGGCCTCGCCATCGACAGCGAGCCGCTGAAGGACGAGACGATCAAGTACCTCAACGGCGAGCAGTCGCTCGAGCAGACCGTGAAGAACATCGACACGGTCTCCACCGAACAGATGAAGTAACCCGCAGGGAACCGCACACGCATGACTGCAACCATCACGCCGGACGCCTCCGCCCCCACGGCGGGGGCGCCCGGCGCGCCCTCCCCCCGCCGCAAGCGCACCTTTGGCCGGTACCGGATGGCGCCGTTCCTGTTCACCGTCGTCACGGCCGCCCTGTTCGCCCTGTTCTTCCTGTGGCCGGGCGTCCTCGGACTGTCGTACTCGCTGACGGACTTCCGCGGCTGGGGCGACGCCGAGTTCGTCGGACTCGACAACTACAGCAAGCTCCTCAGCGACCCGAGCTTCTACTCGGCCCTCGGCCGCACGTTCGTCTTCGCACTACTCTCGGTGCCCCTCAGCTACGCGCTCTCGCTCGGCATGGCCGTCGCGATCAACGCCGCGCACGCCCGCGGCAAGACCGCTGCGCGCATCATCTTCTTCCTCCCGTGGCTCGTCTCGCCGATCGTGACCGGTGTCATCTGGCGCTGGATGTTCGGCGAGAGCTTCGGCTTCGTCAATTTCGTGATCAGCATGCTGGGCGGCGAGCGTGTGCCGTGGTCCTCGAACGCGGACCTCTCGCTGCTCGTCGTGATCCTGGCATCCTCGTGGGCCGGTGCGGCCTTCAACATGCTGCTGTTCGTCGCCGCCCTCAACAACGTCCCGAAGTCGTACTACGAGGCGGCCGAGCTCGACGGCGCCAACGGCTGGCAGCGCTTCCGCAGCATCACGCTGCCCTCCATCGCCCCGACGTCCGTCCTGGTGATCCTGCTGTCCACGCTCGGGCACATGAAGGAGTTCGCACTGGTCCAGTCGCTCAACGGCGGCGGTCCCGGAACGCAGAACCGACTGATCGTCCAGTACATCTACGAGACCGGCTTCAAGCAGTCCGAGATCGGCTACGCCAGCGCGGCGTCGATGGTCCTCCTGGTGATCCTCATGGTCATCGCGATCATCCAGCTGCGCATCAGCCGGAGGAGCAACAACTCATGGTGACCACCTACGCCATCACCGTCCCCGACGAGAAGAAGCGCGAGAGCTTCGAGCGTCGCCGCCGGTCGAAGAACCTCCGTCGCCGCGCCGTCGTGCCGACCACCATGCTGTGGGTCCTGGCGCTGCTCATGCTGTTCCCGCTCGCGTGGTTCCTGCTCTCGTCGTTCAAGCCGGGCAGCGAGCTGTTCAGCTACCCGCTGTCGTTCTTCCCCAAGGAGTGGACGCTCGGCGGCTACGAGGCGGCGCTCGAGCGCATCGACTTCGCCCGTTACTTCCTGAACACGGCGATCGTGGCGACGGTGTCGACCGTCCTGACGGTCTTCCTCTGCGCGACGACGGGCTATGCGCTCGCGAAGTACAAGAACCCGTGGCTGAGCGTCCTGGGGCTCTTCATCCTCTCGATGACGATGCTGCCGGGCGAGGTCATCCTCAACCCCATGTTCGTCGTCATCCGCGACCTCGGGCTCTACAACCAGCTCGCCGGTGTGATCATCCCCTCGATCGTCACCCCGACCGGCGTCTTCATGTTCCGCCAGTTCTTCATCACGATCCCGGATGAGCTCATGCAGGCGGCCCGCATCGACGGTGCGAGCGAGTACGGCATCTTCTTCCGGATCATGCTGCCGCTGGCCCGGCCCATCGCGCTGACGCTGGCGATCATGTCCTTCCAGTGGCGCTGGAACGACTACATCTTCCCGCTCATCATCCTCGGCGACCCCGAGCAGTTCACCCTGCAGATCGCGCTGCGGGCCCTGGTCGGCGCCGAGAACATCGAGTGGACGATCCTGCTGGCGGCATCCGTGCTGTCGATGATCCCACTGGTCGCGCTGTACCTCGTGTTCCAGAAGTACGTGACCTCGTCGAACATCAACGCAGGACTCAAGGACTGATGCATTCACGGGACCACCTCGTCCTGGAACGCGTCGACCGCTTCGTCGGGGAGTACCTCGACCGGGCCGTCGTCGCCGACCGAGCTCCGCTCCACGTGTCCGCCTGGCAGGTCCCCGACAAGGGCGACCTGCCGGGCGAACCGGTGTCGGTGGAGCGGATGCGGCAGGATGCCGCGTTCGCCCCCGTCGAGGGCGGTCACCGCTGGGGCCGCGCCTGGGGCACGACGTGGTTCACCGTCGAGGGCGAGGTGCCGCGGTCTTGGGCCGAGCGCGACGGCCGCATCGAGTTGTCGCTCGACCTCGGCTTCTCGCAGGCCAAACCCGGCTTCCAGTGCGAGGGACTCGTGCGGACGCTGGAGGGCGTCGTGGTGAAGGGCCTCGAACCGCGGAACCATCACGTCCCCGTGTCGAACCGCCCCGGTGAGCGCGTGTCGTTCACGGTCGAGGCCGCCGCGAATCCCGACCTGTCGGGGGGCGACGATTTCAAGAGCCCCCTCGCCTTCTCGCCCACTCCGCTCGGCGACCCGGCCACGGCCGGCGCCGAACCCCTCTACCGGCTCGGACGGATGGAGCTGCGCCTCGTCGACGAGACTGTCGAGCGCCTCCGCCGCGAGATCATCGTGCTCGTCGGCCTCGCCCGCGAGCTGGTCGACTCCGACCCGCGTCGCGCGCGCATCCTCGACGGGCTCGAGCGCGCGCTGTACGTGATCGACCCCGACGCGCCCGCCGAGGGCGCGGCGGCGGCCAGCGGCATCCTCGCTCCCCTCCTCGCGGCACCGGCCGCGGCATCCGCTCACCGCATCACCGCGACGGGGCACGCCCACATCGACTCTGCGTGGCTGTGGCCGAGCCGCGAGACGGTGCGGAAGGTCACGCGCACGTACGCGAACGTGCTCGATCTCATGGACGCCGATCCCGATGCCGTCTTCGTCAGCTCGTCGGCGCAGCACTTCGAGTGGGTGCGCCGCAGCGATCCCGAGCTCTTCGCGCGGATCAAGGAACGCGTCGCCGAGGGACGTTTCCTCCCCGTCGGCAACATGTGGGTCGAATCCGACGTCAACATGCCCTCGGGCGAATCGCTGGCCCGCCAGCTACTGGCGGGCACGCGCTTCTTCGAGGAGCACTTCGGAGCGCGCAGCGACGTCGGGTGGCTGCCCGACTCGTTCGGGTTCCCCGCCGGACTCCCCCAGCTGCTGCGCGGCGCGGGACTGGAGTGGTTCTTCACGCAGAAGATGTGCTGGAACGACGTCGACACGATGCCGCACCACTCCTTCGTCTGGGAGGGACTCGACGGGTCGCGGATCTTCACGCACTTCCCGCCGAACAACACCTACAGCGGCGACATGCGGCCGACCGAGCTCGCCCGCAGCGTCCGCAACTTCGCCGACCACGCCGCCAGCACCCGCTCGCTCATGCCGTTCGGCTTCGGCGACGGCGGCGGCGGACCGACGCGCGAGATGATGGCCGACGCCCGCCTGCAGGCCGACCTCGAGGGCTCCCCCACGATCGCCTTCGGCACGCCGCGAGAGTTCTTCCTCGAGGCGGCCGCCGAACCCACCGACCCGCCCGTCTGGTCCGGCGAGATGTACCTGCAGTTCCACCGCGGGATCTTCACGTCGCAGATGCGCACCAAGCGCGGCAACCGTCGCAACGAGGCCCTGCTCGTCGAGGCGGAGCACTGGAGCGCCGCGGCCACGGTACGCCGCGGCATCCCCTATCCGGCGGCCGAGCTCGACGAGCTCTGGCGCGAGGTGCTGCTGCTGCAGTTCCACGACATCCTCCCCGGCAGCGCGATCGCGTGGGTGCACCGCGAGGCGGAGCGCTCGCACGCCGAGACGACCGACCGGCTCGAGCGGATCATCGCGGATGCCGTCGCCGCCCTCGTCGGCGAGGGTTCGCAGCCCCTGGCGCTCAACCCGGGCACGGCACCCGTCGCCGCGATCGCCGCGGGCGGCGCGGGAGCCGCGCCGGCGCCGGTGCCGGTCACGGCCGAGAACGTCGACGGCGGATTCCGCCTGCGCTCCGACCAGATCGACGTGCGCGTCGGACCCGACGGCACCCTCCGGAGCGTGGTCGAGCTCGCCACCGGGCGTGACCTCATCCCCGCCGGTCACCGCGGCGGACTGCTGCAGCTGCACGTCGATGCACCGTCGAAGTGGGACGCATGGGAGCTCGACGCCTCGTACCGCCTCGCCACGACCGACGTCGACGGCGGCACGGCCGAACTGGTCGACGGCGTCGTGCACGTCGTGCACCCGCTGCCGAACGGCACCGCCGAGCAATGGATCGACATCCACCCCGACGGCGGCGGCGTCCGCATCCGCACCCGCGTCGACTGGCACGAGCGGCACCGTCTGCTCAAGCTCGCCTTCCCCGTCGCGGTGCACGCGCAGGACGCGGCCTACGAGACGCAGTTCGGTCACGTGCGTCGCCCGCTGCACACGAACACGTCGTGGGATGCCGCCCGCTACGAGGTCTGCGCGCACAGGTGGGTGCACGTCGGCGAGCCGGGCACCGGTGCGGCGATCGTCAACGACGGCATGTACGGCCACGATGCGACGCGCACGAGCGACGAGGACGGGACGGTCACGACCGTGCGGCAGTCGCTGCTGCGCGCGCCGACGTTCCCCGACCCCGACGCGGACCAGGGCGTGCACGAGTTCACGTCGCTCTTCGCGCCGGCCGAGACGACGACGGATGCCGCCCGCTGGGGTGCGATCGTCGGTTCGCCGCTGCGCGAGGTCACGGGCGCAGCGCCGGTCGCACCGCTCGTGACGAGCTCGACCGACGGCATCGTCGTCTCGGCGGTCAAGCTCGCGGCGGACGGCAGCGGCGACCTCATCGTCCGCGCCTTCGAGCAGCGCGGCGCCCGCACCGGCGGCACGCTGCACCTCGATGTCCCCAGCTCGTCACTCGAGGTCTGCGACCTCGTCGAGACCGTCGGCCGCGGCCGCGCCGACGCCGCGCGGCGGACCGACGACCGCACCGTCGCGCTCGACCTGCGCGCGTTCGAGGTCGTCACCCTGCGCATCGCGCTGCACGAACCGGAGCAGTCATGATGATCGACACCGATACCGACACCTTCGTCGCCGACGTGATCGCCGCGGCGGATGCCGAGGCCACCGCGCTCCTGCTGGCGTCGACCGACGTGTCGCTCGCCCCGCTCGGACCGCACCGCGAGTCGATGAGACGCGCGAAGCTGCTGGTCGCGGTCTTCCTCGAGCCGGGGTCCGCATTCGCCGGCGACCCGGCGGCGGTCGCCCTCGCCGAGACGTACGCGGGGATCCTGCACGACCTGCAGTCGCCGACGGGGCTCTTCCTCGGCGGCGACAACGTCGAGTCGCCGCCCGACACCGGATTCACGATCAACGACGTCGGCGACATCCTCGAGCTCGCGCGCCGCTCGGGCGACGCCCGGCTCGACCGGGTCGCCGAGGTGCTGGGAGGCATCGCCGATCGCGCCGCCCCGGCGCTGCTCGCGGGTGGCGTGCACACGCCGAACCATCGCTGGGAGCTGAGCGCGGCGCTCGTCCGCCTGCACCGGCACCGCCCCGACCCGCGGCTCGAGGCGCGGGCGCGCGAATGGCTCGCCGAGGGCATCGACATCGACGCCGACGGCCTGTACTCCGAGCGCAGCGCGAACTACGCGGTCTACGTCTCGAACCCCTCCCTCCTGGTCATCGGCGACGTCCTCGGCCTGCCCGAGCTCCACGACGTCGTGGCACGGAACCTCGAGGCGACCCTGGGACTCATCCACCCCGACGGCTCCGTCGAGACCGTGCACTCCCGCAGGCAGGACCAGCGCGAGACCCGGTTCCCCCTCGCGCCGTTCGCCCTGCACTACCGCCGCCTCGCCCTCGAGACGGGGCGGGGTGACTTCGCGTGGGCGGCGCGGGTCGCGGCATCCGCACCCGTCATCGATCCGCAGACGGCCCTCGCCGACATGATCCTGCACCCGGCGCTGCGCGAGCCGCTGCCCGCGGGCACGGCGCCGGCCGACCGGGCGCGCATCGTGTGGCCGGTCTCGGGGCTCGTCGTCGACCGCACGCCCGACCGTTCCCTGGTCGTCTTCGGCGGGTCGGACTACACCGTCGCCCGCCGCATCCGCTCGGGCCTCGCGAGCAACCCGACGTTCCTGCGCCTGTTCGCCGGCGACTCAGTTCTCGACTCGGTGCGGCTCTCGCGGCATTTCTTCGGTCTCGGCCCGTTCCGCGCCGATGAGATGACCGCCGAGGACGACCGCATCGTGCTCGAGGAGCGGCTCTCCCCCGCGTACTTCGGGCCGCTGGACACCACGCTCCGCCGCCCGGGCGGCGACTACCGCGTCGTCGACGAGGGTCGCTTCTCGGCTGCGATGTCGTTCGACGAGCGACCGCGCGACGAGGTCCCGCTCCGTACCCGCATCGACGTCGTGCCCGTCGAGGACGGCGTTCAGCTGACGATCGAGACCGAGGGTCCGATCTGTGCGTGGAGCCTCGAGTTCGCCTTGCGCTCGGGCGGCGCGTTCGAGGGGGTCGACGTGCGGGCCGACGGCACAGCCGTGCTCGCCGACGGGACCGCGCGGTACGCCGTCGGCGACGACATCCTCGAGATCGGCCCCGGGACGGGCTCGTCCGCACCGGCCGCGTACCTTCCCGGTGAGGACTACGACTACCTGGGCGGCACCGACGCCCTGGGTGGTCCGCGGCTCTACGCGACCGGGACGACACCCGGGCGGGCGACGTTCACCGTCCGTCGCGTGCGCTGACTCAGCGTCGGCGCTCGGGGACCGCCACGACGGCGAGCACCGCGCAGCCGAGCGCAGCGGGCAGGAGGGGCGGCAGCATCCACGTCAGGACGACGACGAGCGCGACCGCCGCGACATAGAACGCGAGCCCGCGCAGGTCGCTGCGGACGGTCGCCGGAACGCTGCGGACGGCCGCTCGCCAGCCGGTCCGCGGATCCCACGCGCCGGCTGCGATCAGCAGCCCGACGGTGAGGACGGCGAGGCCCGTCCATCCGACGGCTTCGATGACGCCGCCACCGGGCAGGAACCCCGACCGTGCGAGGTCGATGTCGACGGCCAGCACGACGGCGATCACCGCGGCGATGAGCCCGACGACGCTGCCGCCGGCGATCCCGGCACGGACGTCGCGCCAGAACAGACCGAGCCGCGAGTCCTCCGCCGCGATATAGCGGGCCAGGTGACGGATGCCGGCCGCCAGCGCGATCGGCAGGGTCACGACCAGCACGCCGACGAGCACGACGAGCAGACCCACGAGGAGGACCTCCCCGAAGAGCGCGAACTTCGCGGCGGCGCCGGGGAACCGGGACGGAGCCCGCTCCTCGAGGACCGGACCGCTGCCGGAACGGTCGGCGCGCACCGCGGCACGCACCGCCCGCCGATCCGTTCGCGTCGCGGCCATCGTCAGCCCTTGAGGCCCTGCGTCGCGACGCCGTCGACGAGGAAGCGCTGGAACACGAGGAAGAACAGCAGCACGGGCACGAGGGCGAGGAACGAGGCCGTGACCGTCGCGCCGAAGTCGCTCGTCGACGACTGGTCGTTGTAGAGGCGCAGCGCGATCGGGAGAGGGTAGTTCTCCGGGCTCGTCAGGTACAGCAGGGGCCCGAGGAAGTCGTTCCACGACCAGATGAAGGCGAAGATCGCGCACGTGATCAGCGCCGGCTTCACGAGCGGAAGGATGATCGCCCAGAAGATCCGGACGTGTCCGGCGCCGTCGATGCGAGCCGCCTCATCCATGTCGCGCGGCATCTGACGCATGAACTGCACGAGGAGGAAGACGAAGAACGCCTCCGTCGCGAGGAACTTCGGCAGCACGAGCGGCCAGAACGTGTCGACCAGACCCAGATTGTTGAACAGGATGTACTGCGGGATGATCACGACGTGGAACGGCAGCAGCAGCGTGCCGATCATTGCGGCGAACAGGATGCCGAGTCCCTTGAACTGGATGCGGGCGAACGCGTAGGCGGCCAGCGCGCTCGAGAACACGGTGCCGACGACGGCCAGGACCGCGAGGATGAGCGAGTTGCCGAAGAACTGCCACAGCGGGACGCCGGCGATGCCGTCGAAGACCTTCAGATAGTTGTCGAAGGTCGGCTGCTGCGGAATGAGTCCGGGGTTCTGACCGAATTCGGAGTTCGGCTTCAGCGTCGAGATGCCCAGCCACACGAGCGGGTACAGGACGAGGGCGGTCAGCGCGATCAGGACGACCAGCCAGATGACCGTCTGCCAGGTCTTGCGCTTCACGCGGCGACGCCGCGGCGGAGCGGCGATCGTCTGCTGCGCGGCGAAGACCGGGGTGGATGCCGCGCCCGAGGTCGTGGCGACGTTGGATGTGCTCATCGGTTGTCTCCGGCGTAGTGCACCCAGGAGCGCTGGGTGCGGAAGAGGATGAAGGCGATGATCGCGACGACCACCAGCAGGACCCAGGCGATCGCAGCGGCGTAGCCCATCTGGCCGTCGCTGAAGCCTCGCTTGTAGAGGTAGATCGTGATGAAGTTCGTCATGCCGGCGGGGCCGCCCGAGCCGTTCGAGATGATGTACGCCGAGGCGAACACCTGGAACGCACCGATGAGACCCAGCAGCAGGTTGAAGAAGATGACCGGCGAGAGCATCGGAAGGGTCACCGCCCGGAAGCGGTACCAGGGCCCGGCGCCGTCCATCTCGGCCGCTTCATAGAGCTCCTTCGGCACCTGCTTGAGCCCCGCGAGGAAGATGACCATCGTCGCGCCGAACTGCCAGATCGACAGGATGATCATGGCGGGCAGGACGAGGCTCGGGTTTCCGATCCAGCCACCGAGGTCGATGCCGATGGCCGACAGGGACGAGTCGACGGGACCCTCCGAGCCGAACATCGCGCGCCAGACGATCGCGACCGACACCGAGCCGCCGATGAGCGACGGGGCGTAGAACGCGGAGCGGAAGAAGCCGGCGCCCTTGTCGCGGTAGTTGAGCAGCATCGCGACGAGGAGGGCGGCGATCAGGGTGATCGGCGTCCCGACGAACACGTAGACGAGAGTGATCTGCGCCGACTGGATGAACTGCGGGTCGTTCGTGAACAGGCGGACGTAGTTGTCGAACCCGATCCAGCGGGGCGGCGTGAAGATGTTGTACCGCGTGAACGACAGGTACAGCGAGTACCCCATCGGGATGATCGTCAGCCCGAAGAAGCCGACCAGCCATGGGATGAGGAATCCGTAGCCGGCGAGCGTCTCCTTGCGGGCGCGCGAGCGCTGGGTGGGACGGCTGAGGTTCTCGGGCCGGCGTTTGTTCGCGAGTGCGCGACGCCGCTTCTCGCCGGTGACGATGACTCTCGTCGCGGTGGTGCTCACGGGTGGCTCCTGATGTCGGGGGGACGGTGCGGGGTCCGGATGCCGCGGCATCCGGACCCCGCGATCGGTCACGAGTTGAGGGCGACGTCCATCTCGGTGAAGAACTGCGAGACGGCCTCGTCCACGGTCATGGTCCCGAAGTTCAGTTCGACGCCGAGCTGACGGAACTTCTCCTCGAGGGTGCCATAGCCGACGATCGGAACGGGAGGTGCGTCGCCGAGACGGTCGGCGATGGACTCCTCGTACGCCTTGACCTGTTGGCTCAGCGGGTCGAGGTCGGCGGCGGCCAGAGCGGTCTCCGACGCGGGCAGACCGCGGTTGGTGCCGAAGATCTCACCCGACTCGGGCGAGTTGACGAGGAAGTTCACGAGCGTCGCCGCAGCCTCGGGGTGGTCGGTGTTCGCTGCGATCGAGTGCAGCATGGAGGGCTTCAGGTAGAGGTCCTTGGCGCCTTGCTCGGTCACCGGCGGGGCGACGAGGCCGAGCTCGGTGTAGCTCTCGCCGAGGTTGCCGAGGTAGCCGGCGCCGAAGTTGTCCCAGGTGAGTTCGCTGGCGGTGATGGCCGTGTCGAACGGACCGAGCGGCAGAGCCTCTTCGACGGTCTGCTGCGGCGCCCCGATGCCGTCACGGATCGACTGGCCCTCCTCCCAGAACGCCTTCAGGCGCGCCTCGTCGAAACCGGGCTTGCCGTCCTCGGTGAAGAGGTTGCCGCCCTCCGCGCGCAACTGGAGTTCGAAGTTCTGAATGCGGCCGGTGTAATCGCTGCCGCCCCAGTACTCACCGCCGCTGGCGTCGGTGATGTCCTTCATCCAAGCGGTGTAGTCGTCCCAGGAGCCGCCGGGGAACTCGTCGACACCGGCCTTCTCGAGCAGGACCGGGTTGGTGAACAGACCCCAGGCGTTCGTCGAGGTGGCGATGCCGTAGGTGGTGTCGTTTACGACGCCGATGTCGAGGATGTTCTGCGGGAGCGGGTCGGTCTCGATGATGCCACCGAGGTACGGGTCGAGGTCGAGAAGGAGACCGTTCTCGGAGTACTGCCGCAGGTACGAGTAGTCGAACTGCATGACGTCGGGGAGGTTCTTGCCCGCCGCCTCGGTCTGCCGCTTCTCCCAGAACTCAGGGAACGCGAGGAAGCTCGTGCTCACCTTGATATTCGGGTACTTCTCGTTGAACGCGTCGATCGCCTTGTTGTAGAGATCGGCTCGCACGTCGTTGCCCCAGAACGCGAGGTCGAGCG
Source organism: Microbacterium sp. 77mftsu3.1 (assembly GCF_900100525.1). NCBI lineage: Bacteria > Bacillati > Actinomycetota > Actinomycetes > Micrococcales > Microbacteriaceae > Microbacterium > Microbacterium sp. 77mftsu3.1. Next base: position 457,863 of record NZ_FNCR01000002.1, on the reverse strand, counting down.
AGACCTTCTCATCGGGGTCGTAGGTGCCGGCGGGCTCCGGCGAGCCGGCGCAGCCGGCAAGGGCGATGACTGACCCCGTCGCGAGTGCGACGGCGGCGAGTACGCGTTTGCTGAACATCTTTGTCCTCTCTCGAACGTCCGTGTTGCGAGTGCTGGTGGACGTCATGGTCCGTGATTGCGACTTCCTTCGGTGCCGTGGATCGATGCCCACAGGAAAGCGCTTGCCCCGAGAGTAGCGCCAATTGAAACGTTTTTCAAGAAGATTGAAACGTTTTTACGACGCCACCTGTGACCGGTCCCAACCCACCCTATGGCCCATACTCGCACCTCGAGCGGACCGGCCAGGCCGCGAGTCAGCGCACCACGACGAGCTCGTCGCCGCGCACCTCGAGGCGGGCGCGGAGCACGGCGCAGCGTCGCTCATCGGGTTCATCGGGCGCGCCCGGGTGCGTGAAGAAGTAGAACCAGACGCGCTCCCCGTCGCGCACGGGCGCCCCGTGATGGCCGAACCCCGGGCTCGGCACCGTGCCGGCGCCGAGGATGACGGCATCCGCTCCACCCTGCCGCCGCCACGAGATCGCATCGTCCGAGCGGTACACGCCCATCCCGCGCCACTCGTCGACGATCATCCACCAGAAGCCGCCGAGCTCGAACACCGTCGGGCCCTCGTGAGGCCGTCCGCCGATCGCGGTGCCCTCGGATTCCCAGGTGGTCAGGTCGTCCGAGACAGCCACCTTGGTGACCGACTCGGCGGCCTCGTCTTTGTACCAGAGGCGCCAGCGCCCGTCGGGGGTGCGAGCGACACCCGCGTCGATCACGCGGTCGCTGTCGAGAGTGAGCGCGCCGATCCGATGCCACTCGGACAGATCCGCCGACCGGTACTCCACGATCTGACGCGCGTACCCCGGCCAGCGGTCGGGGACCCCGTCGATCTCGGTCAGGTACATCCGCCAGATCTGCCCGTCGAACACGACCTCGGGCGCCCAGTGGGTGCGATCCGTGCGCGCGGGCGGGCCGGCGGCATCCAACTTCAGCCCGTCGGCGGTCGGCTCGAGCGTCCCCGCGTATGACCAGCGGATGCCGTCGGTCGAGCGGGCGACGCCGATGCGGCTCCCGTGCACCCAGGCGACGCCCGGACCGGGGTCGGGGTGGGTCGCGCGGCGCTGCGTGTAGTACATCCACCAGTCGCCGGGGCCGACGATCACGACGAGCGGATCGGTCGCGCCGTCGTAGACGGGATCGCGGTAGACCTCGATCATGCGAGACCCGCCTGCGCGAGATGGAGTTGCGCGTAGCGGCCGCCGCGCTCGAGCAGTTCGTCGTGCGAGCCGCGCTCGACGATCTCGCCGCGCTCGAGGACGACGATGACGTCGGCTTGCCGGACGGTCGAGAGCCGGTGCGCGACGACGAGGGTCGTGCGCCCCGTCATGAGGCGACCGAGGGCATCTTTCACGAGCTCCTCGGACTCGGGGTCGAGGGCGCTGGTCGCCTCATCCAGCAGGAGGATCCTCGGATCGCGGATGAGGGCGCGGGCGATCGCGAGCCGTTGCCGCTGGCCGCCCGACAGGCGCGCGCCGCGTTCGCCGACGACGGTGTCCCACCCCTGCGGTTGGTCCTGCACGAACCCCCACGCGTTCGCGTCGCGGAGGGCCCGCTCGATGCGGGCGTCGTCGACGTCGCCGAGACCGTAGGCGATGTTCTCGCGGATGGTCCCCTCGAAGAGGACGGACTCCTGCGGAACGACCGACACGAATCGGCGGACGGTGCGCAGGTCGAGGTCCTGCATGTCGTCGCCATCGAGGAGGATGCGCCCTCCCGTCGGGCGGAGGAACCCGAGGATGAGGTTGAGCATCGTGGACTTGCCCGACCCCGACGACCCGACGAAGGCGACGGTCGCGCCGGCGGGGACGTGCAGGTCGATGGCATGCAGCGCATCCTCGGCGGCGCCGGCGTACCGGTGCGACGCGCGGTGGAGGGTCAGGTCGCCCGTGACGGCGTCGACGGTGCGCTTGCCGGCGTTCTGCTCGAGGTCGGGGTCCTGCAGCACCTCGGCGATGGAGCGCACCGACTCGAGTCCGCGCGCTCCGACCGGGATGAGCATGAGCAGCTGCGTCAACCCTTGCGTGAGCAGCGTGAAGTACGTCGACAGCAGCACCACCTCACCGGGGGTGATGGGCAGGATGCCGGTGAGCGAGAAGGTCGCGGCGAGGACGAGGCATCCCACCCCGAGCAGCTGCATCGCGACCCACGACACGGACGCGACGTGACCGTTGAGCATGTCGAGGTGCAGCCCGGCGCGTCGGACGCCGTCGGCCCCGGTCGCGACCCGGGTCACAGCGGTCTGCTCGAGGCCGTGCGCCCGGGTGACGGGGATGAGGGACGCCATCTCGCCGACGCGGGCCGAGAGCGTCTCGACCTCGCGGCGGAAGTGCGCGTTGCGATCGTGCGAACGTCGCCGCATGCCGTAGCGGATGCCGATCGCGATCGGGACGGCGAGCGCGTAGACCGGCAGGAACGCGGGGACGGCGATCGCGGTCATCGTGATGGCGCCGATCATGACCATCGTCGCGGACAGGAGCGGGTGCGTGACCTGCTGCAGCATCAGCTCGACGTTCTCGACGTCGCGGACGACCTTGGTCTGCACGATCGACGAGCTGATGCGCGTGTGGTAGCCGATCGACAGGCTCTGCAGCCGCTCGGCGAGGGCGTTGCGCAGGTCAGCGCCGGTGTCGCGGACGACCGTCATGAAGCTGCGCGTGTAGAGGATGTGGTTCGGGTAGTTCTGCAGCAGGAGGACGGCGGCCAGCACGAACCACCACATGACCTGCGACACGTCGCCGCGGCCGGCGACGACGTCGATGACCGCGGCCGTGACGACCGGCAGGAACCAGAGCGGGATCTCCTTCGCCGCGAACGCGAGGACGGCGACGGTCATCCGTCCCGGCCGCCGGGCGAGCAGACGCAGCACCGACCGCGCGGGGCGGTCGCCGTCGATGAGACCTTCCAGATGGGAAAGCGTTTTCCGCGTCATGGTCCCATCGTAGGCGCGACCGATGCCGGGCCGGAAGCCCCCGCGACCAGCCCACCCGCGTTCCGGGGACGCGGGATGCCGCCGAGCCCCGGCATCCGCGACACGTCGGGTCCCCGCAAGCCCAGCCCTGGCGCCGGAACCCGCGGGTCTATCGTGGAACCGCCCGCCTTCCCTCGACACCGGGACCCGATGACCACGCCAGCACCCGAGCACGAGCAACGCCCCGTGCATCTCGCGGGGCGATCGATCCTGCTCGTGCTCGCCGGCGGGACGGCGGGAACGGCGGCCCGCGAAGCGCTCTCGCTCGCGATCCCGGCGGTGGGCGGCATCCCGGTCGCGATCTTCGCCATCAACATCGTCGGAGCCCTCTTCCTCGGTGCGCTGCTCGAGGGCCTCTCCCGCCGAGGACCCGACGTCGGCCGGCGCCGGTCGTTGCGGTTGCTGCTCGGCACCGGCTTCGCGGGCGGCTTCACGACGTACAGCGCCCTCGCCGTCGACACCGGGCTGCTGTTGACGGACGGCCACGCCGCGGCCGGCATCGGATACGCGCTCGCCACCGTCGCGGTCGGGGCACTGACGACGGTGGCGGGCATCGCCCTCGCTGCCGCACGCCACCGGAAGCAGGCCGCCCGATGACGCCCCTTCTCTTCGTGGCGCTCTCGCTCGCGGGGGGCGTGGGTGCGGCGCTCCGCCTCATCGTCGACGGTGCCATCAAAGCCCGCGTGCGGGGCGCGTTCCCGCTCGGCACGCTCCTCATCAACGTGTCGGGCTCGTTCGTCCTGGGGTTCGTCACGCAGCTCGCCCTCGGCGGCAGCCTCGAAGACGCGTGGCGACTCGTGATCGGCACGGGCCTGTGCGGCGGGTTCACGACGTTCAGCACCGCGAGCTTCGAGACGGTCCGGCTCGTGCAGCAGCGTCGGTACGCTCTGGCATCGGTGAACGCCGTCGGGATGCTGGTGGCCGCCGTCGCGGCGGGACTTCTCGGCATCGTGCTGGGGCGCCTGATCAGCGGATGACGACAAGAGGATGCCGCATGGGGAAAGCGCTTGCTGGCATACTCGAAGGAGCCGACGAAGGAGTCCCCGTGACCGTCCCCCGACGAACCCGCATCGTCCTCGCCGGAGCCCAGGGCTTCGGAACCGTCCACCTCGAGAACCTGCGCCGCCTCGGCGATCGCGTGGAGCTCGTGGCCGTCGCCGATCCCACCCCCGTGCCGCCCGAGAACCTGCCGGCGGGCACGCAGGCGTTCGCCTCACTCGCCGATGCGCTCGACGCCGTCGACGACATCCACGTCGTCATCGTCGCGACGCCGCTGCACACCCACGCCGCCCTCGCCGGCCTCGTCGTCTCGCGCGGCATCGACCTCTACCTCGAGAAGCCGCCCGTGCTGTCGTCCGCCGACTTCACCGTGCTGGCGGATGCCGCCGCGGCCTCGGGCGCGCGCGTCCAGGTAGGGTTCCAGAGCCTCGGATCGCTCGCCATCCCCGCCCTCATCGCCGACGAGTTCGGGCTCGGACCTATCCAGGCGATCGGCGCCGTCGGCCTGTGGTGCCGCGACCGGGCGTACTGGTCGCGCAGCCGCTGGGCCGGGCACCGTGTGCTCGACGGGTTCCCCGTCCTCGACGGCGTCGTCGCGAACCCGCTCGCCCACGCGACCGCGACCGCCCTCGCCGTCGCCCAGTCGACTGCCGCCACGGACGTGACGCAGATCACCGCCGACCTCTACCGCGCCAACGCCATCGAGGGGGACGACACCAGCGTCATCCGCCTGTCGACCGGGCGCGGCATCCGCGTCACCTCCGCGCTGACCCTCTGCGCCGTGCAGGACGAGGACCCGTACGTCCTCATCCGCGGCACGCGCGGATCGGCCACCTTCTTCTACACGGAGGACGTCGTCGAGACCGACGGCCGTCGCGTCGAGTTCGGCCGCGTCGACCTGGTCGAGAACCTGCTCGACCACCGCGACCACGGCACGCCGATGCTCGCTCCGCTGCACGAGACGGGAGCCTTCGTCCGTGTGATGGATGCCGTCGCCGACACCGAGCCGGTCGCGATCGACGCCGCGTTCGTGACGTGGAACGAGGAGGGCCGCTCGCCGCGCGTCGTCATCACGGGCGTGCAGGACGCCGTGGAGCGCGCGGTCGACGCCGAGGCGACCTTCGCGGAGCTGCACCTGCCGTGGGCCGCGAAGACCGAGGCCGCCGTCCTGGCCGACCTCGCCGCACCGGGCGAGCCGCAGCATCCGATCGCCGTCCTCGTCGACGGCGCCGATGTGACCCGATCGTCGAGCCCGCGTCCCTACCTCCATCCGGTGAGCACGCCGGGCGGCGTCGTCGTGTCAGACACGCACCCCGCCGACCACGACTGGCACCTCGGCATCAGCGTCACGCTGCAGGACGTCTCGGGAGTCAACTTCTGGGGCGGCCGCACCTACACCCCCGGACGCGACTACGTCTGGCGCGACGACCACGGACGCATCGTCGCGACGCGCGTCGAGGGGGCGGCATCCGCCCTCGAAGCCGAGTTCGCGTGGATCGGCCGCGATGGCGCGCAGATGCTCACCGAGCAGCGTCGGATGACGGTCGCCGAGGCCTGGCCCGGCGCGGCCACCATCGATCTGACATTCTCGCTCGCCACGCGCGCCGGCACGCTGCACCTCGGCGGCCCGGGCAGCAACGGCCGAGTCGGCGGCGGCTACGGCGGACTCGCGTGGCGGCTGCCCGCGGCGACCGACGTCGACGTGCGGACCGCCTCGGCGCGGGGCGAGGATGCGGTGCACGGCACCGTCGCCCCCTGGCTCGCGTGGTCAGCGGAGTTCCCCACCGGCACGGCGACCGTCGCGATGACGCCACTCGACGAGGACTCGGCGGCCGACCCCTGGTTCGTCCGGGTCGCGGGCTACCCGGGCATAGGCGCCGCCCTCGCCTGGGACCGTGCCGTGGAGCTGGCCCCCGGCATCCCCGTCACCCGCTCGTACCGCCTGCTCGTCGCCGACGGTCGCCTGTCGGATGCCGAGGTCGTCGCCGCCCTCCGCCTCGGCTGACGCTCCCCCACGCACGACGAAGGCGGCGACCTCCAGGGGTCGCCGCCTTCGCGTTCGGGCTTACTTGATGCCGGTGGTGGCGATGCCTCGGATGAGGAAGCGCTGACCGAACAGGAACGCCAGGAACACCGGGACGAGCGAGACGACCGACATCGCGAACATGCCGCCGAAGTTCGACGCCCCCTGGGCCGACATGAACTGGCGGAGCGCCAGAGGCACGGTGAACAGGTCGGGGTTGTTCAGATAGATGAGGGCGCCGAAGAAGTCGTTCCACACCCAGACGAAGGTGAAGATCGCCGTCGTCGCGAGGGCCGGGGTCATCATCGGCAGCAGGATCTGCAGGAAGATGCGCGCATGTCCGGCGCCGTCGATCCGGGCGGCCTCGTCGAGGTCGCGAGGGATGCCGCGGATGAACTGCACCATCAGGAAGATGAAGAACGCGTCGGTCGCGAGCGCCTTCGGCAGGATGAGCGGCCAGAACGTGTTCACCATGCCGAGCTGGCTGAACATGATGTACTGCGGCACGATCACGATGTGCACGGGGAGCATGATCGTCACGAGCATGATCGCGAACATCGTGCGCTTGAAGTGGAAGTTCAGACGGGCGAACGCGTACGCCGCCATGGAGCACGAGATCAGGTTGCCGACGATGGAGCCGGCGACCACGACGATCGAGTTCCACAGGTACGTGCCGAACGAGGGCGAGAGGGCGTTCCAGCCCTCGGTGTAGTTCGACACCTCGAACGACAGCGGCCAGAGGCCCGGCAGGCGGAAGATCTCGTCGTTGGGTCGCAGCGAGCTGACGACCATCCACAGGAGCGGATAGAGCATCAGCGCGGACGTCGCGATGAGGAAGACGTGACGGGCGACGACGCTCACCTTCGAGCGTCCGCCGAGACCCGCGCTCTGCCGCCGTCGGATGCGCTGACGCTCCTGGGCGAAGCGACGGTCGCGGGTCGTGATCAGTTCAGTCGTCATAGAACACCCACAGCTTGGAGAGAGCGAAGTTCACGGCAGTGAAGCCCGCGATGATGGCGACCAGCAGCCAGGCCATGGCCGAGGCGTAGCCCATGTCGAACGCCGTGAACCCCTTCTGGTAGAGGTACAGCGTGTAGAAGAGGGTCGAGTCCGACGGTCCGCCGGATCCACCCGAGATGATGAAGGCCTGCGTGAAGGCCTGGAACGCGCCGATCATCGACAGCACGAGGTTGAAGAAGACGATCGGGCTCAGCAGCGGCAGCGTGATCGAGAAGAACTGGCGCGCGGGTCCGGCCCCGTCGACGGATGCGGCCTCGTAGTACATGACCGGGATCTGCCGGAGGCCCGCGAGGAAGATGACCATCGGGGCGCCGAAGCCCCATACGCTCAGCAGGATGATGGTCGACAGCGCGGTGTCGGGGTTCGAGATCCAGCCCGGGCCCTCGATGCCGAAGACGGCGAGGAACTGGTTCACGATGCCGTCGACGCCGAAGATCTGCTTCCACAGGATCGCGACGGCGACCGAGGAGCCGAGCAGCGACGGCAGGTAGAACATCGACCGGTAGAACGCCAGTCCGCGCAGTCCCTTGTCGAGCAGCAGGGCGACGCCGAGGGCAGCGGCCATGGCGAGCGGGACGCCGACGAGCACGTAGACGAAGGTCACACCGAGGGATGCCCCGAGTCGGGGATCCTGCGACATGCGCACGTAGTTGTCGAACCCGATCCACTCGGGGGCGTTGAACAGGTCGTACTTCGTGAACGACAGGTACAGCGACGCCATGATGGGCAGCACCGTGACGAGGATCAGCCCGAGGAGCCACGGGGCCAGGAAGACCAGGGCCGCCTTCGTGTCCTTGGGTCGCTCGCGCGCGCCTCGTTTGCCGCGGGGGCGGCGTATCTGGGACAGCTCGCTGATCGCGCTCATCCGGGTCCTCCTCGACACTTTCGACGGACTCCTGCGACCGCCGACGACACGCTCAGAAAGCGCTTTCTGTGACGATACACTATCGAGCGGAGCGCACAAGCGGTCCCCGAAGACGAGGAGCCGCCATGGCCGATTCCGCCCGTGTCGACGAGCAGATGCAGGACCTCGGCCCGATCGCCGGGTACCCCGACTGGCCGGCCTTCCTGGAACGCGGGCCGGTGCCGACGAGCGGATCCGGGACGCGCCGCATCCTCGCCTCGGTCCTCGGCGTCCGCCGCGCCGTCGCCGGCGACGTCCGCGTCGAGCGCGAGTGGCGGTCAGGCGGCGTGCACGGCCGCGAGCTCTCCTGGCAGCTGCCGTACGGCCCCCGCACCCGCGCCTGGGTGCTGCGTCCCGATGACGATCGTCGCGGCCTCCCCGGGCTGCTCGGCCTCCACTGCCACGGCGGCGTCCGTTCGGTGGGCGCGGAGCAGCTGCTCGAGACGGACCAGGCGCCGCACCCGTCGGCATCCCGTCTGCGCGAGAACGTCTACGGCGGCCTCGCTCCCGCGAACGACCTGGCGCGCGACGGCTTCGTCGTCCTCGCCCACGACACGTTCTCGTGGGGCAGCAGGGCGTTCGACCTCTCGCACCCGACACCCCGTCTCGCGGGACTGATCGCAGGTCGCGAGGCGCTCTGGCGCGAGGAGGGCGTGACCCCGACCGAGGCCGAGCGGTTCGATGCCGTCGCGTCGTTGCACGAGGATTCACTCGCGAAGGCGGCGGGCATGCTCGGCACGTCGCTCGCGGGCGCCGTGATGACCGAGGACGTCGCCGCCCTCGACGTGCTCGCCGGTCTCGACGAGGTGGATGCCGAGAGGCTCGGCACGTTCGGGCTGTCGGGCGGCGGCGGGCGCGCCGTGTTGCTGCGCGCCCTCGACGACCGGGTGCGGGCGACCGTCGTGACGTGCATGATGGCGACCTTCGCCTCGCTCGTCCCGCGCGAGATCGACACGCACTCGTGGCTGCTGAACAGCCCCGGCATCCGGGCGGCGGGAGACCTCCCCGAGATCGCGGCATCCGCGTCTCCGCGCGAGCTCCTCGTGCAGTACGGGGCGCAGGATCCGCTGTTCCCGATCGAGGGGATGCGCGACGCGGACCGAGCCCTGGCGGGGACGCCGGGCTACCGCGGGACGTTCTTCGACGACGGTCACGTCTCGAGTCCCGCGATGCAGGACGAGGCACGCGCATTCTTCGCCGCGACACTGACGGCGTGACCCAAGCGAGACACACCGATCGTTGACAACATCGCGACCCCGGCGCTACCGTCCGTCAGTAAGCGTTTTCTCACAGCTGAGAAAACGTTTGATCCGCGAAGGAGCGGCATGACCCCGATCACCTCCGGCCCGACCCGACACGAACGTACGGCCGCCGGTGGATCGATCCTCCGCTCCGCTCGGATCACCCCTGTCCTGCTGCGCGCCCTCCGCCGCCGCACCGTCTGAGAGGAACCCCATGAAGAACCGACGCCTCCTCGCCTTCGCCGCTGCCGGCGTGGCGCTGGCCGTCACGCTGACCGGTTGCGGCGGTGGATCCGGAGCCGGAAACGGCGACGAGCAGATCACCCTCCGCTTCGCCTGGTGGGGCAGCGATGAGCTGAACGCCATCAAGGCCGAGCAGATCAAGCTGTTCGAGAAGGCGAACCCGAACATCAAGGTCGAGGGTGAGCCGAGCGAGTACAACGGGTACTACGACAAGCTCGCGACCCAGGTCGCCGGCGGCGGCGCACCCGACGCGCTGCAGATCACGTACGACGCGCTGCCGCTGTACAAGAGCAAGAACGCGATCGCCGACATCACGGGTGACATCGACCAGTCGAAGTTCCAGGCGGGCTCGCTCGACGCCGGGATCATCGACGGCAACCTCTACGCCCTGCCGACGGGTGTCGGCTCGCGCGGCATCATCGTTAACCCGGCCGTCTTCGAGAAGGCGGGCGTCGCGATCCCCGACGACACGACCTGGACGTGGGACGACTACATCTCGATCGCCAAGGAGATCTCCGACAAGGCCGGCAAGGGCACGTACGGCTCGTCGGCCATCTCGAACGACCAGTCGCTCATGGCGTTCGCCCGCCAGAACGGCGAGGACCTCTACACCGCGGACGGCAAGTTCGGCGTCAGCGAAGCCACAGCCGAGAAGTTCTTCGAGTTCTCGAAGGACCTGCAGGACTCCGGCGGGTCGCCGGATGCCTCGACGGCGGCCGAGGACGCGTCGGCCTCCCTCGAGCAGAGCCTCATGGGTCAGGGCAAGGTCGGCATGACGTTCGCGCCGCTGAACTTCATCAGCATCTACGCGGGCGCAGCCGGTCAGGAGCTGAAGATCCTCAATGTCCCCGGTGACAGCGCCGGCAAGGTGGGTCTCGTCATCCAGCCGACCGTGCAGTACGCGGTCTACTCGAAGTCGAAGCACCCGAAGGAGGCTGCGAAGCTGATCGACTTCCTGCTGAACAGCGAGCAGGCCGGTCCGCTCAACAAGCTGACCCTCGGCATCCCCGCCGACCCGACCGTGCTCGAGGCCATCACGCCCGATCTGACCGACTCCGAGAAGGAGCAGGTGGCCTTCATCGACCGCCTGTCGAAGGCCGGTGGCACGCCGCAGAACCCGATCGCGCTGCCGACCTCGCAGCTCGGGCCGATCATCACGAAGCTGCTCGACGACGTCACCTTCGACAAGACGACTCCCGCGGATGCCGCGAAGGAGCTCATCTCGCAGGTGGAGACGGCACTCGCCGCGAGCTGACAGACGGATGCGGCGGTCGGGATCACCCGGCCGCCGCATCGCCATGTCCCGGACCTTCGGAGGATGCGGATGACCTATCACCTGGCAGGAGACTCGACCGTCGCACCTATGAGGGTGGGTGAGGAACCGATGGCGGGCTGGGGTGAATGCCTCGGCGAGTTCACGCTTGATCCGGTGCGCAACCATGCGTTCGGAGGGGCGACGACCGAATCGTTCCTCGCCAGCGGGACGTGGGATGCGCTGCTGTCCGGTGTCGTCCCCGGCGACATCGTCGTCATCCAGTTCGGGCACAACGACCAGAAGCAGCCGGAGGTGCTCGCCTCGCGTGGTGGGTACACCGAGCGGTTGCGGCGGATGGTCGCGGACGTGCGCGACCGCGGTGCCCGCCCGGTGCTGTGCACCTCTTGCGAGCGGCGGTGGTTCGAGGGCGAGCGCGTCACGCCGACGCACGGCGACTACCCGAACGCCGTCCGTGACCTCGCCGCGGGCGAAGGCGTCGACCTCATCGACCTCACGGCGTTCACGACCTGGCTCTACGAGGACCTCGGGGACGAGGCATCCGCCCGTCTGCTGTCGCACTACGCGCCGGGCGAGACCGCCGCGTGGCCGGAGGGCCTCGTCGACGACACGCACTTCCGCGTGGAGGGCGCGCGCCGGATCGCACGGTTCGTGGCGAAGAGCCTGCGGGCGATCGAGCGGCGCGACGGCGATCAGCCGGCGAAGGGGTCGACCTTCACGGCGTGACCGAGATGGTCGTACGGTGAGGAGCATCAGCCACGTTCCGGAGGAGATCCTGATGCGTCTCACCGTCGGCACTGCCCTCATCCTGGGCGGCCTCGCGATCGTCGTGCTCGCGCAGGTGAACCTCTACGCGCAAATGGACCGCGTCGACCGGGAGGGTACCGCGGGCAACCTCTTCGCCCCGGACGTCTTCTGGCTCGGGCTCGCCGGCGTCGTCGCGATCGCGGTCGGTGTCGGAGCCCTCATGGCGCGCCGGCGCGCAGCCGCGTGACGGGGCGGAGCTGAAGCACTGACGCGCGGGCGCGGAGCTGACGCGCCGACCTGACCGCCGGAGGCCCGGATCAGAAGGGCGCCGGGTCTCCGGGGTTTGCGGTGGCAGAGGTGAAGGCGACGGCCGGAGTGGGTGCGTCTTCTCTGTAGGTCCTGCCGAGGGGTGAGGTCCATTCGAGGACACCACCCTGGAGTTGTCGGACTTTCCAGGCCGTGAACTGCTTCATCGAATGGTGTCTCTGGCACAAGTGGGCCAGGTTCGAGAGTTCTGTCTTGCCGCCGAGCGCGTGATCATGCGTGTGGTCTACTTCGCAGCGGATGGCGGCGACCCGGCATCCGGGGAACCGGCAGTGCTGATCCCGAGCTTGCAGGAACCTGCGCATCCCCGACGGGACACGGTACGAGTCCGTCGCGACGGTGACCCCGGTGACGGGGTCGTGCAGCAGACGCTCCCAGACTCCGGTTTCACCGGCGAGCGCGCGAGCGGTGACCGGGTCGATCGGTGAGCGCCCCGAGAGATCGCAGGGCCCGTCATCTGCACCGGTGAGTGTCGCGGCGGGGATCAGCACTTGCACGCGTGCGCGGATCGCGCCCAGCGGCCCAGCCGCGGTGTCCCGGGTGTCGTCCAACGCCGGGATGCCCGCGAGGAGCAGGTCTGAGAACACGTCAGCCCGGACCTGGTCCGTCGAGCGGCCATCGGTCGCGATCACATCGGAGGTCGCCGCACGCTCGCCTCGCGTGTCGATGATCGCGCGCGCCTGTTGGGTGAGTCGATCGTGGATCCCCTCGGCGATCACGGTGGGGAGGGTCGCGATCAGGTCGCTCATCCCATCCCGGCCGGCGACCACCCGGACGCAACGTCCCGCGGCCGCCTCTTCGTGCCTCTCCGCGAAGGATCGCGGGTGCATCCGGTGCGCGAGGATCTCCAACTCACCCCGCACCCGGTTCGGGGTGTCTCGTTCGCACCGTTCGATCGCGACCTTCTCGAACTCCGCCCACAACTCGGCGGGCAGGTTCACCCCGGCGTCCACGATCGCCGAGACGTGTCCGCGGACGATCCGCCCCGCTTCCCACGCGGCGACCGCGGCCGGGAATCCCTCGATGGTCACCCGTGCTTCACCGATCCGGCGTTGCACCGTCCGGTCGGTCATCCGCATTGCCCCGGCGACTTCTGCAGCGATCGACCTCAGTGCCATGTCGTGCAGGAGGACGTTCGCGTCCGCGTGAGCGCTCTGCGCCTCCGCCAACCGTCCCGCCGCGGCGAGCACGCGAAGCTCCGCGATCTGCCCCGCAGCGATCTGCCGACCCACCGTCTCGACGTCCGCGACGATCCCCGCGATGGCAGCGATATATGCCTTGCCACCGGGGGTTTCCATCGCTTCCGTCATACCTGCACTCTGCCACCAACCTCCGACATCGTCCCCGGCAGAATCAGCCGAAAACGACCCCTATCCACATCCCGAGAATGAGAGTTCATTCATCTCGAGCGGGCCCTCACGTCAGCGCGTGGCGCGGGGCTTCTTGGTCGGGACCGCGATGCGGTGGACCCGCTCCGCTCCGTCGGGTGCGTCATGGAAATCACGAGCGACATGCACGGTCGCGTGGGGCGCGCCCGCCAGCACGGCCGGGACGCCTCGCACCGGCAGGTTCTCCGCCACGTGCAGCTCGCGCAGCGCAGTCGAGCCCCCGAAGGCGGAGATATCGATGGATCCCTGCGCCGTGTCGAGGGTGGAGTTGTACACCTGCACCGACGCGAGTCGAGGGCTGCGCGCGAGATCGTCGAGATCGCTCCACCGCAGGCTGTGTGTCATGAAGGTGGTGAGCTGCGCGGGCGGATGCGACCACACGATACGCGCCGTCTGCGACCTGCCCCGGAGCTTGAGGAACTCGAGCCGATCGCTGCCGTCGCCGATGCGCACATCCGTCGTGCAGGAACACGGTTCGAAGCGTCGGGATGTCTGCCACCCACCCCATGTCGACACCGGGACGGTCGAAGGATGCCGCGTCGAGCCGGAGCGTCGTCGCCCCGGCTTCCCGAGCCTGATCGACCTCGACGACGCGCGGGGACCCGCCACGATGCGGGCGCCCGTGCGGGAATGCAGGATCAACGCCATAGACGTCTCCGAATCCGAGCGCGCCGCGTCAGCCGAACGCCCGCGCCACCGGCCGGCGCACCCCGGCGAACTCCACGGTCGGCCACGCCGGGTCGACCGTCAGCGCCTCGATACCCGACTCCGTCACGAGCACGGTGTCCTCGACCTTCGCGCCCGGGGCGCTGGGGTTCCACGCAAACGCGTGCGGTGACGCGACGGCATCCGTCGTCAGCGACGTCGCGCGGGGGTCGCGCCCGGCGTACCCGGTCGGTCCGCCCTGGTGATGCTTCGTCCACTCGTCCGCGTCGAACCCGGATGCCGCGTACCCGGCGGTCCCGGCCGCGAAGACGTCGTTCAACCGGGCGCCCGGACGGGTCGCGGCGAAGAACGCCGCCTCGACCTCGAGGATGCGGTCATCGTCGGCCCCCGCCTCGCCGACCCACCGCGTCGCGTTCGCGATGAGGCCGTGACGCCGGCCGCAGACGACGAGCATCGCCCGACGTCCGAGCGACCCGTCGGTGGGGAGCGGATGCCGGTGCGGCAAGCGCTCCTCGCCCGCGACGAGGATCACGAGCGGATCGATGCCCCGCGCGGCGAGACCCGACGCGAGCGCCGCCGCAGCGGACCGCTCGGTCGACGACGCCTGCAGCCCGCGCGCGACAGCCGTCAGCACCTCCGCCGTCTCGCGCCCCAGCGCGCGGTAACGATCCGCCTCCGCCGGCAGCAGCGACGCGCGCGCCGCCCGCAGCGCGGCAGCGACCTCGGCCTCGCCCACCCCGGCACCCGCGGCCTCGAGCACGGGCTGGTGCCACGGCACACGGACGACGCGGTCGGCATCCTCCGGCAGCAGCTCCTCGGCGATCAGCCGCTCGGCCTCGTTCGCGCTGACGAACAGCGTGTCTCCCTCATCGTCGACGCGAACCGCCAACACCGGCGGCCCGGCGAGGGAGACATGCGTGCGGGCGCCCTCGAGGTACCAGGCGAGCGCTTCGTGCGACGAGAGCACGAATGGGCGACCCCCGGCATCCCGCCGCACACCGGCCACCCGCTCGCGTTTCGCGGCTCGGTCAGCAGCAGATCCGGACATCGTCGTCTCCCGTCATAAAACGTTTCCTCGCATAGTATGGCCACACTGGTGCGCGCATGGCGCATGGCGCACGCCGGAAGGCGCGAAGGGGAGCCGATGGCAGGGCAGAAGCAGACCACGATCACCGACGTGGCCAAGCACGCCGGCGTCTCGCTGGCGACCGTCTCCCGCGTGATGAACGGCAACGCGACCGTCGATCCGGCTCTCGCCGAACGGGTCCGCACGTCGGCCACCGAACTCGGCTATTCCGCCAACCCGCTCGCCCGCAGCCTCGTCCTCGGCAAGACCCAGACGATCTCGGTCGTCGTGCCCGACCTCTCGAACCCGACGTTCCAGGGCATGCTCCGCGGCCTCAGTCGCGCCGCCGTCGCAGACGGCTACCACGTGCTCGTCGCCGACTCCGACGAGCACGAAGACCAGGAGCGCCTGCTCGCCCTCGAGTCCCGCCGCCGCTCCGACGGTCTCGTGCTCTGCGCTCCCCGCATGTCGGATGCCGCCCTCGCCGAGGTCCTCGCCGAGGTGGCGCCCGTCGTGCTCGTGAACCGCGCCGGCGACGCCCCCAGCGTCGCGGCCGACTACCGCACCCCGCTCCGCGAGGTCATCGACCACCTCTACGGTCTCGGCCACCGCCGCATCGCCTACCTCGCCGGCGCCAAGCGGAGCGCCTCGAACGCGCAGCGCCTCGCCGCACTCGACGACGCCCGCGCGACCCTCGACGGGTGCGAGATCTTCGAGATCCCGGCGGGTGTCGACTTCGCGGCCGGCGCCGACTCGCTCGACGCCGTCCTCGACTCGGGCGCGACCGCCGTCCTCGCCTTCAACGACCTGTCCGCCATGGGCCTCCTCAGCGCCGCCACCGAGCGCGGTCTGACCGTACCCGGCGATCTGTCGATCGCGGGCTTCGACGACATCCCCTTCGCGCGCTACACCTCCCCCGGGCTGACGACCGCCGCCGTCCCGACGGCGGAGCTCGGCGCCCTCGCCTGGCGAGCACTCCGCGCCCTGCTGCAGGGCGAGACGCCCGACGCCACGCACACCGTCGTCCCCGAGGTCATCCTCCGCGGAACGACTGCCGCGCCCACGCGCTGAATCGCGCGACTGAAACGATCCACTTTCCCTCGAGAACATTCCTCGCGGAGCCGGCGGCATCCGTGCTACCGTCTGAGAAAACGTTTCCTGAGCCTGTTTCCCGGCTCGGAGGAGTCCGGCACGAAGGAGAGCCATGACCACCCGGTACGCCCTCGTCGGCGCAGGCCACCGCGCACAGATGTACGTGGACGCCATCGCCGACGACTACCGCGACCGCGCCGACCTCGTCGCGATCTGCGAGCCGAACCCGACCCGCGCACAGTTCTACGTCGACCGCCTCGTCGACCACGGCCTCGCCGCTCCGAGCACCTGGCAGCCCGACCAGCTCGAGGACATGATCCGCGCCGAGCGCATCGAGCGGGTCATCGTGACCGCGCGCGACGACCTGCACGCCGAGCTGATCGTCCGATCGATGGATGCCGGGGCCGACGTCGTCGTCGAGAAGCCCCTCACCATCGACGCGGCCAGCGCCGCCGCGATCGAGGCGGCCGCCGAGCGCACGGGGCGATCGGTCGTCCTGACCTTCAACTACCGGTACGCGCCGCGCAACACCGCCCTCCGCCAGGTCATCGCCGAGGGCCGGATCGGTCGCGTCACCTCCATCGATTTCTCCTGGATGCTCGACACGCAGCACGGCGCGGACTACTTCCGCCGCTGGCACCGCGAGAAGGAGCACTCCGGCGGCCTTCTCGTCCACAAGTCGAGCCACCACTTCGACCTCGTCAACTGGTGGATCGGGCAGCGTCCCCGCCGCGTCTTCGCCTCGGGCGCCCTCCGCTTCTACGGCGCCGAGAACGCCGCCGCCCGCGGCCTCGGCGACCGCCCCGACCGCGGCACTCACGACGGCGACCGCGACCCGTTCGAGCTCGACCTCCGCGGCGACGAGCGCCTGCGCGCGCTGTATCTCGACGCCGAGCAGCACGACGGCTACGTCCGCGACCGCGACGTCTTCGGACCGGGCATCACCATCGAGGACAACCTCGCCCTCGTCGTCGACTATTCGGAGGGCGCGACCCTGTCGTACTCCCTGAACGCGCATGCCCCCTGGGAGGGCTACCGCGTCGCGATCAACGGCACCGAGGGCCGCGCCGAGCTCGAGGTCGTCGAGCGGGGCGCCGTCCTCGTCGGCGACGGGCTGCACCCGGTGGTCGACCCGAGTGCGGTGCAGGATGCCGCCCACTCCAGCCTCCGCCCCATGGGCGAGCGTCTGCTGGTGCAGCGCCACTGGGAGGAAGCGGTCGAGGTCCCCATCGTGTCCGGCGAGTCCGCCCACGGCGGCGGCGACGCCCTGCTCCTGGCCGACGTCTTCGCCGGCCCCGTGGACGACCCGCTGGGGCGCCCGGCCGACTGGACCGACGGCGTCCGCTCGATCGCGGTCGGCATCGCCGGCAACCGCTCGCTCGAAACGGGCCTGCCCGTGCAGGTCGCCGACCTCGGCGTCGCGATCCTCCGCGACTCGACACCGCGGATTCCCCGATGAGCCGCATCGTCGTCACCGGCGGCTCCGGCCGGCTCGGGCGCAACCTCGTCGCCGGGCTCGCCGCATTCGGGCACGAGGTCGTCTCGCTCGATCGCGCACCGTCCGACGACCTCCGCATCGACGGCGTCGAGCAGATCTCGATCGACCTGCTCGACGCGGCGGCCACGGCCGAGACGCTCGTGCGCGCGAAGGCCGACTCGGTCGTCCACCTCGCCGCGATCGCCGTGCCGTTCAGCGCCCCCGAAGACGTGATCATGCGGACGAACACCGGCCTCGCCGTCTCGGTCCTCGGCGGAGCGGTGGATGCCGGCATCGGCCGCATCGTCGCGGCATCCAGCCCCACCGTGCTCGGTTACGGCAACCCGTCGGGCTGGCTGCCCGAGTCCCTGCCGCTCGACGAGACATCGACGCCGCGGCCGTGGAACGCGTACGCGCTCTCGAAGCTCATGATCGAGCAGACCGTGACGATGCTGCACCGGCGCACCGGCGACGACGTCCGCTACGCGACGTTCCGCCCCTGCTACGTCATCGCGCCCGAGGAATGGGCGGGGGCCCCGACCCAGCAGGGCCACACGGTCGCCGAGCGGATCACCGATCCCGCACTGTCGGCTCCGGCCCTCTTCAACTACGTCGACGCCCGCGACGTCGCATCGTTCACCGACCTGCTGCTGGGGGCGCTCCCCGACATCCCGAACGCCGAGGTGTTCTTCGTCGGCGCCGACGATGCGCTGGCCGACGCCCCCCTGGCCGAGCTCCTGCCGCGCTTCGTCCCCGGGACCGACGACCTCGCCCGCGCCCTCACCGGCACCTCGCCCGCGTTCTCGAACGCGAAGGCGGCGCGCGTGCTCGGCTGGCGGCCGCAGCACTCGTGGCGGACCGAACTCACCTCCTCCTCCCTGAACGCCGTCTCCGATCGAAAGGACGTGCCGGTATGAACTTCCGCGGCATCCTCTTCTTCCCCGTCACCCCGTTCGACTCGGCGGACCGCGTCGAGACCGACCTCCTGACCCAGCACGTCACCGCAGGCGTGGATGCCGGTGCCGGCGGCGTCTTCCCCGCGTGCGGCACGGGCGAGTTCCACGCCCTGTCCGCCGGCGAGTCGGCGCTCGTGGTCCGCACCGCGGTCGACGCGGTCGCCGGTCGCGTCCCCGTCATCGCCGGAGCCGGCGGCCCTCTGGGCCACGCGATCGAGGTCGCACGCTCCGCGGCCGATGCCGGCGCCGACGGCCTGCTCGTCCTGCCGCCGTACCTCGTGGGGGCCCCGCAGCGCGGGCTCATCGCCTACGTCGAGGCGATCGCCGCGGCATCCGATCTGCCCGTCATCATCTACCACCGCGGGTCGGCGGCGTTCACGGCCGAGTCGATCCGCACGCTCGCCGCGAACCCGAAGGTCGTCGGCTTCAAGGACGGCATCGGCGACATCGGCGCCACGCAACTGATCGTGCGGGCGGTCGCGGATGCCGGCCGTGAGGACTTCGCGTTCTTCAACGGCCTGCTGACCGCAGAGCTCACGCAGGGCGCGTACCGCGGGATCGGCGTGCCGCTGTACTCGTCGGCCGCCTTCGCGATGATCCCCGAGGTCGCGAACGCCTACTACCGCGCGTACGTCGACGGTGACGAGGCGCGTCGCATGGCGATCCTCGACGGCTTCTACGCGCCGCTCGTCGCGCTCCGCGACGAGACCCCCGGGTTCGGCGTCTCGCTCATCAAGGCGGGTCTGCGTCTCGAAGGGCTGCCGGTCGGCTCCGTCCGCGCTCCGCTGGTCGACCCGACCCCGGCGCAGGAGACCCGTCTGGCCGAGATCCTCGCCGCGGGCCGCGCACTGCTGTGACCACGATCGCCTCGTTCGGCGCCCGGCTGATCCGGGTGCCGCTGACGCGCCCGTGGGCCGCCGACGTCACGTCGGTCGGCGTCATCGCGACCCACGTCGTGCGGTCGGACGGCGCCGAGGGGTGGGGTTTCTCGTGGACTCCGCAGATCGGCGCCGAGGCGGTTCTCGCGCTGCTGCAGCACGACATCCCCACCTTCGCCGTCGGCCGCTCGGCCGAGCCGGCGGAGGTCTGGCCCGAGCTGTGGCGCCACCTGCACGAGGCGGGTGGCGGCGGCCTCACGACGATCGCGATCGCGGGTCTCGACCTCGCGCTGTGGGATGCCGCGGCCCGCGCGGCCGGCATCTCGGTGTCGACCTCGATCGGTCGCCGTCGCGACTCGGTGCGCTCCTACGGCAGCGGCATCAACCTGCACTACGAGCTCGACGACCTGCTCGCCCAGGCGCGGCGCTGGGTCGATGCCGGCTTCGGCGCCGTCAAGATGAAGGTCGGCAGCCCCGACCTCGCCCGCGACGTCGCGCGCGTCGCCGCGGTGCGTGACGTCATCGGACCCGACCGCGCACTCATGGTCGACGCGAACCAGCGGTGGGACCTCGACCGGGCGACGACCGCCGTCGAGGCACTCGCGGCATCCGACATCGCTTGGATCGAAGAGCCGCTGCGCGCCGACGACCTCGCCGGGCACATCGAGCTCGCGAGGCGCCTGCGGGCCGGATCGGGAGTGCCGATCGCCCTCGGCGAGAATGTGCACACCCGCTACCGCTTCGACGACTTCGTGCGCTCGGGCGCCGCGCAGGTCGTGCAGCCGAACATCGTCCGCGTCGGCGGGATCACTCCGTTCCTCGAGATCGCGGGCGACGCGCACGCTGCGGGCATAGACCTACACCCCCACCTGTTGCCCGAACTGTCGGGCCAGCTCGCGCTGGTCCTGCCCCAGGAGGTCCTCGTCGAGGACATCGAAGACGCCGCGTTCGGCGCCCTCGGTGCGCTCGAGACCCCCTCCCCCGTCGCCATCGCCGACGGAACGCTGACCGAGGTGCCCCACGAGGGTCTCGGCCTGCGCTTCACCGACCCGGAAGGACTCCGATGACCACGTCACCCGAAGAACTCGCCCGCCTCACCGACGCCGCCGCGGCCGCCGCGCCGATCTGGCGCACGTCGTCCGCCGACGATCGCGCCCGCTGGTTGAGCGCCGTCGCCGACGCGCTCGACGCCCACGCCGACGAACTGGTGGCGATCGCCGACCGCGAGACCCGCCTCGGCGCCGTCCGTCTGCGCGGCGAGGTCGGCCGCACGACGGGGCAGCTGCGCCTGTTCGCCGCGGTCGTCCGCGAGGGCTCGTACCTCGAGCTGACCGTCGACGACGCGGATGCCGCAGCCACCCCGCCTCGCCCGGAACTGCGTCGCCTGCTCGTCGGCGTCGGCCCGGTCGCCGTGTTCTCGGCATCCAACTTCCCGTTCGCGTTCTCGGTCTGCGGTGGCGACACCGCCTCGGCGTGGGCGGCGGGCAACCCCGTCATCGTGAAGGCGCACTCCGGCCACCCCGAGCTATCGGAGCGCACCGCCGCGATCGCGATCGAGGCGCTTCGCGCCGCGGGCGCGCCCGACGGATCGCTCGCCCTCATCGAGGGCCGCGAGGCCGGGAACGCGCTCGTGCAGCACCCCGTCATCCAGGCGGCCGGGTTCACCGGGTCGCTCTCGGGCGGTCGCGCGCTGTTCGACCTCGCGAACGGGCGGCCCGACCCGATCCCGTTCTACGGCGAGCTCGGCAGCGTGAACCCCGTCGTCGTCACGACCGGCGCGGCCGCCGCGCGCGGTGAGGCGCTTGCGACGGGCCTCGTCGGCTCGTTCACCCTCGGCGCCGGCCAGTTCTGCACGAAGCCGGGCGTCGTCTTCATCCCGCGGGATGCCGGCATCGAGCAGCTCGTCGCCGACGCCGTCGCCGGCGCGGCGGGTGGGCCGCTGCTGACCGAGCGCATCACGACCGCGTTCCCCGACGGCATCCGCGACCTCGAGGCCGACCCGTCGGTCGAGGTACTCGCCCAGGGCGCCGAGACGCCCGACGGCGCCCGCCCCGTGGTGTTGACGACGGATGCCGCGGCGGTCGCCGAGCGCCCCGAGACGCTGATCGCCGAGGTGTTCGGACCGGTCACGCTGCTCGTCCGCTACAGCGACCACGCCGAGCTGCTGCGGGCCCTGCGTGCCGTGCCGGGAAGCCTCACCGCGACGCTGCACAGCGAGGCGGGCGAGGATGTCGCCGAGGTGCTCGAGCTGCTGCAGCTGCGCGCCGGCCGCGTGCTGTTCGCAGGCTGGCCGACCGGTGTCGCCGTAACGTGGTCGCAGCAGCACGGCGGACCATGGCCCGCGACGACGTCGCTCCACACCTCCGTCGGCGCGACGGCGATCCGCCGGTTCCTGCGACCGGTCGCGTTCCAGGACGCACCCGACGCGCTGCTGCCCGAACCGCTCCGCGACGCGTCGCTGACTCGACTCCCGCACCGCCGCAACGGCGTGCTGCAGGTGCCGACCGCATGAGCGCGGCGTTCGACCTCGTCCGCGGGCACGTCGACGCGGGCCGGCTGCCGTCGGCCGTGCTCGGCGTGGCGACGGCCGACGGGACCGTCGCCCTGGAGGGGTTCGGGGCCGCGGCATCCGATCGGTACCCGCTCTTCTCGATCACGAAGCCCCTGCTGGGGATCGCCGCGGCGCGGGCGATCGAGCGCGGGCTGCTGACGACCGAGACGCCGCTTCGGGATGCTGCGCCGGAGTTCGGCGCGGGGCGCGACGACGTGGTGCTGCTGCGTCACCTCGCCTCGCACACCGCCGGCATCGCCGAGCCGCCGCTCGACCCCGTGACGCCGCTGCGTGAGGAGCTCGTCACCCGCGGTCGGGACTTCGCCGCGGGCAGCGCCTCGCGCTACTCGTCGCTCGCGTTCGAGGGGATCGCGGCGCTCGTCGAGCACGCGACCGGGCACGACTGGGCGGATGCCGTCGCCCAGTGGGCCGGCGAGATCGGCGCCGACGGGCTCAGCCTCGACCACGCCGGCTCGGTCGAGGTGGTCGACGCTGCGGCATCGGGCGTCGACATGGCCCGGTTCGCCGCGCTGCGGCATCCGGGTGCTGGACTCGTCGGCCGCGCCGAGGACCTGCTGCGACTGGGCTCGGAGCTGCTGCGCATCGAAGGCGGGGCGACCGGCGGCATCCTGCAGCCGGCAACGCTGGCGATGATGCGGCGTCCGCTGACGGGCGACATCCCCCGGCTCGAGCCGTACATCGCGGAGCGCGGGCAGGACTGGGGGTTCACGTGGAACCTCCGCACGCGCGCGCCCGGCCTCATCGACCAGGACGTCTACGGCCACGGCGGCTGGGCCGGCACCGAGTTCTGGGTGCACCCCGGTGCGGGGATCGCGTGGGTGCTGCTCACGAACGCCGTCACGCGGCCGGGGGTCGACCTCGACGCGATCGACAACGCGGTGGTGTCCGCGCGTTGAGGGGTGTGACTCAGCCCGCGAGAGCGTCCCGTTGTGCCGAGAGCGCCCTGACGTGCCCGGCATCCTGCAGCGCTCTCGGCAACAGGCGGCGCTCTCGCGACTGAGTCTCGCGACGCTACCCGCGCGCTCGATACTGGGGCTCCCGCGCGCGATCCTGCACCGGCCCGCGCCGCACACGCGCGAGAGCGCCCCCTCGTGCCCAGAGCGCCCCCCCTGTAAACCGGGCCGCCGGTGCGCTTTCGGCACCAGACAGCGCTGTCGAGGAACGCGTCAGATACGCACGCTCGCGCGCGGCTCGAGCTCCGCGCGCGTGATCCCCGCCCCGACGGGCGCCTGGCCGGGGAAGCGCACACGTGCGGACGGCGGCCCGGGCAGGATCTCGATCCGCAGTTCGGTCGCGTCGCCGCGGAGGTCGGCCGGGATGCGCCAGGGGCGCCCGGTCCACAGAGCGTCGGAGACGAGCCGGTCGGCGGCCCACGCGCGGGCGACATCGCCGATCCACTTCAGGCGCAACGTGCGCTCGTCGGCCGGGTCGACCGCGATCGTCACGATCGCGGCGGCATCCCACTCCGCCGGGATCGACGCGCGACCGCCCTGTTCGGCGCCGGCCGGGGGCGCCCCGGCGGACCGTTCGAGCGTCACCGCGACCTCCGCGGCTTGTCCGGGCTCGACCTCGACTGCCACCCACCCGCCGTCGTCGAGCACCTCGAGACGCGGGGACGCAGCGGCATTCCCCGTGATGGTCACCTCGCCATCGTCGGTCACGACCGCGCCGGGCGCCCAGACGACCCGCCCGCCGGCGAGAGCGATCGCTTCGGCATCCGCGTCATCGAGCACGAGCACCCGCGCGAGAACTCCGCCCTCGCGCGACAGCTCCCACATCCGTCCGCGGTCCGCACCGACCTCCGCCACGTCAGCGTCGGCCGAGAGCTGGGGCGGGATGCCGTCGGTCGCCGCCGCGACCAGCAGCGGCGCTCCCCGCCACAGCACCTCGGTCACCGGTTGCGCGGTGAGCCAGTGCACGGTCGCGTCGCCGAGCGGCATCCCGAACGGCCAGGCGAACACCGCGCCGGTCGGGATGTCGACCTCGGGGAAGACGGTATCGCCCACCTCGAACCGCACACCCTCGTGGGCGGGCAGGTCGACCCCGGGATGCCGGTTCACGACGAACACGAATCCGCGTCGCCCGTCCGAGCGGACCGACCAGCGCAGCCCGGTGAGGTCGGGCGAGTCGACGGCGTCCTCGGCGAAGAAGGCGGGCATGGCGGCGAGCGCCGCACCCCACCGCGCGAGCATGAGGTGCTGCCGGCGGAGCGCCGCCCAGCTCGGCCGCGTCGCGCCGTCGACCTGGACCGGCGCACCGAAGTCGTAGGCGATCTCGGGAAAGTCGTTCGGTCCGGCCGCGGCGTGCGACTCCTGCAGCCCGCGGCGCGGATTCCGGCCGTCGGCGTACATGTAGTACCCCTGCCAGACGCTGCCCGAGGCGAGCTTGGCCATCGCGAGGGCCGCGACATCAGCGGCCGGCACGTCGAGACGGCGGTGATATGCCGAGGTCATGCCCGAACCGACCTCGCAGGTCGTGAACGGATGCGGCGCCCGCACCGCTTCGGCCACCGGCTCGCCGGCGCGGTGGTCGGCGCCGATCGAATCGTCGTCGCGGCGCGGCGACGGGTAGAAGTTCGCGTGGCTGCGCAGGTCGGGCTCGACGTCCGCATCGAGCCAGAACGACTCGGGGTAGCCGCCGTAGACCGGGAGGAAACCGTCCGGCAGCTGGGCTCCGCCCCATCCGGTCGCCGTCCAGATCGGCGCGCGCAGGCCGAGCCCCTCCGCCATCTCGCGCAGCCGGGTGAGGTGGTCGGCGCCGTCGTACAGCTCGTTGTCGACCTGGATCGAGAACAGCGGCATGCCGCTGACCTGCTCGGCCAGCAGGGCGTACCACCGCTCGACTTCGGCGAGGTAGGCCGGGTCGTTGGTGCGCAGCGGCAGGCCCGAGCCCACGAGCCAGTCGGGTAGACCGCCGTGCCGCGCCTCGGCGTGGGCGTACGGGCCGATCCGCAGGATGAGCCCGAGACCGGCGTCGCGCGCTGTCTCGAGGAAGGCGCGCACGTCGAGTCCGCCGGTGAAGTCCGGCCGTCCGCGCTCCGGCTCGTGGTGGTTCCAGAGGACGTAGGTCGACACGTGGGTGAGTCCGCCGGCGCGGGCGGCGGTGAGCACCGGCATCCACTCCCCGCGAGGGATGCGGGAGTAGTGGATCTCGCCGGTGATCGGGAAGATCGGGATGCCGTCCTGCCGAACGGACTGCGCCGTCACCTCGACGCCGGAGTCGACACCTGCCGACGGGTGGATGTCCGCGAGCTCAGTCGTGGCGGGCGGGCGGACGGTGAGGGTGTGGACGCGCGTCATCGGGACTCCAACGGGGGCGGGGACGGGTCCGAGCCTAGGAGCGCGAGCCGACGTGGCGCGGCGAGGCCGTCGGATCGTCCAGGCATGCCGTCGGCAACGGTCGCCCTCGCTGCCACCGTGGACAGGACTCTCCGAAGCGGGCCGAACTCGCGACCATGGAAACGCGGATGCGGATCGAACGCACGCACACGCAGGGGCGATGGCTGCTTCTGGCGATCCGGCCCTCCCTAGACCCGCGCGGGATAGCGTTGCGTGGGTGACGCTGAACCACATTCGACGCGGGAACGGCAGCCCTCTGCTACTCGTACACGGCCTGGGTGCAGGGTGGCGGTCTTGGACCCCGATCCTCGACCAACTGGCGGAACATCGTGAGGTCATCGCCGTCGACTTACCCGGGTTCGGTGAGACTCCGGCCTTGGCCGGTGAGGTCTCGATCGCCACGTTGACCGACTCTGTCGCGGACTTCATCCGCGAGCAGGGGCTGGACGGGGTTTCGACCGCAGGCCAGTCGATGGGCGGCCGAATCGTGCTCGAGCTCGCGCGGCGAGGGGTCGGCGGTGACGCTGTGGCGTTGGACCCGGGCGGCTTCTGGAGCCACCGCGAGCTCGTCGTCTTCGGCGCCACGTTGCGGCCCTCGATCACTCTGGTCAGAGCGCTGCGAGGCGCGTTGCCGGCCCTGCTGGGCAACCCCGTCGGACGGACTCTGCTGCTGGCGCAGTTGTCGGCGCGGCCGTGGGCCCTCTCGCCCGAGACCGTACTGCCGGACGTGCGCGGACTGGCCGATTCGCCGTCGACCGGGGCCGCCATGAACGCCCTCACAAAAGGACCCAAGCAACAGGGCGCCCCGGCCGGTTCGGTACCTGGCCGGGTCACGATCGGGTGGGGGCGGCGTGATCTGGTGACGGTACCCCGTCAGGCCTCTCGAGCCACAGAACTGTTCCCGGACGCCGTGCTGCACTGGTTCGAGCGCTGCGGCCACTTTCCGCAATGGGATGCCGCGGGTGAAGCAACCCGACTCATTCTCGACGGCACCCACTAGTACCCGCGACGATGCCCCTATTTCGCGTTCCGCAGGAAGACGACCTGAGGAAGATGGAAGCGACGGGGATGGTGACTTCCCTGGCTCTCGGGACGCTCGGGCTCATTGCTGGCTTGATTCTTATCACGAACAACCTGACCTGGGGTTGGGCGATTCTGGTCTCAGCTGCGCTGTCGGAACTGATGGGGATCGCCCTTCTCGTGAGCGGTCGTCATCGACGAAGGTCTTGAGATCGTCCCGGTCGACTTCGCGGCGAGGCGGGGCGCGAGGCCGCTCTTAACCCCTTCGGCCGCGACACGATAACCACCGTTATGTCGCGCCCGCCGCGGGCCAATGACCGCCACGCCCTACCCCTTCCCCTGCCCGCGGTACGCCGTCGGGGACACTCCGTGGGCGACGCGGAACCTGCGCGAGAAGTAGAACGCATCGTCCATGCCGACGCGGCGCGCGACCTCCGCGACGGGCAGGTCGGTCGTATCGAGCAGGTGCCGGGCATGCGCCATCTTCAGTGCGAGGTGGTGCGCGATGACCCCGCCGCCGGTCGCATCGCGGAACAGGGCGGCGAGGTGCGAGGGCGACACCCCGACCATCGCCGCGAGCTCTCCCACGTGCACCGTGCCGTCGATGCGCTCCTCGAGGTAGCGCAGCGCCCGCTCGACGGGCGTCCCATGCTCCGGTAGCAGCCGGTCGACCGCGAGCTGCGTGAACAACCGCCACGCCATCCCGGATGCCGCGACCATCCGCGCGGGCGTCGTGTCTCGCGCCAGCGAGGTCGAGATCTCGTCGAGCAGGGCGGTCGCCCGCTCGACGGCGCGCAGCGGCAGCACCACGCGGTCCGCGGACACCCCCGCGGCCTCGACCAGCTCCGGCACGTCCGAACCGCGCACGTGGCACCACCAGATCGTCCAGGGATCCGCGGCATCCGCTCCGTAGGAATGGGGCACATCCCCAGGGATGGCGATCGCCGTCGCCGACCCGACGCGCGTCCGTTGACCGCCCGCCTCGACCCATCCGGCCCCCGACACGCAGACGATGACGATCGTCTCGGGAGCACCCATAGGGCGATGCCGGCCGTGGCCCGCCGCGCGTGGAAAGTACCCGGCATCCGTCACCACCATCCGCCGGGTCACCGGCTTGGCGAGGGCTGCCTCGACGACAGGACGCGGCACGACGCTCAGCCGCTGCCGCTCGAACCCGTCCGCGCGCTGCATCCCTTCATCCTGCCGCACCGCATCGTCGAATCGTCCATGTCGACCGCACGCGAACCCATGGCCCGAGCTCGCCGCCCCGCATAGATTCGCCCCATGCCCGACGCCGCGCCCAGCCGCATCCTGCTCCCCGATGCCCCCGCCGACCAGCAGGCTCTGCTCGCGGTCGGCGGGGTCGCGTGCTGGTCCGAAGACACCGTCATCGACACCTACGAGCCGGGCGACCCCGATCCGTACCCGGCGTTCCTCGACCGGCGCGTGTACCAGGGCTCGAGCGGGCGGGTGTATCCGCTGCCGATGATCGAATCCATCTCGCACGAGAAGCAGCCGCGGGCGTGGCGGGCGATCCACCTCGAGAACGCGTACGTCCGGCTGATGCTGCTGCCCGAGCTCGGCGGACGCATCCACATCGGGTACGACAAGGTCGCGGGCTACGACTTCTTCTACCGGAACAACGTCATCAAGCCCGCCCTCGTCGGCCTCGCCGGCCCGTGGATCTCGGGCGGCGTCGAGTTCAACTGGCCCCAGCACCATCGCCCCGCCACGTTCCTCCCCGTCGACAGCCGCATCGAGCGCGAGGACGACGGCAGCGCGATCGTCTGGCACAGCGACCTCGATCCCCTGCAGCGGATGCGGGGAGTCCACGGCGTGCGGCTGCGCCCCGGATCCTCACTCATCGAGCTCGACGTGCGCCTGCACAACCGCACCGACGTGCCGCAGACCTTCCTGTGGTGGGCGAACGTCGCCGCGCGATCCCACGAGCAGTACCAGTCGTTCTTTCCCGACGACGTCCGCTACGTCGCCGACCACGCCCGCCGCGCGATCACCGCGTTCCCGCACGCCGACCGGGCGTACTACGGCGTCGACTACCCCGCCCTCGCCGCCGAGCGCCCCGGCGCCGACCGCATCGACGTGTACAGCAACATCCCCGTACCGACCTCGTACATGATCACCGACACCGAGGACGGCTTCTTCGGCGGCTACGACCACGCCGCCGACGCCGGATTCGTCCACTGGGCCGACCCCGCGATCTCGCCCGGCAAGAAGCAGTGGACGTGGGGCGACGGCCCCATCGGACGCGCCTGGGACGACCAGCTCACCGACACCGACGGACCCTACGTCGAGCTCATGGCCGGGGTGTACACCGACAACCAACCCGACTTCGCGTGGCTCATGCCCGGCGAGACGAAGACGTTCTCGCAGCACTGGTTCCCCGTGCACGCCATCGGTCCGGCACGGCAGGCGACGACGGATGCCGCGGCCTCGGTCACGACCGAGGGCGGCCGGTCGCGCATCGGCGTCCTCACGACGCGTGCGCACGGAGCGGCGCGCGTCGAGGTCAGGGTCGACGGCGGTGACACGAGGATCACGGACGTCGCGATCGGCCCCGACTCCCCCGCCGTCGTCGGCATCGCCGGAACCGCGGTCGAGGTCACGGTCGTCGCCGACGATGCGATCCTCGTCCGGTGGGTGCGCCGGGACGCCGAGCCCGCGGAGCCCTGGGTCGCGACGGCGCCCGAGGCGCCCGAACGCATCGAGGGCACCGACGAGCTGCTGCTCACGGCGGCGCATCTGGTGCAGTACCGGCATCCCACCCGGTCACCGCTCCCCTACCTGCGCGAGGCGCAGCGGCGCGATCCCGACGATGCCCGCGCCCGCACGATGCTCGGCGCGTGGCACCTCGCCCGAGCCGAGTACGCCGCGGCGCGCGAACATCTTGACGCGGCCGTCGCCCGCGAGACCCGCCGCAACCTGAACCCCCGCGATGGCGAGGCGCACTACCTGCTCGGGCTCGCGCTCGAGCGCCTCGGCGAGCGCGACGCGGCCGATCGGCGGTTCGCGCGGGCGGCGTGGAACGCGGTGTGGGCGGCGCCGGCATCCCTCGCCCGTGCTCGCCTCGCGCTCGCGGGCGGGCGCGCGTCGGACGCGCTCCGACTCACGGACGCCGCCGACGCGATTCCCGAGGCGCGCCGTCTGCGCGTGTTGACGCTGCGCCGACTCGGGAGTCACGACGAGGCGACGGCGCTCGAAGATCTCGTCGCCGCCGACCCGCTCGACCCGATCACTGCGCTGCTCTCCGACGGGCCCGCACCGTCGGACCCGCGCGCCGCGCTCGACGCCGGCGCCGAGTTCGCCCGCGCCGGCGCGCTCGACGAGGCCCTCGCCGCGACCGAGCGCGAGGCGACCGGCGACGCCGGGTTCGGCAACCTCGAGCCGGTCCGCCTGATCCTCCGCGCCGCCTGGGCGGATGCCGCCGGGCGCCCCGATCTGGCCGCGACCGAGCGCGCCGCCGCCGACCTCCTCGACCTCGGCGGCGCCTTCCCCGCAGGGCTCGACCAGCTCGATGCCCTCGTCGCCGGCACCGCGGCCGGGTCCTCCGCCGCCGCGGCGATGCTCGGCGCCTGGCTGCTCGACGCCGGGCGCGACGACGACGCCCACGCGGCTTTCCAGCGCGCCCGGGACCTGGGCTGCGACGACCCGGTCCTGCTGCGCAACCTCGCCCTCGCGACGGTCCGCACCGGCGGCGACCCCGCCCGGGCAGCCGACCTCTACGAGACCGCGCTCGCCCACCGCCCCGACCCGCGTCTCGTCCTCGAACGCGACCTGCTCGCGCAGTTGATGGAAACGGATGCCTCCGCCCGCCTCGCGCTCATGGAACGCCACCCCGCCGCACTCGACGCCCGCGACGACCTCGCGGTCACCCATGTCGGACTTCTGCTCGACGCCGACCGCGTCGACGACGCGTGGCGGATCCTGACGACGCGCGTGTTCCGTCCGTTCGAAGGCGGCGAGGGAATCGTGCTGGCCGCCTACGACCGCGCGGCCTGCCTCATGGCGCGACGCTTCTGCGCCGCGGGCCGTGCGGATGCCGCCGTCGCCCTGCTCGAGGCGGGGATCGACGCCCCCGCGAATCTCGGCGAGGGCCGGCATCCCGCCGTCCCACAGGCGGAACGGTTCGTTGCCCTCGGCGACGCGCACCGCCTCGCGGGCGACGACGCGGCCGTCCGCGCCGCCTGGGAGCGGGCCTGTGCGGCGACGCGGCTCGCGGTCGCTCCGCGTCCCGCCGACGAAGCGACGTTCTGGATCGGCGTCGCGCACGCACGTCTGGGCGAGACCGCCGCCGCCGAGACGATCTGGGATGCGCTCGACGCGCGTGCCGCACAGATCGAGGCCGCACCCGACGAGGTCGACTACTTCGCGACCTCGCTGCCGGAGCTCCTGGTGTTCGATCTCGACACCGCCGACCGTCGCCGGACGCAGGCCGCCGCGCTGCGCGACCTGGCCGCCGACGGCCGCACCATCGCGAACGAGAGGATGAACGCATGACCGATCGCTACCTGGGGTCGGGCAACCTTCCCCAAAACCCGTACGGACCGACAGGACCCGTTCCCGCACATCTCCCGGACCGTCTCGCGATCACACTGTGGGACTTCTCCTGGTACACCCGCGCCGGCGAGGGAGACGTGTACGCCGACCTCGATGCCGCGTGCGCCGACGCCGCGTCGCTCGGCTACAACGCGATCCGCATCTGCGCCGCTCCCTTGCTGCTGTTCGGCGACCTGGGCCTCGACGACCTCTCCCGGGACCTCACGATCGAGGGGCTCGGAGCCGCGGCATCCGGCGGGTACTACGGGCAGCGCACGCGCTGGTACGACACCCCCGGCGGCTACGCGATCGACGTGCGCGCACACCTCGCCACGCTGCTCACCGCCGCGCGGCGGCACGGCCTCGTGCTGATCCTCTCGAGCTGGGAGTACCAGCAGTCCTGCGCGTTCGCCGCGTCACCCCGGTGGTTCGAGGCCGTCGAGGCCGTGCCGTTGGAGGACCGCTACCGGGTGCTCGCGGAGGCGTGGGACCGGATGCTCGCGTGGATCGACGAACAGGGCGCCCGCGACCTCATCGCCCTCGTCGAGATCCACAACGAGGTCGACTTCTCGATCCTGCCGGCGGTGACCGACGGCGGGGCGACCGCGTTGGAAGGGCTGCAGCAGCGGCATCCCGACCTGATCGTGACGGCGAGCATCGGCAAGCCGCCGCACCTGGCGATGCACCAGCTGCCCGCCACCCTCTCGGCCACGCAGTGCCACGTCTACAGCTACGGGGTGCTCGACGCCCTCCAGAAGCGCATCGACATCCGTTCCGAGGGGAGCGGGGACTTCCCGAACGCCGACCTGGGCGCCCTGCTGCGCGCCGATGCGCCCACGCCCGCCGAGTACGGCCGGCCCGCCGAGTGGAAGCTGCGCGCCACGGTCGTCACCGACCAGATGATCTACGGCTACGACTGGGTGGATGCCGCGGCCTGGGACGCCTGGCTCGACACCGAGTACCCGCGCTACGCCGAGGTGATGCACCGCGAGATCGAATCCCGCGTCATCGCGATCGCCGAGTGGGCGCGCTGGCAGGGCGTGCCGGCACTGATCGGCGAGGGCTGGGTCGGCTACACGCCGCTGCACGGCGGGTTCGAGGAGTCCGAGACCGGTCGCGAGCTGGCGGAACACGGCATCCGTACCGCCCTCGACCGCGGCGTGTGGGGCGTCGTCCTCTGCTCGAACGCCGCCCCGCACCACCCGATGTGGCAGCTGCGCGAGTGGCAGCAGCGTGTGAACGCGCTCGTCCGCGCGCGCTGACCCCGCTCGATCACGCGGTCGGCGTGACGACGATCTTTCCGTGCACCTGACCCGCCTCGAGCCGGGCGTGCACCTCGGGCAACGCGGCGAGCGGAATCCGCTCGGCGATGTCGACCCGCAACTCGCCGGAGTCGACCAGGCGGACGAGCTCGGCGAGCTGATCCCGGTCACTGCGGACGAATACGGTCACGCCTCGGACGCCCCGCGCCTCGTCCGAGGGAGTCGCCATCCATGCGGTCGTCGACACGACCACACCGCCGTCTCGGACCCTCGCGGCGAGCGCGACGAACTCCTCCGCGCTGATCGGGGCGAGGTTGAGGACGACGTCGACCGGTTCGTCGACGACGGATGCCGCCGAGGTCGTCGTGTGGTCGATCACCTGGTCGGCCCCGGCATCCGCCACAGCGGCGCGACTGCGCCCGGTCGCCGTCGCGATCACGTGGGCGCCGGCACGCTTCGCGAGACGGACGGCGTGCAGACCGACGACGCCCCCGGCGCCCGTGATCACGATGCGCTGGCCGGCGTGCAGGTCGGCGTACTCGAACAGGGCCTGCCAGGCGGTGAGGGCCACGGACGGAAGTCCCGCGGCATCCGCCAGCGCGATCGAGGTCGGAGCCGACACCAGCGCTTCTGCGGGGGCGATGACGTACTCCGCCGCGGCGCCGTCGTCGGTCATCGGCAGAAATCCCACCACCTCATCGCCGACGGCGACTTCGGTGACGCCGTCGCCTACCGAGATCACCGTTCCCGACGCGTCGTAGCCCGGGGTGTGCGGCAGGGTGATCGGGATCGGCAGCCGGCCGAAGCGGATGCCGTTGTCGGCCGGGTTCACGCCCGCCCCCGCCACGCGCAGCAGCACCTGGCCCGCAGCCGGAGTCGGCGTCTCGACGTCGTCGAGCATCAGCACGGACGGGTCGCCCGTCTCGAAGAATCGCATCGTCTTCATGATCATTCCTCTCTCATGTGCTTCGAATCTGAAGCATTGAGATGAACGTACATCTGTTTTGAATTCGAAGCAAGTAGTTCGAACTCGAAACATTGATAGTGTCGACCCATGAGCGAGATCAGCGATGCCGACCTGGGTGCGTACTTCGCCGTGACCGAGGTGGGCAACCTCCTGCGGCACGCCGTCGAACAGCAGCTGAAGGATGCCGGTGGCCTCAGCTACGTGCAGTTCCACGTCCTCGCGACGCTCGGCGATGCCCCCGATGGCAGCGCGCGCATGACCGACCTCGCCGACGGCGTCGTCTACAGCCGCAGCGGCCTGACCTATCAGGCGCAGCTGCTGGAATCGCGCGGCCTCGTCACGCGCGCCCCCTCCGTCGACGATGAGCGCAGCGTGACCGTGACGATCACGGATGCCGGTCGCGCGCTGCTCGCGAAGGTCTTCCCCGGACACCTGGAGATCCTCCGGGGCTACTTCCTGTCGCCACTCGCCGACGGCGAGGCCCGCATGCTCGCTGACGTCCTCGGGCGGATCCGCGACCACATGCGCGCTGCGCCGCCCCGCTCAGCCGGGCCGCGTCGCCGCAAGACCGACTGACGCCAGCCCGGCAACGAAGAGGGGGCGGATGCCACCGGCATCCGCCCCCTCTCACGTCACCGCTCAGCGCAGCGGCACCTTCGCGAACGACATGTCGGACGCGAGGTAGAAGTCCGTGTACGCGGGCTGGTTGTACGTCGTCTGCTGACGCGCGATCTCGGCCCGATACTGCGGGTCGTGCATGAGCGTGTAGAGCTTGTGCTCGGTCGGCTCGGTCGAGACGTACATGCGCAGCGCCGACGAGTCGGCCGTCCGCACGAGCAGTTCCTCACGCCAGTCGCCGAGGACGTCCGCCACCAGCGACGGGTTGCCCTTCGTGCCGTTGTTGGTGAGGGTGCCGGATGCCGTGAGCAGGGTCCCGCGCGTCCAGTCGTCGATCGTCGGGGTCACGGTCTGCGCGCCGTTCACGATCTGCGTCGTCAGGTCGCCGGCCCAGCGGATCGACATGTTCGTGCCGGGGTTGGTGGACTGCAGGACGTCGCCGTCCGCGGAGAGGAGGCCGGAGGCATCCGTTCCCGCCGGCATGCTCGACCACGCCTCGATGCCCGGGACGTCCGGGCGGACGTCACCGACCATCCCGCGGCCGGTGTCCTTGCCCGAATAGGCGCCGAAGAGCACCTCGCCCGTTGCGGCATCCCGCATCGCCGTCCCGTACGGGGCGTACGAGCCGCCCTCGTGGACGGTGAAGATCTCCTTGCCGGGGCGGCCCGGGTCGAAGTCGCCGACGTGCATCGCGTCACCGTGACCGAGGCGCACGTTCTCGCCGGGCGTCGCACTGCCGGGGGGCATCGTGTCGAACGAGGAGTAGAGCAGGCTGCCGTCGTCGTCGAGGGTCGCGGAGCCGTAGACGATCTCCTGCTTGCCGTCACCGTCGACATCGGCGGCGCTCAAGCTGTGGAAGCCCTGCGTCGTGAGCGTGCCGTACTCGGGATCGGTTCCGTCGCGGCCGTGCGGACCGTCGTTGAACGGGTTCGTCATCGGGACGTGACCACTGTCGACGAACCAGCGCTTCGTGAGGTGCTTCCCGTTCCAGTCGTACGTCGCGACGGTCGAGCGCGTGTAATAGCCGCGGGCGAATACCGCCGACGGACGCTTCCCGTCGAGGTAGGCGACGCCCGACAGGAAGCGATCGACGCGGTTGCCCGGCTCGATGCGCGACATCGCGTAGTCGCCCCAGAGCAGACCGTCGTCACCGCGACCCGGTTCGTAGCGGACCGTCTCGAGTTCCTTGCCGGTCTTGCCCTCGAACACCGTCAGGTACTCGGGGCCGTCGACGATGAAGCCCTCGAAGTTCCGCAGCACGTTGCGGGCGGATCGCGAGGGGGCATAGACGTCGATGAAGTAGTCGACGAGCTCCTCGGCGTCAGCACGGGACAGCGGGTAGTCGTGCGTCGGTTCGGTGCCGAGCGCCTCTTCGATCGTGGCGGGCCACTGACCCGAGACGACCTCGGGGCGATCCGACCAGCCCTGGAACACGCCAGCGAGGTGCGCGGCGTAGTCGTCGGCGCTCAACCGGTAGTCGTCGGAGTGCGAGTAGCCGGCCTTGCGGTCGGCCTTCGGCATCGTGACGTACTCGGCCTTCTTCGCCTTGCCCTTCTTGAACTCCGTGCTCTTCGTGCCCGGCGCCGTCTTCATCATGATCTCGGCCTTGCCGTTGCCGTCGAAGTCGTAGACGAGGAACTGCGTGTAGTGCGCGCCGGCGCGGATGTTCACACCGAGGTCGATGCGGTTCAGCAGCGTGCCGTCGAGCTCGTACGTGTCAATGTAGACCGGGCCCGTGTAGCCGACCTGCGAGACGTCTTTCGAGTTCGACGGGTCCCACTTCACGACGTACTCGTACGCGCCGTCGCCGTCCACGTCGCCCACCGAGACGTCGTTCGCCGAATACGTGTACGCCTCACCCGCGGGGGTCACGCCGTCAGCCGGCTTCGTGAGCGGGATGTCGAGGAACGGCGACCCCTGCACGGTCGCTTTCTCGGACGCCTTGCCCTCGCGCTTGCCCTGCAGCGGCGAGACCGTGTAGGTCGAACGGTCGGTGCCGTCCGGGTCGACGTAGGTTGTCGAGTCCGTCACGGTCGCGACGCGCTTGCCGTCGCGCTTCACGACGAAGTCGGTGCCGGTGAGGCCCGTCGCCGACGCGCCGGTCGCCTCGCTCTTGAACAGGCGCCACGTGAGGTGGACACCGTCCTCGCCCGGAAGAGCGACGAGGCCGCGGTCGAGCTTCTCGAGCTGTGGCGACGTGCCGGGCTTCGGCTTTCCCGGCCCATGGCCGGGGTGCGCCATCGCGGCCTGAGCCGGGATGAGGAGGGCCGCTGCGGCGAGCGCAGCGACGACGGATGTGCGGACGGGTCTTCTCATGCTGTTCACCCTTGAACTCGTGATGGAATGCGTTTTCCCCAGTCGTTCGCCGAGCCTATGTGCGGCGTTGAATCGTGTCAATGGGGGCACGGGAGCGCTCGCGCCCCCCCTTCCCGCGAAACCCCGGGACCGGCCACAATGGCCACGACATCCGGAACCGACGACGGGACGAGCCATGCCTGGGCCGAGCAACCTCACCGAGTACCTCCAGACCCTCAGCCCCGGCAGGCGGGAGCTGTTCGACCGCCTGATCGCCGAGGTGTCGGCGGTCGAGACGCCCGAGGCGATCAGCCGGCTGGTGTTCCGCGCCGGCCAGACCGACCACCCCGACTACGCCGACGCCGAAGCCGTGTTCTGGAAGGCGGTCGAGCAGATGTACCTGCGCGGAGCCGTCTCGGACGGAGATCTACCGGTCCTCTTCTGGGGCTTCCACACCTTCGATCTGCTCGGCCGGCGCCACTCCCGCGGTGTGCTCGTGACCGATCGCTCCCTCTACGTCGAGGGCGTCGACGACCTCGACGCGATCCCCCTCAGCCTCGCCTCACTGGGGACGTCCGAGATCCGGATCGAGGGGACCGCCCTGCGCGTGCGCGACACCCCGGTCGACCTCGCCCCGACCGAGCGGGTGCTGGCACCCGACGACCGTCCTGCGGTCGCGCGCTATTTGGCCGCCGTCGTCGACACGGTGCGCGGGACGGTCGCCGTGACCGACCCGCCGGCCGAGGCGCCCGCCACCGTCGAAGAGCTGGTGCTCGCCAGCAGGCTGTCCACCGACTTCTCGCTTCCCTCGCGACCCAAGGACGCGAAGCACCTCGCCAAGCTCTCCGCGAAGTGGAAACTCCCGGCATCCGACCGCCCCCTCGCTTCGCTGTCGAGCGCCACACTCGCCGGCGTCTACGGCATCGCGATCACCGACGCCGCGCTCTACTCGCGCGATCTGATGGAGGACGTGCACCGGACGCCGCTCGCCGACATCACGGAGATCACGTGGGATGCCGAGGCCAAAGGCTTCCGCATCGCGTCGGACCATCGCGCCCCGGCGGTGCCCGCCATCACCGCCGACAACCGCGAGTACGCGGCAGCGCTTCTGACCTCACTGGTGCGCTCAGCCGCGCGCTGACGCCCGGCCGCCCGCGCCTCAGCCCCCGGTCGACGCCCGGACGACGAGTTCGGGGCGGAAGCGGATGCGCTGCGGCTCGGCATCCGGATCCTCCAGCAGGGCGAACAGCGCGTCGACGGCCGCGGCGCCGATCTCGCGCGCGGGCTGACGGATCGAGCTGAGCGGAACGACCGTCGACTGCGCGAAATCGATGTCGTCATAGCCGATGAGGGCGAGGTCCTCGGGGACGCGCAGCGAACCGAGGATGCCGGCACCCTGCAGCACCCCGACGGCCAGCAGGTCGTTCGCGCAGAACACGCCGTCGGGCCGCTCGGCCGCGTCGCGTCGGGCGAGCTGCTCGCCGACGAGCCGCCCCGCGAGCACCGTGAGCTCGTCGGTCCCGGCGACCTCGAGCGACGCCTCGGGCACCTCGGCGAGCGCGCGCCGCGCCCCCTCGAGGCGGTCCGCCACCTGGCGGACGGATGCCGGTCCCCCGGCGAACAGGATGCGGCGACGCCCCTGCTGCAACAGGTGCTGGACGGCGAGGTATCCGCCCTCGACGTCGTCGACGGCCACGGAGGGCAGGTCGCCGTCCGCTTCGGCGTCCAGGAGGACGATCGGGACGCCGGCGGTCTCGAGCGTCTCGGCGCGTGCGTCGTCGAGGGCCAACGGGGTGAGGAGCACGCCGTTGACGCGCTGCTCGCGGAACAGGTCGAGGTAGGCGTTCTCGCGGGCGGCATCCTGCCCGCTGCTGCCGAGGAGGATCGTCACGCCGTGCGCGGCGGCGCGCTCTTCGGCGCCGCGGGCGACTTCGGCGAAGAACGGGTTGGCCGTATCGAGGACGACGAGCCCGACGGTGCGACTGCGTCCGGCGCGCAGTTGGCGCGCGGCGTCGTTACGGACGAACCCGAGCGCGGAGATGGCCGCGTGCACGCGTTCCACGGTCGCCGGGGATACCTTCGCCGGCCGGTTGAGGACGTTCGACACGGTCCCCACCGACACTCCTGCCGCGCGAGCGACGTCCTTCACACTGACTGCCACATGACCTGCCTTGACGGATGCTTCGGACCCACGTTACTGTTCTGAATCTTGAATCGTTTCATGAAACGCTTGCCCGACGATGCACCGGCCTCACGAAGGAGTGACATGATCCGCGTCGCCTTCCAGCTGCAGATCGACCCTGCCCTGGTCGACGAATACGTCGCGCGCCACACGCCCGTCTGGCCCGAAATGCTCGCCGAGATCGAGGCATCCGGTCGTCGCAACTACTCCCTGTTCCTCGGCGACGGCGGGCGCCTGTTCGGCTACTACGAGGTCGACGACGACACCGCGGCGCAGGCCTACCTCGCCGCCTCCCCCGTCGCCGCACGCTGGGAGGCCGAGATGGCCCGCTACTTCGTCGGCCTCGAGGGCCGCCCCGACCAGGCGGCGACCCCACTCGCCGAAGTCTTCAACCTGCACGACCAGTTGGCGGCCACCGCCGACGCCCCCTCAGAAAGCGACCCCTCATGACGACGCTGTCACACGACATCCTCACCCAGCTCGAGGGGCAGGCCATCGAACTGCCCAGCTGGGCGTTCGGCAACTCCGGCACCCGGTTCCGCGTCTTCGCGACGGCCGGCACGCCGCGCGATCCGTTCGAGAAGATCGCGGACGCCGCCGAGGTCAACCGCTACACCGCGCTGGCTCCGACCGTCGCGCTGCACATCCCGTGGGACAAGGTCGACGACTACGCCGCCCTCCGCCGCCATGCCGAAGACCTCGGCGTGCAGCTGGGCACCGTCAACTCGAACACGTTCCAGGACGAGGACTACAAGTTCGGCGCACTCACCCATCACGACGAGGCGATCCGCCGCAAGGCGATCGACCACCACCTCGAGTGCATCGACATCATGCACGAGACGGGGTCGCGCGACCTCAAGATCTGGCTCGCCGAGGGATCGAACTACCCCGGCCAGAACGACATGCGCGGACGCCAGGACCGCCTGCAGGACTCGCTGCAGCAGATCTACGCCCGCCTCGGCGACGCGCAGCGTCTCGTCCTCGAGTACAAGTTCTTCGAGCCGGCGTTCTACCACACCGACGTTCCCGACTGGGGCACGTCCTACGCCCAGGTCGCCGCCCTCGGCGACAAGGCGATGGTCTGCCTCGACACCGGCCACCACGCCCCCGGCACCAACATCGAGTTCATCGTCATGCAGCTCCTCCGTCTTGGAAAGCTCGGGTCCTTCGACTTCAACTCGCGCTTCTACGCCGACGACGACCTGATCGTGGGCTCGGCCGACCCGTTCCAGCTGTTCCGCATCCTCACCGAGGTCGTCCGCGGCGGTGGGCTCAACAACCCCGACGTCGCCTTCATGCTCGACCAGTGCCACAACATCGAGGACAAGATCCCCGGCCAGATCCGCTCGGTGCTCAACGTGCAGGAGATGACGGCGCGCGCCCTGCTCATCGACCGCGACGCCCTGGATGCCGCACAGCAGGCCAACGACGTGCTCGGCGCCAACGGCATCCTCATGGACGCCTTCTACACCGACGTCCGCCCCGCCCTCGCCGAGTGGCGCGAGTCCCGCGGGCTTCCCGCCGACCCGATGGCCGCGTTCGCGGCATCCGGTCACCTGCAGAAGATCGCCGACGAGCGCGTCGGCGGCACGCAAGCCGGCTGGGGTGCATGATCGACCGATGAGCGACATCCCCACCCCCTACGGCGCTGCCGGCGGCCTCGTCCGCGTCTACCCCGCCCGCGTCCTCGAGCGCCCGACCCCGGGACTGGTGTGGCTGCACGGCGGCGGGTTCGCCGCCGGCGACATCGACATGGCCGAGGCCGACCACGTCGCACGGACGTTGGCGGATGCCGGGACCACGGTCGTCTCCGTCGACTACCGCCTGGCGCCGCTGCCCGACGGGTGGGAGGCTCCCGCGACCGAACCCGGGCGCGAGCGCGCGGGGTTCCCCGCGGCATCCGACGACACCCTTGCGGCCTGGGACTGGCTGCTGACCGAGGGCGCGACGCTCGGAGTGGATCCGGCGCGGCTCGCGATCGGCGGCGCGAGCGCCGGCGCGAACATCGCGACCGGTGCAGTCCTCCGCCTCATCCAGAACGATCGACACCTGCCCGCGCTCGTCCTGCTCGCCTACCCGACGCTGCTGGCCGAGCAGCCCGCACCCGAGGGCGAGCTCCGCGCCGCGCTCGACGCCCGACCCGCGGCCGACCGGTTCGGGCCGGATGCCGTTCGCGGCATGTACGAGAACTATCTCGGCGGATCGGTCGTCGACGCGCCGCTGGCGGCCATTCCGGGGCTCGCAACTCACGAGGACCTCGCCGAATTCCCGTCGACGCTCATCGTCGCCGGCGACGTCGACGAGCTCCGCGTATCGAGCGAGCACTTCGCGCGGACCCTCACCGAAGCCGGCCGCGACGTCGAGCACGTGATCGAGCCCGGCACCGACCACGGCCACCTCAACCGTCCCGACGAGGGGGATGCCGCATCCCTCACGCTGGCCCGCTTCGCCGCGCGCCTGGCGGCCCTCACCCCGTGAGCATCGCGGGGGGCACCGTCGTCGCCGTCGACCTGGGCGCGACGAGCGGTCGGGTGATCGTCGGCAACGTCGGCTCCGACACGCTCGAGACGACGACGGTCGCGCGGTTCGCGAACGACCCCGTGCGGATCTCGGACGGCCTGCACTGGAACATCCTGGGCCTCTACGGCTCGGTACTCGACGGACTCCGCGAGGCGCTGCGCGACGACGTCGCGAGCATCGGCGTGGACTCCTGGGCCGTCGACTACGGCCTCATCGCGCGCTCGCGCCTGCTCGGCGAGCCGTTCCACTACCGCGACGAGCGCACGACGCGCGGCGTCGAGGCGGTGCACGCCTCTCACCCGCACGAGGCGCTGTTCGCCCGCAACGGCCTGCAGTTCCTGCCGTTCAACACGCTCTACCAGTTCGCCGCCGAGGACCGTTCCGTGCTGCGCCTCGCCGAGCACGCCCTGCTCATCCCCGACCTCATCGGGTATTGGCTCACCGGCCAGGCGCGCACCGAACGGACGAACGCGTCGACGACCGGTCTCCTG
Organism: Microbacterium sp. 77mftsu3.1; assembly: GCF_900100525.1. Lineage (NCBI taxonomy): Bacteria > Bacillati > Actinomycetota > Actinomycetes > Micrococcales > Microbacteriaceae > Microbacterium > Microbacterium sp. 77mftsu3.1. The sequence goes on along the minus strand of NZ_FNCR01000002.1, from coordinate 416,677 downwards.
CGCGCCGACACGGGGGAATGGGATGCCGACCTGGCGGCCGCCCTCGGCATCCCCCAGCACCTGCTGACCCCGCTCATCTCCCCCGGCGAGACACTCGGATCCCTCACCGCCGAGGTCGCCGCGAGGCTCGGCGCCCCGCGGACCGCGGTGACCGCCGTCGGGTCGCACGACACGGCATCCGCCGTCGTCGCCGTACCGATGGCGTCGGGCGATGCCGCCTACATCTCGTGCGGCACGTGGGGACTCGTGGGCGTCGAGGTCGACCGCCCGGTGCTGACCGACGCGGCCCGCGAGGCGAAGTTCACGAACGAGGGCGGCGTCGACGGACGCACCCGACTGCTCCGCAACGTCATGGGTCTCTGGATCCTCAGCGAGACCGTCCGCGGCTGGCAGCGCGAGGGGCACGAGATCGAGCTCGCCGAACTGCTGGCTGCCGCGGCCGATGTGCCCGGCCCGGTCGCCGTGTTCGACGTCGACGACGCGCGGTTCCTGCCCCCGGGCGACATGCCGGCGCGCATCGCGGCGTGGTGCGAGGAGCACGGCGTCGCCGCCCCGCAGAGCCGGGCCGAGATCGCCCGGAGCATCATCGAATCGCTGGCGCAGGCCTTCGCCGACGCCGCGCACGAGGCCGGCCGGGTCGGCGGGGTCGACGTGCGCGTCATCCACATCGTCGGCGGCGGGTCGCTCAATGAGCTGCTGTGCCGGCGCACCGCCGATCGGGCGGGCGTCCCGGTGCTCGCGGGCCCGGTCGAGGCGACCGCGCTCGGCAACATCCTCGTGCAGGCGCGGGCCGCGGGTCTCGTCTCGGGCTCGCTCGAAGCCCTGCGGGACCTCGTCGCCCGCACGCACGAGCCCCGGCGATACGAGCCCGGTGCTCGCTGACCGCCGGGCGGGCTGAGCCACTCGTCACCCCTAGGCTGAAAATCATGCCTGCGCCGACCTTGAACCGCGAGATCCTGCGCCTCGCCGTGCCCGCGCTCGGCGCGCTGGTCGCCGAGCCGATGTTCCTGATCGTGGATGCCGCCCTGATCGGCCACCTCGGCGTCGTTCCGCTCGCGGGTCTCGGCATCGCCGGAGCCATCCTGCAGACGATCGTCGGGCTGATGGTCTTCCTCGCCTATTCGACGACGCCCGCCGTCGCTCGTCGCTTCGGAGCCGGCGACCGCAAGAGCGCCGTGAGCGTCGGCATCGACGGCCTGTGGCTCGCGCTCGGGCTCGGCGCACTGCTCGCCCTCGTCGGGTCGCTCGCGACGCCGTGGCTCGTGGGGCTCTTCGACGCCGGTCCCGATGTGACCGACCAGGCGATCGCCTACCTCGGCTTGTCGATGTGGGGACTGCCGGCGATGCTCATCGTCTTCGCCGCGACCGGCCTGCTGCGCGGGATGCAGGACACCGTCACCCCGCTCTGGATCGCCGGGCTCGGCTTCGGCGCCAACGCCCTGCTGAACTGGCTCTTCATCTACGGGTTCGGATGGGGCATCTCGGGCTCCGCCGCCGGCACCGTCGCGGCGCAGTGGGGCATGGTCGCCGCCTACGTCGTCGTCATCGGCCGGCTCGCGCGGCGGCACGCGGCATCCGTCCTGCCTCAGCGCGATGGAGTGCGCGGATCGGCGCGGTCGGGTGGGTGGCTGTTCCTGCGGACCGTGTCGCTGCGCGTCGCCCTGCTCGCGACGGTCGCGGTCGCGACGGGGCTCGGCACCGCCGAGCTCGCCGGGTGGCAGGTCGCCTTCACGATCTTCTCGACGGCGGCCTTCGCGCTCGACGCGCTCGCGATCGCGGCGCAGGCCCTGATCGGGCGCGGGCTCGGAGCCGGTGACGAACCGTTCGTCCGGCGCGTCCTCGGCCGGACGGTCGCGTGGGGCGCGTGGTTCGGGGTGATCGTCGGGGTGATCATCGTGGCACTGTCCGGCGTGATCGGGCTCGCCTTCACGGGCGATCCCGAACTCGCGGCCCTCATCGTGCCCGCCCTTCTCGTGCTGGCGATCGCACAGCCCGTGTGCGGAGTGGTGTTCGTCCTCGACGGCGTGCTCATGGGCGCCGGCGACGCCAAGTACCTCGCGATCGCCGGCGGCCTCAACCTCCTGCCGTACCTGCCCGCCCTCGCGATCGTGATCGCCCTGCACCCGGGCGGATCGGGCGGCCTCGCCTGGCTGGCGGCGTGCTTCTTCGGCGTCTACATGCTCGCGCGCCTCGGCACCCTGGGCTGGCGTGTGCGCCGCTCGGAGTGGATGACCGCCGCGGTCTGAGCGGTGGCGTCAGTCCTGCGGCAGGCGGCGCTTCCGCGGAGATCTGCCTTTCCGCGGACGGCTCTGGGGTGACGAGCCCGCTCGAACGCCGATCTCCGCTGCACGGCCGGGTTCGGCCTCCGGTGCCCGGTCTCTCGTGTCACCCCACTCCCCTATAGTGCGGGCATGGACTCCCGTGACGACGACTTCCTCCGCGACTTCCACCGCCTCATCCAGCGCGTGAATCGGATGCCGGAGGTCGAGACCGCCCCGCTGACCCCCCTCGGCGAGCGGGTGCGCGACCACCTGAGCGCTGACCCGGCCCAACTGCCGATGGTCACGGAAGCGGTCCCGCCGCATCGTCTCGTCGACCTGGATCTCGCGGTCGATGCGATCGGCGGAACGGATGCCGAGGTCGTCGGCATCCGCGGTGGGCAGCACCTGCAGCACGAGGAGTTCGCCGGCCTCCTCGCATCGCCCTACGCGCGCATCCAGCCGGGCCCGGTCGAGTACGTGACCGTCGCCACCGGTCCGACGACGACTCGGCAGACGAAGTCGACTGCAGTGCACCTCTTCCGCTTCGAGGGAGTGCCGGTCGCGGCGCTGCAACGGGCTGCCGACCCGCGGGCCGGCCGCAGCGAGGCGACACTCGACGTCATCACCGCGACGCCGGAGGTCGCGCCCAGGCTTCTGGCCGAGATCCGTCGGCTCATGAACGAGCTCAGCGTCGTCCGCGGCAACGTCGTGAGCTTCGCGCGGAGCGAGTACGGGGCGAGCGGCGTCGGGGGCATGACGTTCCTCGAGCGGCCGACGATCACCGCCGATCAGGTGATCCTGCCCGAGGGCCTGCTCGACCGCATCCGCGCTCACGTCGTCGAGATCGGGGATCGCGCCGACGAGCTGCGTGCCCGCGGCCAGCACCTCAAGCGGGGCGTGCTGCTGTACGGCCCTCCCGGAACCGGCAAGACCCTGACCATCCGCCACCTCATCCACGAGACGCCCGGAACGACGGTCGTGTTGCTGCAGGGCGCCGCACTCGGGCTGATCGGCGAGGCCGCCTCACTCGCACGTGCGATGAGCCCCGCTCTGGTCGTCCTCGAAGACGTCGACCTCGTGGCCGCCGATCGGGGCGACTTCGGACTGCAGCCGCTGCTGTTCGAGGTGCTCGACGCTCTCGACGGTCTGGACGGCGATGCCGACGTCGCCTTCGTCCTGACGACGAACCGCGCCGAGATCCTCGAGCCGGCCCTCGCCGCACGCCCCGGCCGGGTCGACCTCGCGCTCGAGATCCCGCTGCCCGAACTGTCCGCCCGTCAGCGACTGTTCCAGGTGTACGGGAGCGACCTGCCGTTCTCCGCCGAGGCGCTGGAGCGCGCCGCCGAGCGCGCCGAAGGCGTCACCGCATCCTTCGCGAAGGAGGTGATCCGACGCGCGGTGCTCCGGGCGGTGTCCGACGACCGAGACGTCACGGACGGCGACCTGGCCACCGCGCTCGACGCCATGATCGACGACACCCGGGGAATCTCCCGCGTGCTGTTCGGCGGTGAGGCCGCCGCCGACGCGGCAGGCCCGCACGGCGTCACCAGCAGCATCCGCTTCGGAGCGGACTACTGATGCGCCCCTCTCGCGTGTTCGCCTGACCCGCGCCAGGACTCAGGCCATCAGCGGGATGGACCCCACGAGCACGCCCACGGCGAGCATGACGAGCGAGACGATCACAGCGCGCCACAGGACCTTCTTGTGGTGGTCGCCGAGGTTGACGCCTGCGAGCGAGACGAGCAGCAGGATCGCGGGCACGAGCGGGCTCTGCAGGTGCACGGGCTGGCCGGTGATCGAGGCGCGCGCCATCTCGACGGGTTCGATGCCGTAGGTCGTCGCGCTCTCGGCGAGGATCGGCAGGATGCCGAAGTAGAAGGCGTCGTTCGACATGAAGAACGTGAACGGGATCGACAGGATGCCGGTGATCACGGCCATGAACGGTCCGAGCGACGGCGGGATCACCTCGGTCACCCAGCTGGCCATCGCCGACACCATGCCGGTGCCGTTCAGCACGCCGACCAGGACGCCGGCGGCGAGGACCATCGAGACGACGCCGACGATGCTGGGGGCGTGGGCGACGATCTCATCGGCCTGCGTCTTGAGCCGGGGGAAGTTCACGATCAGTGCGATGGCCGCACCGACCATGAACACGTAGGCCAGCGGGTAGATGTCGAGCACGAGCATCACCATGACGGCGAGGGTCAGCACGAGGTTGAACCAGATGAGCTTCGGCCGGAGCGAGGCACGGTTCGGGTCGAGCAGGGTATCGGCCATCGCGGTGTCGGCCGTGTCGACGAGCTTCGCGGCGTCGACCGCGTTGCGGGCGCCGCGAACGGTGACGATGTTGCCGGTGCGCAGGTGCGCGAGCGCGCCGGGCTTGTTCTCGGCGCCGCGGAACAGGCGGGGAGCGCCGAGGCGTCCGTCGCCGGCCGTGGCTTCGAGACGCGACGTGTCGACCGATCCGGCCAGGCGGCGACGCTCGGAGAGCCCCAGGAACCAGGCGAACAGCAGGGAGATCACGAGGCCGGTGGCCAGCGAGGGCAGCATGGGGACGAAGATGTCGGTCGGCTGCAGGCCGAGGGCCGAGGCAGCGCGCACCGTGGGGCCGCCCCACGGGACGATGTTCAGCGTGCCGTTCATGAGGCCCGCGACACAGGTCAGGACGACGGGGCTCATCCCGAGCCGCAGGTAGATGGGCAGCATCGCCGACGTCGTGATGATGAAGGTGGTCGAGCCGTCGCCGTCGAGCGAGACCGCACCGGCGAGGATCGCCGTGCCGAGCACGACCTTGGCGGGGTCGTCGCCCAGCAGGCGGGTGATGAGGCGGATGAGCGGGTCGAACAACCCGACGTCGATCATGATGCCGAAGTACATGATCGCGAACATGAGGAGCGCCGCAGTGGGGGCGAGGTCGCCGATCGCGTCGATGACCATGTCGCCGAGGCCGAGACCCGCGCCGGCGAAGAGGCCGAAGATCGTCGGCACGGTGATGAGCGCGACCATGGGGGTGAGGCGCCGGGTCATGATCAGCGCCATGAAGGTCAGCACCATCACGAACCCGAGGATGACGAGGATCGTGTCCGGTGGGGTGAACGCCACGGGGTACTCGACTGCCTCGGTATGCACGATGCTCATCGCGACTCCTTCGTCGTGAAGCGGCTCCGGCGGTTTCGGTGCCTGGTCCCGCGATCGTAGGGATGCCGTGCACCAGGGCGCGCGCTAAGGCTCATTCCCCTGCGTTGTGCGCGTAACGTGGCTTTCGCTCATTGTGCGCAGGAGGTGGTCGGGTGCGGTTCGGGAGCAGGATGCTGGTCCTCCAGCTCGTCACGCAGGTGTGCGTCGTGGCGGCGTGCGCCGGCGTCTTCCTCTTCCTCGGGGTGCAGCAGCTGCGCGCCGAAGCGGAGTCCTCGGCGCTGAACATCGCCCGGAGCGTCGCGGCGACCCCCGACGTCCGCGAGCTGGTCGCGGAATACTCCGCCGACCCCGGCACGCCGGATGCCGCGAAGCTTCGCGGCGGCCCTCTGCAGGGGTACGCCACCGCCGTCTCGGACCGTACGGACGTGCTGTTCGTCGTGATCACCGACGATCACGGCATCCGTCTCGCCCACCCCGACCCGGACCGGCTCGGTGACGTCGTGAGCACGAGCTTCGACGACGCCCTCGCCGGGCGCGAGGTCGTGACGTGGGAGTCCGGCACGCTCGGCGAATCCGCACGCGCCAAGGTGCCGGTGTACGCGCCCGGCGACGGCGACCGGCCGGTCGGAGAGGTGAGCGTCGGATTCGAGCGAGCCAGCGTGTTCCGCGATCTGCCCGCCCTCCTCACCGGCATCGCCGTCGCGGTCGTGCTGGCCCTCGCCCTCGGCGCGGTCGCGGCGCTGCTGATGCGCCGGCGGCTCGAGCGCGTGACGCTGGGGCTGCAGCCCGAAGAGCTCGCGGCGCTCGTGCAGACCCAGACCGCCGTGTTCGAGAGCGCGGACGAGGGTGTCGTCGCGGTGGACCCGGACGGCACCGTGCGCGTGTGGAGCGAGGCGACGACGCGGATGCTGGGCGTCGCCGCCGCGCCTGGGACCGCCCTTCGCGACGTCCCGGTCGACCCGTCGGTGTGCGATGCGCTCACGGGGGGCGCGCCGTCGGGACTCGCGGTCGGCGACCGCATCGTCTATGTCGACGTCCGCCCGGTGCGTCGCGGTTCCCGCGCACTCGGCACCGCGGCGATCCTCCGCGACCGGACCGATCTGCTCGCCCTCACCGAGCGTCTTGACGGCGTCCGCACCCTGACCGACGCGCTGCGCGCGCAGCGCCACGAGTTCGCGAACCGCCTGCACGCGGCATCCGGTCTGCTGGACGCGGGCCGCGGCGAGGAGGCCCGCGACTTCCTGCGCGAGGTCTCGGGTCGCGGCGCCGTCGACCTGCGGGTGGCCGGGCTGGATGCCGTGACTGACCCGGTCCTGCAGTCGTTCCTCGGCGCGATGGCCGAGAGCGCCCGCGAACGCGGCGTCGAGTTGCGCGTCGGGCCCGACACCCTGCTGCGCAGCACGCTGCGCGAGGTGGAGGACGCCCTCGCCGTGATCGGGAACCTCGTGGGGAACGCGGTGACGGCCGCGGCATCCTCGTCGGCGGACGCCTGGGTAGAGGTGACCCTCCTCGACGAGCTCGACGGGGGCGAGCTCGTCCTGACGGTGGCGGATTCGGGAGGCGGCGTGACGGAGCCCGGCGACGTGTTCGCCGCGCGCACGGTGTCGGAGACCGAGACGGCGGTGCACGGCCATGGCATCGGGCTGCCGCTGTCCCGTGAGCTCGCGAGGCGACGCGGGGGCGAGGTCTGGATCATCGACGCAGGCGGCCGCGACGGCGGCGCCGTCTTCGGGGCTCGTCTGCCCGCGGTGATGGGTCCGGCGGGACCGGGTGAGATCGAGGAGAGCGACGATGAGTGACATCCGTGTGCTGATCATCGACGACGACTTCCGCGTCGCCGGCGTGCACCGCGACATCGTGACGGGGGTGCGCGGATTCACCGCGCTCGAGCCGGTCCGCACCGCGGCCGAGGCGCTGGCGGCCGTGCGGGCCGACACCCCCGACCTGATCCTCGCCGACGTGTACCTGCCCGACGGGGACGGCATCGAGGTGGTGCGCTCGTGCGGCGTCGACGCGTTCGTGCTGAGTGCGGCGACGGACGCGCGGACGGTGCGGCGCGCCTTCCGCGCCGGCGCCCTCACCTACCTCGTGAAGCCGTTCGACGCGCGGACGCTGGCCGATCGCCTCGACCGGTACGCGCGCTACCGCAACCTGCTCTCCGACGCCGCCCCGCTCACGCAGGACCAGATCGACCGCGCGGCGACGGCGATGCGCGGCGCCCCCGACCAGGCGTCGGTGTCGCGGTCGGCGACGGAGCGGACCATCCTCGGCGCGCTCGCCGACGGCGAGGCATCGGCGAGCGAAGTCGCCGAGCGCAGCGGCATCTCACGCGCGACGGCCCAGCGCCACCTCACCGCGCTCGCTTCGCGCGGGCTCGTGGAGATCAGCCTGCGATACGGCACGACGGGCCGCCCTGAGCACCGCTTCCGCGTGGCGGATGCCGCGGGCTAAGGTGACACCACGCCACGACGGCCGTGTCGCGCAGGAACCGCTCGGGGAACGGACTCCACCATGACGAACACAAGCCGGATCACACTCGCGACCGCTCTGATGGCCGCATCGGGTCTCGCACTGACCATCGGAGCCACGGCACTCGCGACCTACCTGCTGACAGCGGACGGCACCTTCGCCGAGCTCGTCGTGGTCGCCGGCGCCGCCGGCACCGCCATCGTCACCGGCATCGTCGGCGTGTGGCTGCACCGGTTGAGCACCGTCGTCTCCGCCTTCGCGACGGTGGGATACCTGGTCGTGGGGGCGACGATTTTCCTCGGCGCCGTGACGACCCTCCAGGATGCTGCGGCGGGAGGATTCGCGAACATCGGAGCGGGACTGCTCCTGCTCGTCGGCTCGGTCCTCGCCGTGCCGGCAACCGCTCTCGCCGTGACGCTCGCCGCCTTCTACCTGCGGTCCCGCCGGTACGCCGTGGCCTGACGACGCGGGCTCACGCGTAGCGGCGGCACCATTCGTACATGACGACCGCCGCGGCGGCCGAGGCGTTGATCGACCGGGTCGACCCGTACTGGGTGATCTCGACGACGCCGGATGCCGCGGCGAGCGCCTCGGGCGACAGCCCCGGCCCCTCCTGCCCGAACAGCAGGACGCAGCGCTCGGGCAGGTCCGCCCGGTCGACCGGAACCGAGCCGTCGACGTTGTCGATCGCGAGGACCGGAAGGCCCGCGGCATCCGCCCATACCGTGAAGGCCGCGACGTCCTCGTGGTGGCGGACGTGCTGGTACCGGTCGGTGACCATCGCGCCGCGCCGGTTCCAGCGTCGCTTGCCGATGATGTGCACCTCGGCGGCGCCGAACGCGTTGGCGCTGCGGACGATCGAGCCGATGTTCATGTCGTGCTGCCAGTTCTCGATCGCCACGTGGAACGGATGCCGCTTCTCGTCGAGGTCCGCCACGATCGCCGCCATCGTCCAGTACCGGTAGCGGTCGACGACGTTGCGGCGGTCACCGTGCTCGAGCAGGTCGCGGTCGTAGTGCGGATCGTCGGGCCACTCGCCCGGCCACGGCCCGACCCCCACCGGAAGCTGCGGCTCGGCGTCGGGCTCGGTCGGGTCTGGCACCGGTCCAGGTTAGTCGGGGCATCCTGGCAGGAGGACGGTGAAGCGGGACCCGACGCCCACCTCGCTCGTGACCTCGACCGATCCACCCAGCGCCTGGCTGAGTCCCTGAACGATCGACAGCCCGAGTCCGGAGCTCTCGCCCGACCGCGTGCGCGCCGGGTCTCCCCGCCACAGCCGGTCGAACACGAACGGCAGGTCGTCGGCGGCGATGCCCTCGCCGTCATCGGTCACCTCGAAGCGGACGGTTCCGCCCGTCGCACCCGCGCCGACCCGCACGGACCCGCCCGCGGCGGTGTGGCGGAGAGCATTGCCCACCAGGTTGCTCAGGATCTGTCCGAGGCGCGCGGCATCGGTGCGCATCGGCAGAGGTCCCTCGACGTCGGCGGCCAGCGTGACGTCTGCGGCCGCGGCGCGAACGAGATGGGCCGCAACGACGCTGCGGACGACCTCGGCGGCATCCACCGGTGCGAGGTCGACGGCGAGGTCGCCCGTCTCGGCGAGCGCGAGCAACTGCAGGTCGCGCGTGATGGTCTCCATGCGTCCCGCTTCGGTGAGCACGAGGCTCCGCAATTCGGCATCGCTCATTCCGAGCCCGTCGTCAGCGGCCTCGACCCAGCCGCGGATGTTCGTCAGGGGGCTCCGCAGTTCGTGTGCCACGTCACCGAGAAGACGGCGGCGGGCGGTCTCGTGACTGGCGATCTCCGCCGACATCCGGTCGAACGCCGCACCCACGTGGGCGAGGTCGTCCGTCGCACCGACTCCGCTCCGACCCGCACGCTCTCCGGCGGCGAAGCGGTCGGCGGCGTCTTCGAGCTTGCGCGCGCTCCGAAGGGTCGGCGCGAGGATGATGGCGGCTGCGGCCGCGAGAAGAGCCAGGAGCACGACCACGACGATCGCGAGTCGTGCGATCGTCCCCGGGCTCGCGTCGAAGGGCCCGCGGACGTTCCCCCGGAGGTTCGTGAGGACGATCTGGACGGTCGGCGCCGTGACGGCGGAGGCCTGCTCGACCTGTGCGCTGAGGAGGCATCCCGCGGTGATCTCCGACCCGGGGGGATCGGTGCGGAACGCGAGTTCCGTTCTCGCCGCCGCGGCCGAGAGGTCGAGGTCGACACGGTCGATCGGAGGAGCACTGGCGTCGAGCAGGCACCGGTTCGTGAGTTCGCGCAGTTCGTCGAGAGCGTCCTGTTCGGACGGCAGCGGGGTGTCGAGTCGGGTCCGCCCGCAATCCGGGGCGTTGTCCGTGGCCCACACCACCGGGCGTCCCGTCGTCCAGACGGTCGAGCCGATGACCGCCGTTCCCAGGCAGGCGCGGACGTCAGCAGCGCGCGCGGTCAGCGCCGTCCGCTGATCCTCGCTGAGACCAAAGGGGCCGACGATCCCCCGGTGCAGGCGCAGCTCGAGGGTGCCCGGCTCGGCGTACTCCTCGAGCGGATCGAACGTCATCGTCGACTCCTCGGGTCGCGGCAGAGTCGGCGCACTGTCGGCGATCAGCTCTCCGTCCCCCCCGACGAGCGCGATCCGCCGGCCGGTGTCGTGCGCGAGTTCGAGGAGCTCGGGTCCGACTCCGTCCCAGGTCGGATGCCGGCCGGCCCACAGACTCAGTTCGTCGAGGATCTGCTCGTTCCGGGCGAGGGCGGCATCCGATGACCGCTGGTCGAAGCGGTACTCCGCCGTCTGCGCGAGCCACAGCGTGCTGCCGACCGACGCGACGACCAGGAGGAGGCCTGCGGCGAGGTACCGCAGCAGCAGGCGCGGCGTCCGTCGCCGTGTCTGCTGCTCGTCCGATCGCACGCTCATCCCGTCGGCAATGCTCTCACCCGCCGCCCCCTCATCCGCTGCGCCCCTCATCCTGCGGCGAGGGCAGCGGTCGGCGACTGCCGTGCCGCATGGATCGACGGCGCGAGCCCGGCGAGCGCCCCCGTCACCAGGGATGCCGTCACGCCGAGGACGATCGTCGCGACCGGGATGACCACCGGCCACCCCTGCGTCGCACTCCACAGCACCGTGCCGAGCAGCCCGAGCGAGACTCCCAGGAGCCCACCCATCGAGCAGAGGACCACCGCTTCGACGAGGAACTGCGCGCGGATCTGCCCCCGATGCGCACCGAGCGCCCGGCGCAGCCCGATCTCGCTCCGGCGCTCGAGCACCGAGACGAACATCGTGTTCGCGATCCCGATCCCGCCGATGAGGAGGGCGATCCCCGCCAGTGTCAGGAACAGTCCATCGAAGTTCGCCTGGGCGGCATCCTTCGCGGCGAGCACGGCCGACGGGCGACTGAGCTGCACCATGCCGGCCGCCCCCGGCGAGAGCGTCGCGGCCACGATGGGCCGGAGCGCCTCGATCTGCGACTCGGTGCCGGTGAGGTAGGCCACGGTGGGGGCGCCGTCGAAGTCGAGCCATCGTCGGGCGGCCGCGTCGCTCACGAGCACGGCCGACTGCAGGTCGGGCGCGAGAGGGGTGTCCTCCAGAACGCCGATGACCTGGAACGGGATGCCGCCGAGGTCGATCGACACCGCACGATCGGGGAGCTGTGAGAGCCCGAGGCGGTCTGCGGCATCGGAACCGAGGACGACGACCGGCAACGGATCGTCGCCCACCCACCGGCCTTCGGCCAGCTCACCCCGGACCACACCGAGCAGGTCGCCCGTCACCGCGAGGGTCGTGATGCCGCTCTCGACGTAGTCGCGGAGTCCGTTGCTCCGGACTCCCGCATGGGCGTTTCCGACCGTCGCGGCATCCGTGACGGGACCGATGCGTTGCAGCATGCCGCGCGATTCGGGAGGGAGCGGGATCGGCTCACCGTCGACGCCGACCCTCGGATCGGCGCGCAGCAAGTTCGCTCCGAGCTTCGTGAGCTCCTGATCGAGCGCGGCCTGCGACGAGGCGGGCAGCGCGGTGACCGTCACGAGGGTGGCGATGCCGATGGCGACTCCGAGCGAGGCCAACACGGCGCGCAGCGGGCGGGTGAACAGCCCCACGGTGCCGAGGTTCAGCAGGTCCCGGATGCCGAGGCGAGGCCGACGTTCAGACATGAGCGACCTCTTCCCCTGCAGGAGCGGCCGTATCCGACACGATCCCGCCGTCGCGGAGCTCGACCCGGCGCGGCATCCGAGCGGCCAATCCGGTGTCGTGGGTGATGACCACGACGGTCGTGCTCTCCCGATTGAGTCGCTCGAGGAGGTCGACGATGCGTTCGCCGTTGGCACTGTCGAGCGCTCCGGTCGGCTCGTCGGCCAAGACGACCAGGGGTTCGGTGACGACGGCGCGGGCGATCGCGACACGCTGGCGCTCCCCGCCGGAGAGGTCCCGAGCCCGGTGCGCGAGGCGGTGCGCCAGCCCGACCCGCTCGAGCGCCGCTCGGGCGCGATCGCGACGGAGCCGGCGCGGGACGCCGCTGTACAGGAGCGCCGTCGCGACGTTGTCCTCGGCGCTCAGCCCGTCGGTCAGATGGAAGCTCTGGAAGACGAAACCGATCGTCCGCCCCCGCAGGGTCGAGAGCGCTCGGTCATCGAGGTCGTCGGTGTCGATGCCGCCGACCCGGACGGTTCCGCTGGTGGGCCGGTCGAGGGTGCCGAGGACGTTCAGGAGCGTCGATTTGCCGGCGCCGGACCGTCCGACGATCGCGATGATCTCGCCCGCATCGATCCGGAGCGACACGTCCTGCAGAGCCGCGACGCCGCCCGGGTGGATGCGGCCCACGTGATCGAGTTCGAGAGCAGGCGTGGTCATCGTGCGGTCACCACCGTCATGCCGGCGGTGATCCCGTCACCGGTCACTTCGACGCGGCCGTCCGCGATGAGCCCGATCGTGACGGCGCGCAGCCGCCCGGATTCGTCCTGCAGCGCGTAGCCCCCCTCGGCGAGCGCGATGAGCGCGGGCACGGGGGCGATGAGCACGTCGGCGACGGTCTTCGTCACGACGCGGACGACGACGGCCCCGGCATCCACCTCGGCGACGGCCTTCTGGTCCGCGATCTCGACCGTCGCCCGCACCTGGGACTGCGCCCCGTCGCCCGCCGTGCCGACGTCGCGGATCGTGCCTTCCAGCTTGCGGCCGTCGGGCAGCTCGATCTCCGCAGCCGCCCCCGCACCCACGAGCCCCGCGTCGCCAGCGGGAACGACCGCCTGGACGATCCTCGCGGTGGTCGAGGCGGTGAACGGCGTTCCGGTCGCGGTGTCGCCGAGCCGGGCCGTAACTTTCGCGATGCGACTCTCGGCGGTGAGGACGACGACATCCGTCGGTGCGAGGTCTCCCGTCCGTTCGAGGCCGAGCGCCTTCTGCCAAGAGCGCACGGCCGCGCGGAACGCACTGTTCGTCCGCGCATCCGCCGGGTCGGCCCGGCGGAGATACCCGAGCTCCATGAGGTTCGCCGCCACCATGCTCACGTCGGCACCGGTCATGCCCCACGAGGTCAAAGGCCGGTAGAGCGCGGTCGTCCCGATGAGCACCGGGATGGCGTGGTCATCGACACGGAGTGCCGTCGCGCCTCGCGCGAGGTCGGTACCCGGTGCCGGCAGCCAGGTGATCGTCCCTTTCGCCTTGACCGACACGGGCTCGGCGGCGCCGAACCCGATCGACCCGTCCAGAGTCGCGGTCAACGACAGGTCGCCCCGCTCGATCTCGGCTGTCGCACGTTCCACCTGCGATGACGGCGCGGGCTCCGGCGACTGCTCGGTCGCTTTAGTCACGGCTGCCACCCCACCCGCGGCGAGGAGGAGCGTCGCCCCCACGGCGGCTGCGGCGATGGCGAAGGTGCGTCGACGGCGGTCGCGGCTCATCGGGTTCCGCCCGAGACGCCGGCGACGCACCCGTCGACCTTCGCCATCCCCAGCGAGATCGACGCCGAGTCGTTCTGCTCACCACCGAAAGCGAAGTTGATCTGTCCGAACTCGTCTGCGGGGGTGATCTCGACGTAGCGGACGCCCTCGGCGTGGAGGCAGTCGACCACCTTCTGAGCGAATCGCAGCGCGTCCGGGTTCTGGGCGTCGAGCTCGTGCGGCGGGAGCGGCGCGAACCTCATGCAGAACGCCTCCGCCTCGGCAGCCGCCTCGGGGTCGTCGTTGGTCGCAACGCCCACGCCGCTGTCCTGGCCGCCCGTGATCGTCGCCTTGGGCATCCGATCCGCGAGGCATCGCTCTCGAGGCTGCCACGCCGCCTCGCCCTCCTCCTCGGTCATGTCGAGGCGCAGCCGGACCGGCTCACCGTATTCGGCGGTCAACGGGTCCTCCGTCGCCGTCTTCTCGGGCGCCGCCGTCTCGAGACTCGCGATCTGATCGTCCGGAACAGGGGCGGCATCCTGGCCCTGCGGCGCCGTACCGGCGGTGCAGCCGGTCGCGAGCAACACCGTGAGGGCGAGGCCGGCGAGTACGCCCAGGGGGCGGGTCGAATGGCGGAACATGGTTCTCCGATCTCTGTCGTTGCCCCCACAGTGATCGCCGGTTGTGAAGGGAATGTGAGCGTGCGGTGCCGAGACCGTCTTCGCTCCGGTCGCGCGCCTACAGTCGATGACGTGGCCCGCATCGTGATCGTCGAGGACGACGCCCTGCAGTCCGAGCTCATCCGCCGATACCTCGAGCGCGAACGGCACGATGTCGAGGTCATCGACGACGGAGCCGTCGCACTGACCTCGATCCGCGCCTCCTCCCCCGACCTGCTGATCCTCGACGTGATGCTCCCCGGACTCGACGGGCTCACCTTGTGCCGCACGCTTCGCGAAGAGATGCACGAGCTGCCGATCCTGATCCTCACGGCGCGGTCGACCGAGAACGATCTGCTTCTCGGTCTCGAGCTCGGTGCCGACGACTACGTCACGAAGCCCTACAGCCCTCGCGAACTCGTCGGTCGCGTCCGCGCCCTGCTGCGGCGGGCGCTGCCTGCCACGACGATCCGCACCGACGTCGTCGTGGGGGGCCTCGTCATCGATCCCGAGCGCCGAACGGTGACCGTCGATGCGCGACCCGTCGAGCTGACCCGGGCCGAGTTCGATCTGCTGCTCGAGTTCGCCACTCAGTCGGGCATCGTCCTCAGCCGGTCGCAGCTCCTCGACCGGCTGCACGGCTCCGCGCAGTGGATCGGCCCGCGCACCATCGACACCCACGTGAAGAACCTGCGACTGAAGATCGAGGACGACCCCCAGCGGCCGGCGAAACTCATCACCGTGCACGGCGTGGGGTACAAGCTCGAGTCCCCCACGGGCTGAGCTCGCCGGAGCCACGATGGTGCTTCCGGGCATCCGCTGGCCCTGTTAGATTTTTCGGTATGCCGAAAAATCCCGGGACCGCCCGTCCGCGCACCCGCGCGGCGTGGCTGCTCGGGCCCGCACTCGTCGCGGGAGTCGCCTATCTCGACCCGGGGAACGTCGCGAGCAACATGACCGCCGGCGCCCGCTACGGCTACCTGCTGGTGTGGGTCGTCGTACTCGGCAACGTCATGGCCTGGCTGATCCAGTACCTGTCGGCGAAGCTCGGCATCGTGACAGGGCGGAGCCTTCCCGAACTCCTCGGCGCCCGCTTCCGCACGCACACCGCTCGTCGCGCGTACTGGCTGCAGGCGGAGCTCGTCGCGATGGCGACCGACGTCGCCGAGATCATCGGCGGTGCGGTCGCCCTGTGGCTGCTGTTCGGCGTGCCGCTCGTGTGGGGCGGGCTCATCACGGGCGCCGTCTCTATCGCGCTGTTGCTGATCCAATCCCGCCGCGGCGCGCGCACCTTCGAGTTCGTCATCATCGGCCTGATGGTGATCATCGCCGTCGGTTTCACCTACGGCGTCTTCATCGGCCCGCCCGACGCGTCCGGCGTCGCCCAAGGCCTGCTCCCCCGATTCGAGGGGACCGGATCGGTGCTGCTGGCGGCATCCATCCTCGGCGCGACGATCATGCCGCATGCGATCTACGCGCACAGCTCGCTCGCCCGTGACCGCTTCCATCCGGCCGAGAGCCGGCGAGCGGATGCCGCGGCCACCGGCGCGGCCCTCGACACCCGCCGGGTGCTCCGCGCCACGCGCTGGGACGTCACGATCGCCCTGGCCGTCGCGGGGACGGTGAACCTCGGCATCCTGCTGCTGGCGGCGGCGAACCTCGCCGGGGTCCCCGGAACCGACAGTCTCGAGGGCGCCTACGCGGCGCTGCAGAACGGCATCGGTCCGGTCGTCGCGACGCTGTTCGCCGTCGGGCTCCTCGCGAGCGGCCTCGCCAGCAGCGCGGTCGGCGCGTATGCGGGAGCCGAGATCATGCACGGGCTGCTGCGCGTCCGCATCCCGCTCCTCGCGCGCCGCCTCGTGACGCTCGTGCCGGCGCTCGCGATCCTCGCGGTCGGCGTCGACCCGACGCTCGCGCTGATCATCAGCCAGGTCGTGCTGAGCTTCGGCATCCCGTTCGCCCTCATCCCCCTCGTCTCGCTCACCGCGAAGAGGGATGTGCTCGGCGCGTACCGCAACCGGGCGTGGACGACGGCCGCCGGAATCCTGGCGTCGGTCTTCCTCGTCGCGCTCAACGGGCTGCTGCTCTGGCTCACCCTGTTCGGCTCGTGACGACACGACCTTTGGCCGTCATCGCCGCCGGGCCCGCAGCGCCTCCCAGTTTCCGGATCCGATGGCGACCTTCTGTTCGTGGGTGAAGGGGGAGTCCTCGAGGAAGCTGCGCCCGACCCCGGCCGAGGTGTCGAGGAAAGGAAACCCGCCGGGCCGCGTGCCGAACGTATACGGGTAGTCGGTGGAGTAGACCATACGTTCCGTGCCGACGACCTCGGCGGTCCAGCGCAGGTAACGCTCCGACACGGTGCCGCTGCCGGCGATCCAGAAGTTCTGCGTCCAGTAATCGAGCAGCGGGCGCTCGAGGTCCGCATTGTGGGCCATGATGCCGGTGTGGTCGAGGTAGAACATCACCAACTCGCCCCAGTGCCCGGCAACGACCTGCAGGTCGGGGTGGCGGTCGAAGACGCCGCTGAAGATCATCCGCATGTACTGGATGCCGAGGTCGTAGTACCACCCGAGTCCGGCGGTGGCCAGTCCCATGCCAGCGGGGCCGAGACCCGAATAATAGGAGTCGATGACACCGGGAGTGGGCACCTGCGGGTGGAAGTGCAGGGGCACGCCGAGTTCGACGGCCTTCGCGTACAGCTCGTCGTACGCCGGCGAATCCGCCAGGACATCGCCGGTCCGGCCGTAGAGCATCGCGCCGACCATGCCGAGTCGGGTGACGGCCCGCTCGAGCTCCGTGGCTGCCGCGGTCGGATCGGCCGTGGGGATCGTGGCCCATGCCTGGAACCTGTCGGGACGTTCCGCGACGATCGCGGCAAGGTGATCGTTCGCGTCGCGGGCGACGACGGGCGCGTCCGCGGCAGACAGGTTCTGGACCCCGGGCGAGTTCAGTGAGAGAACGGCCATGTCGATCCCCTGATCGTCCATGTCGGCCAGGCGTTCCTCCCCGGTGCTGCGGAGTCGGCGCGCGAAGGGGGCATCGCCCCACCCGCCGTGCGGGTTGGGCTGGACGCCGGAGCGCTCCCAGGCGTCCAGCACGAGGGGAAGCGCGATGTGCTCTTCGAGTCCGACGATCGTGATCTTCTGCGACATGGTTGGCCATCCCTAAGCGTTTATCGACGATATCGGCGATGTGTTATCGCTGATAATATCGACAGTAACACCGGGAGGGTATCGTCGTAACCGTGGTCACTGAGGAAGAGGACACCCAACGGCATCGCGTGCGGGAGACAATCCTCCTGGCGGCCAGCGAGCTCATCGCGGAAGGGGGCGCCGCGGCGATGACCACGCGCGCCGTGGCGGTGCGCGCGGGCGTCCAAGCACCCACGATCTACCGCCTGTTCGAAGACAAACAGGGTCTGGTGCGAGCAGTCGCTGGCTACGTCCTCGAGACCTACGCTCGGTCCAAAGATGTCGCTGATGACGACGCCGATCCCGTCACTGCCTTGAGAGTCGCATGGCGAGCGCACATCGACTTCGGGCTCGCCAATCCGGGTCTGTATCTCCTCATGAACGACGCCACCCGGGCGAATCGAGGAGCCGAGGCCTCCCCGCCGTCGGACATCCCCGACGTCCTGACAGTGCGCGTCCGAGCAGTTGCGGCGGCGGGAGTCCTGCTGGTCACCGAGGAGAGAGCAGTAGACCTGATCCGCGCGGCGGGCGACGGGGTGATCCGCTCTCTGCTCGCCTCGCCGGCCGACGCGGAGCGCGTGTCGACCCTGTCCGACGACATGCTGAACGCCATCCTCGGCCGCATCGTCGAGGGCCGGGGTGAGACGTCCGCCCGCCCTGTCGATGCCCTTCTGATCCAACTCCGGGCCGTCGCGGACGAGTTGACGGATCTCAGTGCGGCCGAGAGGACGCTTCTCCGCGAGTGGGTCAGTCGTGGTGACGCTGGGCGGGGGTCGGTGGCTCGAGATGTCGCCGCGTTCGGTTCGCGATCGGCCGGCGGATAATCTGGGGCGCGTGCCCGCGTCCACCGTCGACGACTATCTGAAGACGATCTACCACCACACCGAGTGGCAGACCGATCCCGTCACTCCCTCGGTGCTGGCCGCCGAACTCGGACTCGCGCCCTCATCGGTGACCGAGATGATCAAGAAGCTCGCAGCTCAAGGCCTCGTGTCGCATCGTCCCTACGGCCCGATCTCGCTGACGGATGCCGGGACCCGCCGCGCGACCGCGGTGATCCGACGGCATCGCCTCATCGAGACGTGGCTCGTGCGCGAGTTCGACTACGCGTGGGACGAGGTGCACGACGAGGCCGAGGTCCTCGAACACACGATCAGCGACCGGCTGCTCGCGGGGATCGACGCGCGGCTGGGGCATCCGCGGTTCGACCCGCACGGCGACGCCATCCCGGCACCCGACGGCAGCGTGGAGCGCGAGCCGTTCGTCCTGCTCGCCGAGGCGACGATCGGGCACACCGGACGGGTGCTCCGGGTCTCGGATCGCGACCCCGCACTGCTGCGCTCGCTCGAGGAGGTCGGCCTCGACGTCGGCCACACGGTCACCGCCACGGGGCGCGACGCCGTGCAGGTCGACGGCGGCCCGACGATCGACCTGCCGCCCGCCGCCGCGCGCGCGGTGTGGCTCACCGCCTGAGCGTCAGCGCAGGCGCAGCTTGCGTCCCTTGAGGTAGGGCCATTCGGCCCGCGTCGCGTGCTCGGCGTAGTGCCACATGCGGGCGCCGACGTCGGGATCGATCGTGACCCGCGACGGGCGGACGAGCACGGGCGACCCCGTGTACGTGCGCGCCGGCCCCCAGTACTGCCCGCCTTCGGCGTCGGGGTCGATCAGCGCCCGGACGGGAGCCCACGCGCCGCTCTCCTTCGACTGCGAGACAGCGGCCTGCAGCCCGCCGAGAAACCGCTTGCGTCGCGACGGCACACTGACCCCCGCGATACGCCGGGTACGACCGCCGAGGGAGTACCCCGGGTGGGCGACGAGACTCGCGACGGGGACGGATGCCGCCCGCAGCCGCCGGTCGGCTTCGAAACCGAGCGCGGAGGTCGCGACCTTGGACTGCACGTAGGCACGCCACGGCGTGTAGGCGTCGACGAGTTCGGGGTCGATCGGATCCCACGGGAAGAGCTTCGTCGCGACCGAGCCGAGCCACACCATCCGGCCCCGCGCCGCCGCGAGCGCGGGCAGGAGGGCACCCGCAAGCGCGTAGTGGCCGAGGGCGTTCGTGGCGATGACGAGTTCGTGGCCGTCGCGGGTGACTTCACGGGTCTTCGGCGGGTGCACGATCCCGGCGTTGAACAACACGCCGTGCAGTCCCACGCGGCCGCGGACGGTCGCCGCGGCGGCGCGCACCGAGCCGAGGTTGCTGGTGTCGAGCGCGAGCGTCTCGAGGTCGGCATCCGGCACCTGCGCCAGGATCGCGGCGCGCGCACGTGACAGTTTCGACGGGTTCCGCGCCGTCATGACGACGTGGGCACCGGCGCCGGCGAGCTGCAGGCAGGAGAAGAATCCGAGGCCCGTGTTCGACCCGGTGACGAGGTAGCGACGGCCGCTCAGATCGGGGAGATCGTTGGGGTCCCAGTCGTTTCGCGCCACACCCTCGACCCTACGCTCGGGCGCCGCGTCGCGGCATCCCTTCGTGGGAGAGTTGAGGCATGAACGGACTCGAGCAGAATCTGCTGTTCGCCGTCGTCGGACTCTCGCTGGTCACGTCGCTCGTGGTCATCATCGTGGGTGCGGTGCGCCGACGCGGCGACCATCGCGACGACCGCAAACCCTGGGACGACCTCGAGCCCAAGTAGACCGATTACTGCGGCTGCAGTCCCAGGTCGTCGAGGTCGATCGCGGCGAGCCACGTGAGACCCTCCGCCTCGACGGCGGCCTGCGCTCCGGTCTTGCGGTCGACGATGACGGCGACGGCGACGGGTTCGGCACCCTCGCGGCGCAGCGCCTCGACGGCCTTCAGCGCCGACTGGCCGGTGGTCGAGGTGTCCTCGACGACGATGACGCGCTTGCCGACGACATCCGCTCCTTCGACCTGACGGCCGCGGCCGTGGTCCTTGGGCTCCTTGCGGACGACGAACGCGTCGAGCGGGGAATCGGTGCGCGCAGATTCGTGCATGACGGCGTTGGCGATGGGGTCGGCGCCGAGCGTCAGACCGCCGACCGCGACGATGCCGTCGACGTCGCGGATCAGGTCGAGCATGATCCGCCCGATGGCCGGCGCGGCGCGGTGGTCGAGCGTGAGCTTTCGCATGTCGACGTAGTACGACGCCTTCTTGCCGCTCGACAGGGTGAAGTCGCCGTGGAAGACGGCCTCCTCCTGGATGAGCGAGATGAGGCGCTGGCGGTCGGCTTCGAGTGCGGGCGTGGAGGCGACGGTCACGGGACGAGTCTAGGACCGACGGCGTCGGACGCCCGATCTAGGCTGGGAACCATGCGGCTTGCCACCTGGAACGTCAACTCGATCCGCGCGCGCATCGTGCGCACCGTCGACTTCGCCGTGCGCGAGAACATCGACGTGCTCGCGATGCAGGAGATCAAGTGCAAGCCCGAGCAGTTCCCTTACGAGGCGTTCGAAGAGGCCGGGTACCACGTCGAGGCGCACGGCCTGAATCAGTGGAACGGCGTCGCGATCGCGAGCCGCGAGCCGATCACCGACGTCGAGTACGCGTTCCCCGACATGCCGGGGTTCCTGAAGGGGCATGAGGGACCGGATGCCCCGCAGGAGGCCCGGGCGCTCGGCGCCACGATCGACGGGGTCAAGGTCTGGAGCCTCTACGTCCCCAACGGCCGCGGACTCGACGACCCCCACTTCGCGTACAAGCTGCACTGGCTCGAGGCCCTGCGCGCCTACACGCAGTCGACGCTCGCCGCTCACCCCGACCTTCCCCTCGCGCTCGTCGGCGACTTCAACATCGCCCCGACGGATGCCGACAACGGCGACCCGACGATCGTCCAGGGCGTGTCGACCCACGTCTCCCCCGAGGAGCGCGGCGCGTTCCAGGCACTGCTCGACGCCGGCCTCACCGACACCGTCCGCCCGCTCGTCCCCACCGGCTACACGTACTGGGACTACAAGCAGCTGCGCTTCCCGCGCAACGAGGGCCTGCGCATCGACTTCATCCTCGGCTCCCCGGCCTTCGCCGACGGCGTGGTCGGGGCATCCATCCACCGCGACGAGCGCAAGGGCGAGATCCCGAGCGACCACGTCCCGGTCGTGGTCGACCTGGATCTGAACGGCGAGGACGACGACGACCGTCCGATGATCTTCTGACGACGGCCCGGCGGCTCCCCCGCGCGACGGATGCCGGGACCCGCGACCCCCTCTAGCGTGGAGAGCATGCCCGAATCGATGCTCCGCCGCGCAGCGACCGCGGCCGAACGCCGTCAGGACGCCTGGCTCGCCGCCGGACTGTTCGTCGCCGCGATGATCAGCACGGCCCTGGGCTCGGTCTCGGGCATCTACAACGATGCGCAACCCGACCTCGTCTGGGGGCTCCTCTACTCCTTCGCCATGACCGCGCCTCTCGCGTTCCGGCGGCTTTATCCGATGACTTCCCTGATCGTCGTCTCGGTCGTGTTCTTCGTGGGCGTCTCGGCGCGCATCCCCGAGCTCTACGTCGGCAACGTCGCCCTGTTCGTCGGGATGTACACGGTCGGCTCCTGGGTGGCGGATCGTCGCCGCGCGGCGCTCGTGCGCATCCTGCTCATCGTCGCGATGTTCGTGTGGCTGATGATCACGATCTTCCAGAGCGCGGCCTCCTCCGAGGGCGGCCTGTCGCAGGAGGGGCCGTTCTCCCCGTTCGCGGCCTTCGCGATGATCCAGTTCCTCGTCAACGTGGCCTTCTTCGGCGGGGCGTACCTGTTCGGCGAGCGCGCCTACACGGGCGCGACGGAGCGCGCCGCCCTCGAAGAGCGCACCGCCGAGCTCGAGCGGGAACGCGAGCGGACGGCCGCCCAGGCGGTGGCCCTCGACCGGGTGCGCATCGCCCGCGAACTGCACGACGTGGTGGCGCACCACGTCTCGGCGATGGGCGTGCAGGCGGGAGCCGCGCGCACGGTGCTCGACCGGGATCCGGATGCCGCGCGCACCGCGCTGACCGGCGTCGAGTCCTCGGCGCGCCAGGCGCTGACCGAACTGCGCCAGCTGCTCGAGACGCTCCGGACACCCGAGACCGAGGCGCCCGGGGGGTCGACGGTCCGCCTCGACGCCCTGCCGGACCTCGTCGCCCATGCCAACGAGAACGGCCTGCCGACGACGCTCTCGGTCGTGGGCGCCCCCGTGCCGACACCCGAGCTCGTGCAGGTGAACCTGTACCGCATCGCGCAGGAGGCGCTCACGAACGCGCGCCGCCACGGCGGTCCGGGTGCGACCGCCGACGTGCGGCTGCGCTACGCCGACGACGCCGTGGAACTCGAGGTCTCGAACGAGGGCCGCGCGCCGATCTCCGGACGGGCGGGCCTCGGCCTCGTCGGGATGCGCGAACGTGCGACGTCCTCCGGAGGGGCGCTCGAGGCGCGGGCGCGCCCGCGCGGCGGGTTCCTCGTGCGCGTGCGCGTGCCGCTGTCGCAGGCGGTGCCGGCATGATCCGGGTGCTGCTGGTCGACGACCACGCCGTCATGCGCGCGGGGTTCCGCATGATCCTCGAGGCGGCGGGCGACATCGAGGTGGTCGGTGAGGCCGGTGACGGTCGCGCAGCGGTCGAAGCCGCCCGCACGCTCCAGCCCGACGTCATCTGCATGGACGTGCAGATGCCCGACCTGGACGGCCTCGAGGCGACGCGGCAGATCGTGGCGGATGCCGGGATCGCGGCATCCGTCGTCATCGTCACGACCTTCGACCGCGACGACTACCTGTTCCAGGCGCTGTCGGCCGGGGCGAGCGGGTTCCTCCTCAAGAACGCCGGCCCCGAGGAGTTGACGAGCGCCGTCCGCCTCGCGCACTCGGGCGAGGCGCTGCTGTCGCCGTCGGTGACCCGCCGGGTGATCGCGCGGTTCGCGTCGACCGCGACAGAACCGGCGGCATCCCTCCCCCGTGAGACGGATGCCGCGCCCCGCCTTCCGGTGGAGCTCACCGACCGCGAGGTCGAGGTGCTGCGGCTGCTCGCGCAGGCGATGAGCAACGGCGAGATCGCCCGCGAGCTCTACATCGGCGAGGCGACGGTGAAGACGCACGTGTCGAACGTCCTGCAGAAGCTCGGCGCCCGCGACCGCGTCGCCGCCGTCGTCTGGGCGCACCGCTACGGCCTCGCTTGACGAGAAACGGCCCCACCCGAATCGGGGTGGGGCCGTTTCTTCCGGCAGCGAGCGTCAGGCGCTCGCGGGGACCTTCGCGTAGCGGTCGACGAGGTCGTTGAACGCCTCGAGGTAGCCGGTCAGGAAGCCGGCGGTCGCGTCGTTCGTGACCTCGCCGTCCTCGGCGAACAGGCCGGGCGTTGTCTGGATGAAGCCCTCGGGCTGGCCGAGCGTCGGCGCGTTGAAGTGGCTGAGGATCGCCTTGAGGTGCTGCTGCGCGACAGCGGTCGCGACGCCGCTGCCCGACGTGCCGATGACGGCCGTGGGCTTGTTGTGGAACGCATTCTGGCCGTACGGACGGGCGGCCCAGTCGAGCGCGTTCTTGAGGACGCCGGGGATCGAGCGGCTGTACTCGGGGGTCACGATGATGACGCCATCGACGTCCGCGATCGCCTGCTTGAAGTCGACGGCCACCTGCGGGAAGTTCCCGTCGTGGTCGACCGAGTAGAAGGGCAGGTCCTTGATCGGGATCTCGACCAGCGTGGTGCCCTCGGGGGCGAGGCGCTCGAGGGCCTTGGCGAGGGTCCGGTTGATCGACGTCGACGAGATGCTGCCGACGATGTAGCCGATGGTGCGATTCGTCATGGGTCCTCCAAAGAGAGTGGATGGGGATGCCGGTGGGCATCGCAGAACCCAACGAGACTCCCGGCATCCCTATTCCTATGAATGCACCGACAACGTCCCTCCCCCGTGGGGAGGGGATGGGTTTCACCCGCCGGGGGGAGGTCCGCGACATCCGATCTTCCTAACGTGGGACACGTGCCGCCGCCGGTGGCGCACCGACCACAGGAGGAACGGATGCTGCAGCTACGCGGGATCACCAAGAGCTACGGGTCGAGGCGCGTCCTCGACGACGTCGCCTTCGACGTCGCGCCCGGCCGGCTGACCGGGTTCGTCGGCGGCAACGGCGCCGGCAAGACCACGACGATGCGCATCATGCTCGGCGTGCTCGGTCGCGACGCCGGCGAGGTCACCCTCAACGGCGCCCCCGTCACCGCCGCCGACCGGCGCCTGTTCGGCTACATGCCCGAGGAGCGCGGGCTGTACCCGAAGATGAAGGTGCTCGAGCACATCGTCTACCTCGCCCGTCTGCACGGCTTCTCGAAGACGGATGCCGCCACCCGCGCGACCGCCCTGCTCGAGGAGCTGGGGCTCGGCGAGCGCCTCGGCGACAACGTCGAGACCCTCTCGCTCGGCAACCAGCAGCGCGCGCAGATCGCGGCCGCCCTCGTGCACGACCCCGAGGTCCTCATCCTCGACGAGCCGTTCTCGGGGCTCGACCCGATCGCCGTCGACGTCGTCGCGAACGTCTTGCAGACCCGCGCGGCGCAGGGCGCCTCGGTGCTGTTCTCGTCGCACCAGCTCGACGTCGTCGAGCGCCTGTGCGACGACCTCGTCATCATCGCGGGCGGCACGATCCGCGCGGCCGGCACCCGTGAGGGGCTCCGTGCCGAGCACACGACCCGCCGCGTCGAACTCGTCTCGGGGACGGATGCCGGATGGCTCCGCGACGAGCCGGGCGTCGAGGTCATCGACTTCGACGGCGGCTACGCCCTCTTCGAGGCCGACTCCGACGAGACCGTCCAGCGCGTCCTGCAGCGCGCGGTCGCCGCGGGCGACGTGACCAGGTTCGCGCCGCGCCGCCCCACCCTCGCCCAGATCTTCACGGAGGTCATCCAGTGAACACGTCCGCCTCCCCCTCGTTCGGCCAGAGCGTCTGGCTCGTCACCGAGCGCGAGCTCGGCTCGAAGCTGCGCTCGAAGTCGTTCATCATCTCGACCGCCGTCATGTTCCTGATCGTGCTGGCCGGTGTCCTCTGGGCGGGCTTCTCGGCTCAGAGCGACAGCCGCACGCCGATCGCGGTCACCTCCGAGACGGCGTCGGCCATCACCGACCCGAAGGCGTTCGACGTGACCGATGCGGCCTCCGCCGAGGAGGCCCGCGATCTCGTCCGCGACGGCACGGTCGATGCAGCCGTCATCCCGGGCGGCGACGAGCCGCTCGGCTACACCGTGGTCTTCGACGAGTCGGTGTCGAACAGCCTGCTGCAGCAGTTGAGCATCGCCCCGAAGGTCGAGATCCTCGAGCCGGAGAGCAGCGACGGATTCCTCCGCTACATCATCGCGATCGCCTTCGGCGGCGTGTTCTTCGCCGCGGCGCTGACCTTCGGTACGACGATCGCGACGAGCGTCGTCGAGGAGAAGCAGACGCGTGTGGTCGAGCTGCTCATCTCGGCGATCCCGACCCGCGCACTCTTGGCGGGCAAGGTGCTCGGCAACACGATCCTCGCGATGGGGCAGATCGTCGGCATCGCCGCGGTCGCGATCATCGGGCTGACCGTGACGGGCCAGGACTTCCTGATCGCCGGTCTCGGCGGGCCGATCGCCTGGTTCGCGGTCTTCTTCCTCTTCGGGTTCGTGCTGCTCGCGGCGCTGTTCGCCGCGGCGGGTGCGCTGGTGTCGCGCCAGGAGGACATCGGCCCGACGATCACACCGCTCACCTACATCGTGATGGCGCCGTACTTCCTCGTGATCTTCTTCAACGACAACCCTGTCGTGCTGACGATCATGTCGTACGTCCCGTTCTCGGCTCCGGTCGGGATGCCGGTGCGGATCTTCGTCGGCGAGGCGCAGTGGTGGGAGCCGCTGCTCGCGCTGGCCGTCATGCTCGCCGCCTGCGTGGGAGCGATCCTCGTCGGCGCGAAGATCTACGAGAACTCGCTCCTGCGGATGGGTGCCCGCGTCAAGCTCCGCGACGCGCTCTCGCGCTGAGTCCCGCTCGATCGGAACCGTCCCGTCCGCAGCCGCGGCGGGGCGGTTTCGTCGTTCACGGCTTGTCCTTCGGCCCCTTGCGATCCTTGTTCGCTTCGCGCTCCGCCCGCTTCTGCTCGTCCTTGGCCGCCTTCTCGGCGTCCTTCGCCGCCTCGTCGGCCGCGTCGTCGTCGGGAGCGGGATCGACGTTCGTCGTCGTGACGGTCGGAGTCGGGGTCGGCGTGGGATCCGTCGAGACGACCTCTGCGGGGGCCGACTCCTGCGGCTCGGTCTGCGCGGGGTCGGTCGAGGCGGGCTGCGGCGAACCGGCGAGCGATCCCGCCCAGATGCTCCCCGCCGTGATCAGTGCGACCGCGGCTGCGGCGAGTCCGATCACGAGCGGGCGACGCGACCGTCGCTTCTCGGGCCGATCGGTCGAGACCCCGGATGCTGCCGAGGCTCCGGATGCCGCCGAGGCGCCGGCGAGCGCGACGGTCGCCGCCGTCGCTGAAGGGCGGGGGTAGCGGCGGGTCGGGGCATCCCCCGTGGTCTCCTCACCGGCCCGACGGGAATCGGCAGCGCCGGCGACGGGGATGCCGGCGGCCACCGCCGCACGCACCGGAGGCAGCGGCGGCGCGCCGTCGATCGGCTCGGTCCGCAGCCGCTCCGCGGCGTGGACGACCTCGAGGGCCGTGGGCCGCTCCTCGGGCGAGGTCGCCGTCATGCGTGAGAGGAGCGAACGCCACCCCTCGCTGAGAGTGTCGGGAACGGTCGGCGGCGTCGTCAGGCGCGCGAGGGCGGCGCCCACCCCGTCGGTGTTCGGATAGGCACGCTCACCCGTGAGCGCCTCGAGCAGGACGAGACCGAGGGCGTACACGTCGGACGCGGGCGAAGGGTCGCGGCCCTCGACCTGCTCGGGGGCGAGATAGGCGGCGGTGCCGATGATCGTGCCCGGCGTCGTCACCCGCGCACTGTCGAGGAGGAGCGCGATGCCGAAGTCGGCGAGCTTGGCGCGGGGCCGCCCACCGGGAAGGTGCGGTGAGGCGAGGAGCACGTTCGACGGCTTCACGTCCCGATGCACGACACCCGAGGAGTGGACCACGTGCAGGGCTTCGCCGAGCTCTGCGGCGAGGGCGGCGACGTCGGCGGTGGGCAGAGGGCCTTCCGCGATGCGCGCACTCAACGTGGGGCCGTCGACGAACTCCATCACGAGGTAGTCGGGCGAACCGGTGAGGTGCGCATCGAACAGTGTCACGAGCGAGGGGTGGTTGAGCGAGGCGAGCAGGGTGACCTCGCTCCGCGCCCGATCCGGCGCGCTGACCGCCCCCTCGACACCGGGGCGGAGCACCTTGACGGCGACGCGGCGCCCCAGTGCCGTGTCGTCGGCGCGGAAGACGCGCGCCATGCCGCCCTGTCCGATCTGCGCGACAAGGCGGTAGCGCTCTGCCAGCACGTCGCCGGGCAGGGGCTCGGATGTGTCCGTCATCGCGTCCTCCTCCGGGTTCCGACGCGGTGCCCTCGACGATAGTCAGCGCCGCGGCGCCGCGCACGGCCTTGACGGACGATCGGATGCCACGGTGTCGACCCCGGTCAGGTCCGATGCGCGGCGCGGCCGGTGTGCCCGGCGAGCGCGTCCGCGGCCCCGACGAGCGCGAGGTGGCTGAGGGCCTGCGGGGTGTTGCCGATGTGGCGTCCCACCCCGGGGTCGTACTCCTCCGAGAGCAGACCCACATCGTTCGCGACGGCGCAGAGCCGGTCCATGAGGCGCGTCGCATCCTCGATGCGTCCGGTCGCCGCGTACTGCTCGACGAGCCAGAAGGAGCACGCGAGGAAGGGGTGCTCGTCGCCGGGCAACCCGTCGGTCCCCGCCGCGGTGCGATACCTCATGACGAAACCGTCGCGCAGGAGGTCGCGCTCGATGCGGGCGACGGTGGCGAGCATCCGCGGGTCGTCGGCGGCGCAGAACCCGACGACGGGCAGGAGAAGCAGCGAGGCGTCGACCTCGTCGGTGCCGTCGTGTTGCGTGAAGTGGCCACCCGCGGCATCCACCCCGGTCGCATCGATCTCGGCGCGCACCTGATCGCGGAGCCGATCCCACGTGTCGGCGTCGCCGGGCAGACCGTGCTCGCGCACCGCGCGGATGCCGCGGTCGAGCGCGGCCCACACCATCGCGCGGGAATGCGTGAAGTGGTGCAGGTCGCCGCGCATCTCCCAGATGCCGTGGTCGGGGCGGTCGACCCACGCGACGACCTGCGCCAGCAGCGCGCGCTGCAACGACCACGACGACGGAGTCTCGGTCACCCCGGCGAGGCGGGCGGCCTCGAGGGCGACGAGGACCTCGCCGATCACGTCGCCCTGGTACTGGTCGACGGCGCCGTTGCCGACGCGGACGGGCGCGGATCCCTCGTAGCCCGGCAGGCTCGTCAGCTCGCGTTCGGGGAGGTCCCGTTCACCGCCGAGGCCGTACATGATCTGCACGTCGGCGGGGTCGCCGGCGATCGCGCGCAGCAGCCAATCGCGCCAGCGCTCCGGTGCCCGGGTGTAGCCGTGGGCGAGGTAGGCCTCGAGGGTGAGGGCGGCATCCCGCAACCAGACGAACCGGTAGTCCCAGTTGCGCGAGCCACCGGGGTCCTCGGGGAGCGAGGTCGTCGCAGCGGCGACGATCCCGCCGGTTTCGGTGTGGGTCAGGGCACGGAGCACGAGCATCGAGCGCACCACGTGGGCTCCCCAGGGTCCGCCGTCCTCGACGCCCGCCGCGAAGTCGCTCCACCACCTGCGGGTGTGCGCGATCGCGGCGTCGACGTCGATCCCGACGGGATGCCGGTGGTACGACCGGTCCCAGGTGAGCACCGAGTCGACGGTGTCGCCCGCCGCCACCGTGAACACGGCGCGGTGCATCGTGCCGTCCGGGTGCAGCCGGGGGCCGCGCACGGCGACGGCGTCGGGACCCGCGATCGCGAGCAACACCGGCGCGTCCGCGTGCCCGATCTGCCGCACCCAGGGGAGCGCCCGAGCGTAATCGAAACGCAGGCGCAGCTCGCTCGTGAAGGCGACGGTGCCTTCGATGCCGACGACGCGTCGGACAACGGCATCCGTGTCGTCGTGCATCGGCATGAACTCGATGACCTCGGCGCTGCCCGTCGGCGTCTGCCAGCGCGTGACGAGCACGAAGGTGTCGCCGTCGTAGCGGCGGGTAGACGTGGCGGCGGAGTCCGCGGGGCGGAGACTCCAACGACCGTGTTCGTCGTCGCCGAGGAGTGCTCCGAAGATCGACGCGTCGTCGTAGCGGGGAAGGCACAGCCAGTCGAGGCTCCCGGCATCCGACACGAGGGCTCCCGTCCGGCAGTTGCTGAGCAGGGCATAGGACTCGATCGGGGCAGGCATCGACGTCATTGTCGTTCGCGGCGGGCGGCGGGGCAAGAGACGAGGCGCGACGGGTGTCGTCATCGGGAGCGGGCTAGGGTGACGCCCATGACGGCCGACACGACCCTGCTCATCCTCGGCGCCTCGGGGGATCTCACCTCGCGGCTGCTGCTCCCCGCGCTCGGGCAGCTGCTCGCACGCGAGCCCGAACGCCGCGTGCGGCTGGCGGGGGCGGGTGTCGAGGAGTGGAGCGATGACGCGTGGCGCGAGACCGTGCAAAAGGCGTTCGCCACGACCGACTCGGAGTCCGCCTTCGAGCCCTTGTCGGACACGACTTACACGCGGGCCGACATCACCGACGCTGATCAACTGCAGAAGCTGTTGGATGCCGCCGAGGGCCGGCCCGCGCTCTACTTCGCCGTGCCGCCCGCCGTCGCCGCGAAGGCGTGCGATGCGCTCCGCTCGGTCACGATCCCCGAGGGCACGATCCTCGCACTCGAGAAGCCGTTCGGGTCGGATGCCGCATCTGCGGAGCACCTCAACGCGACGCTCGCCGAGCTGGTTCCCGAGTCGCAGGTGTTCCGCGTCGACCACTTCCTCGGCCGCTCCACCGTCCTGAACCTGCTCGGGGCGCGCTTCGCGAACCGGCTCATCGAACCGGCCTGGTCGGCCGACCACATCGCCTCGATGCTCGTGCAGTTCGACGAACCGCTGGGACTCGAAGGCCGGGCGGGCTACTACGACAAGGCCGGCGCGCTCACCGACATGATCCAGAGTCACCTGCTGCAGGTCATGGCGTTCGCGACGATGGAGCCCCCGGCATCCCTCGATCAGCGCGACCTTCGCGACGCGACGGGCGCCGCTCTTCGCGCGACGGCGGTGTGGGGCGACGACCCGGTCGCGGCGTCGCGCCGGGCGCGGTACACGGCCGGCACCGTGGAGGGGCGGGACTTCCCGTCGTACGTCGACGAGCCGGGGGTCGATCCGAGCCGCGAGACCGAGACGCTCGCCGAGATGACGGTCGAGGTGCGCAACGCCCGGTGGCAGGGCGTTCCGATCACGCTCCGCTCGGGCAAGGCCCTCGGGAACGCCGAGGCGAAGGTCGAGGTGCGCTTCCACCCCGTTCGGCACCTCCCTCGCGGGTTCACCGGCGACCCCGGCCCGACCGTGCTGCGCTTCTCGCTCGGGCCCGACTCCATCGCGCTCGACCTGAACGTCAACGGCGAGGCCGACCCGCTCGAACTCGAGAAGGTGACGCTCGAGGCGGAACTCGGCGCAGGGGCGCTGAAGGCGTATGCCGAAGTGCTGTCGGGCATCCTCGACGGCGATGCCATGCTGTCAGTGCGCGGCGACGCCGCCGTCGACTGCTGGCACATCGTCCAGCCCGTCATCGACGCCTGGCGGGACGGGCGCGTCCCTCTCGACGAGTACGTCGCCGGCACCTCCGGGCCGTCCGACTGGGCCACGTCCTCAGGGCTCGGCGAGGCCGAGGCATCGTCGGTGGTGATGGAATAGACGGATGCCGAATCGCACCGCATCCACCGACGCCCCCATCCTCGACGTTCTGACCGAGCGCTGGAGCACGCGGATCTTCGACGCGTCCGCGCCGATCGACGAGCAGGCGCTGGCGTCCGCTCTCGAGGCCGCACGGTGGTCGCCGTCCGCGTCGAACACGCAGCCGTGGCGCTTCATCGTCGTGCGACGGGGAACGGCATCCCACGCGAGCGTGGTGGACACCCTGATGGGGTTCAACCGGGCATGGGCGGCGGATGCGGCGGCTCTCGTCGTGTTCGTCGCGACGACCCAGCAGGACGGCAAAGAGTTGCGCTGGGCGGCGTACGACGTCGGCCAGGCTGCGGCGCACTTCACGATCCAGGCGCACGCGAACGGGCTGAGCACGCATCAGATGGGCGGGTTCCACGCCGACCGCGTCGCCGAGGCCTTCGGTCTGGCCGACGACCAGCGCGCGATCACCGTGATGGCCGTCGGCCCGCTCGGCGACATCGACGCGGCCGGCGACGACCTGCGCGCCCGTGAAGAAGCGCCCCGCGAACGTCGCCCCGTCGCCGAATCGGTGCTCGTCGACGACTGACCGGTCGCGGCGCCCGCCGCTTCTCGATCATTCCGCCCCGGTGGGGTCGCGTTGTTGGTTTAGTAGTCCCGATGGACGACGACGACGCCGCCGAGCTGGCCCGCCTGCGCGAACGCGCCTACGGGCGCACCGCTGACATCGCAGGGGATGCTGCAGCGCTGCAGCGCCTGCGCGAGCTCGAAACGCGCGCGGTGCGGGCGCCGAGCGTCGCGCCCGGCGCAGACGACGAGGACGAGAGCGCCCCGGACGCCCCCGGTCCGGCCGAGACGGACCCGCCCGGCGCGCTCACCGGCGGCGATGCCGAGCGCCCGTATCTGACCCCACGGCGCTGGCCGCGCTGGGTGAGACCCGCCGCCGTGGCCGTGGGGGCCGTCGGACTCGTCACGGCGACCGCGGCCGTCACCCTGTCGATCCCGCGCGACGTGCCGCGGTATCCGAATGCGACCGAGGTGACCCGACTGTCCGAGCTCGTGCCGTTGCGCCCGCAGAACGACTCCGACAGTCGCCGGTACGCGGACTTCCGGGGTTTCTCGGTGTTCACCAACACCGTCGGGACCCCCGCCGACCCGAATCCCGTGCGGTGCCTCAGCATCGTGAGCCCCGAGGAGGCCGCCGACCCGACCATCGGCGAGACCCTCTCGACGTGCGGGGCTGGCCCGTTCCCCGTCTCGGTGACGGCCGTCGTCAGTTCGCTGAGCCCGCCCGCCGCCCGGCAGGCGTACGCGCCCGGGACGGCGATCAACTTCACCCTGGGCGAATCGGGCGTCGAAGTATGGGTCGCCGATCGGTGATCGCGGATCGGCCGGAGTGGGATACCGTTCGGGTACCTGACGTTCGGTCGAAGGAAGGACGAGGCGACGGTGCCGCTGTTCGAGATGGAAGCCAGCCGATCCGGTCGGATGCGTGTCTTCCTGCGTGCGCAACTGCCCTTCGCGATCGGTGTCGTCTTCATCGCCCTGGTGGGAGCGATCGCGCACCCCGACAGCCTGCGGACGGTCGCGCTGCTCACGGGGCTCGCCGTCGCGGCCGTGGCGACGCTCGCCGCGGCGGTCGTCCCGTGGGAGAGGTTGCCGCGCGCGTGGATGATCCTGATCGCGGTGGCCGACCTCCTCACCGTCGCCCTGTTCCGGGCCGAACTGATGCCCTTCGTCCCCGCGGTGACGATCCTCGCGCTCTTCCCGATCCTCTGGCTCGCCTACGGCTTCCCGTGGTACGGCATCGCGGTGGCGGTCATGGGCGCCGTCTTCGTCATCGCCTTCCGTTACGTGTACACGGGGGTCTGGCCGACGACGGCCGCTGACTGGGCGAACGTCTTCGCCTTCCCGATCCTCATCGTCGGCATCGCCGTCGTCGTGTTCCTCGCCGCCCGCCAGCTCCACCGCAACAGCGTCCGCCTCGCGGAGGCGTCGCGGGCGCAGGACGAGGCGCTCCGCGAGGCGAAGGATGCCGAGGCGATCGCGCTCGGCATCCTGAACACGGTCAACGCGGGAGTGGCCTTCTACGACAACGAGGGACGCCTCGACATCGCCAATTCGCTCGCCCACCGCATGGTCGAGATGGTCGGGTTCCGTCTCGACGAACCGCCCTACGCCGGCGACGACGTGCTCGCCGCCGATCGGGTGAGCCAGATCCCGTACGACCAGCAGATCATCCCGCGGGCGCTGCGCGGAGAGGTCATCGACAACCACGTCGAGTGGCTGGGCCCGGCCGACTCGCAGGTTGCGATCCTTGCATCCTCGGGCCAGGTGCACAGGGAGGACGGACGCCTCCTGGGGACCGTCGTCGTCGCGTACGACGTCACCGAGCTGGCGGACGCGGTCGAGGTGCGTGAACAGTTCCTGCGCACCGTCTCGCACGAGCTGCGGACGCCGATCACGAGCATCACCGGCTTCCTCGACCTGCTCGCCGACGCCGCCGACCCGTCTGATGAGAAGCTGCAGCGCTACATCGAGATCGTCTCCCGCAAGACCGACGACCTCTTCCACCGCGTCGGCGACCTGCTGCACGCGACCGAGACGGTCAAGGAGCTCACGATCGCCCCCGTCGACGTCGCGGAGGTCGTGCGGCAGGCCGTCGGCGAGGCGCGGGTCGCCGCATCCGCCCGCGGAATGCGCATCGACATCGTCGGTCCGGGCACCGTCGTCGTCGAGGCGGACGCTCGGCAGCTGCTCGTCGCGGTCACCGAACTGGTGACGAACGCGGTCAAGTTCGGCCAGCCGGACGGCGTGGTGACGGTCGCCTGCCGCACCGACGGCGCAGTCGTCGAGATCGCCGTCACGAACCCGGGCGCGGGTCTCACCCACGCCGAGCAGCGGCGCGTGTTCGACCGCTTCTACCGCACGGCCGAGGCCCGAGCCCGTCAGGTGCAGGGATTCGGCCTGGGCCTGACGAACCTCCGGACCATCGCGGTCGCGCATTCCGGGAGCATCCGGGTCGACAGCGCCCCGGGCCGCGGGGCGACGTTCACCCTCCGCCTGCCTCTGCGACAGCCCACATAGGTCCGCCACGGTCAACCCGCGGCGCCACGCACGCCTCCGACGGTTACGGTGAGGCAATGACCACCCGGATCCTGTCGATCGGCACCGCCGTGCCCCGCGCCCGCCTGCGACAGGACCAGGTGCGCGATCTGTTCGCCGGGCAACCCGGCGCCGATCGCCTCACCAAGCGCCTCATCGGCGCCGCGTTCGACGCCTCGGCGATCGAGACCCGCCACACGGTGCTCGACGATCTCGCCGCAGCCGCCGCTGCGACGGCCGCGCCCGAAGGCGACGAGCGGATGCCGACGGTCACCGCGACGGGCGACCTGCTGTCGCCCTCGACCGGGGCGCGCAACGACGCGTACATCCGACTGGCCCCGCCACTGTTCGCCGAGGCGGCGCGGAAGGCTCTGGCTGCGGCATCCGTCGATGCGGCCGAGGTCACCCACGTGGTGACCGTGTCGTGCACGGGGATGTTCGCGCCGGGGCCGGACTACCGCCTCGTCCGCGACCTGGGGCTCCCGACGACCGTCGCGCGCTCGCATCTCGGGTTCATGGGGTGCGCGGCCGCCGTGCCCGCCCTCCGCACGGCATCGCAGATCTGCGCCGCCCACCCCGACGCCGTGGTGCTCGTCGTCTGCGCGGAGCTCTGCTCACTGCACGTACGGACTCCGGCGGATCACGACGAGATCGTCTCGGCATCCGTCTTCGCCGACGGGGCCGCCGCGGCGATCGTCAGCGCGGACGCGTCGCGCGCGACCGGGGTCTCGTTCGAGCTCGATCGGTTTGCGACCGTGCTGACCGACGAGGGCGAGAAAGACATGGCCTGGACGATCGGCGACACCGGATTCGAGATGATCCTCTCGGCGGAGGTGCCGCGCATCATCGGTCGCGAGATCCGCGGCGCGGTCGAGTCGTTCCTCGGCGACGACGGCGTCGACACCTGGGCGGTCCACCCCGGCGGGCGCAGCGTGCTGGATCGCGTCGAGACGGGTCTCGCCTTGCCCGCCGACGCGCTCACGGTGTCGCGCGACGTGCTGCGCGACTACGGAAACATGTCGAGCGCGACGATCCTGTTCATCCTCGGCGCGCTGCTCGCCGGCGAGCTCGACGACGGCGACCGGGTGGCGACGCTCGCGTTCGGACCCGGGCTCACCCTCGAGGCGGCACGGCTGACGTTCCGGCGGGCGGCGGCATGAACCTCGCCGAACGCGACGCGGCCCTCCGCGAACTGATGGACGACCCGGATTGCGATCCGGTCGCGCTCGCGGCGACCCTCGAGCGCTTCGACCTCGTGAACCGGGCGATCGGCGGGTGGGGCCGGGTCTGGCGGCTCGGCATCCGTCCCCGGCTGCAGCGCCTCGGGCGGCCCGCCCGCGTGCTCGACGTCGGCAGCGGCGGCGGAGACGTGATCGGGCGACTCGCGCAGTGGGCGGAGCGCGACGGGCTCGATGTGCATTGGCTCGGGATCGATCCCGACCCGCGGGCGCTCGAGGTGGCGCGGACGCGCGCGAGCGATCGGGTGAGCTTCGCCGCCACGGATGCCGCGAGCCTCCGCGCGGACGGTGAGACGTTCGACCTCGTCCTGTCGAACCACGTCCTGCATCACCTCGAGGCGGATGAGCTCACCGAGTTCGCCATCGACACCCGGGCGCTCTCCGCCGGGACCGTGATGCACGCCGACATCGAGCGCGGCGCTCTGGCGTATGCGCTCTACGGCATGGGGATCACAGCGCTCGAGCGCGGGACGTTCCTCCGCACCGACGGACTGCGGTCGATCCGCCGCAGCTATCGCGCAGGCGAACTCCAATCGGCCCTGGGTGAGCCGTGGCGAGTGGCTTCGCCGGCGCCGTTCCGGTTGCTCGCGGTGGCGGACGGCGATGGCTGAGATCCTCGTCGTCGGCGCCGGCCCGGTCGGCACGCTGCTCGCCGCCGAGCTGGCGCGGTTCGGCGTCGACGCCGCCGTGCTGGAGCGCCGCCCCACCGCCGGTGGCGGATCGCGGGCCATCGGTCTGCACGCCCCGACGCTCGCTGCACTCGAAGCCGGCGGGGCGACCGACCGCATCCTGACCCGGGCGGTCCGCGTGCGCCGCGGCGAGGCGCGCAGCGGCGGGCGCGCGATCGGCGTGGTCGACTTCGGGCGGCTGGACGCGCGGCATCCGTACGTCGCGACCCTTCCGCAGGTCGAGACCGAGGCGGCCCTGCGCGGCGACAGCCCGCATCCCGAACGCGGCGTGACGGTGACGCGCATGGCGCCCGACGGCGCTCGCGTGCGGGTCGAGACCGATCACGGGGAGCGGGTGGCGCCGATCGTCGTGGTCGCCGGGGGTGTCGGTGCGCGCGACCTGGTGTACCGCCCCGATGCGCTCCGGCGGACTGCATACGCGGATCGGTATCTGATGACGGATGCCGCCCTCCCACCACGTGAGGACGCCGAGACCGCCCTCGTGCACCTGGCCCCGGGAGGCGTGCTGGAGTCGTTCCCGCTGCCGGACGGGCGGCGCCGGTTCGTCGCGTGGGATGCCGGCGGATCGCTCGAGCCGCATGCGCTGGCTCGCCGGCTGAAGGACGCGATGCGTACGCGCGGCGAAGCCGAGGCCGCGGACGTCGTGAGTGAGGCGACCGCGTTCGGCGTGCGGCGCGTGCTCGCTCCGTCGATGCGTCGCGACCGATTGTTCGTCATCGGGGATGCGGCACACGAGATCAGCCCGATCGGCGGGCAGGGCCTCAATCTGGGTCTGCTGGATGCCGCGACCCTCGCGCCCCTTCTCGCGGCATGGGTGCGGCTCGGGTCGGCGCCCGAGGCGGATCTCGCCCAGTGGGAACGCGACCGCCTGCGCTCCTCCCGTGTCGCCGGCCGGATGGCGGCCGTGAACATGGGGCTCGGTCGACCGGTGTCACGCAGCGCCGACGCCGTCCGGTCGCGGGTTCTCGGTTCGCTGCTCGCCGCGACGGGGTCGCTTGTGCCGCACGCCTACGCGATGGGGCTCGACAGCGCCGCGCGGTGAGTGTCGGAGCTACTCCGCCAGTGCGCGGATCATGCGGCGCCCGACGCCACCACGAGCTGGAGGGCGAGGACGAGCGCGGCGAGCATCACGAGACGGAAACCGGTGCGGTCGGGGCCGCGACGCCGCATCCGGATCATCACCGCTGCTGCGATTCCCGTGACGAGCAGAGCGAACGCGATCATCGCGAGCGGTGAGGCGCCCTCGACGAGACTGCCGATGAGGACGGCGATCGCGGCGACCACGATGCCGACGACCGCCAGCATGACGGATGCCGCGGGCCCGATCCGGTGCGGCAGACCGCGGACGCCGGTGCGCCGATCGTCGTCGAGGTCGGGCAGGACGTTGGTGAGATGCACCCCGGCGCCCAGCATGGCCCCCGCGAAGGCGGCCCACAGCGCAGCCGGCTGCGGGGCGGGCGCCGAGAGCGTCGCCAGCGAGGGGAAGATCCCGAAGCTGACGAGGAACGGCAGCAGTGATGCGGGCGTCGCCTTGAGTCCGGCGTTGTAGCTCCAGGCCGAGACGAGGGCGATGACGTGGGCGAACAGCATGCCCCAGCCGAGCACCGCCGAGAGCAGGACGGCCACCCCGAGTGCGATCCCCGCTGCGATCCACGCGGTGCGGACGCGGGTGTCGCCTCGGACGAGGGGCTTGTCGGAGCGACCGACGGTCGCGTCGCGGAACAGATCGATCGCGTCGTTGGAGAGACCGACCGAGACCTGACCGGCGAACACCGCGACGACGAGGACGATGAGCCGCCAGGGTTCCAGACCGGCGGCGATGCCGAGGGCGAGGGACAACACGGTGACGACGAGCGAGGGGCCCGGGTGAGTGGAACCCCAGAGGGCCCGTGCGGTTCGCATGCTCGATCCTTTCACGCTCCGGACGGGGCTTGGCTGGGGCCGACTCAGGTACGGAGGGTGGGTCCTTCGCAGATGAGACGTTTCTCACCTTCGGCCGTGTGCGGAGCGTGTGTTTTAAGCGGTTTTCGGGGTCTGGATGTCGGAGGTTGGTGGCAGGGTTCAGGTATGACGGAAGCGGCGGAAACCCCCGGTGGCGAGTCGTATCTCGCCGCCATCTCGGGGATCGTTGCGGACGTCGAGGACGTTGCTCTTGAGCTCGCTCGCGTGCAGATCCGGGAGTTGCGTGTGCTCGCTGCCGCGGGCCGATTGGCGGAGGAACAGGGCGCGCCCCCGAACGCGAAAGTCACCCTGCACGACATGGTGCTCCGGTCCATTTCGGCCGAGGTCGCCGGGGCGATGCGGACCACCGACCGGACCGTGCAACGCCGGATCGGGGAAGCCCGGGTGACGATCGAAGGGTTCCCGGCCGCGGTGGCGGCCTGGGAGGCCGGACGGATCGTCCGCGGGCACGTGAAGGCGATCGTCGAGACCGGGCTGAACCTACCCGCAGAGATGTGGGCTGAGTTCGAAGCCATTGCGATCGAGCGATGCGAAGGCGAGACCCCGAACCGAGTGCGGGGTGAGCTGGAGATCCTGGCGCACCGGATGCATCCGCGATCGTTCGCCGAGCGGCATGAGGAAGCTGCGGCGCGGCGGTGCGTGCGACTAACGCCAGGACGGGATGGGATGTCGGACGTGATCGCGACACTGCCGACGGTGATCGCGGAGGGCATCCACGACCGGCTGACACAGCAGGCACGAGCGATCATCGACACCCGGGGCGAACGCGCGACAGGTTCAGAAATCGTCGCGACCGATGCGCGCTCGACCGATCAGGTCCGCGCCGACGTGTTCGCCGATCTCCTCCTCGCCGGCACCCCGGCGCTCGACGACACGCGCGACACGACGGCGGGACCGCTCGGCGCGATCCGCGCACGCGTGCAAGTACTCATCCCCGCGGCGACCCTGACCGGTGTCGACGACGGGCCGTGCGACCTGACCGGCCGCTCGCCCATCGACCCGGCCACCGCTCGCACACTCGCCGGCGCGACGCACGTGTGGGAGCGCCTGTTTCACGACCCCACCACCGGAGTCACCGTCGCCACCGACTCGTACCGTGTCCCATCCGGGATGCGACGGTTCCTGCAAGCCCGGGATCAGCACTGCCGGTTCCCCGGATGCCGCGTCGCTGCGATCCGGTGTGAAGTCGACCACACCCACGACCACGCGCTCGGCGGGCGGACGGAACTCTCCAACCTCGCCCACCTGTGCCAACGGCACCATTCGATGAAGCAGTTCACCGCCTGGCGGGTCCGACAACTGTCGGGTGGCGTCCTCGAATGGACCTCACCCCTCGGCAGGACCTACAGAGAAGACGCACCCACCCCGGCCGTCGCCTTCACCCCTGCCACCACAACGCCCGGAGACCCCGCTCCGTTCTGAACCGCCGCTCCCCGACCCCGCACTGCGTGGACCGCGGGCGCCTACCCCAGCTCGCGCACGGGCCTCTCGCCCGCGAACCGGCACGTCCACGAACCGACACCGCTCAGAACCGACACAGCCACGAACCGACACGCGACCGGCTCAGCCCTCCAGGATCCGCTGGAACAGCAGATGGTCCTGCCACCGCCCCGCGATCCGCAGGTACCTCGGCGCGACGCCGATCTCCGCGAAGCCGCACCGGCGCAGCACCGACTGCGACGGCGCGTTGTGCAGCAGCGTCGCCGCCTGGATGCGGTGCAGGCCGAGACCTCCAGCGGCGACTCGAGCCACGGCATCCACCGCGGCGGTCATCACACCCCGTCCACCCAGCTCGCCGTCGATCCAGTACCCGAGGTTCGCGCTCTGGAACGGTCCGCGCACGATGCCCGAGAGGTTCACCCGCCCCACGATCCACTCTCCCGCCTTGAGCACGAACGGAACGCCGGTCCCCGCCTCACGTTCGCGCAGCATCACCTCGATCGCCGACTCCTGACCGGCATCCGTGAAGAAGCGCTCGGCTCGCTCCGGCTCCCATGGCGCCAGCCGCTCTCGATTGCGGCGGTACGCCTCGGCGAGGGCAGCCGCATCCGATCCGACGACCTCGCGCAGGACCACGCCATGCCCCAGCGCGACCGGCGTCATCAGTCGAGCAGCTCCGCCTCGATGGTGTCGTCGCCCGACTCCTCCGGCGGCGTGGGCCCGCTGCTCGTCAGCACCAGCTGCGAGCCGTCGACCGCGACATCCACCCGGACCACATCAGCGTCGTGCACGCCGCCCGACAGCAGCGCCATCGCCAACCTGTCCTGGATCTCGGACTGGATCAGCCGCCGCAGCGGTCGCGCCCCGAACAGCGGATCGTAGCCGCGCTCGGCGAGCCACGCCCGCGCGTCCGGCGTCACCGCGAGCGTCAACCGGCGAGCGTGCAGCCTCCGCTGCAGCGCATCGACCGCCAGCTCGACGATCTGAGCCAGATCCGACTCGGTCAGCGGTGTGAACATCACGACGTCGTCGAGGCGGTTCAGGAACTCCGGCCGGAACGCCTGCCGCACCATCGCCATGACCTGCTCGCGCTTCGTGTCGTCCGTCAGCGTCGGATCGATCAGCACCGGTGATCCGATGTTGCTCGTCAGGATCAGGATCGTGTTCGTGAAGTCCACCGTCCGCCCCTGGCCGTCGGTCAGCCGTCCGTCGTCGAGCACCTGCAACAGCACGTCGAACACCTCAGGGTGCGCCTTCTCGACCTCGTCGAGCAGCACCACCGAATACGGACGGCGCCGCACCGCCTCGGTCAGCTGACCGCCCTGCTCGTACCCGACGTACCCCGGAGGGGCACCGACGAGCCGCGCGACGGCGTGCTTCTCGCCGTACTCGCTCATGTCGATGCGCACCATGGCGCGCTCGTCGTCGAACAGGAACTCCGCGAGCGCCTTCGCGAGCTCGGTCTTGCCGACACCCGTCGGCCCCAGGAACAGGAATGACCCGGTCGGCCGGTTCGGGTCGCTGATCCCCGCACGCGAACGACGCACGGCATCCGCCACCGTCTTCACGGCCGGCTTCTGCCCGATCAGGCGCTTGCCGAGCTCCGACTCGAGGTGCACCAGTCGAGCGCTCTCGCTTTGCAGCAGCTTTCCGACCGGGATGCCGGTCCACACCGCGATGACCTCGGCGATGTCCTCCTCGGTCACCCGATCGCCCACCATCCGCTCGGCTCCATCGCCGACGGCCCCCTCCGCGATCTCCGCCTCGGCGAGCTTGCGTTCGAGCGCCGGGATCTCTGCGTACAGCAGCCGCGACGCACGTTCGAGGTCGCCCTCGCGCTGCGCGCGCTCCGCCTCGACGCGCAGCGCATCGAGCCGCGTCTTGTAATCGCCGACCGCGTTCAGCGACGCGCGCTCCCGCTCCCACCGCGCCTGCAGGTCGTCGAGCTGCTGCTGCACCTTCACGAGCTGGTCGCGCAGCGCCGCGAGACGCTCCTTCGACGCGTCGTCCTTCTCCTTCTTGAGCGCCAGCTCCTCGAGCTTGAGCCGATCCGCGTGCCGGCGCAGCTCGTCGATCTCGAGTGGCGCGGAGTCGATCTCCATGCGCAGGCGCGAGGCGGCCTCGTCGATCAGGTCGATCGCTTTGTCGGGCAGTTGCCGCGCCGGGATGTACCGGTTCGACAGCGCCGCCGCCGCCACCAGGGCGCCGTCCGAGATCGCGACCTTGTGGTGCGCCTCGTACCGCTCCTTGAGCCCGCGAAGGATCGCGATCGTGTCCTCGACGCTCGGCTCGCCGACGTACACCTGCTGAAAGCGCCGCTCCAGTGCGGCATCCTTCTCGATGAACTCGCGGTACTCGTCGAGGGTCGTCGCACCGATCAGGCGCAGCTCCCCGCGCGCCAGCATGGGCTTCAGCATGTTGGATGCCGCGACCGACCCCTCGCCGCCGCCGGCTCCCATCAGCGTGTGCAGCTCGTCGATGAACGTGATCACGCGCCCCTCGGACTCCGTGATCTCCTTGAGGACGCTCTTCAGCCGCTCCTCGAACTGACCGCGGTACATCGCCCCGGCCACGAGCGCGGAGATGTCGAGCGCGATGAGCTCCTTGCCCTTCAACGACTCCGCGACGTCTCCCGCGACGATGCGCTGGGCGAGCCCCTCGACGACGGCGGTCTTGCCGACGCCGGGCTCGCCGATGAGCACCGGGTTGTTCTTCGTGCGCCGCGTGAGCACCTGACTGACCCGGCGGATCTCGCCGTCCCGTCCGATGACCGGGTCGAGCTTGCCCTGCCGCGCACGGTCGGTGAGGTTGATGCCGAACTGCTCCAGGGCGCTGCCCTGATCGCCCTGGCCGGATGCCGGTTGTGCGTTCATCATCTGCTCCTGAAAGCTCTTAAAAAGTTGAGTCCGTCAGGCTCAACTTTATCACGACGCCATGACAGCGGCGCAGGCGAAGCGGGACCGGTATGCCGTCGGCGTCGTCCCGAGCACCCGCGCGAAGTTCTGCCTCAGCACGGCCGCCGAACCGAAGCCGCACTCGTACGCGATCGCGTCCAGTCCGAGGTCGGTCTGTTCGAGCAGGCGCTGCGCATGGAGGATCCGCTGCCGCCCCAACCACGCCGCCGGCGTCGTCCCGTAGTCGGCTTTGAACCGCCGCGCGAACGTCCGCGGCGACATGTGCGCCTTCGCCGCCAACTGGTCGACCGACAGGTCGCGCCGCAGGTTCTCCAGCATCCACTCGGTCACCGGCGTCAGCGAGAGCGAGGTCGACACCGGCAACGGCGACGCGATGAACTGCGCCTGACCGCCGTCGCGCT
This sequence comes from Microbacterium sp. 77mftsu3.1, assembly GCF_900100525.1. NCBI lineage: Bacteria > Bacillati > Actinomycetota > Actinomycetes > Micrococcales > Microbacteriaceae > Microbacterium > Microbacterium sp. 77mftsu3.1. The sequence goes on along the minus strand of NZ_FNCR01000002.1, from coordinate 373,602 downwards.
GCGGGGGCACCACCATGCGCCGCGCGATCGTGTTCGCCGCCTCGGCCCCGAGCTCGAGCCGCAGAAGATGCAGGCACGCGTCGAGCCCGGCCGCCGTCCCGGCGCTCGTGATGATCCGCCCCGACTGCACGTACAGCACGTTCGGGTCGACCTCGATGTCGGGGTACATGCTCGCCATGGTCTCGGCGTAGCGCCAGTGCGTCGTCGCGCGCTGCCCCGACAGGACACCGGATGCCGCGACCGCGAACGCCCCGCTGCACACCGTCAGCACCCACGCGCCTCGCGCGACCGCCCTGCGGATCACGTCGAGCACCCGTTCGTCCACGCAGCCCCATGCTTCCCGGGGGATCGGCGTGATGACGACGACGTCCGCCTCGTCCGCGAACGTCAGATCGTGATCGACGTTGATGGAGAACGCGAGGTTGCTGGGGATCGCGCCGGGATCAGGGGTCACGATCCGGAAGTCGAAGTTCGGGATGCCGTCGTCGCTGCGATCGAGCCCGAACGCCTCGCAGGCGAGCCCGAACTCGAAGGGCGCGAACCCGCTCTGGACGACGCAGGCGACGGTGCGGATCATGGCGTTCTCCCCGGATGGTGTTCGGCTGGCATTATTCCTACGAGCAGCGTCGATGCGACCATTGATGGCAGGATGCGTGCAAGCATAGCGTTTCTGCCATGACGGCCGCATGCCCCCCGGAGCACTCCCCTTCCGCCCCGCGGGACCACGCCCCTAGACTCGGGTCCCCGCGAGAGGACAGCCATGACCGACCCCGTCCCGCCGGACGCGCAGCAGCCGCCGCAGTACTCACCCCAGTACCCACCCCAGGGGCAGCCGTCCTACCCGTACGGCACTCCTCCTCCGGCGGCCGGCGCCGGAAGCGCCCGCGGCTTCGCCATCGCCGCACTGCTCGTGGCGGCGGCTCCCGTCCTCCTCGGCGGACTCTGGCCGGCCATCACGATCCAGCTGTATCGGTCGGTCTACGACCCGCAGTTGTACGGCATCGTCAACGCCGTGTTCTCGCTCTTCACCTGCGCCCTCGCCGTCGTCGCCCTCATCCTCGGGTTCATCGCGGTGCGCCGGGATGCCGGGGCCCGCCTCCTCGGCGGGATCGCGATCGGCCTCGCAGCCGCGACCCTCGTGGGGACGGTCCTGGGGTTCCTCTCCTCCACGGTCGGCGGACAGTTCCTCTGACCGCTTTTCCTCCAACCGCTGCGGTAACGGCTAGGTTGTGACCATGGAACTCGGATTCGCAGCCGTCGTCGTCGCGATCGTCGCCCTGAGCCTTGTCGTCGCACGTCGACGCGCGCGACTCGACCGCTCGGTGACCGATGAAGAGGGTCACGGCGCGGCTGCGCGTCGCGGTGCCGACTCCGAAGCGCGCATGGCGAAGGCCACGGCCGTCTACGTCGACAACCGCAGCAACGCGGGCGGCGCCGGCGGCATCTGACCCCGGCCCCTGACCCGGCTCAGCGCCGCGTCAGATCGGTCGCCGCGGCGAGCAGGATCTTCGCCGACCGAGCCCATTCGAACGAGCGGATGTGACGCGTCCCCGCCTCGACGAGTCGCCCCCGCATCCCGGGTTCATCGAGCGACCGCACGGCGCGGGCCACGGCTTCCGGATCGAGCGGATCGACGTAGAGCGCGCCGTCTCCGGCCACCTCGCGGAAGATCTCCATGTCGGTCACCACCGCGGGCACCCCGAGTTCGAGCGCTTCGGCCACCGGCAGCCCGTAGCCTTCGTCGAGACTCGTCGTGACGAGAGCGGCGTCGTCTGCCAGGAGCGCGGCGTAAGCGGCATCCGTCACCCCGTCGTGGAAGACGACCGACGCTCCGCCGGCCAGCGCCGTCAGCTCGGCGCGACGCTCGGGCGTGATGCGCGACAGCAGGTGGAGGGTGTGCTCCGGCAGCTCCCGCATGGCCGTGACGAGCGTCTCGACGTTCTTGTACGGCATGAACGAGCCCATGTAGACGAGGTTCCGAACGGGGCCGGAGCCCACGACGGCACCGTCGGGAAGCAGTTCGGCGAGGCGCTGCGGCGCGTTCGGGATCACGACGACCGGGCGCTTCGTCAGACGCACGCGCGCGAACTGGCGCGCGCTCGTCTCGCTGACGGTCGCGACGAGGTCGGCGGCGTTCAGCGTCCACCGCTGCGGCCAGTACGACAGGTGGAACAGCCGCCACCCGAGGCGCACGTACCAGGGCAGCGCCCGCGGCGGCGTCCGGTGCCGGTAGTAGATGGTGTCGTGCAGCGTCAGGATGAGCCGGAACCGCCGGCCGCCCGACCCGATCGTCTGCATCGGCGAGAACAGCACGTCCGGCCGGTGGCGGTTCAGCAGCAGCGACGAGAACGGTTCCTTCACCGACGTGGGCGCGTGGATCGTCAGAGTGATCGCATCGGCGGGCAGGAAGGCGCGCTGCCGCTCGTCGTGGATCAGGTAGGTGACCTCGGTGCGGTAGGCGGATGCGGCATCCGCCACCGCCTGCGCGAGCTCGGCGGAGTAGCGGCTGATGCCGTCGTGGAAGTCGGTGCGGATGTAGCGCGCGTCGAAGAACAGACGCATGTCAGCCGCCGAGCGGTTCGCCGCGGTAGAGCTTCTCGAAGGTGTCGAGGGTCCGCTCGATGTCGTGGATCTCGACGCCGTGGAGCGAGGCCTGCTGCATCCGCGAGTACTCGGTCTGGTCCGCCGTCAGCACGGTGCGGATCTTCTCGGCCAGCTCGTCGGCGTTGCCCGGCTCGAACAGGTAGCCGTTCTCGCCGTCGTGGACGAGGTGCGGCAGCGCGACGGCGTTCGCCGCGATGACGGGAAGACCCGAGGCCATGGCCTCCATCGTCGCGATGGACTGCAGCTCGGCGACCGAGGCGATGACGAAGACGTCGGCGCGGGTGTAAGCGGCGCGGAGCTCCTCTTCGGACACCCGCCCGAGGAAGGTCACACGGTCGGCCAGGCCGAGACGCTCGGTCACCTGACCGAGGCTCTTGCGCTGATCGCCGCCGCCGACGATCTCGAACTGGATGTCGAGATCGGGCAGCTTCGTGATCGCCTCGAGGGTGACCTCGACGTGCTTCTCCGTCGTCAGGCGGCCGACGAACAGCACCCGGCGGCGGTTCTCACGCGGCTCGAGGTTCGGCGTGTAGTTGCTCTGGCGGATGCCGCAGCTGATCGGCACGACGCCGGAGATGTCGATCGTGTTCTCGAGGAACTCCGCCGCCTTGCGGGTGGGGGTCGTCACCGCGCGCGACATCTTGAACGTGCGCTCCGCGTCGGCCCACGCGATCTTGAGGAAGATGTCGTACAGGAACTTCGGCAGCAGCGTGAAGTCCAGGATGTTGTCGGCCATGATGTGGTTCGTCGCGACGACGGGGATGCCACGCTGGTTCGCGATACGGGTCAGGGCGCGACCGATCACGATGTGCGACTGGCTGTGCACGACATCCGCGTCGACCTCGTCGAGCAGCCGGCGCGAGTAGTGCTTACCCATCCACGGCAGGACGAACCGCAGCCAGTCGTGCGGCCGGTAGCGCCACCCGGGAAGACGGTGCACCGTGAGCGGCTGACCCTCGATGTCCTCGGTGAAGACGCCGTGGTTGCGGTGCCCGACGCTCGGCGTCGCGACGTGAACGTTGTGACCGCGTGCGGCGAGGCCCGCGGCGAGGCGCTCGGTGAAGCGAGCCCCTCCGTTGACATCGGGCGCGAACGTGTCGGCCGCGATCACGATGGTGAGGGGTCCGCGCTCGGGGGCGGGTTCGTCCGGGGGCGTCATGGTCACGGGGTACGGGCCAATCTGTGCGTCGGAGGCAAGGGGCATTCTCGCCGATGGGGCGCAGGGGTGTGCGGGGCGCCGGGGCTCGATTCTAGCCCGGGACCGGGACGTCCTCCGGTGGAGGACCGGCGCGCCTCAGCGGAGGCCGACGCGGACGGCGAGCGGATGGTGGTCCGACCCGAGGGGTCCGATCCACTTGCCACCCGCGGTCTTCCCCGCGTTCCTCCACGAGTACACGACCGACCGCGAGGGCCGCACGAGCACCTTGTCGATGTGGTCGCCCCAGGTCACGCTCGTGAAGGGCGTCAGCGACATGGTCGGGTTCGCCGTGTTGTAGTGCTGCAGGCTGAGGGTGCGCGCCTGGTCGTACGCGTCGTGCCACCCGCGCTTCTCGAGTGCGGCCATGGTGCCGTCGCCCACGCGCGACTTGTGCGTGTTGAGGTCGCCCACGATCATGACGGGCGCCTTGGTCCAGTCGGTCAGGGACCGGTGCGTCTTGTTGAGCTTCGTGAGCGTCGCGGTCACGGCATCCGCCAGCTTGCCGGCCTCGTACTGGCGTTGACGGACGACGGATGCCGACGTCCCGACCACGAGGTGCGTGTCGACGACGAGGAGGTAGGCGCCGGAACTGTGCCGGACGGCGGCCCACGACATTCCCTTGCCCGCCGAGGCGTACTGCGACGGGAACAGCACGGCGCCCGAGGTGGCGCCGCCCGACTTGGCGGCGACGCGGGTGAACCGGCCGTTGCGGATGAGGATGTCGTTCTGCCCGTTGTACGCGAAGGTGTAGCCGCTGGGCGGCGTCGTGTACTTCGACGCTTCCTGCAGGGCGACGATGTCGGGGGCGAGTTCGGTGATGCGCTTGTTGATGACGTTCTTGCGCGTCGAGAAACCGGAGCAGACGTTCGAGCACACGTTCCAGCTGACCGCGAGGTAGCTCGGCGAGCCCGCGGGCAGCGTCGCCTGCGCCGTGATCGTCTCGTGGGCCACCGGCGATGACCGGGGCCCCATGCCCGCGGCCGAGACGCCGCGCACCTGGATGAAGTAGGCGACCCCCGGCTTCAGTCCGGTGACGGTCGCCTTCGAGGAAGTGACCTTCTGGTTGATCGGCTGCGCGGGCCGGGTGACCAGATCGTGGCTGGTGTTCGCGTAGACGTAATAGCTCGTCGCACCGGGGATGTCGGCCCAGTCGACCGTCAGCGACGTGAGCGAGGCGCCCACGTAGTTGACGAGCCCGGGCTTGGCGGGGACGCTGCCGGCGGCAGCCGCCGGCGAGACGGGGAGGGCGAGACTGAGCGCGATCGCGACGATCACTGCGACGGCGCTGCGGACGTGGGGGGCGCGCAGCATAGGCGGATCCTAGCAACCTACGCTGGAGCGATGACGCCTCTCACCGGCCTCCGCCTCTCCGCCCAGGTGGACCCCGCGCAGTGGGTCCCGATCACCGGTTCGTTCGGGTTCCGCGGGCGCCGCGCCCGCAAGAAGGCGATCGGGATGCTGCTCGCCCAGGCGAACGCCGCGTTCGGTCGCGAGCAGCCCGGCAGCAAGGTCGCCGCGTGGGCGATGAGCCAGGCGATCCCTGCCCTCATGCGCCGCGCCGACGGTCGCCTGCTCGCGTGGGTGTGGAAGGACGACCCCGAACTCCTCGTCGCGATGGCGCAGGTGCAGGAGCTCACGCCCCAGCTGCGGACCATGCGCGCGAGCATGCCGATCGAGTACGACGACACGGTCAGCTTCACCGGCTCCCCGCTCGGCGTGGCCGAGAAGCTCGAGATGCCCCTGCCGCCGAACCCGCGCCAGACGCCCTTCGCGTCGTACACGTGGGACACCGGCACCCACCTCGTCACCCTCACCGCCGTCATCTCCGACCGCGAGCGCTTCGGCACCGTCATCCCCGCCGTCGACGCCCTCGCCCGCTCGCTCCGCCTCGTGACCGACCTGACCGTCGGCGAGGGCCCCGGCACCCTCCGCATCGACCCCGCCTGACCCCCGGCATCCGCTCGGCCGTCGGCGAGGCGTCGAGCCGACGCAATCTGCACCTATCGCCAACGGATGAGCGCAGTTCGCGTCGGCTCGAGCATCAGGGACGATAGCCGCGCTCAAGGAGCGCGGCGTGCACGCGCGCGAGGATGCGGCGACGCTCGGGACCGCGGTGCGAGCGATTCACGCGGATCACGCGCCAGCCGGCGGCGGCCAGCGCGTCGAGGCGCTCGACGTCGCGCGCATACTGGCGATCGTCCAGCCGGTGCTGCTGCCCGTCGTACTCGAGCAGCACCTTCGTCGGCGCGTGCACGAGGTCGCCGTACGCCAGGAAGGTGCCCCGTGCGTCGCGGATGACCTCGTTGACGGCGAACTCGGGAAGGCCCACGTCCGCCGCGTCGAGGCGGAGAAGCGTCTCAGCCACGGAATCCGTCCGCTCACGAGCGCGGATGAGCGCACGTCGCAGCCTGCCGACATGGCGCGTTCGCTCGCGCTCCTCGACGGCCTGCGCGAGGTCGCCGATCGCGAGCACGGGCTGCTGCCTCCGCATGAGCGAGTCCGCCGCGACGACGAGTTCACGGTCATCGAGAAGGGATGCCGCCTTGCACCACGCGGCGGACGGTTCGACGCATGGCAACCCGCCGACCACGTGACGGACAGGCGCCGCCGCTTCGTGCCCCCGGACCGCTGTGCCGCGCGCACGTCCCGTCGGCCGGACAGCCGAGACATCCACCTCCGCCCTCAGACGGTCGGGGATCCACCCGCCTGCGAGCGCGATCGCCGTCGCGTGCGAGAAGTGCTCGCCAGGGCGGAGTTTTGGCACGTACGCGACCGCGCGGGCGACGGCGCCGGTCGGATCGTGCCGTGCGCGAACCCCGCGATACGGCCGCGACAGGTCCCGCCCCCGCAAGCGCGCGTACGTCACCCCGGCATCCTGCGCCTCAGCGAGGGCGAACGCGGGCGGAAGGTGTGCAGGCAACGGCGTCGGCGGTCTCACTCCCAGAGGCTCGCCCGCCCGCCACCCGAGCTCCCCCGGCATCCGCCCCTCTGTGGACGACTCCGCGCGCTCACCACCCGGGCAGAAGGCTCGACCCGACGCGAACTGTCGGCATCCGTCGGTCGTGAGTGCAGTTCGCGTCGGCTCGACGAGCCGGCCCCGGGCCGGCCCCCGCGTCAGTCGGTCGGCGGGTGGGGGCGGTACAGGACGACGTCGGTCGCGCGGCGCACGCGCGTGCCCTGGCGGAGCGTCACGACCGAGCCCGTCGCGCCGGCGGCGAACACGCGGGCACCGCGGCGTGCGGCGACCTCGTCGCGCAGGCGACCCTGCAGTCCCGAGACCTCGCGGCGCAGCATCCGCACCTGGTTCTCGAGCTCGATGATGCGCGAGATGGCCGGGAGGCTCACGCCGTCGGCCGACATCTGCGCCACCTCGCGCAGCTGCGCGACGTGCCGGAGGGAGTACCGGCGCGACCCGCCACGGGTGCGCGCCGGTACCACGAGTCCCAGCCGGTCGTACTGACGCAGCGTCTGCGGGTGCATGCCTGCGAGCTCAGCGGCCACCGCGATCGCGAGGATCGGGGCGTCTTCGTCGACCTGCTCGTTCGCCATGCGTCTCACCTCACTCGCGCGCCTTGGCCATGAGATCGGCGCGGGGGTTCTCCTTGGGTTCCAGCTCGTGGAAACGTTCCAGCGCTTCGCGCGCGGGTCCGTCGAGGTGGGTCGGGACAGCGACCTGGACCTCGGCGAGCAGGTCGCCGGTGCCCTTCGCCGTCTGCACCCCGCGGCCCTTCACGCGCAGCACGCGCCCGGACGGGGTCCCCGGCGCGACGCGCAGCTTGACGCTGTCGCCGCCGAGCGTCGGGACCTCGATGGTGGCACCCAGCGCCGCCTCGGTGAACGTGACGGGGACATGGATGCGGAGGTTCAGCCCTTCGCGCGTGAAGACGGGATGCGGGCGCACACCGACCGTGAGGACGATGTCACCCGCCTCGCCGCCGTCCGGCGAGGGGCGACCGCGACCGCGGAGCTTGATCTTCTGCCCGTCCGAGACCCCTGCGGGGATCTTCACCTTGATGGGCTTGCCGTCGTCGCCCTGGAGCGTGATGGTGTCGCCCTTCACGGCCGTCGTGAAGTCGAGCGTCGTGCGGGCGGTGACGTCGGCCCCGCGCTGCGGGCCGCCGAAGCCGCGGAATCCGCCGCTCGGCTGCCCGAAGCGACCGGAACCGAACCGTCCGCCGCTCTGCTGCCCGAACATCGCGAAGAGGTCATCGAAGTCGGCCTGCTGGCCGCCCGCGCCACCCGGCTGGAATCGGCTGAACACGTCTTCGAACCCGCCGCTCGCCCCGGGCTGGAAGCGGGCGCTCCCCGACCCCATGGCGCGCAACTGGTCGTACTCGGCGCGCTGCTCCTTGTCGCTGAGCACCGAGTACGCCTCGCTGACCTCTTTGAACTTCGCCTCGGCCGCGGGGTCCCCCGCGTTCGAGTCGGGGTGGTAGGTGCGCGCCAGCTTGCGGTACGTCTTCTTCAGGTCGGCGTCGGAGACGTCCTTGGACACCCCGAGCACCTTGTAGAAGTCCTTGTCGAACCAATCCTGACTGGCCATCAGCGCGCCCCTTACTCAGTCGGAACCGCGACCACGACCTTCGCCGGACGCAGCTCGAGGTCACCGAGGCGGTAACCGATCTCGACGACCTCGAGGATCGTCGGCTCGGTCGTGCCGGGCGTGGGCGCCTGGAAGATCGCCTCGTGCTGCTGCGGGTCGAACGCGTCGCCCGCAGCGCCGTAACGCTCCACTCCCAGGCGGGCCACGACGGCCCGCATCTTCTCGGCGATCGCCGCCAGCGCGCTGCCCTCGGCGAGGTCGCCGTGCTTCTCAGCGCGGTCGAGGTCGTCGAGCACGGGGAGCATCCCCTTCGCGACGGCGCCCTTGGCGCGCGCGAGCTCCACCTCGCGCTGCTCCTCGGTGCGACGACGGTAGTTGGCGTACTCCGCCTGCACGCGCTTCAGGTCGAGGAGCAGGTCGTGCTCCTCCTCCGGTGCATCCGCGACAGCAGCCTCGTCGGACTGGGCCGCGCCGAGGATGTCGTCGACCGTGAGCGCGTCCGGCTCCGTGTCGGCATCCCCGGAGGGCTCCACCGACTCCTCGGCCGGGGTCGCGGCGACGTCGTCGCCCTCGTCCGGCTTCTCGAAGTCCTTGTCCGCCATGCTTACTTCTTCTCGTCCTCGTCGTCGACGACCTCGGCGTCGACGACATCCTCATCGGAGGATGCCGGCTGCTCGCCGGCCGGAGCATCGGTCGGCGCCTGTGCGGCGTCGGCCTGGCTCGCGGCGTAGATCGCCTCGCCGATCTTGGTCTGCGACGCGTTCAGCTTGTCGTAGGCGTCCTTGACGGTGTCGTCGTTGTCGCCCGCGAGCGCCGTCTTGAGCGCGTCGACGTCGGCCTGGACCTCGGTCTTCACGTCGTCGGGCAACTTGTCGGCGTTCTCGCTGAGGAGCTTCTCGATCGAGTACGAGAGCGTCTCGGCCTGGTTGCGGACCTCGGCGGCCTCACGGCGCTTCTTGTCCTCGGCCGCGTGCTCCTCGGCCTCGCGCACCATGCGCTCGATGTCGTCCTTCGGCAGCGACGAGCCGCCGGTGATCGTCATCGACTGCTCCTTGCCGGTGCCCTTGTCCTTCGCCGACACGTGGACGATGCCGTTCGCGTCGATGTCGAACGTGACTTCGATCTGCGGGATCCCGCGGGGTGCCGGCGCGATGCCGGTGAGCTCGAACGTGCCGAGCGGCTTGTTGTCGCGGGTGAAGTCGCGCTCACCCTGGAAGACCTGGATGGCCACCGACGGCTGGTTGTCGTCGGCGGTCGTGAAGGTCTCGCTGCGCTTGGTCGGGATGGCCGTGTTGCGCTCGATGAGCTTCGTCATGATGCCGCCCTTGGTCTCGATGCCGAGGCTCAGGGGGGTGACGTCGATGAGCAGCACGTCCTTGCGCTCACCCTTGAGGACACCGGCCTGCAGGGCGGCGCCGACGGCGACGACCTCGTCCGGGTTGACGCCCTTGTTGGGCTCCTTGCCGGCTTCCTTCTTTACGAGCTCGCTCACGGCGGGCATACGCGTCGATCCACCGACGAGCACGACGTGGTCGATGTCGGCGACCTTGATGCCGGCCTCGCGGATGACGTCCTCGAACGGCTTCTTGGTGCGGTCGAGGAGGTCCTTGGTGAGGTCCTCGAACTTCGCGCGGCTCAGGGTCTCGGACAGCGACACGGGGCCCGAGTCGGTCAGCGAGAGGTAGGGCAGGTTGATCGAGGCCGACTGCGAGCTCGAGAGCTCCTTCTTGGCCTGCTCAGCGGCTTCCTTCAGACGCTGCAGGGCGATCTTGTCGCCCGAGACGTCGACACCGCTCGTGTCCTTGAACTGCTTGATCAGGTACTCGACGATGCGCTGATCCCAGTCGTCGCCACCGAGGCGGTTGTCACCGGCGGTGGAGCGCACCTGGATGGTCGAGAAGTCGTCGTCCTTGCCCACCTCGAGGAGGGAGACGTCGAAGGTTCCACCACCGAGGTCGAAGACGAGGATGAGCTCGTCCTCCTTGCCCTTGTCGAGGCCGTACGCGAGAGCGGCGGCGGTGGGCTCGTTGATGATGCGGAGCACGTTGAGGCCCGCGATCTCACCGGCCTCCTTCGTGGCCTGACGCTCGGCGTCGTTGAAGTAGGCGGGGACGGTGATGACGGCATCCGTCACCGTGTCACCGAGGTACTGCTCGGCGTCGCGCTTGAGCTTCTGGAGGATGCGGGCCGAGATCTCCTGCGGCGTGTAGTTCTTGCCGTCGATCGCCTGGGTCTTCCAGTCGGTGCCCATGTGGCGCTTGACGGAGGTCAGGGTGCGGTCGACGTTCGTGACGGCCTGGCGCTTGGCGGTCTCGCCGACGAGCACCTCGCCGTCCTTCGTGAACGCGACGACCGACGGGGTCGTGCGAAGACCCTCGGCGTTGGCGATGACCTTCGGCTCGCCACCTTCGAGGACGGCGACGACCGAGTTGGTCGTTCCGAGGTCGATTCCCACTGCACGTGCCATGTGATTCTCCTTCGTGTGGCGATTGCGTAGATCTGAAGTCTTCCGGCGGCTCTGGCCACAACCTGAGCCGCGATGACTCAAGGCTACTCCGGCCCTCGCCGACCGTCAAACCAACTTGAGCCGATACATATCAAGTTTGCAGGCTCGGCATGATCGCGATCGCCGTTAGCGTGGACGGATGCCGATCCGCCTGACGCCCCTCGATCCCACCGGCGCCGACCGCGAGGCGTTGATCTCGTTCATGACGTCGCAGTCGTTCCCGTTCCACGTGCGGACCGATCCCACGGCGGCGCAGATCGCAGAGGCGATCGACGACGGCGCGTACGCCGACGAGGACCATGCCTCGTTCTGGATCGACTCGGACGCGGACGGCCGGATCGGGTTCTTCCGGCTCGAGGACCTCAGCGACGACGCTCCCCTGTTCGACCTGCGGCTGAATGCCGCGCACCGCGGCCGCGGGCTCGCGGCGGACGTCCTGCGCGTGGCGACCGACCACGTCTTCACGACGATGCCCGAGGTCAACAGGTTCGAAGGGCAGACACGGGAGGACAACATCGCGATGCGGCGGGTGTTCGTCCGCTGCGGCTGGGTGCAGGAGGCCTATTACCGCGAGGGGTGGCCGACCGATGACGGGCGACTGCTGGCATCCGTCGCCTACATTGTCCTCCGCCGCGACTGGCGCGACGGCACCGTCACACCCGTGGTCTGGGATCCCCCGCGGGAAGCCTGACGCGCCACGTCACCGGCGCGCCGTGAACGCGCGGTAGGGTGCGGCTCATGACGCGTTCCACCGGCGGGACGCCCGAGATCCCCGCCACCGCCGACAGCGGCGCCCTCCCCGTGATGTTCCAGGACCTCGAGGAGCGTCCCGTCCCTCGCAGGAACGTCGCGTCCTGGGCGATGTGGGACTGGGCCACGCAGCCCTTCAACTCGGTCATCCTGACCTTCGTCTTCGTCTCGCTGTACCTCGTGTCCGACACGTTCCTGCCCGAGAACGTCGCCCGCCTCGCCGACGACGACCCGATCAAGGAGTCGGCTCTGGCGGACCTGTCGACCGGCTACGGACTCGTGTCGACGATCGCGGGACTGGCGATCCTGCTGCTCGCGCCGATCCTCGGACAGGTCGCCGACCGCAAGGGCCGCAAGAAGCGGTGGCTGCTCATCGCGACCGCCCTCCTCGCGCTGCTGCAGTTCAGCCTGTTCTTCGTCTTCGCCGACCCGTCGTACTTCTGGCTCGGCGCGATCCTCGTCTCGCTCGGTGCCGTCGCGTCCGAGATCGCCGGCGTCAACTACAACGCCCTGCTCGTGAGCGTCTCCACGCCTCGGACCGTCGGCAAGGTGTCGGGGCTCGGCTGGGGACTCGGCTACATCGGCGGCATCCTCGCCCTCGTCGCGGTCGTCGTCCTCAACGCCGTCGAGTGGTTCGGTCTCGACACGTCGGGCGGCCTCGCCTACCGCCTCATCGCGGCCGGCTGCGCGGTATGGACGATCGTCTTCGCGATCCCGCTCTTCCGGAACGTCCCCGAGCCGCCGGCTCCCCCGGGTGAGCCGCCGCTCGGATTCGCCGCCTGGTTCCGGGCGTTCTTCCGCTCGATCCGCGACCTGTTCCGCTCGCACCGACCGACGGCGTGGTTCCTGCTCGCGAGCGCCGTCTACCGTGACGGCCTCGGCGGCGTCTTCGCCTTCGGCGGTGTGCTCGCGGCCGTGGCATTCGGGTTCTCGCCGAACGAAGTCATCCTCTTCGGCATCGCCGCCAACCTCGTGGCTGGTATCTCGACGGTCCTCGCCGGCCGCCTCGACGATCGGTACGGCGCCCGCGCGATCATCCTCACGTCGCTCGTGGGGCTCGTCGTCTCGGCGCTGGGAGTGTTCCTGCTGCACGACGCGGGCAAGCTCCCGTTCTGGATCCTCGGGCTCGCGCTCTGCGCCTTCGTCGGCCCTGCACAGGCCTCGACGCGCTCGCTCCTCGCCCGCGTCACGCCGGAGCACATGCAGGGCGAGGTGTTCGGCCTCTACGCGACGACCGGACGCGTCGTCAGCTTCTTGGCTCCGGGCATGTGGACGCTGTTCATCGCCGTCTTCGGTGCGACCTACTGGGGCATCCTCGGCATCGCGATCGTGCTGGTCGTCGGCCTCGTACTCATGCTCTTCGTGAAGCTGCCGCGGCCGGCGCACATGCGCTGACCGCGACAGGTCCCGCGAACGCGTCGACCCGACGCATCCGGCATCCATCCACGGGGAATGGACGCAGGTCGCGTCGGGTCGACGAGGGATGCCGGGGCTCAGCGCTCCGCGCGGGCGAGGTTTTCGCGCAGCTCGTCGGCGGTCTGGCGCACGACGTAGGCCGGCTGGTCGCGCTCGACACGCCAGCTCTCGTCGAGACCGCCGACGTTGACGGTGTCGAAGCCGAAGTCGTCGTAGATCTTCGTGATGAAGGTGACGGCGTCGGCCGAGTCGCTCGAGGTCGCCAGCGCGCGGCGGCCGGGCGTGCCGGCGGGGGCGCCGTCGGTGAGGATGTCGGCGGCGGGAATGTGGTTGAAGCCCTTCACGACGGTCGACTGCGGCAGGCGCTCCTGCAGCATGCGCGACGTGGTGGTCTTCTTCTCGTCGAGCTCGGCGATGTGGCCGTCGCGCTCCCAGTAGTAGTTGTTCGTGTCGACGACGAACTTGCCGGCGAGCTCGTCGACGGGGAGTCCGTCGATCGCCTTCAGGGGGATCGTGACGACGACCCATTCGCCGAAGGCTGCGGCATCCTTCGCGGTCAGGGCCTGAGCGTTCTCACCGAGTTCGGCGACGAGATCGCTGAGCGTCTCGGGACCGCGCGAGTTGCTGATCGCGACCTGGTGCCCCTGCGCGACGAGACCGCGCGCGACAGCCGAACCGATGTGACCTGCTCCGATGATTCCTACGTGTGTCATACGTCGGGAGAACGCATGCGCCAGGCGCGCATTCCCGACACGCGCTGTGCGAACCCGATCACTCGCCGATGAGGACGCTCCACGCGTCGTCGAGCGTCGCCTCGATCTCGCGCTCGCCCGCTCGGAACGTGTGAGCGGCATGCGCCGAAGCGACGCGCGCACGGGCGCGGGCGGAGGTCACAGCCCCGGTGTCATCCCACGCGAGGTCGATCTCGACACCGGGACGGGCCACGAGACCGCGCATGGAACCGGCTCCGAGCGGTACCGGCCACGACGGCAGCAGCGTGATCGCGTCCCCGTGCGAGTGGACGAGGCACTCAGCGAGGCCGGCGACGTACCCGAGGTTGCCGTCGATCTGGAACGGCGGGTGCGCAGCGAGGAGATTGTCGTAGAGACCGCCGGACTGGTCGCCGCGGTCGATCGACATGTCGCGGAACACGAGCGCGAGCAGGTCCGCGACGCGATCCGGCTGCCCGAGCCGGGCGCGGAGGGCGATCTTCCAGGCGAGCGACCATCCGGTGGACTCGTCCTCGCGGAGATCGAGGAAGAGGGATGCCGCGGCCCCGAGCTCGGGCGTGAGGGCTTCGGTCCCCGGGTAGGCGAACACGAGCGGCGACAGGTGCCGGTGATGGGGGTCGACGGCCTCGCGGCCGCCGGGCCACTCGGCGATCGAGCCGTCCTCGATCGGGATCTCGGGGAGTCCGGCACGGGCGTCCTGCGCCTGGGCGACGAGCGGATCGTCCTCGTGGCCGAGGTGGTGCGCGAGGCGCAGGAACTCGTCGAGGTGCGCGCGCAGCAGCACGATGTCGAGGGTGGCGGACTCGGCGACGGCAGCCGAACCACCGTCGCGGGTGCGGAAGGTGTTCTCGGGCGACGTCGACAGCGCGGTGCCGCGCGCGCCCGACTCGGCCTGCGTCATCCAGGCGAGGGCGAAGGCGGTCGCCCCCCGCAGCAGACGGAACGCGCGGCGGCGCTCGGCCTCGTCGGCGACACCGAACGCGTCGCGCTCGGCGAGGTGCCGGCAGAGCCAGAAGCCCGCCATCGGCCAGAACGCCCAGGCGGCGTCGTGCACGCCGTCACCGACGGGTTGGGTGTAGCCCCAGGCATCCGTGTTGTGGTGGGCGACCCAGCCGGGGGCGTCGTACAGCCGTCGCGCCGTCTCGGCGCCACTGTCGGCGAGCGCCTCGATGAGGCCGAGGAGCGGCTCCTCCGTCTCGCTGAGGTTGGCGGTGTGGGCGCCCCAGTAGTTCATCTCGACGTTGATGTTCGTCGTGTAGTTCGAGCTCCAGTCGGGGCGGAGGTCCTCGTTCCAGATGCCCTGCAGGGTCGCGGGCAGCCCCCCGGGTCGCGAGGACGAGATCAGCAGGTACCGGCCGTAGTGGAACAGGAGGGCGGCGAGCCCCGGGTCGCGGCCGATGTCGACCGCGCCGTCCTCGGCGAGGTCGCGCAGGCGTTCGGCGGTGTCGCGCTCCGGGTCCGGCGCGACGCCGATCGCGAGTTCCGCCCGGGCGTACAACCTCGCGTGGTCGGCGAGCTGCGCCGCCCGCACCTGGTCGAGACCCGCGGCGATCGCGGTGTCGACGCGTTCGGTCGCGCGGCGGGCCGCGGCACGCTCGGTGCCTGCCGGCATCCGTCCCATACCGGTGAAGGTCGTCGCGGTCGCGAGGACGACGGTCACCCGGGTCGCGCGCAACACGCGTCCGCCGCGCACGGGAGTGCCGTCGGTGACGATGCGCGCGTGCAGGGCTCCCCGCACCGAGGCGACGTCGTCCTCGTACACGACGGGTTCGTCGACCTCATCGTGCGGGGGCGTCACGTCGGAGGGTGCCTGCACGAGCAGCGTGGTGGCGGTGTCGATCTCGACGCGGCCGAGTTCGCGCAGCTGCGTCTCGAGCTCGACGCGGACGTCGATCGGCTCGTCGCTCTCGAGCTCGTGGACGAGCACGCCGTGCGGGGCGCTGATCCACGTGCGGTGGCTCAGCCCCGCGCCGGCGCGGGTGCCGGCGGCGACGTGGGTCGCCGTCGCCAGGTCGAGCTCGCGACGGTAGTCCTCGACCTGGTCGGCGGTCGCGCCGTCGATGCGCAGGCGCAGGTCGGCGAACGGAAGGAACGACTGCGCGTGGCGGTGCTGCAGGCGGCGGACGTGACGGTCGGCATCCTCTTCACGGCCGTCGGCGACGGCGGCGCGGGCCTCGGCGAGCGCGTCGCGCGCCTCATCCGCCGTGACGACGGGCGCGACGAGCTCGCTCGCGGGGCTTCCCGACCAGAGCGTCTCGTCGTTCAGGCGCAGGAGGGCGTCGGTCGCACCTCCGAAGCACATCGCCCCCAGCGCACCGTTGCCGAGGGGCAGCGCCTCGTTCCAGGTCTCCGCGGGTCGGCGGTACCACAGGACGTGCTCTGTCATCGTTCTCCCTCGGGCACCAGGCCCTCCTCTGCGAGGCCGCGCCAGAAGTCCTCGGTCGGCGGCTCGTTCATGTATCCGGCTGTCTGCGCGACGTGCGATGCCTTGCCGAGCCCCACCGTCACGTTGACCACAGCAGGATGCCGCAACGGGAAGTGCAGGGCGGCGACGGGCAACGGCACTCCGCGCGCCGCGCACGCGTCCGCGAGCCGTACAGCTCGACGATAGACGGCTTCGGGCGCCGTGCCGTATTCATAGGGGGCGGCGCGATCGGGATGCGGGGTCGCGAGCAGCCCCGAGTTGTAGACGCCGACCGCGATCACCGCGACCCCGTGCGCGAGCGCCGCGGGCAGGACGTCGACGGCGGCGGGCTGCTCGAGCAGCGTGTACCGCCCCGCGACCATGGCGACGTCGACCATGCCGGTCTCGATGATGCGGGTGAGGGTGGCGGGGTCCTTCGACCCGACGCCGACGGCCGAGATGACGCCCGCGTCGCGGAGGGCGACGAGCGCGGGGAGCGCTCCGTCGATCGCCTCGTCGACGCGCCCTTCGGGATCGTGCAGATGCACGATGTCGACCCGGTCCATCCCGAGCCGCTCGAGCGAGGACTCGAGCGAGCGGCGCGCACCGTCGGCCGAGAAGTCCCACCTGCGCCGCGTCGTCGCCTCGACCACGAACCCCTCGTCGTCGAGGCGCCCCGCACCGCTCGGGTCGGGTTCGAGCAGCCGTCCGACCTTCGTCGAGAGGACGAACTCGTCGCGCGGTCGGTGGGCGAGCGCGGCGCCGAGGCGTCGTTCGCTGAGGCCGAGTCCGTAGTGGGGAGCGGTGTCGAAGACGCGGATGCCGCTGTCCCAGACGCCGTCGACGATCGCCGTGGCCTCGGCGTCGTCGATCTCCTGGAACAGGTTGCCAAGGGGCGCAGCACCGAGACCGAACCGTCCCGCCGCGCGGAGGGACTCGGTGGACGGGGAAAGGATGGGGGCCACGGCTGCTCCGATGTCGGGGACGGTGCCGGTGGTCTTGCGGGAGCGGCATCCGTCTGCTTTTATCTCAGAGTAAGACGAAAAGGGCGTCAGGGGAATGATGAGCGGCGAACGCGCAGCGAGCAGGGGAACGGCGACCAACGCCGACGTCACCCGCATCAACCGCACCGCGATCCTCGACGCCCTGCAGGCCGGCGGCTCCCTCACCCGCGCCGAACTCATCGAGGCGACCGGACTCGCCTCGGCGACGGTCCACCGCCTGTGCGCCCGGATGGTCGCCGACGGGCTCCTCGCCGTGGAGCGCGACGCGAGCGGCGTCGGTCGCCCGACGCACCGGTACCGCCCCCTCGGCGAGGCGCGCACCGTCGTCGCCCTCGACGTCACCGCGACCGTCGCCCGCGGGGCGCTCATCGACCTGAACGGCGACATCCGCCACGAGGCCCGCGAATCCCTTCGCGGCGAGGACGGGATGCCGTCGGCATCCTCTCGACTCGAGGGCATCGGCCGGCTCACGGACAGGCTCATCCGGACGGCCGCCGAGCTCGGGACGCCCGCGCAGGGCATCGGCGTGTCGGTGCCGGGTGTCGTCGGCACCGACGGCGCCGTCAGCGACTCGGTCGAGCTCGACTGGAACGGCGTCGCCGTCCGCGATCTGATGCACCGGCGCACGGGACTCCCCGTCGTCGTCGAGAACGACGCCAACGCCGTCACGATCGGCGAGTGGACCCGGGGCGCCGGGCAGGGCACCGGAGACCTCGCGGCTCTCGTCTTCGGGATCGGCGTCGGCGCCGGGATCGTCTCGGGCGACCGCCTCGTGCGCGGAGCGGGCTCCGCCGCGGGCGAGATCGGCTACCTCATCACCGACCCGACGGCGTTCGCGCAGGACCACGGCACGGGCGGCGATCTCGAGACGCGCGTGCTCGCACTCGGCGCCGCATCGGCCGACGACGCCTCGACGATGGCCGTCCTCGACCGGGGCGACGACGCCCGCGCCGAGCGGCTGCTTGACCACATCGCGATGTCGGTCGCCGCGCTCACCGTGATCCTCGACTGCCGAGTCGTGATCCTCGCCGGGCGTCTGCCGCGACGGACCGACCGACTCATCGAGGGCGTCGCGGCGAGACTGGCCGGCCGCATCCCCCGTCCTCCCGCGCTGGTCGTGGGGGCGCTCGGCGAGGACGCGGCCCTCGTCGGCATCGGCCAGCTCACCATCGACCATGTGAAAGGGGCGGTCTACCTTGCCTGAGATCCGGTACCCGACCCCCGACGCGATCGTCGGTGTCGACGTCGGTGGCACGAAGACGCAGCTGCGCGCCCTCGTGGACGGCGAGGTCGTCGACCGCATCGTCCCGAGCGAAATCTGGCGCGTCGGCGCGATCTTCGACGACGCCGAGAACTTCGACCGCCTCGCCCGGCTCGTGACCGACACGGTCGGCGCCGCGCCTGCCGTCACCGTCGTCGGCGCCCACGGCATCGACAGCACTCGGCAGCGTCACCAGGCCACGGCTCTGCTCGGCGAGCGGATGCCGGGGGTCGTGGCGGTCGTCAACGACGCCGTGCTTCTCGCCCCGGCCATGGGGCTCGAGGCGGCCGTCTGCGTCATCGCGGGGACGGGTTCGGCGATCGTCGGCTTCGACGTCGACGGGGAGCCCGTGACGGCCGACGGCTACGGCTGGCTCATCGCCGACGACGCGAGCGCGCCCGGGATCTCGCGGCGCGCTGCCGTCGCCCTGCTCCGCGCCGTCGACCGCGACGGTGCGAGCGCGATGAGCGACCCGCTCGCGGCGCGCTTCCTCGCCGCCTTCGACGCCCTCGATCACGTCGACCTCGCGCTGCGCTTCCAGGCGAGCGCGAGCGAGGCCTCGTGGGGCGGCTTCGCTCCGCAGGTCTTCGACGCGGCTGCCGCCGGATCGACGATCGCGCACGGAGTGATCGCGGCATCCGCCACCCATCTCGCCGACGCTGTCACGGCGGTCCGCGGCCGTGGCGCGCAGGGCACCGACGTCATCGCCGCGGGCGGCGTCATGACCGCGCAACCCCTGCTCGCCGAGCTGCTGCGGGCCGACCTGCAGCGCCACGACGAGGCCCTGCGTCTGCACGTCCTCGACGAACCCCCCGTCGCGGGCGCGCTCGCGCTCGCGCTCGCCCACTCCGACGCCCCCTCCCCCCGAAAGGTGCTCTCGTGAGGATCCTGCTCTCCCCCGATGCCGCCGGCGCCGGCGAGATCGCCGCCGCGATCATCGCCTCGTCCGTCGGCGACCGACCCGCTCCCGTCCTCGGCGTCGCGACCGGGTCGAGCCCGCAGCCGCTCTACCGCGCGCTCGCCGACCGCGTGCAGGCGGGTCTCGACCTCTCGCGGGCGGCGGCGTTCGCGCTCGACGAGTACGTCGGCCTGCCGGTCGACCACCCCGAGAGCTACCACGCCGTCATCGCGCGCGAGGTGACCGGGCCGCTCGGCCTCGATCCCGCCCGCGTGCACGTCCCCGAAGGCGCCGCGGCCGATCCCGCCGCGGCCGCCGCACGGTACGAGGCGGCGATCGCAGGCGCCGCCGGCGTCGACCTGCAGATCCTCGGCATCGGCGCGAACGGCCACATCGGGTTCAACGAGCCTGGCTCCGCCGTCGACTCCCGCACACGGGTCGTCGACCTGGCTCCGCGCACCGTCGCCGACAACAGCCGCTTCTTCGACGGCGACGCCGGGCTCGTCCCGACGCGAGCGCTGACGCAAGGCATCGGCACGATCCTCGACGCGCGCGAGATCGTCCTGATCGCATGGGGCGAGTCGAAGGCCGATGCCGTGGCGCGGGCCGTCGAGGGGCCGCAGACCGCGGAGCTCCCGGCATCCTTCCTGCAACGCCACGGTCGCGTGACGCTGGTCCTCGACGCCGCAGCAGCCTCGCGCCTCAGCCCCGCATCGCTCCCCGTCGAGGCCGCCCGATGAGCGCGCCCGTCTTCGACGTCGCCCGCATCGGGCCCGGTGAGGGATCGATCGCTCCCCGCACGCGCCTGACGTCCGACGCTCCGACCCAGTCGCTCGACGGCCGCTGGCGGTTCCGTCTCTCGCCGTCCCCCGCGCTCGCACCGCACGACGACTGGACCGCCGGTGACACGGACGGGTGGGACGAGATCGCCGTCCCCGCACACTGGAACATGAGCGGGTTCGGCACCCCGGCCTACTCGAACGTGCAGTTCCCCTTCCCGATCGACCCGCCCTACCCGCCCGACGAGAACCCGGTCGGCGACTACGTGCGCCGCATCGACGTCGACGACGCGATCCGACAGGTGACGGATGCCGGGGGCCGCGTGCTCCTGCGCTTCGACGGGATCGAGTCGGCCGCCGACGTCTTCGTGAACGGCACGCGCCTCGGCTCGACCCGGGGCAGCCGCCTGACGCACGAGTTCGACGTCACCGACCACCTCACCGGCACCGGGGACGTCGTCGCGGTGCGCGTCGCGCAGTTCTCCGACGGGACCTACCTCGAGAACCAGGACATGTGGTGGCTGCCGGGCATCTTCCGGAGCGTCACCCTGCTCGCCCGCCCCGTCGGCGGCATCGACGACGCGGTCGTCACGGGCGACTTCGACTACGAGACCGGGCGGGGTGCGGTCGAGGTCACCACGTCGGCCGACGCCGTTCTCGAGATCCGCGAGCTCGGCCTCCGCGCCGAGGTCCGCGCCGGGCGCAGCACGGTCGACGCAGGCGAGGTCGAGCCCTGGTCCGCCGAGACGCCGCGCCTCTACACCGCGACCCTCGCCACGGCATCCGAGACCGTGTCGGTGCGCATCGGCTTCCGCCGCGTCCGCGCCGACGATGGCGTGCTGACACTGAACGGACGTCCGATCATGCTCCGCGGCGTCAACCGCCACGAGCACGATCCCGACCGCGGACGGGTGCACACGACCGAGCTGGCGCGCCGCGACCTCGTCCTGATGAAGCAGCACAACATCAACGCGGTCCGAACGTCCCACTACCCGCCGCACGCGGAGCTGCTCGACCTCGCCGACGAGCTGGGCCTGTACGTCATCGACGAGTGCGACCTCGAGACGCACGAGTACGAGTACGTGTCGTGGCGCGGCAACCCGAGCGACGACCCGGCGTGGGAGGCATCCTTCGTCGACCGCATCCGTCGCACGGTCACGCGCGACCGCACCCACCCGAGCGTGATCATGTGGTCGCTCGGCAACGAGTCGGGCGCCGGCTGCAACATCCGCGCGATGGCGCGGTGGGTGCGCCAGAACGACGACACCCGTCTCATCCACTACGAAGGCGACCACTCGAGCCGCGACACCGACGTGTACTCGCGCATGTACGCCTCGCACGACGAGGTCCGGCAGATCGGCGAGGAGGCGGACGAGATCGCGCCTGCCGACATCGGCGCCGCCGAGCTGCGGCGCAGGTCGCTGCCGTTCGTGCACTGCGAGTTCGGCCACGCGATGGGCAACAGCCCCGGCGGGGTGAAGGAGTACTGGGAGCTCTACGAGCGCTTCCCGCGCCTCGCGGGCGGCTTCATCTGGGAGTGGATCGAGCACGCCATCGCCGTCGAGGACGAGCACGGCCGCCGGGCCTTCCGCTACGGCGGCGACTTCGGCGAATCGGTCCACGACCACAACTTCGTGATCGACGGCCTCATCAGCGCCGACCGGGAGGTCCGCCCCGGGCTCGTCGACTACGCCGCGATCATCGCCCCCGTCGTGATCGAGGTGGATGCCGCGCGTCGCCGCATCCGGCTGCAGAACCGCTACGACCACGTCGACACGAACCACCTCGCCTTCCGGTGGCGGCGCGAGGTGGACGGCGAGACGGTCGCGCACGGCGAGCTGACCGTTCCTGCCGTCGGACCGCGCCAGCGAGCCGAGGTGCCCCTCCCCGATGAGGCCCGCGTCGTGTCGGGCTCGACCGTGGCCGACGTCCTCACCGTCGACGCCGTGCTGCGCGATGGGACGAGCTGGGCGTCGGTCGGGCACGTCGTCGCGACCGGTCAGCACGTCGCCGCCGGCACTCCCCGCGTGGGGCAGGCGTCGGCGCCCGAGCCCGATGAGTTCGATCGCCGCGGCCGTCCCCTGCGTCTCGGCTCGCTCGGCGTCGTCGACGGACCGGGCATCGGGATCTGGCGCGCACCGACCGACAACGACCTCTTCCCCGGGTGGGACGAGCCGACGCTCCCGCCGATGGCGGAGCGCTGGGCCCTTGCGCGCATCGACCGGATGCAGACCCGCGTCCGGAGCGTCGATTCGGATGCCGCGGCCCTCGTCGCCGACACCCGCGTCGGCGCGCCCTCGTTCGACAGCGGCGTCGACGCGCTGTGGCGCTGGTCGACCGTTCCCGAAGGGCTGCTGCTGGAGCTGGACCTGCGCAGCATCGGCTCGTGGGACAACTCCTGGATCGAGAAGGCGCCCTTCTCGTGGACCGTCGACTGGGCCCGACTCGGCATCGACGTGACGTTCGCGGGGGCGCCCGTCGGCATGGAGTTCGCCGGGTACGGCCCTGGTCCGAGCTACCCCGACACCGCGTCGGGCGTGCAGTTCGGCTGGTTCGAGGCCGACGCGGACGACCTCGTCACCCCGCACGTGCGGCCGCAGGAGAGCGGATCGCGACGCGGTGTGCGGACCGCCGTCATCCGCACCACCGAGGGAGGCGTGCGCGTGAGCGTCGTGGGCGGCGAGGCCATCGACGCGGGCGTCGCCCTGACCGTGTCACCGTGGGACCGGATGACCCTCAGCACGACGTCGCACGCGTCGCTCCTGCCGACGCCGACCGCGACTCACGTGTCGATCGACATCGCGCAGTCCGGCGTCGGGACGGCGACGTGCGGCCCCGGCGTGCTGCCGCGTCACCGCCTGCCGGCCCGCGACGCGTCGTTCGCACTCCTGTTCGAGACCGCCTGAGGTCCGCCGGGGCGGGTCAGTCGGCCCGCTCCGGCGGCTTCTCAGAACCGCCCCGGGGTGCCCGCGTGGGGATCGCACGCCGCACGAAGGCGGGGAGGCTCAGTCCGCGCTCGTTGGGCTCCTCGACCTCGAGACCGTAGTGGTCGCCGATGTCGGCGACGAACCGTCGCCGTTCCGCGCGCGCATACGCCGCTCGCTCCCGCTGGAAGGCAAGGACGGTCGACCAGCACATCAGCAGCATGACGACCGAGAACGGCAGGGCGATGAGGATCGCGGCCGTCTGCAGCGCCTCGAGGCCGCCCGCGAGCAGGAGCGCACTGGCCAGGACCGCGGTCAGGGCGACGAAGAACACGCGCACCCAGCGCTTCGGTTCGGGGTTGCCGCCGGAGGCGATCATGCCCATGACGAGCGCACCCGAGTCAGCCGAGGTCACGAAGAAGACGGCGATGAGGACGATGGCTCCGATGGTGAGGACGGCGCCACCGGGCAGGTACGAGAACAGCTGGAACAGCGCGCCCTGCAGGTCGACCTTGCCGTCGGCGCCGAGCATCGAACCGGGGTCCGTCGTCTCCTTCAGGATCGCGGAACCGCCGAGGACGGCGAACCAGATCACACCGACCAGCGTCGGGACGAGCAGGACGCCGGCGACGAACTGACGGACCGTGCGCCCCTTACTCACGCGAGCGATGAAGATGCCCACGAAGGGGGCCCACGAGATCCACCAGCCCCAGTAGAACGAGGTCCACGCCGCCTGCCATTCCTCGCCTTCCGTTCCCTGGAAGGCGCTGACGGTGAACGAGAGCCCGACGAAGTTCTGGATGTAGGCGCCGATCGACTGCACCCATTCGCGCAGCAGGTACTCGGTGCTGCCGAAGAACAGCAGGAAGAGCAGGAGGAGGCCCGCGAGGATGAGGTTGAGGCTCGAGAGCCACTTCATGCCCTTGGTGACACCCGAGATGACGGACATGAGGACGAAGAGCGAGATGACGAAGATGAGGATGATCTCGGTGAACTCGTTGAGCTCCGGCATCCCTGCCGCCGTCAACCCGGATCCGATCTGCGTCACACCCAGCCCGAGGGAGGTGGCGACGCCGAAGAGGGTCCCGACGAGGGCGACCGCGTCGATGACGTTGCCGGCGGCGCCGTGGACCCGCTTGCCGAGCAGCGGCTCGAGCGCCCAGCGGATCGAGATGGGGCGCTTGCGGCGGTGGATCGCGTAGGCGAGCGCCACGCCGACCACGACGTACATCGCCCATGCCTGCACGCCCCAGTGGAGGTAGGTCTGGGTGAGTGCCGCGCTCGCGAGCTGGGCGCTGTTGCCCTCGACCCCGGGGCGCGGAGTGACGAAGTGGCTGAGCGGCTCGCTCACGCCGTAGAAGACCAGACCGATGCCCATGCCCGCGGCGAAGAGGAGGGAGAACCATGCCCCGGTTGAGAACTCGGGTTCGTCGTCGTCGCGGCCGAGCTTGATGTCACCGAACCGGCTGAAGCCGATGAAGATGGCGAAGGCGACGAAGAACGCGGCGATGAGCACGTAGTACCAGTTGAACGCGTTGACGATCGTCGTCTGCACCCCGCCGAAGAACGCCTCGGCCTGCGCGGGAAGCAGAATGGCGAACAGGCTGAAGCCGACGATCAGGACCGCGGCCGGCCAGAACACCCATGGGGCGATCGCCCGGGTGAAGGCTGCGGGGCTCGTCCCCTTGCCGTTCTCGTTGGGGACGACCAGGGCTGCGCCCGACTCGGCATCGGCGCTCGGGGAGGACTGCTGCTCGGTACTCACCACTCCAGGGTGGCATCCGACGCGGATCCGTTCATCTCCTTGCGCGGGCGAGGCGCGCCGGGTTAGCGCCTCATTCGCGGGGCCAGGATGCCGCGAGCTTGCCGAGTAGGCGGACGAGCTCCGCGCGCTCCTCGGCCGTGAAGTCGGCCAGCGCCCGCGACAGCCGCTCGCGGCGCTCACCCCGGAAATCGCCCGCGCGGCGCCGCCCCTCGGCGGTCAGCGCGATGCGGGTGCGCCGAGCGTCGTCGGGATCGGCCTCGCGCGCGGCGAAGCCGAGCTCGACCGCCTGCTGCACGAGCCGCGACGCCCGTGGCTGGTCGACGCCGATCGCCTCGGCGATCTCGCTCACCGAGAGGGGGTTCTCCGCGTGCACCAGGGCGTCGAGCAACCGGATGCGGGCAGGGGCGCCGGCGAGGCGCGCACCGGGACCGAACCCGCGCTCCCCCCGCATCCAGGGCGGGCCGCCGCCGTCGGAGTGCGGGCCGTGCGCGTGGGGTCCGCCGGGGTGGTGGCGGTGCGGACCGCGGCCGCGCATCTGCGCGAAGGCGGCGAGGAGCGCGTCGAGGTCGCCGGTGGGATCGGTCACCCCTCGACGATACCGCTCGGCGCGGCATCCATGTCACTTGACATGCAACCCGATACATGTCACACTGCATGTACTTGCACAGTGACATGCAATGGTCATCGCGGACAGTCCGCCGATGACAGGACGTCTCGGAAGGACAACCATGAACACCTCGATCAACGGCACCCTCGGATTCCGACTCAAGCTCGTCCACCGCCTGCTGGCGCGCGAGCTCCACGACGAAACGGCGTCGGACGGAGCGGACCTCCAGGCCCGCATCTCGACCGCCGTCCCCGAGGACGACTACGACACTCTGCTGCGTTCGCTCGACGCGATCGCGCGGGAACTCGGCTGGGACGAATCGCAGCCGATGCCGCCCCGCCCCGGGCGCGGCCACCGGCACGGCGGCTTCGGCCCGCGCGGCGGGTTCGGCCCGCGGCACGGGTTCGGGCACGGACACGGGTTCGGCCCGCGGCACAGCCATGGCGGGCACGGGCACGGCGAACACGGTCGCGACTGCGGCCACGGCCACGGCGAGCGCCGCGGTTTCGCGCCGCACCCCGCCGTCGCCGAGGCCTTCGAGCGCGGCTTCAGCCGCGGCTACGAGCAGGCGCAGCGCGACTGAACGCGATCAGTTCCCCTTCGCACCGGCGTCGGTCGTCCCGACGTCGGTGCGGTGGAAGTTCTGGAACGAGCGGGATGCCGTCGGCCCCCGCTGCCCCTGATAACGGTTCTTGTACGAACCGGTGCCGTAGGGGTTCTCGGCCGGTGAGCTCAGGCGGAAGAAGCAGAACTGCCCGATCTTCATACCCGGCCACAGCTTGATCGGCAGCGTCGCGACGTTGGCGAGCTCGAGCGTCACGTGACCCGAGAAGCCAGGATCGATGAAGCCCGCCGTCGAATGAGTGATGAGACCCAGGCGACCGAGGGAGCTCTTGCCCTCGAGGCGCGCGGCGACGTCATCGGGCAGCGTGATCTGCTCGAACGTCGCGCCGAGCGCGAACTCACCCGGGTGCAGGATGAACGGCTCGTCGGGCGCGACCTCGATGAGGCGCGTCAGCTCGGGCTGATCCTCGGACGGATCGATGAACGGGTACTTGTGGTTGTCGAACAGCCGGAAGTACCGGTCGAGCCGCACGTCGACACTCGATGGCTGGACCATCGCCGGGTCCCACGGGTCGAGGCCGATGCGGCCTCCGTCGATCTCGCCTCGGATGTCGCGGTCGCTGAGCAGCACGCGGCCAGCCTACTGGCCGCCGAAGGCAGCACGCGGCCAGCCACCCGGCGCATCGCACCCTCAGCGCGCGACGCGGACGACCACCACACCCCGCGGCGGCACCGTAACGACACCGGATGCCGCCTCCACACCGACGAGCACGTCGCCGGCCACCGGCGCCGAGACCTCGTCGTCGGTGCGGTTCGAGAGGAAGACGTACCGAGCCTCGCCGTCGCCGCGCTCGATGACGTCGAGCCGGCCGTCCGCCGACCGCGGGTCGCCGGCGAGGGCGTCCAGCCCCAGCCCTGCGAGCACCGCGCGGACGCCGTCGCGGCCGATGTCGGCCGACACGTACGTCGCCGACCCGCCCGCGCGCAGGCTCCGCCGGGTCACCGCGGGCTCACCGGCGAGGTCGCCGTCGGCGTAGGTGTCGAGCACCTCGACGTCGTCGCCGACGTGCACGATCCGCTCGGTCCAGCCGTGCGCGACGGCTCCCGAGGCGAGGGCGATGCGCTCGTCGGGCAGCAGCGGCACGAACTCCTCGACCATGACGCCGAGCAGCTCGCGCAGTGCGCCGGGGTAGCCGCCGAGCCAGACGCGGTCGTTCTCGTCGACGATGCCCGAGAAGTACGTCGTGATGAGGTGGCCACCGGCATCCGTGTACGCCTCGAGACGCGACCGCAGGGCGTCGGGCACGACGTGCAGCATCGGGGCGATAAGGACCTCGTACCCGTCGAAGGCCGCACCGACGGGGATGACGTCGGCGCGGACGCCGAGGTCGAGCAGCGCGCGGTACCAGGCGAGGGTCTCGTCGTCGTAGGCGGGCGAGTCCGACGGGTGCGCGTCGCGCCCGCTCACCCACCACGACTCGTAGTCGACGACGATCGCGACGCGCGCCTTCTCGCGACGCGATCCGGTGACGGGCGACAGGTCGCGGAGCGCCCCGCCGAGAGTGACGACGTCGCGGAACACGCGGCTGTTCTCGCCCGCGTGGGGCACCATGCCGGAGTGGTAGCGCTCGCCGCCGGCGCGCGACTGTCGCCACTGGAAGTAGCAGACCGCGTCGGCGCCGTGGCCGACGTGCGTGAGGGCGTCGCGCACGAGCTCGCCGGAGCGCTTGGGCGTGTTGACCTCGCGCCAGTTCACGGCGCTCGTCGCGTGCTCCATGAGGAACCAGGGGCGCCCGCCGGCGATGTTGCCGGTCAGGTTCGCCCAGAACGAGAGGTCGTCGCGGCCGAACTCGCCGGGGCGCAGGTAGTGGTCGTTCGAGACGAAGTCGACGTCGTCCACCCACGACGGGTAGTCGATGTCGCGGACGTTCTGGGCGACCATGAAGTTCGTCGTCCGCGGGATGCCGGGGGTCACCTCGTCGAGCACGGCCGCCTCGGCGCGCAGGTGGTCGCGGACGGCATCCGACGAGAACCGCTCGAAGTCGAGCTGCTGCCCGGGGTTGCGGATCGTGGGCGCCGATCGCGGCGGCAGGATCTCGTCCCACTCCTCGTAGTGCTGCGACCAGAACGCCGTGCCCCACGCGTCGTTGAGGGCCTCGATCGTTCCGTAGCGGGCCTCGAGCCACACGCGGAACGCCTGCGCCGCGTCATCGGAGTAGTCGTAGAGGTTGTGGCATCCGAGCTCATTGGAGATGTGCCACGCGACGACGGCGGGGTGGTCGCCGTACCGCTCGGCGAGCGCGCGCACGAGACGCAGGGCGTACTCGCGGAAGATCGGCGACGTCGGCCGCCAGTGCTGGCGGGCGCCGGGCCAGAGGATCGTGCCGTCGACGGTCTGCGGCAGGATCTCGGGATGCCGCCGGGCCATCCACGACGGCGGCGACGCGGTCGCGGTGGCCAGGTCGACGTCGATGCCGTTCGCGTGCAGCAGCTCGATGATCTCGTCGAGCCACGCGAAGTCGAACTCGCCGGGACGCGGTTCGAGCAGGCCCCACGAGAAGATGCCGAGCGAGACGATGTTGACGCCCGCCTCGCGCATGAGACGGATGTCGTCGTCCCACACCTCGCGAGGCCACTGCTCGGGGTTGTAGTCGGCGCCGTAGCGCATGGTCCCGGGCTCCTGCGAGCCGTCCTTCACCCAGCGATAGTTCTGCACGCGACCACGCTAGCCCAAAAACGTGCAGGTGCACGGTTTCACGTGATCTACTGTTCGACTATGACCGATGCACCGGCCCGCGGACCGTACGCGAAGTCCGCCGCGCGGCGCAGCGAGATCATCGCGACCGCGACGGCCGTCTTCGGCACGCACGGGTACCGGGGCGGGTCGCTGCGCCAGATCGCGAAGCAGCTGGACCTCGGCCTCACGACCGTCATGCACCACTTCCCCACGAAGGTGTCGCTGCTCGCGGCCGTCCTCTCGCAGGAGGATGCCGCCGACACGGACTTCCTCGAGCGCTCCGCGCGGGACGGCTTCATCCCGACGGTGCTCGCGATCGTCGAGCGGAACATCGCCCGACGCGAGCTCGTGCGCATGTTCACGGTCGTCCAGGCCGAGGCGACGCACGCCGACCACGAGGCGCACGAGTGGCTGCGGCAGCGCTACGCGTCGGTCATCCCCGACTACCGCGACGCGATCGAGCACGACCGCGCGGCCGGACGCCTGACCACGACGGCCGACGCGACGATGCTCGCCGACCTCGTGATCGGCACGTGGGAGGGCATCCAGGTGCGGTGGCTCGCCGACGGCACGGACCCCGTCGCCGCGATGCGCGTCGCACTGGGCGCTCTGCTCAAGCCGAAGGCGTGAGCCGCGGGTCGATCATCGTCATCCCCGCCGGCGAGGCCAAGTCCATGACCGGCAGCAGCTCGGCGGCCTGCTCGAGCGACACGGTCCGCTCGATGAGGTCCTGCGGGCGGAGCGTGCCGCGGGCGATGAGCTCCAGCATCCCGGGGTAGTCCTCGGCCGCCATGCCGTGACTGCCGAGCAGGTCGAGCTCCCACGCGATGGCCCGTGCCAGCGGTGCAGGGGTGAGGCCGGATGCCGAGGGCAGCAGCCCGACCTGCACGTGCCGCCCCCGGCGGCGCAGGCTGTGGATGGCATCCGCGCAGGTCTGTTCGCTGCCGACGGCGTCGACCGAGACGTGGGCCCCGCCGCCCGTGACCGCGTGGACGGCCTCGGGCACGTCACGCCCGTCCGCGACGATGGCCTCGTCCGCGCCGAGCGTGCGGGCGACGTCGAGCGCCGCGGTCGACCGGTCGACCGCGATGACCTTCGCGCCGAGCGCCTTCGCGATCATGACGGCGCTGAGGCCGACCCCGCCGGCACCGACGATCACGACCCACTCCCCGGCGGTCAGCCGCGCTCGGGCGGTGAGCGCGCGGTAGGCGGTGGCGAAGCGGCATCCGAGTGCGGCGGCAGCGGAGAACGAGATCGACTCCGGCACGGCGACGAGGTTACGGTCGGCGGCGTGGAGGGCGACCCGCTCGGCGAACGATCCCCAGTGGGTGAAGCCGGGCTGCTGCTGGTCGGGGCAGACCTGCGCGTTGCCACTGCGGCACCACTCGCACCGGCCGCATCCGCAGACGAACGGCACCGTCACCCGGTCGCCGACCGCCCACTTCTCGACGCCCGCGCCGACCTCGACGACGACGCCCGCCAGTTCGTGCCCGGGAATGTGGGGCAGGGCGATGTCGTCGTGTCCGACCCAGGCGTGCCAGTCGCTGCGGCAAAGCCCCGTCGCGTGGACCTCGATGACAGCGCCGCCCGCGGGCGCGACCGGATCGGGGACCTCGGTGACGACGAGGGGTCCTGCGATCTGTTCCATCACCATCGCGCGCATGCCTCGATTCTGCCGGGCATCAGAACCGCGTGAGCTCCCGGAGCACGGCGATGACGTCGTCGACCGCAGGCGGGCGGGGGCCCGCCCGGAAGACCACGCCCATGTCGCGCGCCGCGCGCGGATCGTCGATCGGCCGCTGGACGCACCCGTCGAGCGGATGCGGCACCTCGGGGCCGATCGCGATGCCGAGCCCGGCGGCGACGAGGCCGTGCAGGGTGCGCAGATCGTCGCCCTCGAAGGCGATGTCGAGCGGCACGCCCTCGGCGGCGAAGAGCTGCTCGAGCGTGCGGCGCAGTCCGTACCCCGGCTTGAGCGTGACGTGCGTCTCGCCGACGACGTCCGCGAGCGTGACCCGCGCGGCCGTCGCGAGCCGGTGTCCCTCGGGGATGACGACCACGAGCGGCTCGTCGTAGAGGTGGAGCGTTTCTCCGGAGGGATGCGTCGCGGCGGCCCCCGAGACGATCGCGAGGTCGGTCCGTCCGGAGTCGAGTTCGGCCAGGCACCCGTCGCGCGCGCCCTGCCAGAGCTGGACCCGGATGTCGGGGCGCTCCTCGCGCAGCCGCCGGACGAGCCGGGGGACGAGGTTCTCACCGAGCGAGTTCTGGAATGCGAGCCCGACGGTCGACCGGGCGTCGTCGAGGGAGTCGAGCGCATCCTGCGCGGCGCGGAGGGCGACGCGCACGCCGGGCAGCATCCGACGCGCGGCGTCGGTGAGTCGGATGCCGCGGCCATCCCGCGCGACCAGGGCGACGCCGAGCCGCGACTCGAGCTGGCGGAGCGCACGGCTCACGGTCGGCTGCGGCACCCCGAGGGCCTCGGCCGCGCGGGTGACGTGCTCGTCGTCTCCCAGCGCGTCGAGCAGCGGAAGATGCGGCAGCAGCTCGGCCAGGCGATCACGACTCATGCAGGAACGCTATCGCTCCACGCGTACGGGTATTGGATTCGCATGCGACACATGCCTACCGTGGAGCGGGTGACGACCGTCGGCATCCCTCCCCTCACCGCGTCGCCCCGCCGGCTCGGCGCCGCGATGTGGACGACGGGGATCGCCACCTTCGGGGTGCTCTACGCGCCGCAGGGCCTGCTGACGGGCATCGCCGAGACGTACCGGCTCACCGCCGCCGACGCGTCGTGGGTCGTGTCGGCCGCGACCCTCGGGCTCGCGCTCTCGATCCTGCCGTGGGCGCTGGTCGCCGACCGGTTCGGACGCAGGCGGATGCTGCGCGTCGCCGCCGTGGCCGCGGCGGTCATCGCCGTCGCATCGCCTCTGCTGCCGGGGTTCGCCGGGCTGCTCGCGGGACGGTTCCTGCTCGGCGTCGCGCTCGGCGGCATCCCGGCTCTCGCGGTCGCCTACGTTCACGAGGCCGCCGGCCCGCAGCGCGCGGGGGTCGCGGCAGGAGCGTACGTCGCCGCGACGAGCGTGGGCGGTCTCGCGGGACGCCTCGTCGCCGCCCCGGTCGGCGAGCTCGTCGGGTGGCGGCTGTCGCTGGAGCTGCTCGGCATCCTCGCGGCGGCGCTGACCGTACTGTTCGCGGTGCTGCTGCCGCCGACCGAGGAGCATCGGCCGGTGCCGTTCGGCCGCAGCCTGCGCATCCTCGGACGGCAGGCCGTCAACGTGCGCGCACTGCCGCTGTACGCGATCGGCGCGATGGTGGTGGGGGCGATGGTCGCCGTCTTCAACGCGCTGGGCTTCCGCCTCGAGGCGGCGCCGTACTTCCTGTCGGCGACGGCCGTCTCTCTCGTGTTCCTGACGTACCTGTCGGGCACGGTGACCTCGCGGCTGTCGGGCGCGCTGGTCCAGCGCTTCGGAACCCGGATGCCGCTGGTCGCCGGCGGGGCCGCGATGACCGTCGGCGCCGCCGTCACGCTGGCGTCGCCGGTGGCCGTCATCGTGGTCGGCGTCCTCCTCATCACGGCCGGGATGTTCCTCGCCCACGCGACGGCCAACGCCGCGACGGCGCGGGCCGGCGGCTCTGGTCGGCAGCACGCCGTCGCGCTCTACAGCGTCGCGTATTACATCGGCTCGAGTGTGCTCGGCACCGTCGGCGCCGCCGCGTGGACCGCGGCGGGATGGGTGGCGTTGGCCGGGCTCGTCGCGGTGCTCGGCGTGCTGGTCGCTCTGGCCTCCGTCAAGGTGCGGGACTGACGACGCAGCCCTCGCTACAGTGCCGGGCATGGACAACTACGGAAGTTACGCGGGGCTCGGCGCCGGCCTGATCATCATGGCGGTCGTCCTCTACGTGGGAACGTTCGCCCTGGCGATCTGGGTGGGTTACCTGATCCAGCGCACCGCCGTGAAGAACGGGATGCTGCGCGCGATGCAGGAGAGCGGAATGACCTTCGCTCCCCGCCCCGGCGCGCCCTACCCCGGGGGTGGACAGCCTGGCGCTCAGCATCCGGGAGCTCAGCCGCCCTACCCCGGTCAGGCACCGCAGGCGGGTCAGCCGCCGCGCCCCACTCAGCCGCCGGTTCCGCCGCAGACGCCTCCGCAGGCTCCGCCGGCGCCTCCGACGAACCCCTGAGCACCGCGACGGGCGAGTGTCCCCGAGCCTTGCTAGGCTTACGGGGCGCCTCCGGGCGCACTGGGGCTGTAGTTCAATGGCAGAACATCTGCTTCCCAAGCAGATAGCGCGGGTTCGATTCCCGTCAGCCCCTCCACTGTCACTTTTCGTGCCGCGTCCTGTGTGGCTTCTGACCGTCCGGGCCGCTGCGTTCGGTGCGTGGCTCATCTGGAAGGGCGTCGCCATCTGGCCCGCCGATAAGCGCTGTCAGACGTAGACCGGAGTTCAGCCCGCGTCGGCGTCAGGCTCGTCCCGCGGCATCCGCGGCTGGCTCACCAGCCACATCGACCGCCAGAAGGCGACCTGGAATACGACGAACGCAACGATCCACAGCACCATCCAGAGCGAACGAAGCGGGCCCTCACCACTCGCGAAAAGGGCGACCGATCCGATCCACACGACCAGGCTGATGATCTGGACGAGCCGAAGCCTGCGGATGCTTCCCATGGCGTCACCATAGGGGTCGAATGGCGTCGTGACGAGACCGCCGCCTAGATGTTCGCGAGGACGGCGAGAGTGAACACCACGACCACGACCGAGAGCGTCAACACCGTCCAGCCCAACCGAGTCGACCCGGTGCTGAGCGGCGGTCGGGAGTCCTCGACGCCGAGCCGCTCTCGTATCTCTGCGGCCTCCCGCTCCAGCCGGTCGCGGTGCTCGAAGTTGGCGTAGTTGTACCCGAGGGACAGACGCGACACTTCGATGAGCTCCATTCGGATCTCTTCCAGCCGCTCGCGGTCCCGCTGAGGCCCGGGATCGGCGGATGCGGGGCTCATCGCCCCAAGGTAGCTGCCGGCCGCTCCGCGGCATCCACCTCGTCGACGGTCCCGACACTGTCGTACGCGTCGAATAGTTCCGGAGAACCCCACTCGGTCTTCGACACGGCCCCATCCGGCCACAGCACGATGACGTCTGCCGGCCCGAGCCAGACAGCAGTGATCTCGATCTTCCGCCCGTCCGTCAACACGAACCGAGTCGACTGCGTCTGCCCATCGGCGAGGTCGTTCAGATCAGACGGAGAGGCGTCGGTCACCGGCATGTCGGAGTACCCGCGCACGAACTCGCTCAGGACCTCAGGAACATCGAGAGTCAACCTGTCGATCGTGTCGGGTACGTCGCCCCACGGGTACTCGTAGTACTCGACGAAGGCGACGTCGTCCGCCGTGATCCCGAGCGACTTCTCCGCGACGGGCGCGCATCCGGCGAGCAGAGTCACGCAGACCGCGGTCAGGACCGTCGCCACACCCCATGGAGCTCTCATGTGCGTCGAAGCTATCGGCCTCCGCGGCGGCGGCACCACCCGAGTGGGTAACGATCGGGACGCAGAAGAGATGCTCGCAGCGTGACACGCTGGAACCGTGCTGAGCAGAGACGAACTCGTCCACGCGGTCGAGGCCGCGGCATCCGCTCAGGGGTTCGCGCTCGACCCGCGGCAGCGGGCGGTCCTGGATCGGCTGGCGGTGCTCGGGGGCGAGCTGGCGACCGGAGAAGCCCGCAGCCTCTATCTGTGGGGCGACGCCGGCCGCGGCAAGTCCTGGTTGGCGGATGCCGCGTACGCCGCCATCCCGCTGCGCGAGAAGCGTCGTGTCCACTTCCACGGCTTCTTCCACGAACTGCACCGCAGTATCCAGCGGCACCGCACTGAGCCCGACGCGGCGGAGCGGGCGATCGACGATGCCGTCGGCGACAGCAGACTGCTCTTCTTCGACGAGCTGCACGTGCACGATCCGGGAGACGCGCGGCTTCTGACCCGGCTGCTCGATCACGCCTTCACCCGCAAGGTCACGGTGCTCGCGACCTCCAACTACGCGCCCGAGGACCTCCTCCCCGACCCGGACTGGCACCACATCTTCGTCCCCGGCATCGCCCTCATCGAGACGAACATGGACGTGATGCCGCTCCAAGGACCGACGGACTACCGGACGATCACCGACAACCACACACGAGGATTCGCGTCGGGAACCTGGTCGACGCGTACCCCGCCGCGCGCGACGACTCCGCCGCAACACCTCACTCTGAACGGCCGGGTCTTCCCGGTGACGTCAGCGGATGCCGGCGAGCTGACGCTGACATTCGATCAGCTCTGCCGCACCCCGACATCGACGATCGAGTACCTGCGATGGGCGCAGGATTTCGACCGGTGGACCGTAACGGGTGTGCCCCGCTTCGACGCGGTCGACCCGCCGGCGCAGCAGCGATTCATCAACCTCATCGACGTGCTCGTCGCCGAGGACCTGCCCGTCGACTTCTACGCCGACGTCGACCTGAACGACTTCCTCGCGGCAGCCTCGCGTCGTCCCGACGCGTTCCGCATGGCAAGTCGCCTGCGCCTCCTCGCGACGGCGGGCTAGCCGCCCGCCGCATCGTCAGCGGCTCGACATTGACTCGGTGCCCGGAACGGCCTCGCCGTCCCGGGCACCGGTTCGTCAGCTCATCACGAGGGAGTTCGTGACGCTGATAACGGTCACGACGGCTGCATTGAGGAAGCCGGCGATGTACGGGTTGTTCGTCTCGCGGTAGATCTTCCGGCTGATGACCGCGGCGACGGCGAGGATGACGACCACCGGGAACAGCCAGATGCTGAAGATGCCACCGAAGCCATCGATCGTCTCCCCTGTGATGAAGAACGTCGTGTACTGCGCGACGACCAGCACGATCGGTCCGAGCGAGTTGAACAGCGCGAGCAGTGCGGTGTTCACCCATTCGCGTCCCCGCAGCGTGAAGCGGTTGAACGAGTTGATCGCCACTGAGTTCGCGATGAAGTAGACGAGGAACAGCGGCAGGACGATCAGGGAGTACCCGATCATTTCGGGGTTGAAGGCCTTGACGGCGATCACCCAGAACCGGAAGTCGGTTTTGAAGAAGTAGTCCAGCACGAACACGATGCCGAAGGCGGCGACGGTCGTCGTCAGCGCAAGCGCCACGCCGAGACCGAAGCGCCGCCAGCCCGGGATGACACCGACGGCCCGCAGGTCCTGACCGCTGCGGCGACCGAACAGCAGGTACGACACGATCATGATGACGAGACCGGCGACACCGTTGATCGCGGCCCAGATGCCGATGAACCACGGCACACCGGGGGCGATGAGGTTCACCGAACCGAACGCGATCGCACCGGCCCACTCGGCCTGGCTGAGCAGCACGTAGCTGAGGATCGAGAAGACGGCCGTG
Source organism: Microbacterium sp. 77mftsu3.1 (assembly GCF_900100525.1). NCBI lineage: Bacteria > Bacillati > Actinomycetota > Actinomycetes > Micrococcales > Microbacteriaceae > Microbacterium > Microbacterium sp. 77mftsu3.1. The sequence goes on along the minus strand of NZ_FNCR01000002.1, from coordinate 337,516 downwards.
ACGACCAGTCCGCCCCAGAACCACACCAGACCGCGGCGCGTGTTCGCCACCGCCGCGATCGGCTCCGAGACGCGCAGCCCCGCGAAGGCACGGGTCGACAGCAGCGCCCGTGTGAACGCGACGAGGAAGATGCCGAAGCCGATCAGACCGAACGTCGTCAGGATCTCCTTGAGCTGCCAGTTCTGGTCTCCTGCCGGCAGCGGGTTCGGTGCGCCGAGGGACTCGTCGAAGAAGTCGACGAGGTGCCCGACGGCCGTGCTCGAGATCGTCGACCACGGGTGCGTCTGCGGCAGCGACCAGACGACGCGCATCGCCTCGGCGCCGTCGACGTCCTGGGTGTAGACCTGCCCGGCCTCGCGCACATCCGACGCCTCGGACGGGTCCTGCCCGAAGTGGAGGAACGACTGGGCGTTGGGGGTGGTGAGGTATTCGCGCGGCGGCGTGAGTGCGTTGCCCTCGGCGTCATAGCTGCGGAAGAAGAACTCGTCGTACTGCGCCTGGATGACGCCGGTGTCACGGCTTCCGTAGATGTTCGTGAACGCGCCGGTGTCGTCGACGTACACCGGGTCGTTGTCGACGAGGAGGACCGAGGCGATGAGCGGCGTCTCGGCCTCGTTGTCGAGCGCGACCGAGAAGTTCGCCGCACGCGCGCCGTTCGAGTGGCCGGTCACGCCGATCCGGCTCGGGTCGACGTAGGGCAGGTCGGCGATGAGCTTCACGGCGTCGTACATGCCGGTGCCGCCGACGGCTTCCTGGCCGGCGGGGAGCGGGTCGGAGTTGCCGTGCCCGTACATGTCGATCGACAGCACGACATAGCCGCGCCGGGCGAGCTCCACGTAATTGGCGTCCTGCATCTCGCGGTTGTTCCACCACCCGTGGCTGACCACGATCGCCGGGCGCGGATCCTCCGCCGAGACCGCAGCCGGCTTGAACAGCAGGGCGCTCATCTGGCGACCAGAGGCGGCCTCCCACCGCAGGTCCTCGACGGCGACGCTCCCGCCGACGGTTTGCACGAGCGACGCGCCGACGCTGGAGACCAGCATCAGCACAAGTGAGATGGCCAACCAGAAGGTGTTGCGCCGGAAAGTTCGATGCCTCATCGAAAGGTGCTCCTTCACACGCGGACCCCACATCGGGCCCGATATCCACGCCGGGCTCATTCCCGTCGCGCGACCGCCAATCTATGGAGATTCCTATGAACCCGTTGCGGAATGCACACGTGTGCAGGACTTTCCCCGACCCGCCTCGCACCGTCGCGACTTTTTTGCGAGCCGACCGAACAAAAGTGCAACGAAGGATGCCGCGGCTCGGCGCGCCACCGAGGAAGATGCCACCCCCGGCCCACAGGCGGTCGGACGGTAAACTGGTCGCGGCGCGTCGGGAAGTCTGGTCGACATTTCTGTCTGTCGACCCTTCCGGAGGACCGCCCCGTGAACACGCCGAGCACTGACCGTACCGACCTGCGCGCGCCACGCTGGCGCGGTCACACCGAGGCCGCCCGCGTGTCGGCGATCCTCCGCAAAGAGGCCGTCGGAGGAGCGCTGCTCGTGATCGCCGCCGTCGCAGCCATCGTGTGGGCGAACTCACCGGCATCCGACAGCTACTTCGCCCTGCGCGACTTCCGCGTCGGCCATGAACCGTGGCATCTCGAGCTCTCCCTCGGCGCATGGGCGGCCGACGGCCTGCTCGCGATCTTCTTCTTCCTCGTGGGACTCGAACTCAAACGCGAGCTCGTCGTCGGCGATCTACGGCGGTTCAGCACGGCGGTCGTCCCGGTGACGGCGGCGATCGGCGGCGTGGCCGTGCCGGCTCTGATCTACGTCGCCGTGGTGCGCGGGCAGGAGGGGCTGGTCCAGGGGTGGGCGATCCCCACGGCGACCGACATCGCGTTCGCCGTCGCCGTCCTCGCTCTCGTCGGGTCGCACCTGCCGAGCCCGCTGCGCATCTTCCTGCTCACCCTCGCCGTGGTGGACGACCTGATCGCGATCGGCATCATCGCGGTCTTCTACACCGAGGACATCGCGGTCGTCCCGCTCGCGGTGGCTGTTGCGGTCGTCGCACTCTACGGCTTCATCGCGCAGCGCTACCGGTCGCTGTTCGCCGGCCGCCCGTTGGCGGCCTGGCTGGTTCTCCTGCCGATCGGGTTCGTCGCCTGGGCGTTCCTGCACGCGTCGGGCGTGCACGCCACCATCGCCGGCGTCGCCCTCGCCTTCACGATCCCGGTCAAGGCTGCGCGTGGCGCGACCGACGGCCCCCGCGCGACCGACCTCGCCCACGAGTTCGAGCACCGCTTCCGCCCGCTGTCGGCCGGCTTCGCCGTACCCGTCTTCGCCTTCTTCGCCGCCGGAGTCGCCGTGGGCGGCACCGACGGCATCCTCCGCGCGGCCACCGATCCGATCGCCCTCGGCATCGTCGCGGGACTCGTGCTCGGCAAGCCGATCGGCATCCTGCTCGCCGTCCGCGCGCTGACACTCGTGACGAAGATCCGGCTGCACCCGGCGCTGCGGTGGGTCGACCTCCTGGGCGTCGCGCTGCTGGCCGGCATCGGATTCACCGTCTCGCTGTTGATCGCCGAGCTCAGCTTCCCCGCCGGCTCGACCGAGGGTGACGACGCGAAGATCGCCATCATGATCGCGTCCGTACTCGCGGCGCTGATCGCCTCCGGCATCCTCATCGCCCGCAACCGCCGCTACCGCCGGATCGCAGCCGAAGAGACCGTGGACGAGGATGCCGACGGCACGCCCGACATCTATCAGGAAGCGCCTGCGCCCACATCGCCGCACCAGGGGTAACGTCGCCTGCGCACGAGAAATGGTGAGCCGGGAAGTCTGGTCGGCAGCGGTCGCTCGACCGTTCCCTTCGAACGAAAGCCAGTGATGGAACACCCCGTAGTGACACTCGGCGACACGGACACCGCTGTCGCCCGCGGGATCACCGCCCGCCGACCCCTCGACGGCGAGGAGGTGAGCCGCCCGCGCGCGGTCGTCGCCTTCGCCGATCTGCGCGACTACTCCCGCGTGACGGGCAAGGATCGTCTGCGTGCGCTCGCGACCTTGGCGGCTGTCGAGACGAAGCGGCATGTCGGGGTGCGACAGCTCGTGTTCGCGGTGACTCTCGCGCCACGACATGCACTGGCGTTCGACCGGGTCGCGTCCGCGCTGGGTGCGCGTGTCCACGCGGAACTGGAGCGCGACAATGCGCGGGACGTCGAGGTCACGTTCCTGGATGTCAGCGAGTGCGGGGACGTCCCGGCGCTGACGGAGCGCCTTCTCGACCGTTGCGCGGACCCCGTGGGCCAGCACGGCGTCGTGGTGCTCGACTGGGATGACATCCGCGATCACTCGATCCGGCGAGCCGCGCGGGACCAGTACCTCTGATACCCACTTTTCCGCGCTGGGCAGGAATGCCAACGCCGGGCATCCGTTGTATTCAGATGCATGGCACCGGCCGCGAGAGTCACGGCGTCAGGCCTGCGAAAAGAGGTAACGCAATGGCACGGTTCGACGGCAAGACGGCACTGGTCACCGGCGGCGGCAGCGGCATCGGCGCGGAGATCGCCCGCAAGCTCGCGGCCGAAGGCGCGTCGGTGGTGGTCACCGACATCAAGCTCGACGCGGCCGAGAAGGTCGTGACGCAGATCACGGATGCCGGGGGCACCGCATCCGCGTTCGCTCAGAACACGGCGAAATGGCAGGACTCCGAGACGGCCGTCCGCTACGCGCAGGACACTTACGGCGCCCTGCACCTCGCGGTCAACAACGCCGGCATCGGCGCCGCCCCGCAGAACATCGGCGACTACGACATCGAGGCGTGGGACCGAGTTCGCGCAGTCGACCTCGATGGCGTCTTCTACGGGCTGCGGTTCCAGCTGCCCGCGATCGTGGCTGCCGGCGGCGGCGCGGTCGTCAACATGGCGTCGGTGCTCGGCTCGGTCGGCCTCGCGCAGAACGCGGCCTATGTCGCCAGCAAGCACGCCCTCGTCGGCCTCACAAAGGTGGCGGCCCTCGAGTACACGGCTCAGGGTGTGCGCACGAACGCGGTCGGCCCGGGCTTCATCGACACCCCGCTCGTGCGCGCGAGCCTCTCGGGTGACGCACTGTCGGCCCTCGAGAAGGAGCACGCCACCGGCCGACTCGGAACGGATGCCGAGGTCGCAGCGCTCACGCTCTTCCTGCTGAGCGACGAGGCATCCTTCATCTCGGGCAGCTACCACCTCGTCGACGGCGGCTACTCCGCCCACTGACGACACTGCTCCGCCCCCGCGAGGACGCTCGTGCGGGGCGGAGCCGCCCCTGCGTGTCAGGCGGTCGGCGACGCCTCGATGTGGGCGACCGAGCGCACCTCGAGGTAGCCGCACAGATCCGCGGCGGTCCCGAGTTCCGCGACGAGCGCGGCGGTCTCCTCCGCCGACAGCGCGACCTCGTCGAGCTGAGGCTCGAAGACGACGCGCCAGCGCGCATCCTCATTCATCGGAGGGCGGACGTAGACCGTCGTCGACGCGTTCCGCAGCGGAACGACGACGAGACCCCCGTCATCCCCCCACGAGTCGTCTTGGATGACGACCTTGATGAGGTCCCCGTCCTGCCGCGCGGCGACGAACTCGTCCAACCAGAGCTGCAAGGTTTCGCGACTGCGGTACGGCATGTGTTCGTCTTCCTGGCGCGACGGCGTGCCGGTGCCCCCGGCGGGACGACGTCGTGCTCTGTCGCGAGGGTAACACCCCCGGACGACGCCGTCCCGTCGGGTATCCGAACTCAGTCCTTCAGCGTCTCGATGTCGATCACGAAGCGGTAGCGGACGTCGGAGCGCAGCACGCGCTCGTAAGCGTCGTTGATCTCGTCCGCACCGATCAGCTCGGTCTCGGGAGCGATGCCGTGCGCGGCGCAGAAGTCGAGCATCTCCTGGGTCTCGGCGATCGATCCGATGTTCGAGCCGGCGAACGAGCGGCGGTTGCCGAACAGGGTGAATACGCGCAGCGACAGGGGCTCGGACGGTGCGCCGACGTTGACCATCGTGCCGTCCAGGCGCAGCAGACGCAGGTAGTCCTCGAGCTTCAGCGGCGCGCTCACGGTGTTGATGATGAGGTCGAACGTGTTGGCGAGGGTCGTGAACGTCGACGCCTCGCTCGTGGCGTAGTAGTGCGTCGCGCCGAACCGCTTGCCGTCCTCCTGCTTCGACAGGCTCTGCGACAGGACCGTGACCTCTGCGCCCATGGCGGCGGCGATCTTGACGGCGAGGTGTCCGAGCCCGCCCATGCCCACGACGGCGACCTTGGAGCCGGCGCCGACCTTCCAGTGCGCGAGCGGCGAGTACGTCGTGATGCCGGCGCACAGCAGCGGCGCGACCGACTCGTACGGGAGCGCCTCGGGGATGCGCAGGACGAAGTCCTGGTCGACGACCACCTGCGTCGAGTAGCCGCCCTGGGTGATCGTGCCGTCGCGGTCGACGGACCCGTAGGTCTGGGTATTGCCGTTCAGGCAGTAGTTCTCCATGCCGGCGAGGCAGTTCTCGCACTCGCGGCAGGAGTTGACCATGCAGCCGACGCCGACCCGGTCGCCGACGGCGAAGTCCGTCACCTCGGAGCCGACCTCGACGACCTCGCCGGCGATCTCGTGGCCGACGACCTGCGGGTAGGTCACCGGACCCCAGTCGCCGCGGACGAGGTGGATGTCGGAGTGGCAGATCCCGGCGTAGCGGATCGCGATGAGGACGTCGCGGGGTCCCGTCTCGCGGCGCTCGATCGTCGTGCGGACGAGCGGGTCGGTCGCGGACGGCGCGGCGTAAGCGGCGACAGTAGGCATGGGGTCTCCTTGCTGATCGATAGACGGATGCCTCGGGTCGGGGCATCCCTCACGGGAAACGCTACGCCCGCCCTCTGATGAGTCTCATCGGAAGCACCGCGGGTCAGAGCGTGCTCGTGAAGACGTGTCCTCCGCCGCGGACCTCGACCGTCCGCCCGTCGGGGAGGACGACCTCGGCCGGCACGTCATCGGGGAGCGCGACCTCGACGGTGAGCTCGCCCGACGCGACCCGCCACGCGACGCTGACCTCCCCCTGCCGGGTGCGCAGCGAGGTCTCGGCCCACTCGATGCCCGGCCCGGGGCGAGGCTGGACGCGCACGCGGGCGTAGCCGGGGGCGGCAGGCCGAAGCCCGCCCACCACCTGGTGGATCCAGTCCACGACGGCGCCGAGGGCGTAATGGTTGAAGCTCGTCATCTCGCCGGGGTTGATCGACCCGTCGGGAAGCATCGAGTCCCAGCGCTCCCACACGGTCGTCGCGCCCATCGTGATCGGGTAGAGCCAGGACGGACACTCCTTCTCGAGCAGCAGCCGGTACGCCTCGTCGACATGCCCGGTCTCGGAGAGTGCCCACGTCACGTACGGCGTGCCGGCGAACCCGGTCGTCACCCGGAATCCGGACTCGCGGACGATCTCGGCCAGGCGCGCGGCGGCCCGGCTCCGCAGGCCGCCCTCGAGGACGCCGAACGTGATCGCGAGGGCATAGACGGTCGCGCAATCCGACCGGACGATGCCGTCGTCGTCGACGTAATGGCGGACGAACGCGTCCCGCGTGCGCGCGGCGAGGCCGCGCCAGCGGTGCGCCTCGGCATCGTTCCCGAGGACGGCGGCCGCCTCGGCGGCGAACGAGGCCGACCGGTACAGGCACGCCGTGGCGACGACTGCGGCATCCGCCTTTGCGGCAGCGGGATCCTCGGGAGGCGCGTCGGGGTCGAGCCAGTCGCCGAACTGGTTGCCGCGCTCCCAAAGGCCCCGCTCCGAGATCAGCGGCTCGATCGACGACAGGTGCATCGCCATGGCCGGGTAGTGCGCCGCGAGGCGATCGGCATCTCCGTAGGCCTGCCACAGCGCCTGCGGAACCCACACCGCAGCATCCCCCCAGATCGCGGTCGGACCGGCCCATTCGCTCAGGTGACCCGCGGGGAAGTTCGCGTACTTCAGAACGGCCGGCACGACGAACGGCACGGCGCCGTCGGGGGCGTGCTCGGTCTCGAGCCGCAGGTCCTGCAGCCAGCTGTCGAGGAAGTCCGCGGTGTCGAAGGAGAACGACGCGGATGCCGCGAACGCCGCGATATCGCCGGTCCACCCCAACCGCTCGTCCCGCTGCGGGCAATCGGTCGGGACGCTCAGGAAGTTGCCGCGTTGGCTCCACACGGAGTTCTCGACGAGCCGGGTGACGAGCGGATCGGAGCACGAGAACCGACCCGTGCGAGCCATCTCGGAGTGGACCACGACGGCCTCGAGATCGGCGGCGCGCAGCTCACCGGGCCACCCCTCGACCTCCGCGTAGCGGAAGCCGTGGAACGTGAACGTCGGCTCGAAGGCGTCGACCCCGCCCGAGAGGACGAACTCGTCGGTCGCGTCGGCCGAACGCAGCGGCCGGACACCCAGCTCGCCGTCCTCGAGCACCTCCGCGTGGCGGATGCGGATGAGGTCGCCGCGCGGCCCTTGGACGGTGAATCTCAGCCATCCCACGAGGTTCTGCCCGAAGTCCACGAGCGTCCGCCCCGACGGCGAGCGCCACACGCGCCGCGCAGGAACCGCCTCGTGGCGCCGCACCGGCGGCGACGTCTGCGGGGCGAGCACGCCGTGATCGATCTCGCTCGTGCGCACGGCCAGCGGGGCACCGCCCTCGCGCAATCGAGCGTCGACAATCTGACCGCGGTAGAGCGAGTTGCGGGTGACATCGGATGCCGCGGCACCCCAGGCATCCGATGTCGACACCCGCTGCACGGACCCGTCCCGATAGACGACCTCGAGGGTCGCGGCGACCGCGATCTCGTCGCCGTAGTCCGCATCGGCGTCGCCGAATCCGAGATGCCCACGCCACCACCCGTTGCCGAGGATCAGCGCCAGCCGCACCTCATCGTGCCCGCCGCGGACGGTCCGCGTGACGTCGAACTGCTGGTACGTCAGCCGCCATTCGTAGGAGGTCCACCCGGGGTTGAGCACCGAGTCCGTCACCGGCACGCCGTCGACCTCCGCCTCGTACACACCCCGGGCGGTCGCCCACAGCGTGGCGGTGACGACGTCGTCGCGGGGCGCCGTGAGCGGGACGGTCGCAGTGAACCTCGGGGCGACGCCTTCAGCGGCCTCGGCCGAGAGGAAGACCGCTTCGGACAGCGGCGACACAGGGACGGGTGACGCGGACACCGGCATGGAGAGCCCCTTCGCTCAGACGTGAACCAGGGCTCAGCCTAGAGTCACGCCGAGGCGCGGGGTCGTCGTGTCGCGAAACGTTTCAGCGGGATCCGAAACCGTCGAGGTCGGGGTCCCAGTAGGTGTCGGGTTCGATCTCGTAGGCCTGTTCGCCCGAGCTTTCGACCTCGCGGGGGAAATGCGGGTGATGGCGCAGCTGAGCGGCGGCGAACGAGAAGTCCGGCTCCGTGCCTTCCCATTCGGTCGCCACCGACAGCACGTCGTTCCCCACGCCGATGACGAGGGATGCCTCGCCGATCTCGTGATTCTTCTCGAAGACGATGGGGATCGTGACGGCATCCGCCCGTCCGAGTTCTGCGACGGCGGCGGTCAGGGTGATGAGAGCCTCCGCCACGTCATCGGTCGTGACCACGGTCTCGCCGGCGTAGGTGATGCATCTCATACCCCCACTATGCGTGGTGATACGCGTTTGCCCGGGGGTGTTGCGCTGGCGCCCCGAGCCGGATACAGCACCCCGGCCGTCAGGCGTCGGCAGGCTCGTCGACGATCACCGGAGCGACGTCGTCGACGGCATCCGACATCCGTCGGAGGAAGTCCACCACGTGCTCCTGCGCGTCGGGGCTCATGCCCACGGCGACGTCGTACATGAGTCCGTGCATGCGTCCGAGCGTCTCGCGCACCTCGCCGTCGGCGTGGGGAGTCGCTTTGACGAAGATGCTGCGGCGGTCCGTCGGATTGGCGACGCGCTCGATGCGGCCGGACTTCTCGAGCCGGTCGAGCATCGTCGTGATCGACGCCGACGTCACGCCCAGGTACTTCACGAGCTCAGCGGGCCGTGCCGAGTGATCGGGCTGGCGGAGCAGGAAGCGCAGCGCGAGCATCTCGTTCTCGCCCATCGACATCGAATCCCGCGTGCGGCGGCGCATGGCCGATTCGGCGGCGCGGTAGGTGCGGAGCGCCTCGAGGACGCGGCGTGCCCGTTCCCGCTGACCGGGCGACTCGTCGTACCAGTATCCGGCCGTCGCGGGCCCGTCGTCACTGGTCTTCGCGTCGGACACATTCACTCCCCGGTCATGACGCCGATTGCGCCGATGTCGTCGAGAATAGGTGATGAGAGAGGGAGCGAACTCGCCCGTGGCCACGTGTCCGCGGATCCGCTACCCTCACCCGACCCGGGGAGGAATCCGGATGCCGTTCCGCAGTAAAGAGACCCTCGAGACGTGGGTGTCCGAGTTCCATGACGCGCGCGGCGCAGGCGACCGGATCAAGGTCATCGTCCAGGACGGATCCGACGGCGCCGACACGGGTCTCGTCATCGTCCCTCTCGAGCACGCGACCATCTCGATCTCCATGGAGCCCGTCGAGATCGGCGAGGCATCCTGGCGCGTGACGTTCGAACCGCAGCCCGACACGACGATCCTCAACAGTCATCAGCTCCACGGCATGGCCGCCGAGCTCGCCGTCGCCGCGGAGCTGTGCGCGTACCTCGAAGCGCGCTCCGTCGGTCACGCGGAGCCAGACGACGCCTGAGGCCCCTTCCTTCTCACATCGCGACCTCTTCGTTTGAGAGGAAGAGGTAACCAAAGCGGTCGATCCCCGCGCGATCGGGGGAAACACCCGCCCTTTAGCGTCGAGCCTCACACCCGGCTCCACGACTGAAAGGGATTCTGCGATGACGTACGTCAAGCCCACCGAGCTCGTCCAGACCGTGATCGACGCCGGCGCGTCGAAGGTCATGCTTTCCACCCGCGACACCCTCATCCGATCGATCATGGGCGGCGCGATCCTCACGCTGGCGGCCGCCTTCGCCGTCACGATCAGCGTCACCACCGGCAGTCCGCTCCTCGGTGCCGTGCTGTTCCCGATCGGGTTCGTGATGCTCTACCTGCTGGGCTACGACCTGCTGACGGGCGTGTTCGTGCTCGCCCCGCTGGCGTGGCTCGACAAGCGCCCGGGTGTCACGCTCGGCGGCATCCTCCGCAACTGGGGACTCGTGTTCCTCGGCAACTTCATCGGCGCCTTCGCGATCGCCGTGCTGATGGCGATCGTCTTCACGAACGGGTTCTCCACCCCGCCCAACGAGGTCGGCCAGGCGATCGGCCACATCGGCGAAGGCCGCACCGTCGGCTATGCCGAGCACGGGGCGAACGGCATGCTGACCCTGTTCGTCCGCGCGGTCCTCTGCAACGCCATGGTCGCCACCGGCGTCGTCCTCGCGATGGTCTCGAAGGATGTCATCGGCAAGATCGTCGCGATGTGGATGCCGATCATGCTCTTCTTCTTCATGGGCTTCGAGCACTCGATCGTGAACATGTTCCTGTTCCCCTCGGGTCTGCTGCTGGGCGGTGATTTCACGATCGGCGACTACCTCATCTGGAACGAGATCCCGACGGTGGTCGGCAACCTCGTCGGCGGACTGCTGTTCGTCGGACTGCCGCTGTTCTTCACGTACGGACGCCCCGCGGCCCCCCGCCGCGTGCGCGCCTCGCGCCGTGAGGATGCCGCCCGCGCCGCCGCGGCGGACGCGCCCGTCGCCGTCCGGTGACGACCGTGGCCCGCCCCGTAAAGAGCCCGCAACACGGCGGGACCTCGGCTGCAACGTCGCCCGCCTACGGTCGCGACATGAGCTCCACCGGCCCCACCCCGCCCCACGTGGTCGTGGTGGGTGCCGGGATGGTCGCCCATCGTTTCGTCGAGAGCCTGCTCAGCCGCACCGACGAGGCGTGGCGGGTCACCGTGATCGGCGAGGAGCCGCGGCATCCGTACGACCGCGTCGGTCTCACCTCGTTCTTCGCCGGCGCGTCCGCCGAGGACCTCGAACTCGACGCGTCGCCCCTGGCCGACGAGCGCGTGCGCTTCGTCCGGGGCGCGACCGTCACCCGCATCGACCGGGGCATCGCCGAGGTCGTCACCGACCGCGGCGAGCGCATCGGCTACGACCGGCTGGTCTTGGCGACCGGGTCGTACGCCGCCCGGCTCGCGGTGGACGGCTACGACCACGAGGGATGCTTCGTCTACCGCACCCTCGACGACGTCGAGGCGCTGGAGCGCTTCGTCGAGCGCCGGTCGGCCGAGCTCGGACGCCGGCTCACCGGAACCGTCATCGGCGGCGGGCTCCTCGGACTCGAAGCAGCCGGCGCACTGCAGGGCCTCGATGTCGACTGCACCGTCGTCCAGTCCTCGGACCGCCTCATGTCGGCGCAGCTCGACCTGCCCGCCGGCGACGCCTTGCGTCGGCTCATCGAGCAGCGCGGGATCGGCGTGCGGACCTCGGCGCTGACGACGCGGCTCGATGCCGACCGCAGCGGTCAGGTGATCGGCCTCGAGTTCCGCGACGGCTCGTGGGAGCGCACCGACGTCGTCGTGTTCACCGTCGGTGTCCGTCCCCGCGACGAGCTCGCCCGCGCCGCCGGGCTCGCGGTCGATCCGCGCGGCGGAGTCGTCATCGACGGCGGCTGCGACACGTCCGACCCGCGCATCCTCGCGATCGGTGAGGTGGCGAGCTTCGGCGGCCAGTGCGTCGGGCTCGTCGCCCCCGGCTATGCCATGGCCGAGGTGGCGGCTGCGCGGCTGCTCGGACTCGAGGCGTCCTTCGCGGGCTTCGACGTCTCGACCAAGCTCAAGCTCTCGGGTGTCGACGTCGCCAGCTTCGGCGACGCGTTCGCCGAGACGCCCGGCGCACTCGACGTGGTCTACGCCGACCCGATCGCCGGGGTCTACAAGAAGCTGGTCCTCTCGGACGACGCGAAGACGCTGCTCGGCGGCATCCTGGTCGGCGACGCGTCGGCCTACGGTTCGCTCCGCCCCCTCGTCGGCGGCGCGCTCGGCGGCGATCCGGTCGCGTACCTCATGCCGCAGGACGGCGTCGCCGCCCCGACGGGCGAGCTGCCCGATGAGGCGCTGGTGTGCTCCTGCAACAGCGTCACGGCCGGCGGAATCCGCTCGGCCGTCCACGACGAGGGCTGCACGGACGTGAAGGCGATCAAGGCCTGCACGAAGGCGGGGGCGGCCTGCGGATCGTGCGTGGGCATGATCACGAAGCTCCTCGGCAGCGAGCTCGCGAAGACCGGCGCCCCCCTCAGCAGTGCGCTCTGCGAGCACTTCGCGATGTCGCGCCGTCAGCTCTTCGACGCCGTGCGCGTCTCGGGGCTGTCGACCTTCAGCGCGGTCATCGAGCGGTTCGGCACCGGGCGCGGCTGCGACATTTGCAAGCCCGTGCTCGCCAGCATCCTGTCGACCCTCACCGGTCGGCACGTGCTCGACGGCGAGAACGCGACGCTGCAGGACACGAACGACCACGTCATGGCGAACATGCAGAAGGACGGCAGCTACTCGGTCGTCCCCCGCATCGCCGGCGGCGAGATCACCCCCGAGGGCCTCGTCGTGATCGGGCAGGTGGCGCAGGACTTCGGGCTGTACACGAAGATCACCGGCGGGCAACGGATCGACATGTTCGGTGCGCGCCTCGAGCAGCTGCCCGAGATCTGGAAGCGCCTCGTCGACGCGGGTTTCGAGTCGGGCCACGCCTACGGCAAGTCCCTGCGCACCGTGAAGTCCTGCGTCGGCTCGACCTGGTGCCGGTACGGCGTGCAGGATGCCGTGGGCATGGCCGTCCAGCTGGAGTTGCGGTACCGGGGGCTGCGGTCACCGCACAAGATCAAGCTCGGTGTCTCGGGGTGCGCGCGCGAATGCGCCGAGGCCCGCGGCAAGGACGTCGGCGTCATCGCGACCGAGGCGGGCTGGAACATGTACGTCGGCGGCAACGGCGGTTTCACGCCCCGCCACGCGGTGCTGCTGGTGGAAGGCCTCGACGACGCCGGGCTGCTGCAGGCAATCGACCGCTTCCTCATGTACTACGTCTTCACCGCCGACCGGCTGCAGCGCACGGCCCCCTGGTTCGAGGACCTCGAGGGCGGCATCGACGAGCTGCGCCGGGTGATCTTCGACGACTCGCTCGGGATCTGCGCCGACCTGGATGCCGCGATGGCCCGGCACGTCGAGAACTACGAGGACGAGTGGAAGGCGACCCTCGACGACCCCGAGAAGCTCCGCCGGTTCGCCTCGTTCGTCAACGCACCCACGACTCCCGACCCGTCGCTGGCGTACACCGCCGAGCGCGGCCAGGCGCGCCCCGCGACGCCCGAGGACCGCGACGCCGGTGTGCTCATCGCCGGGACGACACTGGAGGTGCGGCGGTGACGACGGTGACGCACGACACGGATGCCGCGGCCCCACCCGCGGGCTGGACGGCGATCTGCGCGGTGACCGACCTCGAGACCGAGCGCGGTCGGGCCGCCCTCCTCGGCGCCACGCAGATCGCGCTGTTCCTCACCCACGCCGGCCGCGTGCACGCCGTGCAGAACCTCGACCCCTACAGCGGCGCGCATGTCATCTCGCGCGGCATCGTCGGCACCCGCGGGGACGTCCCCACGGTCGCGTCGCCCATGTACAAGCAGGTGTTCGACCTTCGTACGGGCGTCTGCCTCGAGACGAACGGCAAAGAGCAGCACACCCTGCGCGTATGGCCCGCCGCCGTCGCGGACGGCATCGTCTACCTGCGGGGGGAGCAGTCATGACCACCATGCTCGGGCTCACCTTCTCGGGCCGCAGCGTCGTCTTCGTCGGCGGCGGCGCCGTCGCCGGGCGTCGCGTCGGACGATTCCTCGACGAGGGCGCGCTCGTGACCGTCGTCGCTCCCGCGCTGGGCGACGCGATGCGCGCGCACGTCGATGCCGGCAGGGTCGCGTGGATCGCGCGCACCGCCCGTGAGAGCGACGTCGCCGAGGCGTGGTTCGTGCACGCGGCGACGGCCCAGGCATCCGTCGATGCGACGGTCGCGGCGTGGTGCGAGGCGGCTCGCGTGTTCTGCGTGAACGCGTCGGACGGCGCTCACGGGACGGCGAGGCTCACCGCCGAGACCCGCTCGGGGGATGTCATCGTCGCGGTCGCCTCCGACGCCGGCGTCGACCCGCGCCGATCCGCCCGGCTGCGTGACGCGATCGGGGCGGCCCTGCGCGACGGGATGCTGCCGCTCCGTCGCCGCCGGAAGGCCGCCGGGCGCGTGGACCTCGTCGGCGGAGGTCCCGGCCCCGCCGACCTCATGACCGTCCGCGGTCGACGCCTGCTCGCCGAGGCAGACGTCGTGATCGCGGACCGGCTCGGGCCCACCGACATCCTGGGCGAGCTCGACCCCGACGTCGAGGTGATCGACGTCGGCAAGGCGCCCGGAAACCACCCGGTTCCGCAGGAGGAGATCAACGCCCTCCTCGTCGCCCACGCCAAGGCCGGCAAGCGCGTCGTGCGCCTGAAGGGCGGCGACCCGTTCGTCTTCGGGCGCGGCGGCGAGGAGGTCACGGCGTGCCTGGCCGCGGGCGTGCCCGTCGAGGTCGTGCCGGGGCTGACGAGCGTCGTCTCGGTCCCCCAAGCCGCCGGCATCCCGGTCACCCACCGCGGGACCGCCGCGGGACTCCACGTGACGATCGGCCAAGGTCCCGTCACCCCCGCCACCCGCGCCGCGCTCGCGGACGACACGATCACGACGGTCGTGCTCATGGGGGTCGCCGCCCTGCCGAAGCTCGTGGCCGCCGCCCTCGCCGCCGGCGCCCATGCGGATCGGCCCGTCGCGATCGTCGAACGCGGCCACACGCCCACCCAGCGGACCACCCGCACGACCCTCGCCGCCGCGGTGACGGATGCCGCGGCCGCGGGAGTGAGCAATCCCGCCGTCATCGTGGTGGGCGACGTCGCCGCCGCAGGGCTCCTGCTGCCCGCGCCGCCCGTCGCCGCGGGGAAGGGGGAACCGCCTCGGTGACGACCGTCCGCCCCGCCCTCTCGGCCGCGCTCGGCGGCTGCACGATCGTCATCGCCGTCGATCGTCGGTCCGCCGAGCTCGCGTCCGCACTGGAGCGGCACGGGGCGACGGTGCGGCACGCCCCCGCGCTGACGATCGAGTCGCACATCGACGATGACGCGCTCATCGGCGCGACGCGCGCGCTGATCGATGATCCGCCGGACATCGTCGTCGCCACCACCGGTGTCGGATTCCGCGGCTGGATGGAGGCCGCCGACGAGGCCGGGCTCCAGGGCGCACTCCACGCCGCCCTGGCGGGTGCGCAGATCGTCGCGCGCGGACCGAAGGCACGCGGGGCGATCCAGCAGGCCGGTCTCACCGCGGACTGGGTGGCTGAGTCCGAGACCTCCGAGGAACTCGGGGCGTTCCTGCTGGCAGAGGGCGTCGCCGGTCGCCGCGTCGCCGTGCAGCACCACGGGTCGGGAGCAGACGGGCTCGATGAGCTCTTCTCGGCCGCAGGCGCCGACGTCGTCAGCCTGACGGTCTACCGCTGGGGGCCACCGCCCGACGCGGCCGCCGTCGCGCGCTCGGTCATCCAGACCGCGCAGGGCGACGTGGACGCCGTCCTCTTCACCTCCGCGCCCGGCGCCGCGGAGTGGCTCGCGACCGCCCGTCGCGAAGGCGCGCTCGAGGCGATCGTCCGCCGGTCGACGGCGGGCACGCTCCTGCTCGCCGCGGTCGGGCCGATCACCGCGGGTCCGCTCGTCGACGCCGGCGCAGCTCCGCTCATCGCCGAGCGGGGCCGCCTCGGCTCCCTCGTGCGCGCCGTCGTCACCCACTTCGGGGGTGGCGGCGCGCCTGCCCTGGAGACCACCGCCGGGCGACTCGAGCTGCGCAGCGGCGCCGCTGTCCTGGGCGGCGCGCTCCTCACCCTGTCACCCACGTCCGCCGCCATCCTCGCCCTGCTCTTCGCCGCGCGAGGCGGTGTCGTTTCGCGCGGCGAGCTCGCCGCAGCCCTCCCCCGGTCGGGAACCGGCGACAGCACCCACGCCGTCGACGTGGCGATCGCGCGCACGCGGGAAGCCCTCGGCATCCCGACCCTCATCCGCACCGTCGTCAAACGCGGGTACCGCCTCGATGTCGTCACCCCGGGAGAGACACCATGACACCCGTCCTCATCGCCTGCTCGCACGGCACCAGCTCGCTCGACGGTCGCGCCGCCATCTCCGACCTCGTCGAGAACGTGCGCCTGCTCCTTCCGGGCGTAGCAGTGGAGGAGGCGTTCGTCGACGTGCAGCAGCCCGAGATCGACGACGTCGTCCGCGCCACCGCCCCGCGCGACGCGATCGTCGTCCCCCTCCTCCTGTCGACCGGCTTTCACACCAAGGTCGACATCGCCCGCGCGGTGACGGATGCCGGGCACCGCGCGACCGCGACCGCCGCGCTCGGTCCGCATCCCCTTCTGGCCGACCTGCTCGCGACGCGGCTCCGCGAGGTCGGCCTCGCACCGGGCGATGCGGTGGTGCTCGCCGCCGCGGGGTCGAGCGATCCGGCGGCATCCGTCGACGTCGCCGCGATGGCCGATCTGCTGCGGGAACGCGTCGCCGCGCCGGTGTCCGTGGGCTTCGCCGCGGGCGGAGGGACGCGCATCGACGCAGCCGTCTCTGCGGCCCGGGACGCCGGAGCCCGCCGCGTCGTGGCCGCGAGCTATGTCCTCGCCCCCGGCTTCTTCGCCGACGTCATCGCCCGGGCCGGCGCCGACGCCGTCACGACCCCGTTGGCACCCGACGCGGCCGTCGCCGCCGTCGTGGTCGAGCGCTACCTCGCCGCCGTCCGCGCTCCCGTCGACGTGGCCTGAACGGGTTTCAGCCGATCGGCTCGGCGACGTCCTCGACACCACGACCCGCGGAGCGGACCGCGCCGACCGAGGCGACGATGACGAGCGCGATGCCCACGAGTTCGAGCGCGGTGAGGTGCTGCCCGAGCAGGAGGAAGCCCGCGAGTGCGGCCGTCGCGGGGGCGAGCGCCATGAGGATCGCGAACGCGGCCGCGGGAAGGCGCCGGAGCGCGATGAGCTCGAGGGCGTAGGGGATCGTCGACGACAGCAACGCGACGGCGGCCCCGAGCGCGACGAGGTCGAGGCGCAGGAGCGCCGACCCTGCGTCCACGATGCCGAACGGCAGCGAGACCACCGCCCCGACGGCCATCGCGAAGGCGAGTCCGTCGAGCTTCGGGAACGCCGCGCCGACCTTGGCCGACGCGAGGATGTAGAGCGCCCAGGTGACCGCCGCCCCGAGAGCGAACACGACACCGAGCAGGTCGAGGCGGTCGAACCCGCCGCCGCCGAGCGCGAGCACGCCGACGAGCGCGAGCCCCGCCCAGATCCACGCCGAGGCCCGCCGGCTCGCGATGATCGACAGAGTGAGCGGCCCCAGCACCTCGATCGTCACCGTCACCCCGAGGGGGAGCCGTTCGAGGGCGAGGTAGAAGAACCCGTTCATCACGGCCAAGGCGAGACCGAGTTGGATGACGCCCACCCACGCCGCGCGCGTCCGTCCCCGCCACGATGGGCGGGCGATGAGACCGAGGATGAGGGCAGAGAAGACCAGCCGCAGCATCACCATGCCGAGCGGGCCGACCTGAGGGAACAGCACGACGGCGAGAGAGGCACCCACCTCTTGGCAGCACAGACCCACGACGACCAGCCCGATGGCGGTCGTCGACGTGCTGCGCGCGTTCACCCGCCGCAGATGGCGTAACCGGCGAGCTCCTCGCCGAGGCTCTCGACCGTCCACGGCAGGCCGACCTCGGGCGCCGTGCGGCCGTCGGCGGCCGGCGCCTTCGACGCGAGTGCCGCGAGCTGCCACGCGAGCAGGCGCGCGACGTTCGACGACGCCCGTGAGTCGTTCAGCACGACGACCACCGACATGCCGGTCTGGCGGTCGGCGAAGGCGGCCACCATGTAACCGGGGAGCGAGCCGTACTGCCCGACGAGGCTGCCGCCCTGATAGGCGCCGCCCTTCGCCGTGAACCAGGTGGGCAGGCTGTCGCTGATGGGCGGGGCGCCCTCGAACCGCTGGTCGGTGTCGTAGGGGCGCGCGCCGACGGCGAGAGCCCGGACGTAGGTCGACAGGTCCGACACGGTCGAGACCGCGCCCGCGGCGGACGAGCCCACGCTCGAGGTCAGATCCGTCATGTCGAGCGGAGCCTCGCAGTTCGGCTTGCCGTCCTCACCCGAGTCGAGGTACGACCCCTTGAGGCGGTCGCCGCCGCCGATGCCCATCGGCACCGACGTCGAGCCCATGCCGAGCGGCTGGAAGACGTACTCGTCGTACAGCTCGTCGAGGGACTGCCCCGACGCGCGCTCGAGGACGAGGCCGAGGAGCACGTAGCCGGTGTCGGACTCGCCGAAACGCGCTCCGGGCGCGAACGACGCCGGCTGCCCGAGGCCGTAGGCGACGAGCTCGCGCGGGTTCCAGACGCGCTCGGGCACCTTGAGCACACGCGAGAAGATCTCGTTCAGGTAGCCGTGGATGCCGCTGGTGCTGTCGCAGAGCTGGGCCAGCGTGACCGTGCTCTCACCGGGGTACGAGTCGAGCCACTTCCCGATGGTGTCGTCGAGCTTGACCGTGCCCTTCTCGACGAGGGCGTAGAGCAGGTCGCACGTCATCGGACGGGTCGCGTTGACCGCTTTGAACGTCATCGACGGGTCGACCTTGGGCCCTCCGACGCCGGAGGTGCCGACGCCCGCGGTCCACTCGCCCGACCAGGGCACCGAGACCGAGACGATCGCGCCGCTGGCGCCGATCGAGGTCATGGCCGCCTGCGTGAGCTCCTGCATCTGCGTCGTCAGATCGGACGGCAGAGCACCGTCGACCTGGTCCACGCCGATGTCGACCCGGTCGGGTTCGGGAGCGCAGGCGCCGAGACCGATCGCGAGGCCGAGCGCCGTCACTGCAGCGAGCACTCGCCTCGACACACGTCCTGCCACGCGCAGATCACCCCCGGTTTTCGTCTCAATGATTACAGCACACCCGCTCGCCCCCTCCGCTCGCGCACGTCGCACGGCGACGGATGCCGCCTGTCAGCCCGCGTTCTGCGCCGCCCGCACCCCGGCCATGAAGCGCCGCACGTCCCGGTCGACCAGGATGTCGGCGGGGCGCAGCGGGCGCGAGAGGTAGAGCCCGTCGAGCGTCGTGAGCCGCGACAGCGCGACGTAGGTCTGCCCCGGGGCGAACGCACCGTTGCCGAGGTCGATGATCGCCCGGTCGTAGGTCTTGCCCTGCGACTTGTGGATCGTGACCGCCCACGCCAGCCGCAACGGGAACTGCGTGTACTCCGCCACGATCTCGCGGGTCAGCTTGCGCGTGCCGGGATCGTACGCGTAGCGGAACTTCTCCCACACCGTCGGCTCGACGTCGTGCTCCTCGCCGTCGAGCTCGACGCGGACGGTGCCGCCCGCGATGCGCGTGACGGTGCCGATCGATCCGTTCACCCAGCGCGGGCCGTCGCCGCCGAAGCCGCCGATGTCGTTGCGCAGGAACATCACCTGAGCGCCCACCTTGAGCTGCAGCTCCTGGTCGGCGGGGTACGACGCGTCGCCGCGGCCGAAGTCGCCGCTGATCTCGGCCCGAGCCGTCTGCGCGGGGCCCGGCAGGGCGTCGAGGTGACGCTGGTTGATGCGCGACACGATGTCGTTGCGGGTGGCCAGGGTGATGATCGGCACCTCATCGGCTGCCGGCTCCGGCGGCTTCCGCGCACCGGCCGCGTTCAGCGCGCCTGCGATGTCGGCGGTCACGATCCCGTGGCGCACCGCGTTCAGCATCGTCTTGAACGCGTCGTCGGACTGGCGGTGGATGTTGCGGAGCTCGGCGATGTGCAGCGGAGCGCCGACCCGCCCGAGGTCGAGCAGACCGTCGGAGCGGATGGCACCGGCATCCGCTCGAGGACCCGCCCACACCTGTGCGTCGAAGAACCAGAACGAGCGGTAGTGGTCCTGGATGTAGCGCAGCTCGTCGCCGCGGGGCGGCACCGGCGAGAGCTGGTACGGGTCGCCGAACATGACGACCTGCACGCCGCCGAACGGCTCGGCGCGCTTGCGTCGCGCCTGGCGGAGCGAGCGGTCGATCGCGTCCATGACGTCGGCATTGACCATCGACACCTCGTCGATGATGAGCGTGTCGATCGCGTTCAGGATCTTGCGGGTCGCCTCGGTCTGTTCGATCTCGCTGTCGGCGATGAGCCCGATCGGCAGCTTGAACAGCGAATGGATCGTCTGGCCCTCGACGTTGAGGGCGGCGACGCCGGTCGGCGCGCAGACGGCGATCTGCTTGCTCGTGTTCCACGACAAATGCTGGAGGAGCGTGGACTTGCCGGTCCCGGCGCGTCCCGTCACGAACACGTGCTCGCGGGTGTCCTCGATCAGACGGAAGAGCGCGTCCTGTTCAGGAGACAGGGGCGGCGTGCTCACCGGAACCATGCTAGCTACCAGCGGGGCTTTCCTAGACTGGGCACGTGGAACACGACGGTACCGACCAGACAGCGGATGCCGCTGCGCCGGACGCCACCGTCGTCGCGACCCGCACGGCCACCGTCGCGGGGCCCCGACGCCGACGCAAGCTCGCGATCGACCTGACGGTGCTGGGGGTCGTCGGCATCCTGCTCGTCGGCGCGATCGGTGCGAGTTCCGCCGTGCTCTACCGACAGCTCTACAGCCCGACCGCGTTCGTCCTGGACTACCTGCACCTGCTCGCCGACGGACGCGCGACCGACGCGCTCCTCGTCCCCGGCGTCTCGACGACGTCGTCGACCCTCGCCGCGGCGAAGCTGCCCGCCGACGCGAGCGGTGCCCTGCTGCGCAGCAACACCCTGACGCCGCTGTCCGACGTCGAGCCGGTCTCCGAGACGACGGATGCCGACGGCACGACGACGGTCACCGTGTCGTACCGGGTGGGCGGCCACGCCGGCACGACGACGTTCGAGGTGGAGCGCGACGAGGACGAGAGCGGTCTCCTCCCCCGGTGGCGTTTCGCGCAGAGCCCGCTCGCGGTCATCGAGCTCGCGGTGCGCGGCTCGATGCAGTTCGAGGTGAACGGCTTCTCGATCGACAAGCGCCAGGTCTCGCCCGACGGCAGCGACGCCGACCCCCTCGAACCGATCCCGCTGCTCGCCTTCTCGCCCGGGCTGTACTCCATCACCGTCGACACGGCCGCCACGACGAGCCCCGGCGTCGCCGTCCTCTCGGACACGCCCCTCGCCGAGATCCCCGTGTCGTTCCAGGCGGAGCCGACCGAGAAGTTCATCGGTGTCGTGCAGCAGGAGGTGGACGACTTCCTCGCGCAGTGCGCGACGCAGAAGGTCCTCCAGCCCACGGGGTGCCCGTTCGGCTACTACGTGCGCAACCGCATCGTCGAGCCCCCGACGTGGAAGATCGAGGAGAACCCCGTCGTGACCCTCGAGCCCGACGGTGCCGGCTGGGCGATCACCCGCACGCAGGCGGTCGCGAAGATCGACGTGCAGATCCGCTCGATCTTCGACGGCTCGGTCTACGACGTGAACGAGCTCGTGCCGTTCTTCCTCACCGGCAAGATCACGATCCTCCCCGACGGCACGGCGTCCATCGCGGTCTCGGCCGCCGACTGAGCGCGGTCAGCGCGCCGCTTCGCGCCGGGCATCCCGTTCATCGCGGGCGGCGATCTCCGCGAGTCGCGCGTTGTAGGCCTCGAGCTCCGCATCGCCGCTGCGATCGGCCTGACGGTCGCTGCTGCGCTGACGGCGCTCGTCCGAGCGGCTCCACTGCACGGCGACGACGATCGCGAGGATGAGCGTCGGGATCTCGCCGATGGACCACGCGATGCCGCCGCCCATGTACTGGTCGGCGAGCGGATCGAGCCCCCACGGGCGGGCCATCGACCCGAACCATTCCGCGACGAACAGGCCAGACGACATCATGATCGAGATGCCGAAGAACGCGTGCATCGCCATGACGCCGATGAGGGTCAGCAGGCGACCGGCGTGAGGCAGCCGGTACGGGATGGGATCGATGCCGACGAGCGACATCACGAAGAGGTAGCCGACCGTCAGGAAGTGCAGCACCATCCACTCGTGCCCGAGGTGGTCGTAAAGCGTCCACCGGAAGATGTCGGTGTAGTAGAACGCCCAGAGCGACACGATGAACAGCGCTGCGGCCACGAGCGGGTGCGTGATCACCTTGGCGTACGGGCTGTGGATGGCCCAGAGGATCCATTCGCGACCGCCGCGCGTGCCGTCGTCCCGCTTGCGGATCGCGCGCGAGGCGAGCGTGATGGGGGCTCCGAAGACGAGGCACATCGGGATCGCCATCGACAGCAGCATGTGGCCCACCATGTGCATGCTGAACAGGTAGTCCTGGTAGGCGTTCACGGGACCGCAGGTGACGTAGAAGAGGAGCACCAGGCCGGTGATCCAGAGCACCGTGCGGCCGACCGGCCAACGGTCGCCGCGGCGGGCGAGGCGGCGGACGCCCGCGAGGTAGAAGAACAGTCCGAAGCCGACGGCGAACGCCCAGATCAGGTCGACGTCCCACGCCGTGAAGAAGCGGTCGATGGTGAGCTCGGGCGGAAGGGCCGAGCCCGTCAGCACCTCGGCCGGCGTGCGATCGAGCGGCAGCGTGGTGTCGACGGGCGGCGGCGTGAGTGACAGGGCGACGGCGGCGCCGGAGGCGATCCCCATGAACACGACCTCGAGGAGGACGAGCGTCCAGAAGCGGGCCGCGACGGCGGTGTCACGGATGCCGGCGATCAACCGACGCCGGTAGACGGCACCCAGGACGCCCATGGCCAGCAGCGCGACGACCTTCACGATGAGGATCGCGCCGTAGGCCGAGAAGAGGTTCTGGAACGAGAGGATGCCGATGGCCGCCCGCGCGATGCCCGACAGGGTCACGACGACGAAGGCGGCGAGGGCGATGCTCGAGTAGCGCTGCAGGACGTCGGCGAGCCGGTCGCGCGTCAGCAACGGGCGCAGGAGGATCAGCAGGAGCAGCCCGCCCAGCCACGCCGCCGCGGCGATGATGTGAAGCGCGAGCGAGGTGACCGCGATGTTGTGGTTCGCCTCGCTGCCGGTGTGCCCGGCCGTCGCCATCGGCACCATGGCGGCGATCGCGAGCACGGCGACGAGGAGGGTGGGCAGCCACCCGCGGACGGCGAAGGCCAGCACGGTGAGGACCGCTCCGGCGACGGTCGTCATGAGCCACGCACGACCGGGATCGGTGTCGACGAGGAAGCGACCGAGCTGCTCGCCGAACGCGGCGTCGGCGCTCGGCCGCGCGGGGATCACCTTGAGGAACGTCAGGTACCCGGTGACACCGCTCGCGACGGTGAGGATCGCGGCGCCGGCAGAGGCGGCGTCCAGGGCGAAGTCGAACTCCTTCGACCCGGCGACCAGCGAGAAGAGAGCCAGGACGAGTGAGCCGACGAGCACAGCAGCCGACAGGTTGACCGTGAGCTCGGTGACCGGCAGCACCCAGCGGACGACGGGGCCGGGATCGCCGATGACGAGGGGCGTCGCGCCGCCGCCGTAGGCCAGACCCAGCAGGAGCGTGATCAGACCGGCGCCTGCGAGGATCGCGGGCCCGGCGAAGCGGAGAGCACGCGGATTCACCCTGCAAGCCTACGCGCGGGCAGGTGGGGGAACGCCGAAGGGGGATGCCTCGCGGCATCCCCCTTCGTACGACTGCAGCGTCTTACTTGACGGCAGCCTTCAGCTTCGAGCCGGCGCTGACCTTGACGCGCTTGCCGGCGGGGATGTTGATCTCGGCACCCGTCTGCGGGTTGCGGCCGGTGCGAGCGGAGGTCTCGACCTGCTCGAACGCGATCCAGCCCGGGATCGAGACCTTCTCGCCCTTGGCGACAGCCTCGGACACGGACGCGAACAGGCCGTCGACGACGCGCGAGACGGTGGCCTGGCTCTCGCCGGTGGCGCTGGCGATGCTGGCGACGAGTTCGGTCTTGGTGATGGCCATGGTGCTCCTCCAGACGGCGGATCGCCGTCTTCAGTTACTCGGACCGACGGGGTGACCGCCGGTTGGTCGTTGCGACCGGTCCCGAATATACCCACGAACCCCGTGATTCCGCGGATTTTCGGTCATCTGGGCCGTAATCGGACGGCGTGTCGCGTGTCGGATGTGACTTTTGAGGCGAATGAGGCCGTTTCGGCCGGATTCCGCGGAATTCCGCGGAGGGGGTTGCTTTTCGGGCCGTGTGTGCGTGTGCGTCCGCCTGTTGCCGGATACGGACGATGTTGTCGGATTCGGACCGGGGAGCGCTCTCCCGTCCGAATCCGGCGCACATGTCCGAATCCGGGTCACTCGCGGGCGAATTCGTCGGCCGCGTCGCAGGCGAGCTGCGCGGATGCCGGACCGCCGTGCCCCTCCTCCTCGAGGATGTGCAGCCGGCTGCCCGGCCACGCCTTGTGCAGCAGCCACGGCGTGAGTGCGGGCCCACTCACGTCGCGCCGGCCGTGGATGAGGACGCCCGGGATGCCGGTGAGCCGGTCCATCCGCTCGAGGATCGGAACGTCGAGGAAGCAGTCCTGCGACCAGTAGTGCGTGACGAGGGTCGCAAAGTTCTCGCGCGTGCGCGGGTCGTCGTGTAGCGGGCCGGGTGTCGCCCAGGGCGAGAGGGCGATGTGCGCCGACTCCCATGCATCCCACGCGTCGGCCGCACGGGTGCGGACGGCCGGGTCGGGGTCGCGCAGCATCTGTGCGTAGGCGTCGACGACGCGTTCACCCGCAGGCACGAGGTCTCCGAGCCGGTCGCGGGCCTCGGGGAAGATGCGTCCCACCCCGTCGGTGATCCACTCGATCTCGGCGCGCGCACCAGCGGTGACAGCGAGGAGGATGATCTCGCTCACCCGCTCGGGGTGGGCCTGCGCGTACGCGAGGGCGAGGGTAGACCCCCACGAGACGCCGTAGAGGAGCCAGCGGTCGATGCCGAGGTGCTCGCGGAGCGCCTCGATGTCGGCGATGAGCGCGGGCGTGGTGTTGGCGTCGAGGTTCTCGAGGTCGTCGATCGCCCAGGGCGTGCTGGCGCCGCATCCGCGCTGGTCGAGACCGACGATGCGATAGCGCTCGGGGTCGAACACGCGCCGGTAGCCGCCCTTGCCGAGGCCGCCGCCGGGTCCGCCGTGCAGGTAGAGGGCGGCGCGGCCGGTGTCGGAGCCCGAGACCTCCCAGTGGAGGCGGGCGCCGTCCGGTCGGTCCAGCATTCCGGAGGCGTGGGGCTCGATCGGGGGATGCACGTCGCGCACGCTACCAGTGCGCCTCAGATGCGGCGGAGCGCGGCGACGACGTCCTCCTCCCAGCGGCGTGCGGCCGGGAGCGCGCCCACATAGAGAGGGGTGTCGTGCGTCACGCCGAGGTAGCGGGTCGCGCTCGCGTCGACGCCGGCGTCCCGCAGCTTCGCCGCGTAGGTGGCGCCGTCGCGGCGGAGCGGGTCGTACTCCGCCGTGAGCACGACGGCGGGCGGAAGGCCGGCGTGCGAGGCGGCCCGCATCGGCGACGCGTACTGCTCGCGCGCCCGCGACCGGTCGCCGAGGTAGGTGCTCGCGACGGAGCGCAGCTCGCGCAGCGCGATGAACGCGGGCACGCCCAAGGCGTACGTCGCGCGCAGGTCGATCCACCGGCCGGTGAGGTCGGTGACCGGAACCTCGAGGATCTGCAGCGTCGCCTGGGGTGTGCCGCGGTCGCGGTTGAGGAGGGTGAGGGATGCCGCGAGGCATCCGCCGGCCGAGGCACCGTTCAGGCCGATCCGGTCCGGGTCGATCCCGAGCTCCTGCGCGTGCGTGTGCAGCCACACCCACGCGGCGTGAACCTGCTCGATCTGCGTCGGATAGCGCTGTTCGGGGGCGAGCGAGTACCCGACGGTGACGAGCACGACCCCGGACCGATCGGCGCGGCGGCGACACGAGGCATCCGCCGTCGGGTAGTCGATGCCGCCGATGCGGAACGCTCCGCCGCCGATCACGAGGCACGCGGGTGCCGAGGTCGGGGCGGTGGCGGGGCGGTAGAGGCGGATGCGGACCTCGGGGTGGCCGTCGACCGGCACGGTGACGTCGGTGGTCTCCATGTCGGGACCGGGGATGCCGGCGTTGCGCAGCTCCATGCGGTCCCAGCTGAGCGCCGCGCGACGGTGCCGCTCGCGCGGCGTGAGCGGCACCGTCTTCTTGGCTGAGGCGGATGCCGTCGTTGCCGGTGCCGCCGGTCGGAACCGCGCGGTCAGGTCGGTCCACGCCTTCTTCGCGAGGTATCGCCGATGCGTGCGCAGGCGCTCGCGGAAGAACGGATCCAGCGGCACGGTGCTCCCTCCGACCGTTCGAGCGTAGCCCCGGGCGCCGATGCGTTGGACGGTGTCTAGGTGGGCCCACAGGCCCCCGCCGAAAACGTTCGCGGGGAGTTTCGGCGCGGGAAGGTTTCGGTGGGGGTTTTCGGCGGGTCGATTCGCGGCGTGTTGGCCTCTTGCGAGGTCCTGCCCGGCCGTGCGCCGTAAACGATCGTTTTCGGCGGGCCGGACGAGGCTGCTCGGCGTCGTTGCAACTCTCGACGATGGGACCCGCAGGCGCGTTTTCGCGTGGCTAGCGGTCTGATCGGGTTACCGGGACTTGGCGCCCGGCATCTTTACCATTCTCTGCCTCGAAGGCAATCAAACGCTTTCGCGCTCTGATCCACAGGACGACTCCGACGATTGACATGGCAGCGAAGAACACGGTGGAGCCAACCGACCAGAAGCTCACTCGATCGGGCTTCAGGAAGTAGGAGACGAAGCCACCTACGGCGTATAAAGCGCCCCCGAAGGTGACGAACCTTGCCCAAAGCAGGTTTCGCCGAATACTCATTCGGGCTTGAATCAGTGACATTCCTACTCACCTCCGTTCGACGGCAAACCCAGGGCTACAACGCCAGCGTTGCTCGAACATTAGCGGTCCCTGTTCCCCACGCGACACGGTGAATGAGTCTCGCAGCCGAGCACCCACGCCAATACGCGGTTTCGCGACACCTTTTCGGCGGGCTTGGTCGTCGCCCGAGCGCGACTCGGCCGTAAACGATCGTTATCGGTCGAGCCGCGACTCGCCCTCGTGCTCGCCTTGGTCGGCTGTATCTACATCCTGCTCAGGCGCGGCGAGGGCCTCATCCACGTGCATATCCACGACTGCTCGTCTCACCCATATCGAAGCAGCGATCACCGCAACTGACGCGGCGACGGCCGGGATCCACCACCCCAGCGCGAACAGAATGGACGCCACTCCGACCAACGGGAACAGAACCGCGACTTGAATCAGAAGTGGCTTGTTCATGTTCGAAGGCTACGCAACCGGAACCCGCCGAAAACGATCCTTTCCGGCCGGCTCTGGGCTTCATGGTGCGGCGCGCACCGAGCTTCCTCGTACTCATATCGGCGGCGTTACTGATGTCCGGTTGCATCTCGACAGTCGGTCTTGAGCGCTCGCCATCTCCAAGCCCATCGATCACCGAGGCGGGCGTCGATGACTCTCCGTTCGTGGCGCTCAAGATTGTCGACCCCGACTATGAGGTGCCCGGGAAGGTGACCGGCGAGGTAGCGCGCGCGCTCGCAGGGCGGCGAAAACAGAGCATATCGCCTCAACATGTCGCAGGGCGAGGCCGATCGAGGGGTCCGTTACACGCTCCGGTATGACTGCACCCCGGCGGAGGCCAGCGTCACCTTCAAAGCCACCGGTTCTTCAAGCGGAATGGTGGCGAGGGCGGAAGGTTGTGAGAGCCCCGGCGAGGTGACCGGGCTCACATTCGATACCGCAGCGGAAGCCGTCTCCGTCGAAATCCAGTCAAACGACGACACCGTGGCCGGCGCCTGGGCGACTCTCGTCGCGAAGGCACCGTAGGCCGTCCCCGGCGTTTCCGGCATTGCCTCTCAGCAGTCTTCATGCTGGGCCCTGCCGCGTTGCTCGGGTGCGCACGACGGAAGGCGCTGCTTTCCAGGCAGCGGTGACCATGCCCCCTGTAAACCGTGCACGTGCACGGTTTTTCGATACTGTGATGGCATGACGGTATACATCCCCACCATCGAGACCCCATTTCGGCCGTTCCCTGACGACCGCTGGTCGGTAGATCCTGTCTCGGGCAGCATCCGTGTATCCAGCATTCCGGGCACGGACATCTTCACCGACCCAGGCGGCAACGACGGCGGCCAGGTCACCTCTTCGACGCTGCACAACGCCGCAACACTTCTCACCGACGCTCCCGCCGGCGACTTCCAGCTCAGCGCGCGGGTTCGCGTGCGCTTCGCGGGCACATTCGATGCCGGCGTACTTTTCCTGCGCCACGATCGTGAGACGTGGGCGAAGCTCTGCTTCGAGTTCTCTCCACGCGGGCAGGGCATGATCGTCAGCGTCGTCAACAATCGCGTGTCCGACGACGCCAACGCCTTCACCGTCGATGGTGATCACGTGCACCTGCGCGTGTCTCGGAAGGGGACCGTCTTCGCCTTCCATGCGTCCTTGGACGGCGAACGGTGGGAGCTGATCCGCGCATTCTCGCTCCCCAGCGCGCACAAGCCGCTCGAGGTTGGATTCGAGGCCCAGTCGCCCCAGAGCGAAGGCTGCGACGTTGTCTTCGATGAACCGCGCCTCGAGAGACGCACGATCTCCGACTTCCGTGACGAGTCGTGAACTACTGATCGTCTCGCGGCTGATCACCCACGAGCACGGGGCCACGTTGTTATCCGCGCCGTGAGAGTGATACTCACCGAGCTCGAATCGATCGGTATCGCAGAGAATCTCCCGATGATCGGTGTCCCGGCGCTGGTGACGGGCCACTCACCCTTCGACTACCTCCCCGTCGCGAAGGGTTCTCACGACGGGGACCCGTCTGATCCGAGAGTGCGCGCGTTCAGATAACGAAAGAAGAGGGATCGCAGGCACCGAAACCGCCTATCGAAATCTCTTTCTGGCTGAGCTTCTCAGTCCTCGAGTTCCTCCAACTCGGCGAGCGCCTGCCTCGCTCTGCGGAGGCGCTCGTCCTTCGGCTCGTCCCACCAGTACGGGCCCCGCTCGCCGAGCCCGTGCTTGGCGAGGTCGACTCGTCGGCGTGACGCTGACGTGGCGTCCGGATCGCCCTGCGCGCGGCGCACACCTGATCGACCGCGCCCGAGGTGGGAGGTCAGCGCCGCCACGAGGTCTGCGGGCAAGGACGGATCGGTGCGCCGCCACCGCCGCCCGTTGATGGTGAGCCAGCGCTCGTCATCGGAACCGGCGTCATCCGCCATCGATGATCCTCTCAATCGAATCGAGCCAACCAGCCCGCCAGCGTGAGTGTGTCACGCCGTCGCATTGCGTGATGTCACCCTTTGGTTGACACTCACGATCTTCGCTCGTACGCTCGCCCCATGGCCGGATCATCCACGAGCGACATGTCGCTTGCCGAGCTCGCCTCACTCGTGGAGGCCGCCGGAGCAGGCGCCCCTCCCGATTCGGGTGGTGAGGTTCGGGGCATCCGTCACGCCGACGAGTTGGTGCGACGTTCGCGCGAGCGCTTGCAGGAGGTGGTTTCCACGGCGCGTTCTCACGACGTCTCGTGGCAGGAGATCGGTGATGCGCTCGGGGTCAGCCGACAGGCGGCCTTCAAGCGATTCGGCGCCAAGGGCGAGGGGGAAACGATGGCAGCACCGGGGATAGACCTGACGGATCGGACCAGCGAGGTGTTCGCGCACCTGGACGCCGGCGACTACGAGGCGGTGCGGGCGCACATGACGTATACCTGCGGCCGCGCGCTGACCAAACGCAAGCTGATGGGCGTGTGGGATGAGGTCCGGGGCGAATCCGGTCGCCTCGACGCGTGTGTCGAGGCGACGGTGCGGACGGCCGACGGCAGCACACCGCTGGCCAAGCTCGCCAACCGGCATCTGAGCACGGGAGCGATCGTGCAGGTGACCCTCCAGCATGAGGCCGGCGAGTGGATTGGACGCGTCGCCTACAACGGTTCCGGCAAGATCACCGGCATCCTCATCGCCCCGCCGGGGTCACGCGACCTGCCGTTCTGACCTTCCGCTCAGCGCGCGTCATCCCGGCGCCACTCGCCCACCGTCAGACCACCGACGTCTCGAACGGATGCCGGAGCGTATCCGTTCTCGGCCAGTTGCTGCGCGAACGTCGACCCATCTCTCGTGACGACCCAGATGTCGGCATCGCCGGGAACCTCAGTGAACTTCGGATCCACGAGCGCGTCTGAGTAGGTGCCGGTTCCGACGTAGCTCGATGCGAACGCGATGTCCCGAAGGCGTGCGAAGGCGTCCGGATAGGCGGCGATGGCGACGCGCGGCCGCGTTCCCGCCGGGCCCGCCGCCTCGAGCAGGATGGCGTCGCCCGGTCGGGCGTGCGACGCGATGAAGGATGCCGCGGCGCGAAGGTCGATGCCCCCGGGTTTCGCCGTCGGCAACCGCGAGGCGACGAAATGCGGCACCGCTAGCATGCAGATGAGGACGCTCGCAGCGACGCGACTCCGGCGACGCGCACCCCCCAGAAGCGAGCCGACCAAGAGCGCGAGTGCAGGCGCAGAGACGGTCAGGTAGCGCGGAGTGAACACCGGCATCCCCGCGAGCGACAGCGTCACGAGCACGATGCCGGGCAGCAACAGCCAGACGAGGAGCGACACCACGGGGCGCGACAGCGGGACCCGCCACCCCGCTCGCACCGCCACTGCGACCATCAGCGCCAACCCGATCACCATCCAGAACGCCGAGCCGAACATCGGCTCGATCAGCACGGTGTAAAGGTTGACGTCCTGCTCGGACAACCACGCCACCTGACCTCGTTGCGGAATCATCGTGAGCACGAGGGGCACAGCGAGCAATCCGGGAACGATCAGCGCGGCCGAAGCCCGGAGGACCCGCGTGCGCCACGCAAGGGTGGGGTCGTCCGCGAGCAGCGCGAGCGCGGGAAGCACGAACAGGCCATACGCGAACATCCACACCGACACCGTGGCCGCCGCCCCGACAGCGATCCACGGTGCCCAGCCACGGCGCTCACGCGCCCACGCGACGAGCACGGCGGCGACGACCAGCAGGGCGGTGCCCATCGCGTACGACCGCGCCTCGATGCCCTGCGTCGTGATCCTCGGGAGGACGACGAAGACCACCACCGCCAGGATGCCGGGGGCCACCCCGAACCACCGACGGCCGAGATGGAACACACCGGTCGCCCCGACGGCGACGGCGAGCGCAGAGGGGAACCGAACCGAGAACTCGGATTCTCCGAAGACCTGGATCCACCCGTGCATGACGAACGCGTACAGCCCGTGAACGGCATCCCGCTGCATCACGAAGTCGAAGAATTCCGGCAAGGGCAGCCGTGCGAGCTGCAGTGTGGCGGCCTCGTCATACCAGAACGAGGGCACCCACGACCCTGCCATCGTGATGACGAGCGCCGCGGCGAAGACGACGAGCGACGCCTTGCCCCTCAGGACGCTGTCGCCGACTCTCATTCCCCCGCCGATCGACACCTCAGGCCATGTGCCCTCAGACTACCGATCCGAGCGTCATCGCCGACCGCGGCCTCCTAAATCAGGCTGGCGACGAGACCTTCAACCCGCCCGCGGATATCGTCGCGGACCTCACGGACGACGTCGAGGGGCTGCCCGGCGGGGTCGGTGAGTTCCCAGTCCTCGTAGCGCTTCCCGGGGAAGATCGGGCAGGCGTCGCCGCATCCCATCGTGATCACGACGTCGGCCTGACGCACGGCGTCGGTGGTCAGGATCTGGGGGACGGCACCGGCGAGGTCGATGCCTTCCTCCGCCATGACGGCGACGGCGTTCGGGTTCACGGCGTTGCCGGGCTCACTCCCGGCAGAGAACACGTCGATGCGGTCTCCGGCGATCGCGCGGAGGTATCCGGCCGCCATCTGCGATCGGCCGGCGTTGTGGACGCAGACGAAGAGGACGGCGGGCTTGGTGGTCTCGGTCATGAGTGCTCCTGCGGGGTGGTTTCGGGTTCGGTGGGGATGACGGCACGGCCGGCTGCGCGTGTGGCTGTCGGCTGGAGGACGAGGAGGAGGCCGAGCCCGATGGAGGCGCCGACGAGTTGCGCCAGGATGAACGGCACGGCGGATGCCGGGGCGATTCCGGCGAAGGTGTCGGTGAAGATGCGGGCGACCGTGACCGCGGGGTTCGCGAACGATGTCGAGCTGGTGAACCAGTACGCAGCGCCGATGTACGCCCCGACAGCTGCGGCGGTCACGCTCGGCGTGCTCGTACGGGCGAGGGCGAAGATCAGCAGCACGAGCCCGGCGGTAGCAACGACTTCTCCGATGAGCTGCCCGGGAGTTGCTCGCTGATGCGTCGAGAACGCGGGCGCGACGTCGAACATGACGCCCGCCAGGAGCGTCCCGGCGACGCCGCCCGAGAGCTGAGCGGCCAGGTAGCCCCCGAGGTCGGTCGTGGGAAGGCCACCGGCGCGGCGCCGACCGAGCACCCAGTCCGCGAGCGAGACGACGGGGTTGAGATGCGCTCCTGACACGGGGCCGAGCATGAGGATCAGCACAGCGAGGCCGAGAGCCGTGGCGAGGCTGTTCTCGAGCAGTTGCAGGCCGACGTCGTTCGGGGACAGTCGCTGGGCGGCGATCCCGGAGCCGACGACGACGGTGACGAGCATCCCCGTTCCGATGAACTCGGCCAGCATCCGGCGCGCCAGCGGTGGCCGAGACGATGCAGTGTGCATATCCACGGATCAGACGGATGCCGGGGCGCGGCCGACGTGCACGAGCGCGACAGGCGGGGCGCAGCACGCCCCACCGAGCGAGGCTCCGGACGCATCGAACAGTCCCGCGCCGCCGCACACGCCCGTGTCCGGCAGGACCAGCTCTACGCGGCGGGCGGCTTCGTGATCGCCTGCCAGCTCGGCCACGACGCTGCGCACCTGCTCGTACCCGGTGAGGGCGAGGAACGTCGGCGCACGACCGTAGGACTTCGCCCCGACGAGGTAGAAGTTCTGCTCCGGCTGAGCGAGGTCCGCGGCGCCCGTCGCGGCGACGGAACCGCACGAGTGGACGTTCGGATCGACCTCCGCGGCGATCCGCACCGGAGCCTGGAGTGTCGGGTCGAGCTCCAATCGCAGCTCGGAGAGGAACGACAGGTCGGGACGGAACCCGGTCAACACCACGACGCGGTCGGCGGTGAGGGTGCGACCGTCCTCCGCGACCACGGTGGGTCGCTCTCCGTCACGAGTGACCCGCTCGACGCGAAATCCGGTGACGAGGGAGACGAGACCGGCCTCGACATACTCTTTCGCCCGGATCCCCAAGGCGCCGCGCGCAGGCAGCTCGTCGGCATCCCCTCCGCCGAACGTGTTGCCGGCGGTCGCGCGGCGCAGCGCCCAGGTCACGGTCGTCGAGGGATCGCGACGAGCCATACGGGCAAGGGCCAGGACGGCGGTCACCGCGGAGTGCCCGGAGCCGATCACGATCGTGTGCTTGCCGGAGAAACCCGCCCGATCGCGGAAGTCGGGGATGCGGTACGAGAGCAGGTCCGCCGCGGAGGCCTCCCCCAGCGCGGGCAGGCCGTCGGCTCCGGCAGGGTTCGGACTGGCCCACGTGCCGGATGCGTCGATCACGGCCCGCGCCTGCAGCCGGTACTCCTCCCCCTCGGAGGGCGAGATGTGGACCGTGAACGGCTGGTCCCCGCGGTCGGCATCGACGAGCCGGTCCCGACCCATCCGGGAGACACCCGTAACGCGGGAGCCGAAGCGGATCCGATCACCCAACGCCGTGGCGAGGGGGGCGAGGTACTTCCCGATCCACTGGTCGCCGGTGGGGTATCCGGCAGCGGGCGCCTGCCACCCCGACGTGCGCAGAAGGCGGGCGCCGGACGCGTCGATGAGCTCGGGCCATTCGGAGAACAAGCGGACGTGGCCCCACTCCGCGACAGCCGCAGCAGGAGCAGCACCGGCCTCGAGGACCACGACGGGCATGTTCCGCTCGACGAGGTGTGCCGCAGCGGCGAGCCCCTGCGGACCTGCACCGATGACGACGACGGGCAGGACATCGTCCACCTGGGGCCTCCTCACACGCATCGACAAAGCTCGATGGATAGAGGATGCACAGATCCATCGACAGATGTCAATACGACGTGAGAAGATGACCGCATGCCTGCACACCTCCCGCTTCTCGCCCCGTCCGAAGGTGCAGTGTGCTGCGGGACGGTCACGGGCAGTGTGATCTCGGTAGAGGATGCGGAGCGAACCGCGCGGGTCTTCAAAGCGCTGGGCGACCCCACCCGTGTGCGTCTGCTCTCCCTGATCGCCGCCTCCGCCGACGGCGAGGCGTGCATCTGCGATCTCACCGAGCCCGTCGGACTGTCTCAGCCGACCGTCTCCCATCACATGAAGCAGCTCGTCGACGCGGGACTCGCGACGCGCGAGCAGCGGGGCCGATGGGCGTACTACCGCGTCGTCACCGACGCGCTCGACGCGGCATCCCAGACCCTCCGCCCATGACCGACGCCACCATCCGGGCCCTGACCGCGCACGACTGGCCCCAGGTGGAGTCGATCTACCGCGAAGGCATCGCAGCGGGGAACGCGACCTTCGAGAGCGCACCCCCGTCGTGGGAGGAGTTCGACCGAGCAAAGCTCCAGGTCGGCAGACTCGTCGTTGCCGACCCCACCGGCATGGTGCTCGGCTGGATCGCCGGTTCCCCCGTCTCGACGCGCGAGGTCTACCGAGGGGTCGTGGAGCATTCCGTCTACGTCGCCGATAGCGCCCAGGGCCGGGGCATCGGCAGAGGTCTCCTCGAGGCTTTCGTGACGGATGCCGCCGCCGCCGGCATCTGGATGGTCCAAGCGAGCATCTTCCCCGAGAACATCGCCAGCTTGACGCTGCACGAGCGGGCCGGTTTCCGCCAGGTCGGTCGCCGCGAACGCATCGCGTACATGACTCACGGCCCGTGGGCCGGCACCTGGCGCGACACGATCCTCATCGAACGTCGGGCCGACTGAGCCCCCGGAAACGACGAAGCCCCCGTCCGGAGACGGGGGCTTCGTGCGGAAGTGGTGCTTACCAGCTCGACTTGGTCACGCCGGGCAGCTCGCCACGGTGCGCCATCTCGCGGAAGCGGACACGCGAGATGCCGAACTTCGACAGGTGGCCACGGGGGCGTCCGTCGATGGCGTCGCGGTTGCGCAGGCGGACCGGCGACGCGTTGCGGGGAAGCTTCTGCAGGCCGACGCGGGCGGCCTCGCGGGCCTCGTCGGTCGCGTTCGGGTCCACGAGGGTCTTCTTCAGCTCGGCACGCTTCTCGGCGTAGCGGGCGACGATGACCTCGCGCTGGTTGTTGCGCGCGATCTTGCTCTTCTTCGCCATGCGATCAGCGCTCCTCTCGGAATTCGACGTGCTTGCGGATCACCGGGTCGTACTTCTTGAGCACGATGCGGTCGGGGTTGTTGCGGCGGTTCTTGCGCGTCACGTAGGTGTACCCCGTGCCGGCGGTCGAACGCAGCTTGATGATCGGACGAACGTCCTGAGCCTTCTTCGCCATTAGAGCTTCACACCCTTCGCGAGGAGGTCCTTCACGACCGACTCGATGCCGCGGGCGTCGATGACCTTGATGCCCTTAGCCGAGACGTTCAGCGTGATCTTGCGACCAAGCGAAGGAACGAAATAGGTCTTCTTCTGCACGTTCGGGTCGAAGCGGCGCTTCGTCCGGCGGTGCGAGTGCGAGATGTTGTGACCGAAGCCGGGAACAGCTCCAGTCACCTGGCACACTGCTGCCATAGTGATTCTCCTTAGTACCGTGACACCGGACGGTGCCACCCAAGATCCCTTGTCTGCACCCCGCTCCCGGACACGGCTGTAGGCCGTCTTCTGAGGGTGGGATGCGAACTGCGTGCTGGAGTGCGCGCAGACGAAGAGTCAGTCTAGCACGGCCGGGCGTGTCGCCTTGACTCAGGCGGATGCCGCGGCCACTGCCTCGTCGTACGTCTGCTCCGGGTCGTCCATGAGTCGAGCCGTCACGGCCGCATGGGCGCGCGTGTACGGGCCGCCGGTCGCGAGGGCCCAGTCGACCTGCGGGCGGGCGGGCTCACCGAGCGTCGCGAACGCCTCGCTGAGGCTCCGCCGAGTGTCGTCCTCGCCGCGGGCGAACTGCGTCGCCAGGGTCGTCGCGAGAGCGGATGCCTCGGCTGCCGGCACGTGCCGGGCCGCCGTGCGCCAGGCCACGCGTGCGACCGCGTCGTCGGCATCCTTCAGGAGGTCGGAGGTGATCGCCGGCCACACGCGCGGCCCGTCGATCTTCGACATGGTGTGCAGCGCCTGCGCGCGGATCTGCGCACCGCGCGAGCCCAGTTCGACGAGGAGCCGGTCGATGACCTCATCGGCGTCGTGCCGGGTCAACGCCCAGGTCAGCATCTCGCGCACGAGGAACTGCGGCTCGATGCGGCACTGCGCCACGAGCACCGGGATGTACTCCGAGCGCGGGTGGGTGCCGGCCGTCATCGCGGCCTGCACACGCGCCGACGGGTCGAGCGACGCGAGCGCCGCCTCGAGGCGGTCTGCGGCGGTGGTGTCGGTCACGGGTCACCTCACGGGGTCGGGTGGGAGGCGGCATCCCACCCTCACGGAAACGCGCCGAGGCCGGCGGGTGTTCCCGGGCGCCGAATCAGCCCGCCGCCTCGCGCGCGCCGCGGCCCCAGCGGAACGCCGACACGGTCGGGTCGCCCGGAATCCAGAAGCGCCACGGGAACGCATCCGTCCCGGCGATCCCCGCGACACCGACCCGGGGTCCCGTCGCGATCTCGGCCAGCGGCTCGGCGAGCATGAACAGCCGCGCGCTCGCGCCGGCCCGCTCCTCCCCCGTGACCGCGTCGATCCCGTCGTGGATCGGATGCCGGAGCCCCACCGCATCGCCGAGGCGGCCCGGCCCGCGGGCCAGGTCGCGCGCGACGCGCGCCGCGGGACGGCGGGCGTGCGCGGCATCCGCTCCGTCGACGACCTCTCCGGCGCGCAGCAGGATCCCGCCGGCGACGCCTTCGGGACCGCTCACGACGTTGACGCACGAGTGGATGCCGTGGCTCAAGTAGACGTACAGATGGCCCGGCTCGCCCCACATCGTCGCGTTGCGGGCGGTCGGCCCCATGCGGGCGTGCGAGCCGGGGTCGACCTGCGGGCCGGTACCCCGCCCGTGGTACGCCTCGACCTCGGTGATGCGGAGCGCCACCGAACCGATCGACGTCTGCACCCGCAGCTCGCCACCGAGCAACGCGGGGGCAACCTCGGCCGGGAGCCCTTCGAGCGCCTCGCGCGTCGCGGGAACCAGCGAAGTCATTGCGACGGAGCCTTGCGGCACCACGCGACGTCGAACCCCTCGAGCGTCGTGATCTGCTTCCCGTCGAAGCTGAAGATCCGGGTCTCGAGCTTCTTCGGGAGAGGCAGCGTGTACCCGTCGTACGGGTTGTCGACCACGTCGGGGGCGATGACGAGGGCCACGTATCGCCCGCTCGGCGAGACGCAGGTCTGCAGCAGACCGTCGGCGATGTCGACCTTCGCGACGACGCTCGTCTTGCCGGCGGCATCCACTCGCAGGATGTTCGTCCCCAGTGGGTTGAGCCCGTCGAACGGGGTGAGCGCGCGAAGCGTCGAGCCGTCGGACATCGCGAGGACCGACCCGGTCTGGCCGAGGTCGGCGGGTGTCGGGGGCAGGGGCTTCTCCTTCGCCGAGGCGAGGTCGACGACGACGGGGCCCTCGAGCCGTTCGATGTAGGCCGTCGTGCCCGAGATGTCGTCGATGCCGGTCGCGTTTCCGAGCTCCACGGGCGCGGCGCCCGTCGACGAGACGAGACTGAGGGCGCCGTCGAAGGTGAGCATGAGGATGGTGTCGGTGCCCGGCACGAAGCGCCAGTCCTCGACGCGGGGGTCCGCACCGGTGACCTTTATCTCGGTCGGCTTCGCCGCGGGATCGGCCGTCGATCCGGTGAAGAGCAGGCTCTCACGGCCGCCGGATGCCGAGATGTCGGCATCCGTGAAGGTGTAGCCGATCGTGTTGCCCCGCTCTGCGCTCTGCAGGTTCGT
This sequence comes from Microbacterium sp. 77mftsu3.1, assembly GCF_900100525.1. Lineage (NCBI taxonomy): Bacteria > Bacillati > Actinomycetota > Actinomycetes > Micrococcales > Microbacteriaceae > Microbacterium > Microbacterium sp. 77mftsu3.1. The sequence goes on along the minus strand of NZ_FNCR01000002.1, from coordinate 299,488 downwards.
GACGACGCCCTTGCCCGGCAGGGTCAGCTCCTGCCGGTGCGTGCCGTCGGTGCGGGTGACGACGAGGTGCGAGACGCCGTCCTTCACGGTCGAGACGACGAGGCGGGCGGCGGTGGCCCGGAAGTCCTCGATGTGCTCGTCCTCGAAGACGGGTGCGTTGTCGCCGTCGAGGCCGACGCGGTAGATCTTGTCGCCACCCTCGCCGCGCTGCAGGACGTAGGAGTGCAGCTTCGGCGTCGAGAACGACTCCTCGACCGTCGAGGTCGGCCCGCCGCCCAGGCCCGCGAGCCGGTCGATGCGGATCGTGTACGTCGTCTCGTCCCAGAGCGGGTCGGTGAAACGGATGCCGACGCTCCGCCCCGACGTGTCGACGGTGAACGGCGCCGCGGGGGTCACGGTGACCTGCGAGGCATCCACCTTCTGCAGCGACTGCGTCGTCTCGAAGATGAGGCGCGAGCCGGCCGAGCTGACCGCGGCCGCGGCGTCGGACTGCACCGAGGTGACGCGGGGACCCTGCAGGGTGGTCACCAGGCCGCCGGCGAGCGCCACCACGCCGAGCACCGCGACGACCGCGAGGACGCGCACCGAGAACCCGCGCGCCCGCCGCCGCTGGCGATGGGAGCGGCGGCTGTCAGAACTCATACGGATCCTTGGGCTCGGCGATCGGCTTCACCGATGCCGCCGCCACCTGCAGCTGCCCGTTCACGTCGCGGATGGTGCCCGTGACGGTCACCCACTGGCCGTCGTCCGGGATGTCGTCGGCCGTGACCGGCAGGCTCGCCGGCTGCGCGTCGATGACGCAGTGCGTGATGATGAGCCGCGTCAGGTCGAAGCCGCCCTCGACGGGGGCGGCGAACCCGGTGAGCGAGATCTCGGTGCCGTCGAACACCTCGGGGTCGGTCGCCGTCGCGAACACGCTCGCCCAGTCGCCGATGCCGAACGAGGCGGTGTCCCCGGTGATCGCCAGCGCCACCGTGTCGGACCCCTGGAACAGCGGCGGGGCTCCCGTGTTGCGCGAGGCCGCGAGCTCCGCCGACAGCGTCGCCGGCGGGACGACGAGCATCGTCGTGGCGACCCCGAGGGCGAGCACGCCGCCCGCGACCGTCGCCGCTGTTCCGACGAGCTGCCGGCTCGTCCGCGGCGCGTGATCGTGGTGGTCGTGGTCGTGGTCGGCATCCGCCGCGGGAGCATCACCGTGGTCGTGCCCGTGGTCCTCGGCCGCGCCGAGCGGCAGCAGGAAGCTCAGGACCGAGCCGACCAGCGCGAGCACCGCCATCGACACGGCGAACCACGACGACTCGGGGTTGATGTACAGACCGAGCCGGCCGGTCACCGCGAGGGCGATCGTCAGAGCGGCGATGGATGCCACGGCACCGACGCCCAGCATCCGGAACCACACAGTGTCACGCAAGGAGGTTCACCATCCCTCCGATCGCCGCCGCTGCGAGGACTACCGTCGCCACGAGGACGCCGAGCACCCGCGTCCGGAAGGTGGTGCGCAGGAGCGCGAGCATCTTCACGTCGACGAGGGGGCCGACGAGCAGGAACGCGACGATCGCACCCGGAGTGAACGTCGAGGCGAACGACAGCGCGAAGAACGCGTCGACGTTCGAGCAGATCGACACGATCATCGCGAGCATGATCATCGCGGCGATCGACAGGGCCGGGTTCGACCCGATCGACAGCAGCACGTTGCGCGGGACGATGACCTGGACGGCGCCGGCGACGGCGGATCCGATGATGAGGGCCGGCATGACCGCGCGCAGCTCGACGACGAACTGGGCGAGGCTGCGGCGGGCACGGTCGCCGCTCACGCCCTGCTCGGCCAGACACGCGTCACGGAAGCGGTCGGTGATGAGGGCGTCCTGATCGGGATGCCGGCTGTACAGCCATCCGATGACGTTGGCGATCAGGTAGCCGCCGAGCAGACGGGCGACGAGGATGCCGTCGTCGAAGCCGAAGGCCTGGTGCGTCGTGATGATGACGATCGGGTTGACGATGGGCGCCGCCACCAGGAACGTCAGCGTCTCGGCGACCGAGAACCCGCGCATCATGAGGCCGCGGGCGAACGGGACGTTGCCGCACTCGCACACCGGGATCAGCATGCCGAGGAGCGACAGGACAGCGCGGCGACCCCACGCGTTCCGCGGCATCCACCGTTCGATGACCCCCGGCGGCACCCACACCTGCACGACGATCGACAGGATCACGCCGAGCATGACGAACGGCAGCGACTCGATGAGCACGCTGAGGGCGAGGGTCAGACCGTCCTGGGCTCGCGTGGGGAGTTCGGGCGACGGGCTCCACAGCGCGACGCCGATGAGCGCGAGGACGGCGAGGAGCCCGAGCCCCAGCCAGAGCGCGCCACGCGCAGCCGACCCCGGTGAGGGAGTCGACGATGCTCGGGATGCCGCGGGGCGGACCTCAGTCCGCACGGGCCTCAGGCCGGTCGTCGCCCTGCGCGATCCTCGCGGAGCACTCGGCGCACGTGCCGAAGATGTCGACGACGTGCTCGGCATCGGTGAACCCGTTCGCCGCCGCCGTCCGCTTCGCCCAGGTCTCGACCTCGTCGGCCTGGATCTCGACGGCCTTGCCGCACACCCGGCAGATGAGGTGATGGTGGTGGCCGGTGCTGGCGCAGGCGCGGTAGATCGCCTCACCCTCGGGCGACTGGAGCTGATCCGCCTCACCGCTCGCGGCGAGGGTCGCGAGCGCCCGGTAGACGGTCGCGAGACCGATGCCGGTGTTCTCGTCGCGAAGGGCGGCGTGCAGATCCTGGGCGCTCACGAACCCGGGAGCGTCGGACAGCGCGGAGCGCACGCGCTCTCGCTGCCAGGTGTTGCGCTGGGCCATGGGGCGGATTCTACGCGCGGACGCTAGCGACGGGCTGGGTGCGGTGCGCGGCATCCGTGCGCTCCACCCGGCCCCGCCGGTCGCCGACGACACGGCAGACGAGGTAGATGACGAACGAGATCGTCGTGATGTACGGGCTCACGGGCAGGGTTCCGGCGACGGCGAGCAGGATGCCGCCGACCGCCGAGACGACGCCGAACAGGGCCGCGAGCAGCGGGACCGCGACGGGGCCGTGCGCGATGCGCGCCGCGGCGGCGGCCGGCGTCACGAGCAGCGCGAGGACGAGCAGCGCGCCGATGATGTGGACGGCCACCGCGACCGCGAGTCCCAGCAGCAGCATGAACGCGAGCGAGATCAGCCCCGTCGGCACGCCGCGCGCCGCCGCGGACTGCGGGTCGAGCGAATCGAATCGCAGCGGTCGCCAGATCAGCAGAAGCGCCACCAGCACGACGGCGGAGATCGCGATCAGCCAGGTCAGCTGGTCGGACTGCACCGACACGATCTGCCCCGTCAGGAGGCTGAACCGGTTGGCGCTCCGCCCGTTGTAGAGCGCGAGGAAGAGGATGCCGAGGCCGAGACCGAACGGCATGAGCACGCCGATGATCGAGTTACGGTCGCGGGCGCGCGAGCCGAGCCAGCCGATCAACGCCGCGGCGACCATCGACCCGACGATCGACCCCGTGACGACGTCCGCACCGATCAGGAGCGCTGCCGCCGCACCGGCGAACGAGAGCTCGCTGATGCCGTGCACGGCGAACGCCATGTCGCGCTGCAGGACGAAGACGCCGATGAGCCCGCCGACGAGGCCGAGGATGGCACCCGCCCACACCGAGTTCTGCACGAGCGCGAGGATCTGCCCGTACACGGGTACGCCGCCGAACATGGCGTTCGCGATGTCGTCCCAGTTCATGCGTGGTCCTCGTGATGGTGGTGGGATGCCTCGGCGTCGGGAGCGCCGACGACGACCAGACGGTCGCCCGCTTCGAGCACGAACACGGGAGCGCCGTAGAGGTCGGTGAGGACCTCGGAGGTGAGGACGTCCTTCGGTGCGCCGAGGGTGAACCGCCCGTTCGCGATGTAGAGGATGCGGTCGACCTTGCCGAGCAGCGGGTTGATGTCGTGGGTGACGAGCAGGACTGCGGCACCGCTGCGGCGGTGCCGGTCGATGAGACCGACGACGGCCTGCTGATTCGCGAGGTCGAGACTGGTCAGCGGCTCGTCGCAGAGGAGCAGACGGGGGTCGTCGGCGAGGGCCTGACCGACGCGCAGGCGCTGCTGCTCACCACCCGACAGGATGCCGACGGGTCGATCGGCGAAGTCGGTGGCGCCGATCGCGGCGATCAGCTCGTCGACCCGCTCGCGGTCTCTGCGCCGCGGTATCGGGGGCCCGAAGCGGTGCCCGTTGACGCCCAGGGCGACGAGGTCGCGGCCGCGGAGTGCGGTGTCGCGCGGGAGCGGCCGGGTCTGCGGCAGGTAGCCGATGCCGCGGTTCCCCGCGCGGGCGACCCGCTTGCCGTCGACCTCGACCGTGCCCTCGCTGAGGTCCTCGAGTCCGAGGATGGCGCGCAGAAGGGTGGTCTTGCCCGAGCCGCTGGGGCCGAGGACGGCGATCAACTCACCCGGCTCGACCGTGAGGTCGAGTCCGCTCCAGAGCTCGCGTCCGCCGCGCCGGAGCGCGGCACCCCGGATCTCGAGAGGGGATGATGCGTGCCGGGTCACCGGGTCAGCGTACCCGCCAGCTCGTCGATGTTCTTCTGCATCCACGTCACGTAAGTCAGCCCTTCGGGCATCACCTCGGTGACTTTCAGCACCGGGATGTCGTTCGTCTTCGCGAGCTTCTCGATCTCGCTGGTCTCGGCACCACCGGTCTGCGCGTTGACGACGACCGTACGGACCTCGCCCGACTCCAGGATCTTCGTGGCCTCGAGCAGCGTCGCCGGCGGGACGTCCTGACCCTCTTCGACGGCTTCGCTGAACGCCTCCGGGGTCGCGTTCTCGAGGCCCGCGGCAGCGGTCAGGTAGAGCGGCACGGGTTCCGTGACGAAGACCTTCTCGCCGTCGTACTTCGCCTTGAGACCGTCGAGCGAGGTCTCGAGACCGCTGATGCCCTCGATGAGGGTGTCGGCGTTCTTCGTGAAGGTGTCGGCCTTGGCGGCATCCAGCGTGCCCAGTTCCTTCGCGATGGCGGTGATGTACTCCTCCATCGTGTGCGGGTCGTACCAGACGTGCTCGTTGAAGCCCTCGATGTGCCCGTGGCCGTGGTCGTCGGCGTGATGCGGGTCGGCGTCCTCGTACGCGTGCGAGTACTCGACGGCGGTCAGGACCGGAGCCTTCGTGCCGCTCGCCTCGACGAGCGAGTCGAGGAAGCTGTCGTAGCCGGCGCCGTTCTCGAGGATGAGGTCGGCGTCCGAGATGGTCAGCTGATCGCGGGCGGATGCCTCGTAGGAGTGGGGGTCCTGTGACATCGAGTGGATGATCGACGTGACCTCGACGTCCTTGCCGCCGATGGCCTCGGCGAGGGAGCCGTAGACGTTGGTCGACGCGACGACCTTGAGGGGGGAGGCGTCGCCGCCGGACGAACCGGCCGGGGTCGCCGTGGCGCATCCGGCGAGGACGAGGACGGATCCGGCCGCGAGGGCGGCGAGCGCGGGCATACGAGAGGTCATGGATCGAGTGTACGTCCTGTTGATAACGGTTCTCAAACTCAGCGTGTAACGCTCAGCGGACGCATCGGTCCGTGCCCGGCCGACGGAATCGCCCGCCACCCGGTGTTACTGTCGTCGGACCGGGCGGCACCCGCACCCTCCGGCGCACCATCACCCGGGGGATTCGCACATGACCGAGCAGCTGACCTTCATCGCGTACGCGAGCCGCGCCACGGCATCCTTCGATCACGCGAGCCTGGTCGACCTGCTCACCGAGAGCCGCGCGAACAACTCCCGCGACGGCATCACGGGCATGCTCGTCTACAGCGAGCCCGACTTCATCCAGATCCTCGAAGGACCGGATGCCGCGGTCCGCGCCCTCCTGGAGCGCATCGGCCGCGACCCGCGCCACACCGACGTCCGCGTCCTGCTCGACGAGCAGGTCCCGGAACGCAAGTACGCGACCTGGTCGATGGGCTACGAACCGACCGTCCCCGGCGACGGCTCAGGGGACGCCGTCACCGCCCTGCAGCAGCCCGTCGACGAGCAGTCGACGCGTCGGTCGACCGATGCCCTCGGCGACTGGTTCACGGACAAAGCGGTCGCCGGCCGGGCCTGAGGTCGGCGTCGCCGGCCTCAGTCGAGTAGGAGTGCCGGCTCCTCGAGCACCGAGGCGACGTCGGCGATGAAGCGGCTGATGCCGTCGCCGTCGATGACGCGGTGATCGAACGATCCCGACACCGTCGTCACGAAACGGGGACGCACCTCGCCGTCGACGACCCACGGCTTCTGCCGGATCGTGCCCATGGCGATGATGCCGGACTCGCCCGGATTGATGATCGGGGTCCCGGCATCCATCCCGAAGACGCCGATGTTCGTGATCGTGAACGTCCCGCCCTGCTGGTCGGCGGGCGTCGTCTTGCCGTCGCGCGCCGTGGTGGTCAGCTTCTCGAGGGCCCGCGCGAGGCCGCGCATGTTGAGGTCCTGCGCGTCCTTGATGTTCGGGACGAGCAGACCGCGGGGGGTCGCCGCCGCGATGCCGAGGTTCACGTAGTGACGCACGCGGATCTCGGCGCCGTTCTCGGTCTCGACCCATGCGGCGTTGATCATCGGCGTGCGGCGGAGGGCCCAGATGACTGCGCGCGAGAAGATCAGCAGCGGCGAGATCTTCACGTCGGCGAAGTCGGGCGAGGCCTTGAGCCGCTTGACGAGCTCCATCGTTCGGGTCGCGTCGACGTCGGTCCAGACCGACACGTGCGGCGCGGTGTACGCACTCGAGGTCATCGCATTGGCGGTCGCCTTGCGCACGCCCTTCACCGTGATGGCCTCTTCGCGGGCATCAGCCTGGGGTGCTGCAGGAGCGGGGGCGGATGCCGCCGGTGCCGCGACGGGGATCGAGAGCTCGCGCTCCTCGGGCAGCTCCGGGGTCGCGATGTTGCGGAACACCGAGGCCTGCTCAGCGTGGCGGACGACGTCCTCGCGGGTGACCTCGCCGGCGGTGCCACTCGGCGACACGTCGGCCAGGTCGACGCCGAGGTCGCGCGCGAGCTTGCGGATCGGGGGCTTCGCGACGACGCCCACGGCGCGGGTAACGGGCTTCTCGGCCGGCTTGCGGCGACGCGACTTGACCTCGCCGCCGGTGCCGTAGCCGACGAGCACCGATCCACCGGGCTCCTCGGCGGGCTTCTCACCGTGCTCGGAGCGGCCGATGTCGGCATCCGGCTGCCCCTCGCCACCGGCGATCGTGATGATCGCCGCGCCGACCTCGACGGTCGTGCCCTCGGTGGCGAGGATGTCGCCGACCGTGCCGCTGAACGGCGACGGCAGCTCGACGAGCGACTTCGCCGTCTCGATCTCGACGAGGACGTCGTTGACGTCGACGCTGTCGCCGGGCGCCACACGCCACTGCACGATCTCGGCCTCGGTGAGGCCTTCGCCGACGTCCGGCAGGTGGAAGGTCTGCGTGCTCATGTCATCTCCATCCCCGCGAGACTGCAGCCGCGCGCCGAGACAGCGGGCTCACGCCGCAGTCTCGGCGCACACGTGCAGTCTCGCGGACGTGCGGGGGTCGCGGGTAGGGGGGCATCGTCGGGGGTCAGTAGGCGAGGGCGCGGTCGACGGCCTCGAGGATGCGGTCGGCGTCGGGGAGGTACTGGCCCTCGAGCTTCGCGGGCGGGAACGGCACGTCGAAGCCCGAGACCCGCAGGACCGGCGCCTCGAGGGCGTAGAACGCCCTCTCCATGACGGTCGCCGCGACCTCGGAGCCCACCGACACGTTGCCGGGGGCCTCCTGGGCGTAGATCATGCGCCCGGTGCGGCGGACGGACTCGAGGATCGGCTCGTAATCGATCGGCGCGAGCGAGCGGACGTCGATGACCTCGCACGATGTGCCCTCACCCTCGGCGAGCGCGGCCGCCTGCAGGAGAGTCGTGACCATGGCGCCGTGACCGACGAGGGTCACATCGGTGCCCTTGCGGACGACGCGCGAGGCATGGAGCGGCAGGGCGCGTTCGGCGACGTCGACCTCGCCCTTCATCCAGTACTTCGCCTTGGGCTCGAGGAAGATGACCGGGTCGGGCGAGGCGATCGCGTCCTGGATCATCCAGTACGCGTCGTTCGGCGTCGACGGCGAGACGACCCGCAGACCCGGGGTGTGCGCGAAGTACGCCTCGGGGCTCTCCTGGTGGTGCTCGACGGCGCCGATGTGCCCGCCGTAGGGGATGCGGATGACGACGGGGAAGTTCGCGTTCCCTTCGTGGCGGTTCGTGAGCTTCGCGAGCTGCGTCGTGATCTGGTCGAACGCGGGGAAGACGAAGCCGTCGAACTGGATCTCGATGACGGGACGGAACCCGGCCATCGTCAGCCCGATCGCGGTGCCGACGATGCCCGATTCCGCCAAGGGGGTGTCGAGCACCCGCTGCGGGCCGAACTCGGCGTGCAGGCCTTCGGTCACGCGGAACACGCCGCCGAGCGGACCGATGTCCTCGCCCATCAGCAGGACGTGGTCGTCGGCGTTCATCGCCGCGCGAAGGCCCGCGTTGAGCGCCTTCGCGAAGGGCAGGGTCTGGATGTCGCTCACGCGTTCCCCTCCTCGAGGGATGCCTCGTACTCGCCGAGCCAGCGCTGCTGCTCCTGCACGAGCGGGTGGGCGTCGCCGTAGACGTGGTCGAACATGATGCCCGTCGGGATGTCGCCGAGGGCGTTGGTGCGCACGCGCACGTCGTCGGCGTAGGCGGCGGCGGCGGCATCCACCTCGTCGAAGAAGGATGCCGGTGTGCCGCGGTTCTGCAGGAAGGCCCGCATGCGCGCGATCGGGTCGCGCTCGGCCCAGGACTGCTCTTCGTCGCTCGTGCGGTACTTGGTCGGGTCGTCGCTCGTCGTGTGCGCGCCCATCCGGTAGGTGAGCGCCTCGATCGCGCGGGGACCGCCACCGGCGCGCGCCTCGTCGAGGGCGAGCTTGCTGACGGCGTAGCTGGCGAGGACGTCGTTGCCGTCGACCCTCACCGACGGGATGCCGTAGCCCTCGCCGCGGCGAGCGAGAGGCACGCGCGACTGGGTCGAGACGGGCACCGAGATCGCCCAGTGATTGTTCTGCAGGAAGAAGACCTGCGGCGTCTGGTAGCTGGCCGCGAACACCATGGCCTCGTGGACGTCGCCCTGGCTCGAGGCGCCGTCGCCGTAGTAGACGATGACCGCCTCGTCCTTCTCGGGGTCGCCGGTGCCGGTGCGACCGTCGAAGACGAGGCCCATGCCGAGACCCGTCGCGTGCAGGGTCTGCGCGCCGAGGACGAGCGTGTAGATGTGCGTGTTCTGGTGCTCGGCAGGATTCCAGCCGCCGTGCGTGAGACCGCGCATCAGGCGGATGATGTCGATCGGGTCGACGCCGCGGGTCGTCACGACGACGTGCTCGCGGTACGAGGGGAACACGTGGTCGTGCGCGCGGGCGGCACGCACCGAACCGACCTGGGCGGCCTCCTGTCCGAGGGACGGGGGCCACAGGGCGAGCTGTCCCTGCCGCTGCAGGTTGGTCGCCTGCCGGTCGAAGGCGCGCACCACGACCATGTCGCGGTAGAACGTCTCGAGCTCGGCGTCGGTCAGCGCGTCGATGAGCGGGAGGTAGCGCTCGGCCGCCTCACTGGGGGCGTACGAACCGTCGGCGGCGAGGACGCGGACGACGTCGGATGCTTCGGCCGGAGCCTCGAACGAGGGGGTCACCCTCCCACGCTAACCCCCCGCGCATGACCGGTTCTGCATGAGGTCGACAACGGATGCCGCGATTCGCCGTGCGTTCAGGACAAGGCGGCCCCGCCCCGGCATCCGCTTCAGCCCCGCTTCAGCGTGCGCACGCCACACTGGGCGCATGCGTGTTCTGGTGGTCGACGACGAGGTGCGCCTGGCCGACGGCGTACGGCGCGGGCTCGAGGCCGAGGGCTTCGCCGTCGACGTCGCGCACAACGGCGTCGACGGACTGTGGCGCGCCCGCGAGACGCGGTACGACGCGATCGTGCTCGACCTCATGATGCCGGGGATGAGCGGATGGAAGGTCTGCGAGGCGCTGCGAGCCGAGGAGAACTGGACCCCCGTCCTCATGCTGACCGCCAAGGACGGCGAGTGGGACCAGGTCGACGCCCTCGATGCCGGCGCCGATGACTACGTCACGAAGCCGTTCTCCTACCCCGTGCTGGTCGCGCGACTCCGCGCCCTCATCCGCCGCGGCGGCGTCGAGCGCCCCGTCGCCCTCGAGGCCGGCGACCTGCACGTCGATCCGGCCGCGCGACGCGTCCACCGCGGCGACAGCGCGATCGAACTGACCTCTCGCGAGTTCGCCGTGCTGCTGCACCTCATCCGCCACAAGGGACAGGTCGTCTCCAAGCGCGACCTCATCGCCGGCGTCTGGGACGACGACTTCGACGGCGACCCGAACATCGTCGAGGTGTACGTCGGGCACCTGCGCCGCAAGCTCGACCGGCCGTTCGACCGGACCGCGATCGAGACGGTGCGCGGCGCCGGCTACCGACTGGCGGCCGACGGTGGCTGACCAGGTGTCCGCGAGCGGACGGATGCCGGTGCTCCGCACGCTGCGAGCGCGCATCACCGCCGCCGCGACCGTCATCGTCGCGGTAGTCATGATTCTCGCGTCGATCGGGTTTAGCGCGGTGCTGGGTTCGGAGGTGCGGGACGCGACCACCCGAGCGGCCGAGACGCGCGCCTCCGAGCTGACCACCCGCATCGACGACACGGGCACCGCCGGCATCCCCGACCTCGATGACGACATCGTGCAGGTGATCGACGAGGCAGGTCGCGTGATCGCGGCATCCGAGGACGCGGAGGACGGCACCCTGCCCGCGGATCGCGACGGCGAGGTCGTGACGTACGACGGCGACCCGGTCCTCATCGTCGTGGAGGAGACCGACGACGACATGCGGGTCGTGCTTGCGACTCCGGTCGACGGCGACGAGGCCACGCTCGCCACGGCGGGCTGGCTGCTCGCGGCATCCACTCTGCTCGTCGTGCTCGTGGTCGCCGCCGTCACCTGGTGGGTCGTCGGGCGGGCGCTCCGTCCCGTGGGCCGGATCCGTCGCGAGGTCGAGGACATCACCGCCGACCGACTCGACCGTCGCGTGCCCGAGCCCTCGTCGGGCGACGAGATCGCCGCGCTGGCCGTCACGATGAACCGCATGCTCGACCGGCTCGACGCATCCGCGACTGCGCAGCGCCGGTTCGTGTCGGATGCCTCGCACGAGCTGCGCTCCCCGCTCGCGACCATGCGACAGCACGCCGAACTCGCCCGCGCCCATCCCGATGCGACGACGCTCGACGACCTCGCCGAAGTGGTGGCCGCCGAGGGTGTGCGGATGCAGGACCTCGTCGACGGCCTCCTCGTGCTGACCCGCCTCGACGAACAGGCCCCGCAGCGGCGAGGAGTCGTCGACCTCGACGACCTCGCCCTCGCCGAGGTGTCGCGCCTGCGTGCCGCCGGGGTCACGGTCGACAGCTCCGCGATCACGGCGGTGCAGGTCGCGGGCGACGAACGCCTGCTCGGCCGCATCGCCCGCAACCTGGCCGACAACGCGGCCCGGCACGCGGCATCCCGCGTCGCCGTCGGAGTCGCGCGCGACGGAGCGGACGCGGTGCTGACCGTGGACGACGACGGCAGCGGGATCCCCGCGTCAGAGCGCGAGCGCGTGTTCGAACGTTTCGTGCGTCTCGACGAGGGACGGGCGCGGGATGCCGGGGGCAGTGGCCTCGGCCTCGCGATCGTCGCGGGCGTGGTGCGGGCCTCCGGCGGCAGCGTCACGGTGGGCGAGTCGCCCTGGGGCGGCGCGCGCTTCACCGTTCGGTTGCCGGCGGCAGGCTGATTCCCGCCGTCGGCTGAGCCGGCCCGCGGAGACTCAGTCGGCGTGCTCGGGCGGCCAGACCACGGCGAAGCGCTCGAAGACGATCTCGTCGTCCTCCGACCACTCCGCGCCGCGCGCGGCGGCGACCCGCGCGAAGTAGCGGCGGTGCTCGCGCTCCCAGCTCTCGAACGACCGGTCGTCCTCACCCTCGTCGAAGGCGAACGCCGCGTCCGCGCTCGCGAAGGACCCGACGCGCAGCTCCGTGCTGCGGATGATGATCCGCGGGGCGCCCGTGCCGTCGCACGCGATCCAGTGCGAGCCGATCCGCGGCAGCTGGTCGCCGTGCTCGAAGAACTCCGCGACCAGCTCGGAGGTCGCCCGCTTGGGACCGTTCAGGACGGCGTCGAGCAGCTGGTCGGCCAGGCGCGGGCTGTCGCCGAAGTGCTCGACGGTGTACTCGGCTCCGGCCGCAGCGGCGGCAGGGTGCGCCGCACGGTAGTCGGCCCACATCCGGTCCGCGGCGTCGCGGTCGAGGGGGAAGGCGGCGGAGGAGAGGCTCTCGGACATCCGTCGATCCTCTCACCCCGGCATCCTGAAGACGGCTTCAGGTCGCTTCAGGTCCGCTTCAGTGCCCACTCGGCACTCTGGGGTCATGAGCGAGAACAACACCACCCCCGACCAGACCACCGCCCCCACCGAGCAGTACGCGACCGTCGCCGAGGCCCCCACCGCCCCGAAGCGGCGCGGACGCACGGCCCTCATCGCGGGCGGCGCCACGCTCGGCGCGCTCCTCCTCGTCGGAGGCGGCGTCGCCGTCGGCTCCGCGGTGGCCGACGACCGCGACGAGGACGGTCTCGACAGCGTTGCCTCGAGCCGGCTGTCCGACGCCCCGTCCAGCGGGGTCCCCGCCGCGACGACGACGGACACCGACGACGACCGCGCGGACGACGACGCGGCGGGTGCGGCATCCGGATCCATCGGCGCGGCGGGCGCCGACGAGCTCGGCGCGGCCGTCAGCGCCGCGAAGGGCGTGGCCGACGGCGCTCCGACCTCGATCGACGCCGACCGCGACGGCAGCTGGGACGTCACCCTGACGGCACCCGACGGCGCCGAGACCGAGGTGCGCGTGAGCGCCGACGGGAAGGCCGTCGTCCGCGAGACCGAGGCCGCTGACGCGGACGACCGCGCCCCGAAGAACGTGCTCGACGCGAAGACCCTCGCGACCATGGTCGACGCCGCACTGGCCGAGCAGCCCGGCCGCGTCCTCGAGATCGACGCCGACGACGACAACCGCTCGCCGTTCGACGTGTCGATCCTCACCGGTGAGCGCCAGATCGTCGAGGTCACCCTCGATGCCAGCGGGAAGGTCATCGCCACCGAGATCGACGACTGAGCGGATGCCGCGGCGCGGCATCCTCGCTCCGGGCGCGGATCCTTCGGGGTCCGCGCCCGTCGGCGTCCGTCACCCGAGCATGGCGTTCGCATAGCCCCGAATGCCACGATGACTGCCGCGGCCATCATCCGCCGCACCGTCTCGGAAGGATGCCGATGCCTCACCCCTCACCCCGCGTCACCCTCACGACGGGCACCGTCGCCGGGACGGAGAGCGCCGGCGTCCGCCGGTTCCTCGGCATCCGCTACGCGGAACCGCCTTTCGGCGACCGGCGGTTCGCCGCCCCCGTCCCGGCACGTGCGTGGGAGAGCGTGCGCGAGGCGACCGGATTCGGGCCCACCGCACCTCAGAGTCCGTACCAGGGCGATTCGGCGACGCTGCTGAGCAGCGTCGAGATCCCGGGCGAGGACATCCTGACCGTCAACGTCTGGACCCCCGCGGATGCGGACGCCGCCCCCGTCGTGGTGTGGGTGCACGGTGGCGCGCTCGAGCGCGGCACGGCGGCGCTCGAGGGGTACGACGGTACGACGTTCGCTCGCGACGGGATCGTCTTCGTCTCGCTCAACTACCGCCTGGGGAGCGAGGGGTTCTCGGTGCTCGACGGGGTGCCCCGCAACCTCGGGCTGCTCGATGTCGGGGCGGCCGTGGACTGGGTGTTCCGCGAGATCGCCGCGTTCGGCGGCGACCCCGAGCGCGTCACCCTCATGGGCGAGTCCGCCGGCGGTGCACTGGTCGCTGCCGCCATGGCGATCCCCCGCATCGGCGAGCGCGCGCACGGCGCGATCATCCAGTCCGGGCCGCTCGACGCGTCGACCCCCGAACGCGCCGGCCGCGTCACCCGGGCGATCGCGAAGCACCTCGGCATCCCCGCGACCCGAGATGCGTTCGCCGCCGTCAGCCCGCAGCGGCTCGTCGACGCCCGACTCGAGCTGACGCGGAAGTCGTCGCCGATCCCCGTCGGCGGCTTCGCCCTCGCCCTCGACCCCGCGTCGGTGCCCGGCGCTCCCGAGAAGGCGCTGACGGATGCCGCGGCCCCGATCCTCCTCGGCACCAACACCGACGAGTACCGCCTCTGGCTGTCGCCGGCGGCGATCGCCGCGCTCGGCCCGCTCAAGGTCGCCGCCCTCGCCCTGTTCGGGCGGATCCCGGCAGGTGCGATGCGCGCGGCCCGGGCCGACGGCTCACGCGGCGCCGAAGCGCTCGGTCAGGCGCTGAGCGACAAGATCCTGCGCGCGCCCGCGACGCGGCTCGCGCAGGGCCGCCCCGAGCGCACCTTCGTGTACGAGTTCGCCTGGCAGAGCCCCGTCCGCGGTCTGCGCGCCGCGCACGCCGTCGAGATCGCGTTCGCGTTCGGCCGGCTGACCGGCCCCGACGCGGTGGCGCTCTCGGGAGAGGATGCCCCGCAGTCCCTCGCCGACGAGATGCACGGCGCGTGGGTGTCGTTCATCCGCACCGGCGACCCGGGCTGGCCGGCCTTCGGGGCGACGCGCGCGACCCGCGTATTCGACACCGTCTCGCAGACCGCTCCGCAGCGCCGCACAGAGGTCGTCGACGCCTTCCGATGAGGATCGCGGTGAGGCCGGCGAGCTCTCAGCCGCGGATGGCAGCCGTGATGCGCTCGACAGCCGTGTCGATGTCGGATGCCGCGACACCGGCATCCGCTTCGTACAGGAACTCGGTGAGTCCGCGCCGGACGCCGCAGTAGTCGAAGATGCCGGTCGCGATCTGCGTCGAGAACGAGACGTCGTACCCGCGCCGTTCGTAGAGCGCCGCATCCGACCCCGCGAGGGGAACCAGGTGCGCGGTCAGACGTCCGAGTCCGGGACGGACGCCGCCGCCCTCACCGACGCCGAATGCCCAGCCGTTGACGAACACGCGATCGATCCAGCCCTTCAGGAGGGCGGGCATCGACCACCAGAACACGGGGAAGACGAGGACGATGTGGTCCGCGCGCTCGATCCTCGCGATCTCGGCTGCCACGTCGTCCGGGTACTCGCCCGCGACGGCGTACGAGTGCCGGTCGGCGGGGGAGAATCGCGGGTCGAAGCCCTCCGCGGCGAGATCGGCGACCTCTACGTCGCCCGTGGCGAGCGTCGCCGCGAGACGCTTCGCGACGTGGTGGGTGAGGGAGGCCGGATCGGGGTGTGCGACGACGATGAGGGTGGACATCCCTCCATCCTGGCTGCCTCGCGGGAGTGGGGAGAAGTTTTTAGCACATCCGGCTTGTCCCCCGAAAGGGGGACAAATCGCTCCTCGCGAGGTTCTATATTCGTCCTGCTGTAGACCAACAGTTGGGGAGCTGGTTAGCCCGCACCCGGACTGGTTTCTGGGGGATTCCAGGCGTTCCCGCGTGCGGGCCACGCTACAGCGACACGACCCGGCTGGGGTCAGGGGGACGCCCCTCTCCAGCCGGGTTCGTCCATAGAGGGTTCCGCCCCGGCGTGCGTGCGCGTATCGTCGCCGACAACCCAGCCCCGGGTGTCCGCGCGGGATCGCGTTTCTGCACGTCGCAGTGACGCATCCGGGGGCCCGGTTCGTCGAGTCGATCTCCCCCCTCGACTCCGACCCGGGACCCTCCCGCCGGACGAACGGGTGTCGGCGGTCGCGGCGAGGATGGGCGCGTGCCCGCATCCCTCCCCCGCCCGTGCCGCGTGTGCGGAGGCGTCACCGGCGATCGTCTCGACGACGCCTGGCTTTGCGATCGTTGCGGCTGGCGATTGGGCGACGCCCCCGACGCGGACCTTCCCCGACCGCGCGTGGACGTCGTCTACTACCTGCGGTTCCGCGACCGGGTGAAGATCGGGACGTCCGCGACGCCGCGACGCCGCCTCGCCGCGATCATGCACGAAGAGCTGCTGGCCTTCGAACCGGGCGACCGCCACGTCGAGCATCAGCGGCACGTGGAGTTCGCCGACGTCCGCGAGGGAGGCGAGTGGTTCTCGCTGACCGGCGACCTGGCGTCGCACATCGCCGACGTGCGCAGCCGGATCGGGGAGCCCTGGGCGGCCTACGACCGCTGGCTCGGCGACGCCTACCGCCGCCTGTCGTCCTGACCCGTCGCCGGGGTCAGCCCCGGTCGAGGAAGACGCCGACGCGATCCCCCTCGAGGACGAACTGGAGAGCGCGGCCGTCGGGCAGGTCCACCTTGGGGGCGCCCTCGCCGGAGAGGGGCACAGCCGCCGACGCGGGGAAGGCACCGACAGAACAGCCGCCCCAGAGGTTGCCGTCGTACGACCAGCCACCCGCTTCGTCGAATTCCTGCGGATCGGGGACCAGCCGGGTCTCCAGAACCTGAATGCACGGCGCGTCGCCGACGCCAGCGGCGATGAAGCTGTTCGACGTCTGGAGGATGGTGAGCCCCGCGTACTCGAATGCAGATCCGCCATCCTCCCACCCGAAGTAGCCGGGCGGGATCCGCAGTGTCGTACTCGGCGTGAGGGTCGCGATCTGCTCGGCACCCGACGACGTCGAGACCGGTGTGATCGCGACCACGGAGTATGTGAGGCCCGCACCGAGTAGCGCGGCGACGACCAGGCCCACAGCCCACGTCGCGGTCCGAACGCGCGGACGGCGCCAGAAGGGCAGCTCGGGTGCAGGCGGAGCGACATCCGCGGCGCTCGGTGATGCGGCGGCATCCTCGTCAGCGACGGCCACGTCAGCGGGAGGCGCTACCGGAAGCTCGACCGCGGGCGAGCGCCGCCCTGCCTCCTCGAGTTCCTCCAAGCGCCGCATGGCCGCGGGATCGAGATGGATGTCGGCGGCCGGCCCGTAGACGCGGGCGCGCAACGCGCGAAGCTCGTCAGTGACCGGGATCCCCATGCGAGCATCGTGACACACCCCCATCCGGCACCCGGACGACGAGAACGCGCGGGCCGACAGGCATCCATTACCGGATTCTCGCGCTCGCGCAAGTCCACCCTCGGCTCGTGGGAGCGGGGGTAACCTCGTCCCTCATGAGCACTACCGGCACGATTCCCGCAGACGCCTTCTCGATCAAAAGCCCCTACGGGCGACGAGCGATCGGGCTGTCGATAGCCGCGGCGGTCGGTGGCTTCCTCTTCGGTTTCGACTCGTCCGTCATCAACGGTGCCGTCGACGCGATCGAGGGCAACTTCGAGCTCGACAAGGTGTTGACCGGATTCGTCGTCGCCGTCGCCCTGCTCGGGTGTGCCGTCGGCGCCATCATCGCCGGAAACCTGTCGGACCGCTGGGGTCGACTCAAGACGATGATGCTGGGCGCCGTCATGTTCCTCGTCTCGTCGATCGGCTCGGGTCTGACCTTCAGCGTGCCCGACCTCATCGTGTGGCGCGTCATCGGCGGCATCGGCATCGGCATCGCCTCGGTCGTCGCCCCCGCCTACATCGCCGAGATCGCGCCGCGGCAGATCCGCGGCAGCCTCGCGTCGCTGCAGCAGCTCGCGATCACCCTCGGCATCTTCGCCGCCCTCCTGTCGGATGCCGTCCTCGCCAACAGTGCCGGCGGCGCCGCGGAGCAGCTGTGGCTCGGGCTCGAGGCCTGGCGCTGGATGTTCCTCGTCGGCGTCATCCCGGCGGCCGTGTACGGCATCCTCGCCTTCACGATGCCGGAATCGCCGCGCTTCCTTCTCGCCAAGGGCCGCAACGACGAAGCCCGAGAGGTCTTCTCGCGCTTGGTCCCCCAGGCCGACCTCGACAAGTCCGTCAACGAGATCCGCTCGGCGATCGAGCAGGACCGCAAGAGCAAGAGCGCGTCGCTGCGTGGCCCGGTCCTGGGGCTCCAGGGCATCGTCTGGGTCGGCATCATCCTGTCGACGTTCCAGCAGTTCGTCGGCATCAACGTGATCTTCTACTACTCGACGACGCTCTGGAAGGCGGTCGGCTTCGACGAGAGCAACTCGCTGACGATCAGCGTCATCACCTCGATCACGAACGTCGTCGTCACGCTCATCGCCATCTGGCTGGTCGACCGCGTCGGCCGCAAGCCGATCCTGCTGACCGGTTCGGTGCTCATGACCCTGTCGCTCGCGACGATGGCACTGGCGTTCGCCTTCGCGGTGACCGTGGACGGCGAGGTCTCGCTGCCCGGCGCGTGGGGTCCGATCGCCCTCGTCGCCGCGAACCTGTTCGTCGTCGGCTTCGGCGCGTCGTGGGGCCCGCTCGTCTGGGTGCTGCTCGGCGAGATCTTCCCCAGCCGAATCCGTGGCAAGGCGCTCGGTGTCGCGGCCGCCGCACAGTGGATCGCGAACTTCCTCATCACGGTGTCGTTCCCGGCGATGTCGGGCTGGTCGCTGCCGCTCACCTATGGCATGTACGCGCTGTTCGCGGCCCTGTCGTTCGTGTACGTCGCCTGGCGCGTGCCCGAGACGAAGGGCATGGAGCTCGAGCAGACCGAGACTCTGTTCGTGCGCAAGCAGAAGGAGAAGTCCTCGCGCTGAGCCGTGACGGGTTCCGGGGACGCGAGACGTCGCCCGAACCGCCCGACACAGAAAACGACGCGTCCCCGGAATGCCCGATTCAGGGCTCCGGGGACGTCGTCGTCTCAGGGCCCGGTCAGGGACGGACGGATGCCGCGACCTCGACCACGCGATCGATCGACTCGTCCTCGCCCACCGACACACGGACGCCGTCGCCGGCGAACGGCCGGACGACGAGATCGGCGGCTTCGAACGCCGCTGCGACCTCGAGCGAGCGCTCCCCCGCGGGCAACCAGACGAAGTTGCCCTGCGCGGTCGGGACGTCCCAGCCGATCTCGCGCAGCCGCGTGACCAAGCGGTCGCGCCGCTCGGCGACGACGGCGACCCGCTCACGCAGCTCGTCCTCGGCATCGAGGCTCGCGAGAGCCGCCGCTTCGGCCTGCGCCGTGACGGATAGGGGGATGCCGGCGCTGCGGGCGACATCGAGGATGCGGGGGTGCCCGACGGCGTAGCCGATGCGCAGACCCGCGAGCCCGTAGGCCTTCGAGAAGGTGCGGAGGATCACGACGTTGTCATGCCCGGCGGCGATGACCTGCTCGCCCTTGACCGCTGCGGCATCCGTCACGAACTCGACGTACGCCTCGTCGAGGACGATCAGCACATCCGAGGGGACGGCCGCGACGAACGCGTCGAAGTCGGCCTGGGTCACGACGGCACCGGTGGGGTTATTGGGCGTGCAGACGAAAACGGCGCGGGTGCGGTCGGTGACGGCCGCCGCGAGCGCGGGAAGGTCGACGGCGGCGTCGTCATTCAGCGGCACCATGACGGGGGTCGCACCCGTGACCGTCACGATGCCGGGGTACGCCTCGAAGGAGCGCCACGGCAGGACGATCTCGTCGCCGACGGATGCCGCGGCCTGAGCGAGCTGGTACAGGATCGACACGGAGCCCGCGGCGATGTGGATGCGGTCGTCACTCACGCCGAACCGCTCGGCGAGCCGGGCTCGGAGCCGGCCGGCGAGCGCATCGGGGTAGCGGTTGAACGCGACCGCACCCCGCACCGCGTCGACGACGCCGGGCAGGGGATCGAACGGGTTCTCGTTGCTGGAGAGCTTGTAGGCGGTGGCGCCGGCCTGCTTGCCCTGCTTGTACGAAGGGAGGGCGGCGATCTCAGGGCGAACCCGGATGGGGATGTCGGTCACGCGACGAGTCTACGAGCGGCGTGGCGGCGCGCGTGGGAGACTGCGAGCATGCGCTTCATCATCCGCGTCGTGATCAACGCATTCGCGATCTGGGTCGTCACCCTCATCGAGCCGCTGCGCGTCGAGGTCACCCCGTTCGCCCCCGGCGAGACGCTGCAGCTCGTGCTGTCGCTCCTCGCCGTGGCGGCCGTGTTCGCGATCGTGAACACCGTGATCGGGACGGTGCTGAAGATCCTCGCCTTCCCGCTCTACATCCTGACCCTGGGTCTCATCTCCCTCGTGATCAACGGCTTCCTGTTCTGGCTGACCGGATGGTTCACCGAGTGGTGGGGCTGGGGCCTCACGGTCGAGTCCTTCTGGCTCGGCGTCGTCGCCGCCCTCATCATCTCGATCATCAACTTCGTCTTCGGGATCATCCTGCGTCCGCAGACGAAGGCGTGACACCCTCCTCGGTGTCGTAGACGAACACCTCGACCGATTCGGCCTGCCCTAACTCGGCGAGACGCTGCCGGACGGCATCCACCCGCGGGTCGGAGGATGCGTCGAGCATCTCGGCGGTCTCGGTGTAGGCATCCATCTGGTGGGAGTCGAGACCCGGCCAAGGACTGACGTCCCGCTCGACGACCATGCTGCCCTGAGCGCCGATCGATCCGTCATGCCCTCCGGCGGCCAGGAGGGGCACAAGATCGTCGCTGTGGCGGAGGTCGACCTGCAGGGTGTCGGCGCCGACGTCCGCCTGCACCGGATTGCCGAATCCGACCAGCATCGGCACCTCGTACTCCTCTTCGAGCGCGACGCGGCTGGCGATCATCGCGCCCTGCGAATGCCCGCTGACCATCACCGAGTCGCCCGGCTTCGCGCCCGCCTTCTCGAGCGCGATCCGGACGGACTCATAGGACGACGACGCGGCACCGAGGTACAGCGGCACGTTCGTCCCCATGCCGAAGGTGCCGACGTCGCCTTTGGTGCGCGTCCCCGAGACGTAGAGAGCGAACCGCCGACCTCCGCCGGGCATCGTGTACCGCTCGACGCGGATGTCTCCCGGCCGCTCCGTCGACGGCTGCCGCCGGGCGAGGGCCGACATCGACTCGGGCGCCGTGCCCTTCGCGACCGTGATCAGCGAGACGGTCGGTGTCCTCGGCGTTCCCACGAGTCTGCTGCCGTCGGGGATCGCCCCCTTCCCCGCAGCGCGGATCGCGAGCGTCCCCGCGCCGTAGAGACCCATGGTGCCGGCGCCGAGCGTGCCGAGGAGGAGGCTCGGCCAGAACAGCTCGCGCGCGACCGTCGCGAAGGGGTTCGGAGCATCGGCGACCGCCTGCTCCGCGAGCGCTGCGGCCGCGGGAGAGGATGCCTCGAGCTGCTCGATCCGGCGGGCGAGAAGCACCGCGTCACGACGATCCGCGGCGTCCCCTGCCGCCGCGGCAGCGTGACGCGCCTGCAGCTCGACGAGCTCGTAGGCCGTTGCGGTGTCGCGCAGCGCGGTCACCAGCATCCGCCCCTGCTCGGTCACCGTCTGAGCGATCGTCACGGGGTGGCCGACCATCACACCGGTCAGGGTGATGTCGAGCAGTTGGTCCGCCTGTCGCAGCGTCGTGCCGAGCGTCTCCGCATCGGCCACGGCCAGGTCGGCTCGCGCGGCCGCATGTCGGAGCGTCTCGGTGTCCACCGCGACAACCCGCCCGCTGCGGATCTCGAGATCGCCCATCAGCCCGCCGCCTCCGCCACACGCCGGTCGAGACAGGTCTGGTCGATCACGGCCTGGATGGCGGCGGTCAGTTGCACCAGCTCGCTCTCCCAGGCCGACACCGCTGCGCGGAATGCATCGGCGGCATCCGCACTCCAATCCACGAGGTGCGCGAGACCGCGGACGTCGGCGAGCAGGCGAAGTGCCTCCCCGTCAGCCTGCCGCAGGAGGGCCAGGGCCTGATCGAAGGTGGCGAGACGCTCCTCGAGAGGGGTGCCCCAGAGGTACGGGTAGGGCGCGACGACATCGGACATGCGTCGAGGGTGGCCCGCGGCATCCGTCTGCGAGCGACCCTGACGAAGCCCGGTGGATGCCTCAGGAACCCCCCGGTCTGTGCAGAAGGCGCTTCGATCAGCACAATGGAGTGGTGCCCGCGCCCGATGATGCTTTTCGCGTGGTTTTCGTGTGCACCGGGAACATCTGCCGCTCCCCCATGGCGGAGGTCGTCTTCCGGTGGTTCGCCGATCAGGCGGGACTCGGCGACCGCGTCGTCTCGACGAGCGCCGGCACGGGCGAATGGCACGTCGGGGAGCGCGCGGACAGCCGCACCCTCGATGCGCTCGAGCGGCGCGGCTACGACGGCACCCGCCACCGGGCGAAGCAGTTCTCGCGTGAGGATTTCGACCGCAACGACCTGGTGATCGCGCTCGACCGCTCGCACGAACGGATCCTGTCGGAGTGGGCACGGAGCCCCGCTGACGTCGACAAGCTCGCACTCCTGCTGAACTTCGACGCGCGCGCGGACGGTGCGCTCGACGTCCCGGACCCGTACTACGGCGGCCCCACGATGTTCGACGAGGTGCTCGGTATGATCGAGAGCGCGAGCCGGGCTCTGTTCCGGCAGCTCGAACCCGCGCTTCGCCGGTGAGCGCACCCCCCCACCGAACGGAGTCGCGTGTCCTCCCTGCCCTCGATGTCGCTGAGCCCCCTCGACGGACGCTACGCCCCCGCCGTCGCTCCCCTGACCGAGTACCTCTCCGAAGCCGGCCTGAACCGGGCCCGCGTCGAGGTCGAGGTCGAGTGGATCATCACGCTCACCGATCGCGGACTGTTCGGTTCGTCCGCGTTGACGGACGCGCAGAAGGAGTCGCTCCGCGCCCTCTACCGCGACTTCGGCGCCGACGAGATCGACTGGCTCGCCGAGAAGGAAGCGGTCACCCGCCACGACGTCAAGGCGATCGAGTACCTCGTCCGCGACCGCCTCTCGACCCTCGGACTCGACGCGATCGCCGAGCTCACGCACTTCGCCTGCACCAGCGAGGACATCAACTCCGCCTCGTACGCCCTCACCGTCCAGCGCGCCGTCGAGCGCGTGTGGCTGCCGAAGCTCCATGCCGTGGTCGAGTCGCTGACGCAGCTGGCCGAAGAGCACCGGGATGCCGTCATGCTGTCGCGCACGCACGGTCAGCCGGCGACGCCCTCGACCATGGGCAAGGAGCTCGCCGTCTTCGCCTGGCGCCTGCAGCGCGTCGCCGCCCAGATCTCGCAGGGCGAGTACCTCGCGAAGTTCTCCGGCGCGACCGGCACGTGGTCGGCGCACCTCGCCGCCGAGCCCGACGTCGACTGGCCCGCCCTGTCGCGCGGCTTCATCGAGGGTCTCGGCATCGGCTTCAACGAGCTGACGACGCAGATCGAGTCGCACGACTGGCAGGTCGAGCTCTACGACCGCGTGCGGCACGCGGGCGGCATCCTGCACAATCTCGCCACCGACGTGTGGACCTACATCTCGATGGGCTTCTTCGCCCAGATCCCCGTCGCGGGGGCGACCGGGTCGTCGACGATGCCGCACAAGATCAACCCGATCCGTTTCGAGAACGCCGAAGCGAACCTCGAGATCGCCGGCGGCCTGTTCGGGACGCTCGCGTCGACGCTCGTGACCTCACGTCAGCAGCGCGACCTCACCGACTCGACGACGCAGCGCAACATCGGCGTCGCGTTCGGGCACTCGCTGCTCGCGCTCGACAACCTGCAGCGCGGTCTCACCGAGATCTCGCTGTCGCGCCACGTGCTGCTCGCGGACCTCGACGCGAACTGGGAAGTGCTCGCCGAGGCGATCCAGACCGTCGTCCGCGCCGAGATCGTCGCCGGTCGCTCGCAGATCACCGACCCGTACGCGCTGCTGAAGGACCTCACCCGCGGCCGCCGCGTCGGCGCTCCGGAGCTCGCCGAGTTCGTGAACGGGCTCGACATCGGGGATGCCGCGAAGCAGCGCCTGCTCGCCCTGACGCCCGCCGGCTACGCGGGCCTCGCTGACCGGCTCGTCGACCTGCTGCGCTGACGCGCGGGGCGGGGCGGGGGCGCGTGGCCCCGGCATCCGCTCGCGCCGAATGGCGGGTTCAGCGCGCGCGAAGTCGCACTTTGACGCGGCTGAACGCCGGCCCTACCGTTCAGTCGCGCCGAATGGCGGGTTCAGCGCGCGCGAGGCCGCACTTTGACGCGACCGAACGCGACAACCGAGCCCAGCGGATGCCGCCGCGCAGGCCGAAGCCCGGGTCAGTGCCCGGAGGGCGGGGCCGGATGGCGACCCGCGTCGCCCTCACCGGGCGTCGACTCGTCCTCGGCGTCGAGCAGCAGTCCCCGCTCGACCGGCTTGGCCATCTGCGCGGGGTCGACGGCGAGCAGCGACAGCGCCATGATCACGAGCGTCGCGATGAAGGTGATGCCCGTGACGATGCCGGCGACAGCCCACGCACGCAGGTGCTGGTCGACGTCGCTCCCCGGCCGCTGATCCTGCAGCACGCCCATCGAGACGAGGGTGACGACACCGGCGAACACCGCCGCCAGCAGGGCGAATCCGAGGAGCTGCACCGGACGCATCAGATCGC
The DNA here is from genome assembly GCF_900100525.1 of Microbacterium sp. 77mftsu3.1. NCBI lineage: Bacteria > Bacillati > Actinomycetota > Actinomycetes > Micrococcales > Microbacteriaceae > Microbacterium > Microbacterium sp. 77mftsu3.1. The sequence continues at coordinate 275,096 of NZ_FNCR01000002.1, read as the reverse complement.
GACGGGTGGGGTTCTTCTCGCTCATGCGCGGCCTCCAGCGGCATCCGTGTCGGCCGTCTCGACGGCGGCCGCCGCGTCGGGGCGGGGTGAGAACGCCGCGATTCCCAGGTACACGGCGACGATCGCCGCGTAGCCGCCCAGGACACCCACGCCGATCGTGATGCCGGTGAGGCTGAACGACTGTCGGGCCTGGGCTATGTAGTACTCGAGCAGGTAGTCCCGTTGGACGAACAGCAATGCGACGCCGAGGAGCACCGTGAGGCTGCCGACGAACACCGCCTCGCGCGCGGCGGCGTCGCCGCGACGGCGTCCGAGGATGCCGATGACGAGTTCGGCCGCGCCCGTGACCAGCGCCCAGACGAGGACGGTCGTGAAGAAGCCGTCGACCGTGCGGAGCGCCGGGAACGAGGCGACCATCCCGGCGACGAGGGTCAGCGAGCCGAGGAGCACCGCCTGCCAGCGCTCGCCGGCGCGGAAGACGAGCCAGGCCGAGAGCAGGAGGATCAGCGCGGTGGCGATCGCGAACCCGCTGAACACCGACATCCCGACCGGCGCGGAATGGTCGACCGAGAACGTGATCATGATCGCCGCGAGAGCCGCGAAGAGGGCGCGCCCCATCTGCAGGTGGCGCACCTCGAAGGTGCGGGGGGCGACGTCAGACACAGGCGTGGTTCTCACAGACAGGAACGGGATGCCCCCAGTTTAGGTCGTTCACCTGGGTTCGCTCTCCGCGGGGCCCGATGCGGTTGACTGGGCGCATGTCGCCGCGCCGCCGCACCTCCTCGTCCGTCGCCGGGGTCGGTGTCGCCGCCGCCCTGCTTCTCAGCGCGTGTGCTCCGGCGGAAGAGCCCGACGCCGCATCCCCGACACCCTCCTCGACGCCGAGCGCGAGCCCGCGCCCGACCCCCACCGCGACACCGACGCCGACGCCCGTACCGGTGACGCCCCGCACCGTCGCGAGCGGGCTCGACGCTCCCTGGTCGATGGCTGTGGTCGGCGACGTCGTGTTCGTCAGCGAGCGGGACACCGCCCGTATTCTCGAGGTATCCCTCGACGGGACCACGCGCGTTGCCGCCACCGTGGAGGGCGTCGTGCACAGCGACGAAGGCGGACTCCTGGGCCTCGCGACCGACGGCGACGCGCTGTACGTCTACTCGACCGCCCGCAGCGGCAACCGCGTCGAGAAGTACCCGCTGACCGGGACTCCCGGCTCGTACGGTCTCGGAGAGCCGGCGGCCGTCATCGACGGGATGCCGGCCGGCACCCACCACAACGGCGGTCGTATCGCGTTCGGTCCCGACGACATGCTCTACATCGCGAACGGCGACACGAGCGACGAACCGGCCTCGCAGGACCCGGGCTCGCTGGCGGGCAAGATCCTGCGGATCGCCCCGGACGGCGGCATCCCGTCGGACAATCCCGACCCGCAGTCAGCGGTCTACAGCCTCGGACACCGCAACGTGCAGGGCTTCGCGTGGGCCGAGGACGGGACGATGTTCGCGAGCGAGTTCGGTCGCAACTACCGCGACGAGCTCAACATCATCGAGCCGGGCGGCAACTACGGCTGGCCCTCCGTCGAGGGCACCGGCGGCGAGGCGGACGGGTACATCGATCCCGTCCAGACCTGGCCGACGGATGCCGCCAGCCCCAGCGGCGTCGCCATCGTGAACGACACGATCCTCATCGCCAACCTGCGCGGGCGCGTGCTGCGCGCCGTCCCCGTGGCGGACCCGTCGACGTCCACCGAGCTCAGCGCCGACTACGGCCGGCTCCGTGACGTGACCGTCGGCCCGGACGGCACCGTGTTCGTCCTGACGAACAACACCGACGGACGCGGGTCACCGCGGGACGGCGACGATCGGATCGTCAGTCTCGCGGTGCCGCGGTCCTGACCATCTCGCGGATGCGCTGCTCGACGGCATCCGTCATCTCGATCACCGCGAACGAGACCGGCCACATGGGGCCGTCGTCGAGCTGCGCGGTCTCGTCGAAGCTGACCGTGCCGTAGCGGGTGGTGAACTTGGATGCCGGCTGCCAGAAGACGACGACCTTGCCGTCCTTCGCATAGGCCGGGAAGCCGTAGAACGTCTTCGGGTTGAGGTGCGGCGCCTCCTCGAGGACGATGACGTGCAGTCTCTCGGCGACGATGCGGTCGGTGCCCTCGAGCGCCTCGATGGCGTCGAGGCAGGCCTGGTTCTCCTTCTCGATCTTCGCGAGGCCCTTGAGTCCCTTCATCGCCTTGAGCTCCTCAGCGCGCTGCTTCATCGCGGCCTTCTCGGCGTCGCTGAAGCCGGCGCCGTCACTGGTCTTGCCTGCCATGGTCGATCCTCTCGGTGTCTTCTGCCGATGTTGCCAGGTGCGGGGGTGCGGGGCGAGGGGGTCGGTTCCGGGGACGCGTGGTGTCGCGGGAATGCCGCCGAAGCGGCGCGTGGCGTCCCCGGAGCGCGATCAGAGGCCGCGGTAGCTGCGGCCGTGGGGGTGAGTGAGGGCGACGGGCTCGCCGTCCACGGCGAGGACGAATCGGTGCCGCTCCCCCGGCGGGACGATCCGCTCGAACTCCGGGAACACGCCGAGCCCCTCGTTCGAGAGCCAGACGGCATCCGTGTCGGCCATCGTGCGGCGGAAGCGCTCTCGATCCTCGGGACTCAGGTAGGCGAGCACGGCGGTGTGGAAGACCACGAGGGTCGCGTCGACGGGGGCGGATGCCGCGGCATCCGCGATCAGGTCGTTGAGATCGCCGGCGCGGATCGGTGCGGGATCGGATGCCGCGACCGCCATGGCGGCACGGAGGCGGGCGCGCCGGTCCTCGTGCTCCGGCCACACGAGGGCGTCGAGCCAGGCGAGCGTGTCGGGGTCGGCGGGATCGAGCGGGTTGAGATCGATGCCCCCGCGCCAGACCACGTCGGGCAGATGCGTCGGCGGCGCGGTGTTCTCGATGCGGCAGTCGATGACGACGTCGGTCGGAACCACCGGGTCGATGCGCGTGACGGTGCCGTCGCCGGCGGTGTAGCGGTACGTGTACCGGTCGGGGTAGAGGCAGAGTCCCGCGGACGCTCCAACCTCGAGCAGGGCGAGCGGGCCCGGGATGCGTGCGAGCTGCGGCAGGAGCACGGCGCAGCGCGCGGCTTCGTTCGTCTGGGTCGCGTGGGTCAGCGCGACCTCGCGGATCCGAGGCCACCGCGCGATCGCCTCTCCGCGCGCGCCCTGCCATGACGCGATCGGCACGCCAACGACGCGCATCGCGGCGAAGACGAGGTTCGCCTGCCGCTTGGCTCGGGGGAGTTCATCGATGAGCGCGAGCATCTCGGCGTCGTCCGCGACTCCGAGGGCCCAGCCTTCGTATGTGTCGGACGAGCCGCGGGCCTCGACGGAGCCGAACGTGCGGTAGTGCTCCGCGGTCGGCGAGTCGGAGGCCACGCCCCACGACGAGAGGTCTGTCATGACGCGAGCGTAGTCCGCCGCGAGGTCCCGATTGGGCCGGGTATGCCCCGGCGATTCCCGGCCGGAACGGGACCTCGACGGATGCCGCGCCTTACTCGGCGAGGAAGGCCAGCGCCGCCTCGCGGAACGCGCGGGAACCGGGCGCGTTGAAGTGGTGGCGGTCGGGGATCTCGACGAACCGGCCCTGCGGGGTCGCCGCCGCGAGCGTGCGGGAGCCCTCGATGATGCCGTCCTTCGTCCCCGTCGCGAAGAGCACGGGCTGCGCGGGGGCGTTGCCCGGATCGGGATCGACGGTGCCGGTCGCGCGCATGCCGCGGGCGATCGCCAGCAGGGCGCGCAGGTCGTTGCCGGGCACGCGCTCGGTGAGGGAGATGTAGTTGTGGGTCACGGCATCCGTCACCGGGGTGCCCTCATCGACGTACGCCTGAACCTGGTCGAGGTCGAGTCGTCCGAGCGGAACGCCGTCGGGGACGCCGCCGAGGACGACGCGCGGGATGCGGGGCTCCAGGTCGCGGGCGACCTCCCAGCCGACGCGGGCGCCGAGCGAGTAGCCCACGTAGAGCGCTTCGTCGACGAGGTAGGTGTCGAGCACCGCCTCGACGTCGGTGACCATCGTCCGGAGCTCGTAGGCCCGCGACTCGTGGGGCTTGTCGCTGGCGCCGTGACCGCGCTGGTCGACGGCGAGCACACGGTATCCGGCACGCAGCAGGTCGCGCACCCATCCCGTGTTGACCCAGTTGTCACGCGCGCTCGAGGCGAACCCGTGCACGAGGAGCACCGTCGGGGCATCCGTCGGTCCCCACTCGTAGGTCGCGATCCGGTACCCGTCGCCGACCATGACGAACTGCGGGTCGGGGGTCTCGGTCAACGCGGGGAAGACGGTCGTCATCCCCCGATTGTGCACCCCCAGGTTTATCTCAGGAAACCGCGTCGCCGTACCGGTCGCCCGAGACGAACTCCTCCGCGACGCGACGGAGAGCGAGGAGGAGCGGTTCGACGAGCACCGTCCCCAGCACGACGTACCGCACTGCCGCGTCGGTCGACGTCGTGGGGATCGCGTCGATCTCCGCGTCGACCATCCGACGGATGCCGGCGAGGTAGGCGTCCATGGTGGCCTCGGGCACGGTGAAGCCGGCCCGATCGAGGGTGTCGAGAGCACGGGCGACGCCGGCGAGTTGCTGCGGACCGCAGGCGTCGGGGTTCCATCCCCACCGCGAGATCAGCGCTTCGGCCGCCGACAGATCGAGATCGTCGAGCGCCGGCGGCGAGACGGCGGCATGCGCCATTCCCAGGAGATGGTTCGGGTTGGCGGGCGGATCGTCGAGCGCGGCGATGACCTGTCGCGAGGCGGCGATCCCGACGCCGGAGTCGACGAGCGCGCGGATCAGCCGCAGCCTTTCAGCGTGTGCAGGGCCGTACACGGCCTGCGTCGGAGAGGTCCGCTCACCTTCGGGGAGCAGCTTCTCGCGCAGGTAGTACTTGATCGTCGCGACCGGGACGCCCGTCTCGGCGGAGAGTTCTGAGATCCGCATCGATTCCCCCTTGACATCGATAGTACCGCTATCCATTCTAGATAGCGACACTATCGAAAGGCGTCGACATGGCCCGCATGACCCACTCGTACGACGGCGAACTCGTCGTCTTCCACATCGGTATGACGATCAAGAAGTGGTGGCGTCCCGACGTGTGGATGCCGGTGTCCGCCAGCATGCCGAAGATGCTCGGCGAGCTGTTCAGCGACCCCGAGTCAGGCCTGCTCGGTTCGACGATGCTCCTCGGACGCCGCGGGCCGTACCTCGTGCAGTACTGGTCGTCGCTTGAGAAGCTCTACGCCTACGCGTCGGCGCCCGAGCAGGCGCACCGCCCCGCGTGGACGAGCTTCAACCGCAACGCGCGGAAGCACCCGGGCGCGATCGGCGTGTGGCACGAGACCTACCGGGTCGCGGCCGCGGAGTCGATCTACGTCGACACTCCCCCGATGGGCCTGGGGGCCGCGACCGGACTGGTCGAGATCGGCCGCCGCCACGACCGCGCACGGGCGCGTCTGGAGGACGGCGCGACCTCCTGACGCGCGGGCGGCGGCGTGGGGCCCGATCGAGGTCCCGATCGAGCCGGCAACGTCGAGCGGATTCCCGGCCGGAGTGGGACCTCGGCGCCGACACCCGCGCGAGGCGCCGCGGGGTCAGCGCTTGCGCGAGAGCCGACGCGGCGCGCGGGGGCGGCGCCGGAGCGCCTGACGCATACGGGACGGATGCTGCGGCAGCGGCACCGGCTGCGTGACGACCGTCTCGACCGTCATGGATCCGTCGACCGGTCCGATGACCGCGATCGGGGTCGTCGGGGTGATCGTCATGGGCGCCATCGGCATGGTCGCGAGCATCTTGTGCGCGCGGATGTACGACGGGATGAGGATGACGGCGGCCGAGATCCAGGCGAGCGGGTTCGACCACGCGACGCCGATGAAGCCGAACAGCGACCCGAGCAGGATCGCCGCGGCCGCGCGCGCGATGAGCTCCACGACGCCCGTGACCGTCGGGATGACAGCGTTGCCGAGCCCCTGCAGCGCACCGCGCGTGACGAACAGCACGCCGAGCGCCGTGTAGCTCAGGCCGTTGATGACGAGCATCGAGACGGCCAGGTGGACGACCTCGTCCGCGCCGTCGCCGACGAAGATCCGGACGATGGGACCGCCGAAGGAGATCAGCAGGATGCCGAGGGCCACCGCCGTGCCGAGCGCGATCCACGTCGCCTGCACGACGCCCCGGCGGATGCGGTCGGGGCGACCGGCGCCGTAGTTCTGCGCGACGTACATCGAGACGGCGAGCGACATGGACTGCAGGAGGGCGACGGCGAGACCGTCGACGCGGGATGCCGCGGTGTAGGCGGCGATCGCCTCGCCGCCTAGTGTGTTGAGCGCGACCTGCACGGTGAGCGCACCGATCGCGATGATCGACGCCTGGAACCCCATGGGGAGGCCGAGGCGCAGGTGCGCGACGATGTCGGCGCGGGTGATGCGCCAGTCCTCGCGGCGCAGGTGCAGTTCGGGGATGCGGCGGCGCACGAATTCGAGGCACAGGAGCACCGACGTCGCCTGCGCGATCACCGTCGCGAGGGCCGCTCCGGCGACGCCCATGCCGAGCCAGGCGATGGCGGCGATGACGAGCACGACGTTCAGCCCGCACGAGACGATGAGGAAGATGAGGGGCGTCCGCGAGTCGCCGATGGCCCGGATGACGGCGGAGAGGAAGTTGAAGAACATCAGCGCACCGGCGCCGAGGAAGCTGATCTGGGTGAACACCGTCGCGTCGGCGAGGAGTTCGCGCGGAGTCTGCAGCGCGACGAGTGCCGGCTCGGCGATCAGGGGGGCCCCGACGGTCAGGATGATCGTCGTGATGCCGCTGAGGAACGCGCCGGTCGCGACCGAGCGGCGGACGCCCGCGGCATCCATCGCTCCGTAGGCCTGCGCGGTCGGGATGGCGAAACCCGAGGTCAGTCCCCACGCGAAGCCGAGCAGGAGGAAGAGCAGACTCCCGGTGGCGCCGACGGCGGCGAGCGCGTCGACGCCGAGCAGCCGACCCACGACGATCGTGTCGGCGAAGTGATACATCTGCTGCACCACGTTGCCGATCATGAGCGGCAGGGTGAACAGGAGGATGACGCGCCAGGGGCGGCCCGTCGTCAAAGAGGTGGCCATGCGGGCTTTCGGGGCTTCGGGGGATTTCGAATCGATTCGAGGACGATCGATTGTACCGAGCCCACCCTGGGAGCCGAAAGGGGGGTCGCACAAGAAAAGGGCGCCGATTCCTCGGCGCCCTCCCCTCGTGGATGGATCAGAAGGTGGCGGTGTCCGGGTCGGCACCGACACGCTGGCCGCGGTCGAGCGCGTTGATACCGGCGACCTCGTCAGCGCTCAGCTCGAAGCCGAACACGTCGAAGTTCGTCGCGATGCGCTCGGGCGTCGAGGACTTGGGGAAGACGATGAGGCCCTCCTGCAGGTGCCAGCGGATGACGACCTGAGCCGGGCTCACACCGTGGGCCTCGGCGGCATCCGCCACGGCCTTCTCGCCGAACAGGTCGTACTTGCCCTGCCCGAGGGGGCCCCACGACTCGGTGTGGATGCCCTTGGGCTCCTGGAACGCGCGGAGCTCGCGCTGCGCGAACGCCGGGTGCAGCTCGATCTGGTTGACGGCCGGCACGGTGTCGGTCTCGTCGAACAGTCGCTGCAGGTGCGGCTGATGGAAGTTCGAGACGCCGATCGAGCGCGTCAGACCCTCGGACCGGAAGGTCTCGAACTGCTGCCAGGTCTCGACGTAACGGTTCTTGTCGGGACGCGGCCAGTGGATCAGGTACAGGTCGACGTGGTCGAGTCCGAGCTTCTGCAGGCTCGCCTCGATCGCCGGGCGGGGGGTGTCGGTGCCCTGCTCGGAGTTCCACAGCTTCGTGGTGATGAACAGCTCGTCGCGGGGGATGCCGGAGGCCGCGATCGCGCGGCCGACGCCCTCTTCGTTTCCGTAGACAGCTGCGGTGTCGATGTGGCGGTAGCCGGCTTCGAGGGCGACGCTGACGATGCGCTCGGCCTCGGCCGGGTCGACCTGGAAGACGCCGAAGCCCAGCTGGGGGATGGTGTGTCCGTCGTTGAGTGTGATGGTGGGAACGGTCATGGGTGTCACTTTTCCACCGCAGGATGAGCGATCCCTATGCCTTGACGAATCGCCGCGGATGCGGCATCGGTGTCCGTGTCGAGCAACGAAGGTTGACAACTCGTCGCTCTGTCAACCAAGGTTGCTTCATGGACACTCCCAGCGCGATCGAGGTCGCGAGCGACACGACGGACCCCCGCGCGGGACTCCGCGCCGTCGCATCGCTCCGCATCCTCGCCGACACTCTCGAACTCCGGCAGGTCGAGGCCGCCCTGCGCGGCGGCATGTCGTGGCAGGGCATCGCCGATGCGCTCGGCGTCACCCGCCAGGCCGTGCACAAGAAGTATGCGAAGCGGATCGATCCGACCATCGAGGTCCCCCGGAGGAGAGCATGAGCAAGATGACCACGGCGTTGGGGAACGCGCATCGCCTCACGCGCTACGCGATGGAAGAGGCATCCCGCACCGGCCGCACCGAACTCGGCGTCGAGCACCTGTTCCTCGCCCTCACCCTCGACGAGGCGGATGCCGGTCAGGTCCTGCGAGCGGCGGGGGCGACGATCACGACCGTCCGCGAGGCCGTCGCCGCGGAGGAAGCCGCACACCTCGCCGCGCTCGGCGCAGCGGGGGCGGCCCTCTCGCCCGGCCCCATCGCGGTCGGACCCTCGGCCGGATGGGCGTGGTCTCCGGTGGCCGAGCGGGTGCTGACCTCACCGGGAGACGGGACGAGCTCCGGCATCCTCCGCCGACTCCTCGACGAGCCGAGCGGTGCGATCGAGGCCCTGCTGCGCCGACTGGGCCTGACGGCGGACGATCTGCGTGCGCGGCTCGATGCCGCCGGCGCGCTGCCGCCGGCGACGACGGTGCGGCGGCGGCATCCGCTCGCCCGGTCTGCCGCGTCGTTCGTCGCCGCACCCGTCCACGAGACCTGGGCGCTCGTGTCCGACCCCGAGCGAGTGCCGGAGTGGGAGGAGTCGGTCGGGCACGTGAGCGAGGCACCCGACGGCGGATGGGCCGGAGCGCCTCGCGACGACGTCGAAGCGAAGCCGGCGTTCCGTCACCTGTCCATCTCGCGGACGATGGATGCCGAGGCGCACCTCGTGACCTGGACGTTCCGCTACCCCGACGCACCGAAGGCGAACGCGCGACGCATCGGCCTGCGTCTGGAACCCGCCGCCGGCGGGACGACGGTGCACATCGACTACTCCTGGGAGCGCACCTACTCCCGTCGACGGAGCGCGTTCGGCTGGGTGATGGCACCGCTCTACCGCGTGGTCCTCGCGATGCAGGTGGCGCGCCTGATGGCGACGCTCGGTGCAGCGGTGCGCTGACGACACGTGAAGCGATTCACATGAATGGAATCTCCTAGCACTCTCCCGAGCGTGCGGCAAGCGCTCGTTGCGGGGGTCGCGGAAGCGCACCATTCAGTCATGTCCGAAACACCCGCGTCCGCGACGGATGCCGCGCTGGCGCGACTCATCGCCCGGTCGGCATCCGGCGACGTCGCCTCTTTCACGCGTCTCTACGACGCGACATCCGCGGCGGCGTTCGCCGTCGCGGTGCGCGTGACCGATGACCGACATCTCGCCGAGCAGGTGCTGCAGAGCGCCTTCGTGTCGGTGTGGAACGAGTCGCGACGATACTCGGCGCGCCGGACGTCCCCGCGCACCTGGATCCTGGCCATCGTTCACCGGCACGCCGTCGAGAGCCTGCGCGACGCGCGGCCCGCCGGCGCCGAGGCGCACACCCCGGATCGCACCGCGGCCAATCACCGGGCCCTTCGGAAGCTCCCCGACGAGCAGGAACAGGTCGTCTCGCTCTCCTACTTCGGCGGCCACAGCCAGCCCGAGATCGCCGAGATGACGGGCACTCCCCTGGCCACGGTGAAGGCCCGCACCCGCAGCGCGCTCGACCAGCTCCGCGAGGCGGCGCGCCCCCTCGCCGAGTCGATCGTGCTCCCTTTGACCGGCTCCACCCCGATCCAGCCGCCGCAGACCGGCGCCGTCGCCTAGGACGCCGCTCGCCTGTCACAGAGTGCGGCTCCGCGCGGCGTGTTGCGACAGGGGAACGATCGGGCGAGGCCAGGACGCCGCTCGCCTGTCACAGAGTGCGGCTCCGCGTGGCGTGTTGCGACAGGGGAACGCGCGCGGATCAGACGGCGGCGGCCATCGCGCGGCCGGCGGCGCGTCCCGAGAAGATGCAGCCGCCGAGGAAGGTGCCCTCGAGCGCACGGTACCCGTGCACGCCGCCCCCGCCGAAGCCGCTCGCCTCGCCCGCGGCGTACAGGCCCGGGATCGGCTCACCCGAAGCGGCGAGCGCACGGCCGGACAGGTCGGTCTCGATGCCGCCGAGACTCTTGCGCGTGATGACGTGCAGCTTCACCGCGATGAGCGGTCCGTTCTTCGGGTCGGCGATCGGGCCCGGCGTCGCGACGCGCAGCAGTTTGTCGCCGCGGTAGCGTCGCGCCTGCCGGACCGCGGTGACCTGCGCGTCCTTCGTGAACGGATTCGTCATCTCGCGGTCGCGGGCCTCGAGTTCGAGGCGCACACGATCGATGTCGAGCAGAGCGGATGCCGCCCGCATCCGCTCGAGCAACTGCGGAACCGTGTCGGCGACGATGAAGTCCGCGCCGCGCTCCTTGAACGCCTCGACGGGTGCCGTCGCCCGGTCACCCTTCAGCCGCTGCGCGAGGAGTCGCACATCCTTCCCGGTGAGGTCGGGGTTCTGCTCGCTGCCCGACAGCGCGAACTCCTTCTTCAGGATCGCCTGGTTGAGCACGAACCAGCTGTGGTCGTGGCCTCCACGCACGATGTGTTCGAGCGTGCCGATCGTGTCGAAGCCCGGGAACAGCGGGGTGGGCAGGCGGTGACCGGTGGCATCCAGCCACAGCGACGAGGGACCCGGCAGGATGCGGATGCCGTGGCGCGGCCACACCGGGCTGTGGTTCTGGATGCCCTCGACGTAGTGCCACATGCGGTCGCCGTTGATGAGGTGGGCTCCGGCGGTCTCGGCGACCCCCAGCATCCGTCCGTCGACGTGCGCGGGAACGCCGGAGAGCATCGTCTCGGGCGCACGCCCCATCCGGGCGGGCCACTGCGCGCGGACCAGGTCGTGGTTGCCGCCGATGCCGCCGCTCGAGACGAGCACCGCGCCGGCGCGGAACGAGAACTCGCCCGTCTCGTCGCGGTTGCTCGGGGCGCCGCGCTCAGCGGTGTCGGGGGCGAGGACCGCGCCGCTCACGCCGACGACCGCGCCGCCCTCGACCTCGAGCCGGTCGACCCGGTGCCGGAAGGCGATGCGGGCGCGACCGGTTGCGACACCCGCGAGCACGCGGCGGACGAAGGGTTCGAGGACGCCGGGCCCGGTGCCCCACGTGATGTGGAACCGCGGCACGGAGTTGCCGTGCGCCGTCGCGCGATCGCCGCCGCGCTCGGCCCATCCGACGATGGGGAAGAAGCGGATGCCGCGCTCCCGCAGCCATGCCCGTTTCTCACCGGCGGCGAACTCGAGGTACGCCTCGGCCCACGCACGGGGCCAGCGGTCCTCGGGGCGGTCGAAGCCGGCGGAGCCGAACCAGTCCTGCCGGGCGAGCTCGAGCGAGTCCTTCACCCCGAGGCGCCGCTGCTCGGGCGAATCGACGAGGAACAGGCCGCCGAACGACCACCACGCCTGCCCGCCGAAGCTCGCCTCGGGCTCCTGCTCGACGATGAGGACACGCTTGCCGGCGTCGAGGAGCTCGGAGGCGGCGACCAGCCCCGCGAGTCCCGCTCCGACGACGATCGCGTCCGCGGCATCCGTTGTCATGCGTGCGTCTCCTCCGCCGCACCCATCGTCGGCGACGGGTGCTGAAGAGACTCTAAGCCGCCGGGTCGCCGCGGCGGCGGACCGCGATGACGGCGGTCACCAGCACGATGACGATGACGGCGATAAGCCAGGGCCACACGCTCGTCGGGAGACCTGCGAGCGACTGCGTGTACGACTCGCAGAACGACTCTTCCGGGACGATCGAGTCCGCGCAGCGTCCGACGCCGATGACCGGGGCGAGGACGATCGTCGCGAGGATCAGCGCGACGACACCCCACAGCATCGCGCGCCCCGGCGACCCCGCTCTCATGGGCCGATCCCACCACATCGGCCGTGCTCGCACCAGGTCTCGGTGACGAATGCACGACCCGAGGTGCGGGTGATGCCTGCGCCGCCCGGCGAGGTGACTCCTGCACCAGGCGTCGTGCGGATGTCGCCTTACAGGCTGAAGCCGCCGTCGCTGGTGAGCACCTGCCCGACGATCCAGGCGCCCTCGGTGGTCGACAGCCAGCCGATGAGCGCGGCGGGATCGGTCGGAACGCCGACCCGGCCGAACGGCGTCGATCCGAGCCACTCCTCGAGCGCGGAGGTGTCGCGGTCGGCGGTGTCGGGGTCCATGTAGCCCGTGTTGACGGGGCCCGGGTTGACGGTGTTCAGGACGATCCCGAGTTCGAGCAGTTCCGCCGCGACCGTGCGGGTGATGCCCGCGAGCGCCGCCTTGCTCGTCGCGTACGCGACCTCGCCGCGCATCGCGCCGTGGCCTTGCCCCGAGGTCATCCAGAACACGCGACCGGTCGGCGCGGCGTACGGTTTCGCGCCCTCGATCGCGTCGCCCGGACGCCGCTGACCCGACTGCGGCGGCGCCAGACGGCGGGCGAACTCGGCGGTGAGCAGCAGCGTCGAGCGGGTGTTCGTCTCCCAGAACGCGTCGAGCCGGTCGGCGGTCATGTCGAGGATGCTGCCGTCGTCGCCGCTCTTGGCGTGGTTGCACACGAGGATGTCGAGGCGCCCGGTGAGCGCGGATGCGGCGTCGATGAGACCGGGGACCGTATCGGCATCCGTCAGATCCGCCTCAACGTCGCCGAAGCTCGCGTCGCCGACGAGGGAAGAGCGGATGCCGCCGCGCACCGCATCGAGGTCGTCCCCGCCCCACGGCTGATCGAGGTCGTGCGGCCGCCAGTGCTGCACGAAGACGCTCGCGCCGAGCTCGGCGAGGCGGGAGGCGACCGCGAAGCCGATGCCGCGACGGCGCGAGACGCCCGTGACGAGGGCGTTCTTTCCTGCGAGGGGGAGGGTCATCGGTGCGGCCTCACGGTGAGGGATTGGACGACGGAGCCGACGACACCGCGTTCGTCGTGGAGGACCGTATGGGTCATACCGAGGCCGGTCGCGCCGAAGGTGACCGTGGTGTCGAAACCGATCCAGCCGTCCTCGGGCTGCCGCACGAGGTGCAGGGTGAGGTCGAGGTTCGGGAAGGCGACGTCGCGGGGGTCGGCGCGTGGGGTGACACCGTTGGCGATGTCGATGAGCGAGACGAGGCGCGCGGTCGTCGATACGGCCTCGCCCTCGAGGAGCGGCACGGCGGGGAGGATCCACGTCCACGCGCGACCGGGGGCCTCCTGCCGGCGGCGCACCTCCCCCACCGTGGCGATGAACTCACCGGGCCAGGCCGACGAGGGGTCGACGCGCTCGATCGCGTCGCGCGGCGGCATCGCGGGGTGCGCGGATCCGGCGAGCGCGTCGGTGTCGCGCGTGTGCATCAGCCAGGCGCGTGCGCTCAGGGCCGGCCGGCCCGCCTGCGCGAGGGTCGCCTCGACGAGCTCGATGCTCCGCCCCGGGCGCAGGACCCGGCAGGTCACCTCGACCTCGTCGATCGGGATCACCCCGAGGATGTCCACCGACAGCCGCGAGAGCTGCATCGGCTGCGGGCTGCGCGCCGCGTGATCGACCTCGATCGCGTGGGCGAGCAGGCCGATCGGCGGGGCGACGTGCTGCTCGGTGACGTTCCAGGCTCCGCCGGTGAATGTCGTCGGCTGGAATCTGGTGACGTCGGTTCGTTCGAAATAGGCGGGCACGAGTACGGATGCTACCCGGGGCCTGCGCGGCCCGGGAGGACTCAGCGCCGCAGCAGCTTCACGACCCCGGCGAGTGCCGCGACGACGGCGACGGATGCCGCGGAGTACAGCTCGGGCCGGTGCCGCAGCGCGCGGGTCTGGATGCTCTCGCCGCGCGCCCGGTCGTCGAATGCGCCGTGGGCTCCGTGATCGCCGGGAACCGGTTCGTACAGGTTCGGCGGTGTCGTCGACGAGCCCTTGTCGTCGGCGAACTGGCCCTCCCAGGCGTTCTTGGCGAGGTACCAGTCCATGAAACGGCCCGCGACGCGGGTGCCGAGGACGAGTCCGACGGTCGACTCCCCCACCCAGGTGCGGCGGCGGGGCTTGTCGGCGACGTCGCCGACGGCGCGCGCTCCGACCTCGGGCTGATAGATCGGCGGGACCGGCTGCGGGTGCTTCGAGAAGGGCGACTTCACCCAGCCGAACTGGGTCGTGTTCAGCGCGGGCATGTCGACGATCGAGACGGCGACGGCGCTGTTCTCGTGGGTCAGTTCCGAGACGACCGAGTCGGTGAACCCGTGGACGGCGTGCTTCGAGCCGCAGTAGGCCGCCTGGAGCGGGATGCCGCGGTGGGCGAGAGCCGACCCGATCTGGATGATGTGCCCGCGGTCGCGCACACGCATCCGTCGGAGCGCGGAACGGGTGCCGTTGACCGTGCCGAGGTAGGTGACCTGCGTCGCCCGCTCGTAGTCCTCGGGGGTGGTGTCGAGGAAGGGGGCGATCGATCCCGTCATGACGTTGTTGACCCACAGGTCGATCTCACCGAGCTCCGCTTCGACCTCGGATGCGGCGGCGTCGAGCGCGGCGTGGTCGGCGACGTCTACCGAGATGCCGTGGGCGCGGCGTCCCTTCGCACGGACCTCGGTGGTGGCGGCATCCACCCCGTCACGGCCGCGGGCGAGGACGGCGACATCCCAGCCGCGGTCGGCGAGCTCGCGGACGATCGAGCGGCCGAGTCCTGCACTGCCGCCGGTGACGACGGCGACGCCTCGGGATGTGGTGCTGCTCACGGCGACTCCTCCTGCGGGAGCCCGACCGGGCAGATCCACCCAAGGAGTCGAGCTTCGACCGCTTCGGCCATCCTTCGGCCTTGGCCGGGTACGAGGTATGCGGTTGCCAGGGGTGCGGCGATGGGGTACGGAGCGCAAGCGCATCGTGCGTAGGAGCGCAACCCCGGATTGCGGTGTCTGCCGGCGGGCTACCGTCCCGGCATGAAGAGCTCAGAGATCCGATGGAACGACGAAGCACGCGGCAAGATCCTCGACGACGCCGACCGCGTCCTACGGGAGGCCGTCGTGGACCTCGCGCGATCCGGCGAGATGACCTCGGACGAGGCCTTCGCGGCGCTGACCGGCAAGCTGAAGGACAAGTTCATCGACTGGGAGCCGGGTCCGGACCTGCGCACCTACGCCGACGCCATCGCGAACGGCGACGTCGAGACGGGCGAGGCCTGACGCTCAGCCGACGAGCGGCGCGGCGACTGGGTAGTCGGCCATCGCAACGGGTTCCCAGGCGTCGAGGATCTCGTCGAGGATGAACCGTCCGGCCTCGCGCCACATCTCCACGATGTCCTCGTCGGGGATGCGGTCGAGTTCGCTGCGCGTGACCAAGCGGATGTCCGTGGACTCACCGGCATCCGGAGCGCCCACCGGCTCCTCGTCGGTGACGAGGGCGTAGAGCAGATCGGTGTGGAAGTGCGCCGGTTCGGCTGAAGTGCAGGCGGTGGACGACATGACGGGGACCGGGTGGGCCGCAGCATCCGTCACCTGCCTCATCCGGACGCGCGGCTGGAGGACGCGCACCTGCGACGGGTGGTAGCCGGACTCCTCGACGAGCTCGCGCAGCACCGCGGCCCAGGGTGTCTCGTCGCGCTCGATATGTCCGCCGAACATCATGAGCTTCTGCGCCTTGAGGTGCAGGTGGTAGGTCAGGCGCGCTTCCGGGCCGTCGGTGCGCACGATGAAGAAGCTGACCGTCGCGTCGTGGTCGCCGGGGCGGGTGCGGAGGTGGGGCATGGGTCCTCTGGGAGCGCTTGTGGGGTGGTTTCAGGATGCCGCAAAGGCAGGGGTCTGCGTCGACGAGGTGCTCGGTACCGCGACGCCTCCGAGGATGAACGATCTCTCATCTGCAAGGTGTCGCCGGAGCGCGGATTCCGGCGGTTTTCGGGTCTCGATGTCGGAGGTTGGTGCAAGAGTGCAGGTATGACGGAAGCGATGGAAACCCCCGGTGGCGATGCGTATCTCGCCGCCATATCGGGGATCGTTGCGGACGTCGAGGATGTTGCCGTTGAGCTTGCTCGCGCGCAGATCCGCGAGCTTCGAGTACTCGCCGCCGCGGGCCGGTTGGCGGAGGAACAGGGCGCGCACCCGAACGCGAAAGTCACCCTGCACGACATGGTGCTGCGGTCCATTTCAGCCGAGATCGGCGGGGCGATGCGGACCACCGACCGGACCGTGCAACGCCGGATCGGCGAAGCCCGGGTGACGATCGAAGGGTTCCCGGCCGCGGTGGCGGCCTGGGAGGCCGGGCGGATCGTCCGCGGGCACGTGAAAGCGATCGTCGACGCTGGGGTGAACCTGCCCGCAGAGTTGTGGGCTGAGTTCGAGAAGGTCGCGATCGAACGCTGCAAAGGTGAGACGCCGAACCGGGTTCGAGGTGAGCTCGAGATCCTCGCCCACCGAATGCACCCCCGGACCTTCGCGGAACGACACGAGGAAGCTGCCGCGGGGCGGTGCGTCCGGTTGATCCCCGGGCGGGACGGAATGTCGGACCTGATCGCCACCCTCCCAACCGTGATCACGGAAGGGATCCACGACCGGCTCACCCAGCAGGCGCGGGCGATCATCGATACCCGGGCGGAGCGCGCCGGCGCCGAGAAGGCCGACGTTGTGGCGACCGACGCCCGATCGACGGACCAGGTCCGGGCTGATGTGTTCGCCGACCTGCTCCTCGCCGGCACGCCGACGCTCGACGACACCCGCGACACCACCGCCGGACCGCTCGGTGCGATCCGGGCACGCGTGCAGATTCTGGTTCCTGCCGCGACTCTCACAGGTACTGATGACGGACCGTGCGACCTTGCGGGCCGTTCCCCCATCGATCCCGCAACCGCCCGCACACTCGCCGGCGCGACGCACGTGTGGGAGCGCCTGTTTCACGACCCCACCACCGGAGTCACCGTCGCCACCGACTCGTACCGTGTCCCGTCCGGGATGCGCAGGTTTCTGCAAGCCCGGGATCAGCATTGCCGGTTCCCCGGATGCCGGGTCGCCGCCATCCGCTGCGAGGTCGACCACACCCACGACCACGCCCTCGGCGGGCGGACGGAACTCTCGAACCTCGCTCATCTGTGCCAGAGACATCATTCGATGAAGCAGTTCACCGCCTGGCGGGTCCGACAACTCCAGGGTGGTGTCCTCGAATGGACCTCACCCCTCGGCAGGATCTACCGCGAAGACGCACCCACCCCGGCCGTCGCCTTCACCCCTGCCGCAGCCTCACCCGGAGACCCGGCACCCTTCTGACGGACGCCGATCCGTGCGATCCACGCGATCCACGACCACGAACGCGCGACCACGAGCCGCGCGCCACGAGCCGCGCGCCGAACCACGAGGCCGGCCCTCGCGGACGCACGGGCCGCGCTCAGCGCACGCAGGAGCGCCCCGCCCGCCCTACAGTCCGACCGCGCGGAGGTAGTCGTTCACGAACGCACCGCGAGGATCCAGCGCCCGCTGCAGCTGGACGAACTCCGCCCACCGCGGGTACAGCTCCGCGGGATCGCGCGGGGTGAAGACCTTGCCCCAGTGCGGCCGGGCACCGAAGGGCGCCAGCGCGGCCTCGAGCTCGGGCAGCACCTCGGCCACCCCGGCCTCGTCGTCGGTCCAGGTGAAGTGGAACGCGACCGAGTCTCGGCCCGAGCTGGGCGAGAGCCACAGGTCGTCGCCGGCGATCGTGCGCACCTCGCACACCTGAAGGACGGGCTTCAGCCGATCCGCCAGCTCTCGCACCGCGTCGAACGCGGCCACCGCGTCGGCGAACGGCAACAGGAACTCCGACTGCAGTTCCTCGCCGTTCGACGGCGTGAACTCCAGCTTGAAGTGCGGCAGACGGTCGAGCCAGCGCCCCGCCTTCCCGCCCTGCACGGTGCACGACGCGGCAGAGACACCGGGGAGCGGATGCCGGGCGCCCGACGCCTCGCGATCGCGCAGCGCCGCGGGGATCGGGGTCGCCGCGGCATCCGTCCGCTCCTTGCGCCACACCTGGTCGACGTACATGTCCTCTCGGAACGTCGTGAAGAACGAGACGCTGTACGCCGAACCGGCGATGACGTCGAAGTTCTTGCGGACCGCTTCAAGCGGCACATTCTCGTAGACCGTCTGCGCGATCTCGTACGACGGCTCGATCGCGAGTTCGACGGTCGTCACGATCCCGAGGGCGCCGAGACCGACGACGGCCCCCGCGAGCGCGTCGTCGCGTTCGGTCAGCTGAACCAGCTCGCCTGTCGAAGTGACCAGCTCGAGACCCGTCACCGCCGCGGCGAGCGAGTGGTTGCCCACGCCCGACCCGTGCGTGCCCGTGCTGACGGCGCCGGCGACCGAGATGTGCGGCAGCGACGCCAGGTTCGCGAGCGCCCACCCCTGCCGGTCGAGCTCCTGCGCCAGCTCGCCGTAGCGAACGCCGCCGCCGACGCGCACCCGCTTCTGCGCGGCATCCACTCGGATCGGAAGGTCGAGCTCAGCCGTCGACACCAGCGTCCCCGCCGTGTCGGCGATGCGCGTGAACGAGTGACGCGAGCCCAGCGCCTTCACCGAATCGGATGCGGCGACCACCTCGCGCAGTTCGTCGACCGTCCGCGGCGCGACGAACCGCTCAGCCGAGTAGCGGATGTTCCGGGACCAGTTCTCGCCTGCGCCGTCGCTCATGCGAGCCAGCCTACGGCTGCGCGCGCGACCCGGATCGGATCATCCCGCCATCCGCGGATCCTCGGTCGGATCGAGGTACTGGTCCGGGCATCCGACCATCGACGCATCGGGGCGGAGCTCGAAGTGCCAGGGTTCGTTGACGTACGTCCGGCACAGGCCGAACTCGGCCCCGTGAAGATCGAGCCAGTAGGCGCCGTCGAACGGGCCCACGTCCACGGCGTCGCCCGACACGTGCGCCGACGTCTCGGGAGTCGCCACCCAGCGCGACGCCTCGTCGAGCGACCCGTACGTCGACACGGCATCGCGCAGCAGACGTTCCTGCATCTCCGGCGAGCGCCACCCGCTGTTGATCCGGAGTGTGATGTTCTCGCCCGCCGCCCGGTCGGATGCCGCGGTCAGGGCAGCGCGCAGGTCGCCATCGAGCCGGGCGACGGCAGGAACGTCCGTGTCGTAGACGGTCGTGTCGTCGGGGACCTCCCCCTGGTCGATCGGCGAGAGGACGGGACGGATGCCGGGGCTTCCGCCCGACCCCGCGGCGGCGCATCCCGCCGTCCCGACGACGACGGCAAGCACGAACACGAGCGGAGCAAGAAGGGCCATGGATCTCATGCCCCCATCCCACGGGTCGCGGTGTTGCGAGGGCGTACGCGGAAATCGATACGCCGGCGATACGGCCGGCTTCGTACGATCGACACGTGCGTGTGCTGATCGTCGAGGACGAACCCCTGATGGCGGAAGCCATCCGCGACGGTCTGCGCCTCGAGGCGATCGCGGCCGACATCGCCGGCGACGGTGACACGGCGCTCGAGCTCCTCGCCGTGGGCTCGTACGACATCGCGATCCTCGACCGCGACATCCCGGGGCCGTCCGGAGATGACGTGGCCCGCTCGATCGTCGACTCCGGCAACGGGATGCCGATCCTCATGCTGACGGCCGCGGACCGCCTCGACGACAAGGAGTCCGGGTTCGAGCTCGGAGCCGACGACTACCTCACCAAACCGTTCGAGCTCCGTGAGCTCGTCCTCCGCCTGCGCGCCCTCGACCGGCGCCGTGCGTCGGTGCGGCCCCCCGTTCGGGAGTACGGCGGGCTCCGCGTCGACCCGTTCCGGCGCGAGGTCTATCGGGACGGTCGTTACGTCGCGCTCACGCGCAAGCAGTTCGCCGTGCTCGACGTTCTCGTCGCGGCCGAGGGCGGGGTCGTCAGCGCGGAGTCCCTGCTCGAGCAGGCCTGGGACGCGAACGCCGACCCCTTCACCAACGCCGTGCGCATCACCGTGTCGGCGCTCCGCAAACGACTCGGCGAGCCGTGGCTGATCGTCACCGAGCAGGGCGTCGGGTATCGCATCGAGGCGTCCGCGTGACGCGGCCGCCCGGACTCAGCGCCCGCATCAAGCTCACCCTGAGCTACGTAGCGCTCGTCCTCGTCGCGGGCGCGCTCATCCTCACCATCGTGTGGCTGTTCCTGCTTCGCTACGTTCCCGACGAGCCTCTGTTCACCGGCACCGGTTTCGCCCCCAGTCAGCGCGACCTGCTTCGCGCGTTCGCACCACCTGCCGGAGCGGCGATGATCGCCCTGCTGGTCACCGGTGCCGTCGGCGGTTGGTTCCTCGCTGGGCGGATGCTCGCGCCGCTGCGCCTGCTGACGCAGGCGACGCGGCGAGCCGACACCGGGGACCTGTCGACGCGCGTCCGGATGACGGGTCGGCGAGACGAGTTCCGCGAGCTCGCGGATTCCTTCGACGGGATGCTGCAGCGCATCGAATCGCAGGTCGAGGAGCAGCGACGGTTCGCGACCAACGCATCCCACGAGCTGCGCACTCCGCTCGCGATCACGCGGACTCTGCTCGACGTCGCCCGGTCGGACCCCGATCGTGACGTCGATGATCTCCTCGACCGCCTCACCGCAGTCAACGAGCGCGGCGTCGAACTGGTCGAGGGGCTGCTACTCCTCGGGCGTGCGGACCGGGGCGGGTTCCCCCAGGCATCCGTCGATCTGTCTCTGCTCGCAGAGGACGCGGTCGAAACCCTGCTGCCTCTCGCCGAGGCCCGCGGCGTCGAGTTGATCGTCCACGGCGACGAGACGATCGTGTCCGGATCAGCCGGCCTGCTCGGACAGGTTGTGCTGAACCTCCTGCAGAACGCTCTGATCCACGGCGATGCGGCTGAACCTGTGACGGTCTCGACTCACTGCGATGACGGTGCCGCGGTCCTGATCGTCGAGAACGGCGGCGTGAGACTCGACCCGGCCGCGGTCGCTACGCTCGCCGAACCGTTCCAGCGCGGCACAGCCCGCATCCGCCGGTCCGATCAGGAGCGGAACGGGCTCGGATTGGCGATCGTCAGCGCGATCGTCGGAGCTCACGGGGGCGAGCTGACACTCGCGGCGCGGTCGACGGGGGGACTGCGCGCAACCGTGCGAGTGCCCGCAGGCGTCCGACCGTCGAGCTGACGAGACCGGATCAGTGGTCGTGCTCGTCCTCCAGCAGCATCCCCACCGACGTCGCGCACGCGTCACCGCGCCACGCCTCGACGCCCTCGCGCACCGCGAACACCGCGATGACCAGGCCGGCGACGGCATCCGCCCACCACCAGCCGAATGCGGCGTTGACCAGGAGCCCGACGAGGACCGCAGCCGAGAGATAGGTGCAGATGAGGGTCTGTCTGGAATCCGCCACCGCCGTCGCTGAACCCAGCTCCCTGCCGGCGCGACGCTCGGCGAGCGAGAGGAACGGCATGACGAGCACACTCACCGCCGTGAGCACGATCCCGATCGGAGAAGTCTCGGGTTCGCTGCGAAGGATCAGCGCCGTCGCCGACGACACGGTGACGTAGGTCGCGAGAGCGAAGAAGGCGACCGCGATCACCCGCAGGGTCCCCTGTTCCCAGCGCTCCGGGTCGCGCCGCGTGAACTGCCACGCCACCGCGGCCGCCGAGAGCACTTCGATGGTCGAGTCGAGCCCGAAGCCGACCAGAGCGGCGGACGAGGCGATCGTCCCGGCCGTCACCGCGACCACGGCCTCGATGAGGTTGTACGCGATCGTGGCGGCGACGATCCAGCGGATGCGGCGGCGCAGCAGCTCTCTCCGGGGCGCCTCAGCGAGAGCCGTCACCCGCAACACCGGCATCCGTCGATCGCGCACTCTTCGCCGGCGTCGACCGCCACGACAGCGTCGAGCAGCTGTGCGAGCCCGGCGGTCAGATGCGGATCGGCGATGTCGTACCGCGTGCGCCGACCCTCGGGCGTCGCGACGACGAGGCCACAGCCGCGCAGGCATGCGAGGTGGTTGGACACATTGGTCCGCGTGAGCTCGAGGTCGCGAGCGAGATCGGCGGGGTAGCCGGGTCGCTCCAGGAGTGACAGCAGGATGCGGGACCGCGACGGGTCGGCCATCGCGCGCCCCAGGCGATTCATGACGTCGAGACGAGACGAAAGGGTCAGCACACGCTGACTATACAGCGCGTGCTGACCCTTTCAGTCACCGACCGCCCACCGTGGGGATGGCACCCGTCCGCTCGGCGATCTTGCGGTCGCCGCGACGGCGTCCGGCGCGCGCGAAGAAGAACAGGACAGCGCCGACCACGACGTACACCGCGGTTCCGAGCCAGACCGGACCCTCCTGCTGGGTGAGCAGCACGATCGACGCGATGATCGCGAGGATCGGCACGATGCGCGGGACGGAGAAGTGCGAGTGCTCGACCTTGTCCTTCTTCAGCACCAGGACACTGACGTTCGCCGAGATGAAGACCAGCAGAAGCAGCAGCACCGTCGTGTTCGCGAGCGTCCCGATGTCGCCGATCACGCTGAGCAGCATCGTCACACCGGCGACCACGATGATCGAGACCCACGGCGTCTGACGCTTCGGAAGGACCTTGCCGAAGGCGTGGGGCAGCAGGCCCGACTCTGCGAGGCCGTACCCGACGCGGCTCGCCATGACCATGAACAGCAACGCGCCGTTCGCGATCGCGATGAGCGCGATGACACTGAAGAGCCACGGCGGCAGGGCCGCGCCGCTCGCCTTCACGACCTCCAGCAGAGGAGCCGATGACGCCCCGAGGACGTTCGGGTCGACCACGATGACAGCGCCCACGGCGATGAGCAGGTACACGACGGCAGCCGTGAGGATCGCACCGAACAGAGCCCGCGGGTAGGACCGCGTCGGGTTCTTGACCTCTTCAGCCATGTTGGCCGCGGCCTCGAAGCCGAGGAACGAGAAGAACGCGACGATGGATGCCGCGAACGCGCCCTGCAGCGGAGCCACATCGGGCGCGAACTCGAAGATGCGCGCGGGCTCGCCTCCACCGCTGCCGAAGACGATCCCGGCGATGACGATGATGATGATGAGGCCGGTGACCTCGATCATCGACGCGACCATGTTCGCGGCGAGGGACTCCTTCACGCCGCGCAGGTTGATCAACGTCAGCACGACGATGAAACCGAGGGCGACGGGGATCGGCGGGAGGTTGAACAGCGCCTCGAAGTAGTCGCCCGCGAACGCGTTCGCGAGGGCCGCCGCGGTCGTGATGCCGGACGCCATCATGAGGAAGCCGATGAGGAACGACAGGAACGGGCGACCGAACGCCTTGTCGACGTAGCGCGCCGCACCGCCCGCGTGGGGGTACTTCGTGATGAGCTCCGCGTAGGTGCCCGCCGTCAGGAGGGCGACGACGAGTGCGATGAGCAGGGGCAGCCAGATGACGCCACCGACGTCCTTCGACATCGTTCCGACGAGTGTGTAGATGCCCGCGCCGAGGGTGTCGCCCACGATGAAGGCGAAGAGCAGCCAGGTGCCGACAGCACGTTTCAGACCGGGCTTTTCCTGAGCAGGTGGAGCCGAGGTGTCGTTTGTCATCGCACCACTTCAACGAACATGCGCCTGCGATGCAACCCCTTCCCCGGCGGGTTCTCTCATGCGTGCGCGCCCGCCGCGACCTGATCCTGCAGCAGAACCGCCTGTCTGAGCACCTCGCGCACCCCTCCGAGGATCAGCGCGATGCCGAGCCCGGCGACCATCGCCAGGCCGGTCAGCAGCAGCACGGCACGGTTCCCCGCCCCCGCGGCGAAGGCCACCCCGCAGCCGACGACGACCACGATCATCGCCGCGGCGACGCATCCGATCAGAGCGTCGACCCCGAGGACGGCGCCGTCCTCGAAGAGTCGCCCGTGGTCGGCGCGGGTGAGCAGCCGCCAGAGGCAGACGAGGGCGGCCAGCGCGCAGAGCGACAGGATGCCGGTGATCACCACACCGGCATCCCGAAGCCCGGCGAGTTCCGGCACCCAGCCCACGACGACGTCGACGATGCCCGGCACGACCCACACCTGCAGAACGACGATCACGGTGAAGACGAAGCTGGCCCCTGCTTTCGCGAGTGCGATCATGCGTCCTCCATCTATCGTTATTCGATCTATGTATATCGATAAACAGCGCTCCGTGTCGAGACCGCGCGTTGCGGCGACACGGCAGGATGGGGACATGACCACACCCGCCGCCCCGCGGCATCCGCTCGCCTCGTTCTTCCGCGGCGTCGGCGACCTCGGCCGCGGCTTCGCGTTCTGGGGGCGCCTGCCCGGTGCGATGGCGCTCGGACTGATCCCCGCGGCGATCGTCGGCGCGCTGCTGCTCGGTGGGATCATCACGCTCGCGGTGTTCCTCGGCGACATCGTCACCGCCCTGACCGGATTCGCCGACACGTGGTCGGACTTCTTCGCGGGCCTCGTGCGATTCGGCATCGGCGCGGCGATCCTCGGCGGGGCGATCGTCCTCGCGGTCGTTTCGTTCACCGCCCTGACCCTGCTGGTCGGCGATCCTTTCTACGAGCGCATCTGGCGCTCCGTCGAGGGTCACCTCGGTGACGCTCCGCCCGAGTCGGACTACGGGTTCTGGCGCTCGGTCGGCGACAGCATCGGCCTCATCCTCCGCGGCCTGGTCGCGGCGATCATCGCCGGCCTCATCGGCCTCATCCCGCTCGTCGGCACCGCGCTCGGCGCCGTCGTCGCCGCCTTCCTCACGGGCTGGCTGCTCGCCGACGAGCTCACCTCGCGCGCGCTGGTCGCACGGGGACTGGATGCCGCGGCCCGCCGGGCCCTGCGCAGGGACAACCGCGCGCGGGTGCTCGGATTCGGCGTCGCGACCCAGCTCTGCTTCCTCGTGCCACTCGGCGCGGTCCTCGCGATGCCCGCCGCCGTCGCCGGTTCGACCGTCCTGGCGCGCACCCTGCTCGACGCGCACGCCGCCGCCGGCCACACCGACCCCTCGACCGCGCCCGCCGGGCGCAGAAACGGAGCATGATGCGCCGCGTTCCCTTCGGTCCCACCGATCGCCAGGTCCCCAACGTCGTCGCCGGGATGATGCGCATCGAGGAGATGTCCGACGAGGCCATCCGCGCGCTCTACGACGCGTGCCGCGCCGCCGGCGTCGACTTCTTCGACCACGCCGACCTGTACGGCAGCAGCCGCCACGGCTGCGAGCGCCGCTTCGCCGAGGCGCTCGGCCTCAGCCCGGCGGAGCGCGACGAGATCACGCTGCAGACCAAGACCGGCATCGTCGCCGACGACTGGCACTTCGACCACTCGTACGAGCACATCGTGACGTCTGCCGAGGAGTCCCTGCAGGCCCTCGGCACCGACCGACTCGACGTGCTGCTCCTCCACCGTCCCGACGCGCTCGTCGAGCCCGAGGAGGTCGCGCGCGCGTTCGACCACCTCGAGTCGTCGGGCAAGGTGCGCGCCTTCGGCGTCTCGAACCACACGCCGCGGCAGATCGACCTGCTCAAGACGGCGGTGACCCAGCCGATCGTCGCCAACCAGGTGCAGTTGTCGATCACGCACTCGACGATCGTCGCGCAGGGCCTCGCGTCGAACATGGCGGGCGAGGACGACTCCATCACCCGTGACGGCGGCGGCCTCGTCGACTACTCGCGCATCAATGGCATCACGCTGCAGGCCTGGTCGCCGTTCCAGAAGAACTTCTTCGACGGCGTCATCTTCGGCGCGCCCGAGTACCCCGAGCTGAACGAGATGATGGACCGCCTGGCCGCGAAGTACGACGTGACGCCGACCGCGATCGCGACCGCCTGGATCACCCGGCATCCCGCGCACATGCAGGTCGTGCTCGGCACCACGAATCCCCAGCGCGTCGCGGATGCCGCCGCCGGTTCGGACATCCCCCTCACCCGACCCGAGTGGTATAGCCTCATCACCGCGGCAGGGCACAAGGTCCCCTGAGCCGCGTGGCCGAGTACGTCATCGAGGGGGGCCGCATCGGCGGCATCCCGGATCTCTACGTCGAACTGAACCGCCTCTTCATGACCGGAGAGGACTGGCAGCTCGGCGCCAGTCTCGACGCGCTCGACGACCTGCTCTACGGCGGGTACGGGGCGCTGGCGGAGGATGACGCCGTCCGGATCGTCTGGCGGGATGCCGCGCACAGCCGCGACGCGCTCGGTGTCGCCGAGACCGAGCGGTGGCTCCGCGGAAAGCTCGCGCAGCCGGGGACCTTCCGCGCGGACGACCTGCAACGGCAACTCGACGACCTGCTCGCCGGTACGGGGGCGACGTACTTCGACCGCGTGCTCGAGGTGTTCGCCGGTCACCCGGGTGTCACGCTCGACCTCCGCTGACTCAGACCTCGCGCGGTGTCTTGATCGTCGCCCCGGCGCCGAGGAAGACGAACGCGGCAGCGACCTGAGCGGCGCTCCAGATCGGACCCGAGAACTCGAACGGGAAGATCGGGTTCCAGACCACCGCGATGGCGAGCATCACCGGCACCCACCACCAGTGCTTCGCCTGGAACGCGAACCACCCGATGATGATCGCGAAGATCGTCGCGACGAAGCGCACCGTGAGGAACCAGTCGCTCTCGAGCAGCGCCGGCGCGACGAACAGCACCGCCGCGGCAAGCAGGCTCGGCGCGAGGGCGTTGCGCTGGTACATCGCGGGCGTCGGCTGCGTGCGGCTCACGGGGCTCCTCAGGACGGGGGTGTGGTTCCAGTCTGACGCACCCGTCGGGCCCGCCAGGCGAGCACGACTCCGCCGAGGATCGCGGCGACGACCGACCCGGCGAGGATGCCGATCTTCGCGTGCTCGTCTTCGAGCGATCCGACCCCGTACGAGAGTTCGCCCACGAGCAGCGCGACGGTGAACCCGATGCCGGCGAGCAGGCCGACGCCCACCATGTCACCCCACCGCAGCTCGAACGTCCGCCGGACCGCGGGGATGCGCGTCAGCAGGAACACCGCGAGCAGGATGCCGATCGGCTTGCCGAGGACGAGGCCGACCAGGATGCCGAGGGTCACCGGATCGGCGAAGGCCGCCGTCAGCCCCTCCCAACCGCCGACCGTGACGCCCGCCGAGAAGAAGGCGAAGATCGGCAGCGCGACCAGGGTCGAGATCGGCCCGAAGCGGTCGGCGAAGTGCGCCGTCAACGCATCGTGGATCGGGGAACCGTCGGCATCCGTCCCCACCTGCACGCGGGCCCGCGGCGTCACCGTCGCGGGGACCATGAAGGCGAGGATCACACCGGCGATGGTCGCGTGCACGCCCGATGCGTGCACGAAGCCCCACGTGACGATCGCGAGCGGCATCAGCACCCACCAGTGACGGATGCCGCGCCGCACCGCCAGGGCGAACAGCACCAGCGGGACGACTGCGGCCGCGAGCCAGATCGGCTGCAGATCGTCGGTGTAGACGGTGGCGATGATGGTGATCGCGAAGAGGTCGTCGACGACGGCGAGGGTGAGCAGGAACACGCGCAGCGCGGGAGGCAGGCCCTTCGCGACGACGGCGAAGACCGCGATCGCGAAGGCGATGTCGGTCGCAGTGGGGATCGCCCAGCCGCGCACGGCGTCGCCGGGGACAGCCGCGGTGAAGGCGGTGAAGATGAGCGCCGGGACGATGACGCCGCCGAGCGCGCCGATGACGGGGACGGCGGCGACACGCGGCGAGCGCAGACGCCCGGCGACGATCTCCTCCTTCAGCTCGAGCCCGACGACGAAGAAGAAGATCGCGAGCAGGCCGTCCGCTGCCCAGTGCGCGACGGTGAGGTCGAGGTGGAGGGCTTCGGGGCCGAACGAGGTCTCGCGGACGCCCACGTACCAGTCCGCGAGGGGCGAGTTGGCGAGGACGAGGGCCGCGACCGTGGCGGCCAGCAGCAGGATGCCGCCGAAGGTGTCGGTGCGGACGGTCTGGCGGATCCCGCGCCAGATCTCGTGCGGTGCCGTGTGGGATGAAGAGGACATGACGGATCGCTTTCCGCGGGGGATCGGGGGGTCGCTGAGACGTGGTGGGAGGGGTGCCTCAGGACGCGGACGGCGGACAGCCGACAAACGACGACACGGTGTGCTCGATTCCGCAGCACGCCAGGGTCGTCATACATCGAGGGTATCCCCGGCGACTTTTTTGTGACGTTCCTTGCGTTCCGGCCCTCTCATCTGTGAGGGCGGATTGGGACGCCCTCCCGCGCGGCCGCTTCGGCACGGCGCGGCACAGAGCACACAGTAGGGACACTTCCATGGCTGAGAAGACGACGACCACCCCCGCCACGCGCGTCGACCGTGCGGCATCCACCCGTCACCAGGACGACCAGACGGTCGCCGGCCGGATCACGATCGCCGACGGCGTCGTGGCCAAGGTGGCCGGCATCGCCGCTCGCGAGGTCAGCGGCGTCTACGCGCTCGGCGGCGGCGGGGCTCGTGCGCTCGGCGCGATCCGCGAGGCCGTGAACGCGACCGACCTGACGCAGGGCGTCAAGGTCGAGGTCGGCGAGACGCAGGCCGCCGCCGACCTGAAGGTCGTCGTCGAGTACCCCGCGCCGATCGGACGCGTCGCCGACGAGGTCCGCGACTCGGTCGCCGGCGCCATCGAACGGCTGACGGGACTCGACGTCGTCGAGGTCAACGTCGAGATCCACGACGTCCACATCGCCGATGATGAGGACGAGCAGACCGAGTCGCGCGTCGCCTGACCATGCGCAACAAGATCCTGATCCTCGGCGCGATCGCGTTCGCGGCCTACGTGATCGGCAGCCGGTCGGTGACCGCGAAGAAGTCCGAATCGGTGCCCCACCAGCTCGTACGGTTGCGCGATGAGCGCAAGGCCAAGAAGGACCGTGAACGGAAAGCGAAGAAGGTTGCGGCCGCCGTCAAGGACGTGGCGCACGACGTGCGCAAGCGACTGAACTGACGGCATCCGTTCCAGCGGTATCCGATTCACTACTAAGGAGTCATCATGGGCTTTTTCGGTTTCCTCATCCTCGGCCTGCTCGCGGGCGCGATCGCGAAGCTGATCCTGCCGGGCAAGCAGGGCGGCGGGTGGTTCGTCACGCTGCTGCTCGGCATCGTCGGCGCGCTGCTCGGCGGTTGGCTCGGCGGGCTGATCTTCAACGTCAACCTGAACGAGTTCTTCTCGCTGTCGACGTGGCTGCTCGCCATCGGCGGCTCGCTCATCGTGCTGCTGATCTACGGCGCGCTCGTCGGCCGAAAGGGCGCCAAGCGCTGATCTAGCGCATCGCCGGATCACCACTCGATGCTCGATGTCGGGTGGTGATCCGGCGTTCGGGGGTGCTGGGTGCGGGTGCGTACGATGGCTCCCCGTGACGAGCCCTGATCTGCGCACCCTCCCGAAGGCCGAGCTGCACCTGCACATCGAGGGCACGCTCGAGCCGGAACTCGCGTTCGCTCTCGCCGAGCGCAACGGCGTGACCCTGCCGTTCGCGGACGTCGACGATCTGCGGCGCCGCTACGACTTCGAGGATCTGCAGTCGTTCCTCGACCTGTACTACGCGTGCATGGCGGTGCTGCGAACCGAGCAGGACTTCACCGACCTCGCGACCGCCTATCTCGAGCGGGCCGCGGCCGACGGTGTCCGTCACGTCGAGATGTTCTTCGACCCGCAGGTCCACGCCGTCAACGGCGTGCCGGTCGACGTCGTCATCTACGGGCTCCGCGCCGGGCTCGACATCGGGCGGGAGCGGTTCGGCATCACCGGCGGGCTGATCGTCTGCATCGTCCGCGACCACCCGGTTGCGTCGGCCGAAGCCCTTCTCGACGAGATCGCGCCACGTGCGCACGAGCTGCTCGGCATCGGCCTGGACTCCGCGGAGGTCGGCTACCCGCCGTCGCTGTTCGAGGGCGTCTTCCGCCGGGCCGCCGAGCTGGGACTGCGTCGCGTCGCCCACGCCGGCGAGGAGGCACCGGCCGCGTACGTCTGGGAGGCGCTGCGCCTGCTCGAGGTCGAGCGGGTGGACCACGGCATCCGCTCGATCGACGAGCCCGAGCTGCTCGCGCACCTCGCCGAGCACCGCGTCGCGCTGACGGTCTGCCCGCTCTCGAACGTGCGCCTGCGGGCCGTGCCCGAGCTCAGCGCCCACCCCCTGCGCGAGCTCGTCGACGCGGGCGTCGTCGTGACGATCAACTCCGACGATCCCTCGTACTTCGGCGGATACATCGGCGACAACTACGCCGCCGTCGCCTCGCTCGGCTTCGACACGGCGGAGCTTGCGCAGCTCGCCGCGAACTCGATCGAGGCGTCGTTCGCGGATGCCGGGCGCAAAGCGGACCTCCTCGCGCAGGTGCGGGAGTGGGCGGCATCCGCCTGAGTCAGTCCGCCTCGGCCTTCGGCCAGACGTACGGCAGGTCATCGGGATCGTCGAATCCCTGGGCCCAGTAGTACTCCAGGTCTTTCCGCAGCAGGTTCGAGCGGTGCGAGCGGTGGACGTCCTCGCGGCCGAACCACGGCGGCATCCGCACCGTCCCCGACCGGTACTCGGCGGTATCCTCTGGGATCTCGTCGAGGGTCGCCAGCGTCGAGGCGCGGGTCGTGTCGGCGAACCCGCGGCGGAGCCACTCGTCGACCGTGAGGTCCTGGTACACCATGAGCGCCGCCCGATGGCCGCGCCACATGGCGACCGCGGGATGATGTCGCCAGCCGTAGTCCGGAATCGTGAGCGCGCGCATCACCTGCAGCGTCTCGACGCGCTGCTTGCCGAGCCGCTTCGTGTCGAGCGCCGCCATGCCGCGGGCGAGGTCGTCGAACGGGACGAAGGTCTGCACGTCAGCGTGCCTTCCGGATGCGGATCGGTCCCTTCGCGGTCGACGGATCGACGACCTGACCCCGCTGAGTGATCTCGACCTCGCCGATCGCGACCAGGCGGCGCGCCGCTCGGCGCGCCGGCTCCATGAGGTCGCGCCAGTCCTCACCGCCGACGGCGCGCGCCGCCTCGGACGGGCAGATCGTCGCCGACGCCGCGCGCGCATCGAGCAGATCGCGGATCGACGCCGTGAGCTTCTCGTCGACAGGACGGATGCCGCGCTTCCGGCACGCGTCGGAGCAGTACTTCACGTCGTCCCAGTTCTTCTCCCACTTCTTGCGCCACTGGATCTCGCGTCCGCACGAGGCGCACGTCTTGGGTGCAGGGGTGGAAGCCATGCCGCGACGCTACGTCGCCCGACCGGCGCGGACGAAGGGGTTGCGGATGCCGCACCGTCACGCATCAGGCTGACAGCGCGGGCACCACCACGTGCGGCGACGCTCGGGGTCGTTCGCGACCTCGTCGCGCACGAGAATCCGGGTGCCGCACCGTAGGCACGGGCGCCCGGCGCGACCGGCGACCCAGTGCGATTCGCCCTTCCGCGTCGAGCCGGTCGTCACCTGGTACATGCCCGGCACGGTGGCCGAGATCCGCAGCATCCGGGCTGCCCGCTCGACGAGCGGCCCGAGGTCGGCCGACGCGATCGGCGCGAACGGATGAACCCCCGACAGGAACGCGGTCTCGTTGACCCACAGGTTGCCGAGTCCTGCCATGTTGCGCTGGTCGAGGAGCGCGGCGACGAGGGGCCGCTCGGGCCGTACCGAAAGGCGGCGGACGGCTTCGGCGGCATCCCAGTCGTCGCGCAGCGGATCGGGACCGAGGTACCCGAGCAGCGCACCCTCGTCAGCAGTCGCGACGAGTTCGACAACGGGCAGGTCGATGCCCCACAGCGTCGACCCGTCGTCGAGCCGCATCCGGACGCGAACCCGATGATCCTCTCGGGAAGGGATGCGGCGCCCCGGCCGCGTCACCGTCCAGCTGCCCTGCATCCGCAGGTGCGTGTGCAGCGTCCGCCCGGTGTCGAAGCGGGTCAGCAGGTGCTTGCCGTGCGTGTCGTACGAGATGATCCGCGCTCCGGCGAGCGCTGTGCCCGCCGCCGCGCCGGAACGCAGCTCGCCTGCGACGACGACGTGCCCGACGGATGCCGCGGCCAGCCGCTCCCGCAGCCGGAACACGCTGTCGCCCTCGGGCATCCGTCCCCCTCGCGCCTCAGCGCACCTCGCGCCTCAGCGCACCTCGCGGCGTGGGTCCTGACGGGCGCGGGAGTACACGCGCCAGAGGATGCGGGCGTGCCGTTCCTTCGCGCGTTCGACGCCGGCCTCGTCGCGGCGCGCGGCCGACCACCATTCGGCGGCGCGTTCGCGCATCGCGCTCCAGACCACGCCGATGCCCGCGTGCGGCGGCGGCGGGACGGCGGCCTCCTCGGCCGGCATCCGTCCCTTCGGCGGCAGCGTGTCGTTCGCGTGCGTCACGATGAGCTCGGCCGCCCCGACGGCGTGCGCGTTGATGATCGAGTGCGCCGCACCGCGGATCTCCCAGCGGCGCGCGTTCTGCGCGGCCGCGACCAGCCGCGAGTGGAACCGGCGCGGTGACGTCGCGTCGTACTCGCCGCGGATGAACAGGACGGATGCCTCGACCCGCGGCATCCGCTCGACCAACCGGTATCGGAGCATGTGCGGCAGCACCTGCATGAAGTAGACGAACCCGCAGAGGACGTAGGCCGACAGCGCCGTCATCGCGAGGTGGAACGTCTCGCGCGTCGCGGACTGGGCGAAGCGGAGCGCGACGATCGGGAGTGACGACTCCTGGTCGTTGACGACGGGGCTCACCAGGACGGCGTGACGCACCTGCGGCCGCCGGATCAGCACCTCGGTGACGACCTGCGTGCCCATCGAATGACCGATGACGACAGGATCATCGAGGCCGTAGTGGTCGAAGACCTCTTCGACCCGGTCTGCGAAGAACTCGGCCGTGGGCTGGTCGCCGGGCCGCGGCATCCCTGCGAAGCCGGGCAGGTCGAGCGCGAAGACGTCGCCGTGCTCGGCGAGCGAGGGCGCGAGGAACTCGAAGTACGTCGCCGCGACGCCGACACCGGCCACGAGGACGAACGGCCGTCCGCCGTCGCCGGCCGTGGTCTCGACGCGCGTCACCCGCGTGCGGTGGGTGCCGCGTCCGACGTGCTCGACGTCGACGTCGGGGGCATCCTCGGTCGCGGGCATGCACCCAGGATGCCAGCCCGCGTCGGTACCGCGCGCCGCAGGCCGCCGTCGCTCAGCGGTTCACGTACTCCATGAGGGTCGCGTTGTAGCGGTCGCCGGCGACGCCGACCCGCTGCGCGAGGCCGTCGAGGTCGGCGAGCTCATCCGCCGACAGCGCCACCTCGGTCGCGGCGGCGTTCTCGCGGATGCGCGACGTGCGCCGCGTGCCGGGGATGGGGACGATCGACGGATGCTGCGCGAGCAACCACGCCAGCGCGATCTGGCCGGGCGCGGCATCCTTCGCCTCGGCGAGGACCTTCACGTGATCGACCAGCGCCTGGTTCGCGGCCAGGTTCTCCGCCTCGAAACGCGGCACCCGGCGCCGGATGTCACCGTCGTCGAACGCGGTGTCGGTGCTGACCGTTCCCGTGAGGAATCCCTTGCCCAGCGGGCTGAACGGCACGAAGCCGATCCCGAGTTCGGCCAGGGTCGGCAGAACCTCGACCTCAGGGTCGCGGGTCCACAACGAGTATTCGCTCTGGACAGCGGTCACCGGGAACACGGCGTGCGCGGCGCGGATCGTCGCGGCGGAAGCCTCGGACAGCCCGAAGTGACGCACCTTCCCCTCGGCGACGAGCTCGCCGACCGTCCCCGCGACGTCGGCGATGGGCACGTCCGGGTCGACCCGGTGCTGGTAGAAGAGGTCGAGCGTGTCGGTTCGGAGCCTGCGCAACGAGGCGTCGGCGACGCGACGGATCTGCTCCGGACGGCTGTCGAGTCCGACCGACTGGCCGTTCTGGATGTCCCACCCGAATTTCGTCGCGATGACGACCTGGTCGCGCACCGGTTCGAGGGCCTCGCCGACGAGCTCCTCGTTGACGTACGGGCCGTAGACCTCGGCCGTGTCGAAGAATGTGACGCCCGCGTCGAGCGCCGAACGGAGTACCGCGATCATCTCGCTGCGGTCGCCGGGGTTGGGTCCGTAGCTCTGCGACATCCCCATCGCTCCGAGCCCGATCGCCGAGACCTGCAGGTCCTGTCCAAGTGTCCTGGTGTGCATGTGTCAACCTCCTGCCCTCGACGCTAAGCCCCGCGACCCGGACGAGGGAGTCCCTGGCAGAACACCCCTCCGCTAGCGCAGCCCCGTCGCGCACACAAGCGCTGGGAACCGTCCGACCCTCTTCCTACGCTGGCGCCATGCTGCGACACCTCGTCATCGTGCTGGGCGATCAGCTCGATCACGACTCGAGCGCGTTCGACGACTTCGACCCCGATCAGGATGCCGTCTGGATGGCTGAGGTCGCCGGCGAATCCGAGCACGTCTGGAGCACGAAGCAGCGCACCGCCGTCTTCCTCGCGTCGATGCGGCACTTCGCCGCAGAGCTGACGGATGCCGAGCGTCCCCTGCACTACGCGAAGCTCGACGGTCGGTCGACGAAGCACTCGCTGGCCGACCAGCTCGCGGCCGACGTGACCAAGCTGAAGCCCGAGGGGCTCGTCGTGACGGAGCCCGGCGAGTGGCGGGTGCGCGAAGCGCTGCGCGAAGTGGCCGAGCACAGCGGAATCCCGTTGGACATCCGTGAGGACCGCCACTTCTTCAGCACCGTCGCCGAGTTCGCCGCGCACGCCGAGGGCCGCACTTCGCTGCGGATGGAGTACTTCTACCGCGAGATGCGCAAGAAGCACGACGTGCTGATGACGACCCGTGGCCAGCCTGTCGGCGGTGCGTGGAACTACGACGCCGACAACCGCAAGGCGTTCCCGAAGCAGGGACCGGGGCTGGTTCCCCCGCGCGCTCGGTTCGACCCCGACGAGACCACCCGCGAGGTCATCGCCCTCGTCGACAAGAGGTTCACCGACCACCCCGGCTCGCTCGACTCGTTCGCGTGGCCGGTCACCCGTGCGCAGGCGCTCGAGGCGCTCGACGTGTTCATCGAGGAACGCCTGCCCGGGTTCGGCGAGACGCAGGATGCGATGTGGCCGGGCGAGCCGTGGCTCTGGCACGCGCACCTGTCGTCGTCGTTGAACCTGAAGATGCTGAACCCGCGCGAGGTCGTCGCCGCGGCGGAGGCGGCCTACCGCGACAAGAAGGCGCCGTTGCCTGCCGTCGAGGGCTTCATCCGACAGATCCTCGGGTGGCGCGAGTACGTCCGCGGCATCTACTGGACGCAGATGCCCGGGTATCTCGAGCGGAACGCGTTCGAAGCGTTCGAACCGCTCCCCGACTTCTACTGGACCGGCGACACGGCGATGGCGTGCCTGCAGGACGCGATCGGCACGACGCTCGAGAACGGGTACGCGCACCACATCCAGCGGCTCATGGTCACCGGGCTGTACGCGATGCTGCTCGGCGTCGATCCGAAGGAGGTCCACGCCTGGTACCTCGCGGTCTACGTCGACGCGGTCGAGTGGGCGGAACTTCCGAACACGCTCGGGATGAGCCAATACGCCGACGGCGGGTTGATGGGCAGCAAACCGTATGCCGCTACCGGCAAGTACATCGACCGCATGAGCCCCTACTGCAAGACGTGCCCGTTCGACCCTGCCAAGCGGGTAGGCGACGACGCGTGCCCCTTCACCACCCTTTACTGGGACTACCTCATCCGGCACGAGGAGCCCCTCGCCGCCAATCACCGCATGTCACTGCAGGTGAAGAACGTGTCGCGCCTCGACGACGAGATCGCCAGCATCCGTGAGCGCGCCGACGCGATCCGGCGCGGCGACATCGCGGTTCCGCACACCTGAGCAAGGAGAGCATCATGACCTCGACCGACATCGCCCTCGTGACCGGCGCCCGTGGCGGTGTCGGAAGCGCCCTCGTCGCACGGCTGCGGGCGCGCGGTCTGCGCGTCGCCGCGGTGGGGCGGGATGCCGCATCCCTCGCCTCCGTCGATGCGGACGCGCACATCGAAGCCGACGTGACGACGCCCGAGGG
This sequence comes from Microbacterium sp. 77mftsu3.1, assembly GCF_900100525.1. NCBI lineage: Bacteria > Bacillati > Actinomycetota > Actinomycetes > Micrococcales > Microbacteriaceae > Microbacterium > Microbacterium sp. 77mftsu3.1. Next base: position 238,960 of record NZ_FNCR01000002.1, on the reverse strand, counting down.
TGCCGCCGCGGCGCTCGAGGGCTGCCGGTCCGAGTTGGGTGACGCACCGGCATGGCTCGCGCACGCGGTCGGCAGCACGCTCATCACCCCGCTGCATCGGACGAAGGCCGACGCCGCGCGCGACATCCTGCGCGTGAACCTCGAGAGCAGCATCTGGATCCTGCAGGCCTGGCTCGAGGCGACGGGTAAGCAGCCGGGTGCCGCTGTGTTCGCGAGTTCGGTCGTCGCCCGCATCGGCGTCGCCAACCACGAGGCGATCGCCGCCGCAAAGGGAGGCGTCGAGGCGCTCGTGCGCAGCGCCGCCGCCACGTATGCCGCGCGCGGCATCCGTGTCAACGCGGTCGCCCCGGGCATGACCGACACCCCGATGACCGCCGGCATGCTGAGCGTGCCGATGCAGCGCGAGGGCGCCGAGAAGCAGTACCCGCTCGGTGGTGTGCAGACCGCCGACGATGTCGCGGCCGTCATGGACTGGCTGCTGTCGACGGATGCCGGTCGCATCACCGGTCAGGTGATCCCGGTCGACGGCGGCTTCACGACGGTGCGCCCGCTCGTGAAGTGACAGGCCGTCAGCTCGCTCGGGTGACGATGTAGACGTCGTCCTCGTTCCGCGTGACGGCGACGGTGGCCGTGTCCGTTTTCTCGTACACCGGCCACGGCCCCTCCGAGGAGCAGAGGTCGACGCGTCCGCGTCGGAACTCGGCCGCATCGACGCCGTTCGCCGTCACGGCGACGAGCGCCTGCGCGTCGTCGCGTTTCGACAGATCGGGGAGGTCCTTCGCCGAGACGCCGAGGCGGGTCGCGACATCCGCGGGCAGCTCGTACGGGCACACGATCGTGAACCGCTTCGCGTCCGCGTCGTCGACGAGGTCTGCGACCGGGACGGACGGGCCTCCGCTGACTGCCGTCACGACGTGGTCTTCGACGTCACTACTCCCCGGCGCGCAGGCGGTCGTGAGCCCGGCGGCGGCGAGGACGAGGGACAGGGCGGCGAGTGTGCGCTTCATGCTTCCTGTCTACGCAGTCGTCGCGCGCGGGGCGTCGGCCTGGAGAGGCATCCGTGTCAGCCGAGAGGATGACGCCGGGTCAGGAGCTTTCGAGCATCCGCTTCGCGCGCGTGAGCGACGTCGACAGCGTCGAGCGGATCGAGTCGGCGATCATCGGCTCCGCGAGGCGCATGATCCCGGTCGGCTCGGCGTCGATGCGCACGGCGACGACGGTCGCGCCGTTCGCGTCGGCGAACTGCAGGTCGGAGGACGTGGCCATGATCCCGCTCGTGCTGGTCACCGCCATCCGCGCACCGGGGTCGTAGGCCGTGACGCGCCAGTCGAAGTCGACCTCGCGGCCGACCGCCCGCATCCGCGTGTGGAGAGTCGACCCGACGCCGACGGGCGGCGATGAGGTGAGCTCCTCGGAGATGACGGACTCGTCCCAGCGGGCGCGGCCCTCGGTGAAGAAGTCGAACACCTCGGTCACCGGGCGGTCGATGGTGACGGACTCGGTGACGGTGAACATCCCCTCACCCTAGGTGCCCGATGCGACGCACGGGCCGGCCGTATGGGTTCCGTTCGGACCTGTTCCGCGGGCCTCGGCGAGCGCTTAGGACTGTGCTCATGACGTTGACCACGGTCCTCCCCTCGCTGCGACGCAGCATCCCCGATCCGATCGAACGGCGGGCATGGCCCGAGCACACCGTCGCGGAGGTGCGCGATGTGACCGTGGCGGGTGTGTCGCTGACGCGCCTGGCCGAGCTCGAAGGGACGCCGTGCGTGATGACCGGCGACCGCGCGCACCCGCACACGCAGGATGCCCGCCGTCGCGGCATCGGCATGGACGTCACGGTCCTCGTCTTCCGCGTGACTCTGCGCGTCGACTCGCAGGACGCGCGCCGTCTGGCGCTCGTCGACTGCACCACCCACGACCTCCCCATCCAGTGGGAGCACTGCCGCCTCATCGGTCGCGCATCCACCGCGAAGCAGGCGATGTTCTCGCCGTCGGCGTTGGATGTGGCCCACCGCATCCAACAGCAGGCCGACGAGCTCGACCACGCGGAGCAGGACCTCGTGCGAGGCCGGATCACCCGCGAGGAGTTCGACCTCGTGTGGCTGCACGCCTACGAGGCGACGGCGAGTCGGCGGCGCGAGTTGTGACTCTCACCAATCGGCGCCGAAATCAAGCGGTTGAGTGGAATCGTCGCGAGTCGGATCCTGGGGTTCCCACGAACTGAGGAGTGTGCCATGGGTCTCGACGACAAGATCAAGAACGCTGCGCAGGACATCGCCGGCAAGGCGAAGGAAGCCCTGGGCGAGCACCGCAATGACGAGGACCTTCGCCGCGAGGGCGAAGCCGACCAGCGCGAAGCGAACCTCAAGAAGGCCGGCGAGAACGTCAAGGACGCGTTCAAGTAAGCCAGGTGGACTGAATGTGTGAAGGCCCCGCCGGTCAGCCGGTGGGGCCTTCACGTTTTCGCAGCCGCGGTGACTAAGAGGCGTCCGTTTTCGCAGGTGATCTCGAGGGCGTGGGTCCGCCGACACCGGGTGCGCCCAACGCTGAATCCGAAGCCGGACTTTCGTGCCACCGGAACAGGCGAACGAGCGCGGACAATCCGGGGATCCGCAGAGCGACCAGGTAGACCCCGTACCCGACGACACCTCCGACGGTGTTCCACATCAGGTCGTTGACGTCAGCGATGTGACCGCCGGCGAAGAAGGCTTGCGCCGCGAGCTGCAGGAACTCGATCCCCAGGCTGATCGAGACGGCGATGAGCACAACTTTCGCCCAGGACGCGCGGCGCACGAGGAGCGGAATCAGAACTCCCAGCGGTGCGAAGACCGCGATGTTCATGAGCGCGTCGTCGACCTCGTAGTCGTAGAAGGGCACCAGCGCGAGCTTCGGGGTCCACGGCTCACCGCTGTCAACCGGGGTCAGGTAGATCGGGAAGATCGTGTTGGCGAAGATCCCGGCGGCGTAGACCGCGACGACGAGAGCTGTCACGGCGCGAGCCCATGTGAGCTTCTTCCGCCGCGCCAGCACGGCGATCAGCAGGACGAACAGTGCGACGCCGAGCGGAATCGCCACCGGCAGGACAGGAACTTCGCCGAACGGGTTTGTGGACACTCCGGGACTCTATCCGTGTCGAACGCGGGCTCCTGGCCGGCGTGCTGAGCGTGGAGGCTGTAGGCCGATGCAATGGATGCCGCGCGACACGCCGCGCCCCGGCATCCATCACCGGCGGGGCCGGAAGATCACCTCGACAGGCTGGCTTCGCGGGCTTCCGACCATGACCCCGGATGCCGCCTACTTGTACGTTGGTCAGGTGCCGCCACGCATCAGGTTCGCAACCACGGCGGACGCGACCTCGATCGAACGGACCGAGAACGACGCGGACCGTCTCCTGATCGACCGGCTCGAACCCGATGCATGGTCGCCGGCGCCCCCGGGTGCGGAGCGCATCACGGACCTGGGGTTCGTTCTCGTCGCGGAGATCGACGAGGACGTCGTGGGCTTCGTGCACGTTCTGGAGATCGACGACGCGTGCCACTTGGAGCAGCTGTCCGTCAGTCCGGCGTTCGCGCAGCGGGGCCTGGGCCGGGCCCTGACGGAGGCCGCGAAGCGTCACGCCGGTGAACGCGGGCATTCGCGGATCACGCTCCGGACGTTTGCGGACGTGCCGTGGAACGCACCGTTCTACGCGACGGTGGGCTTCGCCGAGGAGGAGCCCTCGACCGCGTTCCACCGCTCCCTCGTCGAGGTCGAGGCACGCCTCGGACTCGACCGCTACGGGCGGCGCGTGCAGATGGGCGCGACCCTCCGACCCGCCAGCGCCGTGCATTGAGCGGACGCCGCCGCCTAAGTCGACAAGGTGTGCGTCGTCCGAACCTGCGCACCAGCGATGACAAGACCCAGCGCACACTACAGTTGCCCTCCATGCGACCCTCTGAACCTGACCAACAGGTCATCGCCGCGGCTGAGGCCCGTGCCCGCACGCTGGGGGAGAACGCGAACCACACCGTCGCCGCCGCCGTGATCGACATCGACGGTCGCGTCCACGAGGCCGTGAACGTCTTCCACTTCACCGGCGGGCCCTGCGCAGAGTTGGTCGCTCTCGGCGTCGCGGCGACCGCTGGGGCACCGCGACTCCTCGCCATCGCTGCGGCCGGCGACGGTGGGCGCGGCCTGATCCCACCATGCGGCCGGTGCCGTCAGGTCCTGCTCGACCAGCACCCGGACATCCTGGTCGCCATCCCCACTGCCGACGGTCCCGTGATGCGGCCGGTCGGCGAACTGCTCCCGGATGCTTACTTCCGCTGACCGCGCATCACCCGCCCACCCGCGCGGATAGGGTCGCACCATGCGCAACGCGGGCCCGCCGGGATCGTCCGGCGAAGGCCGAACCGAGGTCCTGCGCATCCCGGCATTCCGGCTCTTCTGGACGGCGACGACCATCCGCGGGTTCGGGTCGGCCATCGCGAGCGTCGCGTTCCAAGTGCTCATCGTCACGGTGGTCGCGGCGACGCCGGCGCAGATCGGCATCCTGAACGCGCTGGGCGTCGCGCCGTACCTCTTTCTCGGGTTCATCATCGGAGCGCTGATGGATCGTTGGAACCGGCAGCGCACGCTGGTGCTGACGAGCATTGGCCGCGCGGTCGTCTTCGCGCTGATCCCGGTCCTGCTGCTGCTCGGCCACCTCGACTTCTGGTCGCTCGCGGCGATCATGCTCACGCTCGGAGTCCTGACCCTGTTCGCCCAGTCGGCGGAGCAGCCGTTCGTGCCGCAGATCGTCCCCCGGTCGTCCCTCGTGTCGGCGAACGCGAGACTCGGCCAGAGCGAGACCGTCGCGGGGACGGCGGGCCCTGCTGCCGGGGGCGCACTCCTCACCCTCGTCGGCGCGCCTCTCATCTTCGTGTTCGAGGCCGTCATCCATGCGGTGTCGGCCGTTCTCCAGTCCCGCATCCGGGTCACCGAGTCCGCGCCCGCTCCCCGCAGGGCGGGTCGTCACATCGGTCACGACATCGTCGAAGGCATGCGCTTCACGTACCGGCACAAAACGCTTCGCCCGCTGGCGCTGTCGGTGCACGTCTGGTTCCTCGGCAACAGCATCGTGGCGACCGTGTTCGCCGTCTTCGCGCTCCGAGAACTGGGGATGCCGGCCTGGGCCTACGGCATCGCGGTGGCCGTCGGCGGGGTCGGCGGCTTCCTCGGCGCGATCATCGCGCCCGCCGTCGGCGAGCGGATCGGAGCCGGGCGGGCGATCCTCGTCGGCCGCAGCCTGACGGTCGTGCCGTGGCTGCTCCTGGCGGTCGTCCCTCTCAGCAGCGCGACGACCATGACGGTGCTCCTCGTGATCGTGTCGATCGCGCAGTTCCTCTTCGGCCTGGCGATGGGCGTCGAGGATGCGAACGACATCTCGTATCGTCAGGCGATCGCGCCCGATGCGATCCAGGGCCGCATGAACGCGACGATCCGCACGACGAACCGCATCGTCTTCTTCTTCGGTGCCCTCGGCGCCGGGGTGCTCGCCACCTGGCTCGGGTACGCGGCCAGCCTCGGCGTCGCGGCCGCGGTCTTCGCCGTCGCTGCGTTGGTGATCGTGTTCTCGCCGCTGCGGAACGCGCGCCACGGCGAGGCCGGGGTCTAGCCGGCGGATTCTCCCGAGTCCACGTCGCGCAGATAGGCGGCGTTGCCGCGGATCGCCGGCTTGTAGCGCTCGAGCTCGGGAGAGTCGACGTAGCTGGCGATCACATCGAGGAGCGATCCGAGCGCGGCGTGCACGTGCCCCGCCGCGTGCAGCGTGATCGCCTCGAAGACGGCAAGGGATGCGGCATCCGGGAACTCCGTCCGCGCTCCGGCGAAAAGTGCGAGGGACTCGTCGAAACGACCGAGGTTGCGCAGCGTGCTGCCGTACTGCAGGAGGCAACGGCGTCGGACATCTCCCTCGAGGCCAGCGGCGAGAGCCTGTTCGTAGAGCTCGGCAGCCGCCTCTTCCTGACCGGCCGTGTCGTGCGCGCCGGCGTACTCGTAGAGCACCCGCGCGTCCGTCGGATGCTCGTCGTAAATGACTTTCAGAGCCGCCAGTGTCGGCGCCATGTCGTCGCGATCGCGTGCGGCCAGCAGTCGATCGAGCTCGGCGTACACGGCGTCAGTCATGGTCCGATCGTGTCACGGTGCCGAGGGCGCGTTCGAAGAACACGAGGTCCCCACGTCGGCCGACCTCGTGAAGCCCTGCTTTCTCGAGCACCCGGCGGGATGCCGCGTTCGTGCGTTCGGTGTCGGCCTTCGCGCGGAGCGCACCCCACTGCCCGGCGTGATGCAGGGCGAGCATGACCGCGGCCGATGCGAGCCCATACCCTCGTGCCGCGGGTATCAGGCCGTAGCCGAATTCGACCGCGCCGCTCGCATCGGGCGGCCCGAAGAACCCGAATCCGCCGACGGCGGCGCGGTCATCAGGGCGTCGGATCGCGTACATCGTGAACGGAGTCTCCGACAGTTCCGAGGCCGCCAGCGCGGCCAACGGGTCGAGTTCGTCGACGAACGGGTAGTCGGGATGCCAGTCGTCACCCGGTTGCTCGGTGCGATCGATGATCCGGCGGGCGATGTCAGGAGTGATCGGGGTGAGGAGGACGTGGCTGTTCGCGAGCATCGGCTCCATCATCGCTTGCACCTCCACGCGCTTCGGCGTCCGCCGATGCAAGAGATCCGAAGCGACACGCGGGTGATGGATGCCGGAGTGCGGCGTGTCGCTCGGCATCCATTGCATCGGTGAACATTTCCCTCGACGCTTCCCGCGCGCCACCCTGTCAACGAATGCAAGAGATCCGGGGCGACACCCCGGTGAGGGATGCCGCGGCCCGGCGTGTCGCGCTCGAACTATTGCATCCGCGAACGGGCGCGACGCCCGCGCGCCGAGCACACGCTCAGCCCCGCCCGACCCCCTGGAACCCGCGCAGCCGCAGGCTATTCGTCACGACGAACACGGACGACAGCGCCATGGCGGCCGCGGCAACGAGCGGGTTCAGCAACGCGGCCATCGCGAGCGGGATCGCGGCGACGTTGTACGCGAACGCCCAGAACAGGTTGCCCTTGATGACACCCAGGGTCCGTCGCGCGAGGCGCACCGCATCGGCGACGACGATCAGGTCGCCCGAGACGACGGTGATGTCGGATGCCGCGATCGCCGCATCCGTTCCGCCGCCCATCGCGATGCCGAGGTCGGCAGCGGCGAGCGCCGCGGCGTCGTTGACGCCGTCACCCACCATCGCGACGACCCGGCCCTCACCCTGCAGGCGACGGATCGCGTCGAGCTTGCCCGCCGGAGTCACGCCGGCTTCGACGCGGGAGATCCCGACGTCGCCGGCTACCCGCGCTGCCGATGAGGCCGTGTCGCCGGTCAACAGGATCGGCTCGAGCCCCAGCTCGCGGAACCGGGCGATCGCCGCGGCGCTCGAGTCCTTCACCGTATCGGCGACGACGATCGCACCGAGGTATGCGCCGTCGCGCGCGACCGCGACGACCGTCCCCTCGGGCAGATCCGCGGGCACGGCGACGGCCCACTGCTCGGCCAGCCACGACGGCCGGCCGGCGACGACGGCCGCGCCGTCGACGACGCCCTGCACACCGAATCCGGCGTGCGACTGGAACGACTCGGCAATCCCCGGTGTCGACGCCGCGACGATGGCGCGAGCGACCGGGTGCTCCGACCCCGCCTCGACGGATGCCGCCACCGCAAGAAGCTCCTCGCGCGCCACCCCCGCAGGCAGCACATCGGTGACACTCATCCGCCCCGTCGTGACGGTGCCGGTCTTGTCGAGCACGATCGTGTCGACGGTGCGGGTCTGCTCGAGCACCTGCGGTCCGCGGATCAGGATGCCGAGCTGCGACCCACGTCCGGTTCCTACCAGCAGGGCGGTCGGGGTCGCGAGTCCGAGCGCGCACGGGCACGCGATGATGAGCGTCGCGACGGCGGCGGTGAAGGCGAGCTCCCACGGCGCACCGGCGATCGTCCAGCCGACGAGCGCGGCGAGCGCGAGCCCGATCACGACGGGCACGAAGACCGCCGAGACCCGGTCGGCGAGGCGCTGCACCTGGGCCTTGCCGGTCTGCGCCTCCTCCATGAGCCGCCGCATCCGGGCGAGTTCGGTGTCGGCGCCGACGCGGGTGATCCGCACTTCGAGGCGCCCGCCGACGTTGATCGTCGCGCCGACGACGCGGGATCCTTCGGCGACCTCGACGGGCATCGACTCACCCGTGAGCATGCTCGCGTCGATGCTGCTGAGCCCTGCGGTGACGAGTCCGTCCGACGGGATCTTCTCACCGGGGCGGACGACGACCGTGTCGCCGACGACGAGCTGCGAGACCGGCACGCGCGTCTCGACACCGTTCTGCAGTTTCGCGGCATCCGTCGCCCCGAGTTCGAGGAGCGCGCGGAGCGCCTCGGACGACGCCCGCTTCGCTCGGGCCTCGATGTAGCGGCCCGCCAGGATGAAGACTGTCACGAGCGCGGCGACCTCGAGGTAGATCTCGTGCCCGCCCGCTTGCGGCGCACCGACCAGCGTGAAGGTCATCGTCATGCCGGGCATGCCGGCGCCGCCGAGGAAGAGCGCGTAGAGCGACCAGCCGAACGACGCGATCACACCGAGGCTGATGAGGGTGTCCATCGTCGCCGCGCCGTGGCGCAGATTGACCGCGGCGGCCCGGTGGAACGGCCACGCGCCCCAGACCGCGACGGGAGCGGCGAGGGTCAGCGCGAGCCACTGCCAGTTCTCGAACTGCAGCGGCGGGATCATCGACATCAGCGCAACGGGGAGCGACAGGGCGGCGCTGATCAGCAGCCGCTGTCGGAGGGGCTTCGTCTCGTCCTCGGGCTCGGCCGCTTCCGGCTCGGGCGTGGGTACGGTCGCGGCGTAGCCCGCGGCCTCGACGGCCGCGATGAGCTGCGCTGTCTCGACACCCTCGGCACGGACCCGCGCCTTCTCGGTGGCGTAGTTGACGGATGCCTCGACGCCGGGGAGCTTGTTGAGTTTCCGCTCGATGCGGGTGGCGCACGAGGCACAGGTCATCCCCGAGATTTCGAGCTCGACGTCGGTGGTGCTCACGCCGACACCCGGGTGTATCCGGCCTCCTCGATGGCGGCGGTCAGGGCGTCGTCGTCGAGGGGGGTCGCGCTGTGCACGGTGACGTGCGAGGTGCCGCCGGCGACGAGGTCGACGGACACAGCCTCGACACCGTCGATCTCGGAGAGCTCTTCACGAACGCTCGCGACGCAGTGCGCGCAGGTCATCCCGGTGACGAGGAGTTCTTCGTTGACAGCGGATGCCGGGGCTGCGGCGGACGCGGAGACGTCGGTGAGTCCGAGCTGGATGCGGTCGGTCATGGTGTTCTTCCTCCGGGTTTCAGGAGCGGACGAGACGCGCGATCGCGTCGTTCGCCTCGCGGATCTTGTCGGCGGCGACCTGGCCGCCTTCGGCACTCGCCTCGGCGACGCAGTGGCTGAGGTGGTCGGACAGCAGCGAGAGCGCGACGGTCTCGAGTGCCTTCGTCGCGGCGGACACCTGCGTGAGGATGTCGATGCAGTACTTGTCCTCGTCGACCATGCGCGCGATGCCGCGGACCTGGCCTTCGACGCGGCGCAGCCGCTTCTGCAGATCGTCCTTGTTCGCGTCGTATCCGTTCATGCTGAATACGGTACCCCCCTAGGGTATACGCGTCAAGCGCCCTGAGTCAGACTTCCTCGACCTCGACGGAGACGAGGGTCAGGTGCTCTCGGGCCGACGCCTCCGCGTCGGCACCGCGGCCGTCGCGGATCGCCTGGGCCGTCGCGAGGTGGGCCTCGAGGGTGCCGACGCGCGGCATCCCGGGCGTCAGACCTCGCACCGATCGGCCGCGCAGGATCTCGGCGATGGGGTCACCGAGCTTCTCGAACAGGGCGTTGCCAGAGGCCTTGAGGAGGAGCCGATGGTAGGCGATGTCGGCATCGAGATACTCGTCCGAGTCACCGAGTCCCTGATTTCCGAGGTCGCTGAGCAGCGTCGCCCACCGCACGAGCTCGTCGCGCTCGGCATCCCCCGCCCGTTCCGCGGCCAGCCGGGCGGCGACGGGTTCGACGGCGACGCGCAGGTCGGTCAGCTCGATCAGCACGTCGCGCCGACGCGGGCTGTCGAGCGACCACTCGATGATGTCCGCATTGAGGATGTCCCACTCCGCCTGCGGGCGGACGACGAGTCCGACGCGGCGACGGGAGGTGAGCAGCCCGTGCGCTTCCAGGACCCGGACCGCTTCGCGCACGACCGTCCGCGACGCGGTGAACGACTCTTCGAGACCGGCGAGGGTCAGCCCGGTTCCGGGCGGCAGCTCACCGCCGACGATCCTCCGGCCGAGGGTCTCGACGATGTGGGCGTGGGATGCGGTGGTGGCAGGCGTGGGCATCGGTGTCCTTCGTAGCGATGCTCACGCTACCGCGAAAAGTACGATCATTCGCTTGCGAAAGGTACTACTTATGTGGCACCGTGGGCTCGCTGCCGGGAATGGCCCCGGCACCGGGACGATTCACTGGAGAACACACCCATGGATGAGTGGACGCAAACACTCGGAGCGCTACCGCTCCTCCTGATCGCGGCCGGAGCGGTCGCCCTGATCCTCCTGCTCATCATCAAGGCGCGCCTGCACGCGTTCATCGTGCTGGTGCTGGTCTCGCTGCTCACGGCGCTGGCCACCGGCATCCCCATCGGCAGCATCGGCAAGGTGCTGATCGACAGCTTCAGTTCCACGGTGGGCACGGTCGCGCTCCTCGTCGGTTTCGGAGCGATGCTCGGCGCCCTCATCGAGAGCTCGGGTGGCGCCCGCGTGCTCGCCGAGAAGATGGTCTCGGTCTTCGGCGAGAAGCGAGCCGCGATCGCCCTCAGCGTCGCGTCGCTCCTCATGGGCTTCCCGATGTTCTTCGACGCCGGCCTCGTCGTCATGCTGCCGATCATCTTCGCGGTGGCCCGGCGCATCGGCGGCAAGCACATGCTGCTCTACGGCATCTCGGCCGCCGCCGCCTTCTCGGTCATGCACGTCTTCGTGCCGCCGCACCCCGGCCCCATCACGGCCAGCGAGACCTACGGCGCCAACCTCGGCCTCGTCCTGCTCATCGGCCTCGTCGTCGCGATCCCCACCTGGTACCTCAGTGGTTACCTCTGGGCGCGCTTCATCGACCGCCGCATCCCGCTCGCCATCCCGCGCCTGTTCGGCGAGGACGTCGAGCCCACGAACCCGCCGACGGCCGGCACCGTCATCGGCGTCATCGCCATCCCGCTGGTCCTGATCCTCCTCAACACCGGTTCCGCCGCGCTCGTCTCGTCCGGAGCCGTCGACGGCACCGCCGTCTGGGTGCAGGCGCTCGGCCTCATCGGAACGAGCCAGGTCGCCCTGCTCATCGCGGTGCTCGTCGCCCTGTTCGTCCTCGGCACCCGCCGCGGTGTCGGCGGCAGCGCTCTGGACAAGATCGTCGAGTCCTCGCTGGGGCCGATCTGCTCGGTCGTCCTCATCACCGGCGCCGGTGGCATGTTCGGCGGCGTCCTTCGCGCCTCGGGCATCGGCGACGCGCTCTCGGACTCGCTCGCCTCGATCGGTGTGCCGGTCATCTTCGCCGCCTACATCATCGCCGTCCTCCTCCGCGTGGCGCAGGGTTCGGCCACGGTCGCCCTCGTGACCGCCGCGGGCCTCGTCGCCCCGGCCGTGGTCTCCGGCGGCTTCAACCCGCTGCAGGTCGCCTGCATCGTGCTCGCCACCGCCGCCGGCTCGGTCTTCGCCGGTCACGTCAACGACTCCGGCTTCTGGCTCGTCGGTCGCCTCATGGGCATGGACGTCAAGACGACGCTCAAGACGTGGACCGTGCAGCAGGCCATCGAATCGGTCGTCGGCTTCCTCATCGTGCTCGGCATCTTCGGCGCGGTGTCCCTTGTCTGACGTCTTCGACCTCACCGGCCGCCTGGCCCTCGTGACGGGATCGTCGCGGGGGCTCGGCCAGAGCCTGGCCGTCGGTCTCGCCGAGGCGGGCGCCCGGGTCATCGTGCACGGCCGCGACGCCGAGGCGGTCGGCCGCAGCGCCGACGCGATCGCCGAGCGCACCGGCATCCGTCCCGAGACGACCCTGTTCGACGTGACGGATGCCGCGGCTGTCGAGACGGCGATCGGTGAGCTCGTCGAGCGGGTCGGGACTCCCGACATCCTCGTCAACAACGCCGGCATCCAGCGGCGGGCGCCCTTCGCGGAGTTCCCCGTCGCGGACTGGGATGCCGTCATCTCGAGCAACCTGTCGAGCGCGTTCTACGTGTCGCGCTTCGTGGCCCCCGGCATGATCGCGCGCGGCTCGGGCAAGATCATCAACATCGCCTCGGTCCAGTCGCTGCTCGGCCGTCAGACCATCGCGCCGTACGCCGCGAGCAAAGGCGGTATCGCCCAGCTCAGTCGCGGGATGGCCGCTGACCTGGCGCGCCACGGCATCCAGGTCAACACGCTCTCGCCGGGGTACTTCGCCACCGAGATGAACGCGGCGCTCGTCGCCGACGCCGACTTCTCCAGCTGGGTCGCCCAGCGCACCCCGGCCGGCCGCTGGGGCGACGTCGCGGAGCTGCGCGGACCGCTCGTGTTCCTCGCCTCGGCGGCGAGCGACTTCGTGAACGGCCAGAACCTGTTCGTCGACGGCGGCATGACCGCGGTCGTCTGATCCGAGGAGAGACACACATGGACGCAGTCGTCATCGGCGGCAAGCTCGACCTCACGGTGGCGGATCGTCCCGTCCCCGAGCCCGACGCGGGGCAGGTCCGCGTGCGCGTGGGATACGTGGGCATCTGCGGGTCCGACCTGCACTACTACTCCGAGGGCGCGAACGGCGCGTTCGTGGTGACGGAGCCTCTCGTTCCCGGGCACGAGCTGTCGGGCTGGATCGACCTCGACCCCGACGGTCGCTTCGCACCCGGCACGCCGGTGACGGTGCATCCCGCCCGCTTCGGCCCCGAGGGGTCGACTCCCGTCGAGCCGCACCTGCGTCCCGGCGGCAGCTACCTCGGCAGCGCCGCGACGACCCCGCACACGCAGGGCGCGATGAGCGACTACCTGGTGGTGGATGCCGGCATGATCCGGACCCTGCCCGCCGACCTGCCCGTGCGCCGCGCCGTCCTGGCCGAGCCGCTCGCCGTCGCCCTGCACGGCGCCGGCCGCGCCGGCTCCCTCGCCGGTGCGCGCGTGCTCGTGTGCGGCGCCGGTCCGATCGGGCTCCTCGCCGTCGTCGCCGCGCAGGAGGCGGGAGCGGCGAGCGTCGAGATCACCGACCTGCTGCCCGAGCCGCTGGAGCGCGCACGGGCGCTCGGGGCCGACGGCGTCTGGCGCGTCGGCCAGGATGAGATCCCGTCCGACACGTACGACGTCGTCCTCGAGTGCTCCGGTGCCGCACCCGCGGTGTCGTCCGCGATCGCCGCCGTGCGCCGTCGAGGCACCATCGTGCAGATCGGGATGCTGCCGAACCAGCCGGTCGGCGTGAACATCGCCCCGCTCATCTCCAAGGAGGCGACGCTCACCGGTGCCTTCCGCTTCCTCGACGAGATCGACGAGGCGATCGAGGTCCTGCGGCGTCGCCCCGAGATCGAGGCCGTCATCACCCACGAGTTCCGCCCCGACGCGGCCGTCGACGCGTTCGAGACCGCACGGCGCTCCGCCGAGAGCAGCAAGGTCGTCGTCGCTATGAACTCTGCGAAGGTGGAATCGTGAGCACTGCACCGCGCGTCGTCGTCATGGGTCCGAGCGGATCGGGCAAGACCGCCGTCGGCGCGGCCCTCGCTGTCGACCTCGGCGTGGACTTCGTCGATGCGGACGATCTGCACCCCGCTGCCAACGTCGAGAAGATGGAAGCGGGTCACCCGCTCGACGACGATGATCGCGCGCCCTGGCTCGACATCGTCGGACAGACCCTCGCCAAGGCGCCGGGCCTCGTCGTCGCATGCTCCGCCCTCGCGCGGCGCTATCGCGACCGGATCCGCGCCGCTGCTCCCGACGTGCGCTTCGTCGAGTTGGTCGTCTCGCCCGAGGAGCTGGACCGTCGGATGCGGTCGCGTCAGCATTTCATGCCGCCGGCGCTCCTGGCCTCGCAGCTCGCGACCCTCGAGCACCTCGGGGCGGACGAACCGGGCGTCGCGGTCGAGAACGTCGGACGCATCCTCGACGTCGCGCGCCGCGCCCGGATCGCGCTCGACGTCGCCTAGGGGCGCCCCCGGGGGCATCCCGTTCCCCTGTCACAACACGCCGCCCGCCCGCGCACTTCGCGACAGACGAGGGGGTGCCGCGCGGTCGCGCCCGCTTCTCCTGTCACAACACGCCGCGCGCCCGCGCACTTCGTGACAGGCGAGCGGATGCTGCGCCCGAGAGCCGCGCACCGCGCGAGAATGGCCTGATGGCGGAGGCGAGCGACTGGCAGCAGTACTACTCCGCGGCGGCGGGCCGGGCGCCACGACCGCACCTCATCGCGGCTCTCGAACACGTGACCCGCGTGGGGACGGCGATCGACCTCGGTGCCGGGGACGGCGTCGACTCGCGATTCCTCCTTGATCGGGGCTGGAAGGTCGTGTCCGTCGACGCGACACCCGGACTGCGGGAGCGCATCGCGGCACGTGCGGACGCATCACCGCGTCTCGATGCGCGGGATGCGTCGTTCGAGCATCTCGACGAGTTGCCGGATGCCGATCTCATCCTCGCAAGCTATTCGTTGCCGTTCGCTCGCGCGACCGAATTCGCCCACATCTGGACGCTGATCACTGCGGCGCTTTGCCCGGGTGGCGTCTTCGCGGGTCAGCTCTTCGGACATCGCGACGATTGGGCTGCGCGCGACGACGTGCTCACACACTCGGCGAGCGAGGTTGCGGTCCTTCTTGCGCAATGGCAGATCGTCGAACTCAGCGAACGCGAGAGGGACGGCCCGTCGGGTCGGGGGCCGAAGCACTGGCACGTCTTCGACATCATCTCCCGTCGCCTCTGATTCAGTCGATCGCAAGATCGTATTTGCAGAAGACGATCTTGCACATGTACGGTTGCGACGTGATCGACACAGAATCATCCGAGATCGACTGGGATGCCGGCGGCATCGAGACCGAGCTGGGCTGGGCCCTGCCCCTCACCTTCCAGACGTTCACGCGCCTGGGGACCGAAGCGGTGAGCGCGATGCCGCAGGGTCCGCGCGGGTATCAGGTGCTGGTCGCGATCACGACCGAGGAACCCTCGTCGCAGCTGCAGCTGGCCCAGCGCCTCGGGATCGACAAGACGCAGATGACGTACCTGCTCGACGCGCTCGAAGCGGAGGGCCTCGTCTCGCGCAGGCCGGCGCCGACCGATCGACGCGTGCGCCACGTCCATCCGACCGACGCGGGCCGCGCCACCCTCGACACCGCGCGTGCACAGCTCCGCCAGGCGGAGGACCGCCTGCTCGGCACGCTCGACCCCGATGAGCGCGCGACGCTCCGGACCCTCCTCGCCCGTGTCGCCGTCGCCGCCGACGCGGCGCGCACCGACCCGGACTTCGAACACCCCGTCGCCGCGCCCGAGCGCTCGCGCCGCGGAACCTCAACCCCCACAGACAGGACCCCCTCGTGACCACCACCGTTCTCGTCGCCGGCGCAACCGGCGACATCGGCAGCCGCATCTCCCGCGAGCTCCTGTCCCACGACGTCCAGCTCCGGGTGCTGACCCGCCCCGGAACCTCAACCGCCGCCGACCGATTCGGCGACGACCCGCGGGTCGAGGTCGTGACCGCCGACTACGCGGACCACGACGCGCTCGTGGCCGCGGCATCCGGTGTCGACGTCGTCGTCTCGGCGCTCAGCGGCATCCGGCCGGTCATCGTCGACGCGCAGCGCGCACTCCTCGCCGCAGCGGTCGCGGCCGGGGTGCCCCGCTTCCTCCCGTCGGACTACTCCGCCGACTACCGGCGCCTCACCCCGGGGACCAACCGCAACCTCGAGCTGCGCCGCGAGTTCGCGGCGGACCTCGACGCGGCGCCGATCCAGGCGACGTCGGTGCTGAACGGCATGTTCACCGAACTGCTCGCCGGTCAGGCACCGATGATCCTCCGCGATCGCAAACGCGTGCTGTTCTGGTCGTCGGCCGACCAGGTGCTCGACGTCACCACGAAGGACGACACCGCCCGGACCGTCGCCCTGGTCGCCCTCGATGCCGACGCCCCTCGCGTCGTCGAGGTCGCCGGCGACCGGATCACCGCCCGCCAGGTGGCGGAGCTCGCCTCCGAGCTCAGTGGCGAGACCTTCAAACTGCAGTGGGCGGGCACGACGAGGACGCTCTCGGCGATGGCCGCGGTGGGACGACGCCTCTCGCGCGACCCCGACGAGACGTTCCCCGCCTGGCAGGGGATGCAGTACTTCGTGAGCATGTTCAGCGGCGAGGGCGAACTGCGCCACGTGGACAACGAGCGCTATGGACGTCAGAGCTGGACGACGGCTCGCGACATCCTGCAGCCCTGGCTCACGGGCACGGGAGCCCCCGCAGCCTGACCCCCGCTCCCCTGTCACAACACGCCGCGCGCCTTCGCACGTCGCGACAGGCGAGCAACCCCGGCGCAAGAGCCGCCGGTGCGGCACCCACGCCGCATACAATCGCGGGACACGGTCGTCCGCGCCGTCGCCACCCGAGGAGTCCCGCCATCGACCATCAGCCCGCTCCGACGCGCCGCGCCTCGGCGTGGTCGACGCTCGGCCGTCTGGTCCACATCTCGCGCCCGGTCCTCTGGATCAACACGATCGGCACCGGTGTGCTCGGCATGTGGCTCACGGGGCAGTTGCTGGATGCCGCGGCGATCCCGCTCCTCCTCTGGTTGACCCTGCCGTTCAACCTGCTGATCTACGGCGTGAACGACATCTTCGACCAGGAGACCGACGCGCTGAACCCGCGGAAGGGCTCGATCGAGGGCGCTCGGATCGAGCCGCGCGAGGTGCGGCTGATTGTCTGGGCGGTGGCGATCACGAACGTGCCGTTCCTCGTCTGGTTCCTCATCGCCTATCCGCCGGCGGCCGTCGGGCTGATCCTCCTCTACACGCTGGTCTTCGTCTTCTACTCGGCGCCCCCGCTGCGGTTCAAGCAGCGGCCGTTCCTCGATTCCCTCAGCAACGCCGCCTACGGCCTGCCCCTGCTGATCGTCCCGGTCGCGCTCGGCGAGCCGCCGCTCTGGCCAGCCGTCATCGGCCTCCTCGCGTGGAGCGTCGCGAAGCACGCCTACGACGCGGTGCAGGACATCGACGAGGATCGCGAGGCCGGCATCCGGACGACTGCCGTGCTTCTCGGGCCTCGCGGCACGGCGGTGTGGAGCGGATGCTGGTGGCTGGCGTCCACCGTCCTGTTCGCCCTCGTCAGCATCCCGGTCGCCGCTCTCAACCTCGCGATCGCGGGCGTCCTCGTCGTGTGGATGCTGCTGCGCCCCACCCCCGCGACCGGGCGTCGCCTGTACCCGGTGTCGATCGCCTTCCCCTACGTCGCCGGCTCGGTCGCGAGCGGGCTGCAGCTGACGAAGATGTTCTTCGAGGTGTACGGATGAGCCGCATCGTCGTCATCGGGGCAGGTCTCGGGGGCCTGGCGGCATCCGCTCTGCTCGCCCAGGCCGGACACGACGTGACCCTGCTCGAGCGGGCTGCGACGGTCGGTGGCAAGAGCCGCCGGCTCGAGGTCGACGGCGAGCGCATCGACTCCGGCCCCTCGCTCGTGACCTTCCCGGGCGTGTGGCACGAGCTGTGCGCACGCCTCGGCACCGACCCCCGCGCGATCGAGCTGGAGCGGCTCCCCGAGGTCGGCCGCTATTACTACGACGGCGAGGAGGTCACCCTCCCCGTGCCGCCGGAGCACCCCTGGTACCCGGCGTGGAAGCGGTTCAGCGACGAGCACGCGCCCCTCGCCGACGACGTGACCGCGCTCCTCGTCGCCGATCCGCTCGACCGACGGTCGCTCCCGGCGCTGCGCCGGCTGCTCGCGGTCTACGGACCGCGGCTGAGCACCCGCGCGTACCTCGACAGCCTCACGTGGATGCCCGACGGCCTCCGCGAGATCATCGCCATCCACACGCTCAACGCCGGCGTCCCGCCCGAGCGCACGCCCGCGCTCTACGCGAGCATGCCGGCCGTCATGGCGGCGTCCGGTGTGTGGGTTCCCCGCGGCGGCGTGTACGAGATCCCGCTCGCGCTGGAGCGTATGGCGGATGCCGCGGGCGTCGACATCCGCACCGGCGAGACCGTGACGCGCATCGAGCGTGGACGGGTGACGACGGCGGGCGGCTCGTTCGCGGCCGACATCGTCGTGAGCGCGCTCGACGCGGACCGGGTGAATGACCTGCTCGGCGGGCGGCGGCGCACCCTGGGTGCCCTGTCGTGCTCGGCGGTCGCGATCTACGGCGCGCTCCGCGAGCCCCTGCCCGAGCGGATCGCCGCGCACAGCGTCATCCTCCCCACGAAGCCCGACGCGCTGCACCGCAGCCTCGCCGCGGGCGATGAGCCCGCCGACACGATGGCGTTCGTCAACCTCTACCGCGCCGGTCAGGTCTACCCGAACGATCGGAGCACGCTCGCCGTGCTGCTGACCGCGCCGGCCGACGGGTCGGGGTACAGCCTCGAGCACCCGTTCGTGCGGCGCGAGGTCGAACGGATCTCCCGCACGATGGGCCTGGACGAGCTGCTCACCGATTCGATGACGGATGCCGCGGTCCTCGACCCCGCCTACTTCGGTACCTTCGGCGAGCGCCACGGCGCCCTGTACGGCGCCGCGCACCCGCTGTGGATGAGCGGTCCCTTCCACCAGCCTGCGCACCACGACCTCCGGCGGCCGTGGTTGTGGCGGGTCGGCGCCTCGGTGCACCCGGGCGGCGGCATTCCGGCCGTGCTCGGCGGAGCGATGATGGTGGCCGAGAAGCTGCTCCGGCGGCATCCCGCCTGAACCTCGTCAGCCCGCGCGGCGCGCGTACTCCTCGATCGCGACACCCGAGGCGAACTCGCGCACGCGCGTCCGCGTGAAGGGGTACTCCGCGGGGGCGGCCTCACCGAACAAGCGGATGCCGGAGCCCAGAGCCACCGGGTGGCGCTTCAGCACGAGGCGGTCGATTTCGGGCAGCAGGGCTCCGGCGAGCTCTCCCCCACCGCAGAGCCAGATGTCGGCGCCGTCCTCCTGCTTGAGGGACCGGACGGTCGCCACTGGATCGTTCGTCAGGGTGACCGACGGATCGACCTCGCGCTCCCGACGGCTGGCGACCACCTGCCGGAGGTGCGGATACGGGCTCGTGATCCCGGCATCCAATGCGGGAATCAGGGTGTTCCAGCCCATGATCACGGTGTCGAACGTCGTGTTCGTGGGGTGGATGCCGACCGCCCGCTGCACGTGCCCGGGCAGGGCGTCGGCGTACTCGCCGAAGATGACGGAGTTGTGGTCGCCCTCGATGAGGAAGGCGTCGTACCCGCCGTTCTCGTCGGCGATGCAGCCGTCGATGCTCACGGCGACGTAGTAGACGAGGTTGCGCATGATGTCTCCTTCGGGGGTCTGCGTGTCAGAGCCAGAGCAGGATGGCGATGGCGAGGATGAGGCCGAGCATGAGCGAGGTCGTCCACGCGGTGGCAGCGGCCAGGGTCCACGCTTCGCGCTCCTGCAGTACGAGGCGGCGCGGGTCACCCGCAGGCAGCTTCTTCGCCGCGCGGTGCGTGTAGACGACGACCGGCGTCGCGAGGATGGCCACCAGGATGAGGCTGAGGAGCTGGATGACGAGACCGCTCTCGCGCCGACCGATCGCGAGGGCCTCCCACGCGGCGGCGAGCGTGCTCGCCGTCTCGCGCGGTCCACAGAGGGCCACGAGCGCGACGGCACCCACCATGACGACGAGCGCACGGAGGGCTCGCTCGCCCCGCGCCGCCGCCGCAATCACCGAACCCGCGCCGGTCGCCTTCGAGAACCCTCGCCGTGCAGCGCGGAGCGAGAGGGGCCAGAGGACGACGCCGACGACAGCGGCCATGATCCACGCGAAGACCTGCTCCGGCGAGATCTGCACCCCGAGGTTCTCGGCGAGAAGGATGCCGCCGATCCACGCGCCAATCCCGACCAGAACGCCGACGCCCACCGCGAGGACCACGATCACGATCTGCACGGCCGGCGACGGGGTGCGGTCGCCTCGCGAGCTCATCCCCCCACTCTAGGAACTCGAGTGGACCCCCGGCATCCCGCCGGCGTCAGCCGAGCGCGATCGGCTCGGGCTGGCGCTCGGCGTCGGCCGACTCCTGCAGCGCCGACTTCTGACGCAGCGGCGGAGTGCGGAAGAACAGCGTCAGGATGAAGGCGATCAGGGCGACGCCCATGGCCACCCAGTACACGCTCACCGTCGACTGGTTGAACGACACCAGGAGCGGCTTCGTCAGGCGCGGGTCGGCACCGTTGAGGAACGAGGTGTCGTCCATCGTGCTGTCGTCGAAGGAGGAGCCCGACGAGTTCGACATCCCGTCGATGATCTGCGGGACCGCCTGGTCGACGAAGGCGCGGCGGGCGGCGGCATCCGTGAAGTCAAGGGTCACTGTGCCGTCGGCCGCCACCTTCGCGACGGGCAGCTGCTCGGTGATCTTCGCCCCCGCCTGCGCGATGGCCTGCTGTTCGGCTTGGGCGGTGGCCTGCTGCTGAGCGGCGGCGGGGATCGCCCCGGATGCGACCTGCTGGGCGACCGCTTCGGCAGCCGCAGCCTTCGCCTCGTCGACGCCCTTCTGCGCCCCGTCGAGGGCGCCGTCCGAGAGCTGGCCCACGAAGGGGTCATAGACCTTCGACATGATGCCGGCATTGGCCGGCGCGCTCGCGACCGTCGGGTCGAGGGCGGCGTCGAGGGCGTCGGAGAGCGACTGCTGATCCTTGAAGTTGGTCTGCAGGTTCAGTGGCACGAGCGTGAACAGCAGCGACAGCAGCACGGCCGTGCCGAGCGTGCCACCGATTTGACGGAAGAAGGTCGACCCCGAGGTGGCGACGCCGATGTCCCGCGGACCGACGGAGTTCTGCGAGGCGATCGTGAGGGTCTGCATGAGCTGGCCGAGGCCGAGACCGATGAGGAGCATCGCGCCGGCGAGGTGCCAGTACGAGGAGTCGTACCGCACGAACGTCAGCGTGAGGAAGCCCAGCACCATGAAGGCGGTGCCGATGGTCGGGAAGATCCGGTAGTGGCCCGTGCGGGCGATGATCTGACCGCTGACGATCGACGAGATCATGAGTCCCAGGATCATCGGCAGCAGCTGGATGCCGCTCTCGGTGGGCGTCGAGCCGAGCACGAGCTGCAGGTAGAGCGGCAGCGTGAGCATCGCGCCGAACATCGCGAAGCCGACGAAGACGCCGATGATCGTCGCCATCGAGAACGTCGACGACCGGAAGAGCTTCAGCGGGATGAGCGCGTCATCCTTCATGCCGCGCTCGATCAGGATGAAGGCGACGATGCCGATCACACCGACGACGTAGCAGGCGATGGCGATGGGCGAGGTCCAGCCCCATTCGCGGCCCTGCTCCGCGATGAGCAGCAGCGGAACGAGCGCGATGATGACCGCGGCCGCACCGAACCAGTCGATGCGCACCGCCCCGTGCGGGTGCCGCGGGATGTGCAGGAACCGCAGGACGACCGCCAGTGCGACGAGGCCGATCGGCACGTTGATCAGGAAGACCCAGCGCCAGCCGGCGATGAAGAGGATCTCACCCGAGCCGGCGAACAGGCCGCCGACGAGCGGGCCGATCACCGACGAGATACCGAAGACGGCCAGGAAGTAGCCCTGGTACTTGGCGCGCTCGCGGGGGGCGAGGATGTCGCCCATGATCGCCAGCGGCATCGACATGAGACCACCGGCGCCGAGACCCTGGATCGCGCGGAAGGCGGAAAGCTCGATCATCGAGGTCGAGAAGCTCGCGGCGACCGAGCCGACGATGAAGATCGCGATCGCGATGATGAAGAGGGGCCGGCGTCCGAAGATGTCGGAGAGCTTGCCGTAGATGGGCGTCGAGATCGTCGACACGATCAGGTACGCGGTCGTCACCCATGCCTGCTGGCTGAGGCCGTTGAGGTCGTCGCCGATCGTGCGGATCGCGGTGCCGACGACGGTCTGGTCGAGCGCAGACAGGAACATACCCGCCATGAGCCCGAAGATGACGAACAGGATCTGGCGGTGGGTCATCACCGGGGTGCTTCGGGTGGTCGGGCTCGACACGGCAGCAGTGGTCACGGTTCCTCGAAGGGGTGAAGGCCGATAGGGATGCCGCGCGACGGGTCATGCGCGACGGGGGGCCAGCAGTGGCCGGCAGAACAAGTTGTGTTTGGTCAACTATAAGCGCGTCGGCCGGCGGCGCATTCCCATTTCGCGATGAATTCCTCCGGCGTGCCTCCGAGGCAGCCCAGAACTCCTGACTCGATCGAGGGGCAGCCCGCAAAGCCAAGATCAACCGCGTCCGCTCACAACACGACTCTCACGTCGTCCTCGTCGATGTGCGGAATCCATACATGTCCGGCACCGTCGCCGGGAATCAGTCAAATCAAGCCGGAATCTCCGTGTAAATTCCGCCGACAGATGCCCAGATCAAGCTGATCTCGCGGCATAAGTGTCCCAGGATCACCGCCCCAATTCCGGTGAGGAATGTCCCCCACGGCGTCTCAGCCGCCAGTGACTGCTTCTTCTCCCTCGCTAAGCATGATGTGGAGAATTCCTGAGTCGGAGACAATGAGGCCCATGACCACATTCGACCGGGCCACAGCCAGCGACGAGGGCGATCTGAGCCCGGCGGATCTCGCGGACGTCTGCGAAGCCCTCATCGCCGCGTGGCACGAAGATTCGGTGCGCTCTCGACAGGGCGCAGCGGAGGACTCAGCTTCAGATCTCGCCACCGACTCCATCCGCGCGGCGTTCCCGGAGCACCTGCCGCACAACCTCGAGTACGCGCACGGACAGATGGCAGGTCAGATGGTCGACGCGATCGTGCTGCAGCTGCAGTCGGTCGTCACGCTGCTGCGCGCTGAGCCGATGATCCCTCTCGGGCTGTGGCCGCTCGTCCGTTCTGAGATCGAATACGCCGGCCGGGTCGCGTGGCTGCTCGAGCCGTTCCCGGGAGTGGATGTCGGCCGGCTGAGGGTTGCACGTGGGATGCTCGAGCACTTGGCCGCGATCCAACGACAGCGGTTCACAGCCGGCAAGTGGAACAAGGCCCGAGCAAAGCAGTTCAAAGAGAAGCGCGACGAGCTACTCGATCGGATTCGGCTGCTGTTCGACGACGTCCACCTGCCGCTGGACAAGCCCGAGAAGATCGATGAGTGGAGGATCGGCGATCAGACGATGCTGCCTCTCGGGCGGTCGGTGAGCCTCTTCCTCGAGCACCTGAGCGACGGGGCGGCGCTGTACGACATCTTCTCCGACAACTCCCACCCTTCGGTGATCTCGCTCGCGTTCCAGTCCTCGCTGACCGACGTCGACGGCGTCACGTCGACGACCTACCCGGCGATTCCGAGAGTCGTCAACTTCCAAGTAAGGCTGGGGTGCCTCACCGCCTACAAGTCGGCGCAGATGGTCCTGGGCTACTCCGGGTTCCCGGACGACTCGCTCAAGCGATGGGCCGCCACTGCTCCGCCCCGTTGGTTCGGGTCTCCCACGCTCTAACGGACGTCTCCGCCGGCGGCTGTCGCCGATGAGCTCGACGACAGCAATCCGTGGCTTGTGCCGGCGCGCGGCCGATATTCAATAGTGTGGCGATTCGAGCAGAGACGGAGAACGGCATGGACGAGTACGTCGTGATGCAGGCGAGGAAGGAGCCCGCTCGGGTGGTGTGCTGGGAGGAAGACGCTCTGGGGTGTCACACGGCTCGCTCGTCATGGGATGGATCGACGATCAGGTTCTCTGCAGTGGGAGTTGGACCTTCAAACTGCCTGACGTGAGGGCCCCAAGATGTCCGCCGCACCGTCACGGAGTTCTTGGGTCACAGGCCCCATCATCTCCGTGCGCAACTGTTGGTTCATGGCCTTCCAGCGGTGCACAATAGGAGTCCAGGTCGATCGCAAGCGCGGTCCCCAGCTTCGACAGGGCACGGAACAGCCTGGTTGCGAACCAGATCAGTTCTTGCCCCGCGGGAGCGAACGCTAGACCTCCTGTTCGATCGAACGCACCGCCTCTGACTGCGATGCCCATATCTATCGCGGTGGGATCTAGATCTGTAATCGCCGCAACGGCCGCGCTGCCTCGTATGTCTGACCAGTCGATTTCCGTGCTGAGGAACACGCCGAGAATTGGCTTTCCGGAGGGATCCTGCGGTTCGTACGTGCCGCCTGCGTGACGTATTGCGGCCGACGTTCGGTTCAACTTCCGGACACTGGCGATCTTGTCACGGGCATAGTCGAGGTGAGGTTTGTTCATGTTGGGTTTCACCTCACAGACCGCGTACACGCTCTCTGCGGGTACAAAGCTGATGCCGTTCTGCTCGAAAAAGAGTGGTGAGTACTGCTGGTCGAATACGGCGATGTCGATCTGGTCGCTCTGACCGCCGTTCGAATCAATCGCAAATATCGGTCCGACTCCGTACCGGTTCGGCAAGAACTCCCGAAGGACCTCGATCCATCTCGACTCGGTAGCGTCACCCTTGGTGCCCGGATGATCAGTGAACGCCGGTGTCAATCCGAGGCCGGCGAGCATGTGCTCCTGCTTGAGCGTGTATGCGCGGGAGAGATCGAATGACTCAGCCATAGCTGAGGTCCCCTTCCTGGAGGGCGGCCAAGAACTCTCCATGACCGCGGTCGTGCGACATCAGCTCTGCGTGATGTGCACGTGTTCGATTGCTCCGGTGGGAGCGGACGCGCGCAGAGTTGCAACCGCCTCGTAGCGCGGTCCGAGGAAGTCGCCCTCCACCGAATCGGACTCGTCCCACTCGTACGCGATGATCCGGAGTGTGTTCGTGAGTCGCGCCATCAGCACTGCGGTACCGAAAGGACCGCGGACAATCAGATGCACGAGTGCGTTTGCATTCGACATCGAGAGCTCTCGCAGGCGAGCAGCGGCCTCCGCCGCGATATTGCCCCCGTCCGAGGGTTCAAGCAGTCCGTCAGCGGAAGATGTGATGTGCTGCCATGCCACCAGCGTCCCCGTATGGGTAGCGAGGAATTGATCAAACGCGGCGTCGCTCCGCGGTGACTGAAGATCGACGTACGCGGCCACTTCGGGCCGCCGGTCATGGGGTGGCGTGACGGAAGCACTGGACTGGCGGACGATTCGAAGGCGAGCTCTGTCGAACAGCTGCGGTTCGGTTGTGCTTGCCCAGCTGACGCCCCGACCGTCGACAACGGTCATGGGACCAACCCTTGTGGAAGGGATCGCAGCGCCGATCGCCAACGCGACTGACAGGTGCGCGCCACCTTCAATGCGGACAGCAGTTGCGCCGGCCCGTGTAATCGCATCGGGCAGGAATCTGGCAGTCTGCGCGAGATCCTGGAGTCCGGCCGCGCTGGGGAGCTTCTCGTGCGTCGAGGGGCGGATGCGGATGTCGAGGTCAGCGTCGGTGCGGTCGTACACCTGCGGAGTGTTCCTAGTTTGTAACGACATCCGCAGTTCTCCCCCGCTCGCGGAAACGAGCGGTCGTATCGCCGCGATTCGGTGCCAGAGCATTTGCCGAGCCATCGCAACCAGACCATCTCGAGTCGCGCTCTTCTGATCCACACTCCTGAGCTCGGGGGGTTCCATCCCGAGAACGCGATCGGGGGCGTCGTAGTCCACGGCACCGGAATCAGCGTGCACGGCGTTGACGATCCCCAACGCGAATGCCGGGGCTGCCCGGTGCAGGTTCAGTAGTCGGGGTGCCTCAATTTCTCGTACCACCCGACTGTCCGCGATCTGAGGGGTGATGATGATGATCGCTCCGGAGATTCCCTCGTCGATCGCCTGTTGCAGCCGAGCGTCGGTGTCGCCGGGTGGGAGGTCGTCGACGTCCCTCCAAACAGGAATGCCGGCGGCGCGGAGCAGCCAGGTGAGTTCAGCTGCCAGCACGATTCCATCCGAATGCCGATACGAAACGAACACGGGATCATGGGGGTTGATGACTGGGTCCGGCATGTCGTCACTCCTCCTCGTCAAGTACGAGCGTCGCGGGCTGGATCGAGCTAGGTCGCACGATCCAGGCAGTCAGGGGCGTGGTGCCATCTCGAGGGGCACCGACTATGAGGCAGACGAACTGCTGAAAACCGAGGTCAGGGTCACGGAGATGGGCCTGGTAGGAGGTTATGTCTCTACCACTGGGCGCGAGAGGTCCGTGCGGGTGGGTATGCCACTCACCGATCCACTGGCTGCGGTCTCTCTCCCACGCGTCAGCGGCGATCAGCTGCGCGTGGTTCAGATCCCTATCGAACGTTGAGGCAGTTCGTCGTGCGCGCGGCCCCGGTCCGCCGGCATGGCGGATCTCGATCCGTTCGAATTCCGTCGAACCCAGAACCAGTCCCCCCGTTTCGGTGCCGTCCAATGACGCAACCGACTCCCTCATGATCAGCTCCAATGCTGATCGGTGCACAATTACAGCCGGCTCTCTGAGACGTTGATCTATGGGGCGCACGTCGGGCAATCTTCGCGCGGCGGTGGGATCAATGACCATCTGATGTCGCCCGCGTGGTGAAGATCGAACGGGGCAGCGAGATCGCCTCCCGGTCGCAGCCCCACGATGGCGTGTTCCCCGGGCAGTTGTTGGGCGCCGTCACCGAACCGTGACTCGAGCAGGGTCGCGGTCGCGAACTTTGCTGCCAACACACCGATCAAGCGAAGATCGGAGGGGATGGCGGTCATGGGCTGGTGCGCCGAGCCCGTCCCGTACGCGAGTTCCTGATCCGCCTCCGCATCCATCGCACCAGCCTGCGCCAGAGAAGCGCGCAGACAAAGCAGACATCCGTACCGCGGCGTCGGACGCAGCCGAAGAACCTCGCCGACGGCACCGCGGTCCAACACGCAGGCCAGGATGGCGGGGGTGTTTGCACGGCGAGCGGCGTGGCTGACCACTCGACGAGGTGCGACACCGTCCGCCGTACACACCACGAGATCGACGTTTCTCATCAGAGCCCGGAAGATGTCTGCCTGCCGCACCACGTCCAGCGGCATGGCATAGATGCGATCGTTGCCCCATCGTTTTATGAGGTTATCCGCTAAGGCGGTCGCCTTGTTTCGCCCTACGCTTTCGGGGCCAAGCATGTGGCGGATCATGTTGTGCCATAGGAATCGGTCATCATCGACCAGATACAGGGACCCGACCCCATATCCGGCTAGTGCGTCGGCCGCGACGCCGCCAATACTTCCGCAACCCACGACTGCAACGGTGAGGGTCGAAAGGTCCTCGACAGGCCATCGGTCAAGAAGCTGTTGCATGCCAATGACCGCGGGTTCCACAGCGATTGGGAACGGTGAGGCACCTTCTCTCGTGAGGGACCAGCCGGCATACTCCTCAACGCCAACGGCGCGAAGCTCGTCGGTGACATCGGGATCGTGAGTGAGCACCAGCAGGGCCTGCGCCCCCGGGTCTAGGGTCACACCCATCAGCTCCGTGAACGTCGCGTACGGAACGGCAGCGCCAGGGCGACGAAGCAAGTCGACGTGAAGAAGGTTGAGTTCGCTGCTGGCTCGCCGCACCCATCGTCCTTCGAACCCAACGTCTCCCCATCGCAACGCGGTGTAAGCCTTTGGGATGACTACCTGCTGTCTGATCTGCGGAGCTGTTTCAACCACGTGGACCACGTAGAAATTCTCCGACGGCACATGCCTCAGGCCGATCCCACCAACGCCTTCCGATGACGCCGCAATCTTGACGAGCGCGTCTTGCGGCACAAATACATAGCCCGCGCCGCTCAAGGTGCACCTGCGCTGAGGTCGTGGTCGTGGCTGCTGTCCGACACGATGCCGTGTTCAGACATGCGGGTGATGATGTTCTGCTTCATCAAGAAGTACTCCAGATGCCATCCGGCTGCCTTCAAGAGAAGCTCGGTGAGACTCGCCTCCGGCTGCCACTGTCCCACGCTCTGCAACAGGCAAAGGGCACCGTTTGGCAGCACGTGCCACGTGGCCTGACTTCGCTCGTACAACTCAGGTTCAGGCTCAATCGGATAGATCTCCGGCGGCAGCATTGGGTAGGCGGGGACGTAGCGAATGTCGACCAGTAGACCGCCGGCAGGGAAAATCGATGCGATTTCCTCGGGGGCTGCCCGGTCGAACGGCCACAGCGGCAGACGGCCCGACCATCCGCCGTTCGGGTCTTCCGCGGAGGGTTCGACGACTTGCAGGTCAGGAGCAAAGCGTTGCACTTCTTCCCGATCTCGTTGCTGTCTAAGGGAGTCTTCCTCGTACCAAGGAACCGGCTGCGATTGAATGGTCACCCTTGCGGAGTGTCTTTGACCTGTCGGGGCACAGGTGCGACCGCAGGAGCAGGCTTGCTGGCCGGGTTCGGATCGTGCGGAAAATCCGGTCCGAACACTTGCCCCCAGTGCCAGAGGGCACCGTCGGTATCGTTGTTGACGGAGGCCTGCATGGCTTGGTTCGCGTGGTCCCTCGCCC
Organism: Microbacterium sp. 77mftsu3.1; assembly: GCF_900100525.1. Lineage (NCBI taxonomy): Bacteria > Bacillati > Actinomycetota > Actinomycetes > Micrococcales > Microbacteriaceae > Microbacterium > Microbacterium sp. 77mftsu3.1. The sequence goes on along the minus strand of NZ_FNCR01000002.1, from coordinate 210,392 downwards.
CCTTGAGCCGCTCTGCGAATTCGACATAGTCGAGGTCTGACTGGATGGGACCGCAGTACCCGGCTGGGTCTGTGACCACCTCGTGACCGTCGATTGCGTACGCAGCGGCTACGAAGAATTGCCTGACTGCGGCACGCTGATTTAGCCCGGTCGGCAGATGCTCGAGGGCGAGAACCTCCATCACGAGCGACTTGATCTTGATGTCTTGGTCGCTCGCCCACCTCTTCAGGATGCGGACAGTGCCGGCGAACTTATCCCACTGCGCGTGGCGATCGGCGACCGCTGTGATCAACGACTCCGGGTCGCATTCGATCCAAGTGTCAGAGAGCGCTTCGGGAATGAGGAGATGATCCCCGGACCGTAATGCAGGCATGGCGTCCACTGTGAACGCGGCGGGATCTTCCGGATCGTCGAGGAAACACTTCACTGCATGGTTGCGCCATCGAGCGAGACGCACGATCTGGTCGTGAGTGCCATTCGTGGCGCCGAGTAGTGTGTTGACTCGGCCTCGGACGTGATCCAGGGCGTCTCGGGCGGATTCGCCGGCCTTTCCCCATTCGGTGTGAGCCGCGCCGTCGTACACGATGACTAGGTCGACGTCGTGGATCGGATCCTTCTGGGTACCTCGAGCAAGCGACCCGGATGGGACCACCTCCACGACGTCTGCTTCATTGCCGAACGCGGCCCGAAAGACATCACGGCGCCGGCGGGCCTCGCGCACCGTCTCTACGTCAGCGTTGACCTTCGTTTGGAACGTGCGAAACGCCTCATGAACACTCATTGATCCCCAGTCCTTTACCTCGGTCGTAGCGTCGGGCGCCACTCAAGCCCCCGCACAAACCATAGGCACGGCCACCGACAGTGGTGGCGCTTGTCATCTCCCTGCTGCGGATTCGAGCACGACGCCCGTCCGCGCGAAACGACCGCGTTGCCGTTCGTTGCGTCATTGAAAATCCGCAACCGAATCCTCGATCCAAGTCCGCGGTGGAGGGCTGCGCTGAATGTGCGTACGCGGCAGACATGTCAAAAATGTCATCTCTGGACATGTTCATTGGGAATTTGACATGTTCAGCGGGAATTTACAACTCAGTCCATCCCCACGGCCATGTCGGTGAAGCGTGAGAAGTGTCCCTGGAACGCGACGACGACCGTGTCGGTCGGGCCGTTACGGTGCTTGGCGACGATGAGGTCGGCTTCGCCGGCGCGGGGGCTGTCCTTCTCGTAGGCGGCCTCGCGGTGCAGCAGGATGACGATGTCGGCATCCTGCTCGATCGAGCCCGACTCACGCAGGTCGCTGATGGCGGGCTTCTTGTCGGCGCGCTGCTCGGCACCACGGTTCAGCTGCGACAGGGCGATGACGGGGACCTGCAGCTCCTTCGCCAGCAGCTTCAGCGCACGGGAGAATTCCGAGACCTCCTGCTGACGCGACTCGACGCGCTTACCGCTCGTCATGAGCTGGAGGTAGTCGATGACGACCATCTCGAGCCCGACGCGCTGCTTGAGCTTGCGGCACTTCGCGCGGATCTCGACGAGCGTCATGTTCGGGCTGTCGTCGATGTACAGCGGCGCGTCGTTGATGCGCCCACGGGTCGAGGCGATCGTCGTCCAGTCGCGGCTGTCGAGCATGCCCTTGCGCATGCTCTGCAGCGGCACCGCACCCTCGGCGCTCATGAGTCGCATCGCGATCTCGCTGCGCCCCATCTCGAGCGAGAAGAAGACGGTCGGGCGGTTGTGCTTGATGGCGGCCGCGCGGGCGAAGTCGAGCGCGAGCGTCGACTTACCCATGGCGGGGCGAGCGGCGACGACGACCATCTGCCCGCCGTGCAGGCCGTTGGTGAGTTGGTCGAGGGCGGCGAAGCCGGTCGGGATGCCGGTCATCTGACCATCGCGGCCACGTGCCGCCTCGATCTCCTCGACGGCGGCGTCCACGGCGACCTGCAGCGGGACGTAGTCCTCGGACTGCTCCGCACCGGTGACGGAGTAGATCTCGGCCTGCGCGTTGTTGACGAGGTCGAGCGCCTCGCCCTGCCCGTTGTAGCCCATCTGGACGATGCGGGTGCCGGCTTCGACGAGGCGGCGGAGCAGCGCACGCTCCCGGACGATCGATGCGTAGTACGCCGCGTTCGCCGCGGTGGGGACGATCGACGTGAGGGAGTGCAGGTAATCGGCACCGCCGGCGCGCTGAAGATCGCCGGTCTTGATCAGCTCGTCCGTGACGGCGACGACGTCGGTCGGTTCACCGTGGGAGTACAGCGAGAGGACGGCCTCGAAGATCAGCTCGTGCTTCGGCACGTAGAAGTCGGTGCCGCGGAGGGCCTCGATGACGTCGGCGACCGCATCGCCCGAAAGGAGCATGCCGCCCAGGGTGCTCTGCTCGGCGAGCATGTCGTGAGGAGGGACCCGCTCAGGGCCTCGGGCTCCGCCGATCCGGTCGTCGGACAGATCCGCAATCGACATCCAAGCCCCTCTTCCGGGCCCGCTGGAAGGCCCTCGCACACGTTATGGAGGGGTTCCGACACACGCAAACCGGCCTGTGGATAACTGTGTGGACAACGTGCGTGAAACGCCGCAGGTCCTGTGCACAAAGCCTGTGGACAACGCGTGGAATCTCCGCGTGGAGCATCGGCTAAAACCCGCTTGAACTGGCGTTTTGTTTCCCACAGTCTGTGGATGAGCATCCCACCTCAAGTGGTGCTTGAAGGTTCAGGGTTATCCCCACACATGTGCAGAATCGACGATTTGTCAAATGAGAAACCCGGCACGTTTCGAGCACACGAAGACATCCGGATCGGCTCTTGTGAGATTCATAGGATCGGAGTAGCTTTTGTGCTCCAGGCACCCCGCAGACGCGGCCGTCACGGCTCGCGTCCGATGAGATCCATCGTGGAGGTGACCTGTGCCCGAACAACGACATGCGCTCGTGCGCTGGACCCTCCTCGCCGCGATCGGATTCTGCTTCGCTCTGCTGTGGGCGGCTCTGTTCACCGTGTTCGACGGCCCCCACGCCCGCGCTGCCGACCGCGAAGACGACGGGCTGCTCGGCGGGGTCACGAAGATCGTCGAGGATGCGGTGGCGCCGGCGACCGGCGCCGTCGTCGAACCGGTCGCCGACAAGATCCTCGCTCCGGTGACCGACGCCGTCGTCACTCCCGCTGCGGACAAGGTCGTCAAGCCCGTGACCGAGAAGGTTGTGAAGCCGGTCGTCAAAAAGGTCGTCACACGGGTGACCGAGAAGGTCGTCACACCGGTGGCCGAGAAGGTCGTCAAGTCTGTGACGGAGAAGGTCGTAAAGCCGGTGACCGAGAAGGTCGTCGCGCCCGTCATCAAACCGGTAGCCGAAGCCATCGTCGAGCCCGTGACGGATGCCATCGCCCCGCCGGTCGCGGCCATCGTCGAGCCGGTCGTCGAGGCCGTCGTCACGCCCGTCGCCGAAGACGTTCTGGCGCCGGTGGTGGATGCCACGGGCCCGGTCATCGAGCCGGTCGTCGACGCCACCCAGCCCGTCGTCACGCCGATCGTGGACGCCGTCCTCCCGCCGGTCATCGACGCGGTCGCACCCGTGACGGAACCGGTGGCCCCTGTGATCATCCCGCCGAGTGCCGGAACGGCCACTCCGCCCGGCGTCGGGCTTCCGCCGACCCCCGCTGAACCCTCCTCGGCGGCCCCCGCGGGGCAGCCGGCGACGGATGCGACTTCCATCGCGCAGGGACCCACGGCATCCGCGTCGTCCGTGAACGCCGCCACCTGGACTCGCACCGCCTTCGCTGACGCCGTCTCGACGGCTGTCGCGGACGGCCTGTCGGCGACCGTCGCAGTGGCCCCGGCATCCCTCGCACCCGATACCGCCCCGCCCGCGCCCAGCGCACCCTTGGCGTCCAGCGGATCCCTGACTTCTGCATCATCCGGAGGAGCTGCCGGGCTGCTGGCCCTGCTTCCGTTCGGCCTACCCGTCGCGCACCGTGCCTGGGCACGACGAGGACGGCCGAACGACGAGCACGGGCTCCCCGCACCCTTCTTCGACACCGACGTCTCTCCCGACTGACGGGGATCGAGCCGCGCCCCTTCGCGGCACGCATCCGCACGCCCCGCGTGACGGCGCCTCGGCGCCATCCCCAGTCATGTCTTGAGGAGAAACGAAATGAACACCATGTTGTCGCGTGCCCTGCTGGGTACGCTCGTCGCCGGAGGCATCACGCTCTTCGGTGCGGCGGCCGCGCAGGCCGCAGAATCCACCACCTCGGGCGAGGACGGGCTGCTCTCGGGCACCCAGGCGCTCCTGAACGTCGACGTTCCCATCAGCGTCGGCGACACCGCCATCTCGGTCCTCGGCGACTCGTCCACCAGCTCGAAGGATGCCGACGCGTCGCCCGCGGCGTCGACCGGCGGAACTTCCGGGTCCACCGACGGATCCAGCGGGACGGCATCCGGCTCGCAGGCCATCGTGGATGTCTCCGTTCCCGTCACCGTGAAGGACACGGCGGTCTCGGTGATCGGCGACAGCACGACCGAGTCGACGGATGCCGCCGCTTCGGCCGCGCCCGCCGCACCCGCACCGTCAGCCTCGACCGACGGATCGAACGGCACCGCCTCCGGCACGCAGGTCGTCGCCCCCGTCACCGCCCCGGTGACCGTCGACGACACGGCTATCTCGGTCATCGGCGACAGCACAACCGAGAGCACGGATGCCGCCGCTCCGGCCGCACCCGCCGCACCCGCACCGTCGGCCTCGACCGACGGGACGGACGGCACCGCCTCCGGCACCCAGGTCGTCGCCCCCGTCACCGCCCCGGTGACGGTCGACGACACGGCCATCTCGGTCATCGGCGACAGCACGACCGAGTCGACGGATAACGCCGCCCCGGCCGCACCCGCCGCACCCGCGCCCGCTCCGGCACCGTCCACGGACGGGACAGACGGCATCGGCTCCGGTACGCAGGTCGTCGCCCCCATCGCGGTCCCCGTGACCGTCGACGACACGGCTGTCTCGGTCATCGGCGACAGCACGACCGAGAGCACGGATGCCACCGCCCCGGCGTCACCCGCCGCGCCCGCACCGTCGGCCTCGACCGACGGCACGGACGGCATCGGCTCCGGTACCCAGGTCGTCGCACCCATCGCGGTCCCCGTGACCGTCGACGACACGGCTGTCTCGGTCATCGGCGACAGCACGTCGACCGGCGGCGGGTCTGTCGGAACGCCCGGTGCGGGCACCACGAACCCCAGCGTTCCGACCACCTCGGGCGAGAACGGGGTGGGCAGTGGGACGCAGATCCTGGCGCCGATCGGCATCCCGGTCACCGTGGGTGACACAGCGGTCTCGATCATCGGCGACAGCACGGTGACCGGCCCCGGAACGACCCCGGTCGACCCGGGCACGGATCCGGTTGATCCGGGTACCGACCCGGTCGACCCCGGAACGGACCCGGTCGACCCCGGAACGGACCCGGTCGACCCCGGAACGGACCCGGTCGACCCCGGAACGGACCCGGTCGACCCCGGAACGGACCCGGTTGACCCGGGGACGGACCCGGTCGACCCGGGGACCGACCCCACGGACCCGGTGAACCCCGGGACGGAACCCACGGCTCCCGGCACGGATCCGACGGACCCCGGTAGCGTCCCCGGTGACACCCCCGGAACCGGCACAGACGATCAGATCCCCGGCGCCGGCGCCGCTCCGACGGCTCCCGTGACCGCCGCGAGCGACACCGACGGGGCGAGCATGCTGGCTCAGACCGGCGGCATCCCCCTGACCTGGCTGCCGCTGGCGGCCGTCGCCCTAATGGCGGCGGGAGCGCTGCTCACTCTGCGGCGACGTACCGTCTGATCTCCCCCGAGGGGGCGGATGCCGCGAGCCTCGACCCGCGGCATCCGTCCCACCCGTGCGCCGATGCAATAGATCGCGAGCGACACCCCGACCCCGGGCCCCTCAGCCCGGCGTGTCGCCCCGAAACCCTTGCATCCGCGAACACCCGCACCCCCGCACACACGCCCCCAAACGCCGGATGCCGCGGTCCCCGCCCCGAAGGGAGGGAACCGCGGCATCCGAACCGCGCGCCAGGATTACTTGGCGGCGACCACCTGCAGGGTGATCACGGCGGTGAGGTCGTCACGCAGGCGAATGGTCGCCTCGTGCTCGCCCACGGCCTTGATCGGCGAGGTGATGTGGATCTTGCGCTTGTCGAGGTCACCGAAACCGGCGGCCTTGACTGCGTCGGCCACGTCGGCGGTCTTCACCGAACCGAACAGGCGGCCTTCTGCGCCGGCCTTGACGGCCAGCTTGACCGTGTTCGACTCGAGCGTGTTCTTGAGCGCCACAGCCTCTTCGTGGTCGTGGATCGCGCGGGACTCGCGAGCGGCGCGGATAGACGCCACCTGCTTCTCGCCACCGCGGGTCCAGGCCACAGCGAAGCCCTGGGGGATGAGGTAGTTACGGGCGTACCCGTTCTTGACCTCGATGACGTCGCCTGCGCTACCGAGCCCGGCGACCTCGTTCGTGAGAATCAGCTTTGCCATGTCGGTACTCCTTACCGGCCAGCGCCGGCGTAGGGCAGGAGCGCCATTTCACGGGCGTTCTTGATCGCCTTGGCGATCAGACGCTGCTCCTGCACCGAGACTCCGGTGATACGACGGGCGCGGATCTTTCCACGCTCCGAGATGAACTTGCGAAGCGTCGCGACATCCTTGTAGTCGATGACGCCGACGCGGATCGCCTTCGCGGGAGCGGCGTTCTTCGCGCCCTTCCGCGGCTTGCGGCGATCGCCGGTTGCCTTTCCAGCCATGTGTCTTCCTTAAGAGAGGTGGATGCCGCAGCCCGCGGCATCCGGAATTCGAATCAGAACGGGGTGTCGTCGCCGTAGCTCGTCCCGGGCGCGCTCCAGGCGTCAGGGGCCGAAGACCCGGGCGTCGCCCAGGGCTCGTCTGCCTGCACCTGCGGACGCGACTGCTGCTGACCGCCGCCGAAGCTGCCGCCACCGCCGCCACCATTGCCACCGCTGGACGCGGCGCGGGTGACCTGTGCGGTCGCGTAGCGGAGCGAGGGGCCGATCTCGTCGACCTCCAGCTCGATCGCCGTGCGGTTGTTGCCTTCGCGGTCCTGGTAGGAGCGCTGCTTCAGGCGGCCGGTCGCGACGACCCGCATGCCCTTGGTGAGCGAGCCTGCGACGTGCTCAGCGAACTCGCGCCAGACCGACGCGCGCATGAACAGCGCTTCGCCGTCCTTCCACTCGTTGGCTTGACGGTCGAAGCTGCGCGGCGTCGATGCGATCGTGAAGTTCGCGACGGGCAGGCCGTTCTGCGTGTAGCGCAGCTCGGGGTCCGCCGTGAGGTTTCCCACGACCGTGATGATGGTCTCGCCGGCCATGAGCCTTAGGCCTTCGCAGCCTTGCGGGCGGCCTTGGCCTCAGCGCGCTCCTTCTCGGCGGCGACCTGAGCGATCGCCTCCTCGGCGCGGAGGACCTTGGTACGCATGATCTGCTCGTTCAGCTTGAGCTGACGGTCGAGCTCCTTCGTGGCGTCGCTCGTGCCGGTGAAGTTGACGACGGCGTAGATGCCCTCGTTCTTCTTCTGGATCTCGTAGGCGAGACGGCGCTTGCCCCAGACGTCGACGTTGTCAATGGTGCCACCGTCTGCGGTGATGACCTTGAGGAAACCGTCGAGCTTGGGAGCGACCTGGCGCTCGTCGATCTCGGGGTCGAGGATGACCATGAGTTCGTACTGGTGGATGTGCGTCACTAACCCACCTCCTTCGGACTAGAACGGATGCCGAGCATTTCCCGGCATCAGGAGGGTTGATGCACGTGTCCGCTGATTCCGCGCATGAGCGCAGACGGACAACCACAACAGTCTAGCGGATGACCGGCCCGGCCACGGACGCCGCCATCCGGCTCCCCGCCTCCGCCGCCGCGGCGGCCAACTCCGGTGGGCCGACGACCTCGAACGGCACATCGAACCGCAGTGCCCAGGCGAGCACCCCCGCCCACGACCACGACCCGACCCGCACGACGCACATGCCGTCCGGGCGCTCCGCGAGCTCGGCGTCGCCGAGCCACGGCGCGATCCGCCGAGCCGGCAGCGGCAGGGCGATCTCTCCCGTCACGGGCCACCGGTCCGCCGTCTCGGATCCCTTGAACCTGGCCGCGAGATACGTCTGCGCATCCCCCGTCGGGATCTCGCGCGGCTCGAACGGGACCCCGCCGCCCTGGCGGGGCCGCAGCAGGTCGAGCCGGAGGATGCGCCAGTCCGCGGCATCCCTGTCCCACGCGACCACGTACCAGCGTCCGTCGCGAGCGACGACGGCGTGCGGTTCCGCGTGCCGGGCGGGCCGATCGGCGTCGTCGCCGTAGTCGAAGCGGAGCGTCCGGCGCTCGCGTGCGGCGACGCTCACCGCTTCGAGCGCGGCGGTCGCGACCTGCTCGGCCGGCGGCCCCGCCTCGAACCGGATCCCGTCGATGCGGTGGCGCAGGTGCGACGGCATGACCTGCCGCAGCGTCGCGAGGGCTCGGGCCGCGGCATCCGTGATGTCGACTCCGGATGCCGACTGCAGCGCGACGGCGATGGCCACGGCCTGCTCGTCGTCGAAGAGAAGGGGTGGCAGTTCGTCGCCCGGGCTCAGCCGGTACCCGCCGTAAGGGCCCTTCGCCGCCGTGATCGCGTAGCCGAGCTCCCGCAGCCGGTCGACGTCCCGGCGGACCGTGCGGACGGTCACCCCGAGCCGGTCGGCGAGTTCCTGGCCTCCCCAGTCGCGGCGCGACTGCAGGACGGACAGCAGATCCAGCATCCGGTGCGACGGCGACGACATTCCTCCATCCTGCTCGAGAAGCGGACAGAAACGGTCCTCTACGCGGCGAAGAGTGGATCCCGGCAGACAGCCACCGACCGAAGGACCACCATGACCCTCTCCACCACCACGCACCTCAACTTCCACGGCGACGCCCGCGCCGCGCTCGAGTTCTACGGCCGCGTGTTCGACGGCACCGTCTCGGTGACGACGTACGCGCAGGTCGGCATGCCCGCCGAGGCGCCCGGCGCGGAGAAGGTCGTGTTCGGCATCCTCCTCGCGGCGGACGGCTTCCGGCTCATGGCGTACGACGTCCCGGGCGAGACGCGGGGCGCCGAGGCCGTGGCCGGTTCGACCCGCCGCGAGAACGGCGCCACGATCACCGACCGGGCCTTCTTCGTCTCGCTGCAGGGCGACACCCTCGACGAGGTCGCCGCGCGCTGGGAATCCCTCGCCGACGGCGCGACGGTCATCGAGCCGCTCGCCGCGTCGCCGTGGAGCTCCGGCTTCGGCATGCTCACCGACCGCTTCGGAGTGACGTGGGTCGTCGACGTGCGCGCGGCCCACGCCGGCTGACACCCGGCCGCAGGCACAGAACGTGCACCCGACGCCACCCCGCGAGCAGGATCTCTCGCGGGGTGGCGCTTTCGGTACCGTGGCCGCATGAGCAGCCCCGCCTTCGACGCGCGACCTCTGACCGACCCCGTCGACGCGGCCACGGCGCGGGCGTACCGCAAGCAGCTTCTGTCGACGGGGCGCGCGCCGAAGACCGCTGGTTGGGCCGCGGGATGCCTCATCGTCGCCGTCGTCGGGGTCTTCGGCCTCGTCGTCGTCAACCTCGTCTTCCGACTCGTGTTCGCCCCGTTCTTCGAGGGCTCACCGCCCGAGGGTGCCGGGTCGATCGCGATCATCCTCGTGGTCGGCCTCATCGCGGTCGGCCTGACCGCCCTCATCGTGAAGGCGTACCGCAACGGCGGTGTGCGCTGGTACCGACTCGACCACTTCGCCCGGGCGAACGGCATGACCTGGTACCCGCAGGCATCCAACCCGCCGCTGCCGGGGATGATCTTCTCGCTCGGCAGTTCGCGCACGGCGACGGACATCCTCCGGGGCGAGCAGCCTCGCCTGGTCGAGTTCGGGAACTACCGGTACACGACCGGGTCGGGCAAGAACCGCACCACCCACCGCTGGGGCTACGTCGCGATACGTCTCGGCACCCCGCTGCCCCACATCGTGCTGGATGCCGAGGGCAACAACACCTTCCTGGGCACGAACCTGCCGCAGACGTTCGACAAGCACCAGCGGCTCAGCCTCGAGGGCGACTTCGACAAATACTTCTCGCTCTACTGCCCGGAGGGCTACGAGCAGGACGCGCTCTACCTCTTCACGCCCGACATCATGGCGAGGTTCATCGACAACGCCGCGCAGCTCGATGTCGAGATCGTCGACGACTGGCTGTTCCTGTACGGCAAGCGCGACTTCTCCACCCTCGATCCGCGGACGTGGGGATGGCTGTTCTCCGTCGTCGGTGCACTGATGGACAAGCTCGCGCAGTGGGAGCGGTGGCGGGACGACCGGTTGGCGATGCCCGCCGCCGGTGCAGCGGCATCCGGTGTCGTCGGCGGCGCCGCGAGCGGAACATCGCCCGACGGGGTGGCGGGCGCCCTGCCGTTCGCGCCGCCGGTCGAGGCGCTCCGCCCGCCGCCGGGCGTCGCCCCGAGCGGTCGCCGACTGAAGACGGCCGTGCCGTGGGCGACCATCCTGATCGGCGGAGCGATCGTGATCGTCTGGTTCGCGCTGCAGAGCGGGGTGTTCGGGGCGATCTTCAGTCGATGACGGCGGTCGCCAGGACGGATCGGCGCGGGCGCACGATGGGGTCCTGATAGCGCGCGGGCGTCACCGTGATGTCGCTCCCCGCGTCGGACCACGACTCGGCGCCGCGGCGGCCGAGCACCTTGCGGGCCGTCAGGATGCCCCAGACGAGCGGGGCGCCGACGGCGAGCGCGACGGCTCCGAGGGCCGAGTGATCCTCGGCGCCTAGGACGGCCTTGCGCTGCCACGCCTCGTGGAGGCGCCCGCCGCGGGCGATCGGCACGACGCGCGGCGCGAGCGCACCCCGGCGGCGCATGTCGACGAGCCGTTCGACGTCCGACCACCACGTCGACTCGGTCGCGTCGTGGAAGTAGTTGTCTGCCAGCCATGCGGTGTGGGGATGACGGAACCGCCGCGCGATCACATCGTCGGCACCCCCCTGCACGCCACTCCTACTGAAGACGGTGTTGAGGTGGCTCTTCGAGACCCCGAAGGTCGTGAGCGCGATGACGGGCAGGCCCATCGCCATCGCCTCGATCGCGGCCGTGGAACTGACGGTCACGAGCCCTTCGGCGGTCTCGAGCGCGCGCGACATCGGCTCGTGCGAGAAGACGAGGTTGTCGGGCCGATCGCGCAGGAGGTCGGTCAGTTCGGTGCGCTCGAAGTGCGTCTCGGCCTCGCCGAGGTCGGGTCGGCTGCGCAGCTTGAGGACCACGCGCCGGGTCGGGTCGGCAAGGGCTGCGGCGCGGAGGATCTCGGCGAGCTGGCGCCGTTCCTCGGGCTCGCGCGGCACGATCGCCTGTGCGGCGAAGACGAGGTCCGTGCCGCCCATGGCCTCGTGGGCGGGGCGGGCGAACGGCAGGGTGGCCAGGCCGAAGCGCATCGTGAGCCCGAGCCGGTCCGCCAGCTGCCGGAACGCGCGCAGCTCGCGCTTAGAGTGGACGACCATCAGGTCGCAGTGCCGGCGGTAGAGCGCCGCACCGCGCTGAGCCGGGATCGACATCCCGGGCAGACCCGAGACGACCACCGGGCGCGGCGTGACCCGGTCGATCTGACGCATCACGAGGCGCACGAACGGACCGCGGCCGCCGATGACGACGACGTCGGGGCGGTCCTTCGCCAGCCAGGCGGCGATGTCGTCGTAGGCCACGCGGGTGACCGCCTCGGGACGGATGCCGGTGCCCGCCAACGCCGCATGCTCCTGCGTCACGCTCACCACGAGCGGGGTCTGCACGAGCAGCAGGTGCGGATCGGCGGACGGCGCGGAGTCGATGAGCGCCGCCGACCACTTCACGAAGGAGTCGGCGTCGGCGATCGCGACGACGCGCAGGCGTCCCGGACGGTCACCGCGCATGATCATGCCGGGACGCGGCGCAGCTTCGCCATCGGAGCCAGCTCGCCGTCGTAGATGCGCTTGACGCCATCTCCGAGAGCCGTCTCGATGACACGGATGTCGCGGACCAAGTGCTCGAGGCCGGTCGGCTCGAGCGATGCCGCGTGGTCCGATCCCCACATCGTGCGGTCGAGGGTGATGTGACGCTCCACCGCGACGGCGCCGAGAGCGACGGCGGCGAGGGAGATCTGCAGACCCCGCTCGTGACCGGAGTAGCCGATGGGGATGCCGGCGTACCGATCGCGGAGCGAGGCGATCATCTTGATGTTCGCCTCTTCGGGCTCCATCGGGTAGGTCGACGTGGCGTGCATCAGCACGGTCCGGTCGGTGCCGAGCACCTCGAGCGCACGGTCGATCTGATCGATGGTCGACATCCCGGTCGACAGGATGACCGGCTTGCCCGTGGCGCGGAGGGCCTCGAGAAGCTCGATGTCGGTGAGGCTCGCGGAGGCGACCTTGTGGGCGACGACCCCGAGGTCCTCGAGGAAGTCGACGCTCGGCACGTCCCACGGCGACGCGAACCAGTCCAGCCCGCGCATCGTGGCGTGGTCGCCGATCTCGACGTACTGGTCGCGGTCGAACTCGACGCGGTAGCGGTACTCGAGGTAGGTCATGGTGCCCCACGGCGTCTCGCGCAGGGTGTCGCGCATGTGCGCCGGGGTGGCGATCTCGGGCGTGCGCTTCTGGAACTTGACGGCGTCCGCGCCGGCGTCGGCCGCGACGTCGATCAGCCGCTTGGCGAGCTCGACGTCGCCGTTGTGGTTGAGGCCGATCTCGGCGATGACGTACACGGGGTGTCCGCCGCCGAGCACGTGGTTTCCGATGGTCACCGTCATGGCGAGTCCTTTCGTCGTTACTCCTCTCAGGGTGGGTTCCGACCGTGAATGACGGATGAACCCCCGATGGCGAGGACCGGACGACTGGCTGTCGGATGCGTGCGGTCAGCGCGCGGCGAGGATGCGGTCGGCGAGTTCCCGCACCGCACCGTCGCCACCGCGGCGCGTCAGGACGACGCGTGCGGCCGCCACGACCTCGGGCTGCGCATCGGCGACGGCGACCGGCCAGCCGACGAGCGCCATGGCGGCGAGGTCGTTCACGTCGTTTCCGAGATACGCCGTGTCGGAGAGGTCGACCCCGCGGTCAGCCGCCCACTGCCGCAGCACGGATGCCTTGTCCGCCACGCCGTGGACGACCTCGACCTGCAGCTTCTCGGCCCGCGCCCGCACCACGGCGTTCTGCTCCGTCGAGAGGATCAGGATCGGCACCCCCGCACGGCGCAACAGCGCGACGCCCATGCCGTCGGAGCGGCTCACCCTCACGTGCTCGGTGCCGGCGGCATCCACCCATGCGGAGTCGTCGGTGTGGACACCGTCGAAGTCCGTCACGACCACCGTCGCGGCGATCGGCTCGGCGGGCGCCACGAGGTGGGCGAGCGCCTGGGCGGTCCGCAGCTGGGCGGGGTCGTCGATCTCGATCGACGTCGCCTCGGGCACTTCGACGATCTCGGTGCGGCCGAAGAAACGGTGCCGCGCGCGACGGAAACCGTCGGTCGTGAAGACGTAGAACGCGCCGGTCTCGACGTAGTGCGGTTCCCGCTCCTGCCGGCGGGGACGGTGCGCCGCGTCGTGACCGAGAGCGGATGCGGCACCGTCGGCATCCCGCCGCCAGACGAACTCGTAACTCTCCCGCGCCGAGAAGGCGCTGTCGGCGCGCCCGCTCCGGACCGCGGCGAGCCCGTCGCGCAGCGCATCGGCCGGGATGAAGGGGCTCGTCGCCTGCAGGAACGCCGTCACCCGCGGCGCGATGCCGTCGTCGGCGAGGACGTCGAGGGCGTGCAGGAGTGCACTCTCGGAGCTCGCCGTGTCGCCCGAGATGTCGGCCGGGCGGGCGATGACGCGGGCGCCTGCGTCGCGTGCGGCGGCCGCGATCGCCTCGTCGTCGGTGGAGACCACGACGAGGTCGACGGCTCCGGACGCGTGCGCCGCTCGCACGGCACGGACGACGAGCGGCACCCCGCCCACGCGCGCCACGTTCTTGCCCGGCACCCCTTTCGACCCACCTCGGGCAGGGATGATCGCGATCGTCTCGACGGTGCCTGCCACGGTCATCCTCCTCGAAGGGCCTTCCAGGCCCGCTTGCCGCGGCGGCGAGCGCCGCGGAGGGCGAGCTGGATCTCGGTGATCCGACTCGCGCCACTCTGCGCCCCGAGGGCGCGGGCGAACAGTCCGGGCCGGGCACCGCCCGGCAGGCCGAGCGAGCTCAGCCGGGTGCGGGCGAAGTAGCGGTGCCGCTCGTCGGCGGGCGCCTCGGTGAGGAACTCCTCTGCGCGAGGGCGCAGGTGCGCGGCGATCACCGGCTGCATCGCGAAGCCGACCGCGTCGACGAGGTGCTGCATCCGCTCTCCCCGGTACGGCGAATCGGCGCGGGTGAGCGCGTCGATGATCGTGACCGGGATGCGGTTGCCGTTCTCATAGGGCGTGAGCCGCTGCAGCAGCAGCTCGGTGCCGACGGCGGCGATGGGGAGTCCGGTCAGCGCCTGCAGTGTCGGGAGGGCGGTCGAGAATCCCGCGACCGCGCCGACGAACGGGGCTCGCAGCGCCAGGACCTCGGCGGGGGTGCCGCCGCGGAACACGGTGAACCGCACGCCGCGACTCTCCGCGTGCGCGGCGAGGTCGTCGATCAGCGCGGGTGCGGCGGACGGATGCGGCTTGAACACGATCGCGCCGGGCGTCCACTCGAGCGCGCGGTCGATCATGTCGCACTGCATCTGCAGTTCCTCGTCGGCGGTGATGAGCTTCAGCGCCGAGAGGTATTGGCCCAGGACGAGCGCGGGCCGATCGAGATCGCCGAGCGCGTCGATGGCGGGATCGTCGGTCGCGGCGGCCACCTCGTCGACGACGGTGCGGAGAGCCGTCGCCGGGACGGGCAGCCGGTCGGTGCCGGCGAACAGCAGCGGCTCGACCCCGGGGACGGTGTCGGCGTAGACGACGCCGACCACACGACCGGCGACCGTGTGCGGCCACCGGTTGCGGATGGGCGAATAGGTCATCAGACCGTCGCCGACGATCGACACGGGCGCGCCCATGAAGACGTCGATGAACACGCGCGACGGCGCGACCTGAGGGCTCTGCAGGAACAGCTCGACCGCGTGGTCGCCGATCCCCCAGGCCTGTCGGAGCAGCCGCTCGAGCACGGGCGCCTCGCCGACGGTGACCCGCCAGTGCGGCGGCCGCTCCGGCGCGAGCAGTTCGTTGAGGTCGATCACGCGGTCGAAGCGGGACCGCAACGCCGCCAGGTGCGGGGCGTCGACGATGCCGTCGCCGGCCTCGGGGATGATCGCGGCGTTGACGGCGACCAGGATGCGACCCGACGACGAGGCGGGGAGGGCACCGGCATCCATCGCGGCCACCGCCGTCATGAGACCGTATGCCGAGTTGAGGACGAAGATCTGGGTCATGCGCTGCGGACCTCGCGCACGAGGCGCGCAAGGATGCGGCGTCGCCGATCCGACAGGCGCGACAGAGCGGGGTCGATCTGGTCAGCCGGGATGGCGCGGAGGAGATCGCGGATGCCGCTGCGCAGCGCCGTGCGGTCGGCGGTCGACATCGCCCGCGCGCGGAACAGGTGGTACGCGCAGACCGACATCGTCGTGGTGGCGATCTTCGGCAGGAACCTGTCGGCGTCGTGGTCGTCTTCGACGACACGGATCGCCTCGGCGAAGGCAGGGAGGAAGTCGAGTTGGCGGCGGTCGAGGACCTGGGTCAGCGAGGTCGTGACGCCGCGGCGGTACAGGATGGCGGGCGCGTCGACGACGGCGAATGATGCCGCCCGCAGATGGAGCCGCCAGATCCACGGTCGGTCCTCCGCCGTGAACAGTCCGGGCTCGAAGTGGGCGAGACCCTGATCCAGGATGCGGCGATGGAACATTCCCGCCCAGGCATAGGGGTAGTCGACCATGGTGGTCTCGTCCGCGGGCAGGATCGCCTCGCGCGGCGACACCGCCCGTCCGCGCCACGCGTGCGGCGCCCTCATCAACCGGCGGCGGCCGTCCGTGTCGGTCACGTGGTCGGTGCGTACGAAGTCGCATTCCAGCCGGCGCATCGAGGCGATGAGGCTCTCGAGGCGCTCGGGATGCATCCAGTCGTCGCCGTCGACGAAGCAGAAGAACTCGGTGTCCACGCGCTCGAGTCCCTGGTTGCGGGCGGCGGCGAGTCCGACGGGCTGCGGATTGGAGATGATCTCCACGTGGGGCATGTCGCGGGCGAAGTGCTGGACCTGCACACGGGTGTCGTCCGTCGAGCCGTCGTCGATGACCACCAGCCGTAGCCGGCCGGGGTCCTGGAACTGGCGTCCGAGAGTCGTGACGGTCGTGCCGATGTAGGGACCCGCGTCTTTCGCCGGAAGGATGACGGTCACGATCGGAGAGGACACGTCGCGATACAAACAAGTGGTCGTGACCGGGAGGTTGCTCCCGGGTGAACGGTCGCTGACCTCGTTCGCGTCGTAGCACAGCAGTACCCCTCGGTCCACGGTTCGAGCTGCTCGGACTCCTCGGCTACCGTTGTCGATCGTCGGGGGGCGCGTCGTCATGGTGCGTGTCCTCGCACACCGCAGACCAAGGAGACCCACATGTCACGTACGCACACCATCTCCGCCGGCTTCGCCGTCGCAACGCTGGCACTGTTCGCCCTGACCGGGTGCGGCTCGGCCGAATCGGGCACCACCACCAACCCCGCGCCGGTCAGCTCCGCTCCCGCCGCCCAGTCCCCGTCCGCTGACGCCGAGGCGCCTACCGGCGACCAGACCACGGCCGAGGCCTGCTCCATCCTGCAGTCCGACATGACCGACCTGTCGAGCGAGATCAACGCCGCGAGCGGCGAGGTCAACAGCGCGATCCAGTCCGGCGACACGAGCGCCGTCCGCGACACCCTCTCCGAGATCGGCGGGAAGATCGACGACGTCTCGGGCAAGATCACCAACCCCGAGGTCTCCGAGGCGTTCGACGCGTACGCCACGGCCTGGGGCAGCTTCGAGAAGACCTTCGCCGAGATCAGCGACGCGGTCGACGCCAAGGACCAGGCTGCGCTGCAGTCCGCCGCCGGCGACATCAACACGGGCGTCACGGCGTTCACCGACGCCGCAGGCAAGATCGGCGAAGCCTGCAACGGCTGAGTCCCCTGTTCGCACGGCGCCCCTCGTCCCTCGGACGGGGGGCGCCGTGCGTCAGGCGAGCCCGAAGGCGACGAGCTCGTCGGCGGTCAGCATCCGGGACCGGATGAGGAACCGCATCCCGGTCGGTCCTTCGACGCTGAACCCCGCGCCGCGCCCGGGCACGACATCGATCGTGAGATGCGTGTACTTCCAGTACTCGAACTGGGATGCCGACATGTAGACCTCGATCGGATCGTCGATGCCCGCGTCGATGTCGCCGAGCTTCACGTCTCCCGGTCCGGTGAGGAACATCCCGATCGGGAAGCACATGGGACTGCTGCCGTCGCAGCATCCGCCGGACTGATGGAACATCAGGGGTCCGTGCTGCGCGGTGAGGGTGCGCAGCAGAGCCGCCGCCTCGTCCGAGACGGCGACCCTGCTGTAGGTGGTGTCGGTCATGGGGTGTCGGCTCAGAAGAAGCCCATCGCGCCCTCGGCGTAGGACACGAGCAGGTTCTTCGTCTGCTGGTAGTGGTCGAGCATCTTGAGGTGGTTCTCGCGACCGATGCCGGACTGCTTGTACCCGCCGAACGCGGCGTGCGCGGGGTACTGGTGATACGTGTTCGTCCAGACGCGACCCGCCTCGATCGCCCGTCCCGCACGGTAGGCGGTGGCGCCGGAGCGGCTCCAGACGCCCGCACCGAGGCCGTACAGGGTGTCGTTGGCGATCGAGATGGCGTCGTCGAAGTCGTCGAAGCTCGTCACCGAGAGCACCGGGCCGAAGATCTCCTCCTGGAAGATGCGCATGTCGTTCGTGCCCTCGAACACGGTCGGCGCGACGTAGTACCCGCCGCTGAGCTCGCCGCCGAGGTCGACCCGCTCGCCGCCGGTGAGCAGCTTCGCGCCGCCCTGCTTGCCGATGTCGATGTAGCTGAGGATCTTCTCGAGCTGATCGTTGGATGCCTGGGCTCCGATCATCGTGGCCGGGTCGAGGGGATTGCCCTGCACGACCTTGCCGACGCGCTCGAGACCGTCCGAGAGGAACGAGTCGTAGATCGAGCGTTGGATGAGCGACCGAGACGGACACGTGCAGACCTCGCCCTGGTTGAGGGCGAACATCGTGAAGCCCTCGAGCGCCTTGTCGTAGTACGCGTCGTCGGTGCGGCTGGCGACGTCCTCGAAGAACAGGTTCGGGCTCTTGCCTCCGAGCTCGAGGGTGACGGGGATCAGGTTCTGCGAGGCGTACTGCATGATGAGGCGCCCGGTCGTCGTCTCACCGGTGAACGCGATCTTGCGGATGCGCTTGTGCGAGGCGAGCGGGGCGCCCGCTTCGATGCCGAACCCGTTGACGATGTTCACGACGCCCGCGGGCAGCAGGTCGCCGATGATCTCGAAGAGGAACAGGATGGATGCCGGGGTCTGCTCGGCCGGCTTCAGCACGACGCAGTTGCCCGCCGCGAGGGCGGGGGCGAGCTTCCACGTGGCCATGAGGATCGGGAAGTTCCAGGGGATGATCTGCCCCACCACTCCCAGCGGCTCGTGGAAGTGATAGGCCACCGTGTCCTCGTCGAGCTGGCTGAGCGTGCCCTCCTGTGCACGGAGGACGCCCGCGAAGTAGCGGAAGTGGTCGGCGGCGAGCGGGATGTCGGCGGCCAGCGTCTCGCGGACGGGCTTGCCGTTCTCCCACGTCTCGGCGACGGCGATCTTCTCGAGGTTCTGCTCGATGCGGTCGGCGATCTTGTTGAGGATGACGGCGCGCTCGGCGGGCGTCGTCTTCCGCCACGACGCGAACGCCTGCCAGGCGACGTCCACGGCGCGGTCGATGTCCTCGACGGTGCCGCGGCCGACCTCGCAGAACGGCTTGCCGGTGACGGGGGTGATGTTCTCGAAGTACTGGCCCTTCACGGGCTCGACGAACTCGCCCCCGATGTAGTGGCCGTACCGCGCACGGTACTCGGCGACCGAGCCCCGCTGGCCGGGTGCGGCGTAGGCGCTCGAGACGCCCTCTTCGACGATGGTCATGCTGTCTCCTTCGACGGACATGGATGCGGCGTCCTCGCCGCGGATCGGATTGCCCGCACGCTACGCCGCCCGAGGTTGCATCGGGTTGCGCGGGCCGGGCGGGGCGACCGCGCGGATGCAATAGATCTCGCGCGACACGCCGCGCCCCGGCATCCGATCCCGGCGTGTCGCGTCGGATCCCTTGCATCCGCGGACACCCGCAAGCGCGTCCCGCCCCGCGGAGCTTCGTCAGCCCAGCGCTTCGATGCGGGCGACGAGGCCAGCGCGGCGCGGCGACCGGGCCGGCAGCATCCCGAGGCAGAGGCGCAGCACCTCGGCATCCTCGGATCCCTGGGCCGTGTCGGCGTAGGCGAGGAGGACGTCCACGCCCGCCTCGGTGAGGAGCGTCTCGCGCAGGGTCGCGCGGACGGATTCGCGGAGCGCGTCCACCCCGGGGGCGACGGACTCGGGCAGGACGGCGCCCGGGTAGGCGGCGAGCGCGACCCGGTGCGCACCGCGCCCGAGGAGCGACACGACGTGCTGCACGTCGGTCTCGAGCTCGGCGGGCAGCCGGTAGGGGCGCGACAGCGGCACGAGGTGAGGCGCGCGCTTCTCGAGCACCTTCCGCAGCCGCACCATCTCGGGTCGCAGGGTCTCGACGGCCGGCTCGCCGTAGACGAGCCCCGCCAGGGCGTCGGCCGACAGCCCCTCCCGGTGGGTCGCGAGCATGAGCAGGATCTCGGCGTGCCGGGCACTGAGCTCGACGACGGATGCCGCGGCATCCCCCGCCGTCTCGAGCAGGGCACGGTCGCGCCCGAGCACCCGCAGGGTCGCGTGGGGGCGCGTCGCGGGGCGCGTCGCCCGGCGCCTGGGCGTCGCCGCCCGGGAGCGCAGGCGTCCGACGAGCAGTTCGCTCTCGATGGCGCGGGCCGTCGCGTCGACGAGCAGCTGCGCCTGAGGGGTCACGGCCTCCGACCCGCCGGTGACGTCGATGACGCCGAGCAGACGCTGCGTCTCGGGGTCGTGCACGGGTGCCGCCGTGCACGACCACGGCTGCACGTACCGGTTGAAGTGCTCCGCCTGTCGGATCTGCACGGCGCGGTCGAGGGCGAGGGCCGTTCCCGGCGCGGAGGTGCCGACGGATGCCTCGGCCCAATCCGCACCCGCGACGAAACCCATGTCGCCGGTGAGCGTGCGGATGCCGCGGTCGCCCTCGACCCAGAGGAGGCGGCCCGAGGCATCCCCGACCGCGACGACGACGCCGGAGTCCTCTGCGGAGCCGGGGAGCAGCAGCGAGCGCACCATCTCCATGACACCCGCCAGGGGGTGCGCGCGTCGGTACGCCTCGAGTTCGTCGGCGGTCATGTCGAGCCGCGGCAGGCCTTCGGCGGCGGCATCCGAGGCGAGCGAGCGACGCCACGACTCGCGGACCAGCGGACGGACGTCGGCGAGACGCGGATCCCCGGTGTTCCCCGCGAGGAGCTCTTCGTGAGCGCGCTCGATCAGCAGGCGCGAGGTGGCGGGTGCGACCTCGGTCCGGGCGGACCACGGCGAGCTCATGGGGCTCCGATCATCGTCGAAGGAGCGATGCCGGCCAGTCTAGGTCGGGCTGCCGCGCGGCGACAGGCTCAGCGACGGAGGAGGTTGCCGTCTGCCCATTCGCCGAGCTGGGTCAGGATCGGTGCCAGGCGGCACCCCGCCTCGGTCAGCGCGTACGTGACCGCGACCGGCGGGCCCGGTTCGACCTGGCGCGCGATCAGGCCGGCGTCGGAGAGCTCGGTGAGTCGGTCCGACAGGACGGCGTCGCTGATGCCCGAGACGGCACGGCGCACTCCCGAGAACGAGAGCTCGCCCTCACCGAGGACGTCGAGGATCATGCCGTTCCAGCGTTTGCCGAGGATCGAGAACGCGTGCGAGACCGCGGCGTCGCACTGTCGCGCGTCGTGATCATCGGCCATGGATACATCGTAGGCGTGCTAGCGTTCACGAAGCCGCTATGTTTTCCATAGTCACTCTGATCGGAGAAGCACATGACCCTGTTCCGTCTCGATGCCAGCATCCTGCCCGCCACGTCCGCCAGCCGCGAGCTCGGCGACCTCGTCGAGGCGGAGTGGCTCGCCGCCCACCCGTCCTCCACCGTCGTGCGGCGCGATGTCGCCGCCGACCCGATCGTCGCGACCGCCTGGCGGGACTCGGTGACCTCCGGCTTCACGCCGGTCGAGGACCTGACCGACGGACAGCGTGAGGCCATCGCGCTCCGCACGCGTCTCGCTGACGAGCTGATCGACGCCGATGCGCTGCTGTTCACCGTGCCCCTCTACAACTACGGCGTCTCGCAGCACGTGAAGACCTGGTTCGACCTCGCCTACACGGATCCCCGGATCGACCCGCAGGGAACGGCGCTGCGCGGCAAGCCGGCGACGCTCGTGACCGTCCTCGGCGGCAACTACGAGCCCGGCAGCCCGCGCGAGGGCTGGGACCACTCGACCGGGTGGCTCCGCCGTGTCTTCGAGGACGTCTGGGGTCTCGAGCTCACCGTCGTCCACCGCCCCTTCACACTGGTGGGCGTCAACCCGGCGCTCGATGCCTTCACCGACGCCGCGGCCGAGCTCAAGGCCGGCGCGGAGCAGGCCGCGGTCGACGCCGGTCGCGCCCTCGCGGCGTCCCGCGCGGCCTGAGACGACCCTCGCCCGTCACGACTCGCCGCACGGCGGTGCAGATCGTGACGGGCGGACGGCCTCACGGCGCCGCCGCTCCCGCATCATGGACGCATGGCATCCGCGAAGAGCGTCACCGGCACCGTCGTCCGTCGCCTCACCCGGTGGGGCACGGCATCCGTCCTCGTCGGCGGCGCGCTCGCGCTGGTCCCCCGGACCCGCGCGTTCGGCGTGCAGACGCTGATGTGGGGGGCCATCGACGCGGGTCTCGCGGCGTTCACCCGCCGGCAGCAGACCGTCTCGAAGAAGCGGATGCTGCGCCGCGTCCTGCTCGTGAACGCGGCCCTCGACGTGGGCTACGTCGCAACCGGCGCGCACCTCGCCGCGCGGCCCCCTTCGTTCGGCGGTCGCCTCGGCGCGGCCGATGCCCGTGGACACGGCCTGGCGATCGTCATCCAGGGCGCGGCCCTGTTCGTCATCGACCTGACGGCGGCCCGGCGCCTCTGACACGGCGCTTGCGCCGCTCGCCCGGCTGTGTCAAGGTTGCTTTACAGTAAAGCGAACTTGACACCTGGGAGCATCGTGACGAACACCGACGGGACCGCGCCGAACATCGACCGCACCCGCTGGGGGCGCCTCCGCGGCGGCGGCGGCACTCCCGCGATGGCGATCGCGATCCCGGCCGGCCTCGTCCTCGCCGTCCTGGTCGGCATCATCGCCGCCGCGATGTGGGATGCCCCCACCCCGCCCGTCGTCGTGGGCATCGGCTTCACGGTCGTCACCCTCCCCGCGCTCGTCGGCCTGGTCTGGGCGTTCCTGGTCGATCGCAACACGCTGCGCGGCGCGATCGACCGGCCCGAGGAGTCCGTCGAAGGCGCCTGGTACGACAAGGCCGCGCAGGGTGCCTTCTCGGACATCCTCCTCATCGTCGGGCTCGGCACGGCGTTCCTCGCCATCACCGGCATCCGGATTGACGTGCTCATCGCCCTCATCGGCGTCCTTCTCGTCGCGATGGGCAGCTTCACCGTCCGCTACCTCGTCGCGCGGCGCCGGGGCTGAGGGTGCGGAACACACTGCCTGCGCTGCGACAGGACCGGGGCTGGTCGCAGCAACGCCTCGCGGACGAGCTCGGCGTCTCGCGTCAGACGATCATCTCGATCGAACGCGGCCGATTCGACCCGAGCCTGCCGCTCGCGTTCCGCATCGCGCGTCTGTTCGAGGCGTCGATCGAGGCCGTGTTCGAGCCCGACGACGTCGAGTGAGTCAGGCTCGCGCGGCCCACCAGTCACGCAGGCGCTGCTCGGCGACCTCCGGCTCGACGACGCCCTCATCGAGGCGGATGTCGAGCAGGAACCGGTACGCCT
Source organism: Microbacterium sp. 77mftsu3.1 (assembly GCF_900100525.1). NCBI lineage: Bacteria > Bacillati > Actinomycetota > Actinomycetes > Micrococcales > Microbacteriaceae > Microbacterium > Microbacterium sp. 77mftsu3.1. The sequence goes on along the minus strand of NZ_FNCR01000002.1, from coordinate 187,236 downwards.
CGCCCACCTCGCGACCGGGGCGGATGCCGAGAACCTCCTGGATCCGGTTGCCGTCGAGCGCCGGGCGCATCGCCTCGAGCTGCTCCTGCTCGGCGAGCTGCGCGATCCGCGTCTCGATGTCGTCATAGGCCGAGCGCAGGCGACCCGCCTTGCGCTTGTTCCGCGTGGTCACGTCTGCCCGCGTGAGGATGTGGAGCCGTTCGAGCTGCTCACCCGCGTCGCGGACGTAGCGTCGGACGGCCGAATCGGTCCAGGCGCCCTCGGCGTACCCGAAGAAGCGCAGGTGCTGCTCGATGAGCTGACACACGGCATCCGTCGTCGCGCCGTCGAACTTGAGGGCCTGCAGGCGCTTGCGTGCCATGCGGGCGCCCTTGACGTCGTGGTGATGGAAGCTGACGGCGCCGCCCGGCTCCAGCTTGCGCGTCGCCGGCTTGCCGATGTCGTGCAGGAGCGCCGCGAGGCGCAGCGTCACGTCAGGCGCCGCGCCCGGGTGCCGCTGCTTCTCGAGGTCGATCGCCTGCGCGAGCACCGTGAGCGAGTGCTCGTAGACGTCCTTGTGGTGGTGGTGCTCGTCGACCTCGAGCCGCAACGCGGGGACCTCGGGCAGGAACAGTTCCATGAGGCCGGTATCGACGAGCAGACGGATGCCGCGGTCCGGCGCGTCGGTCGCGAGAAGCTTCACCAGCTCGCCCTGCACACGCTCGGGGCTCACGATCGACAGGCTCGGTGCCAGGCGGGTCATGGCCTCGAGGGTGGCCGGATGCACGTCCATGCCGAGCTGGCTCGCGAAGCGCGCCGCGCGCAGCATCCGGAGCGGGTCGTCGCCGAAGCTGACGTCGGGGTCGGTCGGGGTGCGGAGCGACTCACCGACGAGGTCCTCGACGCCGCCGGTCGGGTCGACGAGGGAGGGACCGGGGATCCGCAGCGCCATCGCGTTGACCGTGAAATCACGCCTGACCAGGTCTTGCTCGAGCGTGTCGCCGAACTCGACGGTGGGCTTGCGGGTCGTGCCGTCGTAGCTGTCGGCCCGGTACGTCGTGATCTCGACCTGCTCGCCGCGGACCTTCGCACCGATCGTGCCGAACGCGCGACCGATGTCCCACGTCGCCGTCGAGAGGGGTTTCACGATGCGCAGGATGTCGTCGGGGCGCGCGTTCGTCGTGTAGTCGAGGTCGTTCACCCTGCGGCCGAGCAGCGCGTCGCGGACGGGTCCGCCGACGATCGCGAGCTCGTACCCGGCATCCGCGAACGCACGGGCGAGCGCGGCCGACACGGGAGCCTCCGCGAGCGCGCCCAGGCGCGCGAGACCCTCGGCCATGTTCAGCATGCCTACGAGCCTACCGAGCGTCGCCGGGGGCTCCGGTGGGTGTGCCCCACCCCGCGCGCCGGCCGGTCAGACCAAGCGCAGGAACCCGGTGAACACGAGCTCGCGCACGCGCGGCAGGAGGTCGGCGCGGAGAGCCCCGGCATCCACCTCGAGCAGGTCGGCGATCGCGTCGATCAGCACGCCCAGCGGCAGGTCGCCGTCGGATGCCCCCACGAGGGCCGCGAGCGCCGGGTCGACGTTCAGCACGCGCCCGAACCCGCCGCCCTGGTGCAGCTCGATGACCGACGGCTCCTCCGAGCCCGGGCGGTGGTGACGGGCCTCGGTGACGTCCGGGCCCACGATGACGGTCGTGTCGGCGAGCGCGTCGTCGTCGAGCAGTCCGAGCCGGTCCCACGCGGCGAGCGCCTCACCGAGGTGCGTCCCGAGAGCCCCGCCCACCGGCTGGGTGACCCGCTCGTAGCGGGCGAGGGACGGCATCCCGATCGGCGTACGCCGCAGCAGCAGGTACCCGAACCCGACCGAGGTCACGCCGCGTTCCGCGAAGTCGGCGAGCCACGCGTCGATCAGGCGCGCGTAGTCGGGGCTGCCGGGGGTCGTGCCGCCGTCTCGCACCCACAGCTCCGCGTACGCGAGCGGGTCGAGGCGTTCGCGTTCCACGATCCACGCGTCGAGCGGGTGAGCGGATGCCGCAACCCACGCCCGCACGCGCTCGAGACCGTCGGCATCCTCCCGGTACTCCCAGTTGCCGAGCAGTTGCGCCGTGCCGCCGGGGGCGAGGACGTCGCCCACGCCCGAGACGAACGCGGCGACGAGGTCGTCGCCCGCGAAACCGGCATCGCGGTACTCGTACTCGGGCACCCCGGCGACGCGCGGCGTGATGACGAACGGCGGATTCGAGACGACGCGGTCGAACTCCTCGCCGGCGACCGGTTCGAACAGGCTGCCGTGGCGCACTTCGACCCCGTCGACGTCGTTGAGGGCTGCATTGAGCAGGGTGAACTGCAGCGCGCGCTCCGAGACGTCCGTGGCGACGACGCGCGGTGCGCTCCGCCGAGCACGCAGGGCCTGGATGCCGCATCCGGTCCCCAGATCGAGCACGCGCTGCGCGGGGGTGTCGAGCTGCAGTCCCGCGAGCGTGAGCGAGGCGCCTCCGACCCCCAGCACGTGTCCCGTCGGCAGGGCGCCGCCGAGCGCCGCCTCGTCGAGGTCGCTCACGATCCACCACTGACCGGAACCCCCGGCATCCGCGTACCCCTGCGGGCGCAGCAGCGCGGTCGGGGTGACCGTGTCGGCGCCGAGCCGCACGAGACCCAGCCGCTCGAGGCCCGCCGCCCCGGCCGTGGGCAGGGCGGCGTCGACGTCGGTGACGGACGCCGGGTCACCCAGGAAGAGGAGTCGGCACAGCACCGCGAGCGCGTCGGCGCGGTCCGCGAGGCCCCGGCGGGCGGGAGCGAGCAGCCCGCGACCGATCGCGTCGTCGGCGATCGCCCCCCACGCCGCCCGCACCGCGTCGGCCGTGTAGCCCGCCGCCGCGAGGTCCGCGCGAAGCGCGACGATCGAAGACGGGTCGGGATGCCGGGAGTCGCTCACCCACCCATTCAACCGGCCCTCGCACGCAATCAGGGGCTCTGCAGGGCAGTGACCCTAGAATCGCTCCCGATGGTGCGGTCATGGATCGCACGGGAATCGACCTCTTCATGACCTTCATCTCGCCTGTTCCGGGCCGACGTCCGCCGCGCCGACCGCGCTGGCTGCGCGCGGCGACCGCGGCGAGCGCGGCCATCGCCCTCGCTGCTCCCGCCCCTGCCGCCTTCGCCGCGGTGGACGGTACCGGCGACGACGAGGCGGTCACCGCGGTCCTGGCGCCGGCGAACGACGGTGTGCTCTCGGCATCCGCCCCCCTCACACTCACCCTCTCCGCCGGCAACCCCGGCACGGACGCCCTCGCGGCCGGCCAGGCGACCTTCGAGATCGGCACGCGCGCGCTGACCACGAGCGACACCCTCGACTCCTGGCTCGAACGCGGCGCTGCGGCGGTGCCGTTCGACGCGGTCGGCGAGACCGACGTGCCGGCCGTCGCCGGACAGCAGTCGACCTCGGTGTCGGTCACCGTCGACCCCGACGAGCCCGCGGTCCAGGACCTCGGCCCCGGGGTCTACCCGGCTCGTGTCGTCTACCGCACCGGTGACGAGACCCTCCGCGCGCAGACGGTCGTCGTCGTGCCGCGGACGGGCGAGCCGGTGCGCGGTGCCGGTGTCGTCGTCCCGATCACGGCAGGACCGCAGGCGACCGGTGCGCTCGGAGCCGACGCCCTCCGCGAACTGACGGCGGAGGACGGCGATCTGCGTCAGCAGCTCGACGCCGTGTCCGGAACCGACGCGATCCTCGCCGTCGACCCCGCCATCACCGCATCGATCCGCGCACTCGGCAAGGCCGCCCCCGCCGATGCCGTGACATGGCTCGACGAGTTGATGGCCCTCCCGAACGACCGTTTCGCGCTGCAGTACGGGGACGCAGACCTCGCCGCGCAGATCGGCGCGGGAGCGACGGCCCCGGCGCGGCTGACCTCGTACTCGGCCTACCTCGACGCCGCCAACTTCGAGGCCGACACCGGCGCCGGCGGAGCGACGCCCGCCCCCAGCCCGACTCCCGGCGCACCCGTGGTGCCCACTCTCGACGAGCTCCTCGACGTCGGAGCCGATCGCGGTTCCGTGTTCTGGCCCGCGACCGGAACGGCCGGCGCCGAGACCGCCGCCGCCCTGGGCGCCCTGACCGGCACCGACGACGCCCCCGTCACACTGCTGCCGAGCTCGGTGGTCGGATCGGATGCCGCGGCCCACGCCACCGCCGGAGGCGCCGATCTGCTCGTCTACGACGAGGGGCTCTCGTCGCTCCTCGCGCAGGCGTCGACCACGGGAGACGCCGCCGAACGTGCCGACATCCTCGCGGAGTACACGGCACGCGCCGCACTGACGGCGCCCGCCGGTCCGCTCCTGGTCACCGTGGATCGCGCGACGGGCCGCTCCGAAGCGGCGCTCCGCGACGCGATCCGCGCGGCGACGGCGCTCCCCTCATGGTCCACCACCGACCTCGGCGCTCTGCTCGCCACCGATCCGACGGCCGTCGCCCTGACCTCCGTCGCCCCCGACGCCGACCGCGTCGCGGTGATCACCGAGTTCCGCGACGCGCAGACCGGCCTCTCCCGCATCGCCGGCGTCCTCGAGGATCCCTCACTCCTCGCTTCTTCCGAACGGGCGACAGAGCTGCAGCTGCTCGGCAACGCGTGGCTCGGTAATCGTGAGGGGTGGGATGCCGCGATCCAGACGCAGCGCGAACGCATCGCGACCTGGACCGACGGCGTCGCCCTCGTCCCCGGCGGTCCCATCACCCTCGCGGGCTCGTCCGCACCGCTCGTCTTCACGGTCCGCAACGATCTGCCGTGGCCGGCCCGTCTCGACCTGCTCGCCTCGCCGGGCGACGCCCGCCTGGTGATCGAATCCCGCACCGAGGTGGAGATCGGCGCCCAGCAGACCAGTCGCGTCGCGATCCCCGTCTCGGCCCTCGTCGGCAGCGGCGAGTCCTCGGTCCAGCTCCAGCTGCGCACCCGCGCCGGTGTCGACATCGGTCCCGGTGAAACGATCCGCGTCTCGGTGCGTGCCGAATGGGAGGCGGTCTCCGTCATCATCCTCAGCGCCCTCGTCAGCGTCCTCCTCGTCTTCGGTGTCGTCCGCACCATCCGACGACGCCGACGGATGGTGGTGGCCGCCTGATGGCCGGCCTCGGCCGCGCGAGCGCCACCGTCGCCGCCGGGACCATGGCGTCCCGGATCACCGGCCTCATCCGCAACATCGTCCTGACCATCGCGCTAGGCACCGTCGGAGCGAAGGCGGCCGACTCCTTCGCCATCGCGAACCAGCTGCCGAACTCCGTCTTCGCGCTCATCTCCTCCGGCCTGCTCGCCGGGGTGATCGTCCCGCAGATCGTCAAGGCGGTGAAGACCCACGACGACCGGGGCGACGCCTTCGTGTCGAAACTCCTGACGCTGGGCGTGCTCGCCCTGCTGGTCGTCACGGCGGTCGCCGTGATCGCCGCCCCCCTGCTGGTCGAGATCTACGCGGGCGAGTTCACGGAAGAGGCGAAGACCCTGACTCTCGCCCTCGCGTACTGGTGCCTCCCGCAACTGCTCTTCTACGGCTTGTACGCGCTCGTCGGCGAGATCCTCAATGCGAACCGCGTCTTCGGCCCGTTCGCGTGGTCTCCGATCGTGAACAACGTGATCTCCATCGCCGGCTTCGGTGTCTTCATCGCGCTCTTCGGCACGTACGAAGCCGCCACGGGCTGGACCGCGGGGATGATCGCGTTGATGGGTGGCACCGCGACCCTCGGCATCGTCGTGCAGGCCGGCATCCTCTTCCTGTTCTGGCGACGCGCAGGCCTCCACGTGCGGCCTGACTTCCGGTGGCGGGGCATCGGTCTCCGCCAGATCGGCCGACTGGCCGGCTGGACCTTCCTCATGGTCGTCGTCGGCCAGGTCGCCGGGGCGTTCCAGGTCAACATCGTGGGCGCCGCGTCGGGCCCCGCAGCCGCCGGAGCGACCCTGCAGAACGCCTGGCTGCTGTTCATGCTCCCGTTCTCCGTGATCGTTTTGTCGCTGGGCACGCCTTACTACACGAAGCTCAGCGAGCACGTGGCAGAGGGACGGACGGATGCCGTCACCGCCGACCTGTCCTCCCTCACCCGCACGGTCGGCATCTTCATGGTCGGCATCCTCGCCGCCATGTCCGTCGCCGCCGTGCCGCTCTCGCGTCTGTTCACCCCTACGCCCGAGAAGGCGATCGCCTTCGCCTTCGTGCTCGGCGCCTATCTCGTCGCTCTCCTGCCCTTGTCGTTCCAGTTCGGCATCCAACGCACGTTCTACGCTCTGAAGGACACGCGCACGCCGTTCTTCTACACCCTGGTGCAGGCCGCGATGGTCATCGCTACGGCCGTGACCGCCTCCGCCCTGCTGAGTGCCGGCATCCTCCCGCTCACCTGGCTCGCCGTTGCCATCGCCCTCGGGCAGTCCGTCGCCAACATCGTGCAGTTCGCTCTCGCCGTGTCACTTCTGCGACGCAAGATCGGCCCGCTCGGGCTCGGCGGTGCGTTCCGCGGCATCCTGCGCTTCCTACTCGCGGCGGTCCCCGCCGCGGCGGCCGGGTGGGGCGTCTTCCTTCTCTTCGGCGGCGTGCACGGCTGGACCGTCTCCGACCGCTTCCTCGGCTTCCTCGGCGCCGCACTCATCGGCGGCACCACCCTCGTCGTGTACGCCGCCATCCTCGCGGCGTTCCGCACTCCCGAGCTCGCCACGGCGGGCCGCGCGCTCCGACGTTTCCTGCCCGGCCGCTGACACGGGCGCGCGTCCCCAGGCGACGTGGAATGCCACGCGACTAGCATTGGTTGGACGTGTCGGGGCGAGGAATTTCGCCCCGATGGAGAAGGGATTCATCGTGCGCAAGGTCATCATCATCGGCTCGGGCCCCGCGGGATACACCGCGGCCATCTACGCTGCCCGCGCGAACCTGTCGCCCCTCGTGGTGGCCAGTTCGGTCGAGGCCGGCGGTGAGCTGATGAACACCACCGAGGTCGAGAACTTCCCCGGCTTCCCCGAGGGTGTCATGGGTCCCGACCTCATGGCCAAGATGCAGGAGCAGGCCGAGAAGTTCGGCGCCGAGGTCGTCTACGACGACGTCGTGTCGCTCGACCTCTCCGGCGACATCAAGAGCGTCACCCTCGGACGCGGCGAGACCCACGAGGCTGAGGCGATCGTCTTCGCCACCGGCTCCGCTCCCCGCAAGATCGGCATCGAGGGCGAGACCCGTCTGTCGGGCCGCGGCGTCTCGTACTGCGCGACGTGCGACGGCTTCTTCTTCCGCGAGAAGGTCATCGCCGTCGTCGGCGGCGGCGACTCCGCGATGGAAGAAGCGACGTTCCTCACCAAGTTCGCCTCGAAGGTCTACGTGATCCACCGTCGCGGCGAGCTCCGCGCCTCGAAGATCATGCAGGACCGCGCGAAGGCGAACGAGAAGATCGAGTTCGTCTGGAACAGCGAGGTCATCGACGTGCTGGGTGAGGATGCCGTGACCGGCGTGCGCCTCCGTGACACCGTCGACGGCTCCGAGCGCGACCTGGCCCTCGACGGCGTGTTCGTCGCCATCGGTTACGACCCCCGCACCCACCTCGTGCACAACGTCCTCGACATCACCGAGCACGGCACGGTCTGGGTCGACGGCCGCACCTCGAAGACGTCGGTCGCCGGTGTCTTCGCCGCCGGCGACGTCATCGACCCGACCTACCGCCAGGCGGTCACCGCCGCCGGCAGCGGTACGGTCGCCGCCCTCGACCTCGAGCACTACCTCGCCGCCCGCGGTGACGCCGGGGCCCCTGCCGAGGACGTCTCGATCATCGACGGCCTGCCGACCCCGGCCTGACCGCGGAACAATTCCGGCATCCGCCGCGTTTTCACCTCACAGACACGATCGTGTCGACCACTAAGGAGACAGACATATGACCGCCAAGGCAACGAGCGAGAGCACCTGGCAGCAGGACGTCATCGACGCCGAAGGCCCCGTTCTGGTGGACTTCTGGGCCGAGTGGTGCGGACCCTGTCGCATGGTCGGGCCCATCCTCGACGAGATCCAGACCGAGAACCCCGAGAAGATCACGGTTCTGAAGCTCAACGTCGACGAGAACCCGCAGCTCGCCATGCAGTACCAGATCACGTCGATCCCGGCAATGAAGGTCTTCAACAAGGGTGAGGTCGAGAAGACGATCATCGGTGCGAAGCCGAAGTTCGCCCTTCAGCAGGACCTCGCCGACTACATCGGCTGAGACACCGCTTCACGAAGGACCCGCGCGACTCCGGTCGCCGGGTCCTTCGTCGTTTCACCCGGTCAACGCGAGAAACGCCGACGCCATCGCGCCCAGACCGAGTCCCGGCGGGCCGGGTGCAACTGCCGCCACACCATCCTGCCGGCCGGAGTTCGCTCGACGTGCTCGGCACCGGGCAGAGCGTCGATGTCGACGGTCCCCCGAACGATCCGGCCCACCTCGGTGGGCAGCCGGAACGCTCCGACAACGGCGTCGATCAGTGCGTGGTCGTTGTCCCGCGTAAGCGTCTCCTCGATCTCGTTCCGCTCCGCTCCGAGTTCTGCGAGCGCGGCATCCCGGTCGACCGGTTGTCCTAGGGCGCTCGACGACGACTGCCGGCCGCGCCCCAGCATCCGTTCGATGTCCGCGATCTGACCGCGTGCATCGGACACCGGTCGCCATCGCGCCTGCCAGCTGAACGTGAGATTCGGTATGCCGAGCATCTGAGCGTCGTGCGACCCGACCGCACCGCGCATCGCGTCGCGGCTCCAGACCTCCACCGTCAGCGAATCGCCGACAGCGGTGACGGCGACGACCGGACGCTGCGCACTCGGCCAGTAGTCCTGCGGTTCCCCATGTGCCTGCAGAACCCACCGCCCATCGATCGCGATGACGCTGACAGAGGCCTCGAGTTGCGCGGCGAAATCAGGCCGACGCGCCGGGTCCCCCGTCACGCCACCGCCGATCACGTACACACGCCGCCGCGGCGGCATCTCCGCGTCGCGCGTCGGCTCCGGTCGAGCGGATGCCGCCACGAAACGCACGTCTGATTCCAGCGTGACGTCCGCGGACCATTCGCCCGCGAGCGATTCGACGACTCTCGAGGCGGATTCCACCGTCAGCTGGCGCCCCTCGATCGAGACGAGGACGTCGCCGGCGTCGTTCACGGCCACCCGGGCGGCCGTCCGCCCCTCCACCACACCCACCACGCCGAGTACACCGCGACGGGCGAGGGAGTCGGCCACGACGTCGACAGTGATGTCATCGGAGGCTCGGATATCGAGAGAGGCGATCCGGATGTCGCGTGGCACGGCTCAAGCCTACGTATCGCCGGTGAACGGCGATGTTTCACGTGGAACGGTCAGGACGCGCGGACAGACAGATCCCAGGTGCGGTGCGGCTCGCTGCCGAGAAGTCGCCACACAGCCGGGCTCAGCGCAGGGTAGTCCAGTGCGATCTGGCGCAGAACCCGGTAATTGCGCGCCTGCGTCGGCCGCTGACCGCCGTCGGAGGCGATGTTCTCCGCCCGAAGTGTCAGGACGACCAACTCGTCGACCGTGGGGAGGTCCTCCATGAAGGCCCAGGGATCCTCACCGTCGCGAAGACGCTCTTCGACGAGCACAGAGAGCTCGTCCGCGGCCTCGGCACGCAACACCTCGAGGCTGGCGCGACGAGGGAGGTTCGGGCTGTCACTCACTCATCCAGCCTACGCTCGACCCCTGGGAAGGAGGGCCGCTGAGCTGCGGATCAGGCTCCGCCAAACTCCGTTTCACCCAGTTCGCCGAGGATTCGGTTCAGGTCCTGGATGGTGGCGAAATCAATGCTGATCTGCCCTTTTCGCGCAGACAGCGAGATCTTCACCTTGGTGTTGAGTCGGTCCCCCAGCCGCTCTGCCACGTCGTCGAGGTGCGCGCGACGCGTTCCCGCCTTCGGGAGCGGCCGCACCCGGTTGCCGATCGTCTTAGCCGCCGCCTCGGCGGCGCGAACCGACAGATCCTCGTTGACGATCTTGTCGGCGAGCCGGGCCATGGTGTCGGTGTCCTCGACCGACAGGATGGCGCGGGCATGTCCCGCGCTGAGAACACCGGCGGCCACACGCTGCTGCACCGGGACCGGCAGCTTCAGCAGACGGATCGTGTTGCTGATCTGCGGACGCGATCGTCCGATGCGCGTCGCGAGCTCCTCCTGGGTGATCCCGAAGTCCTCGAGCAGCTGCTGATACGCGGATGCCTCTTCCAGAGGATTCAGCTGGGACCGGTGGAGGTTCTCCAACAGCGCGTCACGAAGGAGGTTCTCATCCTCCGTCTCGCGCAGGACAGCCGGAATCGCGGTCAGTCCTGCCTCGCGAGCAGCGCGCGTGCGCCGCTCGCCCATGATGAGCTCGAACTCACCGTCGTCGTTGCGGCGAACGACCACGGGCTGGAGCACACCGAACTCGCGAACACTGTGGACCAGCTCCGCGAGATCATCCGCATCGAAGTTGGTACGCGGCTGACGCGGGTTCGGGACGATGGCGTTCGGATCGACCTCGATGAGGCGCGTACCGGGGACCGCCACCAGGTCATCGGCCGGCGATGCGGCGGCGGCATCCGTCCCCGACTCAGTCTTCGTCGCCACGGCATCCGACAGGGATGCGCCCGGGAAGAACACGTCCACGGGTCGCGCTTCTGAGGAGTCCTGGGTGGGGATGAGGGCACCGATGCCGCGGCCCAATCCGGTTCTCTTAGCCATCAGTGGGCTCCTTCGTCTGATTTCTGCTGGTGGCCGCGCCGAACGATCTCGACGGCGGCCTCGCGATACGCGACCGCACCGACGGACTGGCCGTCATAGGCGATGACTGTCTGACCGAAGCTCGGCGCCTCGGAGATGCGGACCGAACGCGGGATGACCGTGGTGAGCACCGTCTCGGGGAAATGTGTGCGCACTTCATCCGCCACCTGCTGTGCCAGGCGGGTGCGACCGTCGTACATCGTCAGCAGGATCGTCGACAGGTGCAGTGACGTGTTCAGGTGCTTCTGGATCATCGTCACACTGCCGAGCAGCTGGCTCAGTCCTTCGAGCGCGTAATACTCGCACTGGATCGGGATGAGGACCTCCGTCGCAGCCGTGAAGGCGTTGATCGTGAGGAGTCCGAGCGACGGCGGGCAGTCGATGAAGATGAAATCCACGTGGTTGTCGCGCAGGTACGTGTCCAGAGCCGTCCGCAGACGGTGTTCGCGTGCCACCTTGGACACCAACTCGATCTCGGCGCCCGCGAGGTTGATCGTGGAGGGCGCGCACAGGAGGTTGGGCGATTCCGGACTCGTCTGGATGACGTCGGCGAGCGGCTCCTCATCGATGAGGACGTCGTAGATACTCGCAACGTCGGCGCTGTGCGGGATGCCGAGTGCCGTCGAGGCGTTCCCCTGCGGATCCAGGTCGATCACGAGCACACGGGCGCCGACTGAAGCCAGCCCCGCAGCGAGGTTGACGGTGGTCGTGGTCTTTCCCACGCCACCCTTCTGGTTCGACACCGTCAGGACGCGGGTCGTGCCGTCGAACTCGACGTGCACGTCTGCCAGCGCTTTCCGACGCGACGTGAGATCTGCGAGTTCACGCGCGATCGGGCTGTCGTCGAAAGAGAAGGGTGCGGGAGAGGTCTTGTTCTCCGAATCCGGCACCTGTTACTCCTGTCGTGTCGAGGACCATCCCACTGTAGTCGAGGCCTCCCCCGACCGCGGACGGTCATGATGTTTCACGTGAAACGAGCCGGTTCGATCCGACTGTGTTTCATGTGAAACGGAATCCAGTCACCGCGCCGGGCCGTGATGTTCCACGTGAAACGTCGTGTCAGCGCACGGTGGCGCGGATGACGCGGGTGGGCTCATCAACAACCCCATCGCCGACCGGCTCGATCCGGACGTGGGAGAGCCGGAACTTCCGGATCACTTTCTCGGCCGCCGTGATCTCATTCGCAGCATTCGCACCCTTCAGAAGGATGAGCTCGCCGCCATCACGGACCAACGGTGCAGTGATCGGGATGAGCGTGCGGAACGCGCTGACCGCGCGTGCAGTGACGGCATCCAGAACCGGACCTTCCGCCCAATCCTCGCCGCGGCCACGAACGATCTCGACGTTGTCGAGGTGCAGATCGTCCGTCTGCTCAGTCAGCCACGCGATACGACGTTCCATCGGCTCGATGAGAACCCAGCGCACATCCGGCCGTGCGATCGCGAGGACGAGGCCGGGCAGTCCCGCACCCGATCCGATGTCACCGACTCGAGCGCCGGCCGTGAACAGGGGTGCGGCGACCGCACTGTTCAGAATGTGGCGCGTCCAGATGCGGGGGAGTTCGAGCGGGCCGATGAGTCCACGCTCTTCACCCTGCGCGATCAGCGCGTCGGTGAACCGCCGTGCCAGGTCGAGGCGTTCACCGAAGACGGATGCCGCGCCTGCCGGCTCGATCTCGGGTGTTTCACGTGAAACGTCAGCCACGACGGAGAACCGTGTGGCGGTCTGCACCCTCGCCGTACGACTCCGACACCAGACCGTGCTCGGCGGCGATGTCGTGGATCAGCTTGCGCTCATAGCTGGACATGGGCGGAAGGGATGCCTGCGACGCACCGTCATCGAGACGCTCGACCGCTCGTTCGACGAGCTTCTGCAGCTGACCGCGACGTGCATCACGCGAACCGCCGACGTCGAGGATCAGTCGCGAGAAGCGTCCGGTCTTCGTCTGCACGGCGATGCGGGTGAGCTCCTGCAGAGCCTGGACCGTGTCGGGGTCGGCGAGCAGCGACAGTGCGTCGGCCTGCTCGTTCTCGACCGACACGTAGGCACGGCCGGCGCGAACGTCGAGAGTCAGGTCGCCATCGATGTCGGCGATGTCGAGGATCCCCTCGACGAAGTCCGCCGCGATGTCGCCTTCCTGCTCGAGCTCGTCGACGGTGGGCTCAGGACGCGCGCTGGGGTTCTGTTCAGTGGTCGTCATCATCGTGATCCTTCGCTTCCGTCAGGACGTGCCGTCCTGCTTGCCCTTCTGAGCCTGCTTCTTCGCACGGTTCTTGCTCACGGGCTGCTGCCGCTTGGGGGCTGCCGCCTTCGCGCGCTCCGCCTCTTCGAGCAGTCGCCGCTGCTCGGCCTCGTACTTGGCCATCGGGATGACCTTGCCGGTGGCGTCGAGCGCCTTCCCCTTCTTGGCCAGGCGCTCCTCGCGGGCCTTGGCGGCCTCCGAGCCCGGCGTCGGAAGGTTACGGATGACGATGAACTGCTGGACCATGGTCCAGATGTTCGACGTGAACCAGTACATGACCACGCCGAGGGGGAAGAAGACACCCGAGAAGATGAAGGCGAGGGGGAGGACGTAGAGCATGATGCGCTGCATCTGGTACGCCTGGCCGGTCTTGGCCTCGGGGGAGAGGTTCTTCGAGATGATCTGCAGCTGCGTGAAGAACTGCGACAGGATCATCAGGATGACGAGGATCACGAGGATCACGACCGTCGCGGTCTGATTCGTGTTGATCGCATCGATCATGTTGACGTGCAGCGGTGCCACACCGAAGAGTTCGGCGTTGTAGAACTCGCGCGTCAGGACGGGGTTGAGCAGCCCGGTGCCGCCGACGCCCCACTCCGCGTGTCGCTTGACCTCACTGAGCGTGTAGAACATGCCGAGGAGGATGGGCATCTGCACGAGCAGGGGAAGACAGCTCGACAACGGTGACGTGCCGTGCTTCTTGTACATCGCCATGGTCTCGCGACTCATGGCCTCGCGAGAGAGCTGGTCGCGCTTACCCCGGTAGCGCTCCTGGATCTTGCGCATCTCGGGCGCGAGTTCCATCATCTTCCGCTGGCTCTTGATCTGCCGAACGAAGAGCGGGATCAGCGCGGCACGCACCACGATGACGAGGCCGACGATGGACAAAACCCAGGTCAGACCGGCATCCGGCTGCAGCCCGATCGACGTGAAGACCCAGTGCCAGAAGACGAGGATCGCCTCGACGACGAACTTGAACGGCCAGAGGATGGTGCTGAAGAAGTCCAGTCCGCCCGGTTTCGGGGTCGTCGGGTTCGGAAGCGGAGGCAGGGTCGCCGCGGCGGCGAAGAGATCCACCAAGGATCAGTCCTTTCTGCGGGGCACGACGAAGCCGTGCGAAGTCAGGTCGTGCCGGAAGTGCGTGTGGGCGGGAACGTCGTCGATGCCGCCCGCTGCCCACGGGTGGCATCGCGCGAGGCGGGAGGCTGCGAGAGCCGAGCCCTTGATCACACCGTGCTGTTGCACCGCGCCGAGCGCGTAGGCCGAACACGACGGATAGTACTTGCACACGTCGCCGTACACCTGGGAGATGGTGGCCCGGTATCCGTGCAAAAAACCGATGACGGCGTTGCGGGGGAGAAGCAGAACGGATGCCGGCAGTGCCGCGGCATCCATCACCGCTTCTCCTCGTGTGTACGAGGGGAGTGGTGCGGAGCTCACGCGGCGGCCTTCCGCTCGAGGCACCGGACCACTTCGGTTCGGAGATCCGAATAGTCGGCGGATGCCGCTGACGGCAGCACGCGGATCACCACGTCGGCACCCGGTCGCACGTCGGCGAGAGCCTCAGCGCAGATCGCTTTCAGGCGGCGCCGGACGGTATTGCGCACGACAGCGCCCCCCACGCGCTTGCTCACGATGAAGCCGAAGCGTGGGGGGCGCTGCTCAGACGTGCTGACCACATGGGTCACGGTGTGCGCTGCCGCACAGCGAGAACCTCCGCGGACGACGGAACGGTAGTCCGCCCCGCGGGTGATGCGATTCCCGCGCGCCAGCACCGTGTGGCGTCAGGCCGAGAGCTCGGTGCGCCCCTTGGCGCGACGAGCCGAGAGGATGGCGCGGCCGGCGCGCGTGTGCATGCGGGCGCGGAAGCCGTGCTTCTTGGCGCGGCGGCGGTTGTTGGGCTGGAACGTGCGCTTGCTCATGAAGATCACTCCGGGAAGGCGGGGTCACCCGAACGCTCGAGACCGGGGACACAGGTACATGGGGGACCCACGCCGAAAAGGCGCAAGTCAACCGACCTAGGATACGTCGAGATTCCTGAGATCCCAAACCGGGACGCCGACCGGCCATTATCCACCGATGCCGGAAGCGGCCTGGCGACGACACGCGGGCCGGTTCTACAGTGGGTTTTGCCTTGCGGAGCCCTGATGACTAGCGTGATCCGGACACTTATCCACAGGTTGTGCACAGACCCGTACACACCATTGTCCACACCCCGGGAGGGTCATGTCCGAGCACGAACTTCCAGATGTCCCCGTCTGGAGCGCTGTGCTCGACGTGCTGGCCCAGGACGACCGCGTGACACCGCAGCTGCACGGGTTCGTGAACCTCGCCGTCGCGCAGGGCGTGATGAGCGGCACCCTCTACCTCGATGTGCCGAACGATCTGACCGCGGGTCAGTTCAACAAGCGTCTGCGCGGGCCGATCATGGAGGCCCTCGCCCAGGTGGATGCCGAGCCGGCGGCGAGCACATTCCGTGTCGTGGTCAATCCCGAACTGGGTGACGCGCACCTCACCGCCCCGGTCCCCGTCCAGTCGGCGCTCGCGCCGACACCTTCGGCGCCGACGCGACCCGGAGCGGACGACTACGCGGAGCAGGCGGCCCCGGCATCCCGCAACGACACCCGACTGAACCCGAAGTACACGTTCGACAGCTTCGTCATCGGGCAGTCCAACCGCTTCGCCCACGCCGCCGCCGTCGCGGTCGCCGAGGCGCCCGCGAAGGCCTACAACCCGCTCTTCATCTACGGAGACTCGGGGCTCGGGAAGACCCACCTGCTGCACGCGATCGGCGATTACGCCATCAACCTCTACACGGGCATCAAGGTCCGGTACGTCTCGAGCGAGGAGTTCACGAACGACTTCATCAACTCGATCGTGAACAACCGCGCCTCCGCGTTCCAGGCCCGCTACCGGGATGTCGACATCCTCCTGATCGACGACATCCAGTTCCTGCAGGGTCGCGCCGAGACGCAGGAGGCGTTCTTCCACACCTTCAACCAGCTGCACGACCACGACAAGCAGGTGGTGATCACGAGCGATGTGCCGCCGCGACACCTCACCGGGTTCGAGGACCGGATGCGGAGCCGCTTCGAGTGGGGCCTCATCACCGACGTGCAGGCTCCCGACCTCGAGACCCGTATCGCGATCCTCCGGAAGAAGGCGCAGTCCGAACGCCTGCAGGTCCCCGACGAAGTGCTCGAGTACATCGCGACGAAGGTGTCGAGCAACATCCGCGAGCTCGAGGGCGCCCTCATCCGCGTCTCGGCGTTCGCGAGTCTCAACCGGTCGAACCTCGACATCTCCCTCGCGCAGACCGTCCTCCGCGACATCGTCGACCAGGATGACGCGAACGTCATCTCGCCGACCGACATCATCTCCGCCACAGCGCAGTACTTCCGCCTCACGGTGGACGACCTCTACGGCTCGAGCCGCTCGCAGTCGGTCGCAACCGCCCGCCAGATCGCCATGTACCTGTGCCGTGAGCGCACGAGCCTGTCGTTGCCGAAGATCGGTCAGCTCTTCGGCAACCGGGACCACACGACCGTGATGTACGCCTACAAGAAGATCAGCGAGCTCATGAAGGAGCGACGCTCGATCTACAACCAGGTGTCCGAGATCACGTCGCAACTCGGCCGTTCGGCGCGCTGAAGCTCGCACACACCCACGCTGAAGCTCGCACACGCCCGAGTGTTCCGGCGTACTTGACACGCCTCCGGGCAGACCCTCACAATGCGGTTTCCCACAGTGTGGAAAGCCTGTGGATAACTGTGCGGTGGCGGCCCTCGAATGTGAACGAACGGCGACAACCTGTGGATGACGGTCTGAACCGAGCATCGACCGCCGCAACGTTCTCCCGCGTGTTTCCGCAGTCTCTGCACAAGTTACACGGATGTGGTTCCGGCTCGACGACTGGGATCCACCGACTTATCCACAGTTTCCACAACTGTTAACAAGAAGACAGAGAACTATTTAATGAGAGCCAGATCCGATCACACCCACGGGTAGCGGTCGGCGGCCGACGGCTCGTCGCCTGTGCTTCCGGACCCGCTCCTCGTGGGCACTAGCATGAGAGGGCCCATCTCGCCGTCAAGGGAGCATCAGTGAAGTTCCACGTCAACCGCGATGTATTCAGCGAAGCCGTGTCGTTCGTCGTGAAACTGCTCCCGCAGCGGAACCCTCAGCCGATCCTGGCTGGCGTCCTCATCGAGGCGAGTGACGAAGGCCTCTCGCTGGCCGCATTCGACTACGAGGCATCCGCCCGTACCCGTATCGACGCCACCGTCGACGAGCCGGGCACGATCCTCGTCCACGGCCGCCTGCTCTCCGAGATCGCCAGCCGTCTTCCCAACGCCCCGATCCAGATCACGCAGGATGCCGACGGTGAGATCGTCCTGACCTGCGGATCCGCGCGCTTCACGCTGTCGGCGATGCCGGTGGCCGAATACCCGGCGATCCCGGAGGTGTCGGGAGAATCCGGACTCGTCCCGGGCGACGACTTCTCGACCGCGATCGCGCAGGTCGCCTTCGCAGCATCCCGTGACGACGTCACCCCCGTGCTCACCGGCGTCCAGCTCGAGGTGACGGGCAACGAGCTGAGCCTCGTCGCGACCGACCGCTACCGTGTCGCGCTCCGCGAGATCAACTTCGACAGTGGAGCCGTCGCCCGCGAAGAGGCGACCACCGCACTCGTGCCGGCTCGCACGCTGACCGAGGTCGGCAAGACCTTCGCCCACTCCGGCGACATCCAGGTGTCGTTCTCGGGGTCGGGCGACCGCGAGATCATCGCCTTCACGGCGGGCAACAAGACCGTCACGTCTCTCCTGATCAAGGGCAACTTTCCCCCGGTCCGGCGGCTTTTCCCCGCGCAGACCGAGCACTACGCCGTCGTCAACACCGCCGACCTCGCCGAGGCCGTCCGTCGCGTCTCGCTCGTGCTCGACCGTTCCGCGCCGCTGCGTTTCACGTTCTCCGACGAGGGTGTGTCGATGGATGCCGCCGGCACCGAGCAGGCACGCGCGACCGAATCGGTCGATGCGACGCTCGCCGGTGACGAGGTCACGCTGGGTCTGAACCCGCAGTACCTGCTCGAGGCCCTCGGCGCGGTGAAGAGCGAGTTCACGCGTGTGACGTTCACCTCGAGCGAGAACGCGAACAAGCTCAGCCCGGTTCTCATCACGCCGCAGACCTCGGGCACCCCCGAGACGTTCAAGTACCTGCTGCAGCCGAACCTGCTGCTGCGCTGACCCCGTCGTCCGTCCACCTCGAGGCGTGTCGGTGCCTCGAAGGAGGGTGATCTGATGATCGTGGAGCATCTGAGTCTCGTCGACTTCCGCAATTATGCGTCGGCCGAAGTGAGCCTCGTCGCCGGCCCCAACGTCTTCGTCGGTCGGAACGGTCAGGGTAAGACCAACCTGGCCGAGGCGATCGGTTATTTCGCCACCCTCGGCTCGCACCGCGTCTCGCAGGATGCACCGATGGTCCGGTACGGAGCGGATGCCGCCTTCGTCCGCGCGCGTCTCGGCTACGGCGACCGGCGCATTCAGCTCGAAGCGCAGCTGAACCGCTCCGGATCGAACAAGGCGCGTGTCAACGGCTCGTCCGTGCGTACCTCCGAACTCCCGCGCTATGCGCAGGTCGTCCTCTTCGCGCCCGAGGACCTGCAGATCGTTCGAGGTGACCCGTCGGCCCGCCGCAGGTTCGCCGATCAGTTGCTCGTGCAACGCTCGCCCCGCATGAGCGGCGTGCTCGGCGACTACGACCGAGTGCTGAAGCAGCGAACCGCGCTCCTGAAATCCGCGCGGGCCCGTGGGCTCAAGGCCGAGCAGCTCACGACGCTCGACGTATGGGACGACAAACTGATCTCGCTCGGCACCGAGATCATCCTCGCTCGGCTGCGACTGGCGGAGGATCTGGCGCAGCCCATGCGGGACGCCTACGAGGCGATCGCCGGTGCGGATCACGACCCGAAGCTCGAGTGGGTGCTCACCGTCGAGGGCGCGGATCCCGAGGACGACGCATCCGCTGTCGGACAAGCCGGTTCCGCCGTCGGCGCCGAGGCGATCGCGGCATCCTTCCGCGCAGGACTCACCGCCAAGCGCTCGCAGGAGCTCGAGCGTGGAGTGACGCTCGTCGGGCCGCACCGTGACGATCTCCTGCTTCGGCTGCGCGGTCTGCCGGTGAAGGGCTACGCGTCGCACGGCGAATCGTGGTCGACCGCACTGTCGTTGCGGTTGTCGTCCGCGCAGCTCCTGCGCGACCAGTTGCGGCTCGGCGACCCGATCGTCATCCTCGACGACGTCTTCGCCGAACTCGACGCGGATCGACGCGCGCGACTGGCCGGCGTGGTGGCGGATTTCGAGCAGGTCATCGTGACGGCCGCCGTCGAAGGCGACGTCCCCGAAGCGCTCCGAGTGCGGACCGTCCGAGTCGAAGCGGGCACGATCGTGACGGATGCCGATGTCTGATCCCGCCGGCATCCCGGAGACGGTCGCGACGTACATGCGCCTGCGCGGACTCGAGCCGTCGGCCGCCAAGAAGCGCCGCAAGCGCCGCCGGAACGACGACGACGAGAACCAGCCGTTCACGTCGGGACGCGATCCGAAGGGGGTCGGCGATCTGCTCGCGGACCTGACCCGTCAGTCCGGGTGGGATGCGCAGCTCGCGAAGGAGGACCTCGTCCTCCAGTGGGCCCAGGTCGCCGGCGAGGAGACCGCCCGTCACGCGGATCCCGTCGCGCTCAGCGACGGCGTCCTCACCGTGCAGTGCGATTCGACGGCGTGGGCGAAGAACCTGCACCTCATGCGGTCGACCATCGTCACGGAGCTCATCCGACGATTCCCCGAGGCCGGCGTCGAATCGGTGCGTTTCGTGGGGCCGGACGTCCCCTCATGGAAATGGGGCCCCAGAGCCGTTCCAGGGCGGGGCCCTCGCGATACCTACGGGTGAGGCACGTCCCGCACCATCCGGGAAGCTTTCACGCGCTCACAGCGCCGTTCAGCCGCTCATCGCGCCCCCTTTCCGATAGACTGGGGAGAAGGCCTGAACGATGGATGTGGAGCGCACGAAACCGATGACGTCAGAAACCCCCGACACCGTTCCCGAAGAACCCGAAACTCCCGCCGAACCCCGGATTCCCGCCGAATACGGCGCCTCCGAGATTCAGGTGCTCGAGGGTCTCGAAGCGGTTCGCAAGCGGCCCGGCATGTACATCGGATCGACCGGTGAGCGCGGCCTCCACCACCTCGTGTACGAAATCGTCGACAACTCGGTCGATGAAGCCCTCGCGGGCTACTGCGACACGATCCACGTGACGATCCTCGAAGACGGCGGGCTCCGCGTCGTCGACAACGGTCGCGGCATCCCCGTCGACCCGCACTCGTCCGACCCGAGCAAGTCGACCGTCGAGGTCGTGCTCACCGTCCTCCACGCCGGCGGAAAGTTCGGTGGCGGCGGATACGCGGTCTCCGGTGGTCTCCACGGCGTCGGCTCCTCTGTCGTGAACGCCCTGTCGACGCGGTTCGAGGTCGAGATCGCGCGCCAGGGTCACGTGTGGCGTCAGACCTTCTCAGGCGGCGGCAAGCCCGAGGCGCCGTTGGCGAAGGGCGAGGAGAGCGACAAGACCGGCACGACCATCACGTTCTGGCCGGACGGGTCGATCTTCGAGGCGACGGACTTCGACTACAACACCCTGCGCACGCGCTTCCAGCAGACCGCGTTCCTCAACAAGGGCCTCCGCATCACCCTCACGGACGAGCGTCCCGAGGCCCTCGACGTCGTCGACCTGCCCGAGGGCGGGTCCGAGACGGCCCAGCGCCACGACGACTTCCTGTACGAGCGCGGCCTCGTCGATTACGTCGAGTACCTCAACAAGGTCCGCAAGGCCGAGGTGATCAATGACGAGATCATCGAGATCGAGTCCGAGGACACCGTCCGCCACATCTCGCTCGAGCTCGCGATGCAGTGGACCGCGGGATACACCGAGAACGTCTTCACCTTCGCGAACACGATCAACACGCACGAGGGCGGTACCCACGAAGAGGGTTTCCGCGCCGCGATGACGATGTACATCAACCGCTACGCGAAGGAGAAGGGCCTTCTCAAGGAGAAGGACGAGAACCTCGCCGGTGAGGACATCCGCGAAGGACTCACCGCGGTCATCTCCGTGAAGCTCGCCGAGCCGCAGTTCGAGGGCCAGACGAAGACCAAGCTCGGCAACACCGAGGCGAAGGCCTTCGTGCAGAAGGTCGTCGGCGACCAGCTCATGGACTGGCTCGACCGCAACCCGCAGCAGGCCAAGCTCATCATCACGAAGGCGATCGAAGCCGCCACGGCGCGCATGGCCGCCCGCAAGGCGCGCGAGACCGCGCGTCGCAAGAGCGTCTTCGAGTCGGCATCCATGCCCGAGAAGCTCAAGGACTGCACGAGCAAGGACCCGTCCATCAGCGAGATCTTCCTCGTGGAGGGCGACTCGGCCGGCGGCTCGGCGGTCTCGGGTCGCGACCCGGAGCGGCAGGCGATCCTGTCGCTGCGCGGCAAGATCCTCAACGTCGAGAAGGCACGCCTCGATCGAGCGCTCGGCAACGCCGAGATCCAGGCGATGATCCAGGCGTTCGGCGCCGGCATCGGTCCGGACTTCGACATCGCGAAGGCCCGGTACCACAAGGTCGTCCTGATGGCGGATGCCGACGTGGACGGCCAGCACATCACGACGCTGCTCTTGACGCTGCTCTTCCGCTACATGCGCGGACTGGTCGAGGCCGGCTACGTCTACCTGGCGCAGCCGCCGCTGTACCGCTTGAAGTGGTCGAACGCTCCTCACGAGTACGTGTACAGCGACGCCGAGCGCGACGCGCTGATGCGCGACGGGCTGGCGGCGGGCCGCCGCATCCCGAAGGACAACGGAGTACAGCGCTACAAGGGTCTCGGCGAGATGAACGCCAAGGAGCTGTGGGAGACGACGATGGACCCCGAGACGCGCACGCTGCGTCAGGTCACCATCGACGACGCCGCGGCGGCCGACGAGATCTTCTCCGTGCTGATGGGCGAGGACGTCGAGGCGAGGCGCGGGTTCATCCAGCGCAACGCCAAGGACGTGCGGTTCCTGGACATCTGAGTCCGCTGCATCCGCCCCTGCACTCCGACGACGACGAACGAAGACTGAGAGAACATGGCTGACGAAGAGCGTCCCGACCCGACTGCCGGCTACCAGCACGGCAACATCGACCAGGTCGACCTCCAGGTCGAGATGCAGCGGAGCTACCTCGACTACGCGATGAGCGTGATCGTGGGGCGTGCGCTGCCGCGCGTCGAGGACGGCCTCAAGCCCGTCCACCGCCGTGTCATCTACGGCATGTACGACGGCGGTTACCGTCCCGACAAGAGCTACTCGAAGTGCGCTCGCGTCGTCGGCGAGGTCATGGGTCAGTACCACCCGCACGGTGACAGCGCGATCTACGACGCCCTCGTCCGCCTCGTCCAGCCGTGGTCGCTGCGCTACCCGCTCGCCGACGGTCAGGGCAACTTCGGCTCCCCCGGCAACATGGGTGCCGCCGCCCCGCGGTACACCGAGACGAAGATGGCTCAGCTCGCACTCGAGATGGTGCGCGACATCGACGAGGACACCGTCGACTTCGAGGACAACTACGACGGCCGCACGCGCGAGCCGGTCGTCCTCCCCTCGCGCTTCCCGAACCTGCTGGTCAACGGCTCGGTCGGCATCGCGGTCGGCATGGCCACGAACATCCCGCCGCACAACCTCCGCGAGGTGGCCGACGGCGTGATGTGGGCGCTGGAGAACCCGGATGCCTCCCGCGAAGAGCTCCTCGATGCGCTCATCGAGCGCATCCCCGGGCCCGACTTCCCCACCGGTGCGCAGATCCTCGGCACCAAGGGCATCCGCGAGGCGTACCGCACCGGCCGCGGATCGATCACGATGCGCGCCGTCGTGAACGTCGAGGAGATCCAGAACCGCACGTGCCTGGTGATCACGGAGCTCCCGTACCAGGTCAACCCCGACAACGTCGCGGCGAAGATCACCGCACTCGTGCGCGAGGGCAAGCTCAGCGGCATCGCCGACATCCGCGACGAGACGAGCGACCGCACGGGTCAGCGGCTCGTCATCGTGTTGAAGCGGGATGCCGTCGCAAAGGTCGTCCTCAACAACCTGTACAAGCACACGCAGCTGCAGGAGAACTTCGGCGCGAACATGCTCGCGATCGTCGACGGCGTGCCCCGCACGCTGCCCATCGACGGTTTCATCAGCTACTGGTTGACGCACCAGTTCGAGGTCATCGTCCGTCGCACCCGCTACCGGTTGCGCGAGGCCGAGAAGCGCATGCACATCCTGCGCGGCTACCTCAAGGCGCTCGATGCGCTCGACGAGGTCATCGCCCTCATCCGCCGCTCCCCCACGGTCGACGAGGCGCGCGAGGGACTGAAGTCGCTCCTCGACGTCGACGACGCGCAGGCCGATGCGATCCTCACGATGCAGCTGCGCCGACTGGCGGCCCTCGAGCGCCAGAAGATCGTCGACGAGGCGACCGAGCTCGAGCTCAAGATCGCCGACCTCAACGACATCCTCGCCTCGCGCGACCGCCAGAGCGCGATCATCGGCGACGAGCTCGGCGAGATCGTCGCGAAGTTCGGCGACGAGCGCCGCACGCACATCCTGCACGGATACGACGGCGACATGTCGATGGAGGACCTGATCCCCGAAGAGGAGATCGTCGTCACCGTCACGCGCAACGGGTACGTCAAGCGCACACGCAGCGACAACTACCGCTCGCAGCACCGAGGCGGCAAGGGCGTGAAGGGTGCGCAGCTGCGCGCCGACGACATCGTCGAGCACTTCTTCGTGTCGACCACGCACCACTGGCTCCTGTTCTTCACGACCAAGGGTCGCGTCTACCGCGCGAAGGGCTACGAGCTCCCCGAGGGCGGGCGCGACGCGAAGGGTCAGCACGTCGCCAACCTCCTGGCGCTCCAGCCGGGCGAGGACGTCGCGCAGATCCTCGACATCCGCGACTACGCCGCCGCCGAGTACCTCGTGCTCGCCACACGCGACGGCAAGATCAAGAAGACGGCCCTCACCGAGTACGACACCAACCGTCAGGGCGGCATCATCGCGATCCGTCTGCGCGGGCAGGACGAGGAGAACGGCGACGAGCTCGTCAGCGCGATGCTCGTCGACTCGACCGACGACCTGCTGCTCGTCTCGCGGCTCGGCATGTCGCTGCGCTTCACGGCGAGCGACGAGTCCCTGCGTCCCATGGGTCGCTCGACGGAGGGTGTGAAGGGCATGTCCTTCCGCGACGGCGACAGCCTGCTGTCGGCATCCGTCGTCCGTGATGAGGGCTTCGTCTTCGTCGTCACCCAGGGCGGGTACGCCAAGCGCACGGCGGTCGATCAGTACCGCGTGCAGGGCCGTGGTGGTCTCGGCATCAAGGTTGCCAAGCTGCACGACGACCGCGGCGAGCTCGCCGGCGGTCTGATCGTCAGCGCGGACGACGAGGTCCTCGTGGTTCTTGCCAGCGGCAAGGTGGTACGCTCGGCCGTTGCTGAGGTGCCCGCCAAGGGCCGCGACACGATGGGCGTGGTCTTCGCCCGGCCCGACGACGACGACCGGATCCTCGCCATCGCCCGCAACGGCGAGCGTGGACTGGCCGAAGCCGTGGCCGACGCGGAAGCCCCGGCCGATCCCGCAGCCGCCTCGGCTCCTGAGACCACCGAAGAGAGTGACGCATGAGCTCTGTTGCCGACAAACTCGCCAAGAAGTCCTCGAGCCGGACGACCGCCAAGCAGGTCCGCCTCCGCCTCGTCTACGTCGACTTCTGGTCGGCCGTAAAGCTGTCGTTCCTCGCTGCGGTCGCCCTCGCGATCGTCACGGTGGTCTCGACTCTGCTGATCTACCTCGTGATCAGCTCGACGAACCTGATCGGCCAGGTCGACCAGCTCCTCGGTGCCGTCAACGGTGAGAACTCCTTCACCCTGTCGTCGGTGATCAACCTTCCGCAGGTGATGGCGTTCGCTGCCGTCGTGGCGATCCTCAACCTCATCGTCGTGACGGTGCTGGGCGCGGTCATGGCCGGGATCTACAACCTCATGGTCAAGGTCACCGGCGGCCTGCTGGTCGGCTTCACCTCGAACTGAGTCGGATGCCGCGGCATCCCGTCACGCGACGGAGGTGCCCAGCAGCAGACCCAGCGCCCACGTGACGGCGAGGGCGAGCGCCCCGCCGACGACGAGGCGGGTGACGGCGCGACGTTTGCCGGCGCCGCCGAGGCGGGCCGAGATCGTCCCGGTCAACGCGAGCGCGATGAGCACGGCGACGAACGTCGTCGGGACGCGCCATTCCGCCGGTGGGAGGACGATCGCGAGGAACGGCAGCAGGGCGCCCAGCGTGAACGCGATCGCCGACGACAGGGCGGCCTGCCACGGGCTCGTGAGGTCATCCGGGTCGATGCCGAGCTCGATGTCGAGGTGAGCGCCCAGCGCGTCGTGCGCGGTGAGCTCTTCGGCCACCTTCAGCGCCGTCTCCTCTGACAGTCCCTTCTCGCGGTACAGCTCCGCGAGTTCTGCCAATTCCTGCTCGGGCATCTCGGCCAGCTCGCGCTTCTCCTTCTCGATGAGGGCGCGCTCGGTGTCGCGCTGGCTGCTCACCGAGACGTACTCGCCGAGTGCCATCGAGATCGCCCCACCGACGAGCGCCGCCGAGGAGGCCGTGATGATGGGACCGAGGTCGGTCGTGGCGCCGGCGACGCCGACGGCGACGGCCGCGACGGAGACGATCCCGTCGTTCGCGCCGAGTACTCCGGCGCGCAACCAGTTCAGGCGCTGCCCGAGGCCAGCGCCCTGCGGTTCGGTGTGGAACGTCGTGCTCATGAGCCCAGTGAATCAGAACGAGCGGATGCCGCGGCCCACCCGTCGCTCGGATTCGTCAAACAGGCCCATCGTCGGGTAAAGTCTTGGAGGTTGCAGGCGTGAGCCGGCAACGACGGGGCTATAGCTCAGGCGGTTAGAGCGCTTCACTGATAATGAAGAGGTCCCAGGTTCAAGTCCTGGTAGCCCCACCGTCACCGCACCGGGGGCCTTAGCTCAGTTGGTAGAGCGCCTGCTTTGCAAGCAGGATGTCAGGAGTTCGAATCTCCTAGGCTCCACAGTACGAACGCCGGAATCCGCATCGGATGCCGGCGTTCTGTCGTTCTGTGATCGTTTCGTTGCCCGATCTTGCGGCTTTCTTGCGGTGGCCTTGCGCCTTCGTTGCGCCGAGGCGGCGACGATAATCGTGTCGCCGAAAGAACCGATGACCCGAATCTCGGATCCTTCGAAGAGCACCGGCTCCCGCGGGGGACGCGGAGCATGTTCGCGACATTCGCCTGGGGCGCGTGGCTGGGGAGCCCGCGCTCCAGGCAGTCGCGCGCCCACCGGCATCCGTTCCCACTAGGGTGAACGCGTGGACATCCGCGTCGCTGCCTACGCCGTCATCACCGACGGAGACCGCATCCTTCTCGCCCATTGGAACAGCCCCACGCGTCCCGCGTGGACGATGCCGGGCGGCGGATTGGATCCCGGTGAGGATCCGATGGATGCCGCGGTGCGGGAGGTCCTGGAGGAGACGGGGTTCCACGTGGAACTCGACGGGATCCTGGGGACGGACTCGCAGGTGATCGCCGAGAAGGACCGATTCCACGGCAGCGGACCGATCCAGGCGCTGCGGATCGTCTACCGCGCGCACGTCGTCGGTGGCGCGCTCCGGAATGAAGAGGATGGCTCGACGGACGAAGCCGCATGGTTCCCCCTCAGCGACGTCCCCTCCCTCACACGGGTCGGGCTCGTCGACACGGCGATGCGGATGGCGGGCCTGGGCGCCTGACCGCGACCCGGCCGGGTCACTGAATCGTCTTGATGTAGGCGAGCACGTCGTCCACGCGCTCGGGGCAGAACGTGACCGGCCCCATCCCGACCATCCCGGACGCGCTCTCGCTGTCGAGGAATGTGCCGGCCGTGACGATGAAGTTGTCGATCGCATCCTTCATCGGCAGGGTCTCGAGGTCTGCGCACAACTCCCGCGAGATCGCGAGGGCCTTGGTGATGTCGACGTCGGGGAACTCCTTGGCCGTGTACTGCTTGAAGGCCTCGACGAGCTTGGGCTCGTCTCCCGGACAATACGTCTCGACGGCGGGCGTCACGATGATGTCGACCGCGTCCTCGCCGTACTGCTTCCGGATCTTGTCGTTGAAGACCCCGTACCCCAAGATGTAGCCCTTGTCGTCGTCGTACAGGTCCTCGCAGAGCTGGTGCACCATCGGGATGAGCGTCTCCATGTCGGCCTCGGGCAGCTTCGCCGTCACCTCGGCCGTGAAGGCGGCGTCTTCTGCCGACACCGTCGGTGTGGGAGTGGACGACGGCGATGCCGACGGTGACGCCGTCGTGCCGGCGGCCGGACCCGTCGCCGTCGGAGCCCCGGAACAACCGACCAGGGTGAGCGCGGTCACGATCACGGCGAGGGCGGGCAACAGGCTGCGCGAGACGGCGGAAGTCATGACTTCATGCTGGTGCACGCCCCCGCTGACGACAAAGGCTGGCGCCGGGCACCCCGCGCCCCCTAAAGAAGGGTCAGACCCGTCGCTCGCTCATCGGCTGCGAGATGTCGTCGACGACGGCGTCATAGGAGCGGATGAGGTCATCCGCGTCGACGAAGAGACTGAACCCGTGCGCCCCGGCGCCCATCGCGATCCGTTTGCCGACGATGCTCGCATCGGCGTAGACCGGCCAGGCGGTCGTGCTGCCGACCGGTGTGATGGTCCCGCGCTCGAATCCCGTCGCGGCAAGCGCCAGCTCGGGTTCGGGGAGTCGCAGCTTGTTCACCCCGACGACGGCGCGCAGCTTCGGCCAGGAGATGGCGCGGTCCCCCGGGATGAGGGCGAACAGATACGTGTCGTCGCTGCGTTTCACGACGAGGGTCTTGACGATGTCGGATGCCGCGAGTCCGAGAAGCTCCGCGGCCTCGTCGATGCTCTCCGCCGCCGGACGAGCCACGAACTCCACCGACAAAGACCGGGAGCGCGCCGCTTCAGCGACGCGCTCCGACGGTACGGGCGTGGATTCAGGCATCCGGTGCGCGCAGCGGGTCGTCCGCCACCCACAGCTCGTCGTCAGCACGAAGCGTCTGCCACGCGGCGTAGAGGACACCGGCCGTGGCGGCGACACCGAAGATGATGGCGAGGACGCCACCGGCGCCGAGGCCCTTCTTCTCGGGGACCGACAGCTTCTTGGTGGCCTTCTTGCCGGCCTTGGCAGCATTCTTGCGGAACGAGTCGGCGTCGAACCCTCCCAGGCCCTTGCCCTTGGAGAGGCGGTGGCGCTGGTCGTTGGCGACATCCCACACCGACATCGCGGTGCCGACGACCGCGCCGGCGGCGGGAACGATCGCGCCGTTCAGCACCTTGCGGCCGGTCTCGACGCCACGGTCGACGTACGGTGCGGCGTAGCGCTCGTAGGAGTCCTTGGCGGCAGGCACGACGTGGTCGTGGTTGTACTTGCCGAGCTGGCGACCCGCCTCGCGGGCGACGTCACCGGCCTGACCGACGAGCACCTGCTGTGACTCCCACAGGTTCGCAGCCTGCTTCTGCAGCTTGCGGAGTTCCTTCTTGGTCTTGCGGTTGAGGCTCACGGGGCCCTCCCTTTTCGGGGTTCATCCGGGGACGTAGTGGGTCCATACTGCCAGACGCATTCAGGCGGCGCGGGGGGTTGCAAGTGAGAGGATGATGAGTATGCCGATTCACTCCGCTGTCGCAACACTGCACACCAACCACGGCGACATCGTCGTCAACCTGTTCGGCGATCAGGCGCCGCGCACCGTCAAGAACTTCATCGGTCTGGCCGACGGATCCCAGGCCTGGACGCACCCCGCCACGGGCAAGCCCGGCGAGGGCCCCCTGTACACCGATGTGATCTTCCACCGCATCATCCCCGGTTTCATGATCCAGGGCGGCGACCCGCTCGGTCAGGGCGTCGGCGGACCCGGATACAACTTCGACGACGAGATCAGCCCCGAGCTGACCTTCGGCACGCCCTACCTCCTCGCCATGGCGAACGCGGGCCTCCGCCGCAACGCCATCACCGGCAAGGCCGAGGGCACCAACGGCTCGCAGTTCTTCATCACGACCGACCCGACTCCGTGGCTCAACGGCAAGCACACGATCTTCGGTGAGGTCGCCGACGACGCCTCGCGCGCCGTGGTCGACGCCATCGCCGCCGTTCCGACCGGAGCGCAGGACCGCCCGGTCGAGCCCGTCGTGATCTCGTCGATCGACATCACCGAGGCCTGACACCTTCGTGACCTCAGCCGACCCCCGGACCAATCCGGACAACTTCTGCTACCGGCATCCCGACCGTCAGAGCTTCGTGCTCTGCCAGCGGTGCCTCCGCACCATCTGCCCCGAGTGCCAGACGCCGCTTCCCGTCGGCGTCATCTGCCCGGAGTGCCTGGCGGAGCAGCAGAAGGGGGCGCGGTCGGCTGAGGTGAAGCGGATGCCGGGGCGGTTCGCGCGCAAGATGCGCAGCGACCGCCCCGTCGTCACCTACGCGATCGTGATCTTCACGCTCGCGATGTACCTCGTGCAGCTCATCCCCGTCGTGGGTGGTGCGGTCACGAGCGCGCTCGCGTTCGTGCCGGCGTACGCGGTGCCCGGCACGGGTCTGCCGTTCGAGCCGTGGCGGATGCTCACGGTCGCCTTCGTCCATTCGACCCCGCTCCCCTTCCACGTCGCGCTCAACATGTTGGCGCTGTGGGCGCTCGGCCGGAGTCTCGAGCCGCTGCTCGGCAAGGCGCGCTTCGTCGCGCTCTACGCACTCAGTGCGATCGGTGGTTCTGCCCTGGTCGCACTCATCGCGCCGGGTACCGTCGTCGTCGGCGCCTCGGGTGCCGTGTGGGGGCTTCTCACCGCGATGCTGATCATCGGTCGCAACCTCGGCGTGAACATCCTGCCGATCGCGATCCTGCTCGGGATCAACCTGGTCTTCTCGTTCGTGGGCTCCGGTGTTTCCTGGCAGTCGCACATCGGGGGCGGCCTGGTGGGCCTGCTCATCGGGTTCATCTTCTCGAGGACGCGCGCGCAGAAGCGTCAGCCGTTGCAGGCAGCACTGCTCGTCGCTGTCGGTGTGGGTCTCGTCGCGCTGACCGCAACGGTGCCGGCTCTGCTGTACCTCTGAGTTATCCACAGATTCATCCCCAGGCTGGGGATGAATCACACCGGTGTAATTCCTGTCGGTGGGATGTCGCGGCTCAGCGCCAGCGCGTCGTCATCAAGAAGCCGACGAAGGCGATGCCGAAACCGATCGCGAGGTTCCACGGACCGATGTCGGGGATCGGGAAGGCCTGGCCGCTCAGGTAGAAGACGATGATCCAGACGAGGCCGATGAGCATCAGCCCGATCATGATCGGCTTGAACCAGACCGGGTTGGGGGCGGCGTCGCCCTCGGGCTGGACCAGTCGGTCCTCGTCCTTGTCTCCACGTGCCATGGCGAGAAGTCTACCTGCCAGCCCTGTTTCAGCCTGCGCTGGCTAAACTCCGATCGTGACCGCCTCCTCGCCCACGGAGCACCAGACCCGACGCACTCGTCGGAACCGTCCTCGTCCACGCACCACCGTCCTGAGCGTCGTCGGTGAGATCCTGCTGACGCTCGGTGTCGTGACCCTCCTCTACGTCACGTGGCACACCTGGATCGGTGACGCGATCGTGCAGGGCGAACAGCATGCGGCCGCGCAGGCGCTGGCTGATCAGTGGGCCGCCGAGGGTGACCCGACCCCCGACGCCTCGGCCCCCTCGACGCCGGCGCCGGACGACCCGGCGGCGATCCCGATCCTGGGAGATCAGAAGCACGCCGAGGTGTTCGGCATCATGAAGGTGCCGCGCTTCGGCAAGGACTGGCAGTTCAAGATCGCCTCCGGCATCTCGCGCCCCGACATCCTCGACCGCGGTGAGATCGGGCATTACCCCGACACCGCCATGCCCGGGGCGGAGGGCAACACGGTCTACGCCGCGCACCGCTGGACCTCGGGTGCGCCGTTCGATCCGATCGACCGGCTCGTCATCGGCGACGCCATCGTCATCCAGACCAAGGCCGGCTGGTACACGTACCGCTTCCGGTCCCTCGAATACGTGCAGGACACCCAGATCCAGGTGCTCCTGCCTGTCCCCAACAAAGAAGGCGTCGCCGCGAACGGTCGTTACCTGACGCTCACGAGCTGCGCGCCGAAGCTGAACTCCCTGGAGCGCATCATCGCCTACGCCGTCTTCGACGAGTTCACTCCCGCGGCCGCCGGTCCGCCGGCCGCGCTGACCGCCGGGGTGGGTGCCTGATGTACGCGGCATTGTGGCGCGTGCTCCCGGGTCCGTGGTGGGTACGGGTGCTGATCCTGCTGGTCCTCGCGGCCATCATCTTGTATCTGCTCTACTTCTACGTCTTCCCCTGGGTGTTCCAGACGGTGTGGCCCAGCGAGGAGTCCACCGTCGGCGGCGGCGGGTGAGCGGCGGCATCCGGGTACTGGTCGTCGACAACCACGACAGTTTCGTCCACACCCTGATCGGCTACCTCGCAGAGCTCGGGGCCGAGGTCGACATGGTCGAGTCGGATGCCGCCGATGCCGTCGACCGCGTCGGTGCAGCCGACGCCGTGCTCATCTCTCCCGGTCCCGGTACCCCCGAGGGTGCGGGCGCGTCGATCGCCATCGTGGAGCGGTGCGCGAGCACGGCCACCCCGCTCCTCGGGGTGTGCCTGGGACACCAGGCGATCGCGGTCGCCTTGGGCGGGGTCGTCTCGCACGCGGCCGATCTGATGCACGGGCGGACGTCGCTCGTGCACCACGACGGTTCCGGTGTCTTCTCGGGTCTGCCGCGGCCGTTCACCGCCACTCGGTACCACTCGCTCGCCGTGGCGCGCGAGTCGCTGCCCGTCGATCTGCGGGTCACGGCGTGGACCGACTCCGGCACCGTCATGGGCCTGGCCCATCGGTCACTGCCGGTCGAGGGGGTGCAGTTCCACCCCGAGAGCGTCCTCACCGAAGGCGGTTACCAGCTGCTCGGTACCTGGCTGGAGGGCGTCGGACTGCCGGATGCCGCGCGTCGGGGTGCGAGCTTGAGCCCGCATCGGGCGGTCGGCTGAGCCTGAGCGGTCAGCCGCTGCAGGTCGTGAGGGTGATCTCGGACCCGACCGGCACCTCGCCGATCGCGGACTGCACCTTCACCATCCGCGGGTCGGTCGCGGGGCACGACGGATCCTCCTGCACCACCGGATCGAGGTTGTACTGGTCGGACTCGAGGATCTCGACGGCCTTGTCGACCGTGTAGTTGAGCGCGAAGTCCTCGACGGTGACCGTGCCGGTGGCGACGACCAGGTCGACCGCGCTCCCCTTCGGGATCTCCTGCCCGTCGGTCACCGCGGCGCCGTTCACAGACCCGCTGATCACAACGTCGGCCGCCAGCCGCGGATCGTTGCGCCGGGTGATCGAGCCGAGCTTCAGGCCGGCCTGCTCGAGCGAGGAGGTGACCTCCGAGACGGTGAGATTCGCGAGCGCGGGGACGGCTGCCTTCTCGACGCCCTGCGACACGTAGACCGTCACCTGCTCGCCGGGTGCGACCGTGGTCCCTGCAACGGGATCGGTGCGGACGACGGCGCCTTCGGGCACGTCGGCGCTCGTCTCGTCGACCTGCTGCGGAACGAGTTTGGCCTTGTCGATCACCTGCTCCGCGCGGTCCCAGGTCATGGTGACGACGTCGGGCACCGTCAGGGCGTTGGGCGTGACCGTGCCCTCGTCGGGTCGGAGCGTGTTCACCCAGATGAAGACGGAGACCAGCAGCACCGCGAGCATCGCGATGCCCGCCCACACCCACGCGACCGGCGGTCCCGACTGGGTGCGGCGCATCGTGTCGTCGCTCGTGAGCTGACGCAGCGACCGCGCCGTCTCGGCGGCCTGCTTCGGATCGGGGCCGTAGAGCTCGTTGCTGAGCGACTCGACGCGGCGCTTGCTCGGAGCCTTGCGTCCGGTCGCGGCCGCAAGGGCGTCGCGGAACGCGACGGCCGTCTGCGGACGCTGGAACGGATCCTTCGCGAGCGCGCGGAGCACCAGGGCGTCGAGCGAGCGCGGGACGGTGTCGACCAGCTCGGACGGCGGAACCGGAGCCTCGGAGACGTGCTGGTACGCGACGGCGATCGGGTTCTCGCCGCGGAACGGCGGCTGCCCGGTGAGCAGCTCGTACAGGACGATCCCCGCCGAGTAGATGTCTGCGCGGGCGTCGACCGGGTCGCCCTTGGCCATCTCGGGCGAGAAGTACGACGCGGTCCCGATGATCGCCGTGGTCTCGGCGACCGTCGACGACGAGTCCGACACCGCGCGCGCGATGCCGAAGTCCATGACCTTCACCTGACCGGCATCCGTCACCATGACGTTGCCGGGTTTGATGTCGCGGTGGACGACGCCGGCGCGATGCGAGTACTCGAGCGCCTCGAGGATGCCGTCGGTGTACCGCAGCGCGTCCTCGAGCGGAACCGGGCCGTCGCTGATGATGTCCTTCAGCAGGTGCCCGGTGACGAGCTCCATGACGATGTACGGCTCGGGATGCGGCTGGCCCGCGGCATCCATCCTCGTCTCCTCGCCGGCGTCGTAGACACGGACGATCGCGGGGTGCGACATGCGCGACGCCGACTGCGCCTCGAGCCGGAACCGCGTGCGGAAGGCGCTGTCTGCGGCCAGGTCGGCCGCGAGGATCTTGATGGCGACCGGACGACCGAGGGTCAGGTCCTGTCCGCGGTACACGGAAGCCATGCCACCCCGGCCGATGAGGTCATCGACTCGGTAGCGGCCCGACAGCACGCGTGACGTAACGGACACTTCACTCCCCGGAATGGAACCCGGACAGCCTATCCGACCGTGTTCGAAAGCCTGCTGAATGCGGTCGTGATCAGCCGTCGCTGCCGTTGCCGCCGCCGTCGCCACCGTCAGCGGGAGGGGTCTCTTCCTGAGCGGGGACGATGGATGCCGCAGCCTCCGACGACTCTCCCGAGACCCGCTCGGTGCCCTCGCCGTTGCAGGTGACGTT
This sequence comes from Microbacterium sp. 77mftsu3.1, assembly GCF_900100525.1. NCBI lineage: Bacteria > Bacillati > Actinomycetota > Actinomycetes > Micrococcales > Microbacteriaceae > Microbacterium > Microbacterium sp. 77mftsu3.1. The sequence continues at coordinate 153,170 of NZ_FNCR01000002.1, read as the reverse complement.
GTAGGTGACCGAAAGGGCCTGACTGTTCGTGCCGACGACGACCTCCTGCGGACGGTCGCCGATCGCGAAGCTCGCGGTCGACTCGCCGTTCTTCTGGAAGACGCCCCCCGAGAGGGTCATCGTGTAGCTCGTGGCCTGCGGTGCGCCGGCGGGGCAGGTGTAGCTGTCCCACATGATCCGCACGGTCGACCCGGCGGTGACGGTTCCGTCGTCGTTGCCGCCCTGGATGCTCGGCGCTGCGGGCGTCTCCATCTGGGCCGTCTTGTCGTAGTACAGCAGGGTGATCTCACGATCGAACTGCACGTTGCCCGTGGGGTTGATGCTGTAGACCGTTCCGACCTGGTCGTCGGTGTTCGCCTGGTCGCCGCGCTCGCAGACGACGTTGGCGAATCCGTTGTCGTTGAGGATCTGCCTCGCGTCTTCGCACGCCTTGCCCTCGATGTCGAAGGACTCGGGATCGGCCGAGGTCGGCGCCGCGGGCGTCGACGGCGGCGGTGAGGACGGCGGCGGGCTGGAGACCGGGGCCGGGCTGCTGGGCGGCGGCGTGGTCGGTCCCGTCTCGCCGGTCGGCTGGAAGAGGGTGACGAGGGCACCGATCAGCACGACGGCCAGCAGGACGATGAGGGCCACGAGGGGCCAGGTCCACGGGCTGCGCTTCTTCTTGGCGGGCTGCGAGCGAGCGGGCTGCTCGGTCGCGAGGGCGGCCGTCCCGGTCCCGACGCCTGCCGCTGCGCCGACGCCGGCGGCTGCTCCGGCCGCTCCGGCCGCGCCCGCAGAGGGGAGCAGGCGGGTCGTCGCGTCGGTGCCGTTGTTGGACGTCAGGAGCTGCGTGAAGGCATCCGGTGACACGGCGCCGGCGATCGCCGGAACGATTGCGGCCGCGCCGGCGACATCGCCGCGGCGGAGTGCACCTGCAGCGCGGGCGACGGCCGAGGTCGACGCCGGACGCTCGTCGGGCTTCTTCGCGATCATGCTCATCACGAAGCGCTGTACGGGCTCCGAGATCGTGTCGGGAAGCGGCGGCGGGGTGTCGTTGATCTGCGCCATCGCGATCGCGACCTGCGATTCGCCCGTGAATGGCCGTCGGCCGGCCAGCAGCTCGTACGCGACGATGCCGAGCGAGTAGATGTCGGTCGAGGGGGATGCCGCGTGACCCGACGCCTGCTCGGGCGAGAGGTACTGGACCGTGCCCATGACCTGACCGGTCGCGGTGAGGGGCACCTGATCGGCGATGCGCGCGATGCCGAAGTCGGTGATCTTCACGCGACCGTCGGGAGTGATGAGCAGGTTGCCGGGCTTGATGTCGCGGTGGACGAGGCCTGCGGCGTGGGCGGCCTGGAGCGCCGAGGCGGTCTGCGCGACGATGTCGAGCGTCTTGTCGGTCGACAGCGCGCCCTCGCGCTCGAGGATCGTCGACAGGGCTTCGCCGGGGACGAGTTCCATCACGAGGAACGCGGAGCCGTTCTCCTCGCCGTAATCGAACACGCTGGCGATGCCCTCGTGGTTGACGAGCGCGGCGTGGCGGGCCTCGGCGCGGAAACGCTCGAGGAACCCGGGGTCGCCCATGTACTCGTCTTTGAGGATCTTGATGGCGACGGTACGCCCGATGACGTGGTCGGTGGCCTCCCAGACCTCGCCCATGCCGCCGATCGCGATCCGCGAAGCCAGTTCGTACCGTCCGCCGAAGCTCACACCCTGCGTCGGTCTCATTCGCTCAGCACCGCCTCAATCACTTTCTTCGCGATCGGGGCCGCGATCCCGTTGCTCGTTCCGTTCTGGCCGAGCCCACCACCGTTCTCCACCATCACCGTGACGACCACCTTGGGGTCCTCCGCGGGGGCGAAACCGGTGAACCACAGCGTGTACGGGTCCCCCGGATCGTGCTCCGCCGTTCCGGTCTTCCCGGCGACGTCGACTCCGTCTATTCTCGCACCCGACGCGGCGCCGTTTTTGACATTGCCGATCATCAGCTGCGTCATCGTCTGGGCCACCTCGGGCGACACGGCCCGGCCGAACTCGGTGTCGGCGGGCTCGTCCTGAACCGTCAGGTCCGACGCGACGACGCGGTCGACCATGCGCGGGTTCATGACGACGCCGTCGTTCGCGATCCCCGCGGCGACCATGGCCATCTGCAGCGGCGTCGCGCGGACATCCGTCTGGCCGATGCCGCTCAGCGCGGTCTGCGGCTCATCGAAGCCCTCACGGTAGCGGGACGCGGTCACGTCGAGCGGGATCTCGAAGGCCGAGTTGAACCCGAACTTCTGCGCCTGCTCCCGGATCGCGTCAGTGCCGAGCTCAAGCGCGAGCTCGGCCATGGGGATGTTGCAGCTGAGCCGCAGAGCTGTCTCGAGCGTCGTCTTCTCGCCCGGACCGCACGTGCCGCGATCGAAGTTGTGCAGGACGTTCGTCGTTCCGGGGAGCGTGAAGGTGGCGGGGTTGTCGAACGTCGAGTCCGGCGTGTACTTGCCCGACGCGAGCGCCGCCGAGGCGACCACGAGCTTGAACGTCGACCCGGGGGGCTCGGTCTCGCGCGTCACCCGGTTGGTGAGGGGACGCAGCGGGTCGGCCTGCAGCTTCTGATCCGCCGCGTTCACGGACGAGCTGTTGTGCGAGGCGAGCAGGTTCGTGTCGTAGCTGGGGCTCGTGGCCATCGCGAGGATGCGACCGGTGTCGGGCTCCATCGCGACGACCGCGCCCTCGAGACCGTCGAGCGCGTCGTAGGCGACCTTCTGAACCTTCGGGTCGAGCGAGAGGAGGACGTTCGATCCGCGCGCCGGCTGACCGCTGACGATCTGGTCGAGACGGGTCAGGAACTGCTGGCTTCCCGTTCCGGCGAGGGCCGCGTTCATGGCGTACTCCATGCCCGTCGACGAGCGGAGGACGGGGTTGATGAACCCCGTCACGGGCGCCCACATCTCGGCATCCGGGTACGTCCGGATCCAGCTGTAGACGTCGTCGCTCGGCTTCGACGAGGCGATCGCCGTGCTGCCCGCGTAGACCGTGCCGCGCTGCACCTCGTACGAGTCGTACAGGGTGCGGCGGTTCTCCCGGTTCTCGTTGAGCTGACCGGCGAGGGCCACCTGGATGACACTCGTCGCCGCGAACAGGCTGAGGAACATGAAGAGCACGACGACGCTCAGTCGGCGGAGTTGCTTGGTCATCCGATCACCACCCGGGGCCTGGAGCGAACCGCATCCGAGATCCGGAGGAGGATCGCGATGATGAGGAAGTTCGCGATGAGCGACGAACCGCCCGCCGCGAGGAACGGCATGGTCAGACCCGTGAGCGGGATGACGCGGGTGACACCGCCGACCATGATGAACACCTGCAGGGCGAGCGTGAACGAGAGCCCGGTCGCGAGGAGCTTGCCGAAGTCGTCCTGGCCGGCGATGCCGATGCGGATGCCGCGGCTCACGAACACCATGTAGAGCGCGAGGATCGCGAACACACCGACGAGGCCGAGCTCTTCACCGAGGCTCGGCAGGATGTAGTCGTTGTGCGCGAGCGGCGTCAGGTCGGGGCGGCCGAGGCCCCACCCGGTGCCGATCAGCCCGCCGTGCGCGAGACCGAAGATGCCCGAGACGAGCTGGTAGCTGCTGCCGTTGATGTAGTCGGGGTTGAACGCGTCGAGCCAGTTCGAGAAGCGCGAGCCGACGTAGGGCAGGATCCGCGATGCGACGATCGCGCCGCCTGCTGCGAGGAGGACCCCGAGGATCGCCCAGCTGGCCTTGCCCGTCGCGACGTAGAGCATCGCGATGAACATCCCGAAGATCAGGATGCCGGTGCCCAGGTCGCGCTGCAGGACGATGATCCCGAGCGAGACCCCCCAGATGATCAGCAGGGGGCCGAGCTGGCGGGCCTTCGGCCAGGTGATCCCGAGGAACTTCGTGCCGACGGAGCTGAGCGCCTCGCGGGTGCGCACGAGGTACCCCGCGAAGAAGACGGCGAGGCAGATCTTCGCGAGTTCACCGGGCTGGAACGAGAAGACGCCGCCGATCGACACCCAGACGTCCGCGCCGGCCTTGATGCCGAGCCCCGGCACGAAGGGCAGGAGGAGCAGCAGGATGCCGCTCAGGCCGAACACGTAGGTGTAGCGGAAGAGGACGCGGTAGTTGCGGAGGAAGACGACGATGAGGATCGCGCCGGCGATCGCGATGGCCGCCCACACGAGCTGACGGAAACCGAGCGAACCCCAGCCCGCGCGGTCTTCGGCGATGTCGAGGCGGTAGATCATCGCGATGCCGAGACCGGTCAGCAGGGTCGCGATGGGCAGGACGAACGGGTCCGCGTCGCGCGCGCAGATCCGGGTGACGATGTGCATGGCGAAGGCGAGTCCGGCCAGGCCGCCGCAGTACGAGAGGAACGTCGGGTCGATCTGGTCGCGGGTGCCCAGCTGGACGAGGATGACCGCGACGGTCGTCACGACGATGGCGAACAGGAGCAGCCCCAGCTCGCGGTTGCGCTGGGTGGCCGGCATCCGCAGTTTGCGCAGTGCCTTGATGACCGTGGTGTCGGTCTCTACCGAGGCTGTCATGGGGTCCCCTGGCGGAGGTTGTCGACGATCGCCTGCGCGTCGGCGAGGGATCGTGCGGAGATGGTCTGCTCGACCGACTGCCGCTCGAGGGCGTCCAGGTCGGCGAGGAGGATGTTCGTGTCCTCGTACGGTGTCGACAGTGAGATCGGGCCGATGTCCTGCTGGATGCCCCGGTAGATCACGACGCTGTCGTCGTCGGCGCCGATGAAGTACCGCGTCTGCGTCCAGGCGTAGCCGGCGAACACACCGGCGGCGATGACCGCGATGATCGCGAGGAAGCCGACGAACCACCAGACGCGACGGCGCCGGGCACGACGGCGGTCCTCCTCGATGAGTTCCTCGAGGTACTCCGCCGCCGGCTCGAAGTGGCTCGGCTCGTTGGCCGCCTGGCGCCCGGTCTGGAACCAGCCGGTGCGCGCCGGTCGCGCGACGGGGATCTCGATGCCCTTCGGCGTCGCGGCGGAACCGACGATCGTCGCGGTCCCGCTGTACATCGGATGCCGCCCGCCCACGTCCACGAGGACGATCGTGACGTTGTCGGGGGCACCGGCATCCAACGCCAGCTTCAAGAGCATGTCGGCGGTGCGGCCGGGGGCGAGGTCCTGCCGGAGGACCTTGGCGGTCTGCGCATCGTCGACGACGCCGCAGAGACCGTCGGAGCAGATCAGCCAGCGGTCGCCGGGCTGGGTCTGCATGATGAAGGCGTCGACCTCGGGGTCGGTGCCCATGTCGCCGAGGACGCGCATGAGGACGGAGCGCCGCGGGTGGTACCGCGCTTCTTCGGGCGTGATGCGTCCCGAGTCGACGAGACGCTGCACGAAGGTGTGGTCCGTCGTGATCTGAGTGAGCACGCCGTCGCGGAAGAGGTAGACGCGCGAGTCGCCGATGTGGGCGATGACGGCGTACTCGTCGACCATGAGGACGGCGCTGACCGTCGTTCCCATACCGGCCAGCTCGGGACGCTCGGCGACCGTGTCGACGAGGACGTGCGCCGCATCCACGATCGACTCGCGGAGTTCGCGCTCGGCCTCGGCCGGAGTCGGGAAGCCGTGGTCGAGGCCTTCGAGGTGGTGGACGGCGATGCTCGAGGCGATGTCGCCACCGGCGTGGCCGCCCATGCCGTCGGCGACGACGAACAGGTTCGAGCCGGAGAAGCCCGAGTCCTGATTATTGGACCGGACCTTCCCGGTATGGGAGATCGCGGCGCTCGAACCCTCGAAGACCATCGGTGCGGGCCGTTACTTCCGCAGCTCGAACGTCGTTGCGCCGACCTTGATGGGCGCTCCGACGATCACGGGGACGGGAGAGGCGACGCGCTCGCCGTCGTGCCAGGTGCCGTTGGTGGAATCGAGGTCCTGCACCATCCACTGCTCGCCCCAGAGGACGAGGCGCGCGTGGTGGCTCGAGGTGTAGTCGTCGCGGATGACGAGACCCGATTCGCTCGATCGGCCGATCGTCAGGGGCTCGTCGCCGAGGGGGAGTTCGAGCCCGGCCTTCGGACCGCTCGTGATGACGATGCGGGAGACGGTGCTGCGGGTGGCCTTCTGCGGCCCGCTCGGGGCGGCCGGGCGATTGGTGATCGGCGAGACGATCGACGTCTCGGCGTTGGCCGGCGCTGTCGCCACGGGGCCGGGCGCGGCGGCGACGGGCTCGGGCATCTTGCGGACCTTGACGCCGAACAGGTCGGCGCGCAGCGAGTAGACCACCGCGAAGACGAAGAACCACAGCAGGATCAGGAACCCGATCTGCAGCAGAAGGAGTGTCAGTTCACTCATGCCTGGCCTCCGATGTCGAACATGCGGGTCGCGGGATCCTGCGGCCGCGGCGGGATGCGGGAGGCCTGCGCGACGACGCGGAAGGTGATGCGCGTGCGCCCGATGGTGACGACGGAATCCGGCTCGAGGGCCGCCTCCGAGACCTTCACTCCGTTGAGCTGCGTTCCGTTGGTGGAGCCGAGATCGCGGACCATGGCGCGACGGCCGTCCCAGAGGATCTCGACGTGCCGGCGGCTCGTGCCGGCGTCGGAGATCGTGATGTCGGCATCCGTCCCCCGGCCGATGACCGTGCGGCTGGCTGTGAGGGTGTGCGCGGTGCCGTCGATCTCGACGACGCCGTGCCACGAGACGTCGTCGACGCTCGCGGAGGCGGAGTCGACGCGGACCGTACCGGTGCTGAGCGACTCGTCGGGGTTGATCCGCAGCGACACGGGCCCGGCGAAACTGTACTGCTGGCTTTTCGCGTGGGCTTCGACGAGCTGCAGCAGCTCGTCGTGCAGCGCGCGACCCAGCGTCCCCATGCGTTCGTGGTCCGCCGGCGCGAGCCGGACGACCAGCGTGTTGGGAACGAGGATGCGGTCTCGCGAGACGACGGCGGCCTTCGCGTCGAGCTCGGCCCGCAGTGCCGAGGCGATCTCGACAGGCTGCACACCGCTGCGGAAGGTCTTGGCGAACGCACCGTTCACGGCGCGCTCGATTCCCTTCTCGAAGCTGTCAAGTAGTCCCACGGGGCTCCTCAGGCAGTCTGGACCGGTGCTCACATGCTAGTTGTCGACCCTGGCAGGGTCTGGGGAACAAGGCTGCGGCTGTTTCTCCGGCGGGCTCGCGCCATGATATCCTCGGAAAGTTGATCCCGTGGCGACACGGGTTCGCGCGAGTGGCGGAATAGGCAGACGCGCTGGCTTCAGGTGCCAGTGCCCGAAAGGGCGTGGGGGTTCAACTCCCCCCTCGCGCACAGACAGTGCGACACGAAGCCGGTCGGTGATGCGAACCCCGACCGGCTTCGTCGTTCGCGCCGCTGGGTCAGGCGGGCGCGTCGCCCAACTGGTCGCCCATCGCGACGGTGCTGCGGCGGATCTCGAGGTAGATGTCACGGACGCTGCCTGAGGCGCCGAGCTCGGCACGACGGGCCCACTCGTCGAAGGCCAGCCGGACGATGAAGAAGACGATCCCGATGGCTGCACGGGCGGTGAGGATGTCGGGATCCGAGCCGGCGGCATCCACGGCGACTCCGGTCAGAGCGTCCACCTGTTCGGCTTCGGTACGGAGCGCGAGCGCGAGCAGGGTCGGCTCGTGGCCTATGAGGCGGCGGATGCGCAGCGCGCGCTCGTGCTCGTCCGGTCGGGAGTCGAATAGGGCGATCTGCGCGAGCCAGCTGCTCTCGAGTGCCTGCAGCAGCGGTGTGCCGCTGCTGATCGCCTCGCTCACCGCGGTCAGCATCGACTCCGATTCCTCGGGCGTGGGGAGGACAGCCGCCTCTTTGGTCGCGAAGTAGCGGAAGAACGTCCGGGGTGAGGTGCCGGCGCGGCGCGCGATGTCGTCGACGGTCGTCCCGCCGACGCCGTGCTTCTCGAACAGGTCGATCGCCGCATCCGACAATTCGCGCTGCGTCTCGCGGCGACGCCGCTCGCGGAGACCTCCGGGGGCAGGCTCCTCACCCGTCGCGTCGCCGCGGGAATACCCGTTCATCCGATCATTGTTGCACTGATCGTCAAATATGCACTGACCGCCAAAATGGCAGTGAGTGTCACATATGATGGACCAGGACGACCCGTCCCCCCCGACCTCGAAAGCGCCCCATGACCCTCAGTGACTCCCGCCCCGACACGGCGCCCTCCCCGACGATCTCCGCAGCCCCCGCGAAGACCGGACCAGTCATCGCGCTCCTCGTCGTCGCGGCCTTCGTCGTCATCCTCAACGAGACGATCATGGGCGTCGCGTTGCCGAGCCTGATGGTCGACCTCGACATCACGGCGGCCACCGCGCAGTGGCTGACGACAGGCTTCCTTCTCACGATGGCGGTCGTCATCCCGCTGACCGGGACGCTCCTCGCACGCTTCACCGTGCGCCAGGTGTTCTTCACCGCGATGACGCTTTTCGCGATCGGCACGCTCATCGCGGCCCTGGCGCCCGGGTTCGGGATGCTGCTGGTCGGCCGCATCGTCCAGGCGTCGGGCACCGCGATCATGATGCCGCTGCTCTTCACCACGGTCCTCAACGTGGTGCCTCCGACGCACCGCGGGCGGATGATGGGCGTCATCAGTATCGTGATCGCCGTCGCACCGGCGATCGGCCCCACCGTCTCGGGGCTCATCCTGTCGGCGTTGGACTGGCGGTGGATGTTCTGGCTGGTCCTTCCGATCGCGCTCGTCGCCATCGCCCTCGGCGCGCTGTGGGTGCGCAACGTCACCGAGACGAGGGACGCGCGTTTCGACATCCTGTCCGTCGTCCTGTCGGCGCTGGGCTTCGGCGGTCTCATCTTCGGACTCAGCTCCATCGGCGAGTCGGCTTCGGGTCACACCCCGGTTCCCGTGTGGATCCCGATGATCGTCGGCGCGGCATCGCTCATCGCGTTCGTCGTCCGTCAGCTGGTGTTGCAGAGGACGGATGCCGCTCTCCTCGACCTGCGGACCTTCCGGTCGCGCTCGTTCAGCCTCGCTGTCGTCCTCGTCATCGTGGTCATGTCGGCGCTCTTCGGCTCGCTGATCCTGCTGCCCATCTACCTGCAGCAGGTCCTCTCGCTCGACACGCTGACCGTCGGACTCATGCTGTTGCCCGGCGGCGTGCTGATGGGCATCATCGCTCCCGTCGTCGGGTCGCTCTTCGACCGCTTCGGACCGCGGCCGCTGGTCCTTCCCGGCATGGTCGTCGGGGCGGCGGCGCTGTGGGGCATGACGACCTTCGGCGAAGGCACGTCGGTCTCCTGGATCATCGCGGTGCACATGGCTCTGAACCTGGGTCTCGGCTTCGTCTTCACGCCGCTGCTCACGTCGGCTCTGGGATCCCTTCCGCAGCGCTTGTACTCGCACGGCAGCGCAACGGTCAGCACCCTGCAGCAGGTCGCCGGCGCGGCCGGTACCGCCCTGTTCATCACCCTCATGTCGGTCGGTGGAGCTGCGGCGGCGGCATCCGGTGCCGATCCGGTCGGTGCCGTCGCATCGGGCGTGCACACCGCTTTCTTCGTCGGCGCGCTGGTCGCATCCGTGGCCGTCGTGCTGGCTGCCTTCGTGCGTAAGCCCGTCAGTGAGTCGCAGGCACAGGACGCCGTGCGCTGAGGAGGCTCCCGGGATCGCCCGGTTCCCTCTCACGCTCGGGCCCTCAGACGGTCATCCGTCGCGCGTAGGCTCTTGAGGTGAGTGCATCGCGTGGCCGGATCTGGACCGGGGTCATCCGTGTCGCGCCCTACGACCGCGATCACACGGTGGCGATCCGTGCCGCGATCAGCGTCGGCGTCCCCCTGCTCGTCCTCTGGGCGATGGGCCGGCTCGATCTCAGCATCTACGCGAGTTTCGGAGCCTTCGCCTCGCTCTACGGGCGCACCGATCCGATCGGCGATCGCGTCAGGATGCAGGCGGCCGCGGGCGCGGTCCTGGTCACCGCCATGCTCATCGGCACGGCCACGTCGGTCGCCCAGGTGGCGGCGCCGTGGGCGATCCTCGTCGTGTCGGCGGTCGCCTCGGTCGTCACCCTGCTCGCGTACTCGGCCCAGTGGCATCCGCCGGGGGCGCTGTTCATCGTGTTCGCCGCGGGGGCGACGGCATCCGTTCCCGCCAATGCCACACGGCTGGTCGACGTCCTCGCTGTGGGGCTCACCGCCGTGGTCTTCTCGATCCTCATCACGCTCGTGTACGAGGCCGTCTCGGCCCGAGGGCTTCCGCGCCTGGTGCGAACGAAGAACCGCATCGCCGTCGGCGCCGTGGCCACGGAGATGGCCGTCACGGTGGCGGTGGCGACGCTCCTCGGCGGGATCGCGGGGCTTCTGCTCCTGGATTTCCACTGGTATTGGGCGATGGTGGGGGCGGTCGCGGCGGTGAGCGGTCCGCACGTGAAGGCGCGCATCATCCGCGGACTGCAGCGGCTCATCGGAACCGGGCTCGGAGTTCTGGTCGCAGCAGCCATCCTCGCCCTGGGCGTGCCTCCCCTCGGGGTCATCCTGATCGCCGTCGGTCTGCAGGCGAGTGCCGAACTGTTCGTGGGTCGCAACTACGCGATCGCGATGATCTTCATCACGCCGCTCGCGCTGCTGATGGTCCAGCTCGCGGCACCGACCACTGTCGGCGTGCTGCTGAGCGACCGACTGGGGGAGACGCTCATCGGCATCGTTGCGGGAACAGCCGTCGCCGTCGTCTCGGCGTTCGTCCGGAGCCGTCGGGCGACCCGCTGATCTCGCGCCGGGCTCTACCCGGGCGCCTCCCACAGTTCGATCTCGAGTCCCTCCGGGTCGACGATCCGGACGAACCGGCCGTACTCCGTCTCCCACTCCGGGCGGGTTTGGACCGGGACCCCGGCGCCCTCCAGACGCGCGACGAGGGCGTCGAGCTCGCTCACCCGAAGATTCAGCATGAACGGCTGGTCCGCCCCGAAGTAGTCGCTGTCGGCGGAGAACGGCGCGAATACGGTCATCCCGGCATCCTGCTGCCAGACGGCTCCCTGGCCTTCGGCGCCGGCATCGATGCCGAGGTGTCGGCGATACCACTCCGCCCGTGCCTGCGGATGACGACTGCGGAAGAAGAGCCCGCCGATCCCTAGTACGCTCACGCGGCCGAGCATACTCACGCGCCCGGGGCCCGGTCCGCCCTGATAGCCCGGTCAGCCCTGATAACCGATGAGCCAGGCGACCCCGAAGCGGTCGGTCACGGTGCCGTCATGGTCGCCCCACGCGCGCAGCTGCAGCGGATCGATGACGCTGCCGCCGTCGGCGAGCGTCGCGAACCAGGTCTCGAGCTCGGCGGGCTCGGCGGTGCCCAGGAGAGAGAACATGACGCCGCGCAGTTCCAGCGGTGGATCGCCCGGCCCACCGTCGGCGGCGAACAGCTCGACGCGCCCGCTCAGCATCCCGTGCGCGATGAAGTCGCTCGGCCCGTCCTCCCGTCCGAAGTCTCCGAAGGTGTGCAGCACCAGGTCGCCGCCGAAGACCTCCTGATAGAAGGTGAGCGCATCGCGCGCGACGCCGGGGAAGTGGAGATACGGAGTGAGTCCGGTCATCCGGTCACGCTATTGGGCGGACCCGCCCTGCGGAAGCCCCGCCTCGACGCCATCGGTCCAGGTGAGCCATCCGCCGTCGAGGTTGCGGACGTCGTGACCGAGCTGCTGCAGGAGCCGGCTGGCCGTGTGACCTCGCTGGCCGACCCTGCAGTGGACGATGAGCGGCGCATCGGGGAGCTCGCCGTGCCGCTCGCGGAGCTCGTCGAGCGGGAGCAGGACCGAGCCGGGGATCGAGCCTGCATCGTGCTCGCCGGCCGTGCGGACGTCGACCACGACGGCGCCGGCGGCGCGGGCGGCATCCACCTCGTGCCACTGGATCGTGCGATCGGCGCCCGTCGCGAGGTTCTCGGCGACGTACCCGGCCATGTTGATCGCGTCCTTCGCCGACCCGTACTGCGGTGCGTAGGCGAGTTCGAGTTGGGTCAGAGCGGATGCCGTGAGCCCGGTCGTCATCGCGACGGCCAGGACGTCGAGCCGCTTGTCGACGCCGGCCCGCCCGATGATCTGAGCGCCGAGGAGGAGGTCGGTCTCGGGGTCGATGAGGAGCTTCATCGCCATCTGCTCCGCGCCGGGGTAGTAGGTCGCGTGAGAGAAGGGATGCGTGTGAACGACCCGATGCGGCCGGCCTGCCGCGACGAGTCGGCGTTCGCTCCAGCCGACGAGCCCGACGGTGAGACCGAGCACCCCGACGATGGTCGTGCCGAGGGCGGGAGTCACGGCCGGGGTGGGTGCGCCGGCGATGTCGTCGGCTGCGGCGCGCCCGTGGCGGTTCGCGAGACCCGCCATCGTGACGAGGGTCGCCTGCCCGTCGAGGTGATCGGTCTTCTCGACCGCGTCGCCGACGGCCCACACCCCGGGGACGCTCGTGCGATGTCGGTCGTCGACGGCGATGCCGCCCGTCGCCCCGAGCGCGATTCCGGCGGCCTCGGCGATTCGCACGTCGGGACGGACGCCGCGAGCGTCGACGACCAGATCGGCGGGCACCCGGGTGCCGTCGGAGAGCGTGACGGCCTCCATGTCGACGCTCGATACCGTGACACCGGTGCGGAGGTCGACGCCGGCGTCGACGAGTGCGCGATGGACGGGCGACACCATCTCGGGGTCGAGAGGGCTGAGCACCTGCCGTCCTCGCTGGACGAGCGTCACGTGCGCGCCGCGGGCGACGAGGTTCTCGACCGCCTCGATGCCGATGAACCCGGCCCCCGCGACGACCGCTCGAGGCGACGCGACATCGGCGAGGGCGTCGGTGATCGCGTCGACGTCTTCGACGCTGCGCAGGGTGACCACCGGCATCCCGTCACCGGGAAGGCGATCGACTGCCGTCGCACCCATCGCGAGGACGAGGTCGTCGAACGGTTCGATCCGCTCGTCGCCGGCGTCGAGGTCGCGAACGGTGACGGTCCGCGCGGCCACATCGATCGCGACGACCTCGTGGCGGACGTGGACCTGCAGCGCGGAGCGCGCGGCGAGGGATGCCGGTGTCTGCAGCAGCAGCGAGGAGCGATCCTCGATCACTCCGCCCACGTAATAGGGGAGTCCGCAGTTCGCGAAAGAGACGTAGGAGCCGCGCTCGAATACCACGATCTCGCGGTGTTCGTCGAGCCGGCGGAGTCGGGTCGCCGCGGACATGCCGGCGGCGACGCCACCGATGATGATGGTGCGCATACCTCTGACTATACCCCGGGGGGTATTACGACATGTCGCGGGCTTGTCATATTGGTCACCGATCGGTGTCCGGCGGGCAACGTTTGTGTCACCTTCCTACGGAGGGGGTGACTGTACAGGTTGCGGGGGCTAGGTTGGGGAAGGACCGGCGGACGTGTCGCCGGCAACAATCAGTAAGGCAGTTCATGAGCGTCAGCGGTACCGTCAAGTGGTTCAACTCGGAAAAGGGCTTCGGGTTCATCGCCCCCGATGAAGGCGGCGCCGACGTCTTCGCCCACTACTCAGCCATCGAATCTTCGGGCTACCGCTCGCTGGAAGAGAACCAGCGAGTCGAGTTCGACATCGCCCAGGGCCCCAAGGGCCTGCAGGCGGAGAACATTCGCCCCGTCTGAGGTTTTACACCTCAGCAGTGAGGAGCAGGCGGCGGAGTTCGGCCATCGTGTCGACCGCCGCCTGCGCCCCTTCACTCTCGTGGGGCCAACTAAAGCCCCACCGTACGAAAATGACGGGGACGCCGTTCGCGGCGGCCCCGTCGACGTCGTGATGGCGGTCTCCGATGAGGACCGGGCGGCTCGTGTCCGCCCCCGCCGCCTTCAGGCGGCGCAGTGCCTCGGCGACGATGTCCGCCTTCGTGGCGAGTGTCATCTCGTCCGGAGTCGCACCGGCCATGGCCTGCATGTGCTCTGACAGACCGAAGTGCTCCATGAGCGCGACTACCTGCACCTCGGGCTTCGAGCTCGCGGTCGCCTGCGCGATGCCGGCTGCCGCGACATCCGCGATCAGCTCCCCGACTCCCGGGTAGAGCTCCACGTTCGCGGTGTAGCCGTCGGCCTTGCCGAGAGCCCGGTAGTAGGCGACCGCCTCGGTGGCCTGTTCCGGCGTCATCCCGACGTTCTTCTGGAACGAGTCGTACATCGGCGGACCGATCCAGTGGACCAGTTCCGCGCGCGTCGGCGCCGCGTACCCGAAGTGGGTGAGGCAGCGATCGAGGCGGCTCAGGATGCCGACGGACGCGTCGACGATCGTGCCGTCCACGTCCCAGAGGATGCAGGACCAGGGGGAGCTCGTCGTCATGCGTCCAGCCTACGGGGACGGATGCCGCGGGTAGGCTCGTCGCCGTGCGTCTCGTCATCGCCCGCTGCTCCGTCGACTACACCGGTCGCCTGAACACGCATCTGCCCCCCGCCACCCGTCTCATCATGGTGAAGGCGGACGGTACGGTCGCGTTCCACCGCGACATCCAGCACCAACCGCTGAACTGGATGAGCCCGCCGTGCACCCTGACGGTGATCGAGCCCGGCGAGGACGACGTCGACGTCGTCGAGAAGTGGCGCGTCACCCACGCCAAGACCGGCGACGAGCTCACCATCCGCATCTACGAGGTGCTCCACGACTCGTCGCACGAACTCGGCGTCGATCCCGGTCTCGTGAAGGACGGGGTCGAGGCCGATCTGCAGCGGCTGCTCGCCGAGCAGGTCGGCGTGATCGGCGAGAACCTGACGCTCGTGCGACGCGAGTTCCCCACGGCGATCGGTCCGGTCGACCTCCTGCTGCGCAACCCCGAAGGCGGCACGATCGCGGTCGAGGTCAAGCGCCGCGGCGACATCGACGGTGTCGAGCAGCTGACGCGCTACCTCGAACTTCTCGGGCGCGACCCGCACCTCGCCCCTGTCACAGGGGTGTTCGCTGCGCAGGAGATCAAGCCGCAGGCGAAGGTCCTGGCGACCGATCGCGGCATCCGCTGCGTCACCCTGGACTACGACGAGATGAAGGGCATCGAGTCAGGCGCGCCCCGCCTCTTCTGATCCCCGTCAGTGGCTGGTGCCGCGCGTGCCCGGCAGCGGCTTCGCCGCACCGGAGGCGAACCCTGACGCGGCCACCAGCGCCGCAATGATGAACAGCGTGTTCAGCAGACCGATGTGCGTGCTGATCAGGCCGAGGACCGGCGGCCCGCACAGGAACGCGACGTAGCCGATCGTCGCCGCCGCGCTCACTCGTGCCGCCGCGCGGGCCGGATCGTCGGCCGCCGCCGACATCCCGAGCGGGAAGCCGAGCGAGGCGCCGATGCCCCACAGGGCCGCGCCGACGAAGACGAGCGGCAGGTTCGGCGCCAGGATGAACAGCAGGATGCCGGCCACCGCCGTCACGGCGAGGACGCGAAGCGTCGCGACCCGGCCGAAGCGGTCGACGAGCGGGCCGCCGAAGACGCGCACGACCGTCATGGCGATCGAGAACACGGTCAGGGCTGCCGCGCCGAGCGCGAAACCGCCCTCGTGATCCTCGCTCACACCGAGGGCCAGCCAGTCGTTCGCGCCGCCTTCGGCGAACGCCATGCCGAGCATGACGACACCGAGGACGTAGGTGCGCGGCTCGCGCCACGCCGACAGTGCGGTCGCGAGTCGGTTGCGCCACCCCGTGGGTGCGTCCTCAGGCGAACCGAACTCCCGGTGCGGCACGTAACGGAAGGCGACGAACGCGAGGGCCACGATCGAGATCGCGATCACGGCGGTGTGGGGGAACACCGCGAGCCGCGCACTCGCGGCCAAGGCGCCGATGCCGGCACCGATCACGGTGCCGAGGCTGAAGAACGCATGGAACAGCGGCAGGATCGTCTTCTTCACCTCGACCTCGATCGCGGCACCGTCGACGTTCATGAGGACGTCGAGGGTGCCGTTGCCGAAACCGAACAGGGCGAGCCCGATGAGGACGAGGGGGAGGGACGGGATGACGTCGGTGCCGACGCCGATGAGGAAGAGCCCCACCGACAGGACGAGCATGACAGCGAGCATGCCGCGTCGGGTACCCATGCGTGCCGCGATCATCGAGGAGACCGAGAGGCCGATGATCGACGCGGCTCCCATGCCGAGCAGCAGGAGCCCGATCGTGGCGTTGTCAATGTCGAGCGCCGCCTTGATGGACGGAACCCGTGACGCCCACGTGGCGATGCTCAGACCGCTCGCGGTGAAGATCGCGAACACGGCGAGACGCCAGGTCCACAGGCGTGCGGAGGTGAGCTCGAGGGTCATAACGGTCACTCTAGCCAAATCTCCGAATCGATTCGACAAACGGATTCCGGCGGCTACGATCGAAAACATGAGCAGCCGCCGAGCGACGATCTCGGATGTCGCGCGCGAAGCCGGAGTGTCGGCCTCGACGGCATCCGTCGTCTTCAGCGGCAAGGTCGCCGTCTCGGACACGACCCGCGCGAAGGTGATGCAGGCCGCGGACGCGCTCGGTTACACGGGCCCCGATCCTCGCGCCGCCTCCCTGCGCACCGGCCAGGCCGGCGTCGTCGCGGTGCTGTTCCGCGAACGTCTCGGCGTCGCGTTCCGCGACCCCGTGACGACCGCCATGATGGACGGCCTCACCGACGCGCTCGGTCCGATCGGCGCCGGCATCCTGCTCCTCACCGACGAGGGGCCCGCCGAGTCCGGCCCTACGCTCACGACCGCCCCGCTCGACGCGGCGATCCTGCTCGGCTGCAACGAGATCCTGCAGTCCTCGGTCGACGTGCTCCGTCGCCGGGGCATCCCGGTCGTCGTGATCGAGGGGGATGCCGGATCCGACGTCCCCCGCGTCCTGCTCGACAACGTGGACGCGCAGCGCGCCGCGGCCGAGCACGTGCGCTCCCTGGGCCACGACGACGTCGCGCTCGTGACGCTGTCCACGGACGCCACGCGGGCCCGCGGCTTCATCGACGATTCCGCCCCGATCACCGTCGAGGTCACCCGCGACCGCCTGCGCGGCGCGCGAGAGGTCTTTCCCGACGCGCCGGCGTACGCGGTCAGTGAGAGCTCGATCGACGAGGGCCTCGCCGCGGGCCGGGTCCTGCTCGCCGGTGATCGACCGACCGCCATCATGGCGCAGAGCGACCTGCTCGCAGCCGGAGTTATCCGCGCAGCCGAAGAGGCCGGCCTGCGTGTGCCCGAGGACCTCAGCGTGACCGGTTTCGACGGCATCACGGTCGACGGTCTCGCGCCGTACGCCCTCACGACCCTCGAGCAGGATTCCCTCGCGAAGGGTCGCGCTGCGGGCGAGGCGGTCGTGGCGATGCTCGACGGGCGGGATCCGGCGTCCGTCACCCTGACGTGCACATTCCGCCGGGGGAACACAACCGGTCCGTTAACGGTCTGACCTGAGAGGCAACCGGGCGCCGCCTTTGCCTCAGCCGGTAGACTGAAATCCTCGACCCCCGATTGCGCAGAGGAGGCCAGGTTGCTGATCCTCCTCGCGGCGTTCGCGCTCGTCCCCCTGGTTCTGCCGACGCTCGTCGCCCGGTTGGGATCGCGCACCTTCCTCGTCGCCGCTCTCGTGCCGATCGCGGCGTTCCTCCACACGGCGATGCAGGCGCCGCAGGTCCTCTCGGTTGATATCCCGTTCGAGACATACGTCTGGATCCCCGATCTCGACGTCCAGCTCTCGATGCGGATGGACGTTCTCTCGTGGGTCATGGCGCTCATCGTCACCGGCGTCGGTGCGCTCGTGATGATCTACTGCCGCTGGTACTTCGCCGGCAAGCGCGAGGGCCTCGCGACGTTCTCCGCGGTCCTCCTGGCCTTCGCCGGCGCGATGTACGGACTCGTGCTCACCGACGACATCGTCGTGCTCATCATGCTGTGGGAGGTCACGAGCGTCCTCTCGTACCTGCTCATCGGCTTCTATCACCGCCGCGGCGCGAGCCGGCGCGCCGCCCTGCAAGCGCTGCTCGTGACGACCCTCGGCGGACTCGTCATGCTGATCGGCGTCGTCATGCTCGTCGTCCTCTACGGCACGACCAGCATCACCACGATGATCGAGACCGGACCCGTCTTCCAGGGCGGCGAAGCGGCCGCGCTGGATGCAGCGATCGTCATGCTCCTGGTGGGCGCCCTCAGCAAATCGGCCATCTTCCCGTTCCACTTCTGGCTGCCCGGCGCCATGGCCGCGCCGACACCGGTCAGCGCCTACCTGCACGCGGCGGCCATGGTGAAGGCCGGCATCTATCTCATCGCCCGGTTCGCGCCCGCGTTCGCCGACACCGACCCCTGGCGCCCGATCGTCATCGGCCTCGGGGTCTTCACGATGGTGCTCGGTGGCTTCCAGGCTCTCCGCGAATCCGACCTCAAGCGCATCCTCGCCTTCGGCACCGTCAGCCAGCTCGGCATGCTGACGGTCGTCCTCGGCTACGGCGAACGCAACAGCGCGCTCGCCGGCCTCGCTCTGCTCGTGGGCCACGCCCTCTTCAAGTCCGCGCTGTTCCTCATCGTCGGCGTGATCGACCGGCAGCTCAGCACCCGAGACATCACCGAGTTGTCGGGGGTGGGGCGGCAGGCGCCGACCCTCGCCACGTTCTCGATCATCGCGATCGCGTCGATGGCCGGCGTCGCCCCGACGGTCGGCTTCGTCGCGAAGGAGGCGGCTCTCACGTCCTTCCTCGAGGGTGGCGCGTCTCCCGCGGCCCTCATCCCGCTGATCGGCATCCTCGGCGGGTCGGCGCTCACGGCGGCATACGGCATCCGTTTCGTGTGGGGCGCCTTCTGGACGAAGAAGGATGCCTCGGGCTCGCCGCGCGAGCGCACCGAGTGGCCCGACCCGCCCATCGGCTTCCTCGTGGCCCCGGTCGTCCTCAGCGGTCTGACGATGGTCGCCGGCCTCGCGGCGCCCGTGCTCGATTCGGCCCTCGCCGGTTATGCCGACGGCATCCCGCTCGACGACGCTGGCACCGCGTACCACCTCGCCCTCTGGCACGGGTGGGAACCGGCGCTCTTCCTGTCGCTGGGGTCGATCGCGCTGGGTGCAGTCTTCTTCTGGGCGACGCAGCGACGTCCGCTCTCGGCGCGCATGCTGCCGTTCACCGCGAACGACATCTACAACCTGGCGCTGCGCGGTATCGCGAAGCTCTCGGTCTGGACGACGTCGCTGACCCAGCGCGGATCGCTGCCCTTCTACGTCGGCACGATCTTCGTCGTCTTCATCGCTGCCGAGGCCACCGCGCTCGCGGCGACGACCGAATGGCGCATCGCGGTCGACGCCTGGCAGAGCCCCGCGCAGCTGCTCGCCGCTCCCGTCATGATTCTGGCGGGCATCGTGGCGATCCGAGCGCGCAAGCGGTACACGGGCGTCGTGCTCGTCTCGGTGACCGGTCTCGGCATGGTGCTGCTGTTCGCGACGAGCGGCGCACCGGACCTGGCGCTCACGCAGATCCTCGTCGAGACGGTGACGCTCATCGCGTTCGCGCTCGTCCTCCGCCGCATCCCGGCTCGCCTGGGAGACCACAACGCCTCGGTGCTCCCGGTCGTCCGCGCCGTCATCGGCATCGGCGTCGGCGTCACGATGGCGGCGGTCGCCCTCATCGCGACGGGAGCACGCGTCGCCGACCCGGTCTCGGGCCCGTTCCCCGACCTCGCCTACGAGATCGGGCACGGCAAGAACGTCGTCAACGTGACCCTCGTGGACCTCCGCGGGTGGGACACGATGGGCGAGCTGTCGGTGCTCATCCTCGCGGCGACGGGCGTGGCATCCCTCGTGTTCGTCACCAACCGCTCCGACAGCCGGGTCCTGCCGTCGCTCCCGTCGAGCACGGGTCGCAGCCGTCGCCCGCTCGTCGAGACGGCCGACGGTCCTCGCCCCCGCTCGACCGCACCAGGTTCGACCCGGCAGGCGTGGCTCGTGGGCGGGCTCAAGGTGCGACCCGAGAACCGGTCGCTGCTGCTCGAGGTGATCGTCCGCGTCCTCTTCCACTCGATCATCGTCGTGTCGGTCTATCTGCTCTTCGCCGGGCACAACCTGCCCGGCGGAGGATTCGCCGGCGGTCTGGTCGCCGGTATGGCCCTCGTCATGCGCTACGTCGCGGGAGGGCGGTGGGAGCTGGGTGCGGCCGCGCCGACGGATGCCGGTCGGCTGCTGGGAGCGGGCATGGTCCTCGCGCTGTCGTGCGCGATCGTGCCGCTCTTCTTCGGCGCCGCACCCCTCACGAGTACGTTCTGGGAGGCGAACATCCCGGTCATCGGTCACGTCGAGTTCGTCACGTCGACGATCTTCGACGTCGGCGTGTACCTGGTCGTCATCGGTCTCGTGCTCGATGTGCTGCGCTCGCTGGGCGCCGAGGTCGACCGCCAGACGCAGGCGCAGCGGGATCGGGTGAGCGCATGACCGTCTCGCTCGTCCTCGTCATCATCATGGGTGCGCTGTTCGCCGCCGGGGTCTACGCGATGCTCGAGCGCAGCCTCACGCGCGTCCTCATCGGCTTCCTGCTGCTGGGCAACGCGGCCAATCTCTTCCTCCTGATCGTCATGGGCGCGCCGGGCGTCGCCCCCTTCTTCGGCAGCGCCAGCGAGGGCGAGACCTTCAGCGATCCGCTTCCGCAGGCCCTCTCACTGACGGCCATCGTCATCACGTTCGCGATCTCGTCCTTCCTGCTCGCCCTGATCTACCGGTCGTGGCAGCTCGGGCAGGCCGACACGGTCGCCGATGACGAGGCCGACCGCGAGGTGCGCGAGCGCGGCGCCCGCGACGAGGAGACGATGGACGACGAGATCACCGAAGAGGATGACGACGCCACGACCGACTTCATCGGGACGGAGACCTCCCCCATCCTGATCCTCCATGCGCAGGACATCGCCGAACTTCGCGACGACGCGGGCCTCGACAAGCCGGGAGGCCACCGGTGAGCGCGCTCGTCCCCCTCCTCGTCACCCTGCCGCTGCTCGGCGCGGGCATCGCGCTGATCTTCGGTCGCCGTCGGCGCGTGCAGGTGGGCGTCTCGATCGTGACCCTCACCGTGGCCGCCGCCATCGCCGCCGTGCTGCTCTACTACGTCGACGTGAGCGGGATGCCGCTGGCCGTCTCGGTCGGCGGGTGGCCGATCCCGTTCGGCATCGTCCTCTACGTCGACCGACTGGCCGCCCTGCTCGTGCTCGTCTCGAGCATCGTGCTCCTCGCGGTGCTGCTCTTCTCCGTCGGACAGGGTGCCGCCGACGGCGACGAGGAGACGCCGGTCTCGATCTTCCACCCGTCGTACCTGATCCTCGCCGCGGGCATCTTCAACGCGTTCATCGCCGGTGATCTCTTCAACCTCTACGTCGGCTTCGAGATCCTGCTCGTCGCCTCGTACGTGCTGATCACGCTGGGGTCGACGGAGTCCCGCATCCGCACCGGCGTCGTCTACATCGTCGTCTCGCTGGTCTCGTCGATCCTGTTCCTCGCCGCGATCGCGGCAATCTACGGCGCCCTCGGCACGGTAAACATGGCGCAGCTGGCCGACCGGATGGGGGAGCTCCCCGATGAGGTGCAGCTCGTCCTGCACCTGATGCTTCTGCTCGCCTTCAGCATCAAGGCCGCTGTCTTCCCGCTGTCGTTCTGGCTGCCCGACTCGTACCCGACCGCGCCGGCTCCCGTGACCGCGGTGTTCGCGGGATTGCTGACCAAGGTCGGCGTCTACGCGATGATCCGCACCGAGACGCAGATCTTCCGGGACAACGACGTGAATCAGCTGCTGCTGATCGTCGCGCTCGCCACCATGATCGTCGGCATCCTCGGCGCCGTCGCCCAGGCCGAACTCAAGCGCATCCTGTCGTTCACGCTCGTGAGCCACATCGGATACATGGTCTTCGGGCTCGCGATTGCGACGCCCGAATCGCTCGGCGCGACGGTCTACTACATGGTCCACCACATCGTCGTGCAGACGACGCTCTTCCTCGCGGTGGGGCTCGTCGAGCGGCGCGCGGGATCGACCTCGATCCTCAAGGTGAAGGGCCTCATGCGGGCCGCGCCCTTGTTGGCGGTGCTCTACTTCATCCCGGCGATCAACCTCGGCGGCCTGCCGCCCTTCTCGGGCTTCATCGGCAAATACGCGCTGTTCGACGCGGCCGCCGCGGTGGGCACGCCGATCATGTACGCCCTGATCGTCGCGGGGATCGTGACGTCCCTCCTCACCCTGTACGCCCTCATGCGCGCGTGGAACCTGTCGTTCTGGCGCGAGGAGGAGGACGCGAACGAGGAGTCCGGCGTCATCGACCGGATCTCGTACCTCGACGACGCTCCCGCCGCCGGTGTGCAGACCGAGCGTCGCGTCATCCCGAAGATCATGACGGCCTCCACGACGGGCATGGTCGCGGTCACGATCGCCCTCACCGTCTTCGCCGGGCCTCTCTACCACCTGTGCGCGAGCATGGGAGCATCGCTGCTGAACCCCGTGAGCCTCACGCAGCTGCAGGACGAGGTGAACGGTGGGAACTGACATCCGACGGAGTGCGCTGACCGGCATCTGGCGGCAGCTGCCGTTCTTCCTGTGGCTCATCGCCCTCTGGATGCTGCTGTGGGGGCAGTTCACGGTGCTCGCCTTCCTCACCGGCGTCGTCGTGGCCGTCTTCGTCACGAGCGTCTTCCGTCTGCCCCCCGTCGAACTGTCGGGACGCCTCAACCCGTGGTGGCTGCTCGTCTTCCTGCTCCAGTTCCTGGGCGCGGTCGTGAAGGGCTCCCTCGTCGTCGCGTGGCAGGTCGTCTCGCCGCGCAGTCAGCCCGGCGTCTCCGTCGTCGCCGTCCCGCTCGTGACCGACGACGACCTGATCATGGCGCACGTCGGGGTCACGGCATCCCTCATCCCGGGCTCGCTCGTCCTCGAGACCGACCGTGACCGGCGGATCCTGTACCTGCACGTCCTCGGAGCGTCGACGGATGCCGAGGTCGAGGCGCAGCGTCGCCTGGTGCAGCGGTGGGAGGCCCGGCTCGTTCGGGCCGTCGGGTCGCGGGCCCAGCTCGGCGCGATCCGCGCGTCGCAGGCGGACGTCCGGACCTCCGGGAAGGGAGAGCGCTCGTGACCGCCGTCCTCATCGTCGTGATCAGCGCCGTCTTCGGCGTGGCCGCGCTGCTCACGGTTTGGCGCATCATCGTCGGCCCGTCGATCCTCGACCGCGCCGTCGCCTCGGACGTCCTGCTGACGCTGCTCATCTGCGCCCTCGGGGCCGAGATGGCGATCAACCACCACACCCGCACGCTGCCGGTGCTCCTCATCGTCGCCGCGGTCGGCGTCTTCGGGTCGGTCTCGATCGCCCGCTTCGTCGCTCGTCGCGACTCGGAGGTCGACCGATGACCGAGATCCTCCACGTCGTGTCGCTGCTCCTGATCCTCGCCGGGGCTCTGCTCTGCCTCACGGCCGCGATCGGTCTGCTGCGGTTCCGCGACGTCCCGACCCGTCTGCACGCCGCGACCAAGCCGCAGGTGCTCGGCCTGTTGCTCATCGCGATCGCCGTCGGGCTCGAGCTGCAGTCCTGGCCGGTCGTCGCCTTCCTCGTCCCGGTGCTGCTCATCCAGTTCGCGACCGCACCGCTGTCGGCGCACATGGTCGGCCGGCAGGCGTACCGCAACGGCACGATCGACCGCCGGAACCTGCACGTCGACGAACTCGCCGACGCGAAGGAGACCCCGCCGGGAGCGGGCGGCTGACCCTCAGCCGATGAGGCTCGGCTGCAGGTCGCGCATGGTGCGCCGGAACGTCATCCGGGTCACGCCGGCCATGGCGACCAGCAGCGCGCCGACCAGCCACGTCGCGAGGACCGCGGCATCCGTCCATGCCCGCCCGGCGACACCGCCGTACATCACCTGCCGCATCGCGTCGACGACGAACCCCATCGGCAGCACGTGGTGGAGCGCCGCGAGCGGTGCCGGCAGCGTCTGCCACGGGAACGTGCCGCCCGCCGTGACGAGCTGCAGCACCATGAGGACGAGTCCGACGAACTGGCCCACCGATCCCAGCCAGACGTTGAGCGCCAGGATGATCGCCGCGAACGTCGCCGAGGCGAGCAGCAGGATGCCGAGGGTCGGCAGCGGATGCGTGAAAGAGAACCCCAGGGCGATCGAGAGCACGCCGAACAGCGACACCATCTGCACCGCGCCGAGGGCGGCCGGCGTCAGCCAGCCGGCGAGGGTCACGCGGATGGGGGAGCGGAGCGCCGTGACGGCCCGCTTCGAAATCGGCTTCACGATGAGGAAGAGCGCGTAGATGCCGATCCAGCCGGCGAGGGCGGCGAAGAAGGGCGCGAGACCGGCGCCGTAATTCTGCGCCTGGGTGAGGGAGTCCTCGGCGATCCCGACCGGGTCGGAGAGCGTCGCGGCCTGCGCCTTGCGGGTGTCGGCGCTGTCGTCGGGGAGCTTCTCGGCACCCGCGCGGAGGGCGTCACGCAGCGTGGCGGCGCCGTCGTCGAGCTTGTGGATGCCGGTCGCCAGGGTGTGCGCCCCGTCGTCGAGCTTGTGGGCACCGCTGTCGGCGCTCGCGACGCCGTCGGCGAGCGTGTGCGCTCCGGTCGCCGCGGTGGCGGCACCGGCGGCGAGCTTCGCGCTTCCTCGGGCGACCTGGGCGGCGCCGTTGTCGAGCGCGTCGATCTGGGCGACGGCCTGCTGGACGCGGGAGTCGAGTTCACCCACCCGCGTGCCGATCGGATCGACGACCTCGAGGACGTCCGCGATCTGCGCGTCGTCGAGCCCGCGCTTCTTCAGGGCCGCCGTGAGGTCCTTGCGCACGGTCGGCACGGCGGACGAGACGCGGTCGGCGGCCGATCCCACGCGGTCGGCGACACTGCGCAGCTTCGCCGTGCCTCCGGAGACCTGCTCGGCGCCCGACGTGAGCGAGGAGAGGCCGCTCGAGAGCGTGTCGACGCCCGACGCGAGCGACGCGGCGCCCGTGCGGAGCTTCGACGTCCCCGCGGCGAGGGTCCCGGCGCCGTCGGCGAGGGTGTCGGCGCCGTCACCGGCGCTTCCGAGCCCGTCGGTGAGCTTTCCGGCGCCGTCGGCGGCGTCGATGAGCTTGACGCGAACGGTGTTCAGGGCGTCGAGCATGGTCAGGCCGGCCTCGCGGACCACCTTCTCCGTGACGGTGGTCCGGATCCGCTGGACCGCCTGCGACCCGATGGTCGAGGCGAGGTAGTTGTTGGCGTCGTTCGTCGTCAGGTCGATCTCGGCCTGACGCGGGTCCTTCGACGAGATGGAGGCGACGGCGGAGGTGAAGTCGGCGGGGAGCGTGACGGCGAAGTCGAACGTGCCGTCATCCAGGCCCCGGTGGGCACCGGCGGCATCCACCTCATGCCAATCGAAGCTGCCGTCCTCGATCAACGAGTCGGCGACCTCGTCGCCGAGGTTGCGGTCGGCGCCGTTCAGCGAAGCGCCGTCGTCCTGCACGACGAGGGCGACCGGCACCTCCGACAGGTTTCCGTACGGGTCCTGGTTCGCCCACAGGTACAGGCCGCCGTAGAGGACGGGCACGAGGATGAGCGCGATCAGTGCGATGACCCGCATGCGGGTCGAGGTGAGGCGGCGCAGCTCGGCCGCGAACAGAGCGGGGATCTTCACGAGAGGATGCCTTCGGTAGACGTGGGGGTGAGCGGGCGGCGCCGGGGGCGAAGCGCCGAGGTGGGCCGGATGCGGGGCCTGCCGACGCGGCCGCGGGGGGCCGGCGGTTCGGCCTCGAGCGCGGTCGCCGCGGCGGTGCCGGCGATGACCAGGACCGCGAAGCCGCGCGCGGCGAAGTCCTCGGCGATGCGCTGCCAGTGCCGCGGGTCGCCGCCGTGACGGTCGGGCGAGACGAGGACGAGCGCCTCGATCCCGCGGCGCAGGGCGGCGAGTTCGAGCAGCATCCGGATGCGGTCGTCCGCCTCGAGCTGCCCGATGGGCGTGCGGGCGAGCGCCCGCCAGCCGTGGTCGTCGAGCCACCGCCGCGCCGAGAGCGGATCGGCGCGGCGACCGGCGAACATCAGCTCCTCCTCCACCACGCCGACGACGGCGATGTCGGGCGCCGGGTCGTTGACATCGGGGGCGTCGACGAGCGCCACGACCTTCCGCATCCGGCGAGGGCTGCGGCGGCCGTCGATCGTGACGGTGCCGGTGGCGGGGCGCATGCGGCCGCTCGCGATGAGACCGAGCACGGAGGGGCGCTGCTCGGTCTCGGCGGTGGTGAGGGTGACGCGACCGGAGGCGAAGGCGAGCCGGGTCGCCGGCAGGACGCCGCCGTTGCGTCCCTTCGAGACGTCGTCGAGCACAATCTTCATGCGCGGGCTCCTTCCAGCACCTCGTCGGCTTCGCGCCAGCCGAGACCGGCGACCCCGAGGATCGTCCGCACCGCGACCGAGGCGGCTTCGGGGCGACCGGTGTCGAGCCGGGTGATGACGGTGCGGGCCGCCTCCTCGACGAGCCGGGCGACCGTTGCCGCGGGCATGTCGGTGCGGATCGTGCCTTCGTCGCGCCCCCGCGTGACGATCGCGAGCACCCGGCGGCGGACGGGGGTCAGTACCGCGGCGGTCTCCTCGATGTGCGAATCGTCGAGGGCGACGGTCGCGGCGAACTGCACGTCGGCTGCGCCGTCCCAGAGGGCCAGGGCGAGGCGGGCGAGCGCGAGAGGGGCGGGACCGCTGTCGTCGACGCCGTCGGCGAGGGCGTTGAACCGCTCCGCGCCGCCGAGGATCATGGCGCGCAGCAGCGCGTCACGGTCGTCGAAGTGCCCGTAGAGCGCGCGTCGACTGAGCCCTGCGGCGCGCGCGATGGCGTCGATCGGGGCGTGGGGGTCGCGGGCGATGGTGGCCGCCGCCGCCGCGAGGATGTCGGCGCGGTTCGACGCGGCATCCTTTCGCGGACGACGCGGCGATGCGGTCGTGGTCACCCCACGATCGTACGAAGTTGCACAGTCGTGTGCAACTTAATTCAGCGACCTCTCAGTCGGCGCCGAAGTCGAAGGATGCCGAGTCGCCCGACTCGTCGATGGCACCCGCCAGCTCGTCGACCTCACCGGTGTTCCCCGTGATGGCCGCAGCGCCGCCCTGCTCGAGCTCGCCGACGAGCTCGGCGGTCGCGCCGCCGATCATGCCGAGCGACACGAAGTGCTCGAGGCGGGCCCGGGAGTCGGCGATGTCGAGGTTGCGCATCGTGAGCTGGCCGATGCGGTCGGTAGGACCGAAGGCGGCGTCGCCGACGCGCTCCATCGAGAGCTTCTCGGGGGAGTACGAGAGGTTGCGGCTCTCGGTGTTCAGGATCGTGTAGTCCTCGCCGCGGCGCAGGCGCAGCGTCACCGTGCCGCTGATGGCGGAGCCGACCCAGCGCTGGATCGACTCGCGCAGCATGAACGACTGCGGCTCGAGCCAGCGGCCCTCGTACATGAGGCGCCCCAGGCGCCGACCCTGCTCGTGGTAGGTCGCGAGGGTGTCCTCGTTGAGGATGCCGTTGACCAGGCGCTCGTACGCGATGAACAGCAGCGCCATGCCCGGCGCCTCGTAGATGCCGCGGGACTTCGCCTCGATGATGCGGTTCTCGATCTGGTCGCTCATGCCGAGGCCGTGGCGACCGCCGATCTCGTTCGCGGCCATGACCAGGGCCACGGCATCCGAGTACTCGACACCGTTGATCGCGACGGGGCGACCGGCTTCGAAGGTGACCGAGACGTCCTCGGTCTCGATCTCGACGGCCGGGTCCCAGAAGCGCACGCCCATGATGGGTTCGACGATCTCGAGCGACACGTCGAGGTGCTCGAGGGTCTTGGCCTCGTGGGTCGCGCCCCAGATGTTCGCATCGGTGGAGTACGCCTTCTCGACCGAGTCGCGGTACGGGAAGCCGTGTGCGACGAGCCACTCGCTCATCTCGGTGCGGCCGCCCAGCTCGGTGACGAAGTCGGCATCCAGCCACGGCTTGTAGATGCGCAGGGCGGGGTTGGCGAGCAGCCCGTAGCGGTAGAACCGCTCGATGTCGTTGCCCTTGTAGGTGGAGCCGTCGCCCCAGATGTCGACGCCGTCCTCCTTCATGGCCCGGACGAGCATCGTGCCGGTGACGGCACGGCCGATGGGGGTGGTGTTGAAGTAGGTGCGTCCGCCCGAGCGGATGTGGAAGGCGCCGCACGAGAGGGCGACGAGGCCCTCCTCGACCATCATCGGCTTGCAGTCGATGAGGCGGGAGCCCTCGGCGCCGTACTGCAGGGCGCGGCCGGGGATCGACGCGATGTCGTCCTCGTCGTACTGACCGAGGTCGCCGGTGTAGGTGAAGGGGACGGCGCCCTTGTCGCGCATCCAGGCGACGGCGACCGAGGTGTCGAGACCCCCCGAGAAGGCGATGCCGACGCGCTCGCCGACGGGCAGGGACTGAAGGACCTTCGACATGGTCCCCATCCTATCGAGGGGGCCGTGCCGCGATCGGCGCGGTTACGCGGGGGACCGTGTGGCGGAGATCCGCCCGACGCGCCGTGGGGCGGATGCCGGGGCCCGGCGCGGCGGCCGGGATCTCCGCCGTTCGCTCGACGGCGGATGTGAGTGCTCACATCCATGGAGGCGGGCGACGGAGGGGGACGTGGATGTCCTTCGGTGGTGGCACCCGCGTTACGCAAATGTTATCGCTCACAATCTAGCGCCGCGAGAAATGTGAAGGCTAACATTCGAGCAACCGGAGGCCACGGCGGCCCGGAACACCGGCGGTCAGCCGGACCCGAACAAGGAGGTTTTGGGATGAAGAAGACTGCTTTCGCAGCAGCGGCCATGCTGGGGGCACTGGCACTCGTCGTCACCGGATGCGCGGGCAACGGCGCACCCGGCGCAGGGGGCAACGGGGGTGGCGGCGACCTGATCACGGTCGGGTTCGCACAGACCGGTTCCGAGTCCGGATGGCGCGCAGCCAACACCGAGTCGATGAAGAAGGCGTTCTCGGAGGAGAACGGGTTCAAGCTGACGTTCAACGCGGCGGACAACAAGCAGGAGGCGCAGATCTCCGCCGTCCGCAACTTCATCAACCAGGGCGTCGACGCCATCGTCATCGCGCCGATCACGGTCGACGGCTGGGACGACGTCCTGAAGGAAGCGAAGGATGCCGGCATCCCGGTGATCCTCGAAGACCGCACGGTCTCGGCGAGTGACGACCTCTACGCCTCGTGGGTCGGTCTCGACTTCGAGCAGGAGGGTCGCACCGCGGGCGAGTGGGTCAAGGAGAACTTCGACGGCAAGGGCGCGAACCTGGTCGTCCTCGAGGGCACGACGGGTTCGTCCGCCGCGCTCGACCGTGCCACCGGCTTCGACGAGGCCATCAAGGGCACGGACGTGAAGGTGCTCGACTCGCAGACGGGTGACTTCACCCGTGACGGCGGCAAGAAGGTCATGGAGGGCTACCTCCAGAAGTACGGCAAGGACATCAACGTCCTCTTCGCGCACAACGACGACATGGGCCTGGGTGCTCTCGACGCCATCAAGGCGGCAGGTCTGACCCCCGGCAAGGACATCCAGATCGTCACCATCGACGCGGTGAAGGACGGCATGACCGCCCTGGCGAACGGCGAGTTCAACTTCATCGTCGAGTGCAATCCGCTCCTGGGAGAAAAGGCCGCCGACCTCGTCAAGTCCGTCGTCGACGGCAAGTCGGTCGAGAAGCGCACGATCGTCGAAGACCAGTCGTTCACGCAGGAGCAGGCCGCCGAGGTCCTCGACTCCCGCCCCTACTGATCGATCGCCACCCTCACGATCCTCAACGATCACCGAACCACCGCCGGGGACCGGATTCCGGTCCCCGGCGGTCATCACGGAAAGGCGCGCCTCATGGTCGATGTCGCAGCCACGCCGGCCTCGCCGGCCACCGCCCCGCAGCACGACGAGGTCGTGCGGATGCGGGACGTCACCATCCGGTTCCCCGGGGTCCTCGCGCTGGACCGGGTCGATCTGACGCTCCGCGCCGGCGAGGTCCACACCCTCATGGGCGAGAACGGCGCCGGCAAGTCGACGCTCATCAAAGCGCTCACGGGCGTCTACGCCATCAACGGCGGGACGATCGAGGTCGCCGGCGAGCAGCGCGTCTTCCGCTCGACCGCCGACGCAGAGGCATCCGGGATCTCCACGGTCTACCAGGAGGTCAACCTCTGCACGAACCTGTCGGTCGGTGAGAACGTCATGCTGGGCCGCGAGGTGCG
Source organism: Microbacterium sp. 77mftsu3.1 (assembly GCF_900100525.1). Lineage (NCBI taxonomy): Bacteria > Bacillati > Actinomycetota > Actinomycetes > Micrococcales > Microbacteriaceae > Microbacterium > Microbacterium sp. 77mftsu3.1. The sequence continues at coordinate 123,097 of NZ_FNCR01000002.1, read as the reverse complement.
GCGGGCCGGCTTCATCGACTGGCGCGCGACCCACCGCGAGGCGACGCGCTACCTCGCGGCCCTCGGGCTCGACATCGACCCGCACTCGGCCCTGTCGTCGCACTCCATCGCGGTGCAGCAGCTCGTCGCCATCAGCCGCGCGACGGTCGCCGACGCCCGCGTGCTCGTCCTCGACGAGCCGACCTCGAGCCTCGACCGCAGCGAGGTCGAGCAGCTCTTCACCGTCGTCCGGGGTCTCCGTGACCGCGGCGTCGCCATCCTCTTCGTCACGCACTTCCTCGACCAGGTCTACGAGATCTCCGACCGCCTCACGGTCCTCCGCAACGGGCAGCTGGTGGGGGAGTACCTGCCGGCCGAGCTGCCGCGCGGCGAACTCATCGCGAAGATGATCGGCCGCCAGCTCGACGAACTCGAGGCTCTCTCGCGCGCGTCCGAGCGCGAGATCGACCGCACCGCGACACCGGTCCTGCGGGTGGCGGGCCTCGGCCGCAAGAACGTCATCGAACCCGTCGACATGGAGGTGTACGAGGGCGAGGTCGTCGGCATCGCGGGTCTGCTGGGCTCCGGCCGCAGCGAACTCGTCCGCCTCGTCTACGGCGCCGACCGCGCCGACGCCGGTACGCACGAAGTGCGGGGGGATGCTGCGCGCATCACGAACCCGCGGAACGCGATCGACAAGCGCATCGCCTTCTCGAGCGAGGACCGTCGCGCCGAGGGGATCATCGCCGACCTCACCGTGGCCGAGAACATCGTGCTCGGCATCCAGGCCAAGCGGGGCGCCATGCGTCCCATCGGCCGCGCCGAGCGGGACGCCATCGTCGCCGAGTACATCTCGGCGCTCGGCGTCCGCCCCGCCGACCCGAACGCGCTCGTGCGCAACCTCTCGGGCGGCAACCAGCAGAAGGTGCTGCTCGCCCGGTGGCTCGCCACCGCGCCGCAGCTGATCATCCTCGACGAGCCGACGCGCGGCATCGACGTCGGCGCCAAGGCCGACATCCAGCGCAAGGTCGCCGAGCTGGCGGCCGAAGGCCTCTCGGTCGTCTTCATCTCCTCGGAGCTCGAGGAGGTGGTCCGCATCGCCCAGCGCATCGTGGTGCTGCGCGACCGTTCTAAGATCGGCGAACTGGACGCCACCGACGTGACGGTCGACGATCTGGTCGCCCTCATCGCGCAAGAGTCCGGCGAGACGACGTCGTCTCGCCTCAACCCGGAGACAGCGGCATGAACCCGACCCTCAAGCGCTTCCTGGCGCACCGCCTCGTCTGGCCGATCGCCGCACTTCTCGTGCTCGTGATCGTCAACACGATCGCGCGACCGTCCTTCATCTCGATCACGGTGCAGAACGGTCAGCTGTACGGCCCGTTGCTCGACATCCTGCGCAACAGCGCACCGCTCATGCTCGTCGCGCTCGGCATGACGCTCGTGATCGCGACGCGCGGCATCGACCTCTCGGTGGGCGCCATCATGGCGGTCTCGGGGGCGGTGGCCCTGACCGTCATCTCGAACTCCTCGTCGCCGGGGGACCTGTCGACCGTGCTCATCGCGATCGCGCTCGCCGTCTTCGTGGCGCTGTTGCTGGGGGCGTGGAACGGCTTCCTCGTCGCGGTCGTCGGCGTCCAGCCGATCATCGCGACCCTCGTGCTCATGCTCGCCGGTCGCGGTGTCGCCCTCCTCATCACGGGCGGCTTCATCACGACCATCACGAGCGCGCCGTACCGCTTCATGGCGCAGGGCTACCTGGTGGGCCTGCCGTTCGCCTTCTACGTCTCGGTCGTCGCGATCGTCATCGTCGCCGTGCTGCAGCGTCGCACCGCGCTCGGCGTCCTCACCGAGGCCGTCGGCATCAACCCCGAGGCCAGCCGACTCGCGGGCGTGCGGTCGCGCGGCATCATCTGGGGCGCCTACGCGGCGAGCGGCCTGCTCGCCGGATTCGCCGGCATCCTCTATTCGTCGAACATCATGGCGGCCGACGCCAACGCGGCCGGCCTCTACATCGAGCTCGACGCGATCCTCGCCGTCGTCCTCGGCGGGACGAGCCTCATGGGCGGCAAGTTCACGATCGCGGGCACCGTCGTCGGCGTCTTCACGATCCAGACGCTGAAGTCGACGATCACCTTCCTCGGCGTCCCGCCGGCGGTCAGCCCGCTGTTCCTCGCGATCGTCGTCGTCATCGTCGTGCTCGTCCAGTCCCCGCGAACGCGGTCGCTGGTCGCGAAGGGGGTCGATGCCGTCCGAGGCGGCGGCCGTCGCACCGTGGAGGTGGCCTCGTGAGCGCCGTCACCGCAGACCTCGGTCGCACCGGCGGGTTCGCCGACACGATCCAGCGCTTCCGCAGCCGGCACGCCTCGTGGGTGCCCGTGTTCGCCGCCGTCGTCATCCTCGTCGCGATGCTCATCGGGGCGCAGGCCTACTTCGGCAACTTCGTCACGCCGCGTGTGCTGTCGGCGCTCCTGCTCGACAACGCGTACCTGCTGATCCTCGCGGTCGGCATGACCTTCGTCATCCTCACCGGCGGCATCGACCTGTCGGTCGGCGCGGTCATGGCGTTCACCGGGATGCTGGGGGCGAGCATGCTGAGCCAGGGCACACCGGTCGCGATCGTCATCCCGGTCATGCTCGTCCTCGGTGCGCTGATGGGACTGTTCGTCGGGGTGCTCGTGCAGTACTTCGGGGTGCAGCCGTTCATCGCCTCGCTCGCGGCGATGTTCGCGGCGCGGGGGCTCGCGTTCATGGTGAGCCTCTCGTCGATCCGCGTCGAGGAGCCCGCGATCCTGTGGCTCCAGTCGACCCGCATGCAGGGCGGCCCCGGCAGCTTCTACCTCACCCCGACGGGCATCCTCGCGCTCGTCGTGGTGGTCGTCGGCATCCTGATCCTGCAGTTCACGCGGTTCGGGCGCACGATCTACGCGATCGGCGGCAACGAGCAGTCGGCGCGCCTCATGGGCCTCCCGGTCGTGCGGACGAAGCTGCTGGCATACGTCATCAGCGGGGTGTGCGCGGGGCTCGCGGGTGTCGTCTTCACGGCGTACACCGGGGCGTCCTACCCGCTGAACGGCATCGGGACCGAGCTCGACACCATCGCCGCGGTGGTGATCGGCGGCACGCTGCTCACGGGCGGCAGCGGGTTCGTGCTCGGCTCGATGATCGGCGTGTTCGTCTACGGCACCATCAAGACGGCGATCTCGTTCCTCGGCGTCGACCAGTCCTGGACGCGCATCACGATCGGCGCGTTGCTGCTCGTCTTCGTGGTCATGCAGCGCCTGCTGGTCGCGCGGACGGCGCGAACGTCACGGTGATGTCAGGCGTGAACCTCGGGGGAGGCTCACCGCGGGCATGATGGTCCGTATGGATGCGCGCGAAGCAGCGGTCGCGCCGGTCGTGGAAGTGACCGGCGCGACCGTTCGCTTCGGCGCCGAGACGGTGCTCGACGCCGTCGACTTCCGGCTGCTGCCGGGCGAGGTCCACTCGCTCATGGGCGAGAACGGGGCGGGCAAGTCGACGCTCATCAAGGCGATCACGGGGGCGCTCCGCCCGGATGCCGGGACGATCCGCGTCGGCGGAGAGCCGGTGCACTTCGCCTCGCCCGCCGATGCCCTCGCGGCCGGGATCAGCGCGGTCTACCAGGAGATCGATCTGCTCCCGAACCTGTCGGTCGGCGAGAACGTGCTGCTGGGGCGCGAGAGTCGACGCTTCGGAGCGATCGACTGGCGTGAGACCCATCGCCGAGCGGGGGCGATCCTCGAGGGCCTCGGACTCGACATCGACCCGCGGACGCGCCTGTCAGGTCATTCGCTCGCCGTGCAGCAGCTCGTCGCGATCGCCCGCGCGATCTCGGTCGACGCGCGTGTCGTCGTGCTCGACGAACCGACCTCGAGCCTCGACCTCGATGAGGTCGCCGAGCTCTTCCGCGTCATCCGCGAGCTGACCGTGCGCGGGGTCGCGGTGCTGTTCGTCTCGCACTTCCTCGACCAGGTCTACGAGATCTGCGACCGCATCACGGTCCTCCGCGGCGGGCGCCTCATCGGCGAGTACGTCCCCGCCGAGCTCCTGCGCATCGACCTCGTCGAGAAGATGCTGGGCCGCGGTGCCGACGAGATGGACGTCCACCAGAGGGAGGATGCCGCGGCATCCGTCCCCGTCGCGCTCGCCGGACGGGGACTCGCCTCGGGTACCGGGCTCACCGACGCGACCGTGTCGATCGGCGAGGGCGAGGTCGTCGGGCTCGCGGGGCTGCTCGGGTCGGGCCGCAGCGAACTGGCGCGTGCCCTCACGGGCGTGGACCGACCGGATGCCGGTGTCCTCGAGGTCCGTGGTGCTCCCGCCCACCTGCCGACCCCGCGCCGGGCGATCGGTCAGGGCATCGTCTACTCGTCCGAGAACCGCCGGACCGAGGGGATCATCGGCGAGCTCAGCGTGCAGGACAACATCACCCTCGCGCTGCAGGCCGATCGCGGCATCCTGCACCGGCTCGGCAACGCGCGCCGCCGGGAGCTCGCGATGAGCTGGATCGAGGCTCTCGACATCCGCCCCGCCGACCCCGACCGGCCGGCCGGCACGCTGTCGGGCGGCAACCAGCAGAAGGCGCTGCTCGCTCGGCTGCTCGCCCTGTCACCGCGCGTCCTGGTGCTCGACGAGCCGACCCGCGGCATCGACGTCGGAGCGAAGGTCGAGATCCAGCGGCTTGTCGCCGACCTCGCCGACAACGGACTGTCGGTGCTGTTCATCTCGGCCGAGCTCGAAGAGGTGCTGCGCGTCTCGAACCGCATCGCCGTCATGCGCGCGGGCCGCCTCGTCGACACGATCCCGGCCGACTCGTTGACCGTGGACTCGCTGCTCGCGCTCGTCGCCCGCCCCGAGGACGAGTCGTGAGCGACGAGCGCGGCGCGAAGTCCGCGAACATCTTCGACGTCGCGCGCCTGGCGGGGGTCTCGCACCAGACGGTGTCGCGGGTCCTCAACGACCTGCCGAACGTGCGGCCCGCGACGCGGGCCCGGGTCGAGCAGGCGATGGCGCAACTGCGCTACAGCCCGTCGCCGGCCGCCCGCGCGCTCGTCACCAAGCGCACGCGAACGATCGGCCTCGTCACCCCCGGCACGGCGGACTTCGGGCCGACGTCCATAGCCATGCACTTCAACGTCGCCGCCCGCGTGGAGCGGTACTCCGTCGACTCGGTGACCGCGCCCGACACGGATGCCGCCAGCATCCGCTCGGTCGTCGAGGGACTGCTCCGCCAGCGCGTCGACGCGATCGTCCTGGTCGTGACGGACCTGGGTGTCCTCGAGGTCGTGCGCGGGCTCGACCTCGGTGTGCCGATGGTCGCCGCGGCGGCGACCCAGCGGCGTCACCCGCAGCTCGTGTCCATCGACCAGTACCGGGGGGCGCGGGCGGCCGTCCGGCACCTCGCGGAGCTGGGGCACCGTCGCATCCTCCACATCGCGGGCCCGCCCCGCAATCCCGACGCGATCGAACGCATCCGAGGCTGGCGCGACGAGCTCGCGGCCCATCAGCTCGCGGTCGCGGAGCCGCCGCACGGCGACTGGACGGCGGCCAGCGGTGCCGAGATCGGCCGGACCCTCGACGTCGCCCGAGGGGATGCGGTCTTCGCGGGCAACGACCACATGGCGATCGGCCTGCTCTCCGCCCTTCGCGCGCGAGGGCTGCAGGTGCCGGAGGACGTCGCCGTCGTGGGCTTCGACGACGTGCCCGAGGCGGCCTACCTCTCGCCGCCGCTGACGACGGTGCGGCAGGATTTCCGCGCCCTCGGCGAGCTGATGATGCAGAAGGTGCTCCTCGCCGTCGAAGAGCCCGACGGCCTCACCGAGGACACTCCGCTCCCGACGCACCTGATCGTGCGGGAGTCGTCCCGCCGCTGAGCGTCGGCTCAGGCCGGGGCGGGGACCCGAGGCGCGCGGGTGCGCAGGCGCCCGACCCCGACGACGAGCGAACCGACGACGACGAACGCTGTCGAGATCCCGACGACGTACGCGCCGACCCCGCCCCACCCGTTGATGCCGTTCGGGTCGAGGAACGGATAGGGGTACCAGAACGCCACCCCGTCGGTCGGGTCGATCACGAGGGGTCCGCGCACGAGCGTGTATCCGATCCAGGCGATCGGGACGGCGAGGATCACGATCACCGCGCGCCATGGAAGGGCCCGACGGGTGGGGGCGAGGAACAGGTCGAGCAGCAGGAACAGCGGCGCGACGACATGCACGATCTCGTTCGCCCAGGCGACGTGATCATCCGACGTCGGATAGCCGCGCAGCAGCAGGTTGTAGACGACGCCCGTGATGAACAGGTAGCTCGTCGCGGCGGCGAGTCCGAGCGCGACCCCCGCCGGCTCGCGCTGCTCGTGGTGCGGCCGCATCCAGAACCAGACGACAGCGGCCAACAGGGCGAGGGCCCCGACGATGTTCGACAGGATCGTGAAGAAGCTGAAGAAGTTGGCGATCGTCGTCGCGACGTCGCGGTCCTGCGAGATCGCGGTACGGACGGTCGTGATGAATTGGGCCACGACGGCGACCATGATGGTGGCCGCCGCGACGAGCCTCAGCGCCGACCACACCGTCGGCCACGTTCGGGTACGCATGACCGAACCCTAGCGCGCGCCGCGCCGCCTCAGGCGGCGCCTTCCCGCGGGTGCGTTCCGCGTCCCCATCGGGCTCCCGCGCGGAAGATCCCGGCCCCGATCGCGACGACGGCGAGGACAGCGGCGAGGCCCAGCATCCCGGTGACGACGTCCCACATCGTCAGCCGGATCAGCCACACGATCGTCCACACCGTCGCGGCGGCGCCGATGCAGCGGGCGACGGCGCGAGCACGCACGATCGCCGCCAGGAGCGCGAGCACCCAGACGGCACCTGCCAGGAAGCCGGTGAACTCCTCCGTCAGGACCCGCAGCCAGATCGCGTCCGACGGGCTGCCGGGCGGCACCTCGAAGAAGAGGTGGAAGAAGACGAGGATGCCGGTCGTCATCGCCGCGGTCGCAGCTGCCGCGAGGCGCGCCCGGACGGGGGTGAGTATGGCGAGGAGGGCGAAGTCCGTCATCGTCACCGTCGTGATCGCGCGGGGACCGGCGAGCGGGTCGAGCTGGGCGTAGACGAACGCCCCGACGCCGGCCACGGCCGTGGCCGCGAGGGCGATGCGCGCCGCCCGCGCGGCGCCGCACAGGATCAGGACGAACGCGATCACCCACAGCCCGGCGGGCACGAGTCCCGGGCTCGCCTGCAGGTCGAGGTTCTGTCCCTCGGCGGGGAGGCGCCAATCCACGCGTTCGCCGAACCCGCTGAACACGGCGAACATCACGGCGAGGGCGAACCCGGTGGCTGCGGATGCCGTGGCGAGGGCTTCGCGGGCGGGGTGCGGCATCCACCCCAGGATGCGAACGGCGAGGCCGCTCCGCATCAGCGCGATGCGCTCGCCGCGGGAGGGTTCGTCTCGTCCCTGCGCCTCGGCTTCGTCGAGCAGCGTGCCGAGAATGGCCTCGCCGTGCCGTTCGCGCCACGAGGAGGGGTACGCGCGGAGCGCGCGGCGCCAGGGGGTGTCGTCGATCGTGGTCACAGGGCGCCTCCGAACGCCGGGCGCAGCGCGAGGCGGCGTCGGGCTTCGGCCACGGTCACCTCGCGTCGGGCGACCTCCTCGGCGAGCAGATCGACCCCGTCGGGGGTGAGTTCCACGTACCGGCGGACGCGCCCCTGCACGCGCTCCTCTCGGGCGATGCGGATCGTGCCCTCCTTCTCGAGGCGGTCGAGGGCCGCGTAGAGGGTCGCGACTTTCAGGCGGACGTGGCCGCGGGAGACGCGGTCGACCTCTTCGATCAGCGCGTAGCCGTGCTTGGGGCCGTCGGCCAGAGCCGTCAGCATGAGGAACGTCGGTTCCCGCATCTCCTGCGTCATGGGGCGACCATACTCTGACAGGCATAGTATCCGCCACTCTCCGTCGGCTCCTGACACCCGGCCCGATAGGATGGGGTGTAACCGTCCGATAAACGGGGGAGAGCCCATGCCAGGCATCGTGATCGTCGGAGTTCAATGGGGAGACGAGGGCAAGGGCAAAGCCACCGACCTCCTGGGTGAGCGCACCGACTGGGTCGTCAAGTTCAACGGCGGCAACAACGCCGGCCACACCGTGGTGATCGGCGACGAGAAGTACGCCCTGCACCTGCTGCCCAGCGGCATCCTGTCGCCCGGCGTCAACGCCGTCATCGGCAACGGCGTCGTCATCGACCTCGAGGTGCTCTTCGCCGAGCTCGGCGCCCTGCAGGCCCGCGGCCTCGACGTCTCGCGGCTCAAGGTCAGCGCGAGTGCGCACATCATCACGCAGTACCACCGCACCCTCGACAAGGTGACCGAGCGATTCCTCGGCAAGAAGATGATCGGCACGACCGGTCGCGGCATCGGCCCGACCTACGCCGACAAGATCAACCGCACCGGCATCCGCGTGCAGGACCTCTTCGACGAGAACATCCTGCGCCAGAAGGTCGAAGGCGCGCTCGATCAGAAGAACCACCTGCTGGTGAAGGTCTTCAACCGTCGCGCCATCACGGTCGACGAGGTCGTCGAGGATCTGCTCTCGTACGCCGAGCGCCTGCGCCCGATGGTCGCCGACACCGGGCTGATGCTCAGCAAGGCGCTGGATGCCGGTGACGTCGTCGTCTTCGAGGGCGGCCAGGCCACGATGCTCGACATCGATCACGGCACGTACCCGTTCGTCACGTCGTCGTCCGCCACGGCGGGCGGCGCCTCGACCGGCTCGGGTGTCGGTCCGAACCGCCTCGACCGCATCGTCGGCATCGTGAAGGCGTACACGACCCGTGTCGGCTCCGGTCCCTTCCCGACCGAGCTCTTCGACGAGAACGGCGACTTCCTGCGCTCACGCGGCTTCGAGTTCGGCACGACGACCGGCCGTCCGCGCCGCGTCGGCTGGTACGACGCCCCGATCACGCGGTACGCGACGCGGATCAACGGCATCACCGACCTCGTGCTCACCAAGCTCGACATCCTCACCGGGCTGAAGGAGATCCCCGTCTGCGTCGCCTACGACGTCGACGGCGAGCGGTTCGACGAGGTTCCGGTCAACCAGACCGACTTCCACCACGCGACGCCGATCCTCGAGAACTTCCCCGGCTGGGATGAGGACATCTCGACCGCCCGCACCTTCGAGGACCTGCCGCAGACCGCGCAGGACTACGTGCTCGCGCTCGAGAAGATGAGCGGCACGCGCATCTCGGTGATCGGCGTCGGCGCCGCGCGCGACGCGGTCATCGTGCGCCACGACCTGCTCGACTGACCCGTGCGGTTCCTGCTCGGCGGGTACTCCGCCGACATGGGCGGGTCGGCGACGGGCATCGGACTGCTGGATGCCGGTGGCCCCGACTCCCCGCTCGCGAGTGGCCCGCTCGGGGTGGGCCATGACGTCGTCGCGGCGGAATCGCCGTCGTGGATCGCGCGGCATCCGTCTCTCGACGTCGTGTACGCGGCACTCGAGGGCCGGGGCACCGTGCGTGCCTACCGGCGCACGGGTGACACCGCCTACGCTCCGCTCGGTGCCGAGGTGGCCGTCGGCGAGAGTCCCTGCCACGTCCTCGCGCTCGAGGACGCGCTGATCGTCTCCTGCTACGGCGACGGCGGTGTCGTCCGGGTCGCGCTGGCGGCCGACGGGCGACCCGGCGCCGCGCGACGGTGGACGGATGCCGCCGCGGGCGACCCGGCATCCGATCTCGCCGCGGCGGCTCGGGCCCTGCGTGCGGCCGTCGGCGCGGAGTACGCGGACGTCGTGCCCTACGCCGACGAGACCGAGTCCGAGCCCGACGCTGCACCCGACTCGTCGGCGCGACCCTCGCACGCGCACCAGGCGGCATCCCTCCCCGGCGGACTGGTCGCGACGACCGACACCGGCCTCGACCTCGTGCGCTTCTGGCGCGGCGGCCGCGAGATACAGCGCCTCGACCTGCCGGCAGGGACGGGGCCTCGGCACCTGCGCCCGCACCCGAGCGGGCACCTCTACGTCGTGACCGAGCACTCCGGCGAGGTCTTCGCCCTGGCCCCCGACGCATCCGGATCCTGGCGGCTCGTCGGCGGCGCGCAGCTCGGCGCCTACCCGGGGGATGCCGCGGCCGAGCTCGCGATGTCGCGGGACGGCGTGTTCCTCTATGCGGGGCTGCGCGGGAGCGACACCATCGCGACCGTCCGGGTGCGCGGCGGCGGCGAGATGCTGCAGCCCGTCGCGCTCGCCGAGTGCGGCACCGTCTGGCCCCGCCACCACGTCGTCGCCCGTGACACCGTGCTGGTCGCAGGTCAGCGTGCCGACGAGATCGTCTCGCTCGCGATCGACGAGCGGACGGGTGTCCCGGGCCGCGTGCGGCACCGGACAATAGCACCGGCACCGACGGCCCTCCTAGCCTTTCCGGCGTGATCCGGCGGCCCGGTAACGTGTCGGCTCGGAGGGGTTCATGAGCGCGGGCGGACGGACGAGGGCGGGCAGGTCCGTGGGCCCGAACCTCGACGGCTTCACCGTGCTCGTCTCGACCCTCGGCCTCGTGGTCGCCGCCATCATCGGTCTCGCGTACGCGGATGCCGGCGATTTCGAGCTCGATCGGATCGGGGCCGGCGGGGGTGGCGGCGACTACGCCCTCTCGCCCTGGACGAACCCTGATCCCGTCGTCGCGGACGAGAGCGACGCCGACACGTACCGCGGCCCGGACGGCGCCGTGATCCGGCTGACGGGTCTCGACGTCGACACCCCGATCGTCCTCACCCCCGCGGAAGACACCCGCGTCAGCGCCGTCTGGGTCACGGGTGCCGATGGCCGCATCGTCACGGAGGGCGAGGGTGGTGAGCCGCCCCGCTTCTCGACGCTGTGGGACGGTCAGATCGTCATCCTCGTCGAGCAGCCCGACGTCGAACTGTGGATCGACGGCTCCGGCGACGAGCCGTGGGAGGCGTCGCTGCGCTTCGACCGGGGACTGCGCGCCGACGACGTCCTCTCGAGCTCGCAGACCCTCATGTTCACCCACGACGGCGGCGCGACGACGGCGCGCGTGAGCGCACGCGGCGGTGACAACCTCTCGATCCAGGCCGTGACCGCCCACGGCAGCGAACGACCGCTCACCGAGGATTCGCCGTTCGACCGGTCGATCGCCTGGCGCGACGCGCCGCTCGTTCTCTTCTACATCGAGTCCTGGCACGACACGGCCTGGCGGATCGAGTTCCCGACCGACGCCGGATCCACGCCGACTCCGACCCCGGAGGGGACGCCATGACGACCGCGGATGCCCGGATCCGGCGCTTCTCGACGATCACGTTCCTCGCGGGGTCGGTCGTCGCGGTCGTCCTGGCGTTCATCGTCGTGCCGTTCGTGGGCATCAACCCCGCCACGGGGGAGTTGCTGCTCGACGATCCGAACGAGTACGAGTACCGCCCGTGGGCGGACCCCGCCGCGCAGGAGGTCGGTCGCGACGGCGACACGCTGATCGGGGCCGCGGGCACCCGCTATCTCGACATCCCCGCGGGGGACGACGTCTGGGTCATCGGCCCGCTCACCGAGGGTCAGCAGGACTACCTCAGCATCCATCAGCAGATCGACGCCGACGCGAGTACCGCCGACGATCGTCCGGCCTACATCGGCCTCGTGAGCGGGTCGCGGTCGCTCACGTTCGTGGCCGGCGACGACGCGAGCCGTCTCTGGTTCGCCCCTCGGCTGACGGACTGGAGCGCGACGGTCACCCGCGAGACTCCCACGCCCGTCGACGGCGCGACGGTGTCGGGCGAGGGATCTGCCCTCCTCGTCTACGACGGCGAGGCCCTCAGCGCGCGGTTTGTCTACGCCGGTGACGGTTTCTTCGGCGTCGAGGCCGTCTACCCCGGCGAGGCCGCCCTCGACGTCGTGCAGGGGTTCGACGCCGTCGACACGAGATCGTCCTGGCCGCCGAGCGACCGGGTCGTCCTCCGCGTCGACTCCGACGAGGGATCGGGGAAGTGGACGATCCGCTTCGACGAACCGGCATCCGACTCACCATGACCACCACACGAAAAGGAACCGACGTGACCTTCGACGCCACGCTGGATGCGGCCTTCAAGGCCCGCCTGCCCCTGCTGTACCTCGAGACGGCCGAGGAGGTCCGTGCGGTGGCCGCGATCACGGATGCCGCGCACGCCCAGCGCAACCGTCGCCGCGTCTGGACGTGGACGTCGGCGCTCGGGCTCATCGACCCCGACGGCAAGAGCGTCTCGAACACGACGAACCCCGCGCGCGCGCTGCAGCACGCGGCGGGGGTGACCGACCCGAGCGTCTTCATCTTCTGCGACCTGCACGCCTACTTCGGCGGCGAGCACCGGCAGGGCGACCCTGCGATCGTGCGGACGGTGCGCGAGACCGCACTCGAGTTCCGCCACGGCGACGTGTCGCGGACGCTCGTCGTCACGGCGCCGGTGCGGGTGATCCCGCCCGAGCTCGACGAGCTGACCCACCTGTTCGACTTCCCGTTGCCGACCGCCGCGGAGATCCGCGATCTCCTCGACACGATGATCGAGAACAACTCGGGTGACATCCGTGTCGACGCCGACGACGCAGCGCGGGAATCGCTCGTCCAGGCCGCGCTCGGCCTCACGATGGCCGAAGCCGAGAACGCCTTCGCGCAGGCGATGGTGAACGACGGCAAGCTGACGGGCGACGACATCCGCGTCGTGCTGCACGAGAAGCGCCAGGTGGTGCGCAAGTCCGGCGTGCTCGAGTTCGTCACGGGCGACCTCGACCTCGACGATGTCGGCGGCCTCAACAACCTGAAGCGCTGGCTCGAGCGTCGCAACGGGTCGTGGCTGCCGAGCGCACACGAGTACGGGCTGCCCTCGCCGAAGGGCGTGCTGATCACGGGCGTCCCCGGCTGCGGCAAGTCGATGACCGCGAAGGCGACGGCGGCCTCGTGGGGGCTGCCGCTGCTGCGGCTCGACATCGGCCGGATCTTCTCGGGCCTCGTCGGCTCGAGCGAGCAGAACCTGCGGACGGCCATCGCGACCGCCGAGGCGGTGGCCCCCTGCATCCTGTGGGTCGACGAGATCGAGAAGGGCTTCTCGAACACCACGGGGCAGGGCGACTCGGGCACGACGGCGCGCGTGTTCGGCACGTTCCTGACCTGGATGCAGGAGAAGAAGCACCCCGTCTTCGTCGTCGCGACCGCGAACAACATCGACGCCCTACCGCCCGAGTTCATGCGCAAGGGGCGCTTCGACGAGATCTTCTTCGTCGACCTGCCCACGACCGTCGAGCGCGAGGTCATCTGGTCGCTGCAGCTCGCCGCGCACGCGACCCCGGCCAACGGGCTCGACGCGATCGCGAACGATGAGGCGGCCGTCGCCGCCCTCGTCGCCGCGAGCGAGAACCACTCGGGCGCCGAGATCGAGCAGGCCGTGGTCGCCGCCCTGTACGAGGGCTTCAGCGGCCGGAAGACGATCACCACCGATGTCGTCACCCGCGTCGTCGAGACGATGATCCCTCTCGCGGTCACGCAGGCCGAGGAGGTCCAGCGCATCCGCGCCTGGGCCGCCCAGCGCGCCGTCGGCGCGACCGGGACCGAAGACCTCGACGCGCACGACGTCACCGCGAGCGGCACGGAGACCCACGGGGCCCTGTCGTCGCGTCGCGGCGGTCGTACCGTGGACTACTGACCGGTCGAGACACGCAGGAACGGGAGTCGGACATGAAGAAGCTCGTGGTGCAGTTGCGCTCCGACGGGTCGGTCGCGGCCGAGACCTTCGGGATGACGGGGGCCGAGTGCCTCGATTACATCGAGCAGCTCGAGGCGCTGCTCGACGCCGAAACGGCCTCGTCGCAGTTCACCGAGGACTACACGCGCGTCGCGTCGGCGGCATCCGATTCCCTCGTGCAGGAGGATCGGGACCGGTGATCGTCACCCAGTCGCTCGGCGCGGGCGGGGAGGGCAGCCTCCTCGGGACGACGCCGCCCCCGCGCGGCGGTGCAGCGCTGCGGTGGTCGCGTTTCGTGCCGGCCACCGCGGCCGAGGGCCCGGGGCTGCGGGCGGCGGTGTGGGTGCAGGGGTGTTCGGTCCGCTGCCCCGGGTGTTTCAACCCGCACATGTGGGCCGAGCGGGGGGCGCTGCTCGATGACCCCGCCGATCTCGCGTCGCGGTGGGTCGAGGACGCACGTGCCGCCGGCGCCGAGGGCCTGACACTCCTCGGCGGCGAGCCGTTCGATCAGGCAGACGCGCTCGCCACGGTTGCCGAGGCGTTCCGCGACGCGGGACTCGGCGTCATGGCGTTCTCGGGGTACACGCTGGACCGTCTGCAGGCCTGGGCCGCGGAGCGCGACGGCGTCGCGCGCCTGCTCGCCGCGACCGACCTGCTGTGCGACGGACCGTACCTCGCCGACCTCCCCGACACGCGTCGGCCGTGGATCGGGTCGCAGAACCAGTCGATCCGCGCCCTCACGCCCCGGTACGCCGCGGAGGTCGACCGCATCGCGCGCGACGGCGGCCGGGACGCCCTCGAAGTGCGCATCTCCGCCGACGGCGCCGTCGCCGTCAACGGGTGGGCGACGGATGCCGCGCTCGCCGACCTGCTGGACGATCTGGGCGTGCGCGGTGACCGCGTGGCATCCATCAGAAAGGGAACCTCCCGATGAGCATCTCGCTGATCCTCCTCCCCGCCGCCCTCGCCGCCGCCGCGGCCGTCGGCGGTACGGGCGCCCTCGGCGCGATCGCCCTGAACTCGGGGGCGACGTCCGGCCCCCGCGGCGGGTCGGAGGCCGTCCCGATCGCCGTGCAGACCCGCATGAAGGACCCCGACCTGCTCGCGGCCGCGCTCGCCGACCTGGGCGGGGCGGATGCCGCGCTCGTCGACGGTGTGCTGACGGCGACGATCGACGACGTCGAGATCGTCATGTCGCGGACCGCCGACGGGGTCTGGGGCGCCCACCTGTCGCGGCTCGACGGCCACGAGGTGACCGAGGCCGAGGCGACCGCCCTCATGATGCGAGTGGATGCCGCCTACGCCCGTCACGTGCAGCGTGCGGTCGCCGAGCGTATCCGCTCCCGCGCCGATCAGGCGGGGTTCGAACTCGTCTCCGAGACGCGCGACGAGGATGACACCGTGACGATGGTGCTGAACGTGCGGGACTACGCGTGAGCACGCCCGCCCGCGACGGCGGGGTGCCGAGCTGGGGCTGGCTGCTCGGCGTCAGTTCGTGGCTCCTCCTCGTCTTCTTCGGGCCGGGGTCGGCGTGGATCGGCTTCCTCATCGTGGGGCTGGTCTCTCGTCGACGTGCCGCGTTCGTGGCGACCGCCGTGAGCGGGCTGTTGTACATCTCCGTGATCACCGAGCTCTGGGGCGGGCTGACCAGCATGGTCAACGCGGTCGCCCACCTCGGGGGCATCGTCTTCGCACTCATCCTGAACCCCGGGTGGCTGCGGTCGCGGTGGGAGGCCCGCACGTCGCGGGGAGCGGCGCGGACGTCGACCCACGGCTCGCGCGGACGGCGATCCACCCAGCGGTCCACGAAGCGCACCACGACCGCGGCATCCTCCGGCTCGGCCCGCTCTGCGGCCTCGACCCGCTCCGCGGCTCCGACGCGCTCGACCGAGGCGACGCGCCTGGCCGCCTCGGTCGGCGCGTCGTCCGCCGACCTGCTGCAGACGGCGGAGCCGGCCGAACCCGTCGACGTGCAGAACGCGACGGCGGACGAACTGGCCGAGCTGCCGGGCCTCTCCCGCACCAAGGCACGTCGCGCCGTGCGGACGCGCGGCAAGAACGGCGGGTTCACCTCGCTCGAGGACTTCGGCGAGGCCGCCGGCCTGCAGCCGCACGAGATCGTCCGACTGCGATCGGTGGCGACCTGCTCGCCCCGGCCCCGCGGCGAACGCCGGTTCGGCCGACGGGTGGATCTCTGACCGACGCTTTTCCAACGTTGCAATTCGGTCGCGCGGGGTCCAGGATCGGGGGCATGGCCGACTCCCCTCTCGAGCCCCTCGACCCGGCATCCCTCCCCCCTCGGGTCGACGTCAGCGACAGTTCGGCGGCGATCGCCGCGGTGCAGGACGTCATCGACGCCGGCCCGTACGATGCGACGTGGGAATCGCTGCGGGCGTACGAACCGCCGCTCTGGTACCGCGATGCGAAGTTCGGGATCTTCATCCACTGGGGCATCCCCTCGGTCCCCGCCCAGGGCGAGTGGTACTCCCGCACGATGTACCTCGAAGCCGATCGCGCGTTCGAGCACCACCGCGCGACCTACGGGCCGCACGATCAGTTCGGGTACAAGGACTTCATCCCCTCGTTCACGATGGACCGCTTCGACCCGGCCGAGTGGGCCGAGGTGTTCCGCCGCGCGGGCGCCCAGTTCGTCGTGCCCGTCGCCGAGCACCACGACGGGTTCGCGATGTACGACACCGATCGGTCGCGGTGGAGCGCGGCCCAGATGGGGCCCCGACGCGACGTGTTCGGCGACCTCATGACGGCCGTCGACGACGCGTGGATGGTGCGCGGGGCCTCCTCGCACCGTGCCGAGCACTGGTTCTTCATGAACGGCGGGATGCGGTTCGACTCCGATGTCCGCGATGCGCGCTTCTTCGACCTGTACGGTCCCGCCCAGCGCGAGGAGACGGCGCCGAACGAGTTCTTCCTCGAGGACTGGCTGCTGCGCACCGTCGAGATCATCGACAAATACCGGCCGCAGGTGCTGTGGTTCGATTGGTGGCTCGAGCAGCCCGCCTTCGAGCCCTACATCCGCAAGCTTGCTGCGTACTACTACAACCGTGCGGCCGAGTGGGGCCGCGGCGTCGTCATCAACTACAAGTGGACGGCGTTCGCCGAGGGGAGCGCGGTCTACGACATCGAGCGCGGGGCGATGCCCGGCATCCGTCCCGACGTGTGGCAGAACGACAGTTCGGTCGGCAAGACGTCGTGGGGGTGGATCGAGGACCACGACTACAAGAGCGTCGACGACCTGATCGGCGAACTCGTCGACGTCGTCGCGAAGAACGGCAACCTGCTGCTGAACATCGGGCCGAAGGCCGACGGCACGATCGCCCCAGCCGAGCGCGAGATGCTCGAGGGGATCGGCGACTGGCTCACCGTCAACGGCGAGGCGATCTTCGGGACCCGGCCCTGGCTCATCCCCGGCGAGGGACCCACCGAGGTCGTCGCGGGGTCGATGATCGACGACGCGTTCGCGCCGTACACGTCCGAGGACGTCCGCTTCACGACCCGCACGGACGTCACCGGCGACTACGTCTACGCGACGGTGCTCCGCTGGCCCGAGGACGGCGTCGCGTCGATCCGCTCGTGGGGTCGGTCGAGCGGTCTGCTCGGACGCCGCATCGCGGAGCTCACGGTGCTCGGCGCGGGCTCGGCCGAATGGACCCAGGATGCCGACGCCCTCCGCGTCACGCTGCCCGAGACCCCGCCGTCCGCCGTCGGGGTCGTCGTGAAGCTCTGGCTCGAGCCCGTGCACGAGCCGGCGCGCAAGGACTTCCTGCACGGCTGAGTCTCATCACCGACCGCGGTACTCTCGTCGCCGGAGGAATCATGACCGACCCGAACGTCCAGCTGCAGACCCTACGATCCAGCATCGACAACATCGACGCCGCCCTCGTGTTCATGCTCGCCGAGCGATTCCGCTGCACGAAGCAGGTCGGCGTCCTCAAGGCGGAGCACGGGATGCCGGCATCCGACCCCTCCCGCGAGGAGCAGCAGACCGCGCGCCTGCGACGCCTCGCCGAAGAGGCGGACCTCGACCCCGAGTTCGCCGAGAAGTGGTTCAACTTCGTCGTCGCCGAGGTCATCCGACACCACACCGAGGCCGCCGAAGAGCGCTGACGGACGGGTCCTCGACGCGACCCGTCAGCGGATGCAGCAGTTCGGCGGCGACACGCCGATCAGGCGAGGGATGCCGCGGCGCGCCGCGCGGAATCTATTGCATCCGCTGACGCTGTACCCGCAGCCAGCGGACGCCGTGCGGCGCGAGCTCGAGGCCGTCGGTCAGATCCACGGCGGCATCCGTGACGACGTCGATCGCTGTCGCCTCGAACCCCGAGAGCGTGACCGCATCGATCGCCACCGCGTCGTCGCCGACGTTCGCGAGCACGAGCACGACGCCGGCGCCGACGCGTTGGAACCCGACCACCGACGGATGCGGCGTGCGGAACGGCGTCAGCGGATTGCCCGCGAACTCGGGCGTCCGCTGCCGGGCCGCGATGAGCGCGGTGAGCCGGGCGTGGATGCGCCCCGCGACCGTGGCGGTGTCGTGCCGCGCGGCGAACGCCGCGGCATCCGCTGCCGGACGGTGCACCCAGCGGCTGTCGCCGGCGTGCGCGGGGTCGTCGAGGTACGAGTGATCGTTGAGCTGCCCGAGCTCGTCACCGAGATAGAGCAGAGGGATGCCGCCGGTCGACAGCGCGAGCGCATGCGCCAGGATGACGCGGTCCTCGCCGCCCGGGTCGCCAGCCTCGACGCCGGCGAGGGACGCCGTGGTCCCCGCGACGCGGGCGTCGCCGGTCTTCGGGTTCTCCTGGAACGGCACGCCGCGCGAGAACGTGCCGTCGAAGCGCCCCACGTAGAAGTCGTTGAGGAACCGGCGGTGCGAGTAACCGTCGATGCCGAGGGTCGCGGCATCCTCGTCGGCGAAGGTCCAGCCGATGTCGTCGTGGCTGCGGACGTAGTTCACCCACGCGGTGCCGGCGGGCAGGGCGTGCCGCTTGTCGAGCGCCTTCTGCAGGAGGCGTCCGTCGCGGGTCGCCAGCGCCTCCCAGCCGAGCGCCATCTGCAGCGGGTTGTAGGAGAGCTGGCACTCGTCGGGCGAGATGTAGGTGATGACCTCGTCCGGGTGCACGATGGCCTCGGATTTGAAGAGCACCGACGGGGCACCGAGGGCGAGGACCTGGTTGAACGCCTGCAGCAGCAGGTGCGCCTCGGGAAGCGATTCGCAGGTGGTGCCGAGCCGCTTCCAGATGAACGCGACGGCGTCCATGCGGAGCACCTCGACGCCCTGGTTCGCGAGGAAGAGCATCTCGCCCGCCATGGCTCGGAAGACCGCCGGGTTCGCATAGTTGAGGTCCCACTGGAAGTGGTAGAACGTCGCCCAGATCCAGCGGCCGTCGGGCAGCTGCACGAACGCGCCGGGGTGGTCGTCGGGGAAGATCTCGCGGACCGTCTGCTCGTAGAGATCGGGCATCGTGCGGTCGGGGAAGATCAGGTAGAAGTCCTGGTACCCGGGGACGCCGGCGATCGCCTTCTGCGCCCACTCGTGCTCGTTGCTCGTGTGGTTGAAGATGAAGTCCACGACGAGCGAGATCCCCGCCTCACGCAACTCCGCCGACAGGGCGGCGAGGTCTGCCATCGTGCCGAGGCGGTCGTCGACCGCGCGGTAGCTCGACACCGCGTAGCCGCCGTCGTTGTTGCCCTCGGGGGAATCGAACAGCGGCATCAGGTGCAGGTAGGTGAGACCCAGCTCCTGGAAGTACGGGATGCGATCCCGGATGCCGCGGAGGGACCCCGCGTAGCGGTCGACGTAGCAGACGCCGCCGAGCATCTTCTCCGACAGGAACCAGCCCGGGTCGGCGAGGCGTCGCCGGTCGAGGGCCTTGAGATCGGCGGGGCGGTCGCGCCAGCTCGCGGCGGCGGCGGCGATGACGTCGGCGAGGGCCTCCTGCCCGTCCTCGCGCTCGCCGTAGAGCTGCAGGAACAGGCCGTGCAGGACGGGGAACACGTCGTCGAGGCGGGCCTCGAACTCCGCGTCGGGTCGGCCTGACGCGGCGGAGGCGGCGGCGACGGCGGCATCCCTGTCATTCTGCGTAGCCGGTGTCAGACGTGCCATCGTGCTCCCCACCGCCCTGTCGAGTGGATCGAATCGTATCGCGGCCGGGGACCGCGCCAGGCGATCCCCGGCCGCGGCCGTCGGAGGGTGTCGTCCTCAGGCGATGGCTCGTCGGAGCGTCCCGTACGAGACGGCCGAAAGTGCGGCGATGACGAGGACGAGTGCACCCGTCAGGGCGATCGGGGTCAGCGAGCCGAACCAGGTGAACACCGGACCCCAGGCATCCATCCGTCCGACGATCCAGAGGCCGCCGACGAGGATCAGCCCGAGTCCGATCAGCAGGACGGTGAGGATGAGGTTGCCCCAGCGCTTGTAGACGGTCGCGAAGAAGAAGCCGACGACGAAGAACAGCATCGCGACGACGGCGAAGAACAGTCCCGCCACGAGAGGCCCCTGCGACCAGATCCAGGTGAGGCGGAACATGTAGGCGTTCATGCCCCACCCGCGCGTGGCCTGCTCGATGAGTCCGCCGATGACGAAGATCACCGCGAGACCGACGGACGTCAGCGCGGCGGTCAGGAGCGTGCCGAGGTAGAACTCGCGCCGCGTCACGCTCATGGCCTGCGAGAACGGGAAGCTCAGGGTCAGCGCCTGGACGCCGACGGCCAGGAAGTACCAGAGCGGAGCCTGCGCTCCGCCGCCGAACATCGTCGTGGTGTCGATAGCGCTCGTCGAGAGCATGCCGAAGATGAGGAGACTGATGGCGAGCGTCCCGCCCAGCACGATCAGCGGCACCCAGATGAAGGTGGCGCGGTTGACGAGCTGCATGCGCACGACGTTGAGGGTGCGGTTCATCGGAGTGCTCCTTCGTCGGTGTGGACGGCGTTCTGCGTCTGCCGCACGATGAGCTGCTGCAGCGAGACCGGCAGGACGTCGAGGCCCGCCAGCGAGAGCTCGGTGCGGTCCTCGGGGCTCAGCGCGCCGAGGAGGGTGGCGCTCGTGGTGCGTCCGAGGCTCTCGCGGTGGATGACCTCGCGACCCGCGACGAACTCCTCGACCACGGAGGTCTCGCCGACGATCGTCGACGCGCGTCCCCGGATGGACTCGGTGTCCTCGTCCATGATGATGCGGCCGGCGTCGATGACGAGGACCTTCTCGAGGAGGTTGGCGACCTCGTCGATCAAGTGGCTGGAGAGGATGATCGTGCGCGGGTGCTCGGCGTAGTCCTCGAGGAGGCGGTCGTAGAAGATCTGGCGGGCGACGGCATCCAACCCCAGGTACGGCTCGTCGAAGAAGGTGACCTCGGCGCGGGCGGCGATGCCGATGATGACGCCGACGGCCGAGAGCTGGCCGCGCGAGAGCTTCTTGATGCGCGTCTTCATCGGCAGGCGGAACTCGCGGACGAGCCGGTCGGCGACCCCCTGGTCCCAATTCGGGTAGAACAGCCGGGCGATGCGGAAGGCGTGCGTCGGCGTCGCGTCGTCGGGGTACTTCTGGCTCTCTCGGACGAAGCACATCCGGCTGAGGACGGCGGCGTTCTCGTAGGGAGCCTCGCCGAAGACGCGGACATCGCCCGCGGTGGCGAAGTTCTGCGCCGTGAGGATCGACATCACGGTCGTCTTGCCGGCGCCGTTGCGGCCGAGGAGGCCGTAGATGGCGTCGCGCTCGATCGTGAACGAGATGTCGTCCACGGCGGTGGTGTCGCGGTAACGCTTGGTGAGGTTCTTCACGTCGATGACGGCGGTCATCGTGACGTTCCTTTCGTGGTCGTGGCGCGCTCGGTCAGCAGGCGCGCGAGGTCGTCGGGTCCGAGGCCGAGCTTGTGTGCCTCGGCGATCAGAGGATCGAGATAGCGGTCGGCGAAGGCCGATCGCCGTTCGGTGAGGAGCAGCTCGCGAGCGCCGTCGGCGACGAACATGCCGATGCCGCGGCGCTTCACGAGGACGCCTTTGTCGGTGAGCATCGCGATTCCCTTCGCCGCGGTGGCCGGATTGATGCGGTGGAAGGCCGCCAGCTCATTCGTCGACGGAGCCTGCTCCTGCTCGGACAGGCTGCCGTCGATGATCGAGTCCTCGACGCTCTCGGCGATCTGCAGGAAGAGCGGGCGTCCTTCGTCGACCATTCCGACTCCGCGTTCTCGTTCGTTGGTTAGTTACATGAGTAGGTAACCACCGAACCCCAACGGTGTCAACAGCCGGATACGACGAATCCCGCGACCCCTGAGGGATGCCGCGGGATTCGTCGTCAGTGAGGTCAGCTTCGGATCAGCCCCGGACGGCGGCGCCGACCCGGCGCACGATCTGTTCCAGGATCGGTCGCGGCGTCGCGAAGATCAGCCGGGTGAAACCCGTGCCGGCGACGCCGCACATCGACCCCTCGGTCAGCGTCACGCCGGCTTCGCGGGTGAGGAACTCGGCGGGGTGATCGCCGAGCCCGACCGCGCGGAGGTCGATCCACCCGACGTACGTCCCCTCGGGCTTCGGCATCCATGCGTCGGGGATCTCCTCGGCGACAAGGTCGAGCAGGGTGTCGCGGTTGTGCTGGAGGTAGGGCACGAGGTCGGCGAGCCAGGGGTCGCCTTCGCGGTAAGCCGTCGCGTTCGCGATCGCGCCCAGGTTGCTCGTGCCGTGGCCGGCGAAGGGGCCGAGCCGTTCCCAGGTCGCGCGGTCCGTGTCGCTCGTGAGGACGAGCTGGGCGCACTTGAGCCCGGGCAGGTTCCACGCTTTGGACGCGCTCATCGCGGTGATCGTGTGCTGGGCGGCGGCGGGCGAGACCGTGGCGTAGGGCACGTGGGTCGATCCGCTGTAGACGAGGGGCGCCCAGATCTCGTCGGAGAAGACGCGCCCGCCGTTGCGTTCCACAACCTCCGAGATCGCGATCAGCTCATCCCGCGAGAACACGCGGCCGACGGGGTTGTAGGGGTTGCAGAGCAGCAGGAGGTTCCCGCCGTCGTCGAAGGCGCGCTGCAGGGCATCGAGATCGAACTCGTACCGCCCGTCGCGGACGGCGAGCGGCACCTCGATGACGTCGCGTCCGCGCATCGGGGGCACGAAGAGGAACGGCATGTACGACGGCGTGGGCACGATGATCTTCGAGCCCGGCGCGGAGCAGTGCTCCATGGCCAGCTCGAGTCCCATGATCACGTCGGGAACCGGCTGGACGTCGGATGCCGCGACCTGCCAGCCGTACCGCCGCGCCACGAACTCGGCGGTCGCCTCGGACAGATCGGAGCTGATCCCCCTGGGCATGTACCCGAACGACCCAGCGTCGACCGCGCGGTGGAGAGCCGCCGTGATCGCGGGATCGATCCCGAAGTCCATCTCGGCGACGAAGGCACCCAGTGACCCGTCGTCGGCCGACCACTTCGTGGCGCCCGTCGACCTCAGGTGGTCGATCGTCGTGGCGTCGATGCGTCGGGCGAAATCGCTCATGCGTGGTGCTCCTCATTCCGGGTGGACTCCCTCCACTCTGCACCCCCGCGGGCGTGGACGGGTTGCTCTCGCGGCGGGTGCGCGCGCGTGATATCCGCGCTTCGGGAGGAGGTCAAGGGGGTGGCTCGATTTGATCCACGTCAACCGACTTCGTTACCGTCGAACGTGGGCCTCGTGCCCTCGACGACCAGTCCGCGGCCGTTCGAGCCGGCGCCTCAGGGCGTGGTGACGAGCGGACGTATGGTCGGCGGTCTGGGCGATGGACCCGATGTTCGTCGCCGAAGCTCTGCACTCGAGTGAGGTTTCGCTCGTGCGGATGCCGGTGATCGCCACCCGGGCGCTACCGATGCGGACGCGTGCGCGCCCGCCGAGGGAAGCACGTGACAACTGCCGCTGTCGAAGCGAAGAATCTGTTCAAAGTCTTCGGACGCAATCCCGGCCAGGCGGTCAAGCGCCTGAAGGCCGGGGAACCCCGAGACCAGGTCCGCGATGCCGGGACCGCCGCCGTCATCGACGCGAGCTTCCGCGTCGAGCGGGGCGAGATCTTCGTGATCATGGGCCTGTCGGGCTCGGGGAAGTCCACCATCATCCGCATGCTCAACGGGCTGCACGACGCGACCGGCGGAGAGGTGCTCGTGCACGGCGAGCCGATCACCGGCATCCCGGCCGCGAAGCTCCGCGGCATCCGTCGTGAGCGCATCGCCATGGTGTTCCAGCACTTCGCGCTGCTGCCGCACCGCACGGTGGCGGCGAACGTCGCCTACCCGCTCGAGCTGCAGGGCGTCGGCAAGGCGGAGCGGCTCGCGAAGGCCGAGGAGATCCTCGGGCTCGTCGGCCTCGAGGGCTGGGGCGACAAGCTGCCGTCGGCCCTGTCGGGAGGTATGCAGCAGCGCGTCGGCATCGCCCGTGCGCTCGCCGCCGACACCGACATCCTGCTCATGGACGAGGCGTTCAGCGCGCTCGACCCGCTCATCCGTCGCGAGATGCAGGAGCAGCTGCTCGAGCTGCAGCACAAGCTGCAGAAGACGATCATCTTCATCACGCACGACCTCAACGAGGCGATGTTCCTCGGCGACCGGATCGCGGTCATGCGGGACGGCCGCATCGTGCAGATCGGCACGCCGGAGGACATCCTCACCGACCCCGCCAACGACTACGTCGAGCAGTTCGTGCAGGACGTCGACCGCGCTCGCGTCCTCACCGCCGCGAACGTCATGGAGCGTCCCGGGTCGGTCTCGGTGACGGATGCCGCCGGCCCCCGCCGCGCCCTGCGCACCATGCGCGACGCCCGCATGGCCGCCGTCTACGTGACGGACCGCAGCCGCAAGCTCATCGGCATGGTGAGCGACCGCGACGCGCTCAAGCTGGTCCGCCGCGGCGAGAGCTCGCTGGCCTCCGTGCTCCGACCGGTGCCGCAGGCCGTCGGCCAGGACGACGTCCTCATGGACCTCTTCGTCCCCGCTGCCGAGTCGCCGCTGCCGCTCGCGGTGACGGATGCCGAGGGTCGCCTCGTCGGCGTCATCCCGCGCATCACGCTGCTGACCGCGCTCGGCCCCTCGACGACCGAGACGACGGAGATCCCCGTGATCCTCGACCCGGTGCCCGGCTCCGTGATCGATGAGGCACTGGCCGGCGGCGCGGTCGACGGACCGGCCACCGAGAAGGAGGAGGTGCGCTGATGGGTGGTTTCCGCATCCCGATCGGTGAGTGGGCCGAAGCAGGCGTGGCCTGGATCCGCGACACGCTCGGCTGGCTGTTGTCCGGTGTCTCGGCCGTCGTCGGCTGGTTCGTCGACGCGCTCGCGAACGGTCTCCTGTCGTTGCCCATCGTCGCCGTGATCGTGATCTTCGCGGCGCTCGCCTGGGTGCTCCGTTCGTGGCGCTTCGCGATCGGCACGGTCGTTGGCTTCGTCCTCATCCTCGGGGTCGGCCAGTGGGTGACCTCGATGCAGACGCTCGCGCTCGTCCTGGTCGCGGCGATCATCGCCGTCGTCATCGCCGTGCCCCTCGGCATCGCCGCGGCCCGCAACGACACGTTCAGCGCGATCCTCCGCCCCGTGCTCGACCTCATGCAGAGCATGCCGGCGTTCGTCTACCTGATCCCCGCCATCGTGTTCTTCAGCATCGGCGTCGTGCCCGGTGTCGTCGCGACCGTCATCTTCGCGCTGCCCCCGGGCGTGCGTCTGACCGAGCTCGGCATCCGCGGCGTCGACAGCGAGACGGTCGAGGCCGGCCACGCGTTCGGCGCCACCCCGGGCCAGATCCTCCGCGGAGTGCAGCTGCCGCTCGCGATGCCGAGCATCATGGCCGGCGTCAACCAGCTGATCATGCTGGCCCTGTCGATGGCGGTCATCGCCGGTATCGCCGGCGCCGACGGCCTCGGCAAGGAGATCGTCCAGGCGATGTCGACCGTCGACATCGCCAAGGGCGTCGAGGCCGGCCTCAGCGTCGTCATCCTCGCCGTCTACCTCGACCGCCTGACGGGAGCCCTCGGCGCTCTGAAGACGCAGCGCGGCTCGCTGCTCGGTGCGATCGCGCGTCGTCGCGCACCGAAGGACGCTCGCGTCACGACCCCGACTCCCGCACCGGAGCCCGTGGGCGTCTGACCCACCTGACCTGCTCGATACGGAACCAGCAATCACATACGGAAGGCACACATGAACAAGCGACACCTGACCGGCATCCTCGCGATCGGCGCTGCGGCATCCCTCGCCCTCGCCGGCTGCGCGACCGGCAACGACGTCGAGAACGGCGGCGGATCCAACGGGGGCGGCGAGGGCGACCTCGGCACCATCACGCTCGGCTACCTGCCGTCGTGGACCGACGGCCTCAGCACCGCGTACCTGCTCCAGGACCAGCTCGAGAAGGTCGGCTACACGGTCAAGATGCAGGAGCTCACCGAGGCGGGACCGCTCTACGCCGGTCTCGCGCAGGGCGACGTCGACATCTACCCCTCGGCCTGGCCCGAGCTGACCCACAAGTCCTACATGGACCAGTACAAGGACCAGATCGAGGACCTCGGTGCGTACTACGAGGGCGCGAAGCTGACCATTGCGGTGCCCGACTACGTCGACATCGACTCGATCGACGAGCTGAAGGCGAACGCGAGCCGCTTCGGCGGCAAGATCTACGGCATCGAGCCCGGGGCTGGTCTGACGAAGCAGACGCAGGAGTCGATGCTGCCCGAGTACGGGCTGGAGGACAGCTACCAGCTCGTCACGTCGTCGACGGCGGCGATGCTCACCGAGCTCGACAGCGCCGAGGCCGCGCAGCGCGACATCGTCGTGACGTCGTGGCGTCCGTTCTGGGCCAACGACAAGTACAACCTGAAGGACCTCGAGGACCCGAAGGGAGCGATGGGCGAGGCTGAGGCCCTGCACTTCCTCGCGACCGACGGCTTCAAGGAGGAGAACCCCGAGGCGGCGAAGCTCATCGCCGGCATCAAGCTGGACGACGAGGAGTACGCGAGCCTCGAGGACACCGTCGTCAACACCTACGGCGAGGGCAAGTACGCCGACGCCGTCGACGAGTGGCTGACGAAGAACCCCGACGCCTACGACACGATCGTCACCGACTGATCGGTCCGTGAGGTCACGGGGATCCGGCTTCGGCCGGGTCCCCGTTGTCGTTCGGGCGCTCGGTCAGCGGCTGGGCCACCTTCTTCTCGAGCACCTCGACCGCCTCGTCCGAGAGGGCGATGAGCCCGTCGATCTCCTCGCGGACGCGCTGGTAGGCGAGGTGGCGTTCCGCCGGCGTCGCGGCGTCGTCGGTGGCGACGGCGAGCATGCGGGATGCCGTCGCGAGCCGTTTGCGCTCGGCGTCCGTCAGTCCCGAGTCACGGGTGCGACGCGCTTCGCGCTCGGCGAGGTCGAAGGCGACCTCGAAGTCGGTGACGGCCCGGCGGTACTCGGCGACCTGCTCGGCCGTAGGCTTCGAGCCGTCGGCGGGGCGGGCGCGGTCGGCGATCTTCTTGGCGCGGAGGAACCCGGCGGTGAGGGGGTCGCGCCCGTTGCTCATCGACGGGAACGCGATGAGCTTGGCGACGTCGAGCTCGTAGTCGAGCCAGCGGTGCGTGACCTCGTCGTGGACGGCGCGCAGGTCGTCGGCCTGGTCCGCGACGGACTGCGAGGGGGCGTCGATCTCGGCGGCGGAGGCCGACCCGATGCCGCGCTTGGCCGCCGCACGCGCCGCCGTGAGTTCGGCCTTCGCCTTCATGATCTCGAGGCGCTGCTTGTGTCGGCGCTTCGACGACGCGGCGAACGATCCGCTCGCCGCGGAGGCGAGCCCGAACAGCGGGAACACGAGCCACCAGTAGTGGCCCGCGAATTGCCAGAAATCGGTCACTCGCTACACCTTACGGGCGGTGCTGGTCGCGGTCGCGACCGTCCCGCCGTGAGCGGTAGGCGTCCAGAGCGGATGCCGCGCCCTCCGCGGCGCGCGAGATCCCGTCCACCGAGCGGGCGATCGCCTCGGTCGCGACGATCGTCCAGCGTGCAGCGGTCGAGTGGTCCGCGGGGGCGTCGTCGGGTCGGTGTCCGGCGAGGCGCCAGGCCTCCTGCTCCGCGGCGGCGAACGCGCGCCCGGTGTCGTCGACGGCAGCCCGGTAGGTCGAGAACTGCTCGGGCGTCAGGGTGGCGGTGGCGGATGCCGGGCGGTGCTCGCGGGCGATGCCCTCGAGGCGCAGGAACTCGGCCGTGGCGGGGACGCGCACGTCGCTGAGCGCGGGGAAAGCGAGGCGGCGGGCGGCATCCGTCTCGTACTCCATCCAGCGTGCGGCGATCGCGTCGTGCGCGGCCATGAGACGCGCGAGGGGGAGGTGCTTCGGGTCGGTGCCGCGGGCGGGGACGGCGGCGCGCTCCGCGCCGACGCGGGCGCGAGCGACGCGGATGGTCGCGATCGCCGCGGCTTTGGCGCGCTGCGCCGTCTCGAGTGCGCGCCGCGCGGTGCGGACGTCGTCGGGGTGGGCGCGGCCAACGGCGCGTTCGGCCTCGGCGCGGGTGAGTTCCGCCTGCGCGACGCGCGCTGCGGCGCGCGCGCTGACCGCGTCGGATCGGGCCTGCTGCAGCTCATGCTGGGCCGCCGTGAGCCCGAGGCGGCGGGCGCGGGTCGTCCGGCCGCGGCGGACGCCGACGAACCCGACCGCGCCGGCACCTGCGGCGGCGGGTGCGACCCACCAGAACTCCGCCAGCGCGGCTCCGACCCCCACGATCCAGAGCTGCATGCCGCCATGCTAGCCGCGACGGATGGTCGCGTTCCCAGGGATCGGACGTCGGGATGTCGCTCGGGCTCGCTACGCTCTGCCGCATGGGCACATGGAGCGAGGAACCGTTCGGCAACGACACCGCAGCGGACTGGGCGTGGGAACTCGACGAAGCGGACTCGTGGGCTTTCGTCACCGACGTCCTGCAGGGCTACGCGGCGGGTGATGAAGAGGACACGGACCGCGACGCCATCGCCGTCGCGGCGGCCGCCGTGGTCGCACACGGTTCCGGTCTTCCGCTCTCGGAGGAGGAGGACGCCGAGTCGGTCGAGGGCTTCCTCGCGCGGGTCGGCGCGCCGCGGGCATCCGTCGTGGCACTGGCGCGCGCCGCCCTCGACAAGGTCGGCGGCGACTCCGAGCTCGCCGAACTCTGGGATGAGTCCGACGAGATCGACGACTGGCGGGCGACCCTCACCCGGCTGCGGGACGCGCTCCCCGCCTGACGCCCGTCAGCGCACGCGGCGTGCGCTCGAGAAGCGGGTGATGACGCCGGGATGCCGGGCGGGCATCGCGAGCACGGAATCGGGCGCGCGGTCGGCGAGGCCCGGGAAACCGGCATCCGCGAGCAGGCCGTCGTCGAGACGCTCGACCTCGGCGCGCACCAGCGGCCACGGCTCGTGCTCGTTCGCGGCCCAGATCGTGCGGCCGAGGTGTCGCTCGTGGAAGCCCCAGCGTGCCGTGAGGAAGCGGCTCAGATCGTCGTCGACGACCTCGGTCCCCGGGACGACGCGGATGCGGGTGCGCGTCCGGTCGCCGAACCCCGGATGCCGCCGCGAGGCGTACTCGAGCGCGTCGCCGTCCGTTCGCATCGCGGCCTTCGCCCAGCGGTACGGCAGGCCGAAGACGGCACGCGCGCCGAGGACCGGCAGGAGGTGCTCGGCCTCGAGGGTCTGGAAGACGACGCCGCGGCGGCCGTCGGCATCCTTCGCGTAGGTGCGGACGTTGATCTCGACGAACCGGCCGACGAAGGGGACCGGGCGCAGCGGCAGGAAGCGGAACTCACTGAGGACGAACGGAATCAGCCCGACCCACGCCGACCCGTCGAAGAGGTCGGGTTCGGTTCCGGGCGGCAGGTGGGGTTCGACCCGTGCCGGATCGACCCGCCAGTGCAGGAAGCAGGCGCCGCTCCAGCGCTGCTGCAGCACCGCGCGACCCGGCAGGGCAGGCGCGGTGGCGTCCATGGTCCGGGTCAGCCGAACAGGAGGGTGAGGACGGTCGCGCCGCCGCCCACGAGCACCATCGCGACGATGACGGTCCACGCGACCACCTTCGTGCGGGCGCGCTTGCGCCCGACGAAGTCGGCGTATTCCGGGTCGTCGCTCACGCGGTGGCCTCGTCGACGATGGCTCCGAAGGCGGCGGGAAGCGTCGCCTTCGAGACCTGACGGAGCTCGGCGACGGGGACGGTGAAGACACCCTGGATCTCGAGGGCCGCCTGCTCGCCCTCGGCGGCGTCGTCGGTCACGCCGATGCGGAGCACGGGGTAGCCGCGGCCCTCGCAGAGGCCCCGGAACTTCACGTCCTCCTCGCGCGGCACCGACACGATGACGCGGCCGGTCGACTCGCTGAACAGGGCGGTCGCGGCATCCACACCGTCGCGCTCCATGATCTCGCGGAGCCACACGCGGGCGCCGACGCCGAACCGGGTCGTCGCCTCGGCGAGAGCCTGACCGAGGCCGCCGGCCGACAGGTCGTGCGCGCTCGAGACGAGCATCTCGTCGCGCGCGGCCTGCAGCAGGCCCGCGAGGGTCTTCTCGCCGGCGAGGTCGACCTTCGGCGGGCGACCGCCGAGGTGGTCGTGGATCGTGTCGGCCCAGGCCGAGCCGTCGAGCTCGGTGGACGTCGTGCCGAGCAGGTAGATGTTCTCGCCGGCATCCTGCCAGCCGCTGGGGATGCGGCGCGAGACGTCGTCCATGATGCCGAGCACGCCCACGACGGGGGTCGGGAAGATGGGCTGGTCGCCGGTCTGGTTGTAGAAGCTGACGTTGCCGCCCGTGACGGGGACGCCGAGTTCGAAGCAGGCGTCGGCGAGACCGTCGACGGTCTGCCCGAACTGCCACATGACCTCGGGGTTCTCGGGGCTGCCGAAGTTGAGGCAGTCGGTGACGGCGGTGGGCTCGGCGCCCGTGACGGCGACGTTGCGGTACGCCTCGGCCAGGGCGAGCTGCGCACCCGCGTACGGGTCGAGCTGGCAGTAACGGCCGTTGCAGTCGGTTGCGATCGCGAAGCCGAGACCCGACTCCTCGTCGACGCGGATCATGCCGGCGTCGTCGGGGAAGCTGAGGGCCGTGTTGCCCATGACGTAGTAGTCGTACTGGTTGGTGACCCACGACGTGTCGGCGAGGTTCGGGCTGCCGAGGAGCTTCAGGAACTGCTCGCGCAGCACCTCGGGGTCGTCGCTCCGCTCGAGGGACGCGGCGGAGTCCTCGCGGAGCGCGTCGATCCAGGTCGGGTAGGCGACGGGACGCTCGTAGACGGGGCCGTCGACCGCGACGGTCGAGGGGTCGACGTCGACGATCTGCTCGCCGTGCCAGAAGATCTGCAGGCGGCCGTCTCCGGTGACCTCGCCGAGGACGCTCGTCTCGACATCCCACTTCTGGACGACGGCGAGGAACGCGTCGAGCTTCTCGGGAGCGACGATCGCCATCATGCGCTCCTGGCTTTCGCTCATGAGGATCTCCTCGGGCGTGAGCGACGGGTCGCGCAGCAGCACCTTCTCGAGGTCGACCTTCATGCCCGAGCCGCCGTTGGCGGCCAGCTCGCTCGTCGCGCACGAGATTCCGGCGGCGCCGAGGTCCTGGATGGCCTCGACGAGCTCGCCCTGGTAGAGCTCGAGGCAGCACTCGATGAGCACCTTCTCGGCGAACGGGTCGCCGACCTGCACGGCGGGACGCTTGGTGGGGCCGCCGTCCGCGAAGGTGTCGGAGGCGAGGATGGATGCCCCGCCGATGCCGTCGCCGCCGGTGCGGGCGCCGAACAGGACGACCTTGTTGCCGGCGCCGGTGGCGTTGGCGAGCTTGATGTCCTCGTGGCGGAGGACGCCGACCGCGAGCGCGTTGACGAGCGGGTTGCCCTGGTAGACCTTGTCGAAGACGGTCTCGCCGCCGATGTTCGGCAGGCCGAGGCAGTTCGCGTAGAAGCTGATGCCGCTGACGACGCCGTGCACGACGCGGGCGGTGTCGGGGTCGTCGATGTCGCCGAAGCGCAGCTGGTCCATGACCGCGACGGGGCGTGCGCCCATCGAGATGATGTCGCGGACGATGCCGCCGACGCCGGTCGCGGCGCCCTGGAACGGCTCGATGTAGCTCGGGTGGTTGTGGGACTCGACCTTGAAGGTGACGGCCCAGCCCTCGCCCACGTCGACGACGCCGGCGTTCTGGCCCATGCCGACCATGAGCCGTTCCTTCATCTCGTCCGAGACCTTGTCGCCGAAGCGGCGGAGGTAGATCTTCGAGGACTTGTAGGAGCAGTGCTCGCTCCACATGACGGAGTACATCGCCAGCTCGCCCGAGGTGGGGCGCCGGCCGAGGATCTCGCGGATCTTGTCGTACTCATCGGGCTTCAGGCCGAGGGCGCCGTAGGGCTGCTCCCGCTCCGGCGTGGCGATGGCGTTTTCGACGGTGTCTGCGACGGAGGGGGTGACTGGGGTGCTCACGCGGCTGGGCTCCAAGACTCGGGATGCCGGGGGACGCCCTCATCCTATCGGCGGGGCACCGGCATCCCGTCGTGTCTGCGAGGGCCGCGCTCCGATACGCTGACGCCGTCAGTTCGACGCATACTCCTGGGGGATTCATGTCGACACGTCGGTGGCGCTCGGGTGCGCTCGCAGCGGTGGGGTTGGTCGTCGCCGTCCCCTTGATGTCCGGCTGCTCGGAAGCCGCGCTCTACCAGCTGTCGGGCGCGGTCTACCGTGACGCCTCCGGCGTGATCACGGTCGGCGGTGAACTCGACGTGTTCGATCTCGTCGCGGGGGATTGCTTCGACGAATCGGACGCCGTGCATCCTCGGGCCACGGAGGATTCGGTGTACGTCGTGCAGGCGATCCCGTGCGGCGACGCGCACACCTACGAGGTCTACCACGTGTTCGTGCTTCCCGCCGGTGACTACCCCGGTGAGGACGGGACAGCGACAGCGGCCGATGAGGGCTGTCTGCCGGCGTTCGAAGACTTCGTCGGACAACCCTGGGAGGACTCCCTACTCGAGTACTCCTTCTACACGCCGACCGAGAGCGGGTGGGACGGCATCGATAAGGACCGCATGGTGCAGTGCTTCATCGGTGACGAGGGCGTGAGCGTGACGGGCAGCGCCGCCGACGACGGCCGTCAGTCGTCCTGAGAGTCGTCCGGGTCGGAGTCGATGACGCCGATGCCGACGGCGTGGTGGCTGGGCTCCTCGCCCTGAGGCTGCGGCGCCTTCGGCTCCTCGCCGGGCTCCTTCGCGACGCTGGGCTCCTCGAGTTCCTCGGTATCGGGCATCTCTTCGGGGTCGTTGTGCTCGGTGCCGTCGTTGTCAGCCATGAGGGCTCCCTTCCGTTGCCCCCACTCTGGAGGGCGGATGCTGGTGCCGCGACGGTCTTGACGGTCGCCGGGTCGGTGGGTAGGCCTACGCTGACCGGATGGATCCGATCGAGCGGTTGCGTGCGCGCGAGCGGGAGCTGCAGGCGCAGTTGGCCCGGCTCGATGCCGACGATGCGGCGCTGCGGGTCGATCGATCGGATGCGACGGCCGACGACGAGCACGACCCCGAGGGCTCGACGCTGTCGGGGGAGTGGCAGCGGGTCGATGCGCTGAGGGCGTCGACGCGGGACGAGTTGGCGCAGGTCGCGACGGCGCTCTCGCGAGTGGATGCCGGCACCTACGGGGTGTGCGAAAGGTGCGGCCGCCCGATCCCCGAGGCCCGGCTGGAGGTTCGGCCGCAGGCGACGATGTGCGTCGCGTGCGCGTCGCTCGGCTGAGGCGCGGCGGAGCGGTTCAGAACGGAGCGGGGTCTCCGGGTGAAGCTGCGGCAGGGGTGAAGGCGACGGCCGGGGTGGGTGCGTCTTCGCGGTAGATCCTGCCGAGGGGTGAGGTCCATTCGAGGACACCACCCGATAGTTGTCGGACCCGCCAGGCGGTGAACTGCTTCATCGAATGATGCCGTTGGCATAGATGCGCGAGGTTGGACAGTTCTGTCTTGCCGCCGAGGGCGTGGTCGTGGGTGTGGTCGACTTCGCACCGGATGGCGGCGACCCGGCATCCGGGGAACCGGCAATGCTGGTCCCGGGCTTGCAGGAACCGTCGCATCCCGGACGGGACACGGTACGAATCCGTCGACACGGTGACTCCGGTGGTCGGGTCGTGGAACAGGCGCTCCCAGACCCCGGTCGCGCCGGCGAGCGTGCGGGCTGTTGCGGGATCGATGGGGGAACCACCGGCAAGATCGCACGGCCCGTCGTCGGCACCGGCGAGTGTGGCGGCCGGCACGAGCACCTGAACCCGCGCGCGGATCGCGCCTAGCGGCCCGGCGCTCGTGTCACGAGTGTCATCAAGCGCTGGTGTCCCCGCGAGGAGAAGGTCGGCGAGCACATCCGCGCGGACCTGATCGGTGGTGCGCGCATCGGTGGCGACGACGTCCGAGCCGGTTGCACGCTCCTCCCGGGTATCGATGATCGCCCGCGCTTGCTGGGTGAGCCGGTCGTGGATCCCTTCCGCAATCACGGTGGGGAGGGTGGCGATCAGATCCGACATCCCATCCCGCCCGGGGATCAACCGCACGCACCGGCCCGCGGCAGCTTCCTCGTGTCGTTCGGCAAACGAACGCGGGTGCATCCGGTGCGCGAGGATCTCTAGCTCACCCCGAACTCGGTTCGGTGTCTGGCCTTCGCACCGCTCGATCGCGATCGCTTCGAACTCCGCCCACAACTCAGCCGGCAGGTTCACCCCAGCGTCGACGATCGCCTTCACGTGCCCCTGCACGATCCGGCCGGACTCCCACGCCGCCACCGCCGCCGGGAACCCCTCGATCGTCACCCGGGCTTCGCCGATCCGGCGTTGCACCGTCCGATCGGTTGTGCGCATCGCTCCAGCGACTTCGGCCGAGATCGACCGCAGCACCATGTCGTGCAGCGTCACCTTCGCGTTCGGGTGGGCGCCCTGTTCCTCGGCTAGCCGTCCCGCGGCGGCGAGCACACGCAACTCGCGGATCTGCACGCGAGCGACCTCACGGGCAACGTCCTCGACGTCCGCAACGATCCCCGAGATGGCGGCGAGATACGACTCGCCACCGGGGGTTTCCGCCGCATCCGTCATACCTGCACTCTTGCACCAACCTCCGACATCCAGACCCCGAAAACCGCCGGAATCACACGTCGCGAACAGGCCGACAGATGAGAAACGCCTCATCTGCGAGACGCCCCGGGCCCCGAAGTGCACGATGGCGGCGGATCGGCTGACGTCTCATAATGGCGGGGTGACGGACGAGACTGACCCATGGGGGCTCGACGACCTCGACGGCATCGCGAACACCCTCATCACGCACCGCATCGGCGAGTGGGAGGTCATGATCGGCGGTGGGCCCGACAGGTACGTCCTCACTGCGCAGAACCCGTCGGGAACGCGCATCGTCAACGCGATCTCGCCGGCCGCCACGGCGACGGAGGACGACGACGAGGACGATGACGACACGATCGATCTGACCGTCGGAGACCAGGCGATCGACTACCCCCGCGAGTACGTGCTCGATCGCAGCGAAGTGCTGGACGCCATCGAGGACCTCCACACCGGGCAGTTTCCGACCGACCGATGGGGCATCACGGGCGACGCCTGACCCTCACGGGTTGCACGCCGCGCACGTCGCGGGGTCTGCGGCCGAGACCGCCCGGGTCCGCAGCTCGCGCTCGTCGCACGCAGCGCACCCGTGGACGTCCGCGCTGATCTGAGCGGTCGGCTCACCGCACGCCGCGCAGGGGACGCCGCGCCGCACGTCCACGAGCCCGAACCCCGGGCATCCGCAGGAGTGCCGCCCTCATCCACGACAGGCGGCGGAGCGTGCGCGCCGGTAGTCCGGGTTGAGGTGCCCACAGAGGTCCGGTTCGAGGACGCCGGCTCCGCGGCGCACCAGCGCGAGAACGGATGCCTCGTCTTACAGTCCCTTTCACAACTGACCCTCGCTCCGCGCGAAGACAGCCTGCTGCGGAAAACCGATGCGAGCGAGATACCCGCGCCTGCTGCTCACATTCGACCGTCCGCGCCGGCGCGACATCCGCGTACACGCGGAGACCCTGAGAGACGTGGATGCCGCGGCTCAGGTCGACGAACACGGCCTCCTCTTCGTGCACCATCGGCCCGAAGCCTCCAAAGTAATACCCAGGGGGGTATAGTGAGTGGCACTTCGACGAGAACGAGAGGATGCCGACATGGATGAGGCTGCACAGGTCGGCGATCCGGTCACGCACGATGCCGAGGCGAAGCGCAAGGTGGTCAATCGCCTCAAGCGCGCGCAGGGCCAGCTCGCCGCAGTGATCACCGCGGTCGAGGGGGATGCCTCGTGTCGCGACGTCGTCCAGCAGCTCGCCGCCGTGTCCAAAGCGCTCGATCGAGCCGGGTTCCTTGTCATCTCGACGGCGTTGCGCGAGTGCCTGACCGACCCCGACGGATCCGCCGACCTGGACCCCGACGAGTTGGAGAAGCTCTTCCTCTCCCTGGCCTGATCGACCCGCCGACGCCGGGACCTCTTGACGCCCGGCATCCGTTGCCCTAACGTACAACCAAATGGTTGCACAAACGGAGCTCAGCGATGAACAGATCGACCGCGTCTTCCACGCCCTGGCGACGGCGACGCGGCGCGACATCCTGCGTCGCACGCTCGAACGCGAGCAGTCCGTCTCCGCGCTCGCCGCGGACTACGACATGTCGTTCGCAGCCGTCCAGAAGCACGTCGCCGTCCTGGAGGCGGCGGAACTGGTCGTCAAGCGCGCCGAGGGCCGCGAGCGTCTCGTCCGAGCGGACCCCGACATGATCGCCCGCGCCCGTGCGCTGCTCGGCCGCTACGAAGACCTCTGGCGCTCCCGCGTCGACCGACTCGACGCACTGCTGGCCGAGCCCGAGAACTGACCGATCTACGAAGGAGTGAGACATGCCCGTCACCGACATCACCACCGACACCGAGAACCTCACCATGACGCTCACGGCCGACGTCGACGCCCCCGTCGACCGGCTGTGGCGTGCGTTCACGCAGCCGCGACAGCTCGAGCGGTTCTGGGGCCCTCCCGGGTGGCCGGCCACCTTCACCGCCTTCGACTTCTCGGTCGGCGGTCACGCGCACTACGCGATGACCAGCCCGACGGGCGAGACCTCCCGCGGCACGTGGGAGTTCCTCGCGATCGACGAGGGCCGCGGCTTCGAGGTCCTCGACGCGTTCGCCGACGAGAACGGCGAGCCGCTCGCCGAGTTCCCGTCCATGCGGATGCGCTTCTCGTTCGACGAGACCGCGACCGGTTCGCGGCTCTCGAACATCACGTACTTCACCTCGGTCGAGGCGCTCGAGCAGGTCGTCGCGATGGGCGCCGTCGAAGGGTCGCGCCTGGCGATGAGCCAGCTCGACACCGTGCTCCACGACCTGCGCGACTGGTTCCAGGGCAAGGGGACGAACGTCGAGCTGCTCGACGACGTCCACGTCCGCATCACCCGCCTCGTCGACGGTCCGCGCGAGCTCGTGTGGCGCGCTCACAACGATCCCGACCTGATGAAGAAGTGGATGCTGGGGCCCGACGGGTGGTCGATGGTCGAGTGCGTCGTCGGCCAGCACTATCGGACGGTGTGGGAGCAGGACGGTCAGCCCGAGACCCGCTTCGGCTTCGAGGGCGAGACCCTGCTCCTCGACGAGCCGCGCCGCTCGGTCAGCACCGAGAAGATGATCGGCATGGAGGGTCCGTCGACGACGAACGACCTGCAGTTCTACGAGGAGGACGGCGCGACGCTCCTGACGCTCCTCATCGAGTACCCCGACAAGGAGACCCGCGACATGATCCTCGCCACCGGCATGGCCGACGGCATGGAAGCGTCCTACGCTCGACTCGAGCGCGAGGTGCTGCAGGCGGCGTGACGCCCCTCCGAGACGACGCCCTCGTCCGCCGGCTCAGGCCCGGGCGAGGGCGTCCTCGAGCGCGACCCACGCGAGCATCGCGCACTTGACGCGGGCCGAGAACTTGGACACCCCCGACAGCGCTGCGGCGTCGGCGAAGGTCTCCTCGTCGAGCGGGATCGTTCCGCGCGAGCGCAGCGCTTCGCGGAACCCGTCGATGAGCTTCACGGCGTCCTCGCGCGGCAGGCCGGCGTCGCCGCCGTCCTCCTCGATCAGCGCGGCGAGCATCGACGCGGACGCCTGCGAGATCGAGCAGCCCGAGCCCTCCCACGACAGGTCGACGATGCGCTCACCGGCCTCGTCGACGCGCACCCGCAGGGTGATGTCGTCGCCGCACATCGGGTTGTGCTGGTGCGAGCTCGCCGTGCGCCCCTCTTCCGGAGTCAGGCCCTGCCCGTGGGGGTGCTTCGAGTGGTCCAGGATGAGCTCCTGGTACAGCGAGTCGAGACCGTTCATTCGTTCACTCCGAAGTAGGACCGGATGCCGCTGACGGCATCGATCAGGGCATCGACATCGGCGTCGGTGTTGTACAGGGCGGCCGAGGCGCGGACGGAAGCCGTCACGCCGAACCGTCGGTGCAGGGGCGCCGCGCAGTGGTGTCCGACGCGGACGGCGATGCCCTGCGCATCGAGGAACTGGCCGGCGTCGTGCGCGTGCACGCCGTCGACGACGAAGCTCCAGAGGCCCACGCGCTCGGCGCCTTCGGCGTCGCCGAGCAGACGGATGCCGGGGATGTCGACGAGCCCTTCGCGCATCCGGGCCGCGAGCCGGGCCTCATGCGCGTGGACGGCGGTGATGCCGGCATCCTCCAGGTACGACACGGCGGCCGCGAGGCCGATCGCGGGACCGATCGGCTGCGTGCCCGCCTCGAACCGCTGCGGCGGCGGCAGGTAGCCGGCCTCGTCGAGCGTCACGGTCGTGATCATCGAACCGCCGGTGAGGAACGGCGGCAGCGCCTCGAGCACGTCGCTGCGGCCGTACAGGCCGCCGACGCCGTACGGGCCGAGCATCTTGTGCCCGCTGAACACGGCGAGATCGACGCCCATGGCGGGCAGGTCGAGCCGCATGTGCGGCGCCGACTGACAGGCGTCGAGCACCGTCAGCGCGCCGACCTCCTGCGCGAGGGCGACGATCTCGGCGACCGGGTTCACGATCCCGAGCACGTTCGACACGTGCGAGAACGCGACGATCCGCGTGCGCTCGCCGATGATCTGCGCCGCGGCATCCAGGTCGAGCCGGCCGTCGTCCTGCACGGGGATGTGCCGCAGCACGGCGCCGGTGCGCGCGGCGAGCTCCTGCCACGGGATGAGGTTCGCGTGGTGCTCGGCCTCGGTCGCGACGATCTCGTCACCGGGCTGCAGCGCGAACCGAGCGGATGCCGGTGCCCCCCGCCCGAGCGTCGCGTTGCCGATCGAGTAGGCCACGAGGTTGAGCCCCTGCGTCGCACCGCTCGTCCAGGCGAGATGCTCCTCGCGGGCGCCGACGAAGCGCGCGACGGTTGCCCGGGCATCCTCGAACAGGTCCGTCGCCTCGGCGGCGAGCGTGTGCGCACCGCGGTGGACGGCGGCATTGCTGCGGGTGAGGAAGTCGTATTCGGCCTGCAGCACCTGACGCGGCTTCTGGCTCGTCGCAGCGGAGTCGAGGTACACGAACGGATGCCCGTTGACCTCCTGCTGGAGGATCGGGAAGTCCTCGCGCAACCGGGTGGCGTCGAGCGTGGCGGGCTCGGACAAGGCGGGAGAAGTCACCCCTCTAGGCTACGCCGGTGGCGGGTCACCGGGTCGGCCGGCCGGGTCGGTCAGAAGTCGTAGTACGGACGGTAGGAGATCGACACGACCGTTTCGTCCGCGGGGTCGGTGTCGACCCAGGGTGAGTACCCGTCGAGCTCTCCGTTCTCCCCCGCCCCGTCGGCGCGGTCGATGGCGAAGAAGAAGCGCGGCTCGCCGTCCGGCATCGCGAGCTCCTTGTCCGGTCCGAGGGCGCGGACCTCGTCGGCGGTCAGGCCGATCGCCAGGTCGAACTCGGGCGTCACGGTGACGCCGTCCACGGCCTGGCCCGTCATCGTCACGTACGACGGGATGGAGTACTCGTCCCGGGACTTCCCGCCCTCGGTCGGGATCATGTCGAAGTAGGTGAAGCCGTCCCACGTGTACGACGTGTAGTCGGGGAAGTGCGTGCCGTCGCCTTCGTAGACCGACTCCGACGGCTCCGAACCGAACGCGTCGGTGAGCGCGGATACCGCTCCTGCGGCATCGTCGCGCCAGCCGTAGGCGAAGAGCTCCGACCCGTCGTCGGCGACGATCGTGAAGCCCTCCTCTCCCAGCGCGACCTCGTTCGCCGTCGGTTCCTCCGCCTCGGTCGGCGTCGGGCTGGGCGCGACGGACGGAGTGGACGCCTCGGGCGTCGGAGACCCTGGCGCAGGAGCGGCAGTGGGTGCCGGCATCCGATTCATCAGGAGGACGATCGCGACGACGGCGGCGATCGCGAGCGCGCCCGCCAAGGTCAGCAGCGGGATGAGGTTGCGGGGGCGGCGGGACTCGGCCATGCCGTCATCGTGGCAGGACGACCGTCATAAACTCCATCAGTTGTCGGAATGCTCTACCAAACCGTAATGACGCTGGTCGATCCGGCCGCCGCGGTCGTCGCCGGGGAGCGGGCGCGAGCGCCGGCCGTAGACGATCTCGGACGAGTCGAGCAGCCACGGCACGAGGGTCACGGTCACGCCGTGGACCATCATCAGCTGCTGCGCGATGCGCCGCGCACGACGGTTGTGCAGCGGCGTCTCCCACCAATGGCCCACGATGTACTGCGGCAGGTAGACGGTGACGACCGACGGCCCGTGCTTCTCGCGGTACTTCTCGATGAACCCGATCAGCGGAGACGCGTAGTGACGGTAGGGCGAGTCGACGACGACGAGGGGCACCGGCATCCGGTGATACTCCCAATCGGCCTTCAGCTCGGCGATGTCGTCGGAGGTGACCGCGACGTGGACGGCGAGCGTCTTCTCGTGCTTCGCGGCGAGGGCGTAGTCGATCGCCTTGGCGACCGGCTTCTGCAGTTTGCCGACCAGGATGATCGCGAGGTCGCCCGACGAGCCGTACTTGACCGTGTCGTCCATCTCGATCTCGTGCTCGACGTCGCGGTAGTACCGGTTGACGCCGATCATGAGGAACGCGAGGACGGGCATGGCGAGGAAGACGAGCCACGCACCGTGGGTGAACTTCGTCACCGTCACGATCGCGAGGACCGCGACGGTGAACGCCGCCCCGACGGTGTTGATGACGAGGCCCGAGTACGCCGCGCGCCGCTCGGGGGTGTTCCCCTTCAGCAGCTTCAGTTCGCGCCGCCAGTGGCGGACCATGCCGATCTGGCCGAGGGAGAACGACACGAACACACCGATGATGTAGAGCTGGATGAGGGTCGTCAGGTTGGCCTGGAAGACCACGAGGATCGCGATGGCCGCGCCGCCGAGGATCAGCATCCCGTTCGAGAAGACCAGACGGTCGCCGCGCGAGTTCAGCGCCTTCGGCGCGTAGCTGTCGCGGGCGAGGACCGAGCCGAGCAGGGGGAACCCGTTGAACGCCGTGTTGGCGGCGAGCAGCAGGACGCACGCCGTCGCCGCCTGGATGATGAAGAAGAAGATCGAATCGCCGCCGAACGTCGCCGCGGCGACCTGCGCCATGAGGCTCGGCTGGGGGCCCGACGCGCAGTCGAACCCGATGAGCGAGCACGGGTTCTCGGCGTAGTGGACGTTCGCGACCAGGGCGAGCGTCGTGAGTCCGGCGAAGAGCACGATCGCGATCCCGCCCATGAGCACCAGGGTCGTCTGCGCGTTCTTGACCTTCGGGGCGCGGAAGGCGGGCACGCCGTTGCTCACGGCCTCGACACCGGTCAGGGCGGAGCATCCGCTCGAGAAGGCACGCAGCAGCAGCAGGACGAAGGCGACCTGCGACAGGCTCTCGGGCTCGACCGTGTATGCCGCGCTCGACGCGACGGGCGCGTCGCCCATGAGCCAGCGGAACAGTCCGGTGCCGATCATGACGGCGACCGAGCCGATGAAGACGTACGTCGGGATCGCGAACGCCTGCGAGGCTTCGCGGACGCCGCGCAGGTTCACGATGACCAGCAGGATGACGAAGCCCACCGCGAGCTCGACGCGCCACGGGTCGAGGACGGGGAGCGCCGAGATGATGTTGTCGACGCCGGACGACACCGACACGGCGACCGTCAGGACGTAGTCGACGAGGAGCGCCGATCCGACGACCACACCCGCCTTCTCGCCGAGGTTGGTGCGGGCGACCTCGTAGTCGCCACCGCCCGACGGATAGGCCTTGATGAGCTGCCGGTAGCTGAGCACGACGACGATGAGGAGCACGACGACGGCCGCAGCCACCGGGGGCGCGAAGGCCATGAACGCCGTGCCGCCGATGAGCAGGATCATCAGCAGTTCCTGCGGTGCGTAGGCCACCGACGAGAGCGCGTCCGAGGCGAAGATCGGCAGCGCGCGCTTCTTCGGCAGCAGCTGCGCGTCGAGCTTCTCGGAGTCGAGCGGCTCACCGATCAGCATCCGTTTGACGGCGGGGGAGGAGGCCGCGTTCGGATCGCGGCTGTCAGTGGTCACGGCGGGCGACATTACGCCTCCCGCGAACCCGCCGCAACGCGGGCGGGTCGCGCCGTGTTCCCTAGACTCGCGCCATGAGTGGACAGGTCTTCCCCGCGGTCGTCGCGATCCTCTTCGGCGCGGTGGCGGGGCTGGTCCTCTTCGTGCCCGTCGTCGCCCTCAGCTACCGTCGCCGGGGCCGCCTCAGCGTCGGCCGTTTGGGGTTCTGGGCGGCATCCCTCGTCTACTTCCTGGCGATCTGGAGTTACACCCTCCTCCCGATCCCCGCCTCGGACGATTACCGGTGCGCGGGTGCCGTCCTGTCGCTCGCGCCGACCGTCGACGACGTCGTGGGGGCGTTCGCCGACGGGTCGCCCCTCACCGACGTCCGCCTGCTGCAGGTCGTCTTCAACGTCCTCCTCTTCGTCCCCCTCGGCTTCCTCATCCGGGTCGTGGGGCGCCGCGGCGTCGTCCTCGGCGTGCTGGCGGGGCTCGTGCTGTCGCTGTTCATCGAGACGACCCAGCTGACCGGCGTCTGGGGGATCTTCCCGTGCGGCTACCGCCTCTTCGACGTCGGCGACCTGCTGACCAACACGCTCGGAGCCCTCATCGGGTCGGTGCTCGGGCTCATCGTCCCGGCGCGGCTCCGCGGCGTCGAGAAGGCAGCGGATGCCGGGGCTCCCCGCCCCGTCACGCGCGGGCGTCGCCTCCTCGGCGCCGTCTGCGACGTGCTGGGTGCGGCCATCCTGGCCGGAGCCGCGGGCACGGTCGTGCAGTTGTTCCTGCAGTTCGCGCTCCGACGCGAGGACCTCGTGTCGGACGGGGTCATCGCCGACGTCGCGTCGGGATGGGTGCCGATCGTGGTCTGGCTCGGCGTGACCCTCGCGACGGGACGCACGGTCGGCGATCTGTGCGTCGAGCTGCGCTACGACGGCGGGCGGTTCCCCGAGCCGGTGGGCCGCCTGCTCCGATTCACGGGCGGGATCGGCGGCTACCTCCTGCTCGGCGAGCTCGGGGCCGTCGGCGGCATCCTCGTCATCGCGTTCGTCGTGGCGTGGCTCGTGCTGCTGTTCACGACGCCCGCAGGGCGTGGCCTACCGGGTGTTGTCAGCGGCCGTCAGCTCGTCGACGCGCGTGCGAGCGAGCCGGTCGCTCACTGACCCCGGGCGCGGAACGTGTAGGTGATCGACGCGACCTTCTGCGTCGCGTCATCCGATTCGACGAAGGCGCTGAACTCGCGCTTGCCGTTGCTGTAGAACGTGCCGCGGCCCTCGCCGAAGGTGAGGCGCACGTGGCCGTTGGTGAGCGCGAACTCGTCGAACGGGCCCTTGCTCCGCGCCTGGTCGAGGGTGTCGCCCACGGCGACGCCGAACTCGTTCGTCACCTGGACGGACTGCGGCAGCCCCGAGGTCACGGTGACCCACGTCGGTGCGGGGACCTCGCTGCGCGAGCGGCCGCCGTCGCCGAGGAACACGTCGTACAAGCGGAAGCCGGGCCACACGTAGATGTCGTAGGCCCAGTTCTCTGCGTCGCCGTTGACGAAGTCCTCCTTCGGCGCCGTGCCGAAGGCCTTGGTCAACGCGGCGATCGCCGGGCCGGAGTCGTCCGCCCACGTGTGGGTGAACGTGCCGTCCGCGGTCTTCACCGTGAAGCCCGAGCCGTTCAGGGCGATGGTGGATGCCGCGGCGGGAGGCTCCGGCGCGGGCGTCTC
Source organism: Microbacterium sp. 77mftsu3.1 (assembly GCF_900100525.1). Lineage (NCBI taxonomy): Bacteria > Bacillati > Actinomycetota > Actinomycetes > Micrococcales > Microbacteriaceae > Microbacterium > Microbacterium sp. 77mftsu3.1. The sequence continues at coordinate 79,216 of NZ_FNCR01000002.1, read as the reverse complement.
CGACGGCTGCGGGTCCTGCGGTGTCGAGGGTGCCGGCTGCGGTGCGGACTGCGAGCTCTGCGCCGGAGCGGGCGCCGCCGTGGTCGGCTCGGTCGCGCGCACGAGATACACGCTGACGACGACGATGACGGCGACGAGCAGGACGCCGGCGACGGCGCCGAGGATCATCGGGACCCGGTTGGGGTTCTCGCGGCGCTCGGGCTCGCGGTGCTCCTGCGGGTCGAGGGGGGCGAAGGGCAGCCAGTCGTCGTTGCTCATGTGAGGAACTCCCGCGCGGCGACGGTCAGGGCGTCGACGCCGCGCTCGATGGTCGGGTGGAGAACGGGGGCGAAGAACGGGGAGTGGTTCGTCGGGATGTCGCGCGAGATCGTGCCGGCAGCGGCGGCATCCGCGTACTGCTGCGGGTCGACACCGCCCCAGAACCAGTAGACGAGCGGGGCGCCGGCCTCGCGGGCGAACCACGAGACGTCCTCGCTGCCGGTGAACATGCCGGGGTCGACGACCGTCCCCTCGCCGAACGCGCGGTCCATCGCCGCCGTCAGCCGGGCGGTCGCGTCCGCGTCGTTGATGGTCGGCGGCAGGGTGTGGAGGGTCGTGATCGTCGGCTCCTGCTCGGCGCCGGATGCCGCGGCCTCGGCGCGGACGACGCGCTCGACGCGGGCGAGGATGTCGGCCCGCGCCGCGTCGTTCGGGTAGCGCAGGCTCAGCTCGAGGGTCGCTTCGGCCGGGATGATGTTGTTCTTCAGGCCGGCGTGGATCGAGCCGACGGTGACGACGGCCATCTCGCGGGGGTCGACCTCGCGCGAGACGACGGTCTGCAGGCGCATGACGGTCGCCGCCGCCATGACGATCGGGTCGATCGTCGAATGCGGGCGCGAGCCGTGTCCGCCGCGGCCGTGGAGGGTGACGGTGATGCCGTCGGATGCCGCCATCTGCGTGCCCGGGCGCACACCGATCGTGCCGGCGGGCAACGGGGTGAGGTGCTGTCCGAGCACGATGTCGGGCTTCGGGTACCGGTCGAGCACGCCGTCGGCGATCATCGCCTGCGCGCCGGCGCCGTACTCCTCGGCGGGCTGGAAGACGGCGACGACCGTGCCGGACCACTCGCCGCGGGTCGCCTGCAGCTTCTCGAGCGCGCCCAGCATCGCCGTCACGTGCATGTCGTGGCCGCACGCGTGCATGACCGGGACGTCCTGCCCGGCGGGGTCGACGCCTCGGGCCGTGCTCGCGTAGGGGAGCCCGGTCTGCTCGGGGACGGGGAGGCCGTCCATGTCGGCGCGCAGCCAGACGACGGGGCCGTCGCCGCTGCGGATCACGGTGACGACGCCGGTGCGGCCGACGCCCTCCTCGTAGTCGAGGCCGAGCGCTGCGAGCTCGCGCGTGATGACGCCGGCCGTGCGGGTCTCCTGGAACGAGAGTTCCGGGTGCCGGTGCAGATCGGTGTAGATCGCTTCGAGATCGAGGGGCATACCTTCGAGCCTACGGCGAGGGACGGCCTGCTACCTCAGCGAGTCCTCCACGGGGAGCGCTCGTTGAGGTGCGCTCGACCAGCCGGAAGGCCAGATCGCCGATCTCGTCGCGGCCGTCGATGGCCGCGAGGACGGCATCCGCTGCGCGCTCACCCTGCTCGTGCGGGAATTGCGCGACCGTCGTCAGACCGAAGAAGTCGCCCATCTCATGCCCGTCGACGCCGACGACCGACAGGTCCCCCGGCACGTCGAGGCCCCGGTCGCGCGCGGCGAAGAGGGCGCCGAAGGCGATCTCGTCGGATGCCGCGAAGATCGCCGTCGGCGGATCGTTGCGCTCCAGCAGGGCGAGCGCTGCGCGATGGCCGCCCTCGATCGTGAAGTCCGCGGCGGCGAAGGGGGCGTCGGGGATGCCGGCATCGGCCATCGCCGAGGCGAACCCGTGACGACGCAGCGACGGGATGTCGAGTCCCGGATCGCCCGCGTACCCCGCACCGATGTGGGCGATGCGCCGGTGGCCGAGGCCCAGCAGGTGCTCGGTCGCGGCGCGGGCGACGGCGAGCTCGTCGACGCGCAGGGCGGGGAACCGCGAGGTCGTCGCGCTGAGACCCACCACGGGCAGCTCGAGCGCCAGCATCCGGTCCACCTCGTCATCGGCGAGCGTGACGGACAGGACGATGAGCCCGTCGACCCGGCCGCGGCGCAGCGACGTGTCGAGCACGCCGTCGCGCTGCGCGCGGTCGTCGCTCATGCTGTACAGCGTCATGTCGTAGCCCTCGGACGCCAGGCGACTCGCGATGCCGTCGAGGACGTTGGCGAAGAACCACCGGTCGAGCAGCGGCACGACCACACCGACGTTCGAGGCGCGGCCCGTCGCGAGAGCGGATGCCGCGGCCGACACCACGTAGCCGAGGTCGGCCGCGGCGGCGCGGACACGGGCGCGGGTCGCATCCGAGATGCGCCCGCGCCCGCTCAGCGCACGGGAGACGGTCGCCGCCGACACGCCTGCGGCGCGGGCGACGTCGTCGATGCCGGTCACGTCAGTCCGCGGCGATCCACACCGTGGTGTCGGCCGGCAACTCGCGACCCGCGAACGCGTCGCTCTCGACCAGAAGCGTGCCCTTGGGAAGCGCGACCGGGGTCGTGCCGACGTTGGCGACGACGGTGACGTCGCCGTTGCGGAACGCGATGACGTCGTCGCCGTAGCCGTCCAGCCACTCGAGTGATCCCGCACCCAGCTCGTGGACGCGACGGGTCGCGAGGAGCGTGCGGTACAGCCACAGCGTCGAATCCGGCTGGTCCTCCTGCACGTCGCGGGCCAGAGCGGTCCACTCGGCCGGCTGGGGCAGCCAGCTCTCGCCGGTCGGGCTGAAGCCGAACGCGCCCTGATCGGCGGTCCAGGGCAGCGGGACGCGGCATCCGTCGCGCCCGTAGCGCTCGCCGTTCGTGCGGAACCAGGTCGGGTCCTCGCGGACGTCGTCGGGCAGCTCCATCGCCTCGGGAAGGCCGAGCTCCTCGCCCTGGTACAGGTACGACGAGCCGGGAAGGGCGAGCATGAGCGCCGTCGCCGCGCGGGCGCGACGCAGGCCTGCGGCCGGGTCGGGCTTGCCGGGCGTGTTCGGCCCGACGCCGTGGCCCTGCGGGTGGCCGGGCATCGCGAGTCGGGTCGCGTGGCGGATGACGTCGTGGTTCGAGAGCACCCAGGTCGCCGGGGCCCCGACGGCGGGGAAGGCCCGCAGGGACTCGCTGATGATCTCGCGCAGCTGAGCGGCATCCCATTCGCTCATCGCATAGGGGAAGTTGAAGGCCTGGTGCATCTCGTCGGAGCGGACCCACTTGGCGGTCTCGTCGACGGTCGGGAGCCACGCCTCGGCGCAGAGCGCACGGTCGCCCTCGTACTCGTCGAGCACGCGGTGCCACTCGCGCCACACCTGGTGGACGCCCTCCTGGCCCCAGTAGGGCACCGGCTCGGCGCCGCCCATCGAGTCGGCCTCGGCCGGCGGGGTGTAGTCGGGCAGGCCGTCGGCCTTGATGAGGCCGTGCGCCACGTCGACGCGGAAGCCGTCGACGCCGCGGTCGAGCCAGAAGCGGAGCGTCTTCTCGAACGCGGCACGCACCTCGGGATTGTTCCAGTCGAAGTCGGGCTGCGAGCTGTCGAAGAGGTGCAGGTACCACTGGCCGTCCGGGATGCGGGTCCAGGCCGGACCGCCGAAGACGGACTCCCAGTTGTTGGGCGGCAGTTCGCCGTTCTCGCCCTGGCCGTCGCGGAACATGTAGCGGGCGCGCTCCGGGCTGCCGGGGGCGGCGGCGAGGGCCTGCTGGAACCAGACGTGCTTGTCGGAGGAGTGGTTCGGGACGAGGTCGATGATGACCCGGATGCCGCGGGTGTGCGCCGCCTCGAGCATGTCGTCGAAGTCGCCGAGGGTGCCGAAGAGCGGGTCGACGTCGCGGTAGTCGGCGACGTCGTAGCCGGCATCCTTCTGCGGAGAGGTGAAGAAGGGGCTCAGCCACACGGCGTCGACGCCGAGCGACGCCAGGTCGTCGAGGTGCGACGTGATGCCGGGCAGGTCGCCGATGCCGTCGCCCGAGGCATCCGCGAAGGAGCGGGGGTAGATCTGGTAGATGACGGCGGTGCGCCACCACTCGGCACCGGGGCGGCTCTCGCCGATCGGTGCCAGCGTCGACGTGGCGGTCGGGGAGGGGGTCGAAGTCATGCGCGCCAGCCTAGCGCAAGCGCTTGCGCACGGTGCATCAGGCAGGGCGAGTACTCTCGACCCAGTGAATCCCGACGCACTCGCCCGAGCCGAATCGCTCATCGCGACGATCCCCGATTTCCCCGAACCCGGCATCCTCTTCCGTGACATCTCGCCGCTGCTGGCGGACCCGGCGGCGCTGCGCACCATCGCGATGGCCATGGCCGAGCCGTTCGTCGGCTCGTTCGACGTGGTCGCCGGCGTCGAGGCGCGCGGATTCCTGCTGGCGGGCGCGATCGCGATCGCCTCGGGCACGGGTCTCGCCCCGATCCGCAAGGCGGGCAAGCTGCCGCGCCCCGCCGGCTCGGTGAGCTACGACCTCGAGTACGGCAGCGCGACGATCGAGATGACGGACGACCTCTCCTCGGGCGCCCGCGTCCTGCTCGTCGACGACGTCCTCGCCACCGGCGGCACGCTCCGCGCCGGCCAGCAGCTGCTCGAGCAGCTCGGCTACAGCCTCGCCGGTACGTCCGTGCTGATGGAGCTCACCGCGCTCGAGGGCCGCTCCGTCTGCGGTCCCGTGCACAGCGTGTTCACCGTCTGATCAGGTCCGGATCACGACGTTCTCGGGCTCCTCGCCCGCGAGCAGGTGCGCGATCTGCCGACGCAGCAACCGCACGATCCGCGGGTGCATCGCGTCGGTCGCGCCCCCGACGTGCGGCGCGATGACGACGCCGTCGAGCGTCCAGAGCGGGTGATCCGCGGGCAGCGGCTCGGGGTCGGTGACGTCGAGGGCCGCACGGATGCCGCGGCTGCGGACGTGGGCGACGAGGGCGTCCGTGTCGATCAGCGACCCGCGTCCCACGTTCACGACGAGGGCGCCTCCGGGCAGGGCGGCGAGGAACGCGTCGTCGATGATGTGCCGAGTCCGGTCGCCACCGGGGAGCGAGGCCACGACGATGTCGACGCCCGGAAGCAGCTCCGGCAGCTCGTCGACGCTGTGCACACGGATGCCGTCCTCGTCGCGCGCGCTCGAGGCGACCGGCACCAGCTCGACCTCGAAGGGGGCGAGGCGCGCGGCGATCGCCTTGCCGACGCCGCCGTATCCGAGCAGCATGAGGCGCCGGTCGGCGAGTCCGGTGGCCTGGAAGGGGGCCCAGTCGCCCGTCGCCTGGGCGCGGACGAACCGGTCGATGCCGCGCTGCGCCGTCAGCGTGAGAGCGACGGCGAGCTCGGCGGTGGCCGCCTCGTGCACGGTCGCCGCGTTCGCGAAGACCGAGCCGGCGGGCAGCCGGTCCTCGATGCCCTCGTACCCGATCGCCTGCCCCTGCACGAGTCCGACCTCGACGCCCTCCAACAGGGGGAGCGGGCTGCCCTTCGACATGTACGGCGGGACGACGACGTCGATGCGCGGGCGGGGGGAGGGGGCATCCATCTTCCAGACGAACACATCGGCCCCCTCGATGTCGGAGAGGTCCTCGGCGAGGCGGGCGGAGGGGACGCTGACGCTGATCGAAGCCATGCGTTCGAGGCTATCGCCCGGCCCGGGGCCTCGGCCCGCGTCGCGGTCAGGACACCTAGGCTGGTTCGATGCCTGAAAACCCCCGCGGCGACGCCGATGCCTTCGTCCGCGTGCGCGGGGCGAACGAGAACAACCTGCGACACGTCGACGTCGACGTCCCCCGCGACGCGATCGTCGCCTTCACGGGCGTCTCGGGCTCGGGCAAGTCCTCGCTCGCGTTCGGCACCATCTTCACCGAGGCGCAGCGCCGGTACCTCGAGTCGGTCGCGCCGTACGCGCGGCGGCTGATCCAGCAGGGTCACGACCCGCACGTGGAGTCGATCACGGGGCTCCCACCGGCCGTCGCATTGCAGCAGCGGCGGGGCGCGCCGAGTTCGCGCTCCAGCGTGGGGACCGTCACCACCCTGTCGAACTCGCTGCGCATGCTGTTCTCCCGCGCGGGCACCTTCCCGGCCGGTTTCACGACGCGCCTCGACTCCGACGCATTCTCGCCGAACACGGCCGCCGGCGCCTGCCCCGAGTGCCACGGTGTCGGCGTCGCGCACACCGTGACCGAGGACACCCTCGTGCCCGACCCGTCGCTGAGCATCCGCGACGGCGCGATCGCCGCCTGGCCGGGGGCGTGGCAAGCCAAGAACCTCCGCGACATCACGATCGCCCTCGGCTACGACGTCGATCGCCCGTGGCGCGAGCTCGACCAGGCCGACCGCGACTGGCTCCTGTTCACCGATGAGCAGCCCGTGGTGCAGATCACGCCGCAGCGCGACCGCGTTGCGAAGCCCTACAAAGGGACGTTCTGGAGCGCGAAGAAGTTCGTCTTCCACACCCTCGCGGACTCGCAGAGCGCGTCGATGCGCAGCCGCGTGCTCGGCTTCGTCCGCACCGGCGTCTGCCCGCTCTGCGGCGGCACGGGCCTGCGCCGCGAGGCGCTCGCCGTCACGTTCGCGGGGCACTCGATCGCCGAGCTGAACGCCCTGCCGATCCGCGAACTCGCCGAGGTCCTGCGTCCGACGACGCGGATCCGGGATGCCGCACCCGCCCTTCCGACCACCGCATCCGGTGAGCGCACCGACGTCGCCGTGGCCATCACGACCGACCTCGTCGCCCGCATCGAGGTGCTCCTCGACCTGGGTCTCGGCTACCTCGGACTCGGCCGGGTCACGACGACCCTCTCGCCCGGCGAGATGCAGCGGCTGCGCCTGGCGACCCAGCTGAGGTCGGGACTGTTCGGCGTCGTCTACGTCCTCGACGAGCCGTCGGCGGGGCTCCACCCCGCCGACGCGGCTCCGCTCCTCGACGTGCTCGAGCAGCTCCGCGCCTCGGGCAACTCGGTCTTCGTCGTCGAGCACAACATGGACGTCGTCCGTCGGGCCGACTGGATCGTCGACGTCGGTCCCGGCGCGGGTGAGGCGGGCGGCGCCGTCCTCTACTCCGGCGAGGTCGCGGGCCTGGCCGCCGTCACCGACTCGGCGACGCGCCCGTTCCTGTTCCCCGACGAGAGCGCAGCCGTGCGCCGCGAGCGCCGGGAGGCCACCGGCATCCTCTCGCTCCAGGGCGTCTCGCTGCACAACCTCGACGGCCTCGACGTGGAGGTCCCCCTCGGCGTGTTCACCGCGGTGACCGGTGTCTCGGGTTCGGGCAAGTCGACGCTGGTGAGTCGGGTGCTCCGCCAGGTGGTCGAGCGGCACGTGCGCGGCGACGTCGCTGAGACGGATGCCGACGACGCGGCGCTCGACGCCGACGACCCGTCCGAGCGCATCGCCGAGGCGACGCTCCCGTCGTCGTCGACCGACACCCTGCGCGTCGGCTCGGTCACCGGGATGGACGGCGTCGACCGCCTCGTGCGGGTCGACCAGAAGCCGATCGGTCGGACCCCGCGGTCGAACCTCGCGACGTACACGGGCCTGTTCGACGCCGTCCGCACCGTGTTCGCCGCGACCGACCTCGCACGCGAACGCGGTTACGCGCCCGGCCGGTTCTCGTTCAACGTTGCGGGCGGCCGCTGCGAGACGTGCCTCGGCGAGGGGTACGTCTCGGTCGAACTCCTCTTTTTGCCCGGCAGCTACGGCCGGTGCCCGACCTGCCACGGCGCGCGCTACAACCCCGAGACCCTCGAGGTGACGTACGACGGCAAGAACATCGCCGACGTGCTCGGGATGACGGTCGACGAGGCGGCACCGTTCCTCACGGCGGTGCCCGCGGCATCCCGAAGCCTTCGGACCCTGCAGGACGTCGGCCTCGGCTACCTGCGTCTCGGGCAGCCGGCGACCGAGCTCTCGGGCGGCGAGGCGCAGCGGATCAAGCTCGCGACGGAGCTGCAGCGCGCGCGGCGCGGCCACACGCTCTACCTGCTCGACGAGCCGACGACCGGTCTGCATCCCTCCGACGTCCGGCTGCTGCTCGCGCAGTTGCACGCCCTCGTCGATTCGGGCGACACCGTCGTCGTGGTCGAGCACGAGATGGACGTCGTCGCGGCGGCCGACTGGGTCATCGACCTCGGTCCGTCGGGCGGGGATGCCGGGGGTCGCATCGTCGCGCAGGGGACCCCCGAAGCGGTCGCGGCAGCGCCCGACAGCCGCACGGGCCCGCACCTCGCCCGCAGGCTCGGCGGCTGAGGCGGCTCAGACGGCGGAGTGCACCACGGCCGAGACGGCCGCGGTGAAGAAGCGCAGTCCGTCCACGCCGGAGCGCATCGCCGCGGCGGTGTCGGGGCCGAAGCCCGGCTCGATCGCGTGCTCCGGGTGCGGCATGAGTCCGACGACGTTGCCGCGTTCGTTCGTGAGCCCCGCGATGTCGTCCATCGACCCGTTCGGGTTGACGCCCGCGTACCGGAACGCGACGAGGTTCTCGCCCTGGATGCGGGCGAGCGTCTCGTCGGAGGCGATGTAGCCGCCGTCGGCGTTCTTGAGCGGGATGACGATCTCCTGGCCGCGGCGGAATTCGTTCGTCCAGGCGGTATCGGCGTTCTCGACCACCAGGCGCTGGTCGCGGCGGATGAACTGCTGGTGCGCGTTGCGGATCAGGCCGCCCGGCAGGAGGTGGGCCTCGACGAGCATCTGGAAGCCGTTGCAGATGCCGAGGATCGGCATGCCCTTGGCCGCGGCATCCTTCACCTCGGACATGATCGGCGCGAGCGCTGCGATCGCCCCGGCGCGCAGGTAGTCGCCGTAGCTGAAGCCGCCGGGCAGGACGAGGGCGTCGACGCCCTCGAGGTCGTGCGAGCCGTGCCAGAGGGCGACGGGCTCGGCGCCGGCGAGGCGGACGGCGCGACGCGCGTCGCCGTCGTCCAGCGAGCCGGGGAAGGTGATGACCCCGACGCGGACGGTCACTCGACGACCTCGATGCCGACGACGTCCTCGATCACGGAGTTCGAGAGGATCTCCTCGGCGATCGTGCGGACCGCGGCGAGGGTCTGCTCGTCGGCCGACTCGACGGTGAGCTCGAACCGCTTGCCGATGCGGACGTCCCCGAATCCGGCGTGGCCGAGGCGCTGCAGCGCTCCGGAGACGGCCTTCCCCTGCGGGTCCAGAAGCTCGGCCTTGGGCATGACGTCGACGACGATGGTGGGCATCAGAAAGCTCCGGGATGTCGCGGGCAGGGGTGCGCGACCAGTCTAGAGCCCGCGGACGCAGCGCACCGTCCGCGTGCGTCGTGTGCTGTGACCAAACCGTGATGGCGATGGTGGGAGCGCTCCCTTGACAGTCGTGGGAGCGATCCCATAGCGTCGGACCCACTCGATGAGAGCGCTCCCATGGGGATGACCCTGCACCTCGCTCTCGCCACACCACAAAGGAGTGTTCTGTGAACGCACGCGCCCTGCGCCGCGTCGGCCTGATCGCCGGCGTCGCCACCACTTCCGCTCTCGTCCTCGCCGGCTGCGCCGGCGGCGGCGACCAGGGCGGCACCGGAGCCGAAGGCGAGAAGGTCACGCTGACCATCGCGACCTTCAACAACTTCGGCTACACCGACGAGTTCCTCCAGAAGTACGAGGACGCCAACCCGGGCGTCACGATCGTCCACAACAAGGCGGCCGAGTCCGGCGACGCCCGCAAGAACTTCTTCCAGAAGCTCGGCAAGGGCGGGCTCGCCGACATCGAGGCCGTCGAGGTCGACTGGCTCAGCGAGGCCATGCAGTACTCCGACCTGCTCGCTCCCGTCCCCGACGACCTCAAGGGTCGTTGGCTCGACTGGAAGGAGAAGGCGGCGACCGACCCCGAGGGCAACCTCATCGGCTACGGAACCGACATCGGTCCGCAGGCGATCTGCTACCGCTCCGACCTCTTCGAGGCCGCCGGCCTCCCGTCCGAGCCCGCCGAGGTCGAGGCGCTGTTCGACGGCGACTGGAACAACTACTTCGACGTCGCCGACAAGTACCGCGAAGCATCGGGCAAGTCGATGATCGACTCGGCGAACTCGGTCCTGCAGGGCATCGTCAACCAGATCGAGTACACCTACGACAAGCCCGACGGCTCCGTCATCGCCACCTCGAACCCCGAGATCGCCGACGCCTATAAGAGCGTCATCGAGCGCGCCGTCCCCAACTCGGCATACTCCGCTCAGTGGGGCGACGACTGGATCGCATCCTTCCAGGGCGACGACTTCGCGACCGTGCTGTGCCCCGGCTGGATGCAGGGCATCATCTCGGGTTACGCACCCGACCAGAAGAACTGGAAGATCGCCAACACGTTCCCGAACGGCGGCGGCAACTGGGGTGGTTCGTACCTGACCATCCCGGCCAACGGAAAGCACGTCGAGGAAGCGCAGAAGCTCGCCGCGTGGCTGTCCGCACCGGAGCAGCAGGTCGAGGCGTTCGTGAACGTCGGAGCCTTCCCGAGCCAGGTCGACGCGTACGAGAACGCGGACCTGCAGGGGTACGTGAACGATTACTACAACGGTGCGAAGACCGGCGAGATCGGCGCCGACCGCGCCGAGGCCGTCACGGTCCTCCCGTTCAAGAGCGCGAACTACTTCAAGTACCACGACGCGCTGCAGAACGCCGTGAACCGCGTCTTCGACAAGTCGGAGTCCGAGGATGCCGCGTGGAAGACCTGGGTCGCCGAGGTCGAGGCCTTCTGATCCGTCCCTGACCGGGATGCCGGCCGCGCTTGCGGCGGCCGGCATCCCCCCACCGCTCGACCACGACGGAGACGCCACGTGACCACCACCGACATCCGACCACAGACCCCCGTGGAGGACCGCCCGGCCGCCGGGGGGCGTCCGATCCGTGTGCTCTCGTTCCGCCAGCGGCTGAGCCGGTGGGACGTGAAGGTCTCGCCCTACCTCTACATCTCGCCGTTCTTCATCCTGTTCGCGATCGTGGGCCTGTTCCCGATCGGGTTCACCGCCGTGATCTCGTTCCAGGAGTGGGACCTGATCCGCAACTCCGGCACCTTCGTCGGGTTCGATCAGTACGCCTGGATCCTGAACGACCCGAAGTTCTGGGTCGCCCTCCGCAACACCTTCAGCATCTTCCTGCTCTCGACCGTCCCCCAGCTGCTGCTCGCGGTGTTCATCGCCGCGATGCTCGACCGCAACATCCGCGCCAAGACGTTCTGGCGGATGAGCGTGCTGCTCCCGTTCGTCATGGCCCCCGTCGCCGTCGCCCTGATCTTCAGCAACATGTTCGGCGACGTCCACGGCCTCGTGAACAACGCGCTGAGCACCATCGGGCTCGACCCGATCGCCTGGCACAAGGACCCGTTCTGGAGCCACGTCGCGATCGCCACCATGGTCAACTTCCGCTGGACCGGCTACAACGCCCTCATCCTGCTGGCGGCCATGCAGGCGGTGCCGCGCGAGTACTACGAGGCGGCCACGGTCGACGGCGCCGGCGCGTTCCGCCAGTTCGTCAGCATCACGCTGCCCTCGCTCCGCCCGACCCTCATCTTCGTGATCATCACCTCGACGATCGGCGGTCTGCAGATCTTCGACGAGCCGCGCATGTTCGACAACACCGGCGAGGGCGGACCCGCCCAGCAGTGGCTGACGATCACGCTGTACCTCTACAACATCGGCTGGGGCGAGTTCAATTTCGGCCGCGCCGCCGCCCTTGCGTGGATCCTCTTCATCATCATCGTGGTGATCGGTCTCGCGAACCTCCTCATCACCCGCCGCCTCGTCCGCGACGAGGGCGGCCGTGGCGTGAGAACGCCCCGCCGCGCACGGAAGGACACCGCACGATGACCACCGTCAGCGAGCCGCCCCTGGCCATCGTCGAAGAGAACATCCCGAACGCCGCCCGCCGTCGGCGCGGGGAGCGCACCACCCGCATCCGCGGCGTCCGTGCCGGCTTCTGGGTCTACGTCGGGCTCGGCGTCGTCGCCGTGTCGGCGATCTTCCCCTACTACTGGTCGTTCCTCATCGGTTCGGGTGACCAGTTCACGATCAACGACCCGAACATGTCGTGGATCCCCGGCGCGAACTTCGTGACGAATGCCCTCTCGGTCATGAACGACCCGGCCGTCAACTTCTGGCTGGCCCTGTGGAACTCGGTCTTCAGCTCGACGCTGATCGCGGCATCCGTCGTCGTCTTCTCGACGCTCGCAGGCTGGGCGTTCGCGAAGCTGCGCTTCCGCGGCAGCAAGTTCCTGCTCGCCTTCGTCGTGGCCACCATGGCCGTTCCGATGCAGTTGGGCGTCGTGCCGCTGTACATCCTGTTCGCCGACCTCGGCTGGACGGGCACCATCGGCGCGATCATCATCCCGGCCCTCACGAGCGCCTTCGGCGTGTTCTGGATGACCCAGTACATCGGCCAGACGGTGCCCGATGAGCTCATCGAGGCGGCCCGTGTCGACGGCGCGAGTCAGATCCGCACCTTCTGGACGGTCGGTGTCACCGCGGCGCGGCCCGCTGCGGCCATGCTCTTCCTCTTCACCTTCGTCGGTGCGTGGAACCAGTTCTTCTGGCCGTTCATCGTGCTCGACCGGCAGAGTCCGACCCTCCCGGTCGCGCTGTCGCTCCTGCAGGCGAACTACTTCGTCGACTACTCGATCGTCCTCGCCGGTGTCCTCCTGGCCACCGTGCCGCTGATCCTGCTGTTCGTCTTCGCCGGCAAGCAGCTCGTCAGCGGCATCATGGCCGGCGCGGTCAAGGGCTGAGGGTCATCCCGTGAACGTGCTTTCGCAGGAGTACTCTGCCCCCGTGCCCGCTCGAATCCCGCGTCCCTTCCCGACCGACTTCCTCTTCGGAGCGGCGACCGCCGCCTACCAGATCGAAGGAGCCGCCTTCGAAGACGGTCGTACCGCGTCGATCTGGGACGCGTTCAGCCGTGTCCCGGGCGCGGTCATCGGCGCCGACAACGGCGACGTCGCCTGCGATCACTACCACCGCTACCGGGGCGACGTCGCCCTCATGAAGGAGCTCGGCCTCGACACGTATCGGTTCTCGACGTCATGGTCGCGCGTGCGTCCCGACGGCGGCCCGGTCAACCCGAAGGGCATCGACTTCTACGAGCGTCTCGTCGACGAGCTCATGGGCGCGGGCATCCGTCCCTGGCTCACTCTTTACCACTGGGATCTGCCGCAGCCTCTCGAGGAACAGGGCGGGTGGACGGCGCGCGAGACGAGCGAGCGGTTCGCGGAGTACGCGCTCTCGGTGCACGACGCCCTGGGGGACCGGGTCACCGATTGGACGACCCTCAACGAGCCGTGGTGCTCGTCGTTCCTCAGCTACACGGGAGGGATCCACGCTCCCGGCCGGTTCAGCATCGGTGACGGGATGCTGGCATCCCACCACCTGCTGCGCGGACACGGTCTCGTGGTCGACGAGCTGCGCCGCCGCGATCCCGCGCTGAACCTCGGCATCACGCTGAACCTCACGGTCGCCGAGGCGGCCGATCCGGCGAAGGCCGAGGACGTCGACGCCGCACGCCGGATCGACGGCCAGTTCAACCGTTGGTTCCTCGATCCGATCTTCCGCGGGAGCTACCCGGCCGACATCGTCGAGGACATCCGCGCCGTCGATCCCGAGGCCGTCGCGCGGTTCGAGGCATCCGTCCATCACGGCGACCTCGAGACGATCTCGCGGCCACTCGACGTGCTGGGCGTCAACTACTACCACGGCGAGTTCGTCGGCGGCACCGCCCCGGCCGACCCGCCGTTGCCGGGCGATGCGCCGACCGACCGCGTGGTGGGTTCGCCGTGGCCGGCGGGCGACGGCATCCACTGGTACGAGCGCGGACTCCCTCGCACGGCGATGCACTGGGAGGTGCAACCCGCCGGGCTCACGGTGCTGCTCGAGCGGGTGTGGGACGAGTACGCGAAGGATGCCGGTACCGCCCTGTTCGTGACCGAGAACGGCGCGGCCTACGACGACGAGAGGGTCGTCGAGGGCGGCGAGGTCCGGGTGCACGACGCGGACCGCGTCGAGTTCCTGCGCGGCCACCTCGCGGCGATCCTCGACGCCGCCGACGCCGGTGTCGACGTGCGCGGCTACTTCTACTGGTCACTCATGGACAACTTCGAGTGGGCGTGGGGGTACGACAAGAGGTTCGGGCTGATCCGGGTCGACTACGCCACGCAGGAGCGGACGTTCAAGGACAGTGCTCTGGAGTATCGTCGGGTCATCGCTGCCCGAGCGATCGAATGACAGCACTCTCCGAGGTGGCCGTGCCCGATACCCTTCACTCTCCGGTGACGATCGAAGAAGTCGCCGCGGCAGCGGGGGTCTCCCGGTCCACCGTCTCGCGCGTCGTCAACGGGTCGACGGCCGTCAGCCCCGCCGCGCTCGAGGCCGTCCGCCGTGCGATCGACGAGCTCAACTACGTGCCCAACCGCGCGGCGCGGTCGCTGGCGAGCCGCGCGACGATGGCGATCGCCCTCGTCGTCCCCGAGGACACGACCCGGTTCTTCGGGGACCCGTTCTTCGCGGCCATCGTGACCGGCATCAACAAGCGCGTCTCGAAGTCGGACTACGTCCTCAACCTGATCATCGCGAGCGATGATCCGAACGACAAGGCGACGGAGTACCTCCGCAGCGGCGCCGTCGACGGCGCGATCATCGTCTCGCACCACACGAGCGACGCCTTCATCGACCGGATCGCCGCGGCCGTGCCCGTCGTCTACGGCGGCCGACCCGTGCGTGAGCGTGAGCGGGACTACTACGTCGACGTCGACAATGTCGAGGGTGGCCGGCTCGCGACGCAGCACCTGCTCGACCAAGGCCGCACCCGCCTCGCGACGATCACCGGCCCCACGACGATGCCCGGCGGCATCGACCGTCTGACGGGCTTCCTCGAAGCGCTGGATGCCGCGGGCCTCGCGCCCGTCGCGGTCGAGGACGGCGACTTCACCGCCGCGGCGGGGGCTGCGGCCGTCCGGCGGATCCTCGACTCCGGTGCGGCGTTCGACGGCCTCTTCGCGGCGAGCGATCTCATGGCGCGGGGGATCCTCGTCGAGCTCGCTCGTGCGGGACTCCGCGTTCCCGAGGACGTTGCGATCGTCGGGTACGACGATTCGCCGGTCGCCACGTCGGTCTCACCGACCCTGACGACGGTGCGGCAGCCGTCGCTCCAGCAGGGCGAGGTCATGGCGGACGTGCTGCTGACCTTGTTGGCGGGCGGTCTCCCGCCGCGCGAGACGCTGCTCGAGACGCAGCTCGTGGTGCGCGAGTCCGCCTGAGGGTTCCTGCGCCGCGCGCGCGGGCTGGTGCGTCGGTTTACCGGACGGCGGCGTGGAGGACGTTGCGCCACGGGTCGGTGAACGACACCGTGCGTCCGTCGTCGGCGATCTGCACGCCGTGGTGGCTCAAGCGCTCGCCGAGCTCACCGAGGCTGTCCTGATCGGGCAGGGCCAGGTCGACCCGGCCGAGACCGAGGGCGGGCATCCTCGGCCCGGCGCCGCGGGAGTTCCAGACGTTCATCGCCATGTGGTGGTGGTAGCCGCCCGCGCTCACGAAGAGCGCTGAGCCGCCGAGCTCGGCCGTCACGTCGAAACCGAGCGCGTCGACGTAGAACTCTCGCGCGGTCCGCACGTCACCGACCGAGAGGTGGACGTGACCGACGGATGCCGCATCATCGGCGCTCGCGCCCTGGGCCGCGGCATTCGTCAGGTGTTCACGGAGGAACGCGTTGGGGTCGAGGTAGAGGGTGTCCATCTCGACCTGGCCGTGGGTCCACGACCAGGCGGTGCGTTCGCGGTCCCAGTAGAGCTCGATGCCGTTGCCCTCGGGGTCGGTGGCGTAGAACGCCTGGCTCACGAGGTGGTCGGCGCTACCGGTGAACGACTGCGGAGCGTGCTGCGCGAGCGAGAACAGCGCGGCGGCCAGCGCCGTCTGCGATTCGAAGAGGATCGCGGTGTGGAACAGGCCCGCGGCGCCGGCGGGTGCGTGGCGGAGCGACGGCTCGTGACGGAGGACGACGATCGGGCGCCCGGCGCGGCCCAGCGTGACGGTGTCGCCCGCCGCGTCGAGCACCGCGAGCGTGACGACGTCACGGTAGTACCGCGTCATCCCGTCGAGGTCGCCGACGAGCAAGGTGACCGCGCCCATCGAGGTGGTGGGGGCGAGCCGGTCGAGCGCGGACGTATTCATGTGAATATGCAACGCGGCCGCGCCCGACGTTGTTCCCGTCAGTCCGGATCGCCGCCGAGCTGTCCGATCGGGACGATGGGACCGCCGTCATCCGCTCCGGTCTTGCGGGCCCGGGCGATCGCATTGCCGGCGTGATAGATCACGAGCGCTGCCACGGTACCGAGGACGATACCGCCGAACTGCAGCTGACCGAGGTCCATCGTGAAGTTCGCGATCGCGATGACGAAGGCGACCGCGACCGTGTACTGGTTCACGGGGCGCGAGAAGTCGACCTGGTTGTCGACCCAGATCTTGATGCCGATGACGCCGATGAGGCCGTAGAGCGCCGTCGTGACGCCGCCGATCACGCCGCTCGGGATCGTGAAGAGCACAGCACCGACGACGGGCGAGAACGACAGCAGCACGGCGATGATGCCGGCCACCCAGTACGCCGCCGTCGAGTAGATGCGGGTCGCGGCCATGACGCCGATGTTCTCGCCGTAGGTGGTCGTGCCCGAGCCGCCGAACGCGCCGGCGAGGGTCGTCGCAAGGCCGTCGGCGAGAAGGGCGCGGCCGGTCCGCTTGTTGACCGTGGGGTCGCCGGTCATGGTCGCGACGCCGCGCACGTGGCCGACGTTCTCGGCCACGAGGACGAGGACGACGGGCAGGAACATCGGCAGGAGGCCCCACGCGACCGGATCGCCGAAGGAGGGCAGGTGGAAGGTCGGAAGGCCGATCCACTGGCCTTGGTCGATCAGGTCGTTGACGCCTGAGAAGTCGACCTTGCCCATGATGAGCGCGGCGATGTAGCCGACGACGACGCCGAGGAAGATCGAGACGCGTCCGAGGATGCCGCGGAACAGCACCGCGAACAGGATGCACGCGACCAGGGTGATGGTCGCGAGCACGGCGTCGGTCTTGAAGTTGTTCCACGCGGCCGGCGCGAGGTTGAGACCGATGAGGGCGACGATCGCGCCCGACACGACGGGCGGCATGAGCTTCTCGAGCCACCGCGTTCCCGTCGCCTGCACGAGGAAGCCGATGCCGGCGAGCAGGATGCCGGCGACGAACACGCCGACGAGCGCCTGGCCGATCTGCTCCGGGCTGTCGAGCGGCTTGCCCTGGCCCGGGCCGAAGGCGGTGATCGGCGCGATGAACGCGAACGACGAGCCGAGGTAGCTGGGCAGCTTGTTGCGCGTGAGGAGCAGGAACAGGAGCGTGCCGAGTCCCGAGAACAGCAGCGTCGTGCTGACGGGGAACCCGGTCAGCAGCGGCACCAGGAATGTCGCGCCGAACATGGCCACGACGTGCTGTGCGCCGATCGCGATCGTGCTGCCCCAGCCGAGACGCTCGCTCGGGGTGACGACGGCTCCGGGGGCGACGCGGCGTCCGTCGCCGTGAAGGGTCCAGATGGGCATGCGCGTGCTCCTCAGATGGTGGGGGATGCCTGGGGTCAGGCTACCTGGGAGCAGGCTGTACGTGCGGCAGCGACGCTGTCAGGACGTGAGGCGTCCCAGGAGTTCGCGATACTTGGCCGCGGTCTGCTCGACGACGTCGGCCGGCACGGCAGGAGGCGTTCCCTGCTTGTCCCAGTTCGCCGCGAGCCAGTCGCGGACGATCTGCTTGTCGAAGCTCGCCATGCGTTCGGCCGGCGTCGAGCCGGTGCGCCAGGTCTCGCCATCCCAGTACCGCGACGAGTCACTCGTGAGGACCTCGTCGGCGAGGGTGAGGACGCCGTCGGCGTCGTACCCGAACTCGAACTTCGTGTCGGCGAGGATCAGTCCCTTCGCCTCGGCGAGGGCGGCGGCGCGGCGGTAGATCTCGAGCGACGCGTCGCGCAGCGCGGCCGCGCGGGCCTCGCCGACGAGCTCGACGCTGCGCTCGAACGAGATGTTCTCGTCGTGCTCGCCGAGCGGTGCCTTGTACGCGGGGGTGTAGATCGGCTCGGGCAGGCGATCCCCGTTGTGCAGGCCCGAAGGGAGCGGGATGCCGCAGACGGTGCCGTCGGCCTGATACTCGGCCCACCCCGACCCGGTGAGGTACCCGCGCACGACGCACTCGATCGGCTGCATGTCGAGTTCGCGGACCACCATGGCGCGGCCGGCGACCTCGGCGGGCGACTCGACGCCCTCGATCAGGTGATTCGGGATCGGCCGGCCGCCGTCACCGCCCGCGAGCTGCGCGAACCACCACAGGCTCAGGCGCGTGAGGAGCTCGCCCTTACCCGGGATGCCGGGGTCGAGCACCTGGTCGAACGCGCTGACGCGGTCACTGGCGACCACCAGCATCCGTCCGTCCGAGCCGTCGGCGGGGCGGTAGAGGTCCCGGACCTTGCCCGAGTACACGTGGGTCCATCCGGGCAGGGCAGTCGCGGCATCCGTCACCCGGCCATTATCGCGGGCGGCGCGCGCCCGTGCGTACCCTGTCGTCATGCGCCGCCCGCTCCTCGCCCTGACCGCCCTCGCGCTGTCGCTCGGTCTGAGCGGCTGCATCTCCACGACGGGGGTGGACGACGCGGCGCCCTCGCCGAGTCGGTCGATGCCGGTGTCGTCCGCGCCGTCGCCGTCCTCGACTCCGTCCCCGTCTGCGTCCCCGGAGGCCGAGGTGCCGGCGGATCCTTCGTACGGGGTCCCCGTCGAGAGCCCGCTCGAGGCGAGTCGCCTCGTGTTCAACGGCGATGCGGTCGGCGTCGAGCCTGAGACGGCCCTGAACGTCGCGGCCAGCGCCGTGCGCGGCCAGGAGTACACCCTCGAGTTCGATTGCATCCCGCGGGACGCGACCATCACCCTCTCGCTGAGTCCCGCGGCGGGCGAGGACGAGCCGCCCGTGACGATCAAGGGGCCAGTCAACATCACGCAGGGGTGCGGTGCCCCGGGGCGTCTGACGGGCATCACCGTCGATCGGATGGTCGGCATCCAGATCACGGCGATCACCGACGGCGTGGATCGGGCCTGGGCCATCCTGCACGTGGCCGACTGACGACTGCAGCGTGGTCCCGAACAGGCGTATAGTCCACATGGACTAATCGCTCGGAGGGAGCCCCATGACGGATGCCGTCTCGCGGCTCACCCCCACCGCGATCATGCTCCTCGCGATGCTGCACGAGGACGACATGCACACCTACGAGATGGTGCGCCTGCTGCGCGAGCGCCGAGCCGATCGCATGATCGCCCTGACGCACGGCACGATCTACCACACGGTCGCCCGCCTCGAGCGGCAGGGCCACATCGCCGAGGTCGGCAGCGACCGCGCCGGCAACCGGCCCGAACGCACGACGTACACGTTGACGGATGCCGGTGACACCGCGCTCCTCGTCTGGATCCGTCGCGAGCTGGTCTCGATCGACGACCCCGAGCGGTTCCGGATCGCGCTCACCGAGGCGCACAACCTCGGCCGGGACGAGGTGATCGCGCTGCTGGCGGAGCGACGCGGGCGGCTCGCGGCATCCTTCGACGCTCACGAGAACGCCCGGGAGTCCGCGATCGCGCACGGGTCCCACCCCCAGTTCCTCATCGAAGTCCACCGGCAGGCCGCCCTGCTCGCCGCCGACATCGCCTGGCTCGACGAAGCGGTCGAGTTCATCCGTCGTCCCGACACCGTCTGGGGTGTCGTCGACATCCCCGTCACCGACCGCTATCTGGCACAGAGAGAATCCGCACGCACATGAGCGAGAGCACGACCACCGTCCGCACGCCGGGCGCACCCCCCGCCCCATCGAATCCGTGGCCCGCCCTCTGGGCGCTCGTCCTCGGGTTCTTCATGATCCTCGTCGACACCACGATCGTCTCGGTCGCGAACCCCGCCATCAAGGCGGCCCTCGACCCGTCGACGAGCAACCTCGACAACGTCGTGTGGGTCACGTCCGCCTACCTCCTGACATACGCCGTGCCGCTGCTGGTCACCGGACGCCTCGGCGATCGGTTCGGGCCGAAGAACATCTACCTCATCGGGCTCGCGATCTTCACGCTCGCCTCGCTCGCCTGCGGCCTGTCGGGTTCGCTCGAGATGCTGATCCTCGCGCGCGCCGCGCAGGGCCTCGGCGCCGCGCTCATGACGCCGCAGACGATGGCCGTCATCACCCGCACCTTCCCCGCCGAGCGGCGCGGAGCGGCCATGGGCCTCTGGGGTGCGACCGCCGGTGTCGCCACCCTCGTCGGACCGCTCGCGGGCGGGCTGCTCGTCGACGGCTTCGGCTGGGAATGGATCTTCTTCGTCAACATCCCGGTCGGCATCATCGCCTTCGTCCTCGCCGTGCGGCTCGTCCCGCAGCTCGAGACGCATCCGCACCGCTTCGACGTCCTCGGCGTGGTCCTGAGCGCGGTCGCCCTGTTCCTCATCGTCTTCGGGCTGCAGGAGGGTCAGCACTACGAGTGGGCCGCATGGGTCTGGGTCATGATCGTCGCCGGCGTCGCCGTGCTCGCGGTCTTCGTGTGGACGCAGGCGCGCACCAAGAGCGAACCCCTCGTGCCGCTCGAACTGTTCCGCGACCGGAACTTCGCGATCTCGAACCTCGCGATCGCCGCCGTCGGTTTCACCGTCACGAGCATGGCGCTGCCGATGGCGTTCTTCACGCAGCTCGCGCGCGGTCTCACCCCGACCGAGTCGGCGCTGCTGCTCATCCCGATGGCGGTGCTGTCGGGTGTGCTCGCACCCTTCGCGGGTCGCATCCTCGATCGCGTCGACCCGCGCGTGCTGCTCGTTCCCGGCCTGTCGCTCATGGTGATCGGTCTCATCGGGTACGTGCTCCTCATGAACACCGAGGCGCCCGTCCTGCTGCTGCTCATCCCCTCGGCCATCATCGGCGTCGCGAACGCCGGCATGTGGGGTCCGCTGGCGACGACCGCGACCCGCAACCTCCCGCCGAAGCAGGCGGGCGCCGGTTCGGGCATCTACAACACGACGCGCACGATCGGTTCGGTCATCGGCTCCGCCGCGATCGCCGCCGTCATGCAGGCGCGCCTCGAGGCGAACCTGCCCGGTGCCGGAGACGCTGCCGGCGGCGACTTCGGAGGCGGTGGCGGGATGCCGCCCGCCGTCGCCGAGGGATTCTCGACCGCCATGGGTCAGGCCATGCTGCTGCCGGCCGCCGTCATCGCGGTGGGCGTCGTGCTGGTGCTGTTCCTGCGCCGCCCGGCGCACCTCGCGAAGCGCTGAGGTTCGCCTAGTTCGAGGCGCTGAGCGCGATGTCGCGGCGGTAGTGCGCCCCCTCGAGCGAGATCTGCTCGAGGGCGGCGTACGCCCGGCCGCGCGCATCGGCGAGGTCCGTGCCGACGGCCACGACGTTCAGGACGCGGCCGCCGGTCGCGACGAGTCCGCCGTCGGCGCTCTTCGTCGCCGCGTGGGCGAGGTGGACGCCGTCGACGGATGCCGCGGCATCCGTTCCCGTGAGGGGGCGACCCGTGATCGGCTGCTCGGGGTATCCCTCGCTGGCCAGCACGACGGTGACGGCTGCCTCGGCTGAGAACTCGGGAGCGGGCTCCGACTCGAGCGTGCCGCTCGCGGCGGCGAGCAGCAGCCGCGACAGCGGGGTCGTCAGCCGGGGGAGGACGACCTGGGTCTCGGGGTCGCCGAAGCGCGCGTTGAACTCGATGACCTTCACGCCGGCGTCGGTCAGGATGAGCCCGGCGTAGAGCAGTCCGATGAACGGGGTGCCCTCGGCATCCAGCTGACGGATGACGGGTTCGGCGACCTCGGCGGTGACCTGCGCGACGAACGCCTCTTCGCTGCCGAAGCGGTCGGCCAGCCAGGGGAGGGGCGAGTACGCACCCATGCCGCCCGTGTTGGGGCCCTCATCGCCGTCGAGCGCGCGCTTGAAGTCCTGCGCGGGACTGAGCGCGCGGACGGTGTCACCGTCGCTCAGGAAGAAGAGCGAAACCTCGGGACCGGCGAGGAACTCCTCGACGAGCACGGGGCCGCTCGGCAGGTACGTGTCGGCGTGGGCGAGGGCCGCCTCGCGGTCGGACGTGACGATGACGCCCTTGCCGGCAGCGAGTCCGTCGGCCTTCACGACGTAGGGGGCGCCGTACTCGTCGATCGCGGCGGCGACCTCGTCGCGGGTCTGCGCGCGCGCCGCGCGTCCGGTCGGGACACCGGCGGCATCCATGATCCGCTTCGCGAACGCCTTCGACCCCTCCATCTGCGCGGCAGCCTTGCCAGGTCCGAAGACGGGGATGCCGCGCTCGCGCAGTGCATCGGCGACGCCCGCGACGAGGGGCGCTTCGGGGCCGATCACGACGAGGTCGATGTGCTCCTCGTTGGCGAAGGCGGTGACGGCGGCGGGGTCGTTCTGGTCGAGGTTCCCGACGAGAGTCGCGTCGGCGGCGATGCCGGCGTTGCCGGGGGCCGCGAAGATCTCGTGCCCGGCGCCTTCGGCGACCAGAGCGAGGATGATGGCGTGCTCGCGCGCGCCCGAGCCGAGGACCAGGATCTTCACCCCGCCAGACTACCGAGCGCCGCCCGCGCGTTACGGTGACATCCATGGCCCGCACCATCACCACCGGAGACGGGCGCGACGCGCTCGCCGCCGTCGCCGCCGGCGGGGCGGCGCGCACCGACCTCGCCACCGCCGTCCGCTATCTGCTGCAGCTGCTCGTCGAGAAGGCGCCCGGCAACTCGGTCGAAGTGCGCGTCCCTCCCTTCGGCGCCGTGCAGGTGGTCGAGGGACCGCGCCACACGCGCGGTACCCCTCCGAACGTGATCGAGACGGATGCCGCGACCTGGATCGCGCTCGCCACCGGCCAGACCGCCTGGGCCGACGCCGTCACGGCCGGCTCCGTCCGCGCGTCGGGCGTGCGCGCCAACCTCGACGGGCTCCTGCCGCTCCGTCCCTGACGCGCGGCATCCGTCCGCCGGTACGATCGCCTGCGGAGAGGAACCGCATGCAGGCACGACACCTCGGGGTGGACGCGCGATCGGCGATCCTCGTGATCGCACTGGCGGCCGCTCTCCTCCCCGTCACCGCGCTCCCCGCCCAGGCCGCGCCCCGCACGTGCACCGTCTCGCAGGCGACGGCGGTGTGGGATGCCGGTGGCTCCGACGTGCAGGCGAGCGGGTCGCTCGCCGCCGCTGACGGGACCCTCACCTTCGACCAGGGCACGGGCGTGTTGGAGCCGGTGGCTCCGTCGGGCAGTGCCAGCTTCGACGGCACGCTCGCGTACACGAGTGCAGCCGGCGTGAAGACGACACTCTCTGCGCCGACCCTCGTCATCGACGGCGGCAAGGGAGCCCTCCTCTTCGACGTGCAACCCGAGGGCGCCGACCAGATGCCGCAGGCTCCGCTGGCGACGGTCGATCTGCGGGCCGCCGCGGTCTCGGAGTCGGGCGACATCGTCAACCTCGACGGCGTGGGCGCGGCGACCGAGCTGACCGCCGAGGGCCGCGATGTCCTCTGGTCGGGAGCCGCCGGCACGTTCGACCTGACCGTCGTCGCGACCTGCACGACCGCCGAGCCCGCCGCGGCGCCGGCCGGTGACGAAGCGGATGCCGGGGGCACCGGCATCCTGGTCCCGGTCGTCGTCGTGGGGATCGCGGCCCTTCTCGCCGCCCTGCTGGCCGTCGGGTCGGTGCAGCGGCGCAAGCGCAACAGCGCCCGCTCGGCGCAGCCCGAGCCGGTCGTCGACCCGCTTCCCTGAGGCGCGGGTGGACAATGGGAGCATGGCCGAGCATTCCGAATCGCACGTCGAGTCCGCCGAGCTGCGTCGGAGTCCCAAGTTCGCCGCCTTCTTCGGCGTCGGCGCTGCCCTCGGCATCCTCGTCGCCCTCATCCTGACCTTCGCCTTCGGTGACGGTCAGATCAGCGAGAGCACGGGCGCGACCTACTCGCAGAGTCAGGTGTTCGGCTTCCTCCTGCTCGGCTGCGTGCCCGCCGGAGTCGCGCTCGGCGGAGTCATCGCCCTGGCGTTCGACCGCGTCCTGGCGCGTCGACACCGGACGGTGCGCATCGAGCGGGAACGCGTCGAAGAGACCGACTGATCAGGCGAGTTCGGCGATGATCGGCTGGATCGCCGGGTCGAAGGCCGCGACGTCGCCGCGCAGGCCGTCGGTGACCGCGATCGTGAGGGACCCGATCCACCACACGCCCCGCTGCGTCAGCGGGAGCACCTGCACGTTGAGCTCGAAAGAGTGCGCGCGCCGCCCGACGCGGCGCTCGTGCTCGGCGATCGCGCTCGCATAGGCGCGGTAGCTGCTGGCCGACCCCGACCGGGCCTGCGCGGCGTATCGCTCGCTCGCCCAGTTCGCGTAGGCGACGGCGTCCCCCGCCAGCGGAGCCATGGCCGTCCGCAGCTCGTCGAACCCCTCGACGGGCAGCACGGCGAGCGTCTCGAACCCGTCGACCAGGTCGAGCGGGACGGGGGAGGGATGCGCCTGCGGCTCGACCGACATCGCCCAGTACGCGAGCCATTGCCGCTGCAGCACCGCCGCGTCATCGTCGTCGACGGGCTGCGCGGCGGGAGCGCCCCGCAGGTGCGGCAGCTCTTCGGGAGCGCGGATGCCGAGCGCCTGGCGCACGAACAGCGCGACGATCACCGTCGCGCTCGCGTCCTCCCGTACGACCCACTCGGGCCGTTCAGCCCCGCTCATGGCGACATCCTATGGCTCCCCTGTGGTCGGCGTCCCGTGGCGACGATGGCGGATCACCCTGTCCGGTGGCCGGTAGGCTGTGCGGGTGGCCTCCACCCCCACCAATCCCTATTCCGCTGCCGGCGTCGACACCGCGGCGGGAGACCTCGCCGTCGAGTTGATGAAATCGGCCGTCCGTCGAACCCACGGCCCTGAGGTCCTCGGGGGTGTGGGCGGCTTCGCCGGCCTCTTCGACGCATCCGCTCTGCTCGGCTACGCCAAGCCGCTGCTTGCGACCTCGACCGACGGCGTCGGCACGAAGGTCGCCATCGCGCAGGCGATCGACAAGCACGACACGATCGGCCAGGACCTGGTCGGCATGGTCGTCGACGACATCGTCGTGGTCGGGGCGAAGCCGCTGTTCATGACGGACTACATCGCGACGGGCAAGGTGTTCCCCGAGCGCATCGCCGACATCGTGCGCGGCATCGCCGACGGCTGCACGGCGACCGGCACCGCGCTCGTGGGCGGCGAAACCGCCGAGCACCCCGGACTCCTCGGCATCAACGACTACGACGTCGCGGGCGCGGCGACGGGTGTCGTCGAAGCGGATGCCGTCCTCGGTGCCGACCGCGTGCGTTCGGGCGACGTCGTGCTGGCCCTCGCCTCGAGCGGCCCGCACTCGAACGGCTACTCGCTCATCCGCCACATCATCGCGAACGCCGGCATCGGCTACGGCGACAACGCCGCCGACTTCGGCCGGACGTGGGGCGAGGAGCTCCTCGAGCCGACGCGCCTCTACACGTCGCCGCTGCTGCGCGCGATCGACGCGCACCCGGGGGCGATCCACTCGCTCAGCCACGTGACCGGCGGCGGCATCGCCGCCAACCTCGCGCGCGTGCTGCCGGTCGGCACCTGGGTCGACGTCGACCGCTCCACCTGGTCGCCGTCACCCGTGTTCCGCGTCCTCGCCGACATCGGCGGGCTGACACTCGAGCAGACCGAGGGCACCTGGAACCTCGGCGTCGGCTTCCTCGCAGTCGTCTCCGCCGAGACCGCCGAAGCCGCGGCATCCACCCTCTCTGCAGAGGGCATCCACACCTGGCAGGTCGGGACGGTGTCGGACACGACGCTGCCCGCCGGCGACTACGAGCAGGGCGCGAAGGGCGTCGACGGGGGCGCAGTGCGCCTGGTCGGCTCCTACGCAGAAACGGACTGAGCTACACCTATGTGCGGAATCGTCGGCGTCGTCGCTCAGGGACCCGCCAACCAAGAGGTCTACGACGCCCTGCTGCTGCTGCAGCACCGCGGGCAGGATTCGACCGGCATCGCGACCGCCGAGGCCAGCGGCATCTTCCACATCGCGAAGAACCGCGGCATGGTCCGCGAGGCGTTCCGCACCCGCGACATGCGCTCGCTGCTCGGCACGATCGGCCTCGGCCATGTCCGCTACGCGACGAAGGGCACCGCCTCGAACGAGGAGGAGGCGCAGCCGTTCTACGTCAACGCCCCGTACGGCATCGTCCTCGTCCACAACGGCAACCTGACGAACACGCGCGAGCTCACCGAGGAGCTCTTCCGCACCGACCGTCGTCACCTCAACACGAGCTCCGACACCGAGCTGCTCGTGAACGTCCTCGCGAACGAGCTGCAGCAGGTCATCTCGGGCCTCGAGCTCGACCACGAGCAGATCTTCGAGGCCGTCACGCGCGTCCACCAGCGCGTCGAGGGCTCGTACGCCGCGATCGCCCTCATCGCCGGCTACGGGCTGCTGTCCTTCCGTGATCCCTTCGGCATCCGCCCCCTGATCCTCGGCACCCGGAAGGCCGAGAGCGGCCGGTACGAGTGGACGGTCGCCTCCGAGTCGCTCGTCCTCGAGAACGCCGGCTTCGAGGTCGTCCGCGACGTCGAGCCGGGCGAGGCCGTGTTCATCGACCTCGAGGGAAACCTGTTCACGCAGCAGGTCGCGCCGAGCCCTCAGCTCGTGCCGTGCTCGTTCGAGTACGTCTACCTCGCGCGTCCCGACTCGGTCATGAACGGCATCTCGGTCTACGAGGCGCGCCTGCGCATGGGCGAGCGTCTCGCCGACACGATCGCGAAGTACACCCCCGAGGGGTCGATCGACGTCGTCATGCCGATCCCCGACTCGTCTCGTCCCGCCGCGATGCAGGTCGCGCGCAAGCTCGGCATCGAGTACCGCGAGGGCTTCTACAAGAACCGCTACATCGGCCGGACGTTCATCATGCCGGGGCAGGCGATTCGCAAGAAGAGCGTGCGCCAGAAGCTCAATGCGATGTCGACCGAGTTCAAGGGCAAGAACGTCCTCCTCATCGACGATTCGATCGTGCGCGGCACGACCTCGAAGGAGATCATCCAGATGGCTCGGGATGCCGGGGCCAAGTCGGTGACGTTCGCCTCCGCCGCGCCGCCCATCCGCTTCCCCCACGTCTACGGCATCAACATGCCGTCGCGTCACGAACTCGTCGCCTACAACCGGACGATCCCCGAGATCGCCGAGGAACTCGGCTGCGACTACCTCGTCTACCAGGAGATCGACGACCTCAAGGCGGCGATCCTCGAGGGCGCGCCTGACGTCGAAGACCTCGACATGAGCTGCTTCGACGGTCGGTACGTCACGGGAACCGTGAGTGACGAGTACCTCGCCTGGGTCGAGGGCACGCAGGAGTCCTGAGCCGCCTAGGCTGAATCGGTGACGTCCTCCGATCTCATCGCCGTGCGACGGGGTCGGATCCTCGCCCTCGTCGGCATCGTCCTGCTCGCGTTCTCGCTACGGTCGGCGGTCGCGTCGCTGTCGCCCCTGTTCGATGCGATCGGCGAGGACTTCGACCTTCCCGCCGCCGTCCTCGGTCTCATCGGCACCGTGCCGCCGCTCTGCTTCGCGGTGTTCGGTCTGCTCGCCTCGGGGTTCGAGCGCCGTTTCGGCTTGGAGCGCACGACCCTCGTCGCGCTCGGGGTCGTCGGACTCGGGCTCGTCGCCCGGGCCGCAGCGATCGACGCGTCGGGGCTGCTCCTCGGGTCGGCCCTGATCTTCGCCGGCGTCGGTGTCGGCAACGTCCTCGTGCCCGCGCTCGTGAAGAAGTACTTCGCCGACCGCATCGGCCTGCTCACGACCGTCTACACGACGACCATGGCTCTCTCGACCTTCCTGCCCCCGCTGATCGCGGTGCCCATCGCGGATGCCGCGGGCTGGCGCGTCTCGCTCGGGCTCTGGGCCGTCTTCGCCCTCGCCGGCCTGGCGCCGTGGATCGTGCTGGCACTGCAGGCCCGGCGGCTCGCGGCGGCCGCCGACGTCGACCTCGCGCCGGTCAGCACCCGTGTCTTCGGGAGGATGTGGCGTCTCCCCACCGCGTGGGCGCTCGCCACCACGTTCTTCGCATCGAGCGCTGTCGCCTACACGTCCTTCGCGTGGCTGCCCAAGATCCTCGTCGACACGGCGGGGGTCACCCCGCAGGTCGCCGGCGTCCTGCTGTCGCTGTTCGCACTGATCGGTCTGCCGGCCTCGCTCGTCGTGCCGGCGCTCGTCGCACGCCGCGACATCGTGCTGCCGCTGTTCGTCATCGCGTCGGCGTGCGGGGTGCTCGGCGCGGGCGGGCTGCTGGTGGCCCCGGCATCCGCCCCCTGGTTGTGGGTGTCGCTGCTGGGCACGCTGCCGCTGCTGTTCCCGCTGGTGCTGACCTCGGTGGGTCTTCGCACGCGCACGCACGATGCGACCGTCGCGCTCAGCGCATTCGCGCAGAGCCTCGGCTACGGCGTGACGATGTTCATCCCGCTGAGCATCGGGCTGCTGCACGACGCGAGCGGGTCATGGACGGCGCCCCTCGTCATCCTCATCGTGATCTCGCTGCTCGCACTCCCGGCCGGCGTCGTGATCGCGCGACGGAAGACGGTCGAACAGGAGTGGGAACAGCGCCACGGATCGTGGTGAGTACGACCGGGGAGGTCAGGCCTTCTCGAGCGACGGGGAGGAGGATTCGGACTCGTCGTCCTCGTCATCCTCATCGGCGTACTGATCGGCCCACTTGTCCTCGTACTGCTCGTCACCAGGCGCGCCGAGCTCCCGCTCGAGCGCGTTGATGTTCAAGCTGTAGGTGTCGTACTTCAGCTCACGGGCGATCTTGGTGTTCTTCGCCTTTTGACGGCCACGCCCCATGCGTAACCCCCTCATTTCACGAGTGCGGGCTTGGTCCGGCAGCCCGACGCAGTCACAGTCCGGCATAGGCCGGGAAGAGTAGCATTCAGGGTACCACGGAGCGTTCCCACCGCCCTCGCGGGCGGCGAGCAGGAAGGTGATCTGCCATGTCCGATGCCGCATCGCAGCCGACCGCCCGTCGCCCTCATCGGCCCGTCATCGTGGGGATCGTGCCGCGGCAACCGTCGCGGGTGCTGCGCGAGGCCGCCCACTACGCCCGGCTGCACGGGGCGTCGCTGCTCGTCGTCCACGTCGATGTCACCCGATTCGTCTCCTACGAGGACCCCGACGGGTACATCCACACCGCGCCCATCAACTTGGACGCGATCCCCGGCGAGGCGCTCGAGTCCCAGCTCCGCGACGAGGCGGCCCGTGCGCTCGAAGGCGTCGACATCGCGTGGCAGCTCGAGATGCTCGCCGGGGACCCGGCGTTGACGATGAAGGATCTCGCCGACCGCACCGAGGCGCGACTGATCGTGGTGGGCACCCGCAAGCGCGGGATCGGCGACTCGATCCGCGAGTTCTTCACCGGATCGGTCGCTGCACGGCTGGCTCACCGTCAGCGCCGACCGGTCCTCGTCGTCCCCACCGGTGAACCGGTGAAGGACGACGAGGACCCGTGGCGCGACCGGCAGTCCTGGCCCGAGGAGCTCTGGCCCGGGGCCTGATCAGCCCCGCGTCGCCCGGCGGACGGCCTCAGCCGCGTCGTCGAGAGCGACCTTGAGGTCGTCGATGACGGATGCCGCGAGGTCGCCGCCCCGCGCGACATGACTGCGGAGGTCGGCGCGCAGCTCGGCTCGGAACTCCGCCAGCAGCTCGTCGGCGCGGCGCACCTGTTCACGGGCGGCCGAGCGCGGATCCGCCGCCGCGGGCTGCGTCGGGGAGGACGAGGGCTGGGATGCCGCGGCGAGATCGGCCTGCAGGCTGCGCATGGCCTCGCGGACACCGGCACGCACCTCGTCGGCGATGAGGCGCACGCTGTCGGCGAGACCCGCTTCGATTCCGGCGAGATCGCCTGAACGGGCCGAGACTTCGGCGCGACCGGCATCCGTGATCTCGTAGACGGTCTTGCGGCCGTCCACCGTCTTCGTGACGAGCCCCTCCTCTTCGAGCTTCGAGAGGCGCGGGTAGACGGTGCCGGCGCTCGGTGTGTAGGTGCCACCGGTGCGGTCCGACAGCGCCTGCATGAGGTCGTAGCCGTGCCGGGGCGCCTCGTCGAGCAGGCTCAGCAGGTAGAGGCGCAGATCACCGTGCGAGAAGACGGGGGGCATGTCAGTACTCCTCGGCGACGGGCGCGTCGTCGGAGATCGCGGCGGCGACCCGACGAATGACGGTGACGTCGCCCGACACCGTATTGGCGCGCACCTCGGCGAACGAGCCGCTGAGCTCGCCGACGGTTCCGGTGTAGTTCGAGCCGATCCCGCTCTGCGAGCGGTCGATGCCGTCGACGTGGAGCTTTCCGCTGACGGTGCGGAGGGTGTACTTCGCGGCCACGGCCTCGTCGAGGCGCAGAGTCGCGGCTCCGCTCACGGTGTTGAACGACACGTTCTGGGTGGGGCCGCTGGAGTCGATGAGGACGGCTCCGCTGACCGTATCGGCGAAGGCGGTGCGGATCGTGCCGACCGCGGTGACGGCGCCCGAGACGGCATTGGCGTTGAGCGCCCCGGTGAGCCCGCGCATCTGTACGTCCCCCGAGACGGAGTTCGCCGTCACGTCGCCGGTGAGACCGTCGACGATGATGTCGCCCGAGACGGTGTTCAGCTTCGCGTCGGAGGCGAGTCCGGCGACGAGCGCGCTCGCGCTCACGACACCGAGGGTGAGGGCGATGTCCCGGGGGACCGCGATGCTGATCTCGGCCTGGGGGCCGCCGCTGCCGAAGTTGCGGAAGGACGTGAGGAAGTTGTCCCAGCGCAGCTGCGCGTGGTCGATCTCGATCGCGCCGTCCTGAGCCTCGATGCGCAGTTCCTTCTGCGTGACCGAGTGCACCTCGATGCGGACGCCCGGTTCGTCATGGGCGACGACGTCGATCTGACCGCCGACGAGTCCCACTTTGAGTCGACGGATGCCGTCGAGGTCGATGATGCGGGTCTCCCCGGGCTGGACCAGCCACTTCTCGAGAGTCATGTTGTCTCCTGCGGATGAGCGCGAATCAAGATATATCGCGTTGGAAGGACGATAACACGATATATCTCGAGTGTCGAGATGGTCAGCGACGGTGCGCACTTGACCTTGACGCAGCGTCAACTCTTAGCGTGATCTCCATGACGCGCGAATGGTCGATCCAGCAGCTCGCCCGGCTCGCCGGGACGACGAGCCGAACGCTCCGTCACTACGACCACGTCGGTCTGCTGCCGGCGACGCGGGTTGGCCCGGGCGGCTACCGGTTCTACGACGCTGCCGCCCTGCGTCGACTGCAACGCATCCTGCTGCTGCGCGAGTGGGGTCTCGGCCTGCCGCGCATCGCCGAGATGCTCGCCGACGACGTCCCCGAGGAGCAGGCGCTGAGCGCCCACCTCGACCTGCTCGAATCCGAGCGGGATCGCATCGAGCGGCAGATCGCCGCCGTCGCGTCGACCCTCGACGCGAGAAGAAGAGGAGAGGAACCCATGGCCGAGACGATGTTCGACGGCTTCGATCACACCGCCCACCGACAGGAGGTCACCGACCGCTGGGGCGCGGACGCGTACGCACGATCAGACGCCTGGTGGCGCGGGATGCCGTCCGCCGAGAAGAAGCAGTGGCAGGAAGACACGGCGCGGCTCGCCCAGGAATGGGCACGCGCGGCGGAGCGCGGCATCCGTCCCGACTCCGATGAGGCGCAGGAGCTCGCGGCGCGGCACGTCGCGTGGCTCCGCGCGGTTCCGGGGACACCCGCATCCGAGGGTGGAGACGTCCGCGGCTACGTCCTCGGGCTCGCCGACATGTACGTGGCGGACGATCGTTTCGCGAAGAACTACGGCGGAGCCGCCGGTGCGACCTTCGTCAGGGAGGCGCTCCGCCATCACGTCGGCGCGTGATCGGATGCCGGACGTGACGAGGCCCCCTCTACCGTGGTCGGGAGGGGGCCTCGAAGCGCTCCTGGGGGAGAGCGCCGCTGACGCACCTGGGGGAGTGCGTCAGACGATCAGGCGTTCTTGCGGAGTACTCGCAGCAAGAATGCGATCAGAGCGATGACACCAACGATGATGGCGACCCACAGCAGGAACTGGAGGCCTTCCGTGATGCCACCCACGATCGCCAAAACGATGGCGATCACGATGATGATGATGAGTGCGAGGTTCATTGGAGGCTCCCTCTGTTTGTCTCCGTTGTCCGCCGGGGCGGGGGTGACGCGGGTGTGCGTCTAGACATTGTTATCAGCGTTCTTTCAGGTGATCACAGGCCCTTGACAGGTTGGCCCTGCGGTGACATAACGTGGCCGCACGCGGGCGATCCTTACCCGCGATCGACACGTGAGGCGGATGCACCATGCCGGCAGGACGCGGCTCGAACAGCCTGAAAGACCCCGAGCTCTACGAGGAGCTCCGCTCCGACGGTGCCTCGAAGGAGAAGGCCGCCCGCATTTCCAACGCGGCGGCCCGCGACGGCCGGAAGGCGGTCGGGAAGCGCGGCGGCGCAGCCGGCGACTACGAGGACTGGACGGTGGCCGACCTTCGTGGACGAGCGAAGGAGCTCGGCCTCAGCGGGTATTCCCGGGCGCGCAAGGCCGACCTCATCGACATGCTCCGATCGCACTGACGTGCCTCGCCTGAAGCGGGTGCGGCCCGGTGTCGACCTCGGCTACCGCCGACTGCGTTCGGGCACCGGGTTCCGATACCTGGATGCCGACGGCAATCCCCTCCCGAAGGAGGAGGCCGAACGGGTCCGCGCCCTCGTGCTGCCGCCGGCCTGGCAGGACGTCTGGATCTGCGCCGACGCGAACGGCCACGTGCAGGCTACCGGCGTCGACGAGGCGGGGCGGGTGCAGTACCGCTACCACCCGCAGTGGACCGCGGGTCGGGACAAGGGCAAGTACGCGCGTGCGCTGCAGCTCGCCGAGGCTCTGCCGCGAGCGCGCGGCCGGGTGACGACATCGCTCCGCCGACAGGACATCGATCAGGAGCGTGTGCTCGCCGCCGCGTTCCGGCTTCTCGACCTCGCCGCGCCGCGCGTGGGCGCCGAGCGCTACCTCGTGAAGCACGGCAGCCGGGGACTCACGACCCTCCTGCGCCGGGACGCCGTCGTCGAGGGCACTGTGGTCTCCCTCCGCTTCCCCGGTAAGAGCGGTCAGCGACAGGAGATGGAGGTCGACGATGTCGACCTCGCAGCGGCCGTCGAACTGCTCGTGGGCGGGCGGCCCGCCTCGCCGCTGCTCGCCTATCTGCGCGGGCGGCGGCGCGTCGCTCTCAGCCCTCGCGACGTCAATCTCTACGTCCGATCCATGACCGGCGGAACCTTCACGGCGAAGGACTTCCGGACGCTCCGCGGGACGATCACCGCGGCCGACGCCCTCGCGCGGATCGGCCCCACGACGAAGAAGAGCGAACTCGCGCGCGCCGAGGTGCTCGCGGTGAAGGTGACCGCCGAGGCGCTCGGCAACACCCCGTCGGTCGCCCGCAGCTCGTACATCGACCCGCGCGTGTTCGACCGGTACCGTCGCGGCATCCTCCTCGACACCTCGGTGTCGCCCGAATCCGCCATCCGGACGCTCATCCTGTCCTGACACGCCCTCCCAGCCTCGGGCCCTGCGGCGCGTGGGATACTTGCGCGCATCCCCGCACCGCCCCCTGCACTGTGGAAATGGGCCTTCGTTGTCTCACCTCGCCGTCCTGAGCCTCAAGAACCGTGCGCTCATCGCCCTCATCACGATCGTCGCCGCGATCTTCGGAGGCCTCGCTCTCACGAGCCTCAAGCAGGAGCTGATCCCGCCGATCCAGCTGCCGCAGCTGTCGATCCTGACGACCTACCCGGGTGCCTCACCCGACGTCGTCAACAACGACGTGTCGACGCCCATCGAGCAGGCGATCCAGGCGGTTCCCGACCTCGAGTCCACATCGTCGACGAGCACGACGAACGCGTCGATCGTCCAGGCATCCTTCGCGTACGGCACCGACCTCGCGACGGCCGAGCAGAAGATCCTTCAGGCGATCAACCGGATCGATTCGCTGCCGGACGGCCTCGACACCAACGTCCTCGCCTTCTCGACCGACGACCTCCCGGTCATCTCGCTCGCCGTGACGGGGTACGACGACGAGGCCGCCGTCCAGGACCGCCTGGAGAACGCGGTCATCCCCGACGTCGAGGACCTCGACGGGGTCGCGGCCGCCCAGATCGTCGGTGGCCGGACGTCCCGCGTCACGATCACGCCCGACCAGGAGAAGCTCGCGGCCGCCGGGTACACCCAGACGGCGATCACCGACGCGCTCGACCAGAACGGCACGCTCTTCCCCGGCGGCACGGTTTCGGAGGGCGACCAGACCCTCACCGTGCAGACGGGCACGAAGCTCGACTCCGTCGACGGCATCGCCGCACTCCCGCTCGTCCCGACCAACGCCGACCAGATCGCCGCCGGCGCACTCACGGTCGGCGACGTCGCCACGGTCGTGCTCGACACCGACCCGGTCACCTCGATCTCGCGCGTCGACGGCAAGCCCGCCCTCACCGTGTCGATCACGAAGCTGCCGGCCGCCAACACCGTCGACGTCTCGCACCTCGTCCGCGATTCGCTCACGAAGATCAAGGACGACCTCGGCAACGGCGCGACCGTGACGGTCGTGTTCGACCAGGCCCCCTACATCGAGCAGTCGATCGAGGCCCTCGCTCAGGAGGGCCTGCTCGGCCTCGCGTTCGCGGTCGTCGTCATCCTGATCTTCCTGCTGTCGGTGCGGTCGACCCTCGTCACCGCCATCTCGATCCCGACGAGCGTGCTCATCACGTTCATCGGCATCCAGGCCTTCGGCTACTCGCTCAACATCCTGACGCTCGGCGCGCTCACGATCGCGATCGGCCGCGTCGTCGACGACTCCATCGTCGTCATCGAGAACATCAAGCGGCACTACGTCGGCGACGCCGACAAGCTGGCCTCGATCCGCCTGGCGGTGCGCGAGGTCGCGGCGGCGATCACGGCATCCACCCTCACGACCGTCGCCGTCTTCCTCCCCATCGCCTTCGTCGGCGACCTCACGGGCGAGCTCTTCCGTCCGTTCGCCCTGACCGTCACCATCGCGATGCTCGCCTCGCTGTTCGTCGCGCTCACGATCGTCCCGGTGCTCGCGTACTGGTTCCTGCGGCCGGGCAAGCCGGTTCTGGATGCCGCGGGCCGGGCCATCGACCCCGAGGACCCGACCGCCCCGCCGAGCCGGCTGCAGAAGTCCTACCTGCCCGTGCTGCGCTGGACGCTCCGCCACTCCGTCGTCACCCTGCTGCTCGCCGTCCTCGTGCTCGGCGGCACGATCCTCGCCGTGCCGCTCATGAAGGTCAACTTCCTGGGCGATTCGGGCCAGAACACGTTCACCGTGACCCAGAACATCGGCGCGACGGCGAGCCTCAGCAGTCAGGACGCCGCCGCGAAGCGCGTCGAAGCGGTGCTCCTCGACGTCGACGGCGTCGACACCGTCCAGACCTCCATCGGCTCCTCTGGTTCCGCGCTCCGCGACGCCTTCTCGGGCGGTGGCACGGGTATCACCTACTCGATCACCACCGACCCCGACGCCGATCAGGAGCAGATCCGCACCGATGTGCAGAAGGCCGTCGCCGACCTGGAGGATGCCGGTGACGTCACCGTCGCCGCTGCACAGGGCGGCTTCGGCTCGAGCGACATCGAGGTCGACATCACGGCGCCCGACGCCGGGGTCCTCCGCGACGCGACCGACAAGGTGGTCGCCCAGCTGAAGGACGCCGACGGCGTCGACCAGGTCGACTCGAACCTGTCGGCATCCCTCCCCTTCGTCTCGGTCGCCGTCGACCGTGACAAGGCCGCGGAACTCGGGCTCTCCGAGGTCGCGGTCGGCGGTCTCGTCGCGAACACGATGCAGCCCCGTCAGATCGGCACCGTCGAGATCGACGATTCCACTCTCACCGTCTACCTGCAGGCGTCCGAGATCCCGAAGACCATCGCGCAACTGCGGGCGCTCGAGATCGCCAGCGCGTCGGGTCCGATCCGGCTCGACGAGGTCGCGACCGTGGCGCAGTCCGAAGGCCCGTCCTCGATCACGAGCGAGCGCGGTCAGCGGACGGCGACGGTCACGGTCACGCCGTCGAGCGACGACCTCAACGCCGCCAACACGACCGTGACCGCGGCGCTCGCCGATGCGGACCTCCCCCAGGGAGCGGACGCGGAGGTCGGCGGTGTCGTCACGCAGCAGCAGGATGCCTTCGCGCAGCTGGGGCTCGCGATCCTCGCCGCCATCCTGATCGTCTACATCGTGATGGTCGCGACCTTCAAGTCGCTGCGCCAGCCGATCCTGCTGCTCGTGTCAGTTCCGTTCGCGGCGACCGGCGCGATTCTGCTGCAGATCGCCTCGGGCGTGCCGCTCGGGGTGGCCTCGCTCATCGGCGTGCTGATGCTCGTCGGCATCGTCGTGACGAACGCGATCGTCCTCATCGACCTCGTCAACCAGTACCGCGAGAAGGGACTGTCGACGCCGGAGGCGGTGCTCGCCGGTGGCGCTCGCCGTCTGCGGCCGATCCTCATGACGGCCCTCGCGACGATCTTCGCGCTCACGCCGATGGCGCTCGGCATCACCGGGCACGGCGGCTTCATCTCGCAGCCGCTCGCGATCGTCGTGATCGGCGGCCTCGTGTCGTCCACGGTGCTGACCCTGCTGGTGCTGCCGGCGCTCTACAACCTCGTCGAAGGCGCCAAGGAGCGTCGCGCCGCGAAGCGCGGCGACGTGGTGCCGGCGGTCGCCGGTGCGTCGGCGGGCACCCCGGCGCCGCTCACGCGTCGCGCGCGACGGGATGCGGCATCCGCTGCCGTCACCGGTGCGGCGGCCGTCGACACGGCGCTCGTCATCGAGGAGTCGCCGGACGTCGAGATCCCGATGGACGCGTCGCCGGACGTCGAGATCCCGATGGACGAGTCCGCTGCCGTCGAGGAACCTGTGGTTCAGGAGCCGGGCGCGGAAGAGTCGCGGCGCGAGGAGTGAGGGTCAGTCGGCCTCGGTGAGGTCGACACCCCACTCGAGCGTCCACGTCTCGCCGGGCGCGAGTCGGCGGAGGCTTCTGCCGGAGTTGAACGCGTCGGCGGGCGCTGTCATCGGTTCGATCGCGACGGCGACGTCGTGGCCGGGGAACCGGTCGGTCGTGAACACCTGCACGTACTCGAAGCCTTCGCCGGCCCACACCGTCAGTCGCCGTGAATCGGGTGCGACGAGATGAGCCTCGATACGGCCACCCCGCCGGGGGAGCCCGGCGAACGCGACGTCGAGCGACAGGTCGCCGACGCGGCGCGGTGAGCTCAGGTCGTGGTCGTCATCGACGGGCTCCTCGGCGACCGGGATGTTCTGCTCGTCGAGACGGAACCACGTCCGCGCCTCGAGCTGCAGCGACAGGTCGGCAGTGTCGACGTCCGAGATGCGGAAGTAGGGGTGGGTCCCGACGGCGACGGGCGCATCGCCGTCCCCGACGTTCGTGACCGCGTGCGTGACGCGCAGGCCGCGCCCCTCGAGCGCGTAGGTCACCCGGTTCTCGAGGTGGTACGGGTACCCCGTCTGCGGGAACACGTCGGCCCTCAGGGTGAGGTCGGCATCCGTCCGCTGTTCGGCCCGGTACGACGCGAACCGCAGCAGCCCGTGCGACGCGTTGCCGAACTTCGGCTCGGTGATCGCGAGCTGGCGGAGCTCGCCGTCGTCCTCCCAACGGCCGTCGCGGATGCGGTTCGGCCACGGCACGAGGACGATGCCGGATGCCGCGGGTGTCGGCACGTCGTCGGGGTAGTCGGGCACGAGATCGACTTCGCCGACGCGCAGCGCACGGAGCGCGGCGCCGACCTCGGTGATCTCCGCGGAGACGTCGGCGGCGTGGAGGCTGAAGCGGGTTCCGGTGGGGTCGGCGGCCATGCGGCCAGCGTATCCGCGCGGCGGCTTCTCAGGTGGGGCGGGTATCGTGGAGCAGTCGGCGGAGGACACCGCGCTGTGCGCGGGCATCCTGTGTAGTCCTCGGGGCCGATCTCGAAACCCGATCCGCGGTTTCGGAACCAGTAACTGGAATGGCCCCCGGCCGACGGAAGTCCGGGTATCACCGTGCGTGGCGCACGGCGCTGTTTCGTGCGAGAACTCAGAAAGCACACGCATGCCCAAGAACAAGAAGCCGGCCGGCGGCCGCGCGCAGAACTTCGAACCCCGCTACGGCAAGAAGACCTCCTACCAGGACGCGAAGCGTCGCCCGGGTCAGGCCTCCGCCGGAACCACCGGCAGCAAGAGCCCCAAGCACCGCGGCTTCCGCGCCGCCGAGGAGTCGGCACCCGCGAAGGGCCGCTGGACCGAGCAGGACCGCGCCGGCCGGGCCGAAGCCCGCGGCATCCGCTCGAACAGCCGCGGCGACCGCGGTTTCGACGACCGTCCCCGTCGCGACGCCGAGGGCGAGCGCCCGCGTTTCGACCGCGCCGAGCGTCCCCGTTTCGATCGTTCCGGTGGTGCTGAGCGTCCGCGTTTCGATCGGAACGAGCGTCCGGCTCGTTCGTTCGATGACCGTCCGCGTCGCGACGACCGCACCGAGCGCCCCCGTTTCGACCGCAGCGATCGTCCGGCGCGCAGCTTCGACGACCGTCCGCGTCGGGATGACCGCGCCGAGCGTCCCCGTTTCGATCGTTCCGGTGGCGCTGAGCGTCCGCGTTTCGACCGGAACGAGCGTCCGGCTCGGTCGTTCGATGACCGTCCGCGTCGGGATGACCGGACCGAGCGTCCGCGTTTCGACCGCAACGACCGCCCGCAGCGCGATGACCGTCCCCGTCGTGATGACCGGACCGAGCGTCCGCGTTTCGACCGGAACGAGCGTCCGGCTCGGTCGTTCGATGACCGTCCGCGTCGGGATGACCGGACCGAGCGTCCGCGTTTCGACCGGAACGAGCGTCCGGCGCGTTCGTTCGATGACCGTCCGCGTCGTGATGACCGGACGGAGCGTCCGCGTTTCGACCGCAACGACCGCCCGCAGCGCGACGACCGTCCCCGCCGGGACGACCGGCCCCGCCGCGACGAGCGAGCGAACCGGTCGGATTGGCAGGCCGCCGAGAAGTCGAAGGCGCACCAGGACCACGTCGACGTCGTGCACGAGCGTCTCCAGGCCGAAGCGGTGGATGCCGCATCCGTCGAGCAGGCCTCGTTCAGCGACCTCGGCCTCGGCCAGAACATCGTCCGGACCCTCGAGGGCCTCGGCGCCACGAGCCCGTTCCCGATCCAGGCGGCCACGGTCCGCCCGATCCTCGACGGCCGTGACGTCCTCGCCCGTGGCCGCACCGGCTCGGGCAAGACGATCGCCTTCGGCGCTCCGCTCGTCGAGCGCGTGCTGCGCGGTCAGGCCGGCAAGCGCCGCGCCTGGGGCCGTTCGCCGCAGGCCCTGATCCTCGCGCCGACGCGCGAGCTCGCGCTGCAGATCGACCGCACCGTGCAGGAGCTCGCGCAGAGCGTGGGACTGTTCACGACGCAGGTCTACGGCGGCGTGCCGCAGGGCCGTCAGGTCGGCGCGCTCAAGAAGGGCGTCGACATCGTCATCGGCACTCCCGGCCGCATCGAGGACCTCGAGAAGCAGGGCAAGCTCGACCTGTCGGAGGTCGGCATCGTCGTCCTCGACGAGGCGGACCACATGAGCGAGCTGGGCTTCCTCGAGCCGATGCAGCGCATCCTGCGCCTCGTGCAGGACGACGCGCAGAAGCTGCTCTTCTCCGCCACGCTCGACCGCGAGGTCGCCGCGCTGGTCGACGAGTTCCTCGTGAACCCGGCCGTCTACGAGGTCGCCGGCGAGACGCAGGAGACCAGCACGATCGACCACCGCGTGCTCGTGATCGACCACCGCGACAAGGCCGAGATCCTGACCTCGCTGGTCGACCGCGACGGCAAGACGCTCGTCTTCACCCGCACGCGCGCCTACTCCGAGATGCTCGTCGAGCAGTTCGAGGATGCTGGGATCGCCGCCGTCGCCCTTCACGGCGACCTCAACCAGGCCAAGCGCACGCGCAACCTGCAGCGCCTGACCGACGGCAAGGTGAACGTGCTCGTCGCGACCGATGTCGCAGCCCGCGGCATCCACGTCGACGACATCGACCTGGTCGTCCAGGCCGACGCGCCCGACGAGTACAAGACGTACACCCACCGCTCCGGCCGCACCGGTCGCGCGGGCCGCGCGGGCACGGTCGTCACCCTCATCACGCGTCAGCGTCGTCGGCGCATGACCGAAATGCTCGAGCGCGCCGAGATCGACGCGCCGTTCGACGAGGCGCGCGCCGGCGACGACGTGCTCGAAGAGATCACGGGTCGTCAGGCCGCGAACGTCGACGCCTGAGATCGCTCACTAGGGTGGGCGGATGCCGATCGTCATCCGCCCACTCGGTGATCCCGACGTCGAGCCGGTCGTGTCGCTGTGGCACGCGGTCGGCCTGACGCGTCCCTGGAACGACCCGCACCGCGACATCGCGCGTGCCCGCGCCGTCTGGCCCGACCTCTTGCTGGTCGCGTCCGATGGCGTTCGTGTCGTCGGATCGGTCGTGGCCGGCTACGACGGACACCGCGGGTGGCTGTACTACCTCGCAACCGATCCGGCGCGCCGCGGTGAGGGCATCGGACGGATGCTGGTCGCCGAAGCCGAGCGTCGACTCGAGGCACTCGGCTGTCCGAAGGTGATGCTCATGGTCCGTGAGGGCAACGACGCCGTCACCGACTTCTACGACACGCTCGGCTACGCCCGCGACGCGACCTCGGTCCTCGGCAAGCGCCTGATCCCGGACGACTGAGTCAGAACAGCATCGCGGATGCCTGTTCCCGGGTCGCGGTCTTCATCGCCGGCCCCGTGGTCCGCACCGGACCCGCTCCCCGCGGTGGGACGTCCTCCTCCTCGAGCCGACCGTGCAGGCCGTGGCGCCGCAGCAGCGGCCGGACGCGCGCCGACAGCCAGGAGCGGTACCCCTTCGGCGCAGACACCGAGGCCCCCGGGTACAGGCCGCGGTAGGCGGGCACGAGGTCGGGGCATTCCCGCTCGAGCCATGCCCAGAACCACTCCTTCGCACCGGGTCGCAGGTGCAGTGCGCCGAACACGACACGACGGGCTCCGGATGCGGCGATCCGCGCGATCGCATCATCGAGGACATCGACCCCGTCGGTGAGGTGCGGCACGATCGGCATGAGGAAGGCGGTCACCGAGAAACCGGCATCCGTCGCAGCCTTCACCGTGTCGAGTCGCGCCTGGAACGACGGGGCACCCGCTTCGAGGAGCTGTCGCAGCGGCTCGTGGGGGATCGCGATCGACATGGCGATGTGGATCGGGACGTGGGTCGCGGCATCCGTCAGCTGCGGCAGGTCGCGACGCAGCAGCGTGCCCTTCGTGAGGATCGAGAACGGCGTGCCGCTGGCCGTCAGCGCGTCGATGATGCCGGGCATCAGCGTGTAGCGCCCTTCGGCGCGTTGGTAGGGATCGGTGTTCGTGCCGAGGGCGACGGGCTCGTGTCGCCACGACGGCCTGGCGAGCTCGCGGGCGAGGACCTCGGCGACATTCACCTTGACGACGATCTGCGAATCGAAGTCCGCGCCCGCGTCGAGGTCGAGGTATGTGTGGGTGTTGCGAGCGAAGCAGTACGTGCAGGCGTGCGAGCAACCTCGATAGGGGTTCACGGTCCAGGAGAACGGCATCGCCGATCCGCTCGGAACGTGGTTGAGCGCGGACTTGGCGACGACTTCGTGGAAGGTCATCCCCGCGAACTCCGGTGTCGTCACCGAGCGGACGAGCCCACCCATCGACTCGAGGCCGGGCAGCGCCGCGTCGTCGACCGTCGAGATGCCCTGCCCCTGCCACCGCATCTCCATAGTCGAAC
Organism: Microbacterium sp. 77mftsu3.1; assembly: GCF_900100525.1. Taxonomy (NCBI): domain Bacteria; kingdom Bacillati; phylum Actinomycetota; class Actinomycetes; order Micrococcales; family Microbacteriaceae; genus Microbacterium; species Microbacterium sp. 77mftsu3.1. Next base: position 37,263 of record NZ_FNCR01000002.1, on the reverse strand, counting down.
ACATATACGAAAGACTGTCAACGACACACGCGAGATGATCGAACACCGAGGATGCCCACTGGTGACTGCGAGACTGGTCACGTGTCAGAAACGAGGAGCGCCGCCCGGCGACGGGTGCTCCGCAGGCGACGCCAGCGGCGTGCTCTCGTGCTCCTGACCCTCGCTGCGGCCGTGACGGTCGCGCTCGTGATGGTCCTGTCTCGTGCGTTCGCGCCGGAGGACGCCGTCGCCGATCCGGCATCCGATCCCGCCGCGTCGCCACCCGCGGCTGAGGCTTCCCTGCCCGCGGCCTCCACGCCCGGGGCTGACCAGCCTGACCAGACCCCGCCGATCTGCGAGACGGATGCCGTCGTCACCGCACTCGACAGCGGCTCGGATCGGGACGTCATCGCGGCATTCGGCGGCGCCGAACCCTTCAGGGCAGCCGTCGCCGAGGGGGAGGCGCCCTGCATCGACCTGCACGAAGCGGGGCGCCTCTGGGTGGTCGCGAACAAGAGGCATCCGCTGAGCCCGATCGACCACTGGCCCACGCCGCAGGCGCGACCGCAGGGCCTTCGGATCGTCGCGGGCGGGTGGCTGCTCGACCAGACCGCCGCCGCTCTCGACGAGCTGTCCGCGGACCTCGGCGCCGCCGGAGCCGGCAAGATCGGTGTGAGCAGCGGCTTCCGCCCTTATGACAACCAGGTCGAGACGTACAACCGCCACGTCGCCAACCGCGGCAAGGCCGCCGCAGACCTCCGTAGCGCTCGCCCGGGGCACAGCGAGCATCAGACGGGACTCGCGGTCGACGTCGTCGCCTGCGACTCCGGATGCGGAGACCACGACGGCTTCGGCGGGACCCCGCAGTCCGACTGGATCGTCGAGAACGCCTGGCGCTACGGCTTCATCGTCCGCTACGAAGAGGGCCACACGCCGACCACCGGATACTCCGCCGAACCGTGGCACCTGCGCTTCATCGGCCGCGAATTGGCCGCCGCGTATGCGGACGGCGGGTTCAATACCCTCGAGGACTTCTTCGGCCTCGAGCCCGCGCCCGACTACGGCTGAGGTTCCTGGTCGACGGGCAGCCAGAGCTCGCACGTCGCGGACGAGAAGTCGTCGGCGCGATCGAGGACGGCGACGATCGACGGCCCCGGTCGCAGTCGCCACGGGTTCGCCGGGAACCAGTCGGTCGCCGTCGCCGCCCACGTCGACTGCAGCGACTGCGGGTAGGCGCCGCTCGTGCGGAACACCGCCCACGTCCCGGCGGGTACGTCGACGACATCGAGGTCCGCGGGAACCGTGCTGCCCTCGGCGCGAGCGACCCCGTGCAGATAGGTCAGCTTGCTGCCCTCGGTGTAGTCGGGGTCGACGTCGGCGCTGACCTGCAGCAGGCCGGCCGGGTCGGTGTCGCTCAGCCCCTTCAGTCGCGCGTGCTCGGTCGCGGGGAGCGCGGCGATGTGCGCCTGGATGGCGGGGTTCACCCCGCGATGCATGAGCGGCACGCGTGCCGCTCGCCCGATCAGGCGGAAGGCCGGTCGTTCGACGATGCGGGTGTCCATGGGGATGCTCCCTTCTACGGTCAGGCGGAACCTGAGCCGGGGTTGTGTGCGGAGGGGGCCTCCGTCACGCCGTGCGACGGAAGGGGCGATGCCGTGCACCGCCCGGAACGCCCGGGCGAACGCCTCGGTCGAGCCGTAGCCGTAGCGCACCGCGATCGTCAGCAGGTCTTCGCCCCCGACCACGTCGCCTGCCGCCGCGGTCATCCGCCGCCGCCGGACGTACTCCGACAGCGGCATCCCCGCCAGCGACGAGAACATCCGGCGGAGGTGGTACTCCGTCGTGCCGTGCGTCCGGGCCACTGCGCCGACATCCAGCTCGTCGCCGAGATGCGCCTCGATGTGCTCGACCGTGCGGGTGAGTGCGGTGATCACGGTGTCTCCCTCCGGCATCCACTCTCCTCTTCGTTCCACGACGATGCCCGATATCTGCGGACCGGAACGGTCGGCTTAGCCGCGGAACTGAGTCGCGCCCACCCTGGCATCCGATCCCACGACGCGCGTACAGTGGAGGCTGGCGACGCCGCCCACGAGCGCAGCGTCGCGCGAGTGTGAGAGCACTGACACGAAGGGGGTCCGCGCATGGAGCGGAACATCTACGACGAGGATCACGAGGCGTTCCGCGACGTCGTCAAGGAGTTCGTCAAGCGGTACGTCACGAACGAGAAGCGCGAACAGTGGGATGCCGCGGGCGAGATCGACCGCGCCACGATGCTCGCGGCGGGCGAGGCCGGCGTCATCGGCCTGAGCGTCCCCGAGGAGTTCGGCGGCGCGGGCATGCTGCAGGACTACCGCTTCCGCACCGTCGTCAACGAGGAGATCATCCGCGCCGGAGCGGGTTCGCTCGCCGGCGCCTTCGGCATCCAGGACGACCTCGCTGTGCCGTACCTCGTGCACATGGGCACGCAGGAGCAGAAGCAGAAGTGGCTGCCGCGCATGGCGACCGGCGAAATCCTCGGCGCGCTCGCGATGACCGAGCCCGGCGCGGGCTCGGACCTGCGCGGCATCTCGACCACGGCGAAGAAGACCGACGGCGGGTACATCGTCAACGGCGCGAAGACGTTCATCTCGTCGGGGACGACGTCCGACATCTTCGTCGTCTTCGTCAAGACGGGCGAGGGCAACCGCCCCGACGCCTTCTCGCTCCTGCTGCTCGAGGCCGACATGGCCGGGTTCGACCACGGTAAGAAGCTGCACAAGATGGGCTTCCAGGGTCACGACACCGCCGAGCTCAGCTTCACCGACGTCTTCGTGCCCGATGAGAACCTCATCGGCGGCGAGGAGGGCAAGGGCTTCATCCAGCTGATGATGAACCTGCCGCTCGAGCGCCTGTCGATCGGCGTTGCCGGCGCGGCCGCCGCGCAGGCCGGTGTCGAATGGACCATCGCGTACACGAAGGACCGCGAGGCCTTCGGTCAGCGGATCATCGACTTCCAGAACACGCGCTTCGCGATGGCCGACCTCGTCACGACGGTCGACGTCATGTGGGCCTACATCGACCGCGCGATCGCCCTCTACGGCGAGAACAAGCTCTCGGCGGAGGATGCCGCCCAGGTCAAGTTCTGGGCCACCGAGCGTGAGTGGGAGGTGCTCGACGCCTGCGTCCAGCTGCACGGCGGCTACGGCTACATCATGGAGTACCCGATCGCGCGCGCGTTCCTCGATGCCCGCGTGCACCGCATCTACGGCGGCACGAACGAGATCATGCGCGATATCGTCTCGCGCCGTATCGCCGGCAAGCGCTGAGTCCCGAAGGCTGCCTTTAGTCGCGTCTTAGGCGCGATTAAGGGAGGCGGGGTGTCATCGACGCATGCGCACTCGACACCTCCGCCTCACTCTCTCGCTCGCTCTCCTCTCGGTCGGCGCCCTCGTTCTGGCGGGATGCGTCGCGCCGGCCGTCGAGGAGGGGGGAGAGGGGACGGATGCCGCAGGCGCCGCGACCTCGACGGCCAGCTTCTGGGACTCCTCGACGGTGCATGCGATCTCGGTCGACGCGGATGAGGACGCGCTCGCCCAGCTTCTGAAGACGTACGGGAGCACGGGTGACAAGGAGTGGATCGAGGTCACCGTCACGATCGATGGCCAGGTCTACGAGCGTGCGGGGCTGAAGCTGAAGGGCAATTCGTCGCTGAAGAGCGTCACGAGCGATGACGACCCCAGTGGCATCCCCTGGGTCATCCGGCTCGACAAGTTCGTCGACGACCAGAACCACGAGGGCATCACCGAGTTCGTCGTCCGAGGCAACAGCTCTGAGACATCGCTCAACGAAGCCGTCGCGCTCGATCTCCTCGACCGGGCGGGGCTCGCCAGCGAGCAGGCCGCGGCCACGCGGTTCACGATCGGGGGGTCCACGTCGTTGCGCCTCGTCGTCGAGAACCCGGGCGAAAGCTGGAACGAGTCCACCCTCGGCGCGACCTCGCTCTACAAGGCCGAGTCGGGCGGGGATTACTCCTACCGCGGCGACGACGCGGAGTCCTACACGGACGTCTTCGATCAGGAGGCGGGCGAAGACGATCTCAGTCCGCTCATCTCGTTCCTGGAGTTCATCAACGATTCCGACGACGACACGTTCAGCGCCGAGCTGTCGGAGCACCTCGATGTGACGGAGTTCGCCACCTACCTCGCGTTCCAGGACCTCGTCGACAACTTCGACGACATCGACGGGCCGGGCAACAACTCCTACCTCGCCTACGATGCGGACACCGACCTGATGACCGTCGTCAACTGGGACCTCAATCTCGCCTTCGGCGCCTCGCCAGGGGGTGCCGGGGCAGGCGGTGCCCGCGGTGACGGGACGGCGATGCCCGACCGTGGTGACGCGGGAGCGCCCGAGGGCGATGCCGGGGCGAACCGACCCGCCCGGCCGGACGATACCGGTGGTGTCGCCGGGCCGGAGATGGGCGGAGGCGGGGGTCGCGGTGGCTCCAACATCCTGGCCACGCGCTTCCTCGCCGACGAGGACTTCCACGCGCTGTACGAGAGCGAGTTGGAGAGACTGCGCGACCTCTTCTACGGATCAGGGGCCGCGGAGGAGATCCTCCAGACGTGGTCGGACGCGCTCGTGGCCGGTGCCGGCGACCTCGTCGACGCCGACGTCATCGCCTCGGATGCTGCGGACCTGACGGCATCCTTCGAACGCCTCGCTGACTGACGCGTACCGAGGTCCCGATCGGGCCGGAAACGACGCGCTGTTTCCCGGCCCGATCGGGACCTCGATCGCGTGCGGCCTCCTACTTGGCGACGAGCGTCGTCTCGAAGCTGTAGAGGTCGGGGCGGTAGCAGTGGTGGCCGTACTCGAAGGCGCGGCCCGAGTCGTCGAACGCGACGCGCTCCATCGTGAGGACGGGCCCCGCGGTCTCGATGTCGAGGAGTTCGCCCTCGTCGCCGCGCGCGCTGCGGGCGCCGATCTTCTGCTTGGCGACGCGGATGGTGATGCCGCGCGCGCGAAGGATCTCGTAGAGGCCGTGCTCCTCGAGCTGCTCGCGGGTGATGTCGGCGAACTCCGGCGGCAGGTAGTTCTCGAGCACGGCGACGGGCACTCCGTCGGTGCTCCGCTGCCGACGGACGAAGAGGACGTCATCGCCGGGTGTCAGGCCGAGGCTGTGGGCGACGACGTCGGTGGCCGGGATGACCTCGTGCCCGAGGACGCGGGTCGCGGGGACGTGCGAGGAGTTCTTGAGGTCCTCGTAGAGGCTCGTCAGCTCGACCGCTCGCGTCACCTGCCCTTGGACGACCTGCGTGCCGATGCCCCGGCGTCGCACGAGGAGGCCCTTGTCGACGAGCTCCTGGATCGCACGTCGGATGGTGGGGCGGGAGAGGCCGAGGCGCTGGCCGATCGCGATCTCGTTCTCGAGGCGTCCGCCGGCCGGGATCGCGCCGGAGTGAATGGCGGCCTCGAGCCGACTGGACACCTGGAAATACAGCGGCACGGGACCGGTGCGGTCGAGGTCGGTGAAGAGTTCCGCGGGCCAGTAGGTGTCGGCATCGACCACAGCCCTCACACTCCTTCTGATGGATGACGGGTGTCGTCGGCGTTTGTACCGACAACATCACGTGACAGGCTAACGGCACATCCGTCCTGGCTTCCGGATTTGTCTATGTGTTATTGTTAGGACATGTTCGCGCCTCGAGACACGACCGCCGGATGACCTCTCGCGCCACCGCCCCCGAGGTCCTGTCGCTCGGCCGTCTCGGCGTCGACATCTACCCGCTGCAGATCGGTGTCGGCCTCGAAGAGGTCTCGTCGTTCGGCAAGTTCCTCGGCGGAAGCGCGGCCAACGTCGCCGTCGCAGCCGCCCGCTACGGGCACGACGTCTCGCTCGTCTCGCGCGTCGGCGATGACCCGTTCGGCCGCTACCTCCGCGCCGAACTGGACCGCCTCTCGGTCGACCCGACGCTCGTCGCCGTCGACGGCACCTACAAGACGCCGCTCACCGTCTGCGAGATCTTCCCGCCCGACGACTTCCCGCTGTACTTCTACCGCGAACCGAAGGCGCCGGACCTCGAGGTGACGCCCGACCAGCTGCCGGACGACGTGCTGGTGGAGGCATCCATCTTCTGGCTCACGGTCACCGGCCTCAGCCAGGAGCCGAGCCGCTCCACCCACTTCGACGCCCTGCGTCGCCGCGGCCGCGCGCGCCACACCGTCCTCGACCTCGACTACCGGCCCATGTTCTGGCCCGACCCCGCCGAGGCGAGCGCGCAGGTGTCCGCCGCCCTCGAGCACGTGACGGTCGCCGTGGGCAACCGCGAGGAGTGCGAGGTCGCCGTCGGCGAGACCGACCCGATGCGGGCGGCCGACGCCCTGCTCGAGCGCGGCGTCGAGCTCGCGATCGTGAAGCAGGGACCCGAGGGCGTCCTCGCGAAGACCCGCACCGAGACCGTCGTCGCGCCGCCGCATCCCGTCGACGTGGTCAACGGGCTCGGCGCCGGGGACGCGTTCGGCGGTGCCCTCTGTCACGGCCTGCTGCTCGGCTGGGACTTGGAGCGGATCCTCCGCTTCGCGAATGCGGCCGGCGCCATCGTGGCGTCGCGCCTGGAATGTTCGACGGCGATGCCGACGACCGACGAGGTCGAGGCGATCCTGAGCGCGGGGAGCGCGACATGAGCGACCGAGTCATCAGCGAGGCCGCCTTCGCGCGTCTGCGCGAGCTGCGCGCCTTCGACCCCGAGGCGATCCGGCACGCTGTCGCGACCCGCACCCGGCGCCACCTCGACACCGGCGACGGCCGCCTCTTCATCGTCGCTGCGGATCACCCCGCCCGCGGTGCACTGGCCGTGGGGTCGGATGCCGCGGCCATGGCCGACCGCTACGAACTGATCGAGCGCCTCGCCATCGCGCTCAGCCGCCCCGGGGTCGACGGTGTCCTCGGCACCCCCGATGTGATCGACGACCTCGCTGCCCTGGGCCTGCTCGACGGCAAGATCGTCGTCGGCTCGATGAACCGCGGCGGCCTGCGGGGATCCTCCTTCGAGATGGACGACCGCTACGGCGCGTACGACGTGCCCTCCATGATCTCCGCGAACCTGGACTTCGCGAAGGTGCTCATGCGCATCAACCTCGAGGACCCGGCGACGGCCGCGACCCTCGAGGCGACGGCGCACGCCGTGACCGCGGCGGCGGGCGCCGGCATCCCGATCATGCTCGAGCCGTTCATGAGCTCGTGGCGAGACGGCCGCATCGTCAACGACCTGTCGACGGATGCCGTGGTCCTGTCGGTCGCGATCGCGTCGGGCCTCGGCGGGTCGAGCGCGTACACGTGGATGAAGCTGCCCGTCGTGCCCGACATGGAGCGGGTCATGGCGGCAACGACCCTCCCGACGCTGCTCCTCGGCGGGGACTCGGGGGAGGACCCCGACACCACCTTCGCCTCCTGGCAGGATGCCCTCGCGCTTCCCGGTGTCCGCGGACTCACCGTCGGCCGGACCCTCCTCTACCCGCCCGACGGCGACACCGCGGCTGCGGTCGACATCGCGGCCGGTCTCGTCCACTCCTCCCTCGTCACGAAGGAACACTCATGAGCACCCTCTCCACCCAGACCCGCGTCATCGGCCACTGGATCGGCGGCGCGCACCGTGCCTCGACGAGCGGGCGGACGGCTCCGGTGTACAACCCGGCGACGGGCGCGGTGCAGGCAGAGGTCGCCCTGGCCGACCAGGCCGAGATCGACGAGGCGATCGCCGCGGCCGAAGAGGGCTTCCGCGTGTGGTCCGCGTTCTCGATCGCGAAGCGTCAGGGCGTGCTCTTCGCGTTCCGCGAGCTGCTGAACGCACGCAAGGGCGAGCTGGCCGAGCTCATCACGAGCGAGCACGGCAAGGTCGTCTCGGACGCCATGGGCGAGATCCTCCGCGGCCAGGAGGTCGTCGAGCTCGCAACCGGGTTCCCGCACCTCATCAAGGGCGCGTACTCGGAGAACGCATCGACCGGCGTCGACGTCTTCTCGATCAAGCAGCCCCTCGGCGTCGTCGGCGTCATCTCGCCCTTCAACTTCCCCGTCATGGTGCCGCTCTGGTTCGCCCCGATCGCGATCGCAGCCGGCAACGCGGTCGTCCTCAAGCCCAGCGAGAAGGACCCGTCGGCCGCGCTCTGGCTCGCCGAGCTGTGGGCGGAGGCGGGCCTGCCCGCCGGCGTCTTCACGGTGCTGCAGGGCGACAAGCTCGCCGTCGACGGGCTGCTGCACAGCCCCGTCGTGCAGTCGATCTCGTTCGTCGGCTCGACTCCGATCGCGCAGTACATCTACGAGACCGCATCGCGGAACGGCAAGCGCGTGCAGGCCCTCGGCGGCGCGAAGAACCACATGCTCGTGCTCCCCGACGCCGACCTCGACCTCGTCGCCGACCAGGCGGTCAACGCGGGCTTCGGCGCGGCGGGCGAGCGGTGCATGGCGATCAGCGTCGTCCTCGCCGTCGAGCCGGTCGCCGACGAGCTGATCGCCAAGGTGAGCGAGCGCATCGCGAAGCTCCGCATCGGCAACGGCGCGGGCCAGGACGGCGTCGAGCCCGACATGGGGCCGCTCATCACCGACGTCCACCGCGACAAGGTGTCCTCCTACGTCGACATCGCCGAGGCCGACGGCGCGACGGTCGTCGTCGACGGTCGCGGGTTCACGGTCGACGGCCACGAGGACGGGTTCTTCTTCGGACCCACCCTCCTCGACCACGTCCCGACGACCTCCCGCGCCTATACCGAGGAGATCTTCGGACCCGTCCTCTCGGTCGTCCGCGTCGAGAGCTACGACGAGGGCCTCGCGCTCATCAACTCGGGCGAGTTCGGCAACGGCACCGCGATCTTCACCAACGACGGCGGCGCCGCGCGCCGGTTCCAGCACGAGGTGCAGGTGGGCATGATCGGCATCAACGTGCCGATCCCCGTCCCCGTCGCGTACCACTCGTTCGGTGGCTGGAAGAAGTCGCTGTTCGGCGACGCGAAAGCGTACGGTGTCCACGGGTTCGACTTCTTCACCCGTGAGAAGGCGATCACCAGCCGGTGGCTCGACCCCGCCACGCGTGCCCTCGGCGAGCACGGCGGCATCAACCTCGGCTTCCCCCAGAACACCTGATCGCACGCCGCCCGGCGGCGGCATCCCGAGAGCGCGAAGATGAGCATCGAGAACACCTGGTTCCACCGCCGCGGCGACCTCGCCGCAGACGGCTGGGAGAGCGTCGTCGGCCGGGGCACCCCCGGCTGGCAGCACACCGGCATCCGTGTCGCCGACCTCGCGGACGGCGATGCGGTGGACCTCACCGAGACCGACGTCGAGCGCATCATCGTGCCGCTCGCGGGCTCCTTCGAGGTCGACCATGCAGACGGCGACGACAGCGCACGGACGACGCTGCAGGGTCGTCGGTCGGTCTTCGACGGCCCGACCGACGTGCTCTACCTCCCGGTCGGACGGACGGCGACGCTCACAGGCCGCGGCCGTGTGGCCGTCGCGGAGGCCCCGGCATCCGTCCGCCTTCCGTGGCGCCACATCGCCGCGGCGGAGACCCCCGTCGAGCTGCGCGGCGCGGGATCGTCGAGCCGACAGGTGCACAACTTCGGGACGCCGCAGGCGCTGGATGCCGACCGCCTGATCGTCTGCGAAGTGATCACCCCGGCCGACAACTGGTCGTCGTACCCGCCGCACAAGCACGACGAGCATGTCCCGGGGCACGAGTCGCGCCTCGAGGAGATCTACTACTTCGAGTCGGCGCCGGTCGCGGGGTCGGCGGCCGCCGAGGACAGTGCCTTCGGGATGTTCAGCACCTACTCCTCGCCCGCGGGCGAAATCGACATCGCCGCGATGGTGCGGACGGGCGACATCGCCCTCGTGCCCTACGGCTACCACGGCCCGGCCGTCGCCGCGCCGGGCTACGACCTGTACTACCTGAACGTCATGGCCGGGCCCGACCCCGACCGGGCGTGGCTCATCAGCGACGACCCCGCGCACGCGTGGGTCCGCGACACCTGGACGGAGCAGGACGTCGATCCGCGGCTCCCGTACCCGACCGAGGAAGGCCGATCCTGATGGCAGAGACGAAGCGGATGACGGTCAGCCAGGCGCTCATCGAGTTCCTGGCCCACCAGTGGACGGTCGACGGCGACGTGCGCGAGCGCACGATCCCCGGGGTCTTCGGCATCTTCGGTCACGGCAACGTCGCCGGCATCGGCCAGGCGCTCACTCAGCTTAACGTCCACGATCCCGACCTCATGCCGTATCACCAGGCCCGCAACGAGCAGGCGATGGTGCACCAGGCCGTCGGCTACGCGCGGATGCACCGTCGCCGCGGCACGTATGCGGCCGCGGCATCCGTCGGTCCGGGTGCGGCCAACATGCTCACGGGAGCCGCGCTCGCGACGACCAATCGCCTTCCGGCGCTCCTCCTGCCGAGCGACACGTTCGCGACCCGCGTCGCCGACCCCGTCCTGCAGCAGCTCGAGCAGCCATGGGACATCGGGCTCACGGTCAACGACGCGTTCCGCCCGCTCTCGAGGTTCTTCGACCGCGTGCAGCGGCCCGAGCAGCTCTACTCGATCGCGCTCGCCGCGATGCGTGTGCTCACCGACCCCGCCGAGACCGGCGCCGTCACGATCGCCCTCCCCGAGGACGTGCAGGCCGAGGCGCTCGATGTGCCCATCGAGTTCCTGCAGGACCGCGAGTGGCACATCCGCCGTCCGCTCCCCGAGCGCGGACCTCTCGAGCGCGCGGTCGCCGCGATCCGCTCGGCGAAGACCCCGTTCATCGTGGCCGGCGGTGGGGTCATCTACTCCGAGGCGGAGGAGCAGCTCCGCGCGTTCGTCGAGGCCACCGGCATCCCCGTCGGGACGACCCAGGCCGGCGGCGGATCCCTCGCGTGGGACCACCCGCAGTACCTCGGCGGCGTCGGGGCGACGGGCTCGCTCGCCGCGAACCGGCTTGCGGCCGAGGCCGACGTCGTCATCGGGATCGGCACCCGCTACAGCGACTTCACCACCGCGTCGCGGACGGCCTTCCAGAACCCGGACGTCGTCTTCGTCAACATCAATGTGGCCGCCTTCGACGCCTACAAGCACGGCTCGGAGCTGCCCGTCGTCGCCGACGCCCGCGAAGCACTGGTCGCGCTGACGCGGGACCTCGAGGGCTTCCGCGTCACGGCCGACCACGCCGAGCGGATCGCCCGACAGAAGGCGGAGTGGGACGAGATCGTCGACCGCGCGTTCGCGCCGTCGGGTGCCGACCGTCCCGGTCAGCCCGAGATCATCCACGCCGTGCACGCCGCGACCGACCCCCGCGACGTCATCGTGCAGGCGGCCGGATCGCTGCCCGGCGACCTCCACAAGCTGTGGCGCGTGCGGGACCCGCTCGGCTACCACGTCGAGTACGCGTTCTCGTGCATGGGCTACGAGATCGCCGGCGGGCTCGGCGCGAAGCGCGGGCTCGTCGCCGCGGGGGATGACCGCGACGTCGTCGTCATGGTGGGCGACGGGTCGTACCTGATGCTCAACAGCGAGCTCGTCACGGCGGTCGCCGAGGGCATCAAGATCATCGTGGTCCTCATCCAGAACCACGGCTTCGCCTCGATCGGACACCTCTCCGAGACGGTCGGGTCGCAGCGCTTCGGCACGCAGTACCGCACCTACGACTCCGCCGCGAAGAACTTCCAGGGCGGCGACGTCCTCCCCGTCGACCTCGCCATGAACGCGCGCAGCTACGGTCTCGACGTCGTCGAGATCGCCGAAGGACCGGATGCCGCGGCGAACCTGACCGATGCCGTCGCCGCCGCGAAGGCATCCGATCGGTCGACGTTCATCCACATCAACAGCGATCCGCTCGTCTACGCACCCGACAACGCCGGGTGGTGGGACGTGCCCGTCCCGGAGGTGTCGACCATCGAGTCCACGCAACAGGCCCGCGAGGCCTACGTCGGCGAACGCGCCGCTCAGCGCCCCCTCCTCGGCGGAGGTGCCCGATGAAGGCAGTCGTCGCCGGTGCTCCCGTCAGCTTCGGCGTCTTCGAGCTGACCCCGGAGGGCGCCGAGACGATCTCGGCCGACGCGATGATGGCGGCGCTCGCCGAGGCGGACTACGCCGGCATCGACCTGGGCCCGCTCGGGTTCCTCGGTGAGGACGCCGCCCTCCGGGGCCGCCTCGAGCGGTTCGGCCTCGGGCTCGCCGGTGGTTGGGTCCAGCTGCCGTTCTCAGACGACGAGGCCTTCGCCGCCGCCCTGCCCGACCTGCGCGCGGCGCTCCGCCAGTTCTCGGCGGGTGCCGAGGCCGGCGCCGGCCCCCTGCCGCTTCCGACGCTCGCCGACGACGGGTCGTCGCTCCGCCGCGGTGCCCCGGGTCGCGGCGCCGAGGTCGACCGGCTCGACACGGATGCCTGGGGCCGCCTCACCGACAACGTCGCCCGCGCCGCGCGCATCGTCCGGGGGGCCGGCTTCGAGCCGACGTTCCACCACCACGCGGGGACCTTCGTCGAGTCGCCCGACGAGATCGACCGGTTCGTCGCCGACACCGACGTCGACCTCACCCTCGACACCGGACACCTCTTCATCGCGGGCGGCGATCCGCTCGCCGCCGTCGAGCGCTGGGGCGACCGCATCAACCACCTGCACCTCAAGGACGTCGACCTCGCCGCGCTCCGACGGGTCCTCGCCGCAGGCGGGGGGATGCCGGAGGTCTGGTCGGGCGGCTCGTTCGTCGCCTTCGGCCAGGGCGACATCGACCTCGCCGCCGTCATGACCGCCCTCGACGCCCGCGGGTACGAGGGCTGGGTCGTCGTCGAGCAGGACGTGCTCAACGGACCCGACGTCGCCCTCGACGCCTTCGTCACCGCCCGCTCCGCCGATCAGATCACCAACCGCGACGCCCTGCGCGCGTGGGTGTGACCCTTCCCCCTCTCTCGACGAACAGGAACGACATGACCGCCACCCCCGTCCGCTTCGGACTCTTCGGCTCCGGACGCATCGGCCAGGTGCACGCCGCGAGCATCGCCGCATCCCCCGACGCCGAGCTGGCGTGGATCGCCGACCCGTTCATCGACGGCGCCGAGCGCCTGGCCGCGCAGTACGGCGGCAAGACCACGACCGATCCCGCCGAGGTATTCGCCTCGGGCGACGTCGACGCCGTACTGGTCGCGTCGCCGACGCCCACGCACGTCGACCTCATCCGCGCGGCCGTGGAGGCCGGCATCCCGGTGCTCTGCGAGAAGCCGATCGACCTCGACATCGCCCGCGTCGAGGCGCTCCGTCCCGTCGTCGCCGCGGCCGGCGTGCCCGTCGCGCTCGGGTTCAACCGCCGCTTCGACCCCGGTTTCCGCACGGCGCGTGACCGCGTCGCCGCGGGCGAGATCGGCCGCCTCGAGCAGCTGACGATCATCAGCCGCGACCCGTCGGCACCGCCGGCGTCCTACGTCGCCGTCTCGGGCGGCATCTTCCGCGACATGACGATCCACGACTTCGACATGGCGCGCTTCTTCCTGCCCGACATCATCGAGGTCACCGCTTTCGGCACGACGACGTTCGACGACGGCGCCCGCGAGCACGGCGACTTCGACACCACGACCGCGATCCTCAAGTCCGCCTCGGGCGCCCTCGTCACGATCGTGAACTCACGCCACAGCACCACCGGCTACGACCAGCGCATCGAGGTCTACGGCAGCGAGGGCGACCTGACCGTCGCCAACCAGGGCACGAGCCTCGTGAGCCTGTCGAACGCGAACGGCGTCGCTGCCGGTGCGCCGTTCGAGGCATCCATGGTCACCCGCTACACCCCCTCGTACCGGGCCGAACTCGCGGAGTTCATCGCGCTCGTGCGCGGCGAAGCCTCGACGAGCCCGACGTTCGACGACGGCCGCGCCGCGCTGCTTTTGGCAGACGCGGCGCAGCGCTCGGCGACCGAGGGTGTGTCGGTCGCCGTCGACCTGACCTGACGTCGTGATGAGGTCCCGATCGGGCCGGGTGAGCGCACGCGTTTCCCGGCCGGATCGGGACCTCGCCGTCGCTGCCCCGTACGATCGACCCTCGTGAGGGATGCCGCCGCCGATCGCCGCTCGTGGGTGTTCCCCGTTGTGGCCCTCGGGGCGGGACTCGCCCTGTTCGCCCTCGCCGTGGCGGTCGTCCTGGCGGCGTCCGACCTGGACATCTGGTCGATCCTGCTGGCCGTCGTCGGCGGATGGGCGCTCGGTGCTGCTTTCGTCGGCGCGGTCGAGCGTCTCGGTGCGGCGGGCCTGATCGTCCACGTCGTCGTCGCGAGCGCGGCGGGAGCCGTGCTCGCCACCGTCGGCTCGTGGGGCGACCTGCAGGGCAGCCCGGTGCTGCGCGCCGTCGTCGTCGCCGGCGGGATCGCTCTCGCCCCGGCATCCGCGTGGATCTGGATCGCCCTCCTCGGACGCGTCCTCGGCCGCATCCGGGTCGGGCGGCGACCATCGCCGCCGTCGACTCTCGATTGGCGTGCTGCGCCGGCGGGAGGCGCCGCCGTGGAGGTCCGCGCGGTGTCGATGTCGATGCGTGGCCTCGCTGCGGGGATCGTCCTCGCGATCATCGCCGCCGCCGTCCCCGTCATCGCCGTGCTGATCGGCCTCTCGGACGTCTTCCCCCGGCTCGGGCCCCGCTCCCTCGTCGTCCTGGTCGCGCTTCCCTTCGCGGGGCTCGCCTACCTCGCTCTGTGGGCCGTCGTCCAGCGCCGGTCGGCGACATACACGATCACGTTCGGCGCCTCTGACGTGCGCATCGCGAACGCGGGGCGCGAGGAGCGCTTCGCCTACCGCGACATCGATCTGCTCCGCTGGCGCGAGCGCGGCGAGTACGCGCGCCTCGAGGTGCGGACCGCCACGACGCACCGCACCCTGCTCGTGGGACTCACCCGCACCCCCGCCCTGCCACCCCTGTCGCGGCGGACGGTCGGCCTGCTCGAGGCCGAGGGGCTCACCGCGCAGGTCTCGCGCGACCGCGCGCTCACGACCTACCGGCGCTGAGCCGCTCTCGAAGTCCCGCTCCGGCCGGGAATGCGCGCCCGTTTCCCGGCCCGATCGGGACCTCGCCCCTCCTCAGGCCTCGGACGGTACGGGATGCGGCTGCTCCCGCATGCCCCACGGCGAGCCGTAGCCCTCGGGCTTCGGCGCGGCGAGCAGCTCGAGGAACGGCTTCGCGTCGAACGCCTCGGGACCGAGCACGCCCGTCCCCGACCACGTGCCCCGGGCGAGCAGCTCGAGCGCGATGACGGGGTTGATCGCCGTCTGCCAGACGACGGCCTGCGAGTTGTCCTCGCGCATCGTCTGCTCGTTGTCGGCCACGTGGTACAGGTACGTCGAGCGCGGCTGCCCGTCCTTGCCGGTTCCCGTCACCCACACGCCGGCGCACGTCTTGCCGCTCATCTTGTCGCCGATGGTGGCCGGGTCGGGGAGGGCCGCCGCCACGACGTCGCGCGGTGAGACCTGCACCCCCTTCACGGTCAGCGGGTCGGTCTTGTCGAGGCCGAGCTTGTTGAGCACCCGCAGCACCTCGATGAACTCGTCGCCGAGGCCGTACTTGAATGTCACGCGCTTGGCCTTGGTCCACCGCGGCATGAGGAGCACCTCCTCGTGCTCGACGTTGACGCACTCGACCGGGCCGATCCCGTCGGGGAAGTCGAACACCTCCGGCTCGCTGAAGGGCTCGGTGACGTACCAGCCCTTGCCCTCCTCATAGATCACGGGCGGGTTCAGGCACTCCTCGATCGTCGTCCAGATCGAGAACGACGGCGCGAAGTCGTACCCCGCGACGACGAGGTTCGCGCCGTCGCGCACGCCCAACTCGTCGATCTCGTCGAACAGCTCATCCTCCGCGTAGCGCGCGAAGACGTCCGACAGGCCCGGCTCGACGCCGATCCCGACGAGCGCCAGGCGCCCGGCATCCTGCCACTCCTGCTCCTTCGCGAACTGCGCGTCGCCGAGCTTGACGCCCACCTCCTCATACGGGCGATCCGGATGCCGCTGCGACAGGCTCATGGCCATGTCGAGGTACGTCGCCCCGGCCGCGAACGCGCCGTCGAAGATCGGCATGACGAACCGCGGGTCGACGGCGTTCAGCACGTGGGTGGCGAAGTGCTCGCGGAGGAGGGATGCCACGGACTCGGCGTTCGAGGCATCCACCTGCGCCGCGGCGAACCGCTCGTCGCCGAGCTCGTCCACGAGCGCCTGCGGGCGGGCCGGGTCGTAGTCGGCGATGATGACGGTCTCGAAGAAATCGCGTCGGCGGAGGATGCGGGCGGCGGCACTGCCGACACCGCCCGCGCCGATGATGAGGATGCGCATGCGGGGGTTCCTTTCGGGCGGTCAGATGCCGCCGTCGATCGAACGGGGGAGCGAGCTGGTGTCGTCGGGGACGAGGACGGGGGTGTCGCGGTTGAGGCTCTCGCCGCGGAAGAAGCGCTTGGCCCGAGGGAAGAAGAACCAGACGACCATGAGGACCGCGCCCAGCGCGAGCGCCCCGATGCCGACCACGAACGTCGAGCCGACCCCGAGCAGAGTGCCGTAGTAGCTGTAGTCGGGGGCCAGCATGTCGATTGCCGACTGGATGAACGCGTACGTCAGCATGAGCGCGCCGATGAGCGGGAACAGCCCCTTGAAGAAGAAGTCGCGCGCGGAGCGGAAGAGGTCGGCCCGGAAGTACCAGACGCACGCGTACCCCGTGATGGCGTAGTAGAAGGCGATCGCGAGGCCGAGGGAGAGGATCGTGTCCTGCAGGATCGCGTCGCTGATCGTCGTCATCACGACGTAGTAGACGATCGCGACGACGCCCATGACGAGCGTCGAGAACGACGGGGTCCGGTAGTCGGGGTGGACGTCCTTGAACTTCACGGGCAGCGCCCGGTAGACGCCCATCGCGAGGGTGCCGCGGGCGGTCGGGAGGATCGTGGTCTGCGTCGACGACACGGCCGAGATGAGCACCGCCACCACCAGAAGCCACCCCCACGGACCGAGCAGTCCGTCGCGGATGCCGAGGAAGAAGTCGTCGGCGTTCTCGGGATTGCCGAGCCCGCCGCCCTCTTCGCCGATGCCCGCGTACATCATCGCGGCGATCGTGACTGAGACGTAGGTGACGAGCAGGAGCACGCAGGTGAGCAGGGCCGCCAGTCCCGGGATGCGCTTGGGGTCCTTCGTCTCCTCGTTGAGGGCGAGGCACGTGTCCCAGCCCCAGTAGATGAAGATCGCGAGCAGGATCGCCTCGACGAACCCGCCCCAGTCGCCGAAGGCGAACGGGTTCAGCCACTCCCAGCTGAACGGCGTCGCCGCCGGTGCGTCGCCGGCGAAGAACTGCGTCAGGGCGGCGATGACGAAGACGATGAGGGCGAGGTACTGGATGCCGAGCAGCACGTTCTGGATGCGCTCGCCGATCTCGACACCGCGCCACGAGATCCAGGTCATCGCCGCGATGAAAGCGACGGCGACGACGATGATGCGCCAGTCGTTCTGCTCCTCGAACTCCTGCCCGAGGAGCGCCCAGAAGTACACCGAGCCGACCTGGGCGAGGTTCGCGAGCACGATCATGCCGGCGATCGCGACGCCCCACCCGCCCATCCAGCCGACCCACGGCCCGAACGCCTTGGTCGCCCACGTGAACGCCGTCCCGCAGTCGGGGACGGCGTTGTTGAGCTCGCGGTAGGCGAAGGCGATGAGCAGCATCGGGATGAACGCGATCACAAACGCGATCGGCGCCTGCCCGCCGACGGCGAGGACGACGTAGCCGAGCGTCGCGACGAGCGAATAGACCGGCGCCGTCGAGGCCAGGCCGATGACGGTCGAGCCCCAGAGGCCGAGTGTGCCGGCGGCGAGCCCCTTGCCGTCCGGCCGGGTCAGGTGAACGGGTGTCGTGGTCACGCGGGCCTCCTCAGAAACGCGAGCCGCTCCCGCGATCGGGTGCGGCCTGCGGCATCGGGAGCGTGGGGCCCTGCGGGAAAGTTGCCTCACAGTAGCACCGGGTTCCTCGCGGCACGAGGCCCGATTTCAGGAGGCCCGAGGAGCCCGCCGTCGCGCCAGCCTGGCCACACCGGCGGCCCGCAGCCGGTCGGCGATGAGGATGCCGGCCCATGTCCCCACCACGCAGCTGACGGCGCAGAGGCCGATGAACAGCACCACGAGCAGCGGACTCATCGACCACAGGTCGAACGACTGGGCGGCGAGGATCGGATACCCGATGCCGATGGCCGCACCACCGGCGTAGTGCAGCCAGGTCGACCAGCGCCGGTAGAGCGTCACCAGGAACGGGAGCTCGGGGAAGAGCGACCAGAAGACGGTCGTCGCGACGGCCGAGATCGTCCAGAACGGAGTGAGGACGAGACCGGAGATCACTCCGACGAGCAGTCCAGCGAACGGGCGGTTGAGGAGGCGCAGCGCGATGACCGCCGGCATGACCCACAGGCCCGCGATAGCGACGCTCGCGAAGGGGACGGTGGCGAACAAGCCGAGCGACACCCACCATCCGACGGTGAGCACGATCCCCGAGGCGACACCGATCGCGGCGCACGTGAGCAGGTAGGCGGTGGTGATCTTTCCCATGTCAGTGTCCCGTCGTCGAGCGCCAGTAGCCGATGAAGCTGATCGCCGCCTTGTCGACGCCCTGCGCGACGAGGTGGCGGCGGGCGGAGGTCGGCAGGTGCTGCTCGCCGACGATGAAGTGGTGGGCGCCCGGGGCGGGGGCGTGGCGCTCGAGCGCGGCGAGGGCGAGGGAGCCGGGTGCGGCATCCGCGTCGCGCACGAGCCAGCGCACGTCGACGCCGGCCGGGGCGTCGAAGTCGAGTGCGTCCTCGGCGCTCGGCGCCTCGATCAGGGCGACGCCGGTGGCGGATGCCGGCAGCGAGGCGCAGATGCCGGCCACCGCGGGGGCGCCCGTCTCGTCGGCGACGAGCACGACGCGATCGACTCCGCGGGCGGGGTTGAACCCGAGGCCCTCGTCGATGATGACGACGCTCTCGCCCGGTTGCGCGCGCTCCGCCCATCCCGACGCCGGACCCGAGGCATCCCCCTGCCCGTGCAGGACGAAGTCGACATCGATCTCCGCGCCACGGGAAGCGGATGCCGGGCGGTACGCACGCACGGTGTAGTTGCGCATGACGGGGCGGACTCCCTCGGGGATGCGGAGGAACCGGAGGTAGCCCAGCAGCCCGTTCGCCTTGGCCGGGATGCGGTCGAGGCCCTCCTCGCCGCCGACGGGCAGGAACAGGCGGAACCACTGGTCGTAGCCGCGGAAGGTGAAGCGGTCGATCTCACCCCCGCCGAGGGTGACGCGCATCCAGTGCGGGGCGATGCGCTCGGTGCGCACGACGGTGAGATGCAGGAGCTCCTGCATCTCGGGCTTCACGAGTGCGCTGGCGCGGGCCATCGGCATCCTTTCATCACAGGGTCCAGGGAAAGAGGGCGATGAGAATCACGGCAGACGCGATCCACAGCGCGCCCGTGAAGACGGTGTCGCGCCGACGCCAGGGCAGGAGGTATCGCTCGGTGCGGTCCGGGTGGGCGCCGAACGCACGAGCGTCCATCGCGAGCGCGACGCGCTCGGCGTGACGGATCGCCCCTGCCAGCAGCGGCACGATGTAGCCCCACCACCGCGCGATCGCCGCGAACGGGCCGCGGCCGGCGTGCGCGCCCCGCACGCGGTGCGCCTGGCGGATGACCTCGAGCTCGTACCCGAAGCGCGGCACGAACCGGAAGGCAGCGAGGGCCGTGTAACCGATGCGATAGGGCACCCGCAACTGCTGAACGAGCGCGCGGACGAGGTCAGGTCCGGTCGTCGTGAGCCCGGCGACGAATCCGAGGGCGAGGATCGCGGCCAGCCGGAGCCCGGTCGCGAGTCCGATCTGGACTGCGCCGAGGTAGAGAGTCCAGTCGCCGACGGAGAGGAGCGGCGCCGACCGGTCGACCCGCGCGGGGTCGGCCCAGAGTGACAGTGCCAAGCCGACCACGGCGGCCCCGACCGGGACCGCGACGAACAGCAGTAGCGAGATACGGCCGGGCAGGCGCGCCCCCGCGAGCACAAGCACGTACGCCAGGCCGAGGAAGGCGGCCGGGGTCGCGAGGTCCCGCGCGAAGATCAGCAGCAGCATGGCGGGGAGCGGCCCGGCAAGCTTCGCCAACGGGCTCAGCTGTGCGAGGAATCCGCGTGAGGGTGCCTCGACGGCGTACGGATCGATCGTGGCGGTCACCGGAGCGCCGCCTCGAGGTCGTCGAGGCGGGTGACTCCGGCGAGGGACGGATGCCGCCTCACGCCGCGCAGTGCGGCGGCGAGCGGCGGGATGCGCAGGCCCGATCGGCGCAGCAGCGCCTCGTCAGCGAACACGTCCCGTGTGGGGGCGTCGGCGACGATGCGCCCGTCGCCGACGACGACCGTACGGGTCGCGTACTCCGAGACGAGCTGCATGTCGTGAGTGACGACGATGATTGTGGTGCCGTCGTCGTTGAGCCCCTGCAGTAGTCGCAGGAGCTCGTCGGCGCGGGCGCGGTCCTGCCCGAAGGTCGGTTCATCGAGCGTGAGGATCGGGGCGCCGCCGACCAGCGCGGTCCCCACCGACAGCCGCCGCTTCTGGCCACCCGAGAGCAGGAACGGATGGACGTCGGCCTTGCCTTCGAGCCCGAATCTCGTAAGGACCTCCATCGTCCGCTCGCGGATGGCCTCGTCCGTGAGGTGCCGACCGTGAAGCCCGTGAGCCAGCTCATCGAAGACCGTGTGTGCGATGAACTGGTGCTCGGGGTTCTGGAACACGAACCCGATGCGTCTCGAGAGGTCGCGGAGCGGGATGCGCGCGGCATCCGTCCCCGCCACCTGCACCGCGCCGCGTGGCGGCGGGATGACCCCCGCGATCGCCTGCAGCAGGCTCGTCTTTCCGGCCCCGTTCGCCCCGACGACCGCGACAAACTCGCCCGCGGTGATCGTGAGGTCGACGTCGTGGAGCACCTCGCGTCGGCCGCGGCGGAGGGTGAGCCCCCGCACCTCGATCACCGGGCGTGCAGAGTGCAGGTCTAGGCGCAGGTCGGTGGCCCGTTCCGGGCCGTCCGGCGCCGCTGAACCTGCCCTGGGCACGGGAGGGGCGGTCGCCTCGAGCGTCTCGCGCAGTTCGGTCGGGGTCAGCGGAAGGCGGGGGAGGTTCCAGCCCGCTCGGCGCAGCGCGAGGGCTGCCGTCGCCGACACGGGGAGCCACACGCCGAGCGCGTGCAGTTCCTCGGCGCGCTCGCGGAGGACGTCGTCGACGGTGCCGTCGGCGATCGTGCGACCGTCGGCGTCGAGCACCACGACCCGGTCGGTGAGCGTGACGGCGGCGTCGAGGTTGTGCTCGACGAGGAGGATCGATCGCCCGTCGGCGACGACGGCGGCGAGAGCATCGTAGACATCCTCGATGCCGGCCGGATCGAGGTTGGCGGTCGGTTCATCGAGGACGAGCAGGTCGGAGCCGAGCGCCAGGGCGCTCGCGATGGCGAGACGCTGCTTGCCCCCACCTGACAGGCGGTCGGGGTTCTCGTGGCGCCTCTCCCACAGGCCCATCCGACGCAGCGCTGCCTCGGTGCGGGCGAGGACCTCGTCGACCGGGAGCCGCAGGTTCTCGGGGCCGAAGGCGACGTCGTCGAGGACGGTGCCCGTGATGAGCTGCGCGTCCGGGTCTTGGAAGACCATGCCCACGCGCGAAGCGAGCGTGGCCACGGGCGTCGTCGTCGCGTCGAGGCCCGCGACCGACACCGTGCCTGTCAGTTCGGCCGGCACTGCCTGGGGGATCAGCCCGTTCGTCGCGAGGGCGAGGGTGGACTTTCCCGATCCGCTCGGCCCGAGGAGGAGCACGACCTCACCCGGTGCGACTTCGAACGAGACGGATGCCGGTACCGCGGTGTGCGCGCCGTCGTGCACGATCGCGACATCGCGGACACGGAGGAGCGCCGGCGGCGTTCCCGGGGCGAGCGGGACGTCGGGCGCGCCGGGGTCGGCAGAGGTCACGGGAGTCCAAACGAGGGAGGGGTACTCCCAAGTTAGCCTACCCTTACCTACGGGTGACGGTCGGTCGTGCGACACCCGCCCGACGCAGACCCGAGCCCACGCCGAGGCCGGCGGCGGTCCAGGCGACGGGCCCGAAGATCGACACCACGAAGTACGCGATCTGCGCCCAGGTGGGGAGCACTGTGAGGTCGGCGGCGACCGCCACCACCCCGGCCACCACGACCCCGATGACGACAGCCGAGACGTAGAAGCGCCAGCGTCCCCAGACGCGGTAACGGGTGAGGGCAGCCACTCCCTCCTGGATGGCACCGAACAGCAGTGCGGTGCCGAGGAAGCGTCCGATCCAGGCCGGGTTCACGGAGCTCGCGACCAGCGCGGCCAGCACATGCGTCGTGAGGGCGACGAGGGGCATCCGGAAAACCTGCTGCGCGATGATGCCTGGCAACACGTGCGAGCCGAGCACGGCGCCGTACGCCCAGGGCGCCAGGGCGAGGACCGCGGGTGTCACGAGCCCGGCTACCCCGCCGAGGATGCCTGTGGCCACGCCGAGCGCCGCGCACACGAGCAGGACGCGCGTGGAGAGCAGGGGGATTCGGGCCACGGATCCAAGGCTATCCGCGGGCGAGCGGGGCCCGGGCCGTGCAAAACCGCGGGCGCCGAGTCAGGTGCGACGGCGCCGTTTCGTCAACCGCACGGTCGGCAGCGGCGGCGCGGGTATCCGCTCGTCGCCGTGCGTGACGACGTGTCCGAAACGCGGCGAGTCCGCCTCCCACTCGTCACGTGCGGCGACGATCTCCTCGTGGCTGCGCCCGACGAAGTTCCACCACATGACGATGTCGCTCTCGAACGGTTCGCCGCCGAGCACGAAGACCGTGACGTCGGTCGGTGCCTCGATCTCGATGACCTCTCGTGCGAGGCCCAGGTAGAGCAGGTCGTGGTCGCCGAGCGTCACGGACTCCTCGTCTCCGGCGTGGACGAGAGGAGCCCCGTCGACCCCGACGAGGGCGTGCTCCCACGCGGGGTTCAGTGGAATCCGCACCCGGGCCCCCGCGGGGATGAAGACCTCCGCGCCGACGATCGGCGTGTACATCGTGGCGGGAGAGTGGATGCCGGCGAGCTCGCCGACCACGACGACCGCCGCTGCGCCGTCGCCCAGGTCCACGACGGGCAGGTCGGTGTGTCTCTCGAAATCGGGCCCGCCGTGGCGGCGCGACTCGGGGAGCGCGACCCAGAGCTGGAGGGCGTCGGTGACGGTGGGCTCGTCGCCCATCGAGTACTCGGAGTGGGCGATGCCCGCCCCGCTGGTCATGATGTTCAGCTGCCCGCGCTTGATGACGACGTCGGAGCCGATCGTGTCGCGGTGGCGGGTCTCGCCCGCGAACGGCCACGTGACGGTCTGCAGCCCGATGTGCGGGTGGGGTTCGACGCGCATCGTCGTCACCTGCGGGCCGAACCGGTCGAGGAAGCACCAGGCGCCGACCATCGGCAGCTCGCGCTGCGGCAGGGCGCGGTGCACCTGCATGCCGCGGACGCCGCCGAGGGGGACTTCGCGCGCGGTCAGCAGCAGTGCGCGCGGGCCGTCACAGGATGCCGGGGCGTCGACGGTCTCGGTCGGGTCGGCGTCGAGGCGGGTCATCCCTCACTCCGCGTCGGGGGAGGCGACCGTGAGGCCGGGGACGTCGTGCTCCGAGAGGTAGCCCGCGACGAACGGGCACTCGGGGACGACCGTCGCGTGCCGGTCGGCGAGGTCCGACAGGGCGTCGGCGACGAGGGTCGAGCCGAGACCCTGACCCTTGTAGGCCGGGTCGATCTTGGTGTGGGGCATCACGGTGCGGCCCGCGTCGTCGGTCGTGAAGAGCGTGTAACCCGCCACCGCCCCGTCGACGTGGATCTCGTAGCGGTTCTTCTCATCGTTGCGCGTGACCGTCGGTGCGGCGTCGTGTGCCACAGGGACCCCCTCTGTCGTGTGGATCAACCGTAAGCGGCGTGACTGCCTTCCCGCCAGGACTGGACAGCGCGAGGTCCGACCGCTCGTCGCGCCGACCGTGCCGCTCGTCGCAGCGCCCATCGACCGCGCCCGGGGGAGCGGCATCCGTCTTCCTACCCTGACGTGTACGCAAAGACGCGCCCGAAGGAGTCGCCCATGTCTGCACCGTCGCGCCGTGGCAAGGCCGCCACGCTCGAACCCGATCCCTCCCTTCCCCCCGTCGCCCTCACCGAGGAGCAGAAGACCAAGGACGGCCGCTGGACGCCGCTGAAGATCGTCGTCTGGGCGCTCATCGCCCTCGCCGGTGGTCTCGGCTGGACGATGCTCGCGATCGTCCGCGGTGAGACCGTCAACGCGATCTGGTTCGTGTTCGCCGCCGTCGCGACGTACCTGATCGGCTACCGCTTCTATTCGAAGGTCATCGAGAAGCATCTGCTGCGCCCCGACGACCGTCGGGCGACGCCCGCCGAGGTCAAGCAGGACGGCAAGGACTACGTCCCCACCGACCGTCGCGTCCTCTACGGCCACCACTTCGCCGCCATCGCCGGCGCCGGCCCGCTCGTCGGTCCCGTGCTCGCGGCGCAGATGGGGTTCCTCCCCGGCACCATCTGGATCATCGTGGGCGTCGTGCTCGCGGGCGCCGTGCAGGACTACACGGTCCTGTTCTTCTCGATGCGCCGCGGTGGCCGGACGATCGGTCAGATGGCCCGCCAGGAGCTCGGCCGCATCGGCGGCACCGCCGCGATCGTCGCGTCGCTGCTGATCATGCTGATCATCGTCGCGATCCTCGCCCTCGTCGTCGTCAATGCGCTCGGCGAAAGCCCGTGGGGCGTCTTCTCGGTGTCGATGACGATCCCGATCGCCCTGTTCATGGGCTTGTACCTGCGGTACCTCCGCCCCGGCAAGGTCACCGAGGTCTCGATCATCGGCTTCGTCCTGCTGATCGCGGCGATCGTCGCCGGCGGCTGGGTCGCCGAGACCGCGTGGGGTCAGGAGTTCCTGCACCTCGACCGCAGCGTCATCGCGTGGGGCATCATCATCTACGGCTTCATCGCCGCGGTCCTCCCCGTCTGGCTGCTGCTGGCACCCCGCGACTACCTGTCGACGTTCATGAAGATCGGTGTCATCGTGATGCTGGCCGGGGCGATCGTCCTCGTCCGTCCCGAGATCACCGTTCCCGCCGTCACCGACTTCGCGATCGCAGGAACCGGGCCGGTGTTCGCAGGTCCCCTGTTCCCGTTCCTGTTCGTGACGATCGCGTGCGGTGCGCTCTCGGGCTTCCACGCGCTCATCGCATCGGGCACGACCCCCAAGCTCGTCGAGAAGGAGCGGCAGACGCGCTTCATCGGCTACGGCGGCATGATCATGGAGTCCTTCGTCGCGATCATGGCCCTCGTCGCCGCGATCTCGATCGACCAGGGCATCTACTACGCGATGAACGCCTCGGCCGCCTCGACGATGGGCACCGTGGAGGGCGCGGTCGCGTTCGTGAACTCGCTCGGCATCACCGGGGTGAACCTCACCCCCGACATGCTGACGAGCACCGCGGCGGCGGTCGGCGAGGAGTCGATCGTCTCGCGTACCGGTGGCGCGCCGACCCTGGCGCTCGGTCTCGCGCACATCATGCAGCAGGCCCTCGGCGGCCAGGCGATGATGGCGTTCTGGTACCACTTCGCGATCATGTTCGAGGCGCTGTTCATCCTCACGGCGGTGGATGCCGGAACCCGCGTCGCGCGCTTCATGCTGCAGGACTCGATCGGCCACTGGGTCCCCAAGTTCCGCGACGTCTCGTGGCGTCCGGGCGTCTGGATCACGACGGCGATCATGGTCGCCGGCTGGGGGGCGATCCTCATCCTCGGCGTCACCGACCCCCTCGGCGGCATCAACACGTTCTTCCCGCTCTTCGGCATCGCCAACCAGCTGCTCGCCGCGATCGCGCTCGCCGTGGTCCTCGCGATCATCGCGAAGCGCGGCCCGTCGTACGTCCGGTGGCTGTGGATCGTCGCCCTGCCGCTCGCGTTCGCGGCGGTCGTGACGATCACCGCGTCGGCGTACAAGATCTTCTCGCCGAACCCGGCGATCGGATACTGGTCGAACCACTTCCGCTACCGCGACGCGCTCGCCCAGGGCGACACCACGCTCGGCGAGCCGGCGGTCATGGAGGCCGTCATCCGCAACACCTTCGTGCAGGGCACCCTGTCGATCGTGTTCGTGACCCTCGCGATCATCGTGATCATCGCCGCCGTGTGCGTCACGATCGCCGCGATCCGCCGCGGCGGCGGCGAGAACCACGAGGACGAGGCGGTGCCCTCGCGCCGCTTCGCCCCCGCCGGGTTCATCGGCACGGCTGCCGAGCGCGAGCTCGAGAAGCAGTGGGAGCCGATCCTCGCCGACGAGCGCACCGCGAACAGGCACTGACATGAGTACACGGACGGATGCCGCGGTGTCGCCGACGCGGGCGATGCTCGACCTCGTGCTGCGGGCGGGTCGCGGCATCCGCTGGTACGTGACGACCCTCATGGGCGACACGGCGTACGCGACGTACGTCGCGCACCACCGCCGGGTGCACCCCGACGAGGAGCCCATGACCGAGCGGCAGTTCTGGCGTCAGAAGATGGACGACCAGGACCGCAACCCGGGCGCCCGCTGCTGCTGACGCCCGCGATCTAGGCTCGTCGCATGACCGATGCCGTCGTCCTCGCCGCTCTGCTCGGCGTGGTCGGCGGCATCGTGCTGTCCGCCCTGCTGCTCCTCGCCCGCCGCTACGCCCGGGGCGCGGGAGGGCTCGGCAGCGAGGCCGAGGAGGCCACGTACCGGGCCCTCCACCAGGCGAGCCTCGCGGCGCCCTACCTGCGCGGCGGGCTCGCAACCCCCGACGTCGCGCGCGCCGCGCGGCACCTGCGGGCCGTGCTCGGCAGCCCTGCCGTCATGCTCGTGGTCGGCGACGTCGTCGTCGCCCGAGACGGACAGACCGAGGGACTGGATGCCGCGGCGCACCGCATCGCGGCGCAGGTCGCCGAGACGGGCAAGCGCCGCGTCTTCCCGCGCGCCGAGGGCGGGGACGGGCTCGAAGCCGTCGGCGCGCCGATCCGTGTGGACGGCGCCGTCGCGGGCGTGCTGGTCGCCTTCGCCGCCCCCGTGCGGGCGGCGCTCGTCCGCGCGGCGGGGGAGGTCGCCGAGTGGTGCGCCGCGCAGGCGACGCTCGGGGAGTTGGATGCCTCGCGCGCTGCACTCGCCGAAGCCGACCTGCGTGCGCTCCGGCAGCAGATCTCGCCGCACTTCATCTACAACGCGCTCACCGCGATCGCCTCGTTCATCACGACCGATCCGCCGCGCGCACGCGAGCTGGTGCTGGAGTTCGCCGACTTCACGCGGTATTCGTTCCGGCGCCAGGGGGAGTTCACGACGCTGGCGGAAGAGCTCCGCAGCATCCACTCCTATCTCGAACTCGAGCGGGCGCGCTTCGGCGACCGCCTCACCGTGACGCTGCGGATCTCGCCCGAGACGCTGTCCACCGTCATCCCGTTCCTGTCGGTGCAGCCGCTCGTCGAGAACGCCGTCCGACACGGGCTCGAGCCGGGGGAGGGCGGGGGGACGATCCTCATCGCCTCGGAGGATGCCGCGACCCACACCGAGATCACGGTCGAGGACGACGGCGCGGGCATGGACCCGGACGAGCTGCACGCGCTCCTGACGCGTGCCGGCGATGCGGCGAACGTGGGCCTGCGGAACGTCGACACCCGGCTCCGGCAGCTCTACGGAGCCGAGGGCGGACTCGTCGTCGAGACGAACACGGGCGCCGGTACCCTCGTGCGCATGCGGATCCCGAAATCGCAGCCGCACCACCTGACGCGAGGCGAGGAGTGAGCGTCGTGATCGACGTCCTGGTCGCCGACGACGAGAAGCCCGCGCTCGACGAGCTCGCCTTCCTGCTGCGCGGCGACGACCGCATCGGAGAGGTGCTCACGGCGTCGTCGGGAGCCGAGGCGCTGCGCCTGCTCACCGAGAGGCCGGTCGCGGCGGCTTTCCTCGACATCCACATGCCCGGGCTCTCGGGTCTGGACCTCGCGACCGCGCTGAGCGCGCTGGCGTCCCCGCCGGCCGTCGTCTTCGTGACCGCGGACGACGCGCACGCCGTCGACGCGTTCGAGCTGCGCGCGCTCGACTACCTGCTGAAGCCCGTGCGCCTCGAACGGCTGCGCCGCGCCGTCGACCGCATCGCGCAGAACGACCGTCCCACCGAGTCCGACGAGGTGCTGCCCGTCACCGTCGGCTCCGCCGTGCGGTTCGTGCACCGCCGCGACGTCCGCTGGGTGCGCGCCGAGGGCGACTACACCCGCCTGCACGCCGACGGCGACTCCGGGCACCTCGTCCGCATCCCGATCTCGGAACTCGAGTCCCGGTGGGCGGATGCCGGTTTCGTCCGGATCCATCGCTCGTTCCTCGTGCGCGCGGCATCCGTCACCGAGGTCCGACTCGCGGGAGCGGAACCGACCGTCTGGGTCGGAGAGACCGGGCTGCCGGTGAGCCGGCGCCTGCTCCCGGCCGTCCGGGACGCCCTCGTCGGCCGGAGCGGGTCATGAGCGCTCAGCGTGTGCGCGTCACCGCCGGGGCGGGGCGTCCCGGGGCGCCGACCCGCGGAATCGCGCTGCCGGGCACGCCGGTCGACGACGCCGAGGCCGCGTACGCGAGAGCGCTCCGCCGCTCGCAGCTGCGGCTGGCCGTGGGGACCGTCCTCGGGTTCGTGACCGTCGCCGCCGTCCTGCTCGCGGTGCTGGCGCTCGTTCCCGAGCTCGACGAGATCGCGCTGCTCGGCGTTCCGCTGTCGTGGCTGCTGCACGCGTTCGGGTTCTACCCCGTGATCGCCGGGTTCGCGATCCTCTACGTCCGCGGCGCCAACCGCAACGAGCGGCGCTGGCGGGCGCTCCGGGACGAGGAGGCGTGAACGCGCTGCTCGACCTCGTCGCGATCGCGGCCGTCGTCGGCGCGACGGTCCTCATCGGCGCGTACGGCCTGCGGATCTCGCGGACCACGAGCGACTTCTTCGTGGCATCCCGCACCGTCAGGCCTGTCTGGAACGCCTCCGCGATCAGCGGGGAGTACCTCTCGGCCGGGACCTTCCTCGGCCTGTCGGGACTCGTCCTGCTGAGCGGGGCCGAGGGGTTCTGGTTCCCCATCGGGTACGCCGCCGGCTACCTGCTCGTGCTGCTGTTCGTCGCGGCGCCGCTGCGTCGGAGCGGTGCCTACACGATCCCCGACTTCATCGAGGCGCGGCTCGAGTCCCGGGCGTCCCGGAGGGTGACGAGCGCCGCGTGCCTGCTCATCGGCTGGCTGTACATCGTGCCGCAGCTCCACGGCGCCGGCATCACGCTGCAGGTCGTGGCCGACGTCCCGCCGTGGGTCGGCGCCGTGCTCGTGGCGGTCCTGGTCGCCGCCGCCGCCGCGGCCGGCGGCATGCGGGCGATCACGTACGTGCAGGCGTTCCAGTACTGGCTCAAACTCACGGCGCTGCTCGTGCCCGCCGTGCTCATCGTGTTCGCGGTCAGCGGGGGTGCGCGCGAGATCGACCCGCTCGTAGTCTTCCCCGCCGAGGCCGGGCCCTCGGGGCTCGACGCCTACGCCGCGGGATCGCTGCTGCTCGCACTGCTCCTCGGCACGATGGGCCTTCCTCACGTGCTCGTGCGGTTCTACACGAGCCCCACGGGCGGGTCGGCGCGGCGGACCACGGTGCTCGTCATCGTGATGGTCAGCGCCTTCTATGCCGTGTCGAGCGTGATCGGGCTGCTCGCACGGGTCGTCGCCCCCGATCTCGCCCAGCCGGGCATCGCCGACACCGTCGCGCTCGTCCTTCCCGCGCGCGTGTTCCCCGGTCTCGCGGGGGAGCTCCTCACCGCGCTCGTCGTCGCCGGTGCGTTCGCCGCGTTCCTCGCGACGTCGGCGGGGCTCACCGTCTCGCTCGCCGGCGTCATCAGCCAGGACGTGTTCTCGGGATCGGTCCGCTCGTTCCGGCTGTCGGCCGTCCTCGTCGCCCTCGTGCCGCTCGCCATCGCCCTGCTGACCCAGCCGGCAGGACTCGTGGCCTCGGTCGGCGTCGTCTTCGTGTTCGCGGCATCCGCTCTGTCCCCCGTCCTGCTGCTGTCGATCTGGTGGTCGCGGCTGACGGCGCGCGGCGCGGTGGCGGGCATGGTGACCGGCGCGGTCGCGTGCGGGCTCGCGTTCGTCGTGCACGCGGCGGTCGGCGGAGTCGGCGTCGCCGCTCCGCTGCTCGCGCAGCCCGCCGCGTGGACCATCCCGCTGGCTACCGCCGTCACCGTCGTCGTCTCGCTCACCGACCGCGCCGGCGCACCCGTGCGAGCCGCCGACTACCTCGCGAGACTGCACACGCCCGGGCGCGGCTGAGGCGCGCGTGTAGGCGAGGGCGCGTGTCGGGCGATCCGGTGCGCCTCTCCACGCGTTCGGTAGTCCGCACTGCCACGCGTTCGGTAGCCCGCGCTGCCACGCGTTCGGTATTCAGTCTCGGTGCCGACCTGTGACGGGTGGATGCCCGGAAATGCGGTGCGGCGCGTCCTTATGAGCATCCCCCGAGACTGAATACGGAACAGCGAGCCCGGCGCACGACGGCCGGTGCAGGCGCAGAATGTCTGTGTGCGTCGGAGGAGATGGTCCGTACTCGCCACCGTGATGGCCGCGTCGATCCTTGCAGGGTGTGCCGCCTCTCCCACGGGGTCCTCGTCGCCGTCCGTCGCACCCTCCCCCGGGACGTCGCCATCGGCGCCCTCTCCCGCCACGTCGCCCTCGGCGGTTCCATCGCCGTCCCGGACGCCGGACCCGATCGACGCGCTCTCGCTCGAGCAGCGCGTCGGCCAGCTCTTCATGGTCGGGACCCCCGCGACCACGGCGTCGCCGACGACCCTGGCCGCCGTCCGCGACCGGCACGCCGGCGGCATCTTCCTGAGCGGGCGATCGCACGCGGGGGTCTCCGGCACGGCGGAGGTGGTCGCACGGTTCACGGCACTCGACCATCCCGAGGGGGCTCCGCTCTGGGTCGCGACCGACCAGGAGGGCGGCGAGGTCCAGGTGCTGCGCGGGCCGGGGTTCGATGCGATGCCCTACGGCATCCGCCAGGCCGACCTGCCGTCCGAGCAGCTGCAGGCGAGGGCCGAGGCATGGGGGCGCGAGCTCGCCGACGCGGGAGTCAACCTCGATCTCGCCCCCGTCGCTGACATCGTCACGAGCGAGGCGACCCGCTTCGACAATCCGCCGATCGGCGGGTACGGCCGCCAGTACGGCTACGACGCGTCGACCGTCGCCGACAAGACGGGTGCTTTCGCGGAGGGGATGCGGGATGCCGGCATCCTCCCCGCGTTCAAGCACTTCCCGGGCCTCGGCCACGTGTCCGCGAACACCGACACCACGGCCGACGTCGTCGACAGGGCGGTGACGCCGGACGGTCCGGACGTCGACCTCTACCGGCCGCTCACTGCGGCGGGTCCGTCGGCGGTGATGGTCTCGTCGGCGATCTACGACCGGATCGACGGATCCACCCCGGCGGTGTTCTCGCCGAAGGTCGTGGGACTCCTGCGGAGCGAGGTCGGCTTCGACGGTGTGGTGTTCTCGGACGACCTCTCGGGCGCGGTGGCTGTGTCGGCCTGGTCGCCCGCCGACCGCGCCGTGAAGGCGATCGCGGCCGGCGTCGATGTGGTGCTCGTCTCTGCGAAGCCGTCGGTGTTCCCCGCGATGTACGACGCGGTGCTCGCGAAGGCGAAGGCCGACCCTCAGTTCGCCGCACAGGTCGACGCCGCCGCCGCTCGCGTGCTCGCGGCGAAGGCCGACATGCCCTGACGCACTCGGCCCTGTGCCGAGTGCAGGGCGGGACGCCCTGCAGAGCCGTTCGAGGGCGTGCGGGGTGGATCGGACCTGCACTGGGCACGCCGTCCCGCCGTCGGTGGGGCAGACTCGAGGGATGACCTCGACGCTCCGGGACCGCATTCCGGCGGGGTCGACCCCCGACGCCGTCTACGAGGGCTTCCTCGAGTGGACGATCGAGCGCGGCATCGATCTGTACCCCGCGCAGGACGAGGCGGTGCTCGAGCTCGCGTCCGGATCGCACGTGATCCTCGCGACGCCGACCGGCACGGGCAAGTCCTTCGTCGCGGTCGCGGCACACGCGGCATCCCTCGCCCGTGGCGGCCGCACGTACTACACGGCTCCCATCAAAGCCCTCGTCAGCGAGAAGTTCTTCGCTCTCGTCGACATCTTCGGACCGGATGCCGTGGGCATGGTCACGGGCGATTCGTCGGTGAACCCCGACGCGCCGATCATCTGCTGCACCGCCGAGATCCTGGCGAACGTCGCACTGCGCCTCGGCCCCGACGCAGAGATCGACCAGGTCGTGATGGACGAGTTCCACTACTACGGCGACCCCGACCGCGGATGGGCATGGCAGGTGCCGCTGCTGCTCCTCCCGAAGGCGCAGTTCCTGCTGATGTCGGCGACCCTCGGCGACGTCACGGCCATCAAGACCGACCTCGAACGCCGCACCGGGCGAGCGGTCGCGCACATCGCGGGCGTCGAGCGCCCGGTGCCGCTCGACTACTCCTACGCCCGGCGGCCCGTGCACGAGGTGGTGGAGGGGCTGCTCGAGAACCGCGAGACGCCGGTCTACATCGTCCACTTCTCGCAGGCCGCGGCGCTCGAGCGGGCGCAGGCGCTGTCGAGCGTGAAGCTCACGACCCGCGAGCAGCGCGACGAGATCGCCGACGCCATCGGCGGGTTCCGGTTCACGACCGGATTCGGCAAGACGCTGTCGCGGCTGGTGCGCGCCGGCATCGGCGTCCATCACGCCGGGATGCTGCCGCGGTACCGGCGGCTCGTCGAGACGCTCGCGCAGCGCGGGCTCCTCCGCGTGATCTGCGGCACCGACACCCTCGGCGTCGGCATCAACGTGCCCATCCGCACCGTGCTGATCACGGCGCTGTCGAAGTACGACGGCACGAAGATGCGGCAGCTGTCGGCGCGTGAGTTCCACCAGATCGCCGGCCGCGCGGGGCGGGCGGGGTACGACACGCACGGCAGCGTCGTCGTGTTGGCCCCGGAGTGGGAGATCGAGAACGCCGTCGCCCTCGCGAAGGCCGGCGACGATGCCGCCAAGCGCAAGAAGATCGTCCGCAAGAAGGCGCCGACGGGGGTCGTGAACTGGGGCGAGGGCTCGTTCGAGCGGCTGGTCGCGGCCGAGCCCGAGCCGCTTTCCCCGCAGCTGAAGCTGACGACGGCGATGCTCATCAACGTGATCGGGCGGGGCGGCGACGTGTTCGGCAACGTCCGCTCCCTCGTCTTCGACAACCACGAACCGCGCGCCCGGCAGTACGAGCTGGCCCGCCGGGCGATCGCGCTGTTCCGCACCCTCACGGCGGCGGACATCGTCGAGGCGGACGCCGACGGCATCCGTCTCACCGTCGACCTGCAGCCGAACTTCGCGCTCAACCAGCCGCTGTCGCCGTTCGCGCTCGCCGCGATCGACCTGCTCGATCCGGATGCCGGTGACGCCGGCGTCGGCAGTGGTCACTACGCGCTCGACGTGGTGAGCGTGATCGAGTCGACGCTCGACGATCCGCGCGCGATCCTGTCGCAGCAGGAGTACAAGGCGCGCGGCGAGGCGGTCGGCGCGATGAAGCGCGACGGCATCGAGTACGACGAGCGCATGGAGCTGCTCGAGTCGGTGACGTGGCCGAAGCCGCTCGCGGAGCTGCTGGCGCAGGCGTACGAGACGTTCGCGTCGAGTCAGCCGTGGGTGCGGGACTTCGAGCTGTCGCCGAAGTCGGTCGTCCGCGACATGTTCGAGCGGGCGATGTCGTTCGGCGAGTTCGTGTCGTTCTACCAACTGGGGCGGAGCGAGGGCCTGGTGCTGCGGTACCTGTCCGACGCGTACCGGGCGATCCGGCAGACGGTGCCCGCCGAGGCGCGCACCGACGAGTTGCTCGATCTCATCGAGTGGCTTGGTGAGTTGGTGCGACAGGTCGACTCGAGCCTCGTCGACGAGTGGAACGCTCTCATCAACCCCGCCGCCGACCCCGAGGCGCCGGTCGTTCCGCCCGCGCCGCCGTCGATCATCGCGAACCGGCGCGCGTTCGTCGTGCTGGTGCGCAACGAGATGTTCCGGCGTGTGCAGCTCGCCGCGCTGCAGAACGACGACGCGCTGGTCGAATTGGATCCGGATGCCGGTTGGCCCGAGATCCTCGACCGTTACTTCGACGACCACGACGAGATCCTGACGGGCGGCGCCGCGCGCAGTCCCGCCCTGTGTGTGTTCGACGAGTCGGATGCCGCGAACGGCATATGGCGCGTCGAGCAGATCATCGACGATCCCGCCGGCGACCACGACTGGCGGATCCGCGCCGAGGTCGACCTGGAGGCATCCGTCGAGGAGGGCGCTGCGGTCGTGCGGGTGACCGAGGTCGTGAGGCTCTAGACCTCGCGGGTCCAATCGCCACCGTCGCGGGTGAAGACGATGCGGGCGTGGCGGCGGTCGGGCGAGCCCTGCCAGAACTCGATGCGCTCGGGGACGAGACGCCAGAGCGCCCATTCGCCGGGTTCGAGGAGTGCACCGGCGGGGCTGCCGGCGATGTCGGCCGCGCTTTCGGCTGGTGCGGCCTCGTGCACGGTTCCGCGCACGCGCACCGCGCGCATGACCGGTTGCCACCAGAAGTTCAGTGCGGCGGCGGGGTTGTCGGCGAGCTGGCGCCACTTCGCGGAGGAGCGCGGGCCGGCGAACTCCCACCCGTCGGCGCTGACGCCCTTGAGGATGAGGGTCCGTGCGTCCGGGCGGCCGGCGGCATCCGCCGTCGCGAGGGTCGCGGCACGCACTTCGGGGATGCCGGCGTCGGCGGCGGCGCGGATCCAGCGGTCGAAGAGGTCGTGAGGGTCGGCCGGGAGGTCGGACAGATCGAGGGGCGGCGGTGTTCCGATGAGGGACGGTTGGTCGCGAAGCCAGCGCGTGAGCTCGTTCATGTCTTCATCCTGCTCCCTCGCGGGGTGTCGGCCGGTCCGGGCAGACTGGGCGGGTGACGACGTATCTGGCCTTCTTGCGGGCGATCAACCTCGGTGCGAAGCGGGTGTTCCCGAAGGAGGACATCCGCCGTGTCGTCGAGGCGGCGGGGTTCGAGGGTGTCGAGACGCACATCAACACGGGGAACGTGCGCTTCGATTCGCGGATGCGGTCGCGCGAACGGATCGAGCAGGCGCTGGAGCAGGCGTTCGCCGCCGACCGGGGATTCGAGGTGCCGACGATCGTCTACTCCGCTGCGGAGTTCCGAGAGGTCGCTCGGCAGACCCATGAGTTGGCCGAGGCCAATCCGGGGCTCGCCCGTCACTACGTGTATCTGCTGAAGGACGAGCCCGCGGCGTCGCAGACCGCCGACATCGAGGCGCGGGCCGATGAGCGCGGCCGGATGCTGGTGCGGGGGCGCGCGGCGCATGCGCTGCTGCAGCCCGGGTATCAGGACGGGGCGGTCGACCCGCTGGGCGCGGCGAAGCTGCTGGGCGTGGCGACGAACCGGAACGTGAACGTGATCGGCACGCTGGCCGAGAAATGGGCCGGAGCGTGAGCGTGGTGGTCCGCGAACCGCAGCTGACGGATGCCGCGGCGGTCGCAGCCCTGCACGTGGCCGCCTGGCGTGAGACGTACGGGCATCTCCTCCCCGCGAGCTATTTCACCGACGAGGTGGCGGAGCGTCGGCTGCGGATGTGGACGCAGATCCTCTCCGACCGACGGCCGGCGCATGCCGTCCGTATCGCCGAGGAGGACGACGAGCTGATCGGGTTCGCGATGTCCGGTGAGTCGGATGCCGGTGGCCGTCAGCTGTACATGCTCTACGTCCTGGCGGCGCATCACGGGACGGGTCCGGGTCAGGCGTTGTTCGAGGCGGTGCTGGCCGACGGGCCCGCGTCGTTGTGGGTGGCGCGGGAGAATCCGCGTGCGATCGCGTTCTACCGGCGCAACGGCTTCGCGTTCGACGGTGCGGAGCAGTCCGACCCGGGGACGCCCGGCATCGTCGAAGCCCGGATGGTGCGGTGATGCTCGGGGTGGAGGCTGTGCTGTCGGCACTGAATGAGGCGGACCCGTACGGGCTGCAGCCGGGATCGCCGGCGGGTGTGCCGGTGGACGAGTACGCGCGTGAGGCGCGCGACATCGCCGAGATCCTGGCGCAGCAGGGACGCGTCTCGCAGGACGACGTCGACGGCATCTGGGAGTCATGGTTCAACGAACCTCTCGTCGACGTGATCGGGATCGCCGAGGTCACCGCGCTCGTCGCACGGATGAACAGCCTCGCTCGGCCCTAGAACGGTGGTGGGTCGGTGGTGAACTGCGGGATGCGTCGTTCGGGGTGGACGAGGTAGATCCGGCCTGCGGGTGAGGTCCATTCGAGTGCACCGCCGGGTTGGGCTGTGACGTGCCAGCCGGTGTGGTGTTTGAGGGTGTGGTGCCCGCGGCAGAGGGGTGCGAGGTTGGTGGCGTCGGTGTGTCCGCCGTGATGCCAGTCGACGGTGTGGTCGATGTCGCACCGATCGGCCGGGATCCCGCAGCCGGGTGCCATGCACCGGGCGGCCCGCCACGCGACGAGCCGGCGGAGGTCCGCGGGCGGTCGGTAGCTTTCTCGTCCGACGGACAGGACGACCCCGGTGTCGGGGTGGGTGAGGACCCGCATCCACCCGGATGCCGCCCCGCACAACTCCCGGGCACGGGCGAGGGGGACCGGCCCGACGCCGTCGACGTGCGCGGCAGAGCCGTCACCGGTCAAGAGGGTGAGAGCGGGCACCGTGACCGTGACGGTCGGGCGGATGCCGCGCACGGTGTCGGGAAGAGACGCGGTCTCCCCGTCGATGAGCAGGTCGCCGAACACGTCGGCGCGCTTCTGGTCGAGTGAACGTTCGTCGCCGAGGGTCTTCGCGATCGCGGTGAGCCTGCCGTGGATCGCGTGCGCTTCGACGGCGGGGAGGTGCGCGGTCAGCCACGCCATCCCGTCCGCACCGGGTTCGACGCGCACGTGCCTGCGGGCGACGGCATCCATGTGACGTTCCGCGATCGTCGCTTCACGCTCCCTGTCCACAATCCGCTTCACGGCGCGGCGGAACGGCCCGGTCGGCATCTCCTCCGCGAGTGCGAGCACTTCGGACACCAGCTCGTCGCGCACGACGTCGACTTCATCGAGCCCGTCGACGATGATCGTCGCGTGGGTGTCGGTGATATCCGCGTGGCTCATCGACTCCCACACCGCCGGGTACCGCTTCACCAACGCCCGCCCGACCCCCATGAGACGTCCCGCG
>NZ_FNCR01000007.1:0-86976 GCF_900100525.1 Microbacterium sp. 77mftsu3.1 | reverse complement strand
GCAGATCTGTGCGTAGTCCTCATCGACGCCCTGTCCCACCCCGCATCCGGTGAGGGTGGCGGCCAGGGCTGCGACAACCCCGATGGTGACGGTCTGAGACGCGCGACGGCGCGAGATTTCGGGCATGACCTACCTATGCGCGGTGGGAAGGGGCGAGAGTGCCGATCGTAGGCCAGCCCGCTGTGCCGCCCAGCCAGCGAAGACGTTGATACTCGGCCCGATGCGCGAGAGCGCGCCCGCTATGCGGCGGTGCGGAGGGGGATGCGACGCTGGCCCTTGACGGCGAGGTCCGCGTCGCGCCAGTCGTCGACGAGGATGTCTGCGTACGCGTCGAACATGCGGGCGGCGTCGGAGTAGACGAAGTACCCCTCCTTGCCGTCGTTCAGGTAGCTCTTCGCTCGCTCGACGATCGAGCGGTAGTTCTTGTCGAAGACGCGGCCGCGGTACTCGTCGAGCTTGGCGGCCTCCTCCTGGTAGTAGGTCTCGCCGATGTCCTTCCACACCTGCAGCTGCATCTCGCGGGTGCGTTCGGCGTTCCACGGGTCCGTGGGGATGTGGAAGCGTGCGAGTTCCATGTCCACCCGGTCGTCCATGAGTCGGCGGAGCGCTCGGCGGGCGCGGGTGAGCTCGTCGTCGTCGGAGCCGTCCTTGGCTTTCTCCGCCCAGTGCGAAATGTGGAACCCGGCCTTGCCGAGTCCGTACTCGTTGCTCTGCTTGATCCAGGGGCTGCTGGCGTTCCAGTCGCCACGGTCGTGAGCGAGGACGCCGAGCATGAACTGGGCGGGGTGTCCGAAGTGACCGCGGATGCCGTGCTGATCCCGCAGGGCCCAGTCATCCGTCCCGACGAGGATGGGGCCGAGCCCGCCGATGGCGACGGAGGTCTCGAATGGTTCGGGGTCCATGTGCTCGATGGTGGTGCCCGGCGCGGTGCGGGAGCGCGCGTACGCTTCGAGCCCGCGGATGTAGTGACGTTCCGCTTCGATGTCGTCCTGGACGTCGAGTTCGTCGCGGAATCGCTGCTGTCGTTCTGCTTCCTCCCGCTTCATGCGGGTGTAGACCTCGTGACCTGCCAGGTTCACCTTCGGCTTCCTGCTGAACAGCCCCATCGTTTCACTCCCCCTGGATCCTGGTTTCACCGTATCGGGTGGTGCCGACCTACTTGTGCAGGGCCTTCACGAGCTGGTCGTAGCGGGTGTGGTACTCCTCACGGGTGACACGGAGCGTGCCGTCATCCTCCACCGGGT
Source organism: Microbacterium sp. 77mftsu3.1 (assembly GCF_900100525.1). Classification (NCBI taxonomy): domain Bacteria; kingdom Bacillati; phylum Actinomycetota; class Actinomycetes; order Micrococcales; family Microbacteriaceae; genus Microbacterium; species Microbacterium sp. 77mftsu3.1. Next base: position 85,732 of record NZ_FNCR01000007.1, on the reverse strand, counting down.
CGAACTCGTCGAGCTGGTCGGCGAGGGTCTTCGCGGCGGTCGCGGTCCGCACCTGCTGCCACCAGCGGGGCGGGGTCGCACGCTTGCCGGTCCCGACATGGAAGACGTCCACGGTGCCCTTGTGGTCGGTGCCGGTGAGCTTCACCGCGGCGTACAGCCCGCGGGGGCTCATGTGAACCGCTTCCGCCTCGATGGTGCCGTCGCCGGCGGGCGTGGAGATGTTGATGGTGCTCATGCGGAGGGTTCCTTCTCGAGCTTGTCGGGGTAGAAGTCTTCGATGTATGGGCTGTTCCCGTAGCCGCCGTGGGGGAACTCCACGCGCACGCGTCGGGGCAGGATGCCGACGATGACACCCGGGTGGACGTGCACGCGGGTGCGAAGCACGCGCACGTGGTCTCCGATGCGGAGGTCCATCAGAATCGGCCTCCCCCGGCGCTGTCGCCGTAGTAGTCGCCGATCTTGTACATGTCGTAGGTCGCCTGGGACACCTCCACCCAGCCGTCCTTGTCGCCGGCGCGCAGGTCGAAGGTCCACCGGTCCGGGTGGTGCTGCTTCCGCTCCACGGGGATCGACATCGTGCAGTTGTGCTCGCTGTCGTACGACATGCAGTGCGTAGTCCAGTACGACGATTGGTACGCGGCCCGGTAGTGCTTGTCGGTGATGGTGCCCGAGGAGATGGCGGAGCATCCGGCCAGCGCGCCGACGGCGGCTGCGACAGCGAGGACGGTGGCGAGAAGCTTCGGGGTGCGCATCAGAACGTGTACTCCGGTTCGGGGGCGCGCAGAGCCAGCGCCGAGTCGTAGAGGGGCCAGTTGCGGTCCACCTCGAAGTCCGTATCGCCCTGGCTCCGGCGGTACGCGACGAAGGACGCACGCTGCTCCCTGGCCCACTGACGCTGCAGCCGGGTGAGGTTCTCGGGGGTGACCCCGGTGAGGAACTTGCCGAGGAAGACGAGACCGATACGGCCAGCGGCGATCGCGTCGGCCTTCGCGCCGTGGGCTTCCTCGTCGGTGAGGACGACGTCGTACAGCGGAGCGATGGCGGTGAGGGTGCGCTTCCCGCGACGGTACTTGTCGAACTGCTTGTCGAGCAGGAACGTGTCGATAAGGACGAGCGGTTCCACCGCCGCGACCGGGTCAGGGTGACCCGACCGGTCAAGCTCGTGCACAAACAGGGACAGGTCGTACGACCCGTTGTGCGTGACGACCGGGACCCCCAGCCCTGCGAGGACGGTCAACGCGTCGAGGATCTCGGGGATGACCCCAGCGAACGGGCGACCCTCGGCGAGCGCCTGCTCGGTGGTGACGCCGTGGATGGCCGCAGCGCCGTCGGGGATGACGTACCCGTCGGGGCGGATCATCCAGTCCTTCCCCCAGATGACAGCGCCGGTGTCGTCGAGCGCGCCAACGTAGGCGGTGACGATGCGTTCGGTGGCGTGGTCAACGCCGGTGGTCTCCAGGTCGAAGACGCCGACAGCGGGGACGGGAGTGGTCATGGTGTTCCTTCGGGCTGCCCTCCCCATGCGCGGTCGCGCACAGCGTCGGGGTCAGCTGTCCCTATGCGTGACATGGCGCAGCAACGTGCGCGGACCGCGCATGACCTGCACGTATCGCTAGGCTCTGCTCGACAACTCAAGGGGGAACCAGATGCTGAAGCATCGACACTTCTGCGCGCTCACGCTCGCCATCACCGCCATCGCACTCGCCGGCTGCACAGCTGCAGCTCCCGAGACTCCGGCTGCTGCGACGCCGTCGGCGACGACCGCGCCGGAGACGTGTCCGACCGGTGAGGTGGACGGTGCCGTCCTCTACCTCGAGGTCGTGGAGGACGAGCGCGGCTCCTACTGCCACGTGTCCGCCAACCCGGACACACTGACTTTCCCGACGGACATCGACGAGCGGCTCACCCTGGATCTGGGGGTCAGCGACGACACGATCAAGGAAGCGCAGGCTCGCGCTGCCTCGTGGTTCATCGAAGAGGTCGCCGATGGCCCGGCGCTGGAGAAGACCGGTGACGAGGTCCGGACGTACTTCCAGGAGTCCGGCGTATTCGACCCGACGTACATCGAGGACTACGTCGCCCTGTGGGATGAGACCAAGACAACCGCGAGCGTCATCACCTTCGCTACCACCGGTGAAAAGGTTGAGCTCGCGCGCGATGGGGAACCCCGCCTGCAGGTCAATGACCTGACTTTCACCAAGGCGAAGCCCGCCGAAGACGGCGGAAAGGTCCTCCCCTACGTCGTCTTGTACGCCGACCTCACCGGCGACTACCGCACCGCGGACGGACAGACGTGGGGCGTCGACGCCACCATGAGAGTGACCTACGCCCTCGAAGGTCGAGAGCTCGGACCTGACGGGCAGCCGGCGGGAACGTTCCTGGGTGGCGCCCTCACCTCCCCTGACGGCAGGGAGTACCCGCTCAGCACCGAAGGCTGAGTCAACCCCGCAGTGAACGCCCGAGCGCGGCCCCGGCCCCTCGGGCGTCCTGCTGCTCGCCGGTAGTCACCTCATCGGTGACGATGACGCTCAGCGACCAGCGACGCCCACCGATGAGCTGCCACGCCCGGAAAGGCCGCCACGCACCTTCCGCCGGCGTCCCATCCCCGCGAAGCGCGACGATCGCCACCTCCCCCGGCCGAGACCGGTTCGGGCGCGCTCGCCGCCACACACGGGAAAGACGACTCACGCGGCGAGCGCCCATTCGAGGATGGCGGTCTGGGTGACGGGGGCGAAGTCGTTGACGTCGACACCGACGTTGAACATGCGACCGTCGATGCGACGCTTCCCGTGGATGTGCCCGTGCAGGAGGTGCAGACCGTTGTCCTGCGGGCGGAAGAACGTGTGCCGGTCCCGATCGGTGTGGTCACCGGTGTACGGGTAGTGCGACAGTGCGAACCGGACACCACCGATGGTGACGGTGACCCCTAGTTCGGGGAGCATGGTGAACCCTGCCTCCTCGTAGCGGGCGCGGAACTTCTCCCGGTAGTCGGGCTTGAACCGGCCTGCCTCACTGACCCGGTCGTGGTTGCCGGGGACGAGGAACTTGATGCCGTTCAGACGCGCGGCATAGCTGAGGGAGTCCGCGAAGTCGCCCATGCACAGGTCGCCGAGGGCGATGAAGACGTCCGTCGGCTTCACGAGCGCGTTGTGACGCGCCACGAGCGTCTCGTTCATCTCCTGGATGGTCGGGAACCCTCGCTCCTCCTGCACCAGCCGGTGACCGAAGTGATGGTCGCTCGAGAGGGTCACGAACCCTTCGGGCAGCTCGACGTGCGGGATCACAAACTCAGGCCGGTCGGGGACGGCGAACGGAGCGGGCATGGCGGTCTTCTTCCTCACAGCCGGAGCGTCCGCGGCCCTCCTCCCATGCGCGGTGTCGCGCATAGCCGGGTCGAACACCTCTCTCCCCCGAAGGACCCGCCATGCCCGGACTCCCCCGCTCCACCCGCCTCCGCTTCCTCGCCGACCGCGCTCGCCGCATCAATGTCGGGTCCGTCCTCCACCGCGCGCGCGGCGCCGCGCAGACGCACCACAAGTGGACGCCGGCGGTCGCCGTGGACATGCTTTGGCAGGCCGGGTTCCACGGCGTCGGGTTCCAGGACTACGTCGATTACGACTTCGCTCTCCTGACTCGTCGGGAACGGGCGACGTACATGACCAGTCCGTTCTCCCACGAGCTTGCCCAGAAGCTCGATGACCCCGCCTTCCGTCACCTGTTCCACGACAAGGTCGCCTTCAACAAGGTCTTCCGCGGGCACCTCGGCCGTGACTGGATGGTCGTCGAACCCGGCAACGCTGAGCAGCTGATGGACTTCGCCATCGCGCACGGCACCATCATCACGAAGAAGCCGAACGGCCGCGCCGGCAACGGTGTCCACCGCTACAACGTGGAGCCCATCGTGGACTGGTCTGCGTTCCACCGCGGCCTCCTCGAGCGTGGGGAGATCCTCGTGGAGCAGGTCATCGACCAGCACCACGAGCTCGCGGCGTTCTGCCCCGGCACGGTGAACACCACGCGCGTGACGGCGTACTTCGACGGGGAAACCACCCACATCCTCTCCGCCGCCCAGAAGTTCGGCCGCGGCGGTGTCAGCGACCAGAACGCGTTCGGCGGGTTCTACGTCATGCTCGACGAGCACGGACGCGCCACCGGCGCCGGGTACGACTCCCGCGGGAACGTCTACGACACCCACCCCGACAGCGGCCTGCCCGTCGCAGATTTCACCCTCCCGCTGTGGGATGAGGTCACCGCGTTCGTTGACCGGGTCGCCCGGGTCGTGCCCACCGTCCGGTACGTCGGCTGGGACATCGCTGTCACCGACGCCGGCCCCATCCTCGTGGAGGGGAACTGGGCGGCAGGCGTCTACGAGAACAAGGCCTCCGCCACCGGCATCCGCACGGGCACGAAGGCTCGCTTCCTCGCCGCGATCGGCGAGGGCATCACGCGGTGATGCTGTAGCCGGTGTAGGTGCAGGCGTTGCCGGTGTACGGGTTCTTCAGCGACGCGGGCATCGAACCGACGTCGATGATGGCCTCATCGGCGATGCGGCCTTTCCCGTCCTTCGTGGACTCGGACGTGCGAGCGAAGTAGCTCCCGCTCGCCGAGCGGACCACAGCAACCCACCCGGTGCCGGCGGTGGACTTCGCGACGCACCCGGTGACGCCGGACCCCTTGATGGGGGCGCCGAGGGACTTCGCGTACGCGGCGAGGTCTTTCCCGTTGATGAAGGTGCGGGACCCGCCGCTGAGCTGGTCTTCCTGCAGCGCGGAGATGCGGTCAAGGGTCGCCACGGCTGTGGAGTCCTGGCTGTTCGTGATCCACCCGGGCACCTGCGCGACGGTGAACGCTGCGGCGGACACGGTGATGACGATGCTGCCGAGGACGAGCATGGGGTGCATGAGGGGTGCCTCCGGGGGCGAGGGTGAGGGCTTCTGCCTCTACCCTGCGGCGCGGGTCAGTACAGGCCCGACGGTGCCAGGGCGATTGAGGTGAGAACGCGCGTGCCGATGGGCTGCTGCATGACCGCGTCGAGGCGGTACGCGGCCGGGCGGGTGTCGTTCCAGTCCGCCGGCGCCACCCCGTCAGGGCGAGTTTCGGAGGCGAGGGTCAGCTCGTCCTTCACGGCGACGGTTCCCGGGCGGCTGGCCTTGTTGAACGCGTTGATCTTCCCGGACGAGAAGCCGGTGAGCTTCGTGGTGACGGTGTCCACGATGGTGGAGGTGCAGTTCGAGTTGGAGCGGTAGTGGATGGTCCGCACGAGTGAGTACAGCGACCCTTCCTTCACGAACTGCCACTTCGTGGTGAGGCAGACCGTGGGAAGCGTCGCGAACTCAGAGACAGCGGAGCCGGGCTTGTATTTCAGCGGGTCGGCGCTCACGACGATGGACCCGTCGGTCCGGCTCTCGAGGACGGTGGCCTGCCCGACGGTGCGCTTGAAGTCGGCGACGAGCGAGGTCGCGGTCGTGTCGCGGGACAGGGACTCGGTGAGGCCCGCTCCGGTCCGCATCACGGTGATCGCTGCCATCGCGATGGTGAGAGCGACGATGGGGCCGGCGACGAGCGCAGCGATCTGAGCGAAGATGAGCCCGCGCTCGTCGCGGCGGAGGGCGAGAAACATCAGCTGACCGCCTTGAGGGAGATGGGGACCCAGATGGTGCGGTCTGGGCGGGCGGAGTCCACCGGTGTCACCCACGAGTACCCGTCCCATTCGAGGGTCTGCGGTTCGTACTCGACGGTGAAGGTGGTGTCGTCGTTGAGGAACTTGTTCGGGGAGCGGATGAGGAACGTGACGACGTAGTTCGCCCCGGACGCTACGGCCTTCGTGTACTCGACAGCCACGTCCGGCGCGATGTCCGGTGTGCCCGCAGCGGTCGCACCGACGGTCGGTTGGAAGCCGCCGGCGGCGATCTTCGTGGCGGTGGTGGCGGGGGTGTTCTTCGTGAACTCCGCCCCGATGAGTGCGGTCGCGCTTCGCGCGGCGGCGTCAACGTCCATACGCGTGTTCGTGCGGGCGCTTGCGACGGTGCTGGCGACCACGGATCCCGCGACGGTGCTCATGATGATGATGGAGATGATGACGAACACCGGCGCCATGCCGGCGTTGCCTCGCTCGTCTCGGCGCATCCGCGCGCGAAGCCGGGCGATCACGGTGCGGTCCTCGGTCGGGTGACGACCTCGCTGGTGATGATGCAGTTCGCGGGGGTCGCGGCGCACGTGCTCGAATCGGCTCGACCCGCCCCAGTGTGAGCGCCGACGGAGACGGTCACCTTCGCAGCCAGGCCCGACGGGGCGATGGTGACCGTCCGGACCGCGATCGCGTCGGGGAGACCGCTGGCGGAGAGGGTGACGTTGCTGGTGGCGGGGAGGGCAGCGACGTACGCGTACCCGCGCTGCGCGTCGATCTGCACGCGGGCGACGGCGTTCTCTTTGAGGGACGCGTTGACGCGGAGTGAGCTCGACGCGACGAGAGCGCCGATGAGACCGGCGACGAGGCCGACGCTGACGATCGTGTACAGCGCGAGGGACGCCATGAGGAGCCAGGGACTGTTGCCCCGCTCATCGGCGCGCAGCTGACGGAAGAAACGGATCATCGTCCCTCCTATGCGCGTCAGGAAAACAGAAGGGGGCCAGGTGAGTGCCCGTTCTCACCTGGCCCAAGCCACCACAGAGAGGGGTGGGGTATGGCACCGGCTCGGTTCAGGATGGGGCGTCGGGCGCCCCTGAACCAGGCCGGGAAGTATCAGCCTGCGGAGCCGGCGTTGTACGCGGTCAGCATCGCCGCGTGCGTGGTAGGTGTCGCCGTGACGCTGCTGAGCGCAACGCGGATCGGGCCGCCGCCCATTCGGATGAACACCTTGCCTGAGGCGGACTTCACGGCCGTGGCGAAGTCCTGGCCGTTGACGGCGGTTCGGGCGTCAGCGTCGATCGTCGCCTGGGTTGTGATGCTCACGCCGACGCGGCCATCACTGTTGATCGCGGCGATGGTTGCCTTCGGTGCGCCGGTGGCCGACAGCGATGCCGACTGGCCGATAGTGATCTGGGCGATGTCGTTCTTGGCAGACGCGTCCTGTGCGGATGCGACCCAGCCGGGAACAGCGAGGACACCGAAAGCAGCAGTGATGATGCCGACGGCGATACCACCGAGGACGAGGAAGGGGTTTGCCATTGTGGGCTCCTTTGGCGTGTGACCGGCCTATCCGGTCTGGGGGCAGAGGGAAGGCCCTGCTGAGGTGAGCTGCCCGCTCACCTCAGCAGGGTGGGGTCACGACGCGGTAGCGGGGCGGTCGGCGGGGGCCGTGGCGCCCGGGTAGGCGGCGATGGCGGCCGCGTTGGCTGCGCTCACGGCGGCGGTCCGGGAGGCCGCCTCGTTGATGGCTCCACCGTTGAGGCGCCAGAACGCCTTGTTCGAGTCGGACTCGACGATGACGATGTAGTTCTTCTTGTCCGTCGAGCGGAAGATGCTTGCCGTCTTGCCGGTCGTCACGCTGACGCCAACAGCGGCGTCGCCGTTGATGGTGTCAGCGAGGACGGTCGGGCTGGCACCGGCCGGTGCCTGGACTGCGCTCTTCACGAAACCGGTCGCACTGAGCGACGCTGCCTGGCCGATGGTGACCTGGGCGATGTCGTTCTTGGCGGATGCGTCCTGTGCGGATGCGACCCAGCCGGGAACGGCGAGGACACCGAAGGCGGCGGTGATGATGCCGACGGCGATACCACCGAGGACGAGGAAGGGGTTTGCCATGATGGGCTCCAAGAGGAAGGTGAACGGGCTCTACCTGGTAAAGGCCAGGCCCGAGCACGCACCTCTTTGGGGTGCGTTAGCGCGTCAGATGACGACGGCGGCGGCCAACGCGAACGCGGCGCCGACAGCGAGCGGCACGTCGCTCGAGCGCTGCCCGGCGGCCCACAGTGAGGAGATGCCCCACAGGAGGATGAGCAGCACTCCGAGGCGGGCGGTGGCGGCGTCTGCGGGCCCTGTGGCGGCGGCGGCGAGGGCGAGGGACGGGATCAGCTTCACGTCTCCCCCGCCCATCAGGTCGGCCGTCCACAGGGTCAGGAGGACAGCTGCGAGGACAGCGGCCATGAGGAGCGCGGTGACGGGTGCGCCGGCGGCTGTCCAGACGCCGGCCGCGGCGACGGCGGCCAGGAGTGAGATGCGATTCGGGATGGTGTGCCGGTAGGCGTCGGTGACCGCGGCGACCGCGGTGACACTCAGGAGGACGGCGAGGGTCGGGTGGAAACCCGCAGCGAGCGCAGCGGTCGTGGTGACTGCTGCGCTCGCTGTGGCGGTGGTGCGTTCGCTCATCCCTTGTAGCCGAGGGTGGCGCCGAAGATCTCCAGCGGGGGGACGGAGACGATGACACCGATGAGCATGAACAGGCCGGAGGAGATGGACGAGATGGTGCCGGCGGTCTTCTTGACGGACTGTTCGCCTTCGACCTTCGACTCGTCCTGGTAGATCTTCCGGAGGTTCTTCACGACCTGGACGGTCTGCCCGGACCGCTGACCGGTGGCGAGGATGCTGCGGGCCATGCGAGGGAACATGTCGTCGTCGAGGAACTGCGCGAACGTCTTCTCGCCTCGGGTGAGACCGTTCGCGACGATACGCAGGTGCCGCTTGACGGCTCGGTTGTTGAGGGCCGTCGCGGTGGAGATGAGCGCCTCACGTTCGGTGGAGCCGACGGAGAGGTAGCTGTCGATGGTGTTGAACATCTCGAACGCTGCCCCGGTGGACTCGCGCTTTCCGATGAGGGGCGCGTGGAGCTTGTACCGGTCGATGGCCAGGCGCACTCGCAGGGACGAGCGGCCGTGCGCGAACCACCAGATGGTCGTCAGGCCGACGGCGGCGAACAGGCCGATGAGGATGTACTGGACGACGGCGCTGAACACGACGATGAACTGGGTGAACGGGCCGACGGGCATGTCCATCGCTTCGTACATGCCGAGGAAGGCGGGGACGACGAACCAGGCGACGGCCAGCAGGGTGACCAGGGACGCGATGCCGAGCGCGATGGGCGAGATGATCGCGTTGCGCAGCTCCCGGGAGTTGTTGTTGCCGGCGTCCATGAGGTCCACGGCGGTGCGGAGGGAGGGTGCGGGCTTCGCGGTGGTCGCGCCGACCTTGAGCATGTTGTGGACGACGGCGGGCCAGAGCTCTTCGGGGGCGAACGCCTCGACGAGGGTCATGTTGTCCTTGACCAGTCGGTCGTAGATCCGGTCGAACGAGTCGCCGATGCGGTTGCCGGCGAACTCCTCGGCCATCATCTTGACGGCGTCGATTTCGGAGGGGCTGGACTCGAGGATGATGGCCAGCGACCGGATGGCGTTGGTGACTTCCAGCGGCTTGGGCTTGTTGGTGCCCTGCCAGAATCCTTCCTTGCCGCCGTTCTGCTTGATGGCGTCGCGGCGCTTCTGCTTCTTCGCCCACTCGGCCTGCGCCTTCTTCTCTCGCTTGGCCTTGCCCTTGACGTCGGCCTGCTCGATCTTCTCCTCTTCGAGGGCGTCCCGGTTCTCCTGCTTCTTCTTGGCGACGTCAAGCTTCTTCTGCTCTGCCTTGCGCTTGCGCTCGGCGGCCATGGCCTTGGCTGCGGCCTTCTTGTCGAGTCCGCGGCCGGCTGATGCGATCGCCTCCTGCTCGGCGAGCTTGGCGGCCTTCTCTGCTGCCTTCTTCGCTTCGCGCTTCTCAGCGGCGGTGAGCTTGCGCTCCGACTCGCCCTCGACGGTCTCGACCGCGTCGGCGGTCTCCGCCCAGGAGGGCGTCTCTGCGACGACGGCGCCGTCCCAGTTGGGCTGGTCGTTGGGGATCTCCTCCGAGGGCGCGTCGGTGCCGTCGGGAGTGTCGACGGTCTCGGTCCCCCGTCCGAGCTTCTTGCCGAGCTTGCTGAACCAGGTGTTCGCCTTGGTGAGGGAGGCGGGAACTTCGGGGAGCGGGTCGTCGAGCTCGACGTCGGCCGGCGCGTCCTCGTCGGCATCAGCCGTGGGGGCAGGTTCGGGCGCTGCTTCGGGCTCGATGTCGTCCCAGGCGAGGTCAGCGGAGTCGATCTCGGCGGGCGCGTCCACGGCAGGTGCCGCCCACTCGGTGGGAGTTGTGGCGGCCTCGACATCGGTCCACCAGGAGACATCGTCACCGTCGGTTTCGGCGGGCGCCGGGGTCTCGACGGGCACCTCGGGGGTGACCGTGTCGTCGGCGTCGAGTTCCGTGGTGTCCCACGGCGTGACGAGCTCAGCGGCGGGCTCTTCCGTCTCCGCGACGGGCTCCGGGGTGACCGGGAGGTCCGCCTCGGCCGGGGTCGCAGCCTGGTCGAGGAAGCTGGCGAGCCCATCCCATGCAGGTTCATCTTCCTCCGCCGGCTCCGGCGCGGACGGTGCGACAGGTGCTGCCTGCTCTGCCGGGGGCACCACGACGACGGCCACGGGAGGTGCGTCAGGGTCTGCGACGGGGGCAGCTTCGGCCGCGTCGACGACGACGACCTGGATGGGCGCGGGCGGTGCCGCGTTCTCCTGGGCGAGGTCGTTCAGCTCCGTGCGAATCCGCTCCGACGGGGCTACCGGCCCCAGGGGGTTCGACAGCGCCGGCGGTGCGGCGGGAATCTCGACGACCTTGGTGGGGTCGGCGAGGTACACCCACTGGCCGGGGGCGACCTCAGGGTCATGCTCGACGTAGTTGAAGCGCTCGACACCGGCAGCCTGCCGGTACTGCCGGCGGGTCAGGTGCGCGCGCTGCTCACGGCGGGTACGGGTTGTGGTGTCGCTCATGCGGGCAGCCCCAGAGAGTTCGTGATGCGGGCGTCGAGCTCCTCAGCGTTGATCGCGTTGTCGAGTGCGACCTCACGCGTAACCAACCCGGCCGTCACGAGCTTGAGGAGGTCGTCGTCCTTGGAGAAGGTGCCTTCGGCGCGGCGGATCTCGCTCGACATAAGGACCGAGCGGAGGTCACCGCCCGTTCCGGTCTCGCGGTCGCGGATCTTTCCCTGGATGACGGGGGTGACCGTCAGCATCTCGCGGACGGGGACAACCTTTCCGTCGGTGGAGGGGATGAGCTGCTGCACGATGACACCCTTGAGGCTTGTCGCCATCCGCTGGGCGACGTCGTTCTGCTCGTCGGAGGGGAACGCTCCGATGAAGGTGGAGATGGCCTCCGGGACGGCAGAGGCGTGGCTCGTGCCGATGACAAGGTGTCCCTCACCGGCCGATTCGAGGGCGGCGCGCTTGGTGAGGGGGTCGCGGAGCTCGCCGAGGAGGATGACGCCGGGCTTGGAACGCTTCGCGGTCTGCAGGCCCTGGTAGAACGAGTCCACGTCCGTGTGGATTTCGCGCTGGGTAACCAGGGATTCGGCCGAGGTGTGGATGAACTCCACCGGGTCCTCGAGCGTGTAGATGTGCCGGGACTGGGTCTTGTTGATCTCGTTGATGAGCGCGGCCATCAGCGTGGACTTACCCGAACCGGTCGGACCTTCCACGATGATGAGGCCGTCCTTGTTCTTGAGCACCATGTCGATGAGTGCTTGTGGGACGGGGTTGTTCTTGAACCGGGGGCTGGTAAGCGCCGGCGGCTCGGTGGGGAGGATTCGCACGTTCAGGGCGTAGTTCCCGTTCTTGCCGCGCTGACGACGCCACGTCATGCGCAGGCGCACGTCAGTGATGTCTCGCGCGATTTCGAGGGTGCCTTCCTTGCCCTTGAGGAGCTGGGTCGCGCCGCCGCGGGAGGCGCCGTACGCTTCGGCCCACAGCATGAGCATCTGGTCGCTCATGGGGATCTTCGTCCGGTTCTCGTGGTCGTTCTCGTGGACCCAGACCTGGTCGCCGCCGACGAACTGGATGTCGGAGCCGTCGGGGTACTTCTGGCGAGCCTCGGTGAGGATGCGTTCCATTTCGAGGCGGGAGTGAGCGACGAGCTTCTCGAGCTCTTCCTTTGTGGGCTTGCCGTTAGTCATGGCCGAGGACCCTTTCCACTTCTTCCTTCGAGGTGACGCCCTCGTTGATGAGCTCTTGTGCGGACTCCCGGAGCGTCCGCATGCCCGCCTCCCGCGCGATCGCCGTCAACTCGGAGGTGGACTTGTGATCGGCGAGCGCCATGGTGAACGTCTCGTCGAGGATGAGAACTTCGTGCACGGGCCGAACGCCGGCGAAGCCGGAGTTCAGGCAGTTCTCGCAACTACCCTGCGGAGTGCTCTTGGGGTTGCCGCCGCACACCTTGCAGTACGTGCGGACCAGTCGTTGACTGACGACGGAGCGCAGCTGAGCGCCGAGGGTGTAGGGCTTAGATTCGGCCAGATCCATGAGCTGGAGTACTGCTCCGACGGAGTCGTTGGCGTGGATGGAGGAGATGACCTGGGCTCCGGCGTTACCGATTTCCAGTGCCGCTGAGGCCTGGTCGTAGTTCCGGATCTCACCGATCATGAGGACTTCGAGGTCGGAGCGTCGAAGGGCCGTCAGCACGTCCGGCCAGCCGTTGTTCGCGTCGGCGTTGATGGAGATCTGCTCGACACCGTCGATGGTCAGCTCCACCGGGTCTTCGACGGCCCAGACGCTCTTGTCGGGCCCGCCGAGCGCTTCGAGCATCGCTCGGAGGAAGGTGGACTTTCCCGAGCCCATGGGACCGGCCACGACGGTGAGGCCGTTGGCGAAACCGAGGATGCGGTCGATGGCCGCGCGGGTGTGCCCGGTCATGTGGAAGTCGTCGAGGGTGAGGGCCCTACCGGTGGAGGGGATACGCAGCGACAGGGTCTCGCCGATGTGGGTCGGGAAGACGGCGACTCGAACGTCGTGGCGCTTACCGCCGTCCACGAACGTGTACAGGCCGTCTTCGCTCTTGATGGCCTTACCCGAGCCGATGCCGGAGTTCGCCTTGATGTTGGTGATGACCGTCTCTGCGCCGCGCCCCTTGAGGGCGGCGATGGGGCGCATGGTCCGGTTGACGCGTGCGTGGACGTGGAGGACGTGGCCTTCTCCGCCCTGGCCCGTTGCCGTGATTTCCGGGTCGCGGGTGAAGCGGAACTTCAGGTCCGACCAGCCCTGCTCGACCGCTGTGCGAAACAGCAGCGCGAGCCATTCCTGGGAGTTGCTGGTGTTCCGGAAGTCGATCTCAGCCATGGTCCGCCCCGGCCGAGAGCTGCTCCGCCTGGGCGGATGCCTCATGGAGCGCGGCGACGGCTTCGATGTCCTGCACGGCGACGAGGAGGACGTCGAAGACGCCGGCGCCCTTGGCGTGGGAGGAGAGGAGCTTCTGGCACGTGTCGCAGCGCAGTTCCCGTGGGGTGGTGCCGGAGACGAGCATGCGGTGGTCGCTGTCGTCGACGACGTGCTTCGCGCCGAGCGAGATGTTGTCCAGCAGCACCTGCGCGGGGTAGTCGGTGACCTGGGACAGGTGGATGTAGGCGGGGTTCAGGTCGCGGAGCACCTCGATGTGGACCTGAGCGTCCGTGCCGGCGAGGCCCTTGTAGAGGGCGTCGAACGTGTCGATGGTCGCTTCGGCGAACGCCGTGTAGATGTCGGCGGTGATCTCGGTCGGCTTTACGCGGTTCATTCGGGGGTCCCCTCTGTGATGGCGTCGCTGAGGTTGCGGGCAAGCTCAGCCATCTGGTGTGCATAGGCGCCCCATGCCTGACGCATGTCGGCGGTGAGGCTTTCGGTTTCGCGGAGTGAGCGTGCAGCCGCGGCTGCGCGGTTTCCCGCTTCGAGCAGGTCTTCTATGCGCGAGGTGTCGCGTAGGCACTCGTACGCGGCGACGGCGTCAGCGGATCGGGACCAGAGCGCGGCGATGGATTCCAGCTGCGCGGCACGCTCACCCTCGGGGAGAGAGTCGAGGTGGCGGGCCATGTTCAGCTGCGCGCCCTCGCCGGGGACGGACACCAGCGCCGGGTAGCGCTCGAGGGCTGCCGTAGCCTCAGCGACCAGTTGCACTTCGCGCAGCACCCGGTCCACCGGCAGGTGGTCGATGTCGATGCGGGTGAGTCCTTCGGCGGCCGCCCGGCGGACGATGAGGGGGCGGGCGGCGTCTTCGGCGATCGTGAAAATCTTGTCGACGCGGTCCATGGTGGAGCGGCTGACGCCGGTCTCCTTCGTCGCCAGCTCGCTCGTCCAGTTCTTCCGTCGCTCGGCGAGGGGGATGCCGTTGCGGTGGTGGATGGTGCGCTCGGCAAGGTCGCGCAGGCGCCGACGGGCGGCGGCGGCTTGAACGGGGGTGAAGTTCGTTCGGACCCCGTTGGCGGCCAGCTCGTGGCGGAGACGGTCGATGTCTGCGTCGCAGTCCGTGGCGGCCTGAATGATGACGGGGATGTCGGTGACACCGAGCTGGGACAGTGCGGCAAGACGCTGCAGCCCGTCCACCAGGACGTCGTGCTCGTCGATGACGATCGGGTAGATGAGCCCGAGGTCGCAGATGGATGCGACGAGCTCCGGGAGGGCGTCCTCCATGACGGGGCGAACCCGGTCGCGAATGAGGATGCTGGTGGAGTCGATAGTGCGGGTAGGGCGTACCCGGACGGCAACGGCGCTCACGGGCTCACCTGCAGCAGCTGCATGAGGCGGGTCGCTACGTGGGGTTCCATGACGGGTGCGGGGTGCCCGTCCGCGGTGAGGCGGAGGATGCCAGCGCGTCCGCCAGGGGTGCCGAGAACGATCTCGCACAGGGCCTTCCACTGCCCCACGCTCAGGTGGGTGCCCAGAAGGTCCCGGACGGCCTCGGCGCGGGAGAGTCGGGTGCGGATGTTGTCGGTGCTGGCGACGATGTCGGCGAAGACGTCCACGAAGATCGCACGGTCGTCCGCGGAGAGCCCCGCAGCCACGAGCACCTGCTCGAGGGCGGCGAGAGCCCGTGCCCCCTGGGCGGGAAGCTGGACGGGCGCGTCGTCGGTGTCTTCGAACGGGTCGATACCTCGGTCGAACCCGTCGAGGCCGACGATGAGGTCGAGGGCTGTGGCGTCGGTCCGGCGGGCGGCGGTGGTGGAGGTGACCTTCTTGGCGGCGGTTACCTCCCTGGCGAGAGCGTGGTGCACTGCGGTGCGGGTATAGGCCCACAGGTCGACGTTCTCGTCGACGATGAGCTCAGGGGCGATGGTGTGCCAGACCTCGAACGCGTAGGAGAGCGCGTCGGCGGGGTCGGCCTGGAAGTGGCGTGCGAGCGGGGTGAGCGCTGCGAGGGCGTCTTCGAGGACGAGTCGCGCTGCGGGAGTAGACCACCAGCGTGGTTCACGGGTCGCGCTATCGAGCGCGGTCCGCAGATCGGGGACAGCGGGCGTGGGCATGTGGGCAGGACCTTTCGGGCGGGTCGCCCTGTACCCTGCGGCGAAATGCCCTCAGGAACAGGTGCTCACCTATGCGCCCCGCCGCCCCGCGACGTCACCCGTCATTGGCGGGCACGCCAAGGCTGAACCAAGCCCGAAACCAAGCAGATTTGACCTGCTTTACCCAGGTCAGGACGGGTTCTTAGCGCTGCTGCCAAGATGTCCAAGCGCAGGAGGGTATCCATAGAGGGAAAAGAGAGTGCTCTGAGGGCCCTATACCTCTACTACTTACTTTTTCTTCTCATGTACTACAACTACTACTTGGCAGCCTTGGTGCAGCCTCCCGATCCCAGTGTTTACAAGGGCTCGAGCCAGCCAAGTAGACCTTGGCAGAGGCTGGTTGACGTTGGCATTTTCGACCTCACAGAGCCCCAAACGGGCCGCCTGTGGAGAACCCGCCGCGCATGGGGGAGCTACCCCGTACCCTTTCGGGAGCCCCATCCGCCGAGGAGACCCATGACCTCTATCGACCAGGCCGCCGCATCCGTCCCCTATCGCGGCGCCGGTGATGCACGGATCACCCCGCTCCACGACCAGGTCGCGGCGCTGGTGATGAAAGGCATCGCTCGCTGCCCCGTCACCGTCACCGACGGCGTTCGACATCAGAGCATGACGCCGCTGGTGGAGTCCATCACCGCGTTCATCCAAGACCGCGAAGCCGCCGGTGGCCAGAACGCCACGGCTCCGGTTCCGGAGCGTTGAGGGCTAGCGAGTGCATGCTGACCTGACAGCACAGGGGAGCGCCATGCCGGAACGTCAACATCGGATCCGTCAGGCGTTTGACCGGGTGGCATCTCGCGCTCTCGCCGCAGCAGGTCGCTTCAAGGTGGACCTCGGTCCCCTTCGAGACGGTGGGGCGGAAGCCGCGGCCGCCTTCGAGGATGTGGAAACCGTCCGCGCGGCCCTAAGCGATGGCACAGTCCCCCTGCCCGACCCTGCACCAACCGACGGCAAGCATGCGGCCCTCGGCACGTGCGAGCTCCTGAACGCCGCCGACCGGTACGTCACCCGCGAGAAGCGGGCGTCTGACCCCGAAGGGGTGGCGCTGGTGGCCGCGCTCGCGGCCCGGCTTCGGACGCTGAGCGCGCCGGTGGAGAAGGAAGCAGTCGAGCCGGAACGCTAGTCGGCGCTGGACGCGGGGAACGCGTCGGTCACCCAGATGTCCACGTCCGCCTCGTCGGCGTGCACCCACGTGTCCCCGGAGAACGAGGTCATCAGGCGGACCATGTAGCTCGTGCGGGTGGGGCGGAGGTTCGGTGCGACAGTGAGCTTGCCGATGACGACGGAACCGTCGGGGAAACTCAGTCGCAGGCGGGTGCCGCCGGCGAAGTCGTCTTCGACGATGTCGTCGTTCGTCCAGTCAGTGCGAATCCAGGCCATGCTCGCCTATGCGCTGGGCCGCCCGCACGCGGTGGTGAGCTCAGTGGGAGATGTCGTAGTCGATGTCGTCGAGGTCCTCGCCGCTGTCGGCGAGGCGGGTGAGCCTGCCGCGCGTTGCCCGCACCGCGGTGCGGGAGCTGAGCCGCCCGTCGGCGTTCACACGGTACTTCCGCTCGAACCGGCCCCTCCCCCACGTGGTTCCCCAGTCCTCCGGGGTGAGCTCGTTCTCGCACGGGGCGTAGAGCTTTCGCTGCCCACGGATGCGCCCGTCACGGTGCGTTGCGACCCCGGCAGTGCAGTAGTCCGCGTAGCGCCCGAGGGTGACCTCCCGGGTCACCTTCGCTCGGCGGGTGCGGCCGGTGTCGATGTAGTCCTTCGGGGACGAGCCCTTAGCGAGCGCCTGATGTGCGATCTTCTGCGCGGTGAGCATCTCAGAGCGGAGCGTGCCGGTGACCAGGTCGGGGCGCCAGCGCAGGATGATGGCGATCTGCATGACGATGGGCTCGTCCTGCCACTTCACCTTCCCGGACCGGTCGCGGACGACGCGGGTCTGCACCTTCGGCTTCCCGAACAGGGTGTGGTCGTGTCTGGCGAGAGCGGGTGCTCCGATGTCGTTGAGCTGCACGTAGTGCGGCGCGTGCTTATCGGTGCGGCTCACGACGTCGCCCCCTTCTCCCGATCGCGGATACCGCGAAGGCCCCGGCGCCAGGCGAGGGCGGCGAGGAGGTACGTTCCGGCCATCGTCACGGCGACAGTGGCGCCGGCGGTGGATCCGCTGGTGACGGCCGTGGTGAAGCTGAGGATGGCGAAGATGACCCCGATGAGTACGAGGTGGGGCGCGGCTTCGTAGAAGATGCTGTCCGCCGTGGCACGGTCGAGGCCGGCGTGGAGCTTCACGATGTCCACGACGGGTTTGACAGCCAGGGCGATGAGCATGACGGTGGCCGGGATGGCGAATGAGTCCATGCCTCTCCCATGCGCGGCCTATGAGGTGCGCATGTCGCCACTAGCCGCTAGGTTGACTGAATCACATGGCACGCGAGGCTGCAGGGGATCCAGTCCGCGCCAACTCATCGCTGTGCCACCGCACCATTCTGAGGGACCTCATGACCACAGCACCTCCCCCGTACGCCGGCCCGCCTGCACCGTCAGCACCGCCTGCTCCTCCCGTCCCGAAGAAGGGCGCGAACCCGGTCGGCATCATCGCCCTGGTCGCTGCTGTCGTGGGGTTCATCTTCGCGTGCATCCCCGGTGCACTCATCATCGGCTGGATCCTGCTGCCCATCGCGTTCATCCTGGGCCTTGTCGGAGTGTTCCTCGCGGGGAAGACGAAGTGGCAGGCCATCACCGCGATCATCGTGTCGGTCGTGGGGACGATCGTCGGCATCCTCGTCTTCGTCGTCGGCGTCAGCACCGCGATCGACGACGCGTTCGGCGGCACTGACACCACTGTCGGTTCGTCGACGACGGAAGAGACCACGGACGAGGCCGCCCCGGCCGCCGAGGAAGAGCCCGCTGAGGAGCCGGCCGCCGAGGTGGGAACCCGCGAGAACCCTGCACCGCTGGGTGCGCCCATCAAGAGCAACGACTGGACCGTCGTGGTCAACTCTGTCGACCTCGACGCGACCCAGGAGGTCGCTGCGGAGAACGAGTTCAACGAGGCCGCAGACGACGGGTCCGTGTACATCACCGTGAATGTGACGGCCACGTACACCGGCACCGACAAGGAGGGCCAGTACCCCGCAATGATCGGCATCGACTACGTCACCGCAGCGGGCGTCACTGTCGACCCGTACGCGAAGCTCGTCGTCGGCCCGAGCCAGCTCGATTCGCTCAACGTACTCTACGAGGGCGCATCGGCAACGGGTAACCAGACCATGCAGGTGCCGCTTCCGGTGGACGGCGTCATCGCCATCCGCCCCGGAATGGTCGCCGACAAGGTGTTCGTCGCCGTGAAGTGACCTGACACACGCAACAGAAGGCCGGGGTTCGCCCCCGGCCTTCTGTGTTTCCGCTACCGCCAGTCGACGATGTCGACGGGGATCGCCGGCGGGAGGGCGAGCTCAACCTCTGCGAGGCAGCGGAGGCATCCGAGGTAGGGAGTCTCGGTGTCCACGGGGTGCTCGTAGATCTCGTCGTCGTCCTCGTCGTACCGCTCCTCGAGGAAGAACGTGTCGTAGTGCAAGACGCCCGCGCGATGGCCGACGACGCCGCACACGACGATTTCGACCAGCTGCAGCCAGGTGCCGCGGACGGACTGGTCGCTGATGCGGTACCGGTCCGCGGCCGGTTGGAAGAAGCCGAGCATGAGCGCCCTATGCGCCCGGCCGAGACGGGCATGCCACGATGGATGGACCGCGCATGGATGTGGCATACCGCCCCTCATGCACGGAAGGCACCACGAGATGAACCAGTCAACGACACGCACGGTCGATGGAGTCCGGTATTTGACGTCCAAGCGGGCGGTGACCGACTTCTTCGAGCTCGCCAGCGCACACGGGCTCCCCTACCCGGCGGTGGTCGTCACCCGCGCCTCCACCGCCCCCGAGCCCTTCGTGCCCCTGGCTGACCTTCTCGACGCTGTCGGCGACCTCGCCGACGTCTACTTCCTCGACGCCCCCGTGGACGCACGCGATGTCCTCCGGGAACTGAAAGCCGACCGGCACGCCCTCGACATCTACGGCGGAGCGACCCGCGTGTACCCCGCAGGCATGGGTGACACGTCCGGTCCGTTCATCTCCCGCGACCCCGACGACGGTGCCCGCACGGTCCAGAAGGTCGCCCGCTACCTCCGCAACGCGAAGCAGAACCGCGGCTCCACCTCGTACACGACGACCACCGGTGACGCCGCCGATACCGTCCACCGTGAGAGCGACACCATCCGGGCCATTGCGCTCCACGCCGACAACACCGCGCTGCAGGCAGAAGTCACCCGCCTCACGAACGAGCTGGACTCCCTCCGAGCGAAGACGTCCAAGGCGCGGGTCGGCCGGCCCATCGCCCCCGCTGCTAGGACTGACCGGCGGATGTTCATGGATGCCAGCGACGAGGTCCGCTTCCGAGTCATGGCACTGTGGGCGGAGCAGACCACCCCGCAGGAGAAGATCGACGCACCCCTCCCCCGCTACACGTTCGGGGACGAGTTCGCCTCCTCCCTCGAGACCCTCGCCGCCACGAGCCCCGTCCTGTTCGACAAGGTCGCCCGGTGCATCCTCCGCATCCTCCTCGGCCAGGACCGTGACGGTCACAAGCTCGACCTGTCTGGTCGCACCCGCGAGGACGGCGCTGTGCCCTGGCGTTCGTACGTGGAGCAGTCCACTGCCAGCGCCCGACGCCTGCACTTCTGGCGGCTTCCCGGCGGCGGCATCGAACTGTCCCGCGTGGTGCTCCACGACGACTACACCCCGTGACGCTGCCAGATCCGTACCGGAATCGGTACGGTTCTGACACGACGAAGACCCCGCCTGGGCCCAGGCGGGGTCTTCGTGTTGCGGGCCCATGAGGCCTGCGTTCGCTCCGTCCGGAGCGGGATGTGATGACGAGAAGCCGGAGAGGTATTCCCTCACTCGGCCTCTCGCCGCTGGCAGGCGGTGCCACCGCCTGGCGCCTCCGCAGGTCTTCGCCGACGGTCGGCTACGTGAGGCCCTTCGCTGGCTGGCGTTCGGGTGCTCTCCTCGTCCCCGGTCAGCAGTTCCGGGATTCTCCCCCTCTGCTCCTTCTCGGATACGTCGGGGCGTCGCAGGAGCACAAGCCCCCACGCGGGTTAGGTAAACCGGCAGCCGGCCGAAGCGAGCCGCCAGTGGCAGAGGCCGGCTTCCACGGTCCGGGGCCCAAACGCCCCAGGCAGGTTCACCACGACACCTCGATGTCGTGCGTGCTCATCCTCTATGCGCGGTTCCTGCAGCACTCGCGACCGTGCACCCGGTGGTGCTCACGGACGACGGGGATGACCTCGATGGCGCGGATGCTGAGCTCACCGCAGATGCGGCGCTTCCCGTACCCCTCGACGTGGAGGCGGGCGATGGCCTGCTCGGTCGTCTCGGTGTCGTCCATGTGCGTCACGCCGCGGTCCGCTCCGCGATCCACGCGTTCAGGGAGGCGATGTTCTGCGCCCGGCCGCCCCCGCGGCGTTCGGCCTGGAAATCCTCTGGGCTGATGCCGGCGTCCAGTGCTCGCGCACGGTCTTCCTGCCGGGGGCGGGTGCGGGGCTGCTCCGCCGGACCCTTGATGCCGTTGGCGTGGAGAACTTCCCGGACGATCGTCCTGGTGAGGTCCATGCTGCGGGCGATGTCTCGGGCGCTCTCGCCCCTGCGGTTGCGCTTGAGGACGCCCTTGACGTCAAGCTTCTCGTAGTCGACACCCTTCCGGCGACACAGGCGCTCGAGCTCGTTGCGGGGCTCCGGCCGGGGTGTGAAGGTGTTGTGCTCGGTGGCGTGCGTCTCCGCCTCGCAGTACGGGCCGAGGCCGTCGGCGCCCAGGCAGGGGCAGCCGGCGTGGTGACAGCAGCCAGCGAAGTTGGTGTGCACCATCTCGGAGTGCCCGCAGGCGCTGCAGTTAAACACGGAGGTCGTCCTTCCACTTGCCCTCGTACTGGGTGCCGAGGGTTCCGTCCTCTGTTATGCGCAGCCAGGTGCTCAGGATGGGGACATACCCGTAGACGGTGTCGGTCCCAAGGTTCTCGGAGACGGCGATGATGGTGCCGCCCGCGATGAGCTCATCGAACTCGGCATGCAGTCGTTTCGCGTTCGAACGGAGGATGCGTGCGCGCGTTCCGATGGGCACGTTGTACGCGCGCCCAGCTGCGGTCGTGTAGACGGGGATCCCGTCGAGCAGGTGTTCGTGCGCGGACCAGTAGTCACCGGTCTCCTCGGCGATATCCCACCCGGCGGCCGCGGCCCCGGCGACAAGGTCCACGATCGGTCCGGCGTCCCCGAGTCGGATGTCACGCAGCGCGTCGTAGTACGACTGTCGGTGCCGGAGCAGGAACGGGGAGATGGGTAGGCCCAGGTGGCCAGAGAGCAGCGCTCTCCCGATGCGGCCGTTGCCGTCGGGGTACGGGTGGATGCTCTCGAACTGAGCGTGAGCGATCGCCGCGGTGAGCACTGTGGTCCGGTGAGAGTGCACGAACTCGACGAGGTCGTTCATGAGTGCGCTGATGCGCGGCGGTGCGGGTGCGACGTGGTCGCTGATGCGGACGTTCACCTGCCGGTAGCCGCCGCCGTAGGACGCGGTCCCCTGCCCCCTCATGAGGCGGGTGTGCGCGAGACGGTGGTCCCCGTAGGTCGCCCGGCCGAAGCGGGCGTCGGTGATGGCACGGATGTTCGCAGCGACCGCGCGACCGGCGGGGGTGACCAGCGGATGCCGCGGCTGCCAGAACGCGAGGGTCGCCTGCGTGACCGAAGCGCGGATGCTCTCGATGGCACTGGAGGTGACGGCGTCCACGAGGATCGCCCCGAAGCTGAGTACCGGAACATCGACCCCGTCGAGGGGGAACGTCACCGGCGGCAGCGGCTGGCCGGCCAGGGGTGGCACGACGGCGGTCGGGATGCGCTCAACACGCTCGAGGAGGGTGGGCCTGCGGGGGATGACGTCAGCCATAGGGGTTCATCCACATCATCCCGCACCCGAACGCTTTGGACCGGCCGACGCCGGTGCGCAGAAGCTCCGCGAACGCGTTCTCGTCGGTGACGGTGAACTGGGCGAGGATGGCGACCTGGCTCAGGCCCGCCCCGCGGCGCCGGTCCCGGTACTGGCCGAGGACCTCCGCTCCCACGAGTTCCGCGGCGTGGGCACTCCGTGCGCGCAGCCACTGGATCGGGTCGCTGACGGGGACAGCGCGGCCGCGAACGCGCGCGACGGTGTCGGCGACGACGGTCACCGAGATGGTGTCCCCTTTGGAGAAGACCAGCTCGACGTTCAGCTCCGCCGCATCCTCGGGGAGGTCGGTGGGGGCGGTGTCGCCGGTGACGAGGATCCCGTTCTGCGACCGCATCCAGAGGATGTTCGCGCCGGCGCGCTTCTCCCCCGCCTCTCCGGGAAGGTCGGCGGACGCCCACAGGCTCATCGTCAAGCGGTGGATGTCGTCTGCATCCCCGGTGGCGCCGGGCAGGATGGCGCCGTGGCGAGTGACAGTGACGGTCATGGTTTCCAGTCCTTCAGAGGTTCGAGGGTGCGCGGCACGTCTATGCGGGCAACCTGGGTTGCTCGGTACTGCTCCACCCGGAACACCGGCAGCGCGCGTCCGGCGCCCGCGGTGGAGGGGAGCGCGGTGAGGACGTCGACACCGTCACCGTCCCGGGTCCCCAGATGGAAGGGGAACGTTGGCGCACACTTGGCCCGCCCGAGGTACATGGGGAACACCGGCCGGTAGGCCGCCGCGGCGACACGCTCCACCAGGGCTGGGGCGCCGGAGACGGCAAGGATGAACTCTGCATCGGCGAGGTAGAGGCGGCGGGTGACGAGAGACTCCACGGTCTTCTTCGAGCTCAGCCACACTCGGCCGTTCATGAGCGGCACCACGAAGTCGGTTCGCGGTACTTTGGTCGCGCTTTCACCGATCATCCTCGTCCGCGCGCGAGTCTCCGCGACATCCGCCGGCGGCCCGGTCACGGTGTGGAAGTCCTCCATCACCGTGCCCGCACGGTCCACCCTGACGTGGAACGTCAGGTCTTCCAGGGCGCTCTCGTGTTCCCCGCGGGGGACGCCGAGCGCGGCTGCCAGCAGGCCGGTGATGCCGCTGCGAGTGGGAAGCTTCTCCGTCGGCCGCCAGCGGTGGCTTGCAGGGCCACCCCACGACTGCTGGGACGCCGCGAGCCGCAGCAGCAGGGTGCGGGTCATGCTCCTGCCCGGATGTGGCCGAGCACGAAGTCGGTGAACCCGGCCAGACTTCCCGTCACAACACCAGGGAGGTGGCGGGCGGCTTCGGTGCCGGTGTAGAACCGTTCGCCGAACAGGTCCGGGTCGAACGCCTCGGCGTCAGCGGCCTTGTTCAGGAGAGCGGTGATGCTCGCGTCCAGGTACCCGGTCTCGGAGGCGGTGACGGGCGCGTGGAAGTCGTAGGCGACACGGTGAGCTTGCGGTTCAGCGATGACGAGGGCCGGGAGGGTGTACGGCGCGCTTCCGGCTGCCCGCCCGCTCGGGAGGGCGAGGGTGAGGCCGCGGATGAGGTGGCGCAGCTCCGCCTCGGCTTCTGCGGTGGCCAGGTCCAGGTCCCAGTTCCGGGCGAGCTGGGCACGGTCGATAGTGAACGACCGGTAGTAGACGCCGGTGGTCTGCATGGTGAAGCCGAGCTGCCCTGCCCCGCCGTGGCCGGCAACGTCGTCGACGGCGGCGAAGTAGTCCAGCTCGATGGTCGCGGCATGGGTGGTCGTCGAATCGCTCACGGCGATGGCAGCAGGGGTGCTCAGGCCCGGGGCGTTGGCGAACATCCGCCCGAACGCGGCGATGGCCAGCGACCGGGTGGAGGTGGCCTGGACGACGTCGGCGTCTTCGCGGCCGTTCACGAACGCGTGCGCGACCCGTTCGATCTCATCAGCGCTGAGCCAGACGATGGTGTCCTTCCGGTCGTCCTTCTCGGTGTCACGGGTGAGGACGGCGACGCGTGTGGCGATCGCTTCGGCCGTCTTCTTCGGTACCGACTTCCCCATCAGCTCTTCAACGCGGGCGATGACGACGTCGGCGGCGACCTTGGTGCGCACGCTCTGAGCGTCCCGCTCAACCTGCCGCTCGAACTCGACACGTGCGGCGCGCTTGAGGGACTGGGAGGACAGGCGGGCACGGGTGACGCCACCTTCGACGACCTGCTTGGGCGCTCCGTTCTCGTCCCGGTTCAGGTTGTGCGACGGGAGGGCGGTCAGGGTATGGACGGTCAGGTACGGGTGGGTGCTCATGGGGTCTTCCGGGGTCGGGCGGGGGTGTCTTCTCCATGCGCGGCGGCGGCGTGGAAGTCGACCAGCAGACGTGCGCGCTGAGCGACCGGGGTCTCATCCCAGCTGGTGATCAGCTCAGCGAAAGCGACGAGGTTGCAGGCGGGGGTCCGCATGAGTAGCCCGCCGAGGATGCGTGCTGCGCCCTGCTGGTCGAGCCCGATGGCGGCGGCGACGGCATCCGCGGGAGATGCCGCATCGAGTGTCGTCAGTGCCCGTCCGACAGTGACGGTGGGGTCGTGGCGGGTGTCGCGGGCACGTGCGATGTAGCTGAGGGCGACGAGGGTGGGGACCCGCAGGTGCTCCGGGGTCGTGCTGAGCTTCCGAACGAGGGTGGGGTGGGCCGCGGCGTGCGCCGCCATCTGCCGGTCGCTGCTTCTGGCGATCGCGGCGACGACGCCTCGGGCATGGCCTGACTCGCGGAGAGCAAGGAGCCAGTGCGTAAGGTGGCCGGCGTTCATGCGACCTCGAAGTGGTTCGCGCCCGAGAGCAGCGTCGCCCCGCAGTACTCGACGAGCTCGAGGGCGAGGAGCTCGTCGAGGGTGATCTCCTGAGCATCGAGGACCTGCTGGACGGTGTCGCGGGTGCCCGGCTCGTAGAGGTAGTCCCGCTGGACAGCGGCTGCCATCTCCGGAAGGGACAGCCCGTTGTACGCGGTGCGGTGGAGACGCATCCCGGTCTCAGACAGCTGGAAGACGGTGCCGGTGCTCGTGGCCACCTGGTAGCCGGCGGGCGCAACGCTGAGGACGTCAAGGATGCCGTGCGGGACAGGCATGATGTTCGCGAAGTGGTGCAGCTCGACGTCGAGGGGTAGGAGGGTCATCGCCCCGGAGATACACATACGACCGAGCATCTCCGTGACCGCGTGGGACGGCGCGATGAGGGGCCTAGCCGGCGAGGTGTCCAGGAGGAACTTCGCCTCCCGTGCGGTGACCTCCGCTGTGCGCGCACCGCCTGCGAACTCGACACGAATCTGTCGTCCGTCGCGGGCGAGGTTACCGAGGCGGAACGCGCGGACCCCTTCGCCGAGGCGGATCTCGGTGTACTGCTTCACGGGTGTGTTCACGCGAACCACTCCCGACGTTCGAGCTCGGCGCGCATCTGCCGAGCGAGAGGGACGACGTGACCGAGGTGTGCCTGAGGGGTGTCGTACCCGGCAGGGCCGGACACCTTGCTCTTCGGGAGCCGGTTCGCCTTCTTCTGCCACCGCCAGACGCGGTGGAGGGTTCGCGTGTACGCACGCTGGAGCTTGCGTGTGCTGAGGTCTCGGGGGTTCACGCCGTCGCCTATGCGCTACTGCGGGCGGTGTTGGCGACGCGCCGTTCGACGTGGGCGATCGCCGCGGCGATGCCGTCCCGCTTGGTGTCGGGGTCACTGCTGTCCAGGGCCCGGACGGTGCGGCTGTTCAGGTAGGGGCTAACGAACCGTGAGAACGCTGATGCGGCCACTGCGGCGAAGGCTTCCGCGTGGGCGCGCTCGAAGGCGGGCGCGTGGATGATTTCGTCCAGGACGGGCTCTGCCTCCTGGCAGAACGCCGCGAACAGCCGGTCGTGGAGGGGGTCGGCTGCTTTCTTCCCGAGGGCCATCTTCAGCCCGACGTACAGGGTCGTCTTGATGGGCAGGATGGTGGTCGCGGTGAGAGAGTTCAACCGGGAGATGACCGACGCTCCGGTGACCTCCGACGCTTCGGTGACCCGGGCGACGTAATCGAACTCGGGGGCTTTGGTCCCGCTCACGCGGATGGCGAGGACGTCACGGGAGGGGACTTCGATGAGCCCCGGCTCCATGGGCCGAGCGCCGGTGTGCTTCTGGTCGGCGGCGTACCACTGGACCATCCACTGCAAGGTGGACGCGGAAGGGTGAAGTGCTCGGATGGGAGTGACCTCGCTCGTCTCCTCCCCCGCTTTCACGATCGCGCGGCGCGGGATGGTCGGGTCGGCGCGCCAGAACGCCTTCTCGATGCTCGAGGCGTAAGGGCTCGGCTTCTCCTGCGGGGCGCCGGGGATGCGCCGACCACCGACCATGACCCCGACGGGAACGCCGTTCTCCCACGCGAGCCGGTAGACCGAGCCGGTCCACGTGGAGGTCGTGAGAGGTGCGGTGGGGAGTACCTCACCGGTCGTTGCCCACAGGGGCAGGTTCTTTGTACGTCCGCCGGCCAGGTGTGATTCCATCGTGTTGGCCAGGAGAGTCTCGGCGAGGTTCCGCCCTCGCGCGAAGACGCGGAGCCCGTGGTTGTAGAGCCCCAGCGTCCCCCTGGGCCGCCATGTCTGTTCAGGTCGGTCGCTGTACGCGCCGACGGCCATGCCGCCCATCCCGGGCGAGAAGTACCAGCTGACCACGAGCCCCTGCACGATGC
Source organism: Microbacterium sp. 77mftsu3.1 (assembly GCF_900100525.1). Classification (NCBI taxonomy): domain Bacteria; kingdom Bacillati; phylum Actinomycetota; class Actinomycetes; order Micrococcales; family Microbacteriaceae; genus Microbacterium; species Microbacterium sp. 77mftsu3.1. The sequence goes on along the minus strand of NZ_FNCR01000007.1, from coordinate 58,781 downwards.
GGGAGAGGGTGCCGGCGTCGCGGTGGACGGTGTCTCCCTCCTTGCCCCACCATGCCTTGCTGTCGACGCCTGGAGCCAGGTGCAGCCATTCCAGTGACGAAGGCTTCTTGTCCATCAGAAGGGGCTCCTGCATGAACGGAGTGTCCGGGTGGGAGAGCCAGAGGTGACTGGCGATACTGCCGAGGGCCGTGTCGATGTGGGAGGCGGGGATGCCGGTGTCTGCCCACTCGTCGAAGTCAGCTCGGCGGTCTTCCCGGGCGATGAGGGCGGTCACCGAGGGAAGGAACCGCATCAGCGCAGCCCACGTCAGCGGCTCGGCGTGCACCTCACGGATGCGGTGCGCCTGCTCGAGGAGAGGCTGCAACGCGAGGGTGGCCGTCGTGCCGTCGAGGTAGGCGACGGGGATCCACGGGATGTCGCGGCGGAGGTCATGGGAGGGCGTGCTCACCCGAGGCCTATGCGCTCACCGGAATGGATAGGGTGAGCGGGATGCCGTGGCGGGGGATGCTGCGGCGGTACGCGACGAGGGGCAACATGAGCAGCAACGTCCGACTTGGCGGTTGGAAGCGAGCGATCACGCCGCTCGCGGCGGGACTTGTCGTCGGAGCTCTGAGTGCGCTCTTCCCGAAGTGGGCCAGCTGGGAGAAGCCGATCGAGGCTGGGGTTGGGCTTGCCGTCCTCCTCGGAGCCTTGATTGCGCTAACCGGCGTGACGTACGACGTGGTAGACGCTCGGGACCTCCCGAAAGCGAATCTGACCGTCCGTCAAACCGCCACAGCTGCGAGCGCGACGGCGTTCTTCGGCTCCATGTTGGCGATCTGGCCGCTGGCCCCCTGGGGATTTTGGATCGCCGCCATCGCCGTGACCCTCGTTCCGTTCTCCCTGGCTCTCATCGTCCAGGGGATCCGGGCGGGCCGCGGCTATTTCGATATGGCGAAAGATCCCTCAAACACGCAGCCCGAGCCGCCCGTCGTAGTGGGTGCCGGCGGCGAGACGGACGGGGACGACACCTCGAAGCTCTGACGCGGCGAACGGGCTCTCGTCCCGGTCGAAGCGCTTGTTGATCTCGATGAGCGGGATGAGTGGCAGGCCGGGTCCGACCTTGTCGAGGGGGACCTGCACGGTGAGTCCGAGCATCACGGCGACGTCGCGGGGCGCTCTGCTGGCGAGGTGGCGGGCGACGGTCTCATCGTCGAGGTTCCCGCGCCAGGCCCAGGAGCCGTTGGAGAACTGGTCGACGATGAGGACGGGCACCTGTGCGTAGTCGGTGTACCGGGTGGCGGATTCGGTGAGCTCGTCCGGGTGGGTCAGGCGGCCCAGCTTCCCGTAGGTGAGCGGCCCGTGGAAGGGTCCCTGCCGGTCAGCGGCGCGGATGGTGACTTCGTCGGCGGCGCTTCGGCGGATGCTCGCGGCGATGAGCTCGTCGGTGGTCGCTTCCTCGGCGTCGTCATCTGGGTCGTAGTGTGCGGCGTCCACGAAGGCTTGGACTCCTGCGGGGATGGCGAGGGTGCCCTGCATGGCCTTGAGGGCCCGGAAGGTGCGGGAGAGCGAACCGTACGAGTACGGCAGCGCCATCGCTTCGCTGGGCCGGCCGGTGGAGTGCTCGTCGGGTTCGAGGAGGCTGATGACGGTCAGCTTTGGCTTCTGGGTGGGGCGCCGGTGCCAGTGTGTCCCCCATTCCCCGGCGGTCACGCGGGAGTGACGCCACTGGCGGCCAGCACGCTGGATGAGTGCGGCGGCGGGTGCGAGCTCGCTGATGATGATGTCGAAGTCGAGGTCGAGGGACGCTTCGATGACCTGCGTGCCGACGACGACGCACCCTTCGACGCGGCTGCCTTTCCCGGCGACCTGTTCGAGGTCGGCGGACAGGGCGGTGCGGTGGGCGGCGCTCATGCGGGAGTGCATGGTGGTCACGTCGGGCAGGCCTGCGTGGAGGAGGTCGTCGGCGATGTTCTGGACGGTGCCGACACGGTTCATGATGACCGCGATGCGGGCGGTGGGGTTCTCCGTGCGTGCTTCGAGGACGAGCTCAACGGTCCGGGAGGCCATCGTCGTGTCGGGGCGCTCACCCTGCCGGTAGTGGAAGGTGCGCAGGTCGATGTCGAGGTCGTACTCGCGGGCGGTCTCCATCTCGGTGACGGTCGCCTCGCCTCCCCCGCTGACGAGCGTGTGCGCCGGGTATGCGGGCTCGAGCTCGACGAGGTCACCGGCGTACGCGTCCGCGTAACGCTGTACGAGAGCCTTGGGGAGGGAAGCGGAGAGCATCGTGACGCGCGTGTCGGTCAGGCCCCACCATGCGAGGAGCTCCTCGGCGAGCTTCGTCCCGTACTCGTCCATCAGGTGCACCTCGTCGAGGATGATGTGCGCGTTGGCGATCGCGAGCAGGCGCACCGGCGTCCACTTCTGGCGGAGCGCGCCGAGGAGCACCTGGTCGACGGTGCCGACAGCGACCGGGGACAGGAGCGGCTTGACGTTGCCGAGCACCTCGGTTGCCCACGGGCTGTACCGCAGGCCCGGCCCGTCGGTGTTCTTGGCGAGGTAGAAGCCGTTCAGGGACCGGTGGGCGTGCATGAGCGCCCCGACGTTGCGAGTGCGACGGTACATCCACTGGATCCGGTTCCACATCTTGTCGGCCGTCGCACGGGTCGGAAGCCCCCAGATGACCGACTCCCCCGGCTCGCACATGTGTCGGAGCATCGCCGACTCCGTCTTCCCCGACCCGGTGGTCTCCGCCACGATCCACAGTCCGCGGCCGGTCTTGGTGGCGGCGTCCTGCAGCGGGTACAGCGGCAGGGTGGAGGTGCCCATGACGGCCACTCGCGGGTTCGCGGGTGCACGGTAGACGCCGATGGTGGACGGGAGGGTCCTCCGGTACGCGCGCTCTGCTTTCCGGACGTAGGCAGCGGCGGCACGGACGGTGGGGAACGCTTCTTCCCCGGGGCGTGTGGCGACAAGGCCGAGGGCGTCGGAGGCGAGCCAGTCGGCAACGACGGTGAACCCGGTGAGCAGGATGACGGCGGCGCCTTCGTGCGCGTGGAGACGGAAGCGAAGGTCGTCTGCGGTGAGCCCGACCGCCCCGGTGACGAGGGTGATGATCTCCTCCCGGCGCGCGGCCCACTCGGGGTCAGCGGTGAGGGCGGCGAGCGCGTCGCGGGTGTGGGAGCAGTCCCCAGCAAGTCCCGGGTGGTAGCGGCCGTGGTGACCGCCGACGACCGCCCCGGACCACCGGTCGCCGACCTTCTCTGTCGCCTCGGCGGGGAACTCGGTGAGAACGGCGTGGGAGACCGCTTCGTGGCGAGCTGCGGTCTTCTCGTCGGCAGCGGTGCCAGCGGGCGTGGCCATACTGAGACCGTCAGCGGTGAGGTCTCGGACGATGTCCCGCAGTGCGATCGGCAGGTCCCGGGTGCTCGATGACTGCGACTGGAAGATGGGGTTCGCTTTCCCGATGTCGTGGAGACCGGCGACGGCCATCACGATCGCGCGCGCCGTCGTCGGGTCGCCGGGGGCGAACGCCTCGGTGAGCATGTCGCGGAGACCTGGGCGGAGCCACTGGTCCCAGGCGGCTCCGGCAGCACCGGTGGTGTCCAGCAGGTGCTTGCGCAGGTCGTACGCGTGGGCCTTGCCGGTGTCGTCACGGTAGGTCTTCCCCCAGAACGGGGTGCGGGCGGTGCTCATGTGGGCGGCTATGCGCCGCGTACATCGAGGTCATGGATGAGCAGCAGCGCCTTCGGAACATCGCCGAGCATCGGGACCGGGTGTCCGGGTGGTTCGGTACTCACGGCCGCAGTGCGCCGGAGGTCACCCTCGGTGCGCGTCGTGCGGAACCGGGCGACCCGTCAGCCTCGGTCCAGCAGGCGAAGGAGCGGGCGCGCGATCGCGACCCGAAACTCTGGGATGCCCGCCGCGCGTACGTCGCAGAGCCCGCCGTTCCTGCCGTCGGCCGGCTCGACCTATTCAGCACCGCCGCGTCTCGCGCTCGTCGTGCGCAGAAGCACCGCGCCGCGGCCGCCGTCTCCGACTTCGGGAACCGTGAGCTGGCCGAGCGGCGGATGCTTGCGTGGACGGACGGCTTCGACGACGAGAAGGACCTCGCCCGCACCCTCCGCCGTCTCCGGAAGGACCCCGGCGCCATGGACACTCTCGTCGGCTACCTGCGCAGCGCGACGTTCCGGAACAGCCCCCACCACCCGGAAGGTGTGAACGAGAACGTCGAGACCACCATCACCGAGTTCTTCGGAGACCGCGAAGCCCTCGCCGGCGAGATCCGGATGGGGAAGGTCACCGCGGTGGACTACATGGCGATGGTCGACCGGAGCGTCAGCATCGCGCAGCGCCCGATCGACGAGCGCCAGCAGTTCGACATATGGGCCCGGGAGGTCGAGGCGCAGAAGTACCGCTACCCGGGCACGGCCCGACCCGGTCTCTGATCGACAGTATCGTTCCGCCGACGGAACGATACTGTTCACCTCGTCGCTGGGTGCTGCCATGATGTCGGCATGACGAGAAGCTCCCGTGCCCGCTCTGGCAGTCGCCCCACCTCCCTCCCTCCGACGAAGGCGGAGCTGGACAGGCGTGAGAGGGCCCACGAGCTCAAGAACCAGCCGCCGTTGACGCCCGAGGAGCGTTCTGTCATGGGTAGGCAGACCGCACAGCTCGCTGACATGGTGGAACGCGGAGCATCGAAGGCGGAGATAGCCGCGGCGAGCAAGCGGTGGAAGGAAGAGCGCGACCTCCTCGAGGAGGGCTAAGCCCGAAGGTGGACCGCGCATGTGAGTGTTGACCCCGCCGGCGCACCCGCTGCACACACGACGAGAGGACCGACTGTGACCTTCGCCCCCGCCTACCTGACCCTCCCCACTGCGCACGAAGTCACCACTGGCGACGGCAAGTGCGTCTGCGGGAATTACGTCATGGATGACAGCTCGGCTGCCGGTCCGGACGGTCGCCTGTCGAACCAGATGCTTGCCCCGGAGCCGCGCCTGTCGCCCGATGCCGGCTACTCGGTCTGCAACGACTGCGGCCGTGTGTACGTCAATGACGACCTCGAATCAGGTGAGCCCACCTCTGTCGTCGCCCGCTACGACCTGGACTCCCCCGACTACCTGGCCGCGCGCCTCATCTACGTGCAGCACAACCTCTGAGCGATCGCTCCTACTCGATGATGTAGTCGGTCGCATTGAGGGCGGCCGCCATCGCCCATTCCATTCGGTCCAGCGGAGGAAGGTCGGCTCGCGCCTCGTAGGCATCGACAGCTCGCTGCAGGCCTTCCTCGCTGAACATCGCGCTCACGATCCACTCCATGCCGGCCCGGGCACCCGCGATGAAGGCGGGATGGTTCCCCTGGTCGATCGTGTCCGGGGCGTATGTCGTTTGATGCTGCCGCTCGACGTCGGCTATCGCCTGCGCGAGCGTCCTGTTCTTCATCCGTTCGGTCATCTCGCGGATGCTGTCGTGGTAGCTCATGGCTCATCGTGGCATCCCACGACAGTGACGCGAGGGTCACTTCTTCGGTCTGAGCCACTTCCGGACGTCGCGGACGCGGTGGGCCATCACGGTCCACTCCGCCGTGCCGGTGGCGAACTCCACGAGGAGCACTCGGGCGTCGCCCTCCTCGCGCACCGCGAGGTCTGCTTCGGAGACCGCCCAGCCGTCCAAGGCGAGCGAGGCATCGCGGAGCGTGACTCCGCCGATGCGGATATGCCCACGGCTGACGACCGTCTCCCCCTCCACCGGGTCGCCGACTTCGAGGCCGTCGGCGTACCCGTCGATGAGCGTGAGCCGCGAGTGGATGCGGTGGTCTCCTGCGAGCACACCGCTGAAGACCATGTTCAGGAGCTCACCGGCGATGGTGACGACACCGTCAAGCATGGGTTGATCCTTCCATCTCGCGCGGCCGCTACCGCGCCCGCCCATCACCCATGCGCCGAGGAGCTCAGTTCCGGTTTAGCCCATGCCGCCGGCTGTCGAGCGCGAACTTGAAGTGGCTCTCGGCGGCATCCACCTGGTGGGTCGGTGCGGACGGGTCGAACACGCGCAGTAGTGAGAATCGGAAGTGCGCGGGGTCAACCCTGCGCAGCTCTACGTTTCCGCCATGGCCGTTCGCCGCATACTCCGCCCACCGCTGGCGGATACTTTCGGTGCCGTCGGCTTTCCCGACGTAGTGCCGGCCATCTGACGTGTCCGTGATGAGGTAGATCCCGATCACCGACGCCAACGCGGTCCGCCACGAAGCGTACCGGTGCTCTCGCATCACGGCTTGGAGTTCGGTGTAGCTCAGAGTGAGGCGGTCGAACCCCGGGAATGGCACCGGCTCGGCGTCGGCGATGCCAATGACGGGGTACGCGGCCGCTGTGGACGCGCTCATACGCCAGGTGCGAGGGGAGCGCCACCGAACCACCAATCGGCGTCTGAGGTCTTCCATGTGGGCTGTCTGGGCCACATCGAACGTGCGGAGAGTTCCGTCGTTGGTGAGCTCACCCCTGTTCTCGACAACGGACCAGAGCCGGGCCTGGTCGCCGCCTTCTCGTATGAACACCACCCACAGGGGCGGCGGCGCGACCGGGAAGAGTCGAGTGTTTGAGGACTGCGTACGGGTGTACTCGAGGATCTCGGCGTCGGTGGAGTCTGCATGGATGCCGCGAAGGCCACTTTCTTCGTGGACGTGAACGTAGGCGTGTCGGATGACCTGGGCATTCGCGGGGTCAATGCCTGCGTCGATGAGGAGAGGGCCAAGCGTGAGAGTCACGCGCCCAGCGTTGCATACGAATCGAATGGGGAACCCTCGGGCGCTCGTGGCCGATCAGCCCCGTGGCACCGCGCATGAACAGGGCATGGGAAGTACGAGCACCACCGTCGCCATCTCCACCGAGCGCGCTGGGGAGGTCCGAGCTCAGCGTGTCCCCCACGCTTGGGGCAGTGCTGCGTCGTTCGAGTCAAAGCTCGTCGACGAGGCGATCGCTCAGTGGAGCACGCGAAAAGACGCGTACGACGATGCGGTCGTCGAGAGCATCGAACTGCACTCCGCCGTTGCCGAAGCCGTCCGCGAGCGTGGCATCGACTGGGACGCGGAGCCCGCCTACGCAGCGCACGTCTTCCCCATCGCCTCGGCCGACTCGGTAGTCACGCAGACGCAGACGGTGAAGCTCACCGTGCCCGGGCACCTTCTGACGACGCTGCATGCTGGCGAGGGCTACGGGACCTACGAGATCCGGGGGCTGCTCACAGAGATGTTCCCGGCGTCCACGCTCGGAGATGTGACAGTAGTCACCCTGCCGAAGCGCTCGAAGCCCGTCGCGAAGGCGACGGAAGGGAAGGCGGTCACCCGTTACCGCATCGTGCCCATCGACCCAATCCGGGCCCACATTCCCGCAGCGCAATACGCGCTCAATGCCACCTACTCGTCACAGTCTGAGGCGCGCACCGTCGCGGTGGACCTCCTCACCGCCCACCCGGCTCTCCCGAACCTCGCCGTCGAAGCTGTCATCGTGCGGGAGCGAGAGGGCGGGAAGCTGTCGAAGGCGCTGGTCACCGTCACCCGCCCCGTCCCCGAGGACGTGCAGATCGGCGTCAAGGTGACCACGCACACCGTGAAGCCGAACGCGACCATCGAGCGGTACGAGGTCACCTTCGGCATCCACTACTGAGATTCACGCCTCGCCGGTGTCCTGGTCCTGCGGTGCACGGCCGAAGAACTCGCGGCCGGCGCGGAAGCGCTGCCCGTCCTCTGTCTCGACGAGGTAGCGGGTGGTGCCAACGCTGAGGACGGACGCGCGCATGCCGAGGAGGTACTTCTGGCCCTCGATGACGATGACCTCTGACCCGATGGGGATCCGCTCCCCCATCCTGAACGGGCGGGCGGACGCGTAGATGAGTTCTTCCTGTCGGCGAGCCCGGGCGTCCTGCATCTCCGGTGCGTGCGCGAGCCGGGACGGGTCGCCCCCGATGCTGGCGACGATGCTCTTCCAGTTCTGCCCGTGACCTTCCCCGGGGCCGGCGAGCGCGTGACCGATCTCGTGGAGGATGGTGTCCCGGGTCTGCTGAGCGCTGCCGGCGGTGATGTACTGACGGCTGAGCAGGATGGTCTTCCGGCTGCGATCGCAGGCGCCGAGACGCCGCGTGGTGTTGTCGATGCGGATGCGCCAGTCGGTGAGCCCGTGCTCGTCCATCAGCTCGCGCGCGAGGACGCGTGCCTGCTCGGTCTTGTCCCGTCCGCCGAGGGTCACTTCGGGTGCGGAGTGGTCCTGGGTGCCGAACTCGCCGTTGCGGCGTCGGTGAGCTTCACGGGTGCCGTCGGTCGATATCGTCATGCCTCCCATGTGCGCGGCCTCGCGCGCATAGCGTCCCTATGACCGCAGACGCTATCGCGACCCCCTACGAAGACCTCCTCCGCGACGTTCTCGCCGCCGGCACGAAGAAGGGTGACCGAACCGGGACGGGGACCACAAGCGTCTTCGGCCGCCAGATCCGCTTCGACCTCGCCGAGGGGTTCCCACTCATCACCACCAAGCGCGTGCACTTCCGCTCCCTAGCCATCGAGCTCCTGTGGTTTCTCCGCGGCGACACGAATGTGCGGTGGCTGCAGGAGCGGGGCGTGACGATCTGGGACGAGTGGGCCGACGAGAACGGCGAACTCGGACCGGTGTACGGCGCGCAGTGGCGGTCGTGGCCGGATGCCGACGGCGGCACCATCGACCAGATCGTTCGCCTCGTCGAAGACCTTCGCCACAACCCGAACTCCCGCCGCCACATCGTCACCGCGTGGAACCCCGCCGAAGTCGACGACATGGCGCTGCCGCCCTGCCACACACTGTTCCAGTTCTCCGTCGCCGACGGGAAGCTCTCCTGCCAGCTGTACCAGCGGTCCGCGGACCTGTTCCTCGGCGTCCCGTTCAACATCGCCTCGTACGCGCTGCTGACGATGATGCTCGCCCAGCAGGTCGGTCTCGAACCGGGCGAGTTCGTCTGGACAGGCGGCGACTGCCACATCTACGACAACCACCAGGAGCAGGTCGCGGAGCAGCTCTCCCGGGAGCCGTACCCGTACCCGCAGCTGCAGTTCACCCGGAAGCCGGAGTCGATCTTCGACTACCAGTTCGAGGACTTCGAGCTCGTCGGCTACCAGCACCACCCCACCATCAAGGCTCCGGTCGCCGTCTGATGCTCGCCGGCATCTGGGCGCAGGCCCACGGCGGGGTCATCGGCGCAGATGGCACCATGCCGTGGCACCTGCCCGAAGACCTCGCCCACTTCAAGAACGCGACAGCAGGAGCCCCGGTCATCATGGGCCGGCGGACGTGGGAGTCGCTCCCCGCCGCGCATCGACCGCTCCCGGGGCGGGCGAACATCGTCCTCACCCGCGACCGGTCATTCATGGACGCTGGCGCCTCCGCCGCACACACGCTCGAGACCGCTCTCACCCTCGCTGCCTCCTTGGCGGATGACGCGTGGGTCATCGGCGGCGCGCAGCTCTACGAGCTCGCCCTCCCGTTGCTGGACGAGGCGTGGGTTACCGAGATCGACCTCGACATCGAAGGCGACACCCGCGCGCCCGCGCTGGATGAGTCGTGGGTCCTGTACCCCGGCGATGAGGGCGTCTGGCAGGAGTCGAAGAAGGGCCTGCGCTACCGGTTCCTGACCTACCGGCGCTGAGCAGCTCGCCCGTCTACCGGCTCACAGGTCGATGACCTGCATGGTGAACGCCTCATCTCCACGAACGACCGCGGCGGCGAACCGGTGGTTCCCGTCGAGGAGAGTGATCGTGCCATCAGGCCAGCGGACACCGAGCGGGCCGTCGGCGCCGTAGAAGGAGACCACGTCATCGAACGTGTCTTTCTCTGCCCGCAGCTGCTCGGTGTACCAGAGGAGCGCATCTCGGCGCAGGATCGGCTGCATGGTCGTGGTGACCTGGCCGATGGGAACGGAAGTGGCCGACGGGAACTCCCGGTCGCCCGCCATCCACCGGTCCACCGCGCGGGTGACGGTGAAGGTCCGCTGCCGGGAGAGGTGGCGCAGCCCGACCTCGGAGATGTCGATCGAGTAGAACCCCTCGTCAGGGTCCCAGGTCCCCCAAGTGGCCACGTCGCTGTTCGCGGGCAGGGCGACTTCAGGCGTTGAATGCTTCTGCACGCCGAAACGGCCGGTCTGCTCGCGCGCTTCCTCCCGCGCGGCGACGGCACCGGGCGCGGCCGACGGGAGGTGTTTTGAGAGGTGCATGCGGCTCGTTTCGCTTTGGGGCAGATACCCCGCATGTACGCGGCCGTGAGTGCTGGCGCCGCTTAGCGGAACGCGACGGTCTTCGATGCGTCCGGCGTGCCGAGCCACGCTGTCTGCAAGTCGCCAGCGTTCCGGGCGCCGGAGATGAACGGCCGGTTCGGGTCGTAGTCGCCCTCGTACATGTCGATGTTCCCGAACTCGATCCACTCACCGACGACCATGTTGTTGGAGACGTAGGCCTGCCAGGCAGGGTCGATTGTCGGCCCCATGTCGAAGGTCGCCCACACCCGACGAGGGGTTGCACCTGCGGGCTTGGGGTCGGCCGGGGAGCCGGCAACGTTCTGCAGCGGGGACGGATACCCCTGAACCGCGCCCACCACGTTGTAGCCACCTGACCCGACGAACTCCCACACGACGGTGTATCGAGTGCTCGGCTTCATCCACCGGTACGGGCGAAGGTCGAAGTGGCCCCAGTTGCCCCGGCCGGGGTCAGCTGCGAGGCGGGTGCGAGTGAAGCGGACCGCTTTGCCGCTTTCGGTCCACGCAGCGTCGACGACCTGCATGGTGCCCGCTCCACCTCCAGCGCCCCAGAACTCGCCGAACCCGGTGACGCTTCGGGCATCGGGGTTCTCGAACAGGTTCGTGTGGAGGATGTCGGCGAGGGCGTGCTTGGCGGGGACGGGTACGTTCTTCCCGGTGACGCGTGCGCCGGCGGCCCCGGAGATGCTGGCCCCGGTGTTCTCGATCGCACTCTCGACGGTCTTGCCCTCCCCGATGGTGGCAGCGTCGCTCGTGCGCGCGAAGTACGCGCCTGACGCTGAGCGCGACAGGGCCAGCCAGTGCTTTCCGGTCGGGTCCGCCGCCGTCAACGTCTTCTCCGTGTTGCCGAGAGACACCTCGACCCCGCTTCCACTGAGACCCGCAACGGCCGATGCCGCCGCCCCGGTCTTGCTGAGACTCGCGGCCTGCGCGATCGACACCTGCGCGACGTCGTTCATCGCCGACGCGTCCTGCGCCGCGGCTACCCAGCCGGGGACGGCGAGCACGCCGAACGCGGCGGTGATGATGCCGACGGCGATGCCGCCGAGCACGAGGAAGGGGTTAGCCATGGGGTGCCCCGCTCAGCGGTACTGGACGGTGGCGGACTGGTACGGGGCGCCTTCCCAGGCGACGCGCGTTCCGGCTGGGGCTGCGGAGTCGGCGGAGATCCACTCGCTCGCTGTCTTCTCGCCCTCGAAGAGACCGACCTTGTCCCATCGGATGCGGTTGGGGGTGTTCGGGTTGTCACCGGCGTACAGGCGGATGGTGTTGTAGCCGGAGAAGCTGGCGGGGGTGGTGAAGGTACCGACCAGGGTGCGAACGCCTGCGGTGTTCACGCCTGTCTGAGTGAGGACGGTGGTCCCACCGAGGTGCGCGAAGATCGAGAGCTTCTGCCCGAGCAGCGCCGAGTCTGAGCTGCCGACGGGGACGGAGTCGAAGGGTGCGCTGAGGTTGTATGTGCCCATGAACGTGTACCTGGTGTTCGGCTTGAGTGAGCTGATACCGCCGGCGAGGTGTGGCATCAGCTCGACGTAGGCGTCGTTGCTGGCATCGGCGGTGCGAGTGGCGGCGACGGAGCGGGATCCGCCTGCGGCCCAGCCGGTGTTGTGGGCGACGGTGACCCGATTCACGCCGGGGAGCGCTGGCCCTTCGAAGGAGGGGTCCATGAAGAGGTTCCGTGCGACGACCTCCTCCATGGCCCAGGGCTTGGGGAGCCCGATGCCGCGAGCGGTGACCAGGTTGCTGCCGGTGCCGGTCACGGTGGCACCGGAGTTCGTGACCGCTGCCTCGACGGTGTCACCCTCCCCGATGCGAGCGCGATCGCTCTCGCGAGCGAAGTACCGTCCGCTGTCCGATCGTGCGACGGCGAGCCAGTGCTTGCCGGTGCTGTCTGCGGCGACGTTGACCCTGTCCGTTCCGAGGGTGACCTGCACGCCTGCACCGTTGAGACCGGTGACGCTGGTCGCCGCCTTGCCGTTCGCGCTGAGGTGGGCAGCCTGAGCGATACCGACCTGCGCGATGTCGTTGGCTACCGAGGCGTCCTGTGCGGAGGCTACCCATCCGGGCACGGCGAGCACGCCGAAGGCGGCGGTGATGATGCCGACGGCGATACCGCCGAGCACCAGGAACGGGTTGGCCATGGGGACCTCGCAGAGTGGGGGCTGTGCTGAGTACCCTGCGGAAGGCCTCGTCGCTGTTGGCTCTAGCTGGCAGGTGGCCAGACGCCGAACAGGGCGTCCGGGGCGCCTGCGGAGTAGACGCCGCCGTAGAAGGTCCGCTCACTCACGGTGAACCCGCGCGTAGTGAGCTCCGCCGCGGTGAGGATAGTCCGGTGGGTCGGGTCGATACCGAGGACGTCCACCGTGCGCGGGTTCGGCACGGAGACGATGATCGTCTCGACCGCCTCCTGCAACGCTGAGACGAGCCGCCAGGGGTCGGCAAGGTGCTCGAGGACTTCCAAGGCCACGGCGAATCGGGCTGACCGCGGCGGCTCCCACTGTTCGAGGTCATGGGCGGGGTCGATGCCGATGTCGATGGGGATGTACCTGCCCCGCCACTTCCCGTCGGTTCGGAGTGCAACGTCGAGTTCGGTGTAGCCGGCGCCGATGTCGAAGACCGTGTCGTCGTCGGACAGGCCACGCAGCTGCATCTCGCCGAGCGCGGCTCGGTAGCGGACAGCGCGGCGTTCGTAGGTGCCGGTGCGCTCTGCGAGGTAATCGTCGACGGCGTGCCCTGACATCGTCAACTGGTCTCCTCTTGGCGGGATGGCTCGGTGTCTGCTGGTCATACTCTCTCAAGTGCTCCGATGGAGAGGATGCCGGCGAGCAGGTGCTCGGGCTCCACGGTCGGGCAGCCGGTCGCGTCAGCGATAAACGATGCGACGCGGATGGCTTCGCGGGTGCCGGTGCTGAACTGGATGTGTCCAATTCGCTGCTGCTCGAGACGGGGCGTGGCCCGGGCGGCCACCATCCGTGCATGACGAGGCGTGATCCCGTAGGCGGAGAGGACGCCGGGGCCGACGTAGGTGACGCCGAGGACGAGGTGGGTGACCTCGATGTGCTCCTGGCGGAGACCGCGCGCCTCTTCCTGGGCGATGACGACGGCACGGCGGGAGTCGGCAGAGAAGTTCTCGAACATGTCAGACCCGTGTCTCTTGCGCGGCGTACCAGCGCTCGTAGGGGGACGCGTCACGCCATTCGCTGATGAACGTAGCGTCCACTTCGATGATGTGCTCGGTGAGCTTGTCCTTCCGAAACGCGAGCACCGACCGCAGGAGAAGCTCCTTGTCGGCCGGGAGCGCGTACACCGGGTTGATGGCGAACCCGTCGGCGAGAGCGCGGTCGCACGCTTCGCGGGTGCGGGCCTGCCGGGCGAGGTAGGCGGCTCGCTCTCGGGTAAGCGGGGTGGGAGGCCGGCGGGCGGTCATCGCAGGAGTGCCTTCTCGAACGCGGCGAGCCCGCCGGGCATGGCCATGAGGGCGAGGGCGATGTTCGCGCCCACGAGCGCGTCGTCACCGGCGTCGTGATGGTTCAGCTGCTGCACACCGAGGTGGGCTGCGACGGTGTCGAGCTTGTGGTTGGCGAGGATCCCAGCGCTCTTAGGGAACAGGGTCCGGGCCATGTGGAGGGTGCAGTGGTACGCGAACGGTTCCGGCGCGATCGCGTGCTCCTGGGAGGTCTGCACGATGACGGACCGCTCGAAGGACGCGTTGTGAGCGACCAGGGGCAGGTCGCCGACGTACACCCTCAGGCGGTGGTGGATCTCCGGCCATTCGGGAGCGCCGTGGATGTCCTGGGCGGTGAGGCCATGGACGAGGGTGTTGGCGGGGGCGAACTCGCGCTTGCCCATCGGAGGCATGATGGTCGCCACTTGCGGCGCACGGGCGACACCGCCGACGACACGGGACAGGCCCACCTGGATCGGCGAGGACCGCGAGGAGTTCGCGGTCTCGAAGTCGATGCAGACGAAGTCAGGCACGGCAGTGAGGGTCATGCCCGCTTCTATGCGCGGGTGGGACGCCGCTTCTTCGGGTACCGGGTCGGGGCGACGTAGGAGGGGGACGCGCCGAGCTTCGCGAGTCGCCGCTCAGCCTCTTCCTTCGACACCTGAGCCTTGGCGGTGGACTTCTCGTTGCTGGCGATGAGGCCGGTGAGGCGGTCGATGTCGTCCCGGATGATCTTCCGCGCTCGCTGCCACGCGACGTGGCGGGACGCTCGGATACGCTCTCGGGCCCACACGGCGACGTCGCGGTCGCTGGACCCGAGAAGTTCGGTCGGGAACTCAAGGTTCGAGCCGCGCTGGAACTGGACGCTGATCATCTCTCGCCCAACGGCGGGGACGAACACAGCCCGGTGGAGGTTGCCGGTCAGCAGGGCTTCGAACCCGGCGGGGAGATGTTCGGGACGGTACTTGCGGGAGACGTTTCGGACGATGGTCGCCACGTCCATCACGCGCTGGCGGAAGCTGACCTGGAGGCGCACGTAGTCCTCGAGCGCCAGCTGCAGCGGACGCAGGTCGTACTCCGGCTTGCCGGGCACCTTGATGGTGATGTCGCGCATGAGGTCCTCTCGGTGAGTGGGGCGGGCATCCTCTCCATGCGCGGCGCATAGCCGGGACCATGACCACCCACTTCCCACCCGCACCTTCTCGTGCTGCCCGCGCCCGTGTCGCCCTCACATGTGCCGTTCTGGTCCTGCTGACCGTCGTCACCGGCTACGCGCTGTTCACGATCGGGAATGCGATGACCGAACCCACCCGCCATCAGGCCGCCGCGGTGGCAGGCGACACGCAGCGGCAGCGCGATACGGAGAAGATGGCGCGCTCCGAGAAGGCAGCTGCTGAAGTGGAGGCTGCGAAGCTCGAGAAGGAAGCGGCTGCGCTGGAGGCGGAGCTGGATGGGATAAAGGGGGTCATCCGGTGACCCGGCGCCTCATCCTCGTCTGGCTGGTCTGCCTGGCGTTCGCCGGGGGCACGTACATGGTGTGCGTGCCGCAGCCGACGGCTGATGCAGAGCTTCGGAAAGCCCAGGCGGAGTTCCGTGCAGCTGGCATCGACGCGTCCCTCGCCGTCATGGAGCGAGACGAGGCCCTCGAAGAACGCGATGAGCTCGCCGAGGCCGTGAGCGCGTACTCGGCGGTCCTGGAGGCCCAGGAGGTGTTCACTGCCGCAGCGTCGAAGGCGCAGGCCGCCCTCGACTCAGCGAAGGGGAAGGTCGATGTCTCCGCGCTCCGGAAGAGGGCGCAGACGGCCCAAGCCAAGGCGTTCGGGGTGAAGCGAGATGCCAGCATCGTGCTCGCCCAGAAGGTCATCCTCGACGAGCTGACTACCGAGGTGACCTCGGTGGTGGCCGCTCACGAGAAGAAGGTCACGGAGGAGGCCGCTCGTAAAGCGGCGGCTGCCCGGGAGTCGTCGTCGTCGTCCAAGGGTTGGCTCAGCGACGCTCGCCGGACCTTGGACTCATACGGGGGCTCATGGGTGAAGCTCCGCAGCTACGACGGCAACTGCGGAGGCAGCTTCCACATCGGCTGCAACTTCTCCGCCACCGACATCGGAATCCATTCGTCCTGGGCCACCAAGGGCGCGTCGTACCGCAACTGGGTCATCATGCACGAGCTCGCACACAGCTATCAGCGGAAGGCATGGGGAGCTATCCACGCCTCCCCGACCTACAAGCGGCTGTTCAACGGCGAGATCGAGCTTCTCGCCAACTGCATGGCCAAGCACCGCGGCCAAGGGTGGGGTGGGAACCGCTGCACTCCCGAGCGCACCGCCTGGGCGGCCGGCATCTGGGCGGGCAACGTCCGCGGCTGAGTCAATGGCGGCGAGCGCCGAGCAGGTCGTGAAGACCGTGAAGGACGACGTCGATGTCCTCAGCGGGTGACCCCGGCGCAGGGGCCGCACCGCCCTTCGGGCCGACGTGTGCGGCCAGCCAGAGAGCTTCGTTGCTGACCTCTGCTTCGTCCACCTTCTGCATCGCGCGAAGCGGCCACAGGTCGATACTGATCGCGGCAAGCTGAGCGTCGATGCGCTTGGCAGCTGAGGACCACAGGGCCACCCCTATGGCCATGAATGCGAGGCCTGCGGCGACCGCGAGCGGTGCCCACGGGGCTGCGACGGTGAACCCTGTGATGAGGCCGATGAGACCCAGGATGCCCCACGCCGTCAGGTGCAACGCTGGGCCGACGGAGCCTCGCAGCCGGTCGTACTCGGCGATGCGAGCGGGGTGGACGGCGCGATCGTCGCGGATGTTCGTGGCCACGTCCACCTCCTGTGAATGGCCGCAGCACCTCCTGTGCTGCTTGCCCCTCACCCTGCGGCGTCAGAGCCGGAAGGACAGGCCCTTGCCGAGCCGGATGGTGATGCGGCCGCGGGAGTTGATCGTGATGGGCCCGGCGCGGTGGGAGACAGATGCCCCCGTCCCTGAGATGTTCACTCGGCTGTTGCGGCCGGCGCGGATGGAGCGGCGGAAGATGAGGCCCATGGGGTCACTTTCGGTTGAAGCGGATGTCGTCAATGGCGGCGCGAACGGCCATCACCTTGGGGACGTCGTGGAAGCGGATGCCGGCGTCACCTTCGCCTGAGCGGCGGGCGAGGCCAGCGCCGCGGGTGTTGGTGGTGTCGGTCATCGCGGAGTCGAGGAAGACGATGGTGCCGCACCCGAAGATGCGGTCGAGTATGCCGCGTTCGACGGTGACGCTGGCGATGCGGTCGAGGGGGATCTCTCGCGCGCTGCGGTAGAGGACGCCCCAGTGCTCCTCGAGGCGGCGGGTGGTGACGACGAACTGCGCGTTCCACCAGCGGAGGGCGGGAGCTACGACGTAGACGAGCTCGATGAGGCCGATGATGACGTGGACGGCCAGCTGTCCCCACTCGTCGACGAGCTCGATACCGGTCTTCTCCGGGAAGTACAGGTAGACGGCGATGTGCGCCACGGCGAGCGCGATCTGAACGATGAAGGGCTGGAACAGCACCTTCGGGTGGGTGCGAAGGCGCAGGAGCACCTCTTCGGGCGCAGTGGTGCGGGACATCGGAGTCCTCCTGAGAGCGGGCGGTCCCCCTTCACCCTGCGGCGCCGCCGGGCTCCCGTAGACTCGTGGGCCGCTGGGAGGTGTGGATATGGACAACCGGTGGCCCGACTACCTGCGCAAGATCGCGCGCGGTGTCTCCGGCGCGGTGATCGCGCGGACTGTCGAGGTCTCGGAGTCCAAGGTCTCCTACTGGTTCAAGGGGACCCGCGCGCCGTTGCCCGCCGAGTGTGTCCGTGTGGCGCGCGCGTTCGGCCAACCGCCGGTGGAAGCTCTCGTCGCCGCGGGGTACCTCAACCCAGGTGACGTGGTGAGCCTCGGCGGCGAAAGGGGCGATGGCGGTTCGCTGGCGGACTACCCGTCGATCGCTCTGCTCGATGAGCTTCGCCGGCGGGCGATGTCACACCGCTGAGCTCATTGGCTCGCGTTCAAGAAGGCGAGGAACGCGTCCACGATCTCCTCCCCCGCCTCCACCCCGTGCGCGCGGGTCTGGCGGATGCCGGGAGCAGCGACCCCGTGTGCTGGTTGGATGGCGTCGTCGGCCCACGTCATGATGCCGGTGTCGTGGTGGAAGTCGCCGGCGGCGATCGTGCGGGTGAGTCCGAGTCTGGTGCGGATCTCTTCGGCGGCGGCTTCCTTCGTGATGTGAGAGGGGAACACGCTCGCCTTGTTGCCGCGGAGGTAGACGGTGTACCCGTGGTCTGTGGCGATGTCGGTGACGGTCTCGAGCGCCGCGTCCGGGAATGGCTGGCCGGGATTTGCGCTGACGGAGATGATGCTGTCGTAGTTCTCCGACTTGGCGTACCAGCTGGCTTCGCCCAGCACCCGGTCGAATGTGCCTATGACGGTGGCTGCGGGCGACGCGCCCCAGGACGGGTCGAGGCGAGCCTGCGCCCACTCGCTGTCCTCGACGCCGTCGATGATGAGCCGTGCACCGTTGGCGATGATGGCGACCTGGTCGGCGCCACCGGGGAGACTCACCCGCTGGTACTGCTCGAGGGACCGAGTGGTGGTCGGCACGAAGACAGCACGCTCACGGATCTCCTGCAGCCCGCGGGCAGCGGTGGGGGTCATCCACGCTTTCGGGACGCCCGCGTTGGCTTGCGCGATGACGAGGCCCTCGGGGTTCGCGACTCGGCGCCCGGAGTAGATGAGGTTCCCGTCGAGGTCGCAGAAGACTCCGACGGTCACGCTGCGGCCTTCCCGTCGGCGCCGGTGGCGCCCTTGGTGAACTTCGGGTGGATGAGGCCGACGGCGTTGAATCGCAGGCCGGGCACCTCCTCGATGGTGACCCCGCGCGCTTCGGCGAGCGCTCGGATGTGTACGACAGCTTCGCCTGCGTCGGGGTTCAGCAGCACGCGCCACGGCACGCGCCGCAGCAGCACGCGGGTGGTCTCCCCCACGCCCGGCTTGACGAGGTTGACCTGCCCGATGCCGTACTGCTCGCTGAGGCGTTCGACCTCCGCCCACGACGCCCACGCCGGCTCGGTGACCGGCGGCAGGTTCCGGGGGCTGATGGTGGTGAAGTGGCGGGCGACTTCGTCGATGAAGCGGACGCTGACGTCGGCGTCTGCGAGCTCGGCGTAGAACTTCGCGCCGTGGTAGTCGTCCTCACCGATGAGGGTGTCGTTGAGGACGGTCCGGGAGACCAGGCCTGACACGGTGCTGTTGAGGGCGGCGGAGGGGATGAGGTAGTCGTCGCGGGTGCCGTAGATGGTGGTGCAGTCGCCGGTGTCGGCGAGGACGGCCAGCTCCGAGCTGAACACCTGGCCGGTCCGTTCCTCGTGCACAGCGAGGGCGTCGCGGAGCTCCGCGGTGATGGCGCCCTTGCCGGTCCACCCGTCCACGAAAATGACGTCTTCGGGGTCGTGGCGGGCGGCGATGTAGGCGAGTGCGTTCGCGTCGATGCCGCGGCCTCGGACGATGGAGACGGCGTAGTGCGGGGCCTCGTACCCGAGGTAGCCGCGCATGTACCGGCGCAGCAGCACCCCGACGGGCGTCCCGGCGCGGGCGAGGCTGACCAGGACCGGGCGGTTACGGCGCGCTCGCATGATGCGGTGCGCGACGGTGGCGATGTCGCCGGCGACTCGTTCGGCGTTCGCGTCGAGGGCGTCCCAGAACAAGGTCATGTACTCCTCGGACGGCTGGTACTCCTGCGGGAGGGACTCAGCGTAGTGCGCGCCCGACTGCACGAGCTCCTCGCGGTCCTCGAGCGAGACTTCCAGCTGCACGTCGGAGAGGTCCTTGAGGAGCCACTGCACGTCGTCGGGTGCGTACGAGCCGAACCCGGGGCCGACCAGCGGGGCGGCGAGGTGCTTGGGGAGGGCGACGGTGACGCGTGCGGCGACGCCTTCGAGGGAGGCGGCGATACCGCTGGTGGCGCGCGCGTAGAGCGGGTCGGCGGTCACGATGACAATGTGGTCGTAGCGGCCGGTGACGTTGTAGATGAAGCGGGGCTCCTCCCACGGGCCGTCGATGCGGACGCCGTCGCGGAGGGCGTAGCCATCCTGGTCGATGATGGCTGCCGGTGACCGGGTCGTGGAGGAGTAGTCCACCTGGTGGCCTGCGCGCTGCAGGACGAGCGCGGTGTTCAAGCCGAGTGCCATGTCCTCTTCGACGCCGAGGACGAGCACGCGCTCCCCCGCCGTGTCGATGCTGGCGGCGATGCTTTCGGCGGCGCGGCGGATGCCTCCGTCGCAGGGCACACCGTCCCGGGCCTGGTGTGCGGCGACATAGGCGAACGGGTGGGTGGCGTACGTGGTGGCGGCGCCCTCCCGGACCTCGGGCGTGCTGGCGGGGGCGGCGTGAGCTTCGATGGTCGTCTGCGCGCGCTCGAACACGTCGGTGGGGCTGGTCACGGATGCCGTCACCAGGGATGCCACGCGGACGGGCACGCCGAGTTCGTCTGCGAAAGCGGCGAGCTCGCGGTGGCCGTCCTCGGTGCGAAGGTCGGCGAGGGTGGCGATGACGTACGCGGGGTGGGCGGCGATGGCGTGGAGAGCACGGATCGTGTTCATGGCGGTGCGGCCTGTGGTCAGTTCGTCGTCGACGAGGATGACCGGGCGCGCAGAGTCGTTCAGGCGGGCGGGGTCTGCTGGGGTGAGGAAGTGGTCGGAGGCGTGGGAGTGCGCTTCGAGGAACCGGCTGTACTCCTCGCGCTGCGGGGTGCGGGTGGAGCAGAGGTAGTAGGCGCCGAGGTGGTCGGCGACGGTGCCTCCGAGAGCGGAGGCTGCCTCAGCGAACCCGATGACGATGGCCTCGTGGGTGCCGACGGGATGCACGTAGGGCGCGTTCGTGCCGCTGATGATGGCGGTGTTCAGGTCGGCGAGAAGGGCGTCAGTGGCGGTGGTGTCCGCACCCGTGAGGGCTGCGGCTGCGCGAACGGCAAGGATGCGGGCGCCGGCGTCGATGATGCCGGGGCGCTGCGGGGTGTGCTTGCCGAGGAGGTTGCTCACCAGGAGGTGCGCGCGCTTCTTGTTGTGGCGGAGGGCGACGCCGACGGCGCTGTCCAGTTCGAGGGGCTGCGGCTTCGCGTCGATGTCGAGGCCGATGGCGCGCGTGACGTAGGTGGTGGCGGTGGTGTTCATGTTCGCGCCTATGCGCGACGCGCGTGAACACCTCAGCGGTGGAGGATGGGGGCTTGCAGTGCGTACGTGGCGGCGAGGTCGGGGGTGCGGGTGTCGCGGCGGATCTCCCAGTGACCAGCGACCAGATGCAGACACACGTCGGCATCCCTGGCGGCCTGGATGAGCGTCCCGGTGGAGGTGACGATCGTCACGTCGCGGCCCGCGGCGATGAGCCGGCGGATCTGGCGGAGGTGTCGGAGTCCGACGAGGACACCGTCCTCATCGAGTTCGATGAGGGGGCGGTTCCCGGGGGCTGGCACCTGGTCGCGGCCGAGTCGGTACGCGATGCGATCGGTGGTCTCCACGTGCACCTCATCTGCCCCGCGAATGAGGAGGTTCCCGAGGCCGGAGGCGTACCGGCTGAGCCGGGTGACCGGCTCCTCTGCGGTGAGGATGACGTTCTCCGTGGTGACCGGCACGGGGGAACCGGCCGGTTCGACGTACTCGGGGCGCGGCACAGCAGGACGAGCGGGTGCTACCGGCTGCGGCGGAGCAGCGGGCGTTACGGGGTGCGCGGCGGGCTGTGCGACAGGTTCCGGGGCGGGCGGCCGGGGCCGCACTCGTCGGCGGAGGAAGGACAGGTCGGTGCTCATGCGAGGGTGAACCCGTACTTGCCGGCGATCTCCGCCACACCGCCCTTGTAACCGTCGCCGAGCGCGCGGAACTTCCACGCCCCGTTGTGGCGATACAGTTCACCGAAGTTCGTAGCCGTCGTCCCGAACGCCTGTGTGGGGAGGGTGAAGCGGACGAGCTCAGCCCCGGAGCGGTCGAGGAGGCGCACGTGAGCGGCGCGGACGGTGTCGAAGGTCCCCGGCTTCCTGGTGTCGGGGTCCACGAAGGCGACGAAGACGAGCTTGGCGACCTGCTCCGGGATGGCGGTCAGGGCGACGTCAATCTGCTCCTGGTCGTCGCCGGTGACGAGGACCGCCCCGTCGGCTGCGGCGATCTGGTTGTGGAAGGCGAGGGCGTCTGCGGCATACGCGCGTCCGTCCTGGTCCAGGAGCATGACGGCGGGGACGAGCTCGACCTGAGGCCCGGTGGGCTGGGTGATGTCCCATCCGAAGCCGACGGTGATGTCGTCGAGGCCGGGGGCGAGGGTGCTCAGGGCGATGTTCTGGCCGAGTTCGAGGATGCGGGGGCTGGTCACGGGGTCCACTTTCAACGGGCGTGGTGGGTGTTCCCTACCGATATGCGCGCCGGTTACCGGAGGCGCTGTTGCAGCAGGATGGCGTTGGCTTGGAGGGCGGTGACCGCGTCGGTCTTGATGTTCTCGGCGATCTCCGTGGCGCTGGTGGAGAGCATCCCGAGCTGGGTGAGTAGGGAGGCTGAGGCGGCGGAGCCGGGCTGGCGGTCCCGTTCGGGGATCCGGCAGTACGCGGTGACGGTGGAGGGGATGAGGTCGGTGAGCATCGTCTCGATCGCGAACTCTCGTTCGGGAAGGATGGGGTGCTCGACGGCGTCGAGGATGACCGGGCGCAGGAGGTCTTCGGTGCGCCGAAGCTGCGAGTACGCGGCCGGTTCCAGGTCCGCTCCGGCGGCCCGGTTGGTGACGCTCAGCGCGTCGAGCTGCCGCTGCGCCCGAGCCGGGAAGGGCTCGGGCGCAGTGAGGGTGGCTACGGCCGAGGCGACAGCACGCTCGCCTCGGCCGAACAGACGGGCGATCATCGCGTGATGGCCGCCTGGTCGCCGCCGCGTGCCTGCTCGATGGCGGCGGCACGCTCAACGAACGGGCGCACCTCTTCGAGCTGAGCGTCGAGCTTGGCGTTGTTCTCCGCCATCTCCACAATCGCCTGGGCGCGGAACGTCTCGACGTCGTCGATGGCGGCACGGATGTTCGCGAACGACTCGTGCAGCACCTCGAGCGAGATGACCGGCGCGGCGGCCTGCTGCTGGATGGCAGCACCCTGCTGGCGGAGCATCTGCGAGTTGCGGAGCATCGCCTGCTCGGTAGTGTGACGGGTGGCATGGATAGATTCCAGGACCTGCGCCTGGTTCTCGAGAGCAGTGGCCACCATGACCGCGGTGCGCATCGCACTGATGGTGACCGAGAGGGTGTCATCGACGCCCTTGCCGAGCTCGATGTTGTTCTTGCGGGTCAGGTCCATCGACAGGTAGCCCTGGTCGGCGGCGGCGAGCTGGATGCGGAGGTTCTGTGCCTTCTGGCGGATCTCGAAGTGAATCTCCTGTTCGAGCGCGGTGGCCCGTTCTGTGTCACCGGCGGCGCGCAGGCGCTCCACCTCGGCGGCGACGGCAGCGTCCAGCTGGTCGGCGAAGAGGATGTACTCCTGCAGCCGGCTCATGTTCTCGCGGAGGTTCTGCTGCTCGACCTGCAGGGCGGCGTTGTCCTTCTGGAGCTCGAGCTTGCCCTGTTCCAGCGACTTCACGATGGCGTCGATCTGGTCCTTCTGGGACTCATACCGCTGGAGCCAGCGGCCGATCTTCTTGCCGCCGGGGAGGGCTGCGAGCACCTTCTGGAACGGGTTCTTGTCCGCTCCGTTCGGGGTGAGGTCACCGACGATGGTGCGGAGGTCCGCGAGGTTGTTCGCGACCTTCTTCGTCGTGTCGCCACCGGAACGGTTCGCCTGGGCGACGGTGCGCTCGAGGAGGCGGCTGGAACCGGCGTTGGCGGCGACGACCTCCTTGGAAGCGAGAGCGCGGACGTCGTTGGCGCGCTGAGCGAACTCAGCCGAGTGCGGGTGGTACTGGACGATGTCGCTGGCGAAGCCCTGAGCCTGCGAAGACAGGACGACCTCACGGCTCTCGGGCACCTTCTCGATGAAGAGGCTGAGCGACTGCGACGGGGATGCGGGGGTGGTCATCGGGACCTTTCGTGTCGAAGTGGGAGTGCGAGAGGGGCGAGCCGTAGCTCGCCCCTCTCAGGTGTGTCAGCCGAGCTGGACGCCGAAGCCGGTCGCGACGCCGAGGAGGCCGCCGGCGTCACCCTGGCCGAGGGTGCGGAACTGCCAGGCGCCGCCTTCGCGGTGGAGCTCGGCGAACACGACCGCGTTCTCCGTCGACGCGTCCTCGCGGAGGTCGTAGCGGGCGAGCTCCTTGTCGTTCGAGGTGTCGACGATGCGGACGTACGAGTTCTGCACCTGGCCGAAGTTCTGGCCGGGCTCGTGGATGGAGACCGGGAAGACGATGTTCTCGATGTCGGCGGGGACCAGCGTCAGGTCGATGATGATCTGCTCGTCGTCACCGTCACCGGCGCCGGTGCGGTTGTCGCCCTGGTGGACGACGGCGCCGGACTCGTGGCGGGGCTGGTTGTAGAAGATGAAGTCCTGGTTGCCGCGGACCCGGCGCCCGGCCGTCAGCAGGATGGCCGACGCGTCCAGGTCGAACGGAGCGCCGGAGGTCAGGCGCGCGTCCCAGCCGAGGCCCACGAGGACCTTGGTGAGGGCGGGTGCGGCCTTGGCGAGCGAGAGCGCCTGACCCTTGCTCAGCGAGAGCGTCGGGCCCTGCGGTGCGGCGGGGGCGACCTCGGTGAAGGCGGGAGAGGTGGTGGCGAAGATGTCGAGCGAAGCGGTCATGATGTGGTTGTTTCCGATCGGTGAGGGGTGGTCAGGCGCTGATGGCGGCGGGGACGAGCTTGGAGGGCGTCTTCGCCTTGGCGGGGGTGCCGAGGGCGGTGAAGTCCCAGCCCGAGCCGGTGCGGGTGAGCTTGGCGATGATGTTCGCGGTGCCGTTGCCGCCGTCGGTTCCGAGGTCGTAGCGGACGACCTCTTCCTCGCGGCCGCCGCTGAGGTCCACGACACGGGCGAAGACGTTCTCGACCTGGTCGAAGGTCTGGCCGGAGTAGCTCGTGATGACGAAGACGATCTTGTCGACGCTGGCGGGAACGGCCTGGAGGTCGACGATGATCTGCTCGTCGTCGCCGTCACCATCGCCGGTGAGGTTGTCGCCGGTGTGGCGGATGCTGCCGTCGCCGGAGCGGAGGTGGCCGTAGAAGACGGTGTCCACCTCGCGGGTCCCGCTGATAAGGATGGCCGAGGCGTCCAGGTCGATCTCGGTGCTGCCGAGGAAGCCGAAGAAGCCTCCCTTGCGAACGGCGTCCCAGCCCAGGCCCAGGCGGACCTTCGTAAGCGCGGAGCCGTCAGCCTTAGCCAGCGTGAGCGACTGGGACTTCTGGAGGGTGAGTGCGGTCATGGTGTTCTTTCCGTGAGTGGTGCTCAGGGGCCGGGCACCCGGCCCCTGAGCGGGTCGGGTGACCTATGCGCTGACCTCAACGGCGGCTGCCGACGCCTTCGCCTCGCGCTTGTTGCGGACGATGGAGGTGACGAAGGCGCTGATGATGAAGGCCATGCCGATGAGGCCGGTGATGACCTCGGGGACGGGGGCGACGATGGACACCAGGAGGATCGTCGCGAGTGCGCCGATGGCCCAGTGCGCGCCGTGGTCCAGGAACGGGAACTCGTCGAGGGTCCCCTGGCGCAGGAAGAACACCGTCAGCGAACGGACGAAGATAGCGCCGATGATGCCCAGGCCCAGGGCGATGAGGATGGGGTCAGCCGTGATAGCGAACGCACCGATCGCACCGTCGAACGAGAAGGACGCGTCGAGGACCTCGAGGTAGAGGAACGAGAAGAAGGCGGCCTTGCCGACCTGCTTGCCGACACCGCGGACGGCCGGCTCAGCGGCCTCATCCTCATCGTCATCGCCCGTATCGAACAGTTCGCCCAGGCCGCCCACGAGAACGTACGTGATGAGACCGAAGATGCCGGCGGTGAGGACGACGAGGGGCTCGTGCGCGACGGCCGTTGCTGCCAGGAGCGCACCGAGGACGACGACGTAGCTGAGGTTGGGGACGGAGCCGAGCTTGCCGAGGGGCTTTTCCAGCCAGCTGAGCCAGGTGATCTCGCGCTTCTCGAAGATGAAGTCCAGGAACAGCATCAGGAGGAACACGCCACCGAACGCGGCGATCTGCGGGTGTGCGTCGTGGAGGTAGTGACCGAACGTGCCGACCTGGTGCGGGTCGCCCTTTTCGAGGGCGAGGGTGATGACCTCAGCGAACGACAGTCCGGTGGTCACCGACACGATGGCCAGCGGGAAGATGAGGCGCATGCCGAAGACGGCGATGACGATGCCGACGGTGAGGAACATCCGCTGCCAGAACAGGCTCATCTTCTCGAGCACGCGAGCGTTGACGACGGCGTTGTCGAAGGAGAGGGTCACCTCCATGATGCCGAGGATGACGACGAGGAACACGGCGGCCCAGCCACCGTAGAAGTAGCCGGCGGCGATGGCCACCAGTGAGATGAGCATGGACCACTTGAAGTGGCGGAGGGCAATCATGGTGAGAGTGGGCTTTCCGTTGTGGTTGGTTCCCGGGTGGGGCATCCGCAGTGCGGCTGCGGTCCATGTATGCGCGAGCCCTGTACGCGTGACTGTTCGGCCTGCCTCGGGCAGACTCAGCTCGTGGAATCCCTCACGATGCAGCGGATACGGATCCAGCGGATGCGGGTGCAGTCGCTGGTTCTCATCGCTCTCACCGCGCTGATGACCGCGCTGTGGGTGACCATGGTCCTCGTGAGCGGCGCGTCGCCGGTGCGGGCTGCTGGTGCGCTCATCTGCGCGGGCGGCCTCATCTACGCCCTCTGGTTCCGGCGCCGCGCGCGCCGCGCGCTCGAGGCATTCGAAGCTGAGCACGGCGAGGGCGCCGGCATCCAGCCGACGCGGTGGTGAAGTCGGCCGAAAAAGCCACACCGCTTAGGCCATAGCCCTCGCGCCTCCTGCGTACGGTGGAGCGCCGGGGCACGACGTGCAGCAGGTCGGCCGATCCGATGTTGCATAACGCGCTCGGTGAGGCCTTACCGGTCTGGGCCGTGCCATACCTTGAGCGCGGAGGCATGAGCGAAGGAGCAAACCATGGCCAAAGCGGAGGACTGTGCGCCCGCGGTCGTGAAAGGACCGGCACCGGCGGGACCCCTGGCCGGGGCGACGTTCGAGGTCTACCCGGGTCGCTACGGCGGCCGTCACGGGAGGCGATGCTCTCAGGTCCGAAAGAACGAGACTGGGGAGAGCGTCACCCTCGGTGCGGGACCAACCCTCGACGATCTCGGGTGGCCCAAGGGGCTTCACTGCGGACCCGAGCTATACCGGGTCACCGCTGAGGGGAAAGAAGCTCAGCTGTACTGGTCGGACCTGTCTGAGCACAATCCCGCGGCCGCCGCAATCGGAGAGGGCGAGGTCTACGTCGACGTTGACGGTGACGTGTTCCAACCCGACGAGGTCATCGACCTCGCCCACTACGCTCGGGCCGCGGCTGCCGTGTCAGAGGTCCGGTTGGCTGTTCCGTCGATGTCGGACGCACCCCGAGTCATCGCGGGCGAGGACGCCTGGAGCCTCGACTGGGAGTGGACCGCTGATGCGCTTCGCAGGTCTCACTTCCACCGCGACGACGGTCCCTACCGGAGACGAGCGGACGGCGAGTACCCGGCGCTGTCAGCGTTCGGCGAGGAGACCCACGCTCGCTGGACCGTGTTCACTTGCCAGCTGGAATCAGAGGTCACATCTGGTGGGCTGCCGCTTCTGCGCGCTGGCCGCCTCGCGGAAGCCCTCGCTGCGGCGGTCTGCCTCGATCAGTACCACCACAGGTTCGGCGGGCCGGCATTCCAGCAACTCAAGGAAAGTGCGGGCCTGTACCTTGATGAGCTCGACGACGATGACGACTCCGCTTCCGACCTCACCTGGATGGGCCGCAACGCGCTGCGAGACGTTCTGTATCACGGCGGGCAGAAGGGGTTCCTGTTCTACTGGCTCGTCGTCGTCATGAACCACCCGCACCGGGATGACCTTCGCATCATCCTCGACTACCTCGAGGGCGGCCAGACCGACAGCTTCCCTATCAACAATTGGCACGATCGGATGACGATCCGGCGCAGTGCGACCGCGCTTCAGACCCTTGTTCGGGTCACGTTCGCGTACCGCACCCATCTCGCTCGAGTAGCCGCGACCTCCCCCACCGTTCTCGTCGTCTTCGATGGACACCACGGGGCGGACATCACCTATGCCGTGCGTCCCATCTTGGAGCCCCTCGTGCGTCGTGCACCCGGTGGTCGGTACACCCGGGACTGGCCGTTGCAGGTGATGGCCGCCCCTGAGCACGCGCTGGCCGCGTTCTGGGGCGAGAGCGTCCGCATCGGTGAGGTGCGTGACGCTGACGCGATCGCACTCTCGGAAGCCGTGGCCACCGAGCTCGCGCGGGACACTCCTATGACGCGCGGGATTCGGGAGAACGGACTGACGAGGGACATCGCCTCCCCTCTGGCCACCGTGGCCGGCCTGCCGTCACCCCTGCGCGTCAACGCCTACGAGCCGTGGCGTCGGCGCCGGTGAGGTGACACCCGTAGGCAGCGACAGCGCGGTACACCGAAGTGTGAGAGGGGGTCAGGCGCCGCCTTCGCTGTCCAGGAACGCCTTGATGTCGGCGGCTGTCATGGGCTCGACGGAGGCGGAGTGCGCGTCGGCGTCGGGGTGTTCCTCGGTCCCGACGATGCGGCAGAACAGGTAGCTGGTCTCGCCGTCTTCGGTTGCTTCCGCGGTGAACAGCCACCCGTCGGTGTAGGTGAGGGGGTAGGACTTCACGGAGGTGATGTCGCTTGCGGCGACGAGGTACGACGTCGCAAGGGTGTCCGTGCACGCGGCGAGCGCTGTCGCCTTCGTGAGGGCGGCTCCGCCGTCGGCCGGCGCGGTGCCCTCTGGCCGGGGCGTGACGTTTGCCGGTGTGGAAGACGGGGATGCTTCGGCGGCAGGTGCCGAAGTCGGGTTCGTCTTCGTCGGTTCGGTTGCTGGGGCGCACGCCGTCAGAAGCGCAGCGGCGACGGCGAGGGATGCGAGGCTGATGGCTGGGCGGCCCATCAGAGTCCGCCCTTCCCGTTCACGACGGTGTCGACGAGGTTCGGGGTGAAGTACTCGACGCTGGTCTCCCCGTAGCCGACTTCGGTCTGCCACTCTTTCGGTGCGCCGCCGACGGAGCAGTCGCCGATCAGTGGGCCGTGCTCGTTCTCACCTTCGAGGACGACCCACCATCCGCCGTCCTTCATGAGGAACGCGTACTTCTCGCCCGTGGTCTTCGATCCAAGCGCGGAGCGCTTCTGCGCTGCGAGGCACTCGTCGATGGCTTCGGCGCTGCTCATCGTCGGGGTGGCGTACGCCTCGCCTGCGTGTGGGGCGGGAGCAGGCTTCGGCGCGGCTTTCGGCTTCGGCTGCGGCGCCGGTGTCGCGGTGACCGTCACGGTCACTGTGGGGGTCGGGGCGGTGGCCACCGGGGCGGATGTCGCCTTCGGGGTGGAGGTCGGGGGTCCGTGGGGGATCTTGCCGGCGGGATCGGGTGTGCATCCGGCGAGCAGGAGCGCGGTGACGCAGAGCGCGGCCGCGGCGGCGATGATCTTCTTCATGAGGGCCCTTCGAGTGTCCGGTAACGGGTGGTCTTGTGTGGGGAGCCGGAGGGGCGTACCGTGCGTGGCACGCGCCCTCCGGCATGAACTGTGAGCGAATTGGCCACGAGATCTTCGCGGCCAGGCCCCGCGCGAAGCAGGGCTAGGTGACCTCAGAAGTCCCAGTCGTCGTCGCTGGTGGCCTCGGCCTTGCCGATGACGTAGCTCGACCCGCTCCCGCTGAAGAAGTCGTGGTTTTCCCCTCCGCCGGGCGAGAGGGCCGACATGATGGCGGGGTTCACGTTCGTGGTCTCGGCGGGGAACATCGGCTCGTAGCCGAGGTTCATGAGGGCCTTGTTCGCGTTGTAGTGGAGGAACTTCTTGACGTCCTCGGTCCACCCGATGGTGTCGTAGAGGTCCTGGGTGTATTCCAGCTCGTTCTGGTGCAGCTCGAACAGCAGCTCGTAGGCGTACTCGCGGAGCTCGTCGCGCTCGGCGGCGGTGAGCTTCTCGATGCCGCGCTGGAACTTGTAGCCGATGTAGTAGCCGTGGACAGCTTCGTCGCGGATGATCAGGCGGACGAGGTCGGCGGTGTTGGTGAGCTTCGCTCGGGCGGACCAGTACATCGGCAGGTAGAAGCCGGAGTAGAACGCGTAGGACTCCAGGAACACCGAGGCGATCTTCCGCTTGTGCGGGTTGTCGCCGTGGTAGCGCTCGAGGATGATCTGCGCCTTGCGCTGCAGGTGTTCGTTCTCCTCCGACCACCGGAACGCGTCGTCAATCTCCTGGGTGGAGCAGAGGGTGGAGAACACCGACGAGTAGCTCTTGGCGTGGACGGACTCCATGAAGGCGACGTTGGTGAGGACGGCCTCCTCGTGCGGGGTCTGCGCGTCCGGGATGAGAGAGACCGCGCCGACGGTGCCCTGGACGGTGTCGAGGAGCGTGAGGCCGGTGAACACCCGCATCGTGACGAGCTTCTCGGCGTCGGTGAGGGTCGCCCAGGACTGGATGTCGTTGGAGAGGGGCACCTTCTCGGGCAGCCAGAAGTTGGCGGTGAGACGGTTCCAGACCTCGAGGTCCTTTTCGTCCTCGATGCGGTTCCAGTTCACCGGGCGAACGATGGCGGTCATGGGGCTCCTTGGGAGTGGGCGAAAGCGGGGGTGAAGGTCATGTGCGCGGCGCGCCCCGTGACCTCCCCCGCCTATGCGCCGTGGTCACGTTCCCGGGTTAGGCCGCGCATGAACTCGCCATGACGACGATCGCGATTGCAGCCCCCGCCCGCCTGTTCCCTGTCCGCGCGCATAGGCCGGCCATGGAGACCACCGCACCCGCCCCCGCTGTCACCTACGCTGGCACCGCTCAGGCGCTCAGCCCGGCCGAGACCATCGCCGAGTTCCACTACCGCGAGAGCGTGTCCGCGATGCGCGGCATCGTGAGCGCGCTGGTTCTCAGCGTGGGGTTCTGGGGTTCGGTTGGTGGCATCGCCGTCTTCGCCCTGACCCGCTGATACGCTCAGGCTGCTCGCGGGCCTGTCCGAGCTGGTCTGGGTCCGCGAGCGCTGTCATCCCTCCGGTGACCACAGGTCGGCGACGACCCCGTAGTGGTCGCTGACGGTGAAGGCGCGGCCGTCACTGGTGGGGAACGTGTCGGTCGCGAAGCGTCGGGCTGCCACCGGTTCTCCTGCCTGTCCGTACGCCCACTCGTAGACGAGGACGTAGTCGATACGCCGCAGCGGTGTCCGCTCGGGGCGGTAGGGCGCGCCCGCCTTCCCTGTCGCGGTGGCCACGCACAGTTCCATCGGCCCGCCGGTGGTGTGCCCGGTCTCGCCGACGTGCTCGCCGGCGTCTACCCACAGGGCGGACTTCCCGTGACAGGCGTCTTCGCCGCGGAGGAACCGGAGCGGTCCGGATCCGGGCTCCGCGTTCAGGTCACCGCCGAGGATGATGATGGGGCGGGTGCGCCGGTCGAGGTTCGCGCCGTCGCGGGTGAACAGGTCGTGGGCGACGTCGCTCAGCAGCGCGAGCTGGCTCATCCTGGTCTCCACTGCCCGGGAGCCCCACTCGCCGTGGTGGCTGATGGCGACGACCCGGCGTCCGTCGACTTCCGACTGGGCGATGATCGGCCGGGTGCCCACCCACCCGTCGGGGACGGGGAGCGCCTGGAACGGGTGGCGGGAGAGGACAGCGGTGCCGGAGATCCGGTCGTCGCACTTGTCGTAGGCGGTGTGCGGCAGCCCGAGCGCTCCGGCGAGGTGGGAGACGATGTCGAACCCGTTCTCCGGTGGCAGCACCTCCTGCAGCAGGAGGAAGTCCACCTTGGCCGGCAGCAGCTCGGCAACCAGAGCGGAGACCCGCTCCTGGATGAGTAGCGGGTTCTGGAGAAGGTTCAGGGTAGCGACGCGAATCATGCGGCCTCCGGTGTCCAGAGCTCGGCGAGGACGCCATAGTGGTCGCTGACGGTGAGCTCGTGCCCGTCGCTGGCGGTGAAGGTGCTCATCGCGAAGCGGCGGCAGGCGTGAGGCTCCCCCGCCTGCCCGTAGGCCCACTCGTAGACGAAGAGGTAGTCGATGCGCCGGCGCGGCGCGCGGCCTGGTCGGTAGCTGCCGCCGGGCATGTGCGCAGCGGTCAAGGTTGCGAGGGCTGTCTCGCAGCCGGTGGTGTGGCCCTGGTCGCCCGCCCAGTCGGCAGCGTCCACCCACATGGTCGAGTGCCCTTGAACGTGCTCGAGCCCGGTGAGGTAGCGGACGGGCTGCGAGTCGGGTGTCGCATTCAGGTCTCCGCCGAGGATGACGACGGGCCGAATGCGATGGTCGAGGTGTTCACCCTGATGGGTGAAGGCGGCGAGGGCGATGTCGTCGAGCGCTTTGAGCTGCTCGAGGCGCTGGGTGGTGGCTCCCGCGCCCCATGCACCGTGGTGGCTCATGACGATGACGCGGCGGCCACCGATGGCCGCTTCACCGATCGCGGGCGGCACTCCGTTCCAGAACGCGGGGTGCGGGTGACCTTGGATGTGGTGGCGGGAGAGGATGGCGTTCCCGGAGCGGTGGCCTGCGCCCAGGGAGACGACGACGTGACGCATTCCGAGGGCGGCGGAGAGGGTGGCGACGATGTCGTAGCCGTCGGCCTGGTCGGGGGTGAGCACTTCTTGGATGAGCAGGAAGTCGAGCTCTTCGGTGATGAGCTCGGTGATGAGGTGCTGCACGCGCTCCCCGATGGCGTACGGGCTGTGGAGCAGGTTCAGGGTCGCGACGCGGAGCACAGGGCACCTCCGTGAGAGTGGGGCGGGGTCGCCCGGTACCCTGCGGTCAGTCGAAGGTGTCCAGTGGGACGACCTCGAAGGTGTCCCGGTCAGGGATCATGTCGGTCAGCAGGTAGAGGGCGATCTGCTTCCACGCGGGGTGGGTCTCCGCGTCGGGGATTGCGCGGACCTCCTCGGTGGTGAGGAGCCGGATGTCTTCCGACTCCCCCGCCGCGAGCTCGCCGGCGGGCTCCTCGGAGGTGACGAGTGCGTAGAGCAGGTCGGTGTGGAAGTGATCCGGTGAGACGGGAAACTGCCCTGTCGTCGAGACGGCGGGGATGGGGTGGAGGGCGAGCCCCTCGACGACGCGCAGCCGCCGGCGGGGCTGGAGGATCCACACCTGGTCGGGCCGGTAGCCGGACTCCTCGGTCAGCTCACGACGGAGCGTTGCGATGGGCGACTCGTCGAGTTCGACGTGCCCGCCGAACATGGCGAGCTTCCCGGTCTTCTTGTGCCGGTGGAAGGTGATGCGGGGCTCACCGAGGTCGGTGCGGATGATGAAGAAGGACACGCAGGCGTCGTGGTCGCCGTGTGCGGTGTTCAGGTGCCCCATGGTCAGGTCTTGGCCTCGAGCGCAGGCTGGTTCGAGCGGTACACGGCGTACGCGGTGCGCCCCTGACCATCGAGCATGAACGGGAGCATGAGCTCGTCCATCGTCGCCAGTTCCGCGTCGACGAGGGCGGCCTGCGCTTGGAGGAGCCCGAGGGCGATGCGCCACGCGGTGCGGACGGCCTGCTCGCGGGTGCGGTGCTTGGTCGGGATGGAGGTGTCCGCCTCCAGCGCTGCGTGAACGCCGTCGATGCGGACCGGCATCTCGAAGTCGCGGATGCCGTAGCTGGTGGCGAGGGTGAACCCGATGCCGCTGGGGGTGCCGTCCTCGTCGAAGAGGGTGGAGATGCGGCTGACGCCGCGGCGCGCGAGGACGCCTTGGACCTCACCGACGGTCTGCGCGACCTTGACGTCGCTCGTGTAGAACAGAATGCCCATGGCTGGCCTATGCGCCTCGGGCGTCGCGGAGGCCGCGGATGATGCGGATGAGCACGCGGGGGTCGGCCGCGACGACGAAGTCCATGTCGTGGCTGAAGTGCAGCCATCCGAGGTCGCGGCTGCCGGCTTGGAGGACGACGCCGACGTGAGACCAGGGGGTGCTGGCGGCGGCGTGTGCGGCTTCTTCGAGCTCGTCGATCGGGCCCGTCGGCGCGGCTGGGTCATCGCACGCTGCGAGCAGGCGCAGGACGGTGGCGGGTTGGGCCGCGATGACGTAGCGGGCGACGGCCGGGTCGGTGAGCTCCCCGAGGCGGGTGCCGTCTGCGGTGTACAGCTTCGGGCCGTTCGCCGTACCGCGCGCGCACCACTCCCCCGTGCTGGCGTGGGTGGCGAGCTGGCGGAGGCGCTCACGCTGTTCTGCTTCGGCGGCGAGACCTTCGGCTTGGCCGCGCAGGCGTGCGATGACCCACGCGATCGAGTCGTTCCCACCCCGCCAGTAGTCCTCGCTGGCGTCCTCCCCCGTCACAGCGTGACGGGAAGTGGTCGCTTCGAAGTCGTGAGCGATGTGGCGGAGCAGAGCGGCAGCAGCGGCGGTCATGTCCCGCCTATGCGTTACGGGTGCGTGCTGAGCTCAACGTCGACGAGGTGGTCGCGCCAGGTGTCCCCGACGAGGGTGCGCAGGGTGGCGTCCATCTCCGTGTCCCCGAACGCTGCGCCGTGGGTGAGGTCGGCGATGGCCTCGCTGATGGTCGTGATGCGGGAGATGTAGGGGGTGTCGCTGGCGAGGACGAAACCGCCCTTCACGTTCGAGGCGAGCGTGCTGTGCAGCTCGACGCTGAACGCAAGGTAGTCCACGTCCTCGTCGGCCGGGAAGCGCGTGTCGTAGGTCTGGGTCCCTGTGATGCGAAGCTCACGGGCCACGCGGTCGCACTCTTCGAGAAGCTTCGGGCCGATCCAGCTCTTACCCTCGGGGGCGCTGGCGGTGAGCTGCTCGGTCTGTCCGGTGGTCCACATGGCTTCCTGCTTTCGTCGAGGGCTGGTCGACGATGTCATGCGCGGTCAGCCGGCGCCAGTGTGCCGGCGTTACGGCGCCGTGGCGGGGATGGGGATGCCTGCGCGTTCGAGGTCTGCGCTCGTGATCCCGTGGATGAAGTGGAGATGACCGGTGCGGGCGAACTCGGTGAGCTTGCTGGCTGTGCAGAACAAGCACACGCGGTACCGGCTGAGGGCGGGCACTCCGAAGTCTCGGACGGCCTCCTCCCCGGGGAAGTGCGTCGTGACGAGGGTCCGGTCGCCGGGGTCGATGGTCACGGGGTGGAAGAACTCGTTCCGGCAGGTACCCCCGGTGCGGGATGCGCTGATGCGGTAGCTAGGCACGGCGTTCTCCGCACTCGCTCATCAGAGTGTCGAGCTGTGCGGAGAGATCAGCCCACCGCTCTTCGGCTGCGGCGAGTTCACGGCGGAGCTGATTGACCTCCCACGCTCTGCGGTTGTACTTCTGCATGTGCTGGTCGTCGTAGACCACCCGGGACTGGGGGTAGTGCGCAGATGCCTCCCAGCGTCGAATCGCGGCACGCTCGACGCGGAGCGGCACGGAGAACCCGAGGTTGTCGAACACCATCATGGGGAGCTTCCGCTCGAGGTACTGCTCAGGAGTCCCCAAAGCCCGCTCCCAGTGCTGGGTGGCGACGATGCACGCGCGCAGCGCTGCGAGCTGCTGCTCGGTGGCGCCGCGGAAGGGCGAGTGGGGTTTGCGTGCCATGGGGTCTCCTCAGATCACCATGTTCATGCGCGGCCGCGGGGAGAAGCGGTGACGATGCGGGTGAGCTCCGTGTGAATGCCTTCGAGGGCTGCGAGGGTGCGCTCCTGTCGCCACTTCCGGGGGTTCCGTACCGCTGCACGCAGGTCTCGGTCCGCCTGCTGGATCTGGCCAGCGTTCGGTCGCGCCGCGAGACGGGCGCGGCTGCGCTCCTCGACGGCCACCTCCACCTCGATGGACAGCACATGGGTGCGTACGCCCGTGAGGTCAGGGGTGATGGTCTGGGCGGCGGTGCCGGCAGCTCGTTCCCATCTCAGGTGAGCGGCGACCAGGCCCCGGAGTGCGGCGACCTGTTGGGTGGAAGCTCCCGACAGTGGGCTCCGGCGGAAGCGACTCACGAGCGCTTCTCCGCCTGCCGGTACGCGATGGTCACCGCGACGTAGGCGGGGAGGGAGACGACCACCCCGACCACCCAGTGGATTCCCGTCGTGAGCACCCCGAGGTTCTCGAGGAGCCCTGCGGACAGGACGAAGAACACGATGCCTGCCGCGGCGATGCGCGCGAGCAGGAGGTTCTTGGCTGCCGGCGACAGCAGGGCGTAGGGGGTTCGCGTGCGCGCGCGAGGGGTGGTGTCGGTCACGGGGCTCCTATGCGCTGGGAACGACGAAGGCCCCGCCGGAGCGGGGCCTTCGCGAGGGGCGGTCAGTCGTCCTTCGGGGACTTCTTTCCGGGCTTGGTCGACGGCTCGACCGCGGCAGCCGGCTCGGCCTTGACGTCATCGGGAGCCGCGGGCACCGGCGCGTCGCGCAGGGCCTTGCGGGTGTTCACGAGGGCGGGCTTGACCCAGCTCTCGGGGACACCGATCGAGTAGATGTGCGGGGTGGTGCTGGCGTCAACGGAGATACCGTAAAGGGTGAACATCGTCTCCCGCTCCTGCGCGCGATACCGCTTGGTCTGCTTGAGCGCGTAGAGGCAGACGGCGAACGCGGGAACCAGCAGGAGCGGTTCCACGCCAGTGACGATCGCCGCGACGATCCCACCGGTCGGCCCGGCGAAGGTGAACAAGATCGTGGACACCACCCCGCCGATGACGATGCCTACGAGAACGAGCGTCGCGACCAGGAGGACAGCGCGCCAGCGCTCGAACTGCTGACGAGCCGTCAGCGGAGTGACCAGCTCGTCGTAGTCGGTCTTGACTGCGTCGGACAGGGCGTTGGGCGTGGTGGTCATGGATCCTCCGGGGTCATGTTCAGGGGTTACCCTGCGGCGAACGCACCGAAGCCCCCGCCGGCAGAACACCGGGCGGGGGCTTCGAGCATGAACACCCATTCAGGGACCGCACCAACCACGGTGCGATGGCCCTATGCGCGAGGTCACACGAAGTGTGGACGTCCCGCGATGACGCTCCGCGCGTACTGACGGATCTGACGCTCGTTGGCGTGAGAGCCGGGGAAGAACTCGGGGAACACGGCGAGGACGTCCTCCTCGGTCGGGTTCGGTCCGACCTTCTCGCGCAGCTGCGCGTCGATGAGCTTGGCGGCCTTGGACGCCTCGCGGTTGAGGACGTTGGCCTGATTGAGGGCAGCAGGGCGGCGCTTGGACATGGGTCTCCTAAGACGGGGGCGGGCTCTGCCCTATGCGTGCCCGCGTGTGGTCGCGCGCGAGCGCGCGCCCGCGCATGAGAGGGGTACACCCCACCCGAAAGGACCCCTCATGACCGCCGCCTCCGACCGCAGGGTACGCAGCATGCGCACACCCATTTCGTCCAAGGTCATCGCTGTGGCCATCACCGCTGGGCTGGCCTTCGGGCTTGCCCCCGCCGGAGGTGCCGCGTTCGCCGCGACGGCCCCTTCACCTGCAACCTCGTCGTCTGACGGCACCGCGCTCGATGCCGCGATAAGCGCCCTGAACGGTGCGCTGAACTCCTGGCGTGAGCAGGTCACGCGCTCCACCGGCAAGGTCAGCATCAGCCCGTGGTCGTCGGTCATCGACGCCGCCAAGGCCGAGCTCACCTCCCCGACGTCGCAGGCCGCTCTCGTCCAGCACCGCGACAAGGTCTACTCCGCCGCTGCCGCTCTCAAGAACGCGATCGACGTCCACGATGCTCGCGCCGCGGTCACCAAGACGTACGCCGCGTGGGACAAGGCTGCGGCATCCGCCAAGGGCAAGGTCACCATCACCGGTTGGGCAGCGAACGTCGCCGCGGCGAAGAAGCTCGCCGGGTCCTCAACTGACACGAAGGTCATCGCAGCCCAGCGTGACAGCATCGTGAAGCAGACCTCCGGGGTGAACGCCAGCGTGAAGCTGTTCACCTCGAAGCAGTCGTACGCCTCCACCCTCAAAAGCGTCGAGGCGCTCGTCAGCAAGAACCAGGGCAAGGTCCACATGCTCAATGAGCGTCAGAC
This sequence comes from Microbacterium sp. 77mftsu3.1, assembly GCF_900100525.1. Taxonomy (NCBI): domain Bacteria; kingdom Bacillati; phylum Actinomycetota; class Actinomycetes; order Micrococcales; family Microbacteriaceae; genus Microbacterium; species Microbacterium sp. 77mftsu3.1. The sequence continues at coordinate 21,056 of NZ_FNCR01000007.1, read as the reverse complement.
CCTCGCCTACATCAAGGATTCCGCCAAGACCGCGAAGGTCGCCGCGACCTTCGACTACCTCACCGACTCGCTCAAGAAGACCGCCTCGACGGTCAACTCCCGGGTGAAGGCGTACGACAAGGACTTCGCGAAGAAGCCCGCCTGGTTCAAGGACCTCCGCAAGCGCCTCAACGCGGTCGGCGGCTCGCACATCCCCATCGAGACCTTCAACGGCACCTGCGGCAAGGCCAAGGGCAAGACCGGCTGCGCGTGGGGGACGTACGACAAGCACAACGGCAAGATCGCGTTCGCCGCCGGCGCCGCGAAGTACGACGCGAAGACGAAGAACTGGCTCGTCACCCACGAGCTCGCGCACATGTACCAGTTCGCGAACTGGACGAAGATGACCAAGTCCGCCACCTACAAGAAGGTCTTCAAGTCCGACGTGGAGCGCGCCGCGAACTGCATGGCGCAGGTGCGCGGGTATGCCTACCCGCAGAAGTCGTACAAGCCTTGCGGCAACAAGACCGGGGAGCTGTTCGCCAAGGAACTGTGGAAGAACACCGTCAAGCGCTGAGCGCCCGCACCCGATGAAAGCCCCGGCCGCGGCCGGGGCTTTCTGCGTCGCAGGGTACCCATCGTGCCTTCCAAGAAGATCAAGTTCACCATCGCCCTCGCCATGACCTCCGGCCTCATCGTCGGTGTCGTCCCGACCGCTGCCGCGCAGGCCAGCACGCCACCTGGCCCGCTACCTCTCACCCAGGATGAGGTCGCCCTCGACACCATCGAGGGCGCGTACACGCACTTCCAGGAGGTCCTGGCAGCGGCCACCCACCACATCGAGTCGTACGCCGCAACGATCGACCCGGGCCCGTACCGCCAGCGTCTCCTCGACGCCGCGGCCGCCGCGGAAGAGGCTCTCGAGGCATCTGACCCGCTCGAGCTCATCAAGGCCCAGTCGCAGAAGCTGCAGGACATCATCGACGAGGTCACCGGCAAAGTCGCTCTCATCGACGTCATGAGCAGCTTCGACAAGGTCCTCGCCACCGCCGAGCGCGCACTCGCTGACGCGAAGGCCGCGAAGGTCGACATCACCGCGCTGGCCTCGACCATCGCCGAGGCCAAGGCCCGCGCGGCAGCCGCCACCGACGTGGACGGCGTCCTCGCAGAAATCGACGTCGTCAACGCCGCGGTGACCGCCGTGGCCAGCAAGTACCTGGCCGCCGCGAAGGGTGCCCTCTCCCACGCGAGCAGCGCGTGGCAGAACGCCGTCAAGGCAGCCAAGGGCAAGGTGTCGGTATCCGCCTGGTCGGTGAAGGTCACCGCCGCTCAGAAGCTGGCAGCGGCGTCCACGGACCCCGCTGTCGTGCAGGCTCAGACGAAGGTCGTGGAGGCCGCCACGAAGGCCGCCCTCGCCTCGGTGAAGCTCCACGACGTCAAGGCAGCATTCACCAAGGCCGTCGCCGAGTGGAAGAAGGTCGAGAAGGCCGCCAAGGGGAAGGTCACCGTCTCCGCCGAGGTGAAGCGGCTCACGGCCGCTCTCGCCGCGGTGAAGAAGTCGAGCGACCCGGCACAGGTGGCGAAGTACACGACGGCGCTTCGGACCGACATCTCCAAGGTGAAGGCTCGCGTGGACATGCACGGCGCGAAGACACGGTACGCCGCCGCGGCGAAAGCCGCGAAGAAGCTCACGAGCATCGCGACCGGCAAGATCCAGTTCCCCGGCCATAAGAACGCGCTGGCAGGCGCGTACAAGCGCGCGGCGGCCACGAAGACCGCAGCACAGCTGGACAAGGAGACCAAGCGTGTCCAGCAGCTCACCCGCACGCTCAAGGGATACGTGACGCAGTACGACCGGTCGTACGCGAAGAAGCCGGCGTGGTTCAAGGACATCCGCAAGCGCCTCGACAAGGTCGGCGGCAAGGACACCCCCCTGGTCATCTTCGACGGCAAGTGCGGGAAGAAGGTGGCCGTCGCGTGCTCGCACCCGGACCCGTATACCGGCAAGGCCGGACGGATCTCTATCGCCAAGGGCGTGACGAAGTGGTCCCCGAAGATGCGGGACTGGATGGCCTCTCACGAGCTCGCCCACCAGAAGCAGTTCGCCGTCTGGGGGAAGATGGCCGCCTCCCCCATCTACAAGAAGTCCTTCCGGCAGAACTACGAGCGAGTCGCCAACTGCATGGCTGAGGTCGCCGGCTACAAGTACCCGAGCCGCGCGACCAGCTGCAAGACGTCCGCGGAGAAGCGGTTCGTGAAGGCGCTGTGGCGGGGCACGGTCCTCACCCGCTGACAACACCACGAAGGGCCCGGCACGACGCCGGGCCCTTCTTCGTGCACGGGCCGCGCATCGCGATGAACGGTCGTCGCGTTTTCAATCGGTCAGGCTCCGAGTTCGTTCTCATCCAGCAGGCAGACGGCAAGTTCGAGTTCATCGAGCCCGGCAAGGAGATGCGAGTCCTCGGCTACCTCAAAGCCGACTGACTCAGCGCCGGCTCTGCGCCTGCACCATCGCCCACGCTGACAAGGTGAGCGAGTCGTTCACGCGCCCGAGGGCGATAAGGCGATTCACCTCGCGCGCATCCGCCCAGGTGGCATCCGCGGCGTCCGCCTGCGCGGTGACGGCCAGGACGGACGTGACCCCGTTGATGTGCCCGACGGTGACCGCGGTGTCGGCCTCCACGAGCCATCTCTCGAGCCAGGATGCGAACGCGCCGTCCGCTGCTCGAGCGTCGAAACGCGTGATGGGGAACCCGGCGTGGACATCGTCTCGTCTGACCAGGCCGTACTCGCGGATCCCGCGGTCGGTTCGCTGCGGGACGAGAACGGTCAGCGGCTTCACGTGTCAGCCTGTGGCGAGCTGGACGATGGAGAGCTCGACGATGATGCCGCCCGCGATGAGGGCGACGACGTGATGGAGGACCGGGGTCTTAGCCTTCTTCGCGCGGACGAGCGCACCGATGCTGTAACCGAGCAGGAGCGCCCCGATAGCGAGGATGGCGACGGTGATGATGAGGTTCACGGTCAGCTCACGAGGGAGATCATGTGGGCGACGTAGCCGACGCCGGCAGTGAGGGCGATGATGGCCGCCCCACCGAGCGCGGCGACGATGATGCCGCCCGCGGAGAGGAGGGTGATGCCGAGGGCCTTGAGTGCGGTGTTCGCCATGTCAGCGACGCTCCAGTTCTTGTCCGGCTCCGGCGTCGTCAACGGCGACGAGGAGCATCTTGTCGTTCTTCCAGGCGAGGGCGACCTGTCGCCATCCGTCACCGACGTCGAGGGTGACCGTCCCGTACACCTGCGAGGTGCCGGACTCCGGCGCGTAGAAGGGGTATCCAAGCTCGGTGAAGAGTTGCTCCTCGGTGAGCTGCACGCCATATCGGACTTCGAACGCGTCGATCGCTGCCGCCTTCGCCTCCTCACCCTTGGGCGCATGAATGCCCAGAGTTGTGAAGGAGGTCGCAAACCCTGCAACCATGCAGGCCGCCCCGAGGGCTGCGAGCCACCGGCGATTGAATGCGAGGAAGAAGGTGAAGAAGCCCGCCAGCGCAATCGGAATGCCGCTGAGCACGAGCACGCTGAGCCCTGGGTCAAGGCCGATCGTGATGTGGTTCATGTCGGCCCTATGCGCGACGGTTAGCGACGCGGGAGCTCGGTGCCGGCAGTCGCGGCGGTCATGTCGAGGAGGAGCATTCCGTCCTTAGACCACGCGAGCGTCACCGGCGTGCTGACGCCGTCGATGTCTACGTTCGCGGTGCCGTAGGTGGCTGTCGTCCCCGACTTGGGTTCGCTCTCGGGGTAGTTCAGTTCGGCGAGGTCGCTGATCTCGAGAGTGAGGCCGTACCGGTCTTCGACGGCGGCAATGACGGCAAGCTGCCCATCGGCGAGCTGACTGACACTGAGGTAGACACCTGTCCCAACACCGATGATGCCGACGACCGCGGCAATCGCGCCGCTTACGAGCAGCCGGTTATCCCATGTCAGGTGGCCTAGCGCTGCGAACCCGGCGCCCAAGCCGGCGACGACACCGGCGGCCAGGACCACAATGGTGTAGGCCGGGGGCAGTGCGGTTGAGATGAAGTCCATGGTGGCGCTATGCGCGGTGGTCAGCGGCGCTCGAGCTCCGTGCCGGGACCGTTCAGGATGAGGTGCTCGCCGTCCCAAACGAGCATCACCTGCGTGGGTCGCCCGTCGATGTCGATGGTCGTCGTGCCGTAGGAGGCGGGTTCCCCCTTGTCCGGCTCGCTGACGGGGTATCGGAGGTCATTGACGTGGTCGGTCGTCAGGGCGATCCCGTAGTGCTTGCCTACCCGAGCCGCAACGTCATCGCGCTGCCCGAAGACGGTGACGATGGCGAGAGTCACCGCGAAGATGACGACGAGCAGGCCCGCGATCCCGGTGAGAGCGGCTGCGCGATGCTTCTCCCACTTCGCCGCCAGCGCGTAGGCGGCCACGAAGAGAGCGATACCGGCGATGGCGACCGCGTCGGCGACAGTGCCGGCGGGCCCGGGCGAGATGAAGTCCATGCCCGCCCTATGCGCCGCTCAGCGGACGGGAAGCTCGGCGCCGGGGCCCTCGAGGATGAAGCGGGACCCGTCCCAGACCAGGGTGACGCGGAGGTCGGTGCCGTCGGCGGTGACGGTGGCGGTCCCGTATTCGACGGTCTGGGCGGTGTCCGGCGCGGCGTCTGGGTAGTCGAGTGCGTCGATGTCGCCGCGGTCGAGGGTGAGGCCGTAGCGGGTCTCGATGGTTTCGGAGATGAGGCCACGGAACTCGTTGGCGAGTGCGGCCGAGTTCGCGAAGCTGAATAGGAGTGTCGCGCAGGACGCGAGTAGGAGCAGGAAGGTCACCAGGCGACGAACGACCGCGGCGGTCGCCATGGCGACGATGAGGAAGACGGCGCCTGTGATGAGCAGGATCACGGTGGCGGTCTGGTCGGGAGCGGTGAGCTGCGGCATGCGACGTACATGCGCGGTCACCGGTAGTCGGGGTGACACGTGCGCGCCGCGCATTACTCCCGTCGGACGACGACGACGACGACGACGACGACGACGACGACGACGCCGCCGCCTGAGCGCGCAGAAACGGCCCGCCAGGTGATGTGACGAGCCGCACTGTCAGGCCCCGAGGTGCCTCACGAGTAGTCGCGAATGGACCGGTCCCGGTCGGCGGAGCGGGTGCGTGCCCGGCGGGTGCGGCGGTCCTGGTGCTTCTCGGTCGCCGACGATGAGCCGAGCCCGTGCATGGCGCGCTGGAACTCGGGGAGGGCGGTGTTGCGGTGCGACACGGTCTTGTCCTTCTGGGTCGGGGCGGAAAGTGCCGCCGCGCTCTTCATGCGCGGCGGCACCCCCCCCCCCTGGTCATACCGCGACCCTTGCCGGGCCGAGGCCCAGCATCTCGAGGTCGGCTCCGACTGCGGCGATCGCGAGGACGAGGGTCTCCCTGCTGGTGACGATCCTCGGCTGGTACCGCATCGTCATCCCAGCCTCAGCGGGCGTCTGGTCCGCCTTCTTCGAGTTGCAGGGTCCGCAGCTGCCGACCGTGTTTTCCCATGTGTCTCGCCCACCGCGCGAGCGCGGGAAGACGTGGTCGACGGTGGTCGCGCGGCGGCCCGAGCAATAGCAGCACTCGAAGTTGTCGCGCTCGAGCATCCGCTGCCGGCTCCACGCAACAGCCCCAAAACGGTACGGGACGCGAATCATCTCGCGGAACTGGACGACGCGGGGGAACGGGAACTCACCCTCGGCAGAGCGGAGGGTCCGGCCGGGGATGGCGTCCACGATGGTGGCGCGCTCGCGCATGAGGTAGACCATGGCCCGGGCGACGGGTACGACGCCGAGCGGCTCGAAGCTGGCGTTCAGAACGACAACTCCCTCTCGCGGTATTCGGGTGTGCATGGTCTCCCTTCCTCTCTGGTCATGTGCACGATGACGACGGCGGGAGCCGTCGTCAGCAACCACGGCAGGGTGCCGGCGGTCGCTCTTCGGTGTGAAGTTCTCAGTCGCCACCGGCCTGGGGCGGGCGCGGCGGCGCAGCGGAAGATGACCCGATGGAGGTGCTGACGGGACTCGAACCCGTGTACGCGGCTTTGCAGACCGCTGCCTCGCCTCTCGGCCACAGCACCAAGCTGGGCACCGGCGAGGCGACCGGTCAGATCCGGTCGCCGCCGATACAGAGGGGGAAGTCGCACCGCAGCACGGAGAAGTCGAGGACCTCACCGACCTGCCACGTGCGGTTCGCGTCGTCGCGGAGCTCGCCGCAGGAGGTGTGGAGAACCGTGTACTCACCCATCCGGGTGTGGTGCTCGACGACGTTGTCGACGGTGCAGCCGGTGAGCTGCTCACGTTCACCGTCCGCGATCTGCACGGAGGTGCTGATGGCGATTGCCAGGTGGGCGGCCAGGGGCAGAATGAGGACGCCGCCGAGGATGTAGACCCAGCGGTTGAAGCGCTTCTCGGTGTTCTGCGTCGTCGTGTCAGCCATGCCTCTCCTATGCGCGAGAGGTCGCGAGTGGAGCCCTCGACAGGATTCGAACCTGCGACGACGCGGTGTAGGGAACCGCCGTTCTCTCCACTGAACTACGAGGGCGTGATGGTGACGGCCAGGGTCGTCGAGACCGGACGGTCGCGCGGCTGCAGCCGTCAGCGCCTTCGCGGTGCCGGTGCGCGGAACCCCTCGCTCGCGAGCCACAGCCCGATCCATGAGACCTGGTCCTTGGTGAGAGTGCTGACGATGTCGGTCATCGCGGGGTCACCCTCCTCGGCGTAGATACCGAGGTGGATGCTGGCGGAGATCTTGCTGGCGGTGTCGTCCGCGTTGTGGCTCACGTTGTCGTCCTGTCTTGGAGGGTGGAGAGCACCTCGGTGAGGCGGCGGAGGCTGTCTGCGCGGTCGAGAGCACGCACCTCGGCGCGGAGACCGCGGAGGAACAGCTTCGGGGCCGTTGTGCCGGTGAGGGCGGCGTACTTCGCTTCGAGGACGGTGCGACGCTGGGCGGTTCTGGCGCGGGATGCTCGCCGCGCGTCGCGGGCGTCGGCGGCTGCGATCTGCTCCCGAGCGGCCGCGGCCGACGCGGCCGCGGCCTCTCGTTCGCCGTTGTCGTCGATGGTGCGGTCTTCGCCTTCGGGGAGCTCGCGCCACCCTTCGAGGTCGAGCATGAGGAGCCGGTCAGCCTCGCGCGCCCACCCGGGCGTTCCGTACGGGCTCATGTCGTCCGCGTTCTCGGACCAGTAGACGAGGTGCCACTCTCCGTCGATGAGCGCCTCGATGACGGTGCCGTCAGTGGGCGCGTCCGACATGGGGTTCACTCTTCGCCCTCGACGAGGTCTCGGAGTGAGCTGCGGAGGGCGTCGAGCTTCTGGCTGACGCGTTGGAGCTCACGTGCGGGCTCCCCGAGGTAGGAGTGGGCGACCTTCGTCTCGTCGAGAAGGATCCAGGGGCCGAGCTTCTGCCAGTGCCACTGCTCGCGCTCGTTGCCGCCGTTGCCTCGGACGATGGTGCCGTCGTTGACGCTGACCCAGGTGCCCATGCCGCACGGGGCGGCGTACAGCTTGTCGCGGACCGCCTCGACGCGCTCGTCACTGGCGGCGGTCAGCCGGTCGTACGCGAAGCCGCGGTCCATGGTGGTCCTCTCGTGCCGCTCGACTGGCGGCGTCAGCTCCTCCATGCGCGGTGCGCGTGCGCCCGAGGGGCATCGAACCCCTGACCTTCCGCTCCGGAGGCGGATGCTCTTCCACTGAGCTACGGACGCGTGCGAGCCGCCGGCGCGGTGGCCGGCGGCTCGCTGTGCGTCAGCCCTTCACGCACAGGATGGTGTCGAGCTTCTGGACCACCTCCACGAGGTCCTTCTGCGCGCTGATGACGTCGTCGAGCGACTTGTAGGCGAGGGAGATCTCGTCGACGACGCCCTGGTCGGTGCGTGCCTCGATGCCCTTCATGGTCCGCTCGACGTCGGCGACGGTGAACTGGCGCTTGGCTTCGGCGCGGCTCATCTTCCGCCCGGCGCCGTGGCTGGCGGACTGGAAGGAGGCGTCGTTCCCGAGCCCCCGGACGATGTACGAGCCGGTGGCCATCGACCCCGGGATGAGCGCGAGCTCACCCTTCTTCGCGGAGATGGCGCCCTTGCGGGTCACGATCATCTGCCGTCCGTCGATGACTTCCTCGGCCACGTAGTTGTGGTGGCAGTTGATGGACTCGTCGTACGTCACGGCGACGCCGCGGCGCTCGTCGAGGTAGGCGGACAGCTCCCGCTTGACGAGCTCCATCATGACGGTGCGCGAACGCATCGCGTACTCCTGCGCCCAGTGAAGGTCGTGGAGGTACTCGTCCATTTCGGCGGTGCCCTTGTAGAACAGGGACAGCTCCTGAAGGTGCTTCGGGAGGTCCTGGTTCACCTCGAGCTTCTTCGCCTTCTCGATGTGCCTGGTGCCGATCTTGTTGCCGATTCCGCGGGACCCACTGTGGAGGGTGACCCAGATGCGGCCGGTGGAATCGGTGGTCAGCTCGATGAAGTGGTTCCCGTTGCCGAGGCTGCCCATCTGCCGCCAGGCCCGGTCCTCCTCGTTCCCTACGGGTGCGTAGAGGTCGAGGAAGCGCTCCATGAACGCATCGTGCTTGCGGTCGGCGTCCGCACCGAGGAGACGGCGGATGTTGACCGAGTCCTGGTGCATGGCGTTGCCGACGGGGATGGCGTTCTGGAACCGAGTGCGGAGCGCCTTCAGGTCGCGGTCGTCGAGGTCGGTGGCGTGGAGGCTCGTGCGCTCGGCGTTCACGCCGCAGCCGATGTCGACGCCGACGGCGGCCGGTGCGAGGGCCTGCTCCATCGCGATAACTGATCCCACTGTCGCTCCGTTCCCCCAGTGAACGTCCGGCATCACCCGGAGGCCGTGGAGGCCCGGGAGCTCGCTGACGTTACGCAGCTGGGTGAGGGCGGACTGCTCCACCTCGTGCTCGTGCGCCCACATGAGCGTCTCGGCGGTGGTCCCGGAGAGTGCGACCGGGAAAGTCGTGTGCGTCATGAGACGTCCTTTCAGGTGAGAGTGGTGTGGCGCGCGCAGCGCCGAGGTCTACATGCGCGGTGGCTCCCCGCCCAGGGCTCGAACCCAGTCCTCGCGGCTCCAAAGGCCGGCGTGCTGCCGATACACCAGCGGGGATCAGCGCCGTGGTGCGCGGCGGTGGCGCCTCCGGAGGGACTCGAACCCCCAACCTCCTGTTCCGTAGACAGGTGCTCTATCCGATTGAGCTACGAAGGCATGGACGCGCACCGATAGTGGCGTCAGAGCGAACAGCCGGTCTCGAACCGGCGACCTCCACCATGGCAAGGTGGCGCTCTACCAACTGAGCTATGTCCGCGTGCGCCGTTGCGGTCGGCGTGACCGTTGTGGGCCCCCTGGGTGTTGATCCCAGTACCCGCGGGGTAAAAGCCCGCTGCTCTACCGGTGAGCTAGAGGCCCGTGGCGCGCGCGAAGGCCGTGGGGTGGGCTTTCGATACGCTCACATCATGAAGCGGTGGATGGTCGGCCTGATGGCCGCGGTGGTGGTGCTCCTGGTCGGTGTGACCGTGCTGCTGGTCGTCGTGATCAACCAGAACAACCAGGCTGCCGAGCAGGCCGAGTGGGACCGGAAGGTGCAGATCTGCAACGACACCTACGGCCCGATCGTCGACACCGGTGACAGCCTCGACGCGAACATCGCCTGCCTCGAGCAGCTGTCCCGAGACTGACCACGCTCGCCGCGGTCAGCGTGGAGCCCTCGGCGGGTGCTGACCCCGCGACCTTCCGCTTACGAGGCGGATGCTCTACCGCTGAGCTACGAGGGCACGAGCAAGCGCCGCCGGCTGCCGGCGGTGCGAGCTGCACGAGCATGGCCTGTGCGCCATGCGAGTCCGAATGGTGGGGATCGAACCCACGACTTCCGTGTCCCGAACACGGCGGGGTACCGCTCCCCTACATCCGGTTATCCGCGTGTGCGAATGAGTGGCGATGACCGGTCTTGATCCGGTGGCCTCAGGGTTTTCACGCCTGCGCTCTTCCAACTGAGCTACATCGCCGTGTCGAGACCCGGAGGTCTCAGTGGTGACGTCGTCGCGCCCGCTCCCCCAGCCGGTGGGCGCGACGACGTCGGTCAGACTGCTCGCAGGAGCGCCTCGGCGGGCACCTCGCGGAACAGCAGGAGGAAGGTCCGCTCCGGCTTCGTGCGGGCACGGTGGACCACTCGGAGGGCGCGCTCGAGCCGGTCGGTCGCGTTCACGATGGTGACCCGCTCGCAGCCCGTGGCCAGCACGGTCTTCACGAGCTCGTCGAGGGCGCCGGTGCTCGCACGGAGGGTGGAGTCGGCGGCGATGACGATGTCGGATTCGCTCGTCCCCTTCGGGATGAGGTGGCGGGCTGCGGCGCGGCTGGTGAGCTCGGCGGGCAGGGTGATGACGTGAGCCATGGCGTTCTCCTCTCTTCGGCTCAGGTGAGTGCGCGCGCGCCGGCCGGCGCACGCGTCGTTGCAGAGGCCAGATTCGAACTGGCGATTCTCCGAGTTATGAGCCCGGCGGGTTGACCGCTACCCCACTCTGCGGCGTGATGACGCGGCGGGATCGCGGCGTCTGGTGACCGGGACGGGAATTGAACCCGCGAGTCTCTTCGGTGAGAGCGAAGCTGCCCATATCCAACAGAGCAACCCGGCCAGAGCGCGCCGGCGCGGAGCCGGCGGCGTGATGATGATGGTGACCCCAACGGGACTCGAACCCGTGCTATCGCCGTGAAAGGGCGACGTCCTAGCCGCTAAACGATGAGGCCGTGAAGCTGTCGCCCCGACGGCCCCGGCACGAAGCCGGGGCGGCCAGGGGGCGATAGCTGGCAGCTCGGGCGTTACCCCTTCGCACCACGCTCTCCGTGCCCGATGATCGGGGCGACGGGGTCCTCACGGAGAGCGCGGTGCGCGCCCGCTACCGGGGCGCTTCGGGTGAATGACGGGGCTCGAACCCGCGACCTTCCGGACCACAACCGGACGCTCTACCAGCTGAGCTACATCCACCATGCTGGCCGCGGGACTCGGTCCTCCCCGCCAGTTCTCACCGTGGCACCACGCCCGCGAGCAGACGCACGAGCCGCTGCTCGTGTCCCCTGGTGCGGTCGCCGTCGCGGCCGCGGGGATTTGGTCGTCACCCTGTGTCCTGCTCGTACCTGGCTGCAGGTGCCTTTCTGTGTGAGCTCCCCCGCAAGGATTCGAACCTCGACTACCGCGCCCAGAACGCGACGTGCTGCCAGTTACACCACGGGGGAATATCGAGGCCGCTGAGCGGCCCCTATCGCGACACACGTGATTGCTGGAATGACCAGTTCAAGGTGCCGAATGTTTCGGTGAGCGTGTGGCAGTTAAAGCAGAGCACGCGCAGGTTGCTGAAGAAGTTGTTCGCCCTGTTCCCGTCGATATGGTCGATGGCAAGGATGGGCCGACCGAGGACGGGGTTCGGAGTTCCCCAACCGCACTCCGAACACTTGTTGCCGGCAAGCTCGATCAGGTAGTCCTTCGCGCGGCCCTTCAGCTTCCCATTCGACCCGCTGGCCGATACCAGTCCTGCTGACCAGTCGTCGAGCCATTTGATCCGGACTGAGAGCGCCTCGCGGGAACACTCGACGGAGCAGAAGCGCTTGTTCCGCGTCGGGTCACCACAGCCTTCGCAGGTTCGCGACGGATTGGATCCGGTGTTCAACCTGTTGCGGGTCGACTTCGCGGCGCAGCTCTTCGTGCAGTATCGAGCCCTCGGCTCTGGCGACTCGAAAGTGTTCTCGCACCATGTGCAGTTGAACGACCGGAGCCGCCTGCGCCGCACGTGCAGAGCCTTGCATTCGGGAGAGCATGTCTTGGCCAACGGGTGCGAGCCATCCGGCATCGCCCTGTCACATGAAACGCAAGCCTGTCCGCTCATCTTTCCTCCATGCGCGGCGGCGGACTGCCAACAGACCATCCGGCTGGCCGTGTGCTGACCGGGGTCAGCGGGAGAGCGCCAGGTACGTGCGTCCTGGGCTCGTGTTGAGCATGGAGGCGGTAGGGAAGTCCGCGAGCGCGGGCCGACCGGTCTCCTGTTCGAGAGCGTTCAGCCACCGGTCTCGGTCGCGGTCCTGGCACTGCAGGAGGTCCGCGTCCTGGATGATGGCGCCGAGCAGAGTGTCAGGCTCGTGGTGGGGGAACTCGGTCTCGTAGATGAGCTCCGCCGCGGGGTCGCCGTGAAGGCCGCCATGCCAGCGGGCGAACGCCGCGGCTCGTGCCAGGTTGATCGTCTCGCTCTCACCGACGACGTAGTCGGCGTCGTGGAGGAGACCGGCGATGACGAGGGTCTTCGCGCTGAACCGGCTGACGCCGAGCTCCGCTCCGAAGTCGTGCGCTCGGAGGGCGACGGAGATGCCGTGCGCTGCTCCGTGGTACGGGAGACCGGCGGCGGTGTTCGCTTCGAGAAGCGCGACGATCGCGGAGTGCGGCAGGTCGAGCTCGTCGAAGATGCGGTATAGGCGGGCTAGGCGGTTCCAGTCCTCGAAGGTCAGTTTCACGCCTGCTCTATGCGTGACGGGAGCTGGGCTCGAACCAGCGCACTCCGGATTATGAGCCCGGTGCTCTACCACTGAGCTATCCCGCCGTGGTGGTGCGAGGAGGACGCCGGCTTGCTCACCGGCGCCACCCTCTCGGTCGTTCTGCGGGACCTTATCCCCGCGTCTCGTCCTCGCTTTCCGAGCCTGGGTCGGCCTGGACCTAGGCGGAGGACACAGCCGGCAGCGGGGAGCAACCCCTGCCGGGCAGGTACGTGCACATGGTCGGACTTGAACCGACACTCCCCGTTCGGGGAACCAGCACCTCAAGCTGGCGCGTCTACCATTCCGCCACACGTGCGTAGAAGTCGGTCATGACACGGAGCCGACGGGAATCGAACCCGCTAGAGGTCAGCATCCGCCAGCGTTTCCCCTGGCGGCGCATCCTCCGACATGTCTCAAGCCACCCGCGCCGTTCGATCATCACCGTCGGACGCTAGGGTGACCCACGCCTGCGGTCCAGCCGCTTCGGCTCTGTGTCACTTCCTCGGAGGGAGCGCGGCATGTCTGCCGCTCGTGCCTCCATCCCCTTCATGCGCGGTCCGCGACCGGATCGTGACCACGGTGATGGGGAGCTGCGGAGGGGACAGGGATCGAACCTGCGAGAGACTTTCACCTCGACGGCTTAGCAAGCCGCTGCCTTACCACTCGGCCACCCCTCCGGGGGGTGAGGGGCCGCGCCGGTGAGCTGCGACCGCCTCCAAACCCACCGGCATCTGCCGGCGGGACTATGTGCACCTCGAGGGACTCGAACCCCCGGCCAACTCGATGTAAGCGAGCTGCTCTGCCACTGAGCTAGAAGTGCGTGAGAGGCAGGTGAAGATAATCTTCCCCTCGCCTCTGTGGTGGTCCCCCGAGGTGCTGACCCTCGGACCTCCTGCATGTCGGGCAGGCGCTCTACCGCTGAGCTAGAGGACCGCGACGCCCACCGGCGAGAGCATCACTCGTCGGCAGACGTGGTGCGTTCCGGACTTGGCGTCCATCGCGCTTCCCCGCCGGAGCGAGGCATTCCGCACTCGTGGTGCGCGGACCGTGAGAGGTCAGGAGGTGCAGCCGAACTGCGTTCCCCTCCGTGACGTGACGGACCTTTCGAGATGCAGGTGCCGTGGGCACCTGCATCTGCCTGTCGGGATGACACGATTTGAACATGCGACCCTCCGCTCCCAAAGCGGATGCTCTACCAAGCTGAGCTACACCCCGATGAAGACCAGCCCGAAGGCTGACCTGGTGGAAGCAACAGGGCTCGAACCTGCGACATCCTGCTTGCAAAGCAGGCGCTCTACCAACTGAGCTATGCCCCCATGTCCGTTGCGTGGCGAGGTGGATCTTCCCTCGGCGGCCGTATGCCGCGACATCCCACCGTGTGGACCCTGCGAGGCTCGAACTCGCGGCCTCCGCCATGCCATGGCGGCGCTCTTCCAGCTGAGCTAAGGGCCCATGAACGTGCTGTTCACGAAGTGATGCGTCGCCAAGAAAACTTGCGATCGCGTCATCAAGAAAAGTTGATGGTGGAGCGCACGGCGGGGGTTGAACCCGCTCCGCTGCTAGCTATGGCCGGCGGCATTCCCAACGTGAAAGACGGGCGCGTGGTGTGTTCAGTTGTGGGGTGTTACACGGTCTTGACACCCTTTGTGGACCTGGAGGGAGTCGAACCCTCGTCCGAGCTCAGGCTTCCTGTTCTTCTACGTGCGTAGTCCGTCTTGTCCCTTTCTCGACCCCTGGATCTTGCGCCGGACGGCATCCCCAGGCGGGTCTAGCTGCTTGATCTCGACGACCGTTCCGCAGCGGTGGCGGTCATCATGGCCCTACTCGATTTGACTGCGGGAGAGGGTGCGAAGGCCTTGCAGGGCCTCCCCCGAGGACTCACGCCGCGAGGGCGAGGTCGGACTGCTTGTAGTTGGCAGTTGTGGGTTGAGTGTCGTTTTTACAAGGTCGGCACACAGACCTCGGCACGCTTCACCATGAAGCAATCTGAGCCCGTCGAAACCAGGCAGGCCCGTTGTTGATGGACGTCTCACGACGTTCGTCGAGCCACCTGCCGGGTTCGAACCGGCGGCCCTCCGCTTACAAGGCGGACGCTCTACCACTGAGCTAAGGAGGCGTTGAAGAAGTTGGCGCGCGGAGCCCCGAACCGTTCGGCCGGAGCCCCGCACTATCCATATGCGCGGCCCGAGTGGAAACCGTGCGACACGAGCCACCACTGGGAATCGGACCCAGGACCTCTTCCTTACCAAGGAAGTGCTCTACCACTGAGCTACGGCGGCGTTCGCCCCGGCCGGGACATTCCCGGAAACAGCACGAGGCCGGACATCGAGCCGTGCACGACTCGACACCCATCTGCCACCTCTGCGCCCTGCGCTTCGGCGACATCTGCTCCCCCACCTGGGCTCGAACCAGGGACCCAATCGTTAACAGCGATTCGCTCTGCCAGCTGAGCTACAGGGGATCAAGCCGCGCCCGGAGACGCGGGTACTGCTGGTACTGCAAGTGCACGACCGAGGAGTTGAACCTACGCTGCAGCGCCTTATCAGAGTGCCCGCGTCACCGGACGCGTCGTCGTGCGTGGCGGCCGGTACCACCCCTATGCGCGGCGGTTCCGACTTCTTGTGCCCACCCCGGGGGTCGAACCCGGACGTCCCGAAGGACCCTGGTTTCTGAAACCAGTGCGTCTGCCATTCCGCCAGACGGGCATCACCGGCACGGTGGCCGGCGTACGGCTCGAAGATCATCTTCGATGTGCTGCGAGTCGCGACGACCAGTCCCAGCGTGCGCGTCCACCGAGGCTGGTCGTTTCGTCCGCTGCAGCAGCGGACTCGTCAGGCGTTGCGGAGAGGGTGGGTCTCGAACCCACACGGGACACTCACGTGCCCCCTTCCCTTTTCGAGAGGGCTGCCGCCAGGCCAAAACTCGGCTTGCCCCTCCGTTGCGTTCTCACGCGACGCGGACGGATCCGCGTTTCGCCCCTATGGGCTCATCAGGCGTGCTGAGAGAGGGAACGACGAGATTCGAACTCGCGTCATCACTTTGGAAGAGTGAGGTCCTAGGCCTCTAGACGACGTTCCCGTACGAGCTCATGGAGCTCGTCGCGACCCTGACCGGTTTTGATCCGGCTACCCCCGCCTCGACAGGGCGGTGCTCTCCCGATTGAGCTACAGGGCCATTCGCTCGACGCCGCCACGACGACGTCGAGTCGCGCAGTCCGAAGACGCGCTGGTGGGCCCCCTGGGTATCGATCCCAGGTCCCCGGAGTAAGAGTCCGGTGCATTCGCCATCATGCTCGAGGCCCAGAGTGGGAGGAGCGGGATTCGAACCCGCGGTGCCCGAAGGCGGCGGAGTTACAGTCCGCTGCGATAGCCGCTACGCGACCCTCCCGTGACCTGCCCGAGGGCAGGCTTCGGCGCGGGGATGGTGCCCCACGCCTCATCTCCGAGAAGGTCCTCGCCATGATGGTCTGGACCTTCTCGAAGGTCATCTTCCGCTGTTGTCTTGTAACGCCCTCCGGCCGGAGGGCTCTTGCGCGCCGCCTACATCAGACGGGCATTCGAGCAGGGACGGCAGGATTTGAACCTGCGATGCCGGTTTTGGAGACCGGAGCCTTGGGCCGCTAGGCGACGCCCCTATGTGTTGAGTTGAAGTGGATGGGCAAAGAGAAAGCCCACCGAGTGCCAGCTGGCTTCGGTGGGCTCGTGTTACGAGATCCTGTCCCGTTACATGAGGCCCACCTGTCCGCCGACGAAGAGATCCGAGGGGTTCTCGGTCCACTGGCGGTTCATCGGCTTCTGCGCAGCGTCGATGGCGCTGTGACCGGCATATGCCGACAGCGTCCCTTCGATGCAGTTCAGAGACCTCACGGTCGTACCTTTCGTCGTGGCCGCTCCCCCAGTGGGAGCAAAGCCTTTCAGGATACACACGGTTCCGGGATTCACCTAGAACGAATGTGTTTGAGCTCGATCCGCGGGTGCGGATGTCACTCGGTCACTACCCATATGCGCGGCGCGCAGAAAAAGTGATGACACCTACGTGAGTCACCCTGCGGCGACTCATCCAGTCACCCTGCGGCGACCTTCACGAAGCACCCTACGGCGACCTTCATGAGTTACCCTGCGGCGACTCGACGAGTACCCTACGGCGGGTCTCGGACATGGCCTTCGCGGGGCTCACCGGTAGGCGCGGGAGGCGGAGTTGTGCGTGCCGCCCGCCCAGTCGACGAGGAGCCCTTCGGGTGCGACGTTCCCGGAGAACCAGGGACGGTCGGGGTCGTAGTCGCCGAGGTAGATGTCTGCTTCGGAGACGTCGATGGTGAGGCCGTCGCGGTGACCGCGGATGTTGAACCCGGGCCGGAAGCCGGCGTGGCCGTCCTCGGGCGTGACGATGGTGGCCCAGGCATCTACGGGGACGCCTGCCTTTACCGGGGTGTATCCCGGGTTTGAGGTAGCGATGAGCCGGCCATCGGATGTGCTGTTGACGGACTTCCAGACCCGCATGGGCTGCAGCGTGATGTCCTGGTTGCTGACGAAGCGGAAGCGAACGGTGGCCTTCGTGGATCCGGGAAGGTAGTCGCCAGCGAGGACGGCGAAGTCCCCGGAGTCCACGGCGACGGTTGGCCACGTGCTTCGCACCGCGGTGCCTGAGCGTGACCACGGGGCGCTGACGACGGATGCTGTGACTGCGCCGTTCGCGCCGAGCCCGTTGCCGGCGCTCGAGGTGCCGTTCCATCGGTAGTAGCCACGGAACCCGTCGATCGCCCCATTCGGGTTGGGGTGGAGGTTCTCGTAGACCTCCTCGGCGAGTCCCGCGGCGACGTCGGGGAGGCGAACGCCGCGGTCGGTGACACGGGCGGCGCTTGGGCCGGTGACGGTGGCTCCGCTGTCGGTGACGGCGGCCTCGATGGTCTTCCCGGAGCCGATCTTCGCGCTGTCGCTGGTGCGGGCGAAGTAGGTGCCACTGGCAGAACGTGAGACCGTGAGCTGGTGCTTGCCGGTGGGGTCGGTCGCAGTGAAGTTCTTCACCCCGCCGCTGGTGACGATGCGAGCGGAGTCGCTGACGAGGGTGGCAAGTGAGGTGGCGTACCGGCCCGACTCGCTGAGCGAGATGTTCTGTGCGGCAGTGACCTGGGCGATGTCGTTGGTCGCGGCCGCGTCCTGCGCGGAGGCGACCCAGCCGGGGACGGCGAGGATCCCGAAGGCGGCCGTGGCGATGCCTACAGCGATGCCTCCGAGAACGAGGAACGGGTTGGCCATGGTGGTCTCACTTCGGTCGAGCGTACGCCGGATACCCTGCGGTCAGGGGGCGATCGTCCAGCTGAGGTTGAGGCGCGCTCCCCCGCCGCCTTGGGCGTAGCGAACTTCGATGTCGTGGGGTCCTGCACTGAGGGGCACGGTGAGGGTGACGTCCACGGTGTGGTTCACCGGCTCGTAGGGGACGTTGACACCGTCGATGTAGACGAAGGCGATGTCATCACGGCGGAGCGTGAAGGTGTACGTGCCGGCGCCGGCGTTGATGGTCCGCTTGTAGACGGCGGAGTAGTTGCTCATCGGGAGGCCGACGACAGGGTTCGTCTTGGTCGACGGGACCGACCAGGACCAGTTGAGTTCGGGAAGGCAGCCGCGGAGGATGGGCGCCCCCGCCCAGGAGATGCCGTCGTAGTAGGTCGCATCCCATGAGGTCGTCGGGCATTGGACGGGCGCGCAGCTCGCGGCAGCTTCCGCGGTGAGGCGCGTGGTGCCCTTCTGCGCGGCGGAAACACGGTTAGAGACGGCGTACACCGAGCCGGAGTCGGACAGTGCTGTCGCGCACCACCCATCCCCGCGCGTATCGACGGCGACGGTGTCCAGTCCGCTCCCGCTCAGCCGGACGTCGGAGGCATCGCGGAGCGCGGAGAGGGACGAGGCATACTTGCCGGTGTCGCTCACCGTCGCCGCCTGCGCGATACGGACGTTGGCGAGGTCGTTCATCGTCGAGGCGTCCTGAGCGCTCTCCACCCATCCGGGGACGGCGAGCACACCGAACGCTGCGGTGATGATGCCGACGGCGATACCGCCGAGCACCAGGAACGGGTTAGCCATCGAAGTCCTCCGGGCAGGTCAGTACGCCGGATACCCTGCGGTCAGCGGCGGAGGACGGACATGGACTCCCCGGGTGCGCCGAGCCAGCTCGAGGTTGCGTTCCCGACCTTCCCGGAGCCGCCGTGGAAGAAACCGATGCCGTCGCTGGCTTCGGTGATGCTGATGCGGGTCACCTCCATCGTCCGGCCGACCCAGTCGCTGTCGCTGCGGATGGTGACCCCGGACGTGATGGTGGGCACGAGCGGGGCGGTGTCCCGGAAGACGAGGTCGATCTCGTTCACGCCGGGACTGAGCGTGAACGACTGGTCAGGAGCGCCGATGGCGACGTAGTCGTGTACCTGTCGGCGGAGCGAGAGCTGCACCTTCGTGGTTTGACTGACCCGGATGGCAAGGGTGACCCGGGTGTCCTTGCCGAAGGGGGTGTCGAGTCCGGTGATGAGGTCGAGGTCGCGGGTGTTCTCGTCGGAGGTGCGGGTCGCCCTGATGGCGGTCTTGACCTCGCCGGGGAAGTCGTTGACGAGCGCGAGCTCTGACCATGGCGATGCGCTGACGGCGTACAGACTCGTCGCCGTCGGGTTCTTGAAGAGGTTCCTGGCGACGATGCCCGGCCCGAGGGGTGGGATAGTGACGCCCTCTGCTGTGACGCCACCGGTGACAGTTGTTCCGGCGGACGCCACTGCAGCTTCGGCGGTGGCGCCCGTGGCGATGGCTGCTTTCCCACTGAGGCGCGCGAAGTAGCGGCCTGAGTCGGAGCGTGCGACGGTGATGGAATGCTTCCCGGTGCGGTCCGTGGCGGTCGCGATGTTCTGCGCGGAGGCGACGGTGACCCTCGTCGCAGGTGCCGTCTCGAGCGCGGTGATGGAGGCGGCGTACCGGCCCGATTCAGCGCTCAGGGCTGCCTGCACGAGAGACACCTGGCTGACGTCGTTCGTCGCCGATGCGTCCTGCGCGGATGCGACCCAGCCGGGTACAGCGATCACCCCGAACGCGGCGGTGATGATGCCGACGGCGATCCCACCGAGGACGAGGAAGGGGTTGGCCATGTCGTGGAGGTCCTTCGGTGCTTCGGGCGGTGCTCCCGTTACCCTGCGGCGTCAGCGAGCGCGCGGCCTGATGAGCATGATGCTTTCGGACTGGCCCGGGGTACCTACGAAGCGGAACCGTTCGAACGCGTTCGCGGGCGTGGTGTTGCCGTCGAAGTAGGTGCCGACCGTGGCGGACTCCTCGACCAGGAGGTCTTTCGCCTCGAGGTACTTGTCCTGCGGGGTCTGCGCGGTCGCGTACGCGGCGACGTGGGTGCTCCCCGCCGGGACCGTGAAGGTCCGGCTCAGCCGCTGACTGTCCGTGGTCAGCACCACTGGGGGGACGTTGCAGTCGTTGGTGGATGACCACCCGGAGGCGTTCCCGAAGCGGAAGCAGATCTTCGCTGCACCGGGGTAGTCGGATCGCATCGACAGGCTGATCGAGTACGTTGCCCCGGCGGTGACGGGTGCCATCTGGCTGAGGGTGGCTTCCGCGTTCTCGGGGTTGTGCGCCAGGTGGAAGCCGTAGCCGCGCTGAGTGTCCCTAATGTCGTACCGAGCCCACCCGCCGACGAGGGAGTACGTGCCCTGCGCGGGGTAACGGCTGAGCTCGATGCCGAACCCCGAGCGGCGGTAGTCCTTGAAGCTGGTGCCGTCGGTGTGGGTGGCGAGGTTCCGTCGAGCTTCGGTGGGCGCTCCGTAGGCGCGATCGAGGATGCCTTCGATGCTGGCCGGGCTGCAGCGCGCGGCGGTCATCGCTGTGGCGGGGTCGGTGTCCACCGCGCGGGTGATGCCTCGGTTGCTGGCGGCGAGGTAGCTGCCGGATCCGGACTGGGCCGCAGCGCACCAGGCGTTCGCCCCGTCGGCGGTGATGCCGAGGATGTCCGTGCTGGTGGCGAGCTGTCCCTTCACGCCGTTCGTACCGGCTGTGAGGGCGGTGAGGTCGGTGAAGTAGCTGCCGCTCTGGGAGACGGAGGCGGACTGTGCTGCGCGGATGCTGCTGAGGTCGTTGAGGGTGGAGGCGTCTTGCGCGGAGGCGACCCAGCCGGGGACGGCGAGCACACCGAATGTGGCGGTGATGATGCCGACGGCGATGCCGCCGAGCACCATGAAGGGGTTGGCCATGGGTCCTCGCTGAGTAGTCGGGTCTTCCGGTTACCCTGCGGTCAGCGCGGGCGAGTGGAGAGGATGCTCTCGCTCTTGCCGGGCTCTCCTGCCCAGGTGATCTGCTGCCTCGAGTTTGCCGGTGCCGTGTCGCCGTAGAAGAACGGGCCGGGCGTCTTCGAACGTTCCACAACGAGGTCCGTCGCTTCGATGTACTGCCCGGGGGACACGGTTGAGATGAAGTACGCGGCGACACGGGTCGACCCTGTGTCCGGGTTGAAGCTTGCTGTGACCTGGGAGGGGGTCTCGGTG
>NZ_FNCR01000009.1:0-2663 GCF_900100525.1 Microbacterium sp. 77mftsu3.1 | reverse complement strand
GTTCAGAAAGATGATCTTAAAGATCATTAGTCAATTTCGATTGACGATTCAACTCATGTGATTTCAAGTCTTTAAGAGCAAACGGTGGATGCCTTGGCATCTGGAGCCGAAGAAGGACGTAGCAATCTGCGATAAGCCTCGGGGAACTGATAAGCAAGTTTTGATCCGAGGGTGTCCGAATGGGGAAACCCCGCTGGGCGGCGTGCCGACCTAGTGACTCCCGCCTGAATATATAGGGCGGGTAGAGGGAACGTGGGGAAGTGAAACATCTCAGTACCCACAGGAAGAGAAAGCAACCGCGATTCCGTTAGTAGTGGCGAGCGAAACCGGAACAGGCTAAACCGAGTACGTGTGATATCCGGCAGGAGTTGCGTATTCGGGGTTGTGGGACTTTTCAGACAGTTCTGCCGATCTGTCGGCGTTACAAGAAGGTATAGACGAACCGCATTGAAAGGCGGGTCATAGAGGGTGCCAACCCCGTAGTCGAAATGCCTCTCTTGACGCGAAGAGTATCCCAAGTAGCACGGGGCCCGAGAAATCCCGTGTGAATCTGTCAGGACCACCTGATAAGCCTAAATACTCCCAGATGACCGATAGCGGACAAGTACCGTGAGGGAAAGGTGAAAAGTACCCCGGGAGGGGAGTGAAATAGTACCTGAAACCGTTTGCTTACAAACCGTTGGAGCCTCCTTAGTAGGGGTGACAGCGTGCCTTTTGAAGAATGAGCCTGCGAGTTAGCGATATGTGGCGAGGTTAACCCGTGTGGGGTAGCCGTAGCGAAAGCGAGTCTGAATAGGGCGATTCAGTCGCATGTCCTAGACCCGAAGCGAAGTGATCTATCCATGGCCAGGTTGAAGCGACGGTAAGACGTCGTGGAGGACCGAACCCACTTAGGTTGAAAACTGAGGGGATGAGCTGTGGATAGGGGTGAAAGGCCAATCAAACTTCGTGATAGCTGGTTCTCTCCGAAATGCATTTAGGTGCAGCGTTGCGTGTTTCTTGCCGGAGGTAGAGCTACTGGATGGCCGATGGGCCCTACAAGGTTACTGACGTCAGCCAAACTCCGAATGCCGGTAAGTGAGAGCGCAGCAGTGAGACTGTGGGGGATAAGCTTCATAGTCGAGAGGGAAACAACCCAGACCACCAACTAAGGTCCCAAAGCGCGTGCTAAGTGGGAAAGGATGTGGAGTTGCTGTGACAACCAGGAGGTTGGCTTAGAAGCAGCCACCCTTGAAAGAGTGCGTAATAGCTCACTGGTCAAGTGATTCCGCGCCGACAATGTAACGGGGCTCAAGCACGCCACCGAAGTTGTGGCATTGACATTATTGGTAGGCCTTCGTGGTCCAGCCGTGTTGATGGGTAGGAGAGCGTCGTGTGGCCAGCGAAGCGGCGGTGTGAACCAGCCGTGGAGGCTACACGAGTGAGAATGCAGGCATGAGTAGCGAAAGACGTGTGAGAAACACGTCCTCCGAAAGACCAAGGGTTCCAGGGTCAAGCTAATCTTCCCTGGGTAAGTCGGGACCTAAGGCGAGGCCGACAGGCGTAGTCGATGGACAACGGGTTGATATTCCCGTACCGGCGAAGAACCGCCCAAGCTAATCCAGTGGTGCTAAGAGTCCTAACCCGGCTGAGTGGATCCCTTCGGGGTGAAGCCGGCCGGTCTAACGCTCGACCCCGTTCTGGTGCGGCTAGCGTATTAACAGGTGTGACGCAGGAAGGTAGCCCAACCCGGGCGATGGTTGTCCCGGGGCAAGTGCGTAGGCCGAGAGATAGGCAAATCCGTCTCTCATTAAGGCTGAGACACGATGCGGATAAAAAGTGGGTGATCCTATGCTGCCAAGAAAAGCATCGACGCGAGGTTCAAGCCGCCCGTACCCCAAACCGACTCAGGTGGTCAGGTAGAGAATACCAAGGAGATCGAGAGAATCGTGGTTAAGGAACTCGGCAAAATGCCCCCGTAACTTCGGGAGAAGGGGGGCCTTCCGCTTATTAGGATTTACTCCGAAAGGGCGTGGAGGCCGCAGAGACTAGTGGGTAGCGACTGTTTACTAAAAACACAGGTCCGTGCCAAGTCGCAAGACGATGTATACGGACTGACGCCTGCCCGGTGCTGGAAGGTTAAGAGGACCGGTTAGCCGCAAGGCGAAGCTGAGAATTTAAGCCCCAGTAAACGGCGGTGGTAACTATAACCATCCTAAGGTAGCGAAATTCCTTGTCGGGTAAGTTCCGACCTGCACGAATGGCGTAACGACTTCCCAACTGTCTCAACCGCGAACTCGGCGAAATTGCATTACGAGTAAAGATGCTCGTTACGCGCAGCAGGACGGAAAGACCCCGTGACCTTTACTACAGCTTGGTATTGGTGTTCGGTGTGGCTTGTGTAGGATAGGTGGGAGACTTTGAAGCGGTGACGCCAGTTACCGTGGAGTCATTGTTGAAATACCACTCTGGTCACTCTGGATATCTAACTTCGAACCGTAATCCGGTTCAGGGACAGTGCCTGGTGGGTAGTTTAACTGGGGCGGTTGCCTCCCAAAAAGTAACGGAGGCGCCCAAAGGTTCCCTCAACCTGGTTGGCAATCAGGTGGCGAGTGTAAGTGCACAAGGGAGCTTGACTGTGAGACTGACAGGTCGAGCAGGGACGAAAGTCGGGACTAGTGATC
>NZ_FNCR01000003.1:0-460788 GCF_900100525.1 Microbacterium sp. 77mftsu3.1 | reverse complement strand
AGTGAGCACGCCGCGGGACGTCTCATGGGGGTCGGGCGGGCGTTGGTGAAGCGGTACCCGGCGGTGTGGGAGTCGATGAGCCACGCGGATATCACCGACACCCACGCGACGATCATCGTCGACGGGCTCGATGAAGTCGACGTCGTGCGCGACGAGCTGGTGTCCGAAGTGCTCGCACTCGCGGAGGAGATGCCGACCGGGCCGTTCCGCCGCGCCGTGAAGCGGATTGTGGACAGGGAGCGTGAAGCGACCATCGCGGAACGTCACATGGATGCCGTCGCCCGCAGGCACGTGCGCGTCGAACCCGGTGCGGACGGGATGGCGTGGCTCACCGCGCACCTCCCCGCCGTCGAAGCGCACGCGATCCACGGGCGGCTCACCGCCATCGCGAAAACGTTCGATGATGAGCGCATCCTGGATCAGAAGCGCGCCGACGTGTTCGGCGACCTCCTCATCGACGGGGAGACCGAATCCCTTCCCGACACGGTGCGCGGCATCCGCCCGACCGTCACGGTCACCGTGCCCGCTCTCACGCTCCTGACGGGTGACGGCTCTGCCGCGCAGGTCGACGGCGTCGGCCCGATCCCGCTCGACCATGCGCGGGAGTTGTGCGGGGCGGCATCCGGGTGGATGCGGGTCCTCACCCACCCCGAAACGGGGGTCGTCCTGTCCGTCGGCCGTGAGCACTACCGGCCTCCCGTGGACCTGCGCCGGCTCGTCGCGTGGCGGGCCGCCCGGTGCATGGCCCCCGGCTGCGGGATCCCGGCGGATCGGTGCGACATTGACCACACCGTCGACTGGCACCACGGCGGACACACCGACGCCAGCAACCTCGCACCGCTCTGCCGCGGGCACCACACCTTGAAGCACCACACCGGCTGGCACGTCAGAGCCCAACCCGGTGGCGCACTCGAATGGACCTCACCCGCCGGCCGGGTCTACCTCGTAAAGCCCGAACGGCGGATTCCGCAGTTCACCACCGACCCACCACCGTTCTAGCGGTCGGTACGGTGGGCCCGTGGGCAACGAGACCGAAGCGCGCAAGCGAGCGCTGTGGGCGAAGCAGGATCGGCAGGTGAAGAGCCGGACCCCTCCGCGGCTCGATGATGGTCGACGCCTGATCCGCGTCTTCCCGGAGTACGTCACCGATCTCCCGCTCTGGGAGAGGTTCACCGAGCACTATCTGATCGAACGCGGGATGCTGCCTCTTTCGACAGATCTTGAGGATTCGCTCGCGGCGTGGAACCAGGAATGGCAGATCCACACGCTGGAGGGCGGGATCCCCGACGAGCAACGTTGGCTCGCGCACGGACATGCGCTCGTCCGGCGTCTCCGCACGGAGCTCCACGGCATCGCCGAGATCCGCGCCGAGTTCGAAGACTGAGCGACTGAGCCTCAGGCGCGGTGGTCGCGGTAGTACTCCAGGAGCGCCTTGGTCGAGGCATCCTGCGAGTCGAAAGCGTCGCTGTCGCCCTCGATCGCGGGCGCGATCTGCATGGCGAGCTGCTTGCCGAGCTCGACGCCCCATTGGTCGAACGAGTTGATGCCCCAGATCGCACCCTGCGTGAACGTGATGTGCTCGTACAGGGCGACCAGTTCGCCGAGCACCGTCGGCGTCAGGGACGGCGCGAAGATCGACGTCGTCGGACGGTTGCCGGGGAACGTCCGTGCCGCGACCAGTGCACCGGTCGTACCCTCGGCCTCGACCTCCTCGGCCGTCTTGCCGAACGCCAGCGCCTTCGTCTGCGCCAGGAAGTTCGCGAGGAACAGGCCGTGCACATCCCGGTCGCCGTCGGTCAGCGCGTAGGCGGGGTTCGCGAACGCGATGAAGTCCGCCGGGATCAGTCGCGTGCCCTGGTGGATCAACTGGTAGAACGCGTGCTGCCCGTTCGTGCCCGGCTCACCCCAGAACACCTCGCCGGTGTCGGTCGTGACGGGGGAGCCGTCCCACCGCACCGACTTGCCGTTCGACTCCATCGTCAGCTGCTGCAGGTACGCGGCGAACCGGCTCAGCTGCTGCGCATACGGCAGTACCGCGTGCGACTGCGCGCCGAGGAAGTTCGTGTACCAGACGTTCAGCAGGCCCATCAGGACCGGCACGTTCTGCGCGAGCGGCGTCGTCCGCACGTGCTCGTCCACTGCGTGGAAGCCGGCCAGCAGCTCGCGGAACGTGTCAGGCCCGAACTCGATCACGAGCGACAGCCCGATGGCCGAGTCGACCGAGTACCGGCCGCCCACCCAATCCCAGAAGCCGAACGCGTTCGCGGTGTCGATGCCGAAGTCCGCGACCTTGTCGAGTGCCGTGGACACCGCGACGAAGTGGTGGGCGACGGCATCCTTCTTCTGCTCGTCGCTGCCGTCGATGGCCCCCGCCGACGCGAGGCCCTCCCACAGCCAGTCACGGGCGAGGCGCGCGTTGGTCAGCGTCTCGAGCGTCGTGAACGTCTTCGAGGCGACGATGAACAGCGTCGTCTCGGGGTCGAGGTCCTTCGTCTTCGACGCGATGTCGAACGGGTCGATGTTAGAGACGAAGCGCGCCGAGATGCCGGCATCCGCATACGGCTCCAACGCCGCCGAGATCATCACGGGCCCGAGGTCCGACCCGCCGATGCCGATGTTGACCACCGTCTCGACCTTCTTGCCGGTGATGCCGGTGAACTCGCCCGTGCGCACCCGGCCCGCGAACTCGGCCATCGCGTCGAGCACGCCCTGCACGTCGGCGTCGACGTCCTGACCGTCGACCGTCAGCGACGGCGTCGCGTCGGCGGGACGCCGGAGAGCGGTGTGCAGCACGGCACGATCCTCGGTCGTGTTGATGTGCTCACCCGCGAGCATCGAGGCGTACCGCTCGGCGACGCCGGTCTGCTCGGCGAGGCGCACGAGGGCGGCGACGATCTCGTCGGTCACGAGGTTCTTCGACAGGTCGACGTGCAGGTCGGCGACGTCGTGCGTCAGCTTGGCGACGCGCTCCGGGTCTGCCGCGAACCAGCCGCGCAGATCGGGGGTGAAGCCGGCTTTCAGCGACTCGAGTTCAGCCCAGGCGGACGTGGTGGTGGCATCGATCGGAGCGTTGGTCACCCCTCAACGCTACTCACGTTCCGACCCCTCCGCCCCCGCGTGTCGTACGCGGTCGGCGCACCCACGATCCGACCCGCCGCGAGCGTGACGACGTCGTCCACGTCACCGAGCTCGCCGAGGTCGTGCGTCACCACGACGACCGCCGCACCCCTGTCGGCCGCGACGCGCAGAGCGGATGCCGCGGCTCGCCGCGACGCATCGTCGAGACCGCTCGTCGGCTCGTCGAGGAGCAGCAGATCCGCGTCCTGCGCGAGCGCCTGGCCGACGAACGCCCGCTGACGCTGACCTCCCGAGAGCGCACCGAGCGGACGAGAGGAGTACGGCCTCAGCCCGACCGCGTCGATCGCCTCGGCGACGCGCTCCCGGTCCCTCCGCCGCAGCGGGCGAAAAGCGCCGCGCTCGCGCCAGCGGCCCATCGACACGAGATCGGTGACGGTCAGGGGCAGTCGTGCGGTGTCGGCGGTGTGCTGCGGCACGAGTGCGATCGCCGTTCCCGGGCGCATCTCGACCGTGCCCGACGTCGGCGCGCGGAGCCCCGCGAGCACGGATACGAGCGTCGACTTCCCCGACCCGTTCGCGCCCACCACAGCGGTGAGCACGCCGGCGCGAACGTCGAGATCGACGCCGTCGAGGGCGCGGTGCCCGTCGATGTCGACGCAGACCTCACCCAACCGGACGACGACCCGTGAGCTGTGCATCCGACCAGTATTGCAAATGAAAACCGTTCTCAATTACGTGTACAGTCGGGCACCGTGTCCGTGCTCCTCGATCCGTTCGCCGTCGCCTTTGTCCAGCGCGCCCTCGTCGGTGGCGCCCTCGTCGCGGTCGTCTGCGCCGTCGTCGGCACGTGGGTCGTCCTCCGCGGCATGGCTTTCCTCGGCGAGGCGATGGCCCACGGCATGCTGCCCGGGATCGCGGTCGCCACTCTCACCGGGTTCCCACCCGTGGCCGGCGCGGCCGTCAGCGCGGCGGCGATGTCGCTCGGCGTCGGAGCCCTGCAGCGCCGCGGCCGGATCTCGGCCGACACCAGCATCGGCCTCCTCTTCGTCGCGAGTCTCTCGCTGGGGGTCATCGTCATCTCGGCCTCGCGCAGCTTCGCGACGGATGCCTCGGCCATCCTCTTCGGCGACATCCTGGCGATCGAGCGGGGCGACCTCGTGCTCCTCGCCGTCGCTGCGGCTGTGACCCTGCTGGTCGCCGCCGCGGGCCACCGCTCCTTCGTCGCACTCGCCGTCGATCCGAGGCAGGCGCAGCTGCTCGGCCTCCGCCCTCGCCTCGCGCACATCCTGCTCGTCGGCCTCGTCACCCTCGCTGTCGTCTCGGCCTATCAGGCCGTCGGATCGCTCTTGGTTGTCGGCATGCTCCTCGGACCGGCCGTCGCCGCCGGCGCGTGGACCCGCCGCATCGTGCCGACCATGGCGCTCGCGGCCGTCATCGGCACCGCCGCCGTGGCCGTCGGCCTCGTCCTCTCATGGCACCTCGGCACCGCCGCGGGAGCCACCGTCGCCTTCACGGCGATCTGCTCCGGCGCGGTGTCCACCGGCATCCGCGCCCTCATCCGCCCCACCCGCTCCTCCCTCGACGAAAGGACCGCATGAACCGCCGCGTCCCGATCGCCCTCGTGCCCGTGCTCGCCCTCACTCTCGCCGCCTGCCAGTCGGCGCCGGCATCCGTCCCCGAATCGACGGGCGAGGGGCACGGCGCCATCGCGGGCGCCACCGAGCTCGCCGAGCCCGCCCTGCACCTCACGAGCGTCACCCCGGGCGGTGAGGTCCGCCACCTCGACCTGCTCGACGAGACGACCGACGCACTCGGCGAGATCACGCCGCCGACCTCGCTCGAGACCGACGGCCGGTTCCTCTACGCGGGGCGCGACGGCGGCGTCGGGATCGTCGACAGCGGCGTCTGGACGTGGAACCACGTCGACCACTTCCACTACTACGAGGCTCCCGCAGTGATCCTCGGCGACCTCACCGGCGACGGCGAGCCGACCGTCGTCGCGAGCGACCTCGGTGCGGGGATCCGGTTCGACGGGGGAGAGGCCGTGCTCCTCGACCTCGACGCGCTCAAGAAGGGGCGCATCGAGGAGCGCTTCCGCCTCGATGTCCCCGCCGGCTCGGGCATGGTGGTCCCGCTCCCGACGGGCGCCCTCGTGACGGATGCCGACGGTCTCCGCCACGTCGACGCGACCGGCGCCGACGTCGAGACCGTGCCCTGCAATGATCCCGCCGGTTCGATCGCCACGAACGTCGGCGTCGTCGTCGGATGCGCCGACGCTGCGATCCTGGCGGTGACGGATGCCGACGGCACCTCGTTCGAGCGGATCCCCTACCCCGAGGGTGCCGACGACCGCGCGCTCTCCTTCGCCGCACGCGAGGGGCGGCCGACGGTCGCCGGCCTCACCGGCGGCGACGCGTTCTGGCTGCTCGACACCCGCGAGCGCGCGTGGACCCGCGTCGATGCCGGCGAGCCGCTCGCCCGCGTCGCCGCGGTCGACGACGCCGACCAGCACGTCGTCGCCCTCACGACGAAGGGGGAGGTGCTCGTTCTCGACGGGGAGTCGGGGAAGCCCCTCGCCCGCACGAAACCGCTGGTGACGGCATCCCTCGCCGACCCCGTCCTCGCGGCGGGCGTGACCCTGCAGATCGACGCGAACCGCACCTACCTGAACGGACCCGCCGAGAACGCGATGTTCGAGATCGACCACGCCGACTCCGCGCGCATCGCGCGCACGTTCGAGACGCCGGATGCCCCTGCCTTCGTCGCGGAGACGGGCCGATGAGGCGCGCGCTCGCCGCGGCGGTCGTTGCCGCCGTCGCCGCGCTGACGGGGTGTGCCGCCGCGGGCAGCGACCGGCCGACCGTCGTGGTCACGACCGACCTGCTCGGGGACATCACGGCGAACCTCGTCGGTGACGAGGTCGATGTCGTCACCCTCATGCCCCGCGGCAGCGACCCGCATTCGTTCGAGCTCTCGGCGCGTGAAGCCGCCCGCATGCGCACCGCCGACCTGCTCGTTTCGAACGGGCTGGGGCTCGAAGAGGGCGTGCAGCACCACGTCGACGCCGCGGTGGCCGACGGGGTCGCCTCGTTCGTGGCGGGCGACCACATCGAGCCGCTCGACTACGCCGACTCGGATGCCGTCGACCCGCACTTCTGGACCGATCCCACGCAGACCGCCCGCGTGGTCGAGGCGCTTGCGCCGCAGCTCGCGCAGATCGCCGGGGTGGAGGCATCCGTCGTCGAGAAGGCGGCCGCTGCCTACCTCGACGAGCTCGACGAGCTGGATGCCGACATGGCCGACACCCTCGGTGCGATCCCCGTCGAGCATCGGGCGCTCGTCACGAACCATCACGTCTTCGGCTACCTCGCCCGGCGCTATGACGTGCGGATCCTGGGAGCGGCGATCCCGGGTGGGACGACCCTCGCCGCGCCCAGCGCCTCGGACCTCAAAGACCTCGTCGACGCGATCGACGAGGCCGGCGTGACGACGATCTTCGCCGACTCGTCGCAGCCCGACCGGCTCATGCGGGTGCTCGCCGACGAGGCCGGCCGCGACGTCGACGTCGTCTCACTGTTCACCGAGTCCCTCGCCCCCGAAGGCTCCCCGGGCGGCACCTACCTCGACATGATGCGACGCAACCTGCAGAGCATCGCCGACGGCCTCACCCCATGAGGCATTCCCTGGAAAGGAAACCCATGAAGAAGACCCTGCAGTTCGGTGCCCTCGCCGGCGCCGCTGCCCTGCTCCTCGCGGGCTGCGCGTCCGCAGCGCAGCCCGCATCCGACCCCGCCGACAGCGCGGCCGTACCCGACGGCCCCCGTGTCGCCGTCGGGTACGAGGGGGGCGTGCTCGTCCTCGGTGGCGACGACTACGCGAATCTCGGCGAGTTCGGTTCCGAGGACTTCATCCGCCTCAACGCCGCCGGCGACGGCCGACACGTGATGGTGACCACGTCGAAGGGCTTCCAGCTGCTCGACGCGCAGCAGCCAGAGCTCACCGACCTCGTCGTGCCCGCCGCCACCGCGGGGCACGTCGTCTCGCACGCAGGCAAGACGGTGTTGTACGACGACGCGACCAGCGACACGACGATCTTCGACTCGGCAGAGCTGGCGAAGACGGGCGATGCCCTCCCGAAGGCCGACGTCATCGCCGGCGTCACCGCGCACCACGGCGTCTCCGTCGAGCTCGAGGACGGCACCCTGCTGACGACCGTCGGCGACGAGTCAGGGCGCACCGGCATCCGCGTCCTCGATAAGGACCGCAACGAGATCGCGTCGAACGACGAGTGCCCCGGCGTGCACGGTGAAGGAACCGCGAAGGACGAAGCGGTGGTCTTCGGCTGCGAGAACGGCGCCCTCGTCGTGAAGGACGGCACCATCACGAAGCTCACGTCTCCTGACGAGTACGGCCGCATGGGCAACGCCTACGTGTCCGAGAACAGCCCGCTCGTGGTCATGGACTACAAGGACGACCCGGATGCCGAGGGCTACCTCCTCCGCAACCTCGCCCTGATCGACACCGAGGCGAACACGCTCGAGAAGGTCGCGCTGCCCGACGGTGTCGAGTACACCTACCGCGGCGTCGGACGCGGGCCGGACGCCGAAGCGGTCCTGATCGGGACCGACGGCAAGCTGCACTCGATCGACCCGGCCACGGGTGAGATCATCTCGTCGCTGTCCGTCGTCGACCCGTGGGAGGGCCCGGCCGAGTGGCAGGACCCGCACCCGTCCGTCAAGGTCGCAGGGTCGTTCGCCTACGTGACCGATCCCGCCGACAGCGAGATCATCGTCGTCGACCTGGCCGCCGACAAGATCGCGAAGACCGTGGCGCTCGACCACGTCCCGAACGAGATCGCCGTCGTCGGCTGACCCCTGACACACCGCGAGCCGTCGCGGATGGTCGTTTCCCCGGTTCGGGGGCGACTATCTGCGACGGCTCGTCGTACGTAAGGGGCTAGACGCCGGGGCGGAGGGTGACCGTACCGGCCGAGACGGTGGCGTCGATGGTGCGCGTGGCGCTCGTCGAGGTCTGCAGTCGGTTGTCGAACGTGCCGACGGAGACGTCGGACGTCACGCGGTACGCCTCGTCAGGGAGGGTCGCCACGAGGGTCCCCGCGCTGACATCCACACGGACGTCGTCGAGGTCCTCGCCGCGGAGGTCGGCAGTGATCTGACCCGCGCCGATGGTGAGATTCGCGCGCTGCACGTCGCCGACAGCGACGTCGGCATCACCGGCGCTGACATCGACCCGGACGTCGTCCGCGGTGCCGGTCACCGTCGCGTCGCCCGCACCGACCGACACGTCGAGGAGCCCGTAGGTGCCGTCTGCCGTAACCGATCCCGCCGCGACGTTGACGTCGGCATCCAGCTTCTGGCCCGCCATCTCCTCGGGGAGCGTCAGCGTCGCGCGATTCTCGGTCGCGTCGAAGCCCACCTGCAGCATCCACCACGGGCGCGAGTTGGAGAGCGACAGCGTCTCGCCGCGCCGCTCGAGCTTCCAGTCGCGGTTCCCGTCGACGGTGAGGGTCGCCTCGTCGACGTCCGCATAGTCGACGACGACGTGACCGGCCGAGACGTCCAAGGACAGGCCCGTCACACCCGCGACATCGGCCGACTGATCGCCGGCGCCGCGATTCGTGCTCGCGTAGGCGATCGAGCCGATGCCCGAGACGAGCGTCCCGAGCAGCAGTACGCCGCCGAGCGACATCGCGATGATCGAGACGATCTGCGCCGACGCGCGCCGCGGCTGCTGCGGTGGCTGCGGGGCAGGCGTCGTGGGAGCGGTGGGCGGGGGAGTGAGGTCGATGCTCATCGGTTCGTTCCGTTCTGATCGGGATGCCCAGCGGCGGGCGAGGTGCCGTGTTCGAGGTGGACGAGAGCCGCGAGCACCCGTCGGTTGCCGTGCTCATCCTGTTCGAGGCCGAGCTTCTGGAAGAGCGAGGTGATGTACTTCTCGACGCTCGCCTCCGAGACGAAGAGCGCCGTGGCGATGGCCGCGTTGCTCTTTCCCTCGGCGATGAGCGCGAGGACGGAGCGTTCCCGGTCGGTGAGGCGCGACATCCGCTCGTCCCGCGCTCGGCGGGTCAGCAGCTGGGCGACGACCTCGGGGTCGAGGACCGTGGCCCCGGCGGCGATCCGGTCGATCGAGTCGAGGAAGTCCTTGACGTCGGCCACGCGGTCCTTCAGCAGGTACCCGAGGGCGGCGTTCTGCCCGGTGATGAGGTCGCTCGCGTAGCGCTCCTCGACATACTGGCTGAGCACCAGCACGGGGAGGGTGGGATGCTGCGCCCGCAGCGTCAGCGCCGCCCGGATGCCCTCATCGGTGAACGTCGGCGGCAGCCGGACGTCGAGGATGCAGAGCTCCGGCGCCGACGCGGTCACCGTCTCGACGATGTCGCCGGCGTGGGGGAGGGCGGCGACCACGGTGTGGCCGGCGTCCTCCAGCACGCGGACCAGGCCTTCGCGCAGCAGCGTCGAGTCCTCGCAGATCAGGATGCGCACGGGACCGTCACCTCCAGAGCCGTCGGTCCACCGATCGGGCTGTCGAGCGTCGCGGTGCCGCCGGCGGCGAGCACCCGGTTCATGATCCCGTCGATACCGCCGCCGGGCAGCACGCGTGCGCCGCCGATGCCGTTGTCCTCGACGCGCGCCCAGATGAGGCGTCCGGCCTGGGCGTCGTCGCGGCTGCGGACCACGACGCGCACCTCGGTGGCGCGGGCGTGCTTGGCGGCGTTGGTGAGCGATTCGGCGATGACGAAGTACACCGCCGCCTCCGAGGTCGCGCTGCAGCGTTCGTCGAGACGGACGTCGAGGGCGACGGGGACGTGGGACCGTGCCGCGAGGGCTGAGAGGGCGGCATCCAGTCCCCGGTCGTCGAGGACCGACGCGTGGATGCCGCGGGCCAGCTGGCGGAGCTCGGTGATGGCCGCCTTCGTCGAGGTGTGCGCCTCATCGATCAGCGCCTTCGCCGCGACCGGGTCGGAGTCGATCTTCTGCTGCGCGAGCCCCAAGGTCATCCCGACCGAAACCAGCCGCGGCTGGACGCCGTCGTGCAGGTCGCGTTCGATGCGGGTGCGCTCGACCTCGCTGGCCCGCACCGCACCGGCCCGCTGGGCCCCGGCGGTCCGCGCCTGCTCGGCGAGGACGGCCTCGCGCGAGGGCACGAGGATCGACCGGGTCAGAAGGTCGTCGAGCAGGGTGACCCCGAACAGGATGCCGAGGCTCACCAGGACCGCGAGTATGCCGCCCGCGACGGCCCAGCCGCCCGTGAGCGGGATGCCGAGGACCGGCAGTCGGCCGCCCGCGGCGCCGCCGAGAGGCGAGACGGCGAGTCCGATGCCGGTCACGACGGCAGACGTGGCCCCGATGACGATCCAGCCGAGCACGGAGGCGATCGCGAAGCTGCCGATGCCGCGCCACATCGCCCCGTCGATGAACTGGAGCCACAGTGTGCGGAGGAAGCCTCGGAAGCCCGGCTCCCCGCTCCTGCGGATAGCCAGCGGCGGGATGCCGTGGCCGTACAGGCCTTCGGCTCGTTCATGCTCGAGCCAGGCCGCGGCCCACGCGACGTAGAGCGCAGCGATGATCAGGACGAGGCCGATACCCAGGACGAGCGCCAAGCCGATACCGGTGCCGAAAAGGGTGGCGGCGGTGGTGAGGATGCCGATGCCCACCAGGGCGATGGCGGCGAGCTGCGCGAGCGCGCCCAGGCGCCGCAGCGGCCGGAGCCGCCGGGGAGGCGCGGAGGTGTCGGAAGTCATGTCCCCACGCTAGGGGCGACCCCGAGACCGCCACATCGGGGCGGACCCGAGACGTCCTTTCGGGTTATCCCCCAAAGGGCGGATCCGGCGTACGGTGGCGGAATGGTCAGCATCCCCACGGTCTCCCTCAACGACGGCACCGCGTTCCCGCAGCTCGGTCTCGGCACCTACAACCTCCGCGGCGAGGACGGCACGCAGTCGATCGTCACCGCGATCGAGGGTGGCTACCGGTTGCTCGATTCGGCCGTCAACTACGAGAACGAGCGCGAGGTCGGCGAGGCCGTGCGGCGCAGCGGCATCCGGGACGACCTCATCGTCACGACGAAGGTCCCCGGTCGCGACCATGGCTACGACGAGACCCGCCGCAGCGCCGAGGGATCGCTCGAGCGCCTCGGGCTCGAGCGCATCGACCTGTACCTCATCCACTGGCCCAACCCGAGCGTCGACAAATACGTCGACACCTACCGCGCGATGGTCGATCTGCAGAAGGAGGGGCGCGTCGGATCGGTCGGCGTCTCCAACTTCACCGAGCCGATGCTCGCCCGGATCATCGAGGCGACCGGCGTCGTGCCGGCGGTCAACCAGGTCGAGCTGCACCCGTACTTCCCGCAGGCGCACCTGCGGGCGTTCCACGCCTCGCAGGGCATCCGCACCGAGAGCTGGAGTCCGCTCGCCCGGCGCTCGGAGCTGTTGAGCGAGCAGGTCGTCATCGACACCGCGGCCGCGCACGATGTCACGCCGACGCAGGTCGTCCTCCGCTGGCACGTTCAGCTCGGCAGCACGCCCATTCCGAAGTCCGCCGACCCCGCCCGCCAGGCCGAGAACGCCGACGTGTTCGAGTTCTCGCTGACGGACGACGAGATCGCCGCGATCTCGGCCCTCGAGCGCGGCCGGTTGTGGGACGGCGACCCCGACACCCACGAGGAGATGTGAGCATGGGTGGACTCGTCGGCTGGCATCTGCTGATCCTCCTCGGAGTCGTCGCGATGATCGCGTTGATCGTCTGGGGGATCTACTGGATCGTGCGGCTCGCCGCGCGCCACGGAAGTGAGGATGCCGCCGACCGTCGGTCACGCGTGGGCTAGGGTTCAGGCGAGATATCCCCACCAGCCGTCGCGCAGGTCGACGGCCCAGTCCGCGTGGCGGAGCACCGGCATCCCCAGGATGAGCTCGAACGGCGGATCGCCGGGCCGGACGAGTCCGGCGATGTCGGCGACGGCGGCGATCGATGGAGCGAACCGACGACCTCCGATCGTCACCTCCGGGAGCAAGACGAGGGGAAGCTCGTTCGCGGCACCCGAGGCATCCGTCCCCTCCGCCTCGCCCGCAGGACGGAAGTGTTCCGGATGCCGCGCCACCACACCCCGGTCGATGACGCTCACGCTCGCACCCGAGTCCCAGATGGCGGGCCACGCGCCGCCCGCCCAGGCGACGTCGACGTAGGGATGCCCGCGCGAGGACTGCACCAGATCGCGCCGCTCGTCCACGGGCGACTCGGCGTCGAGCTCGAGCAGCGCGGCGTAGAAGCGGAAGTCCAGCCGGTGGCGACGCAGCACATCGAGCCCGAGCAGCGACGGCGCCGCGGGATTCGGTTCGAGGTCGAACACCGGCCGCTCGACCACGAGGTCGCCGATGCGCAGCTCACGCGCGGTGACGCGCTCTGTCGACCCGGCCCGGGAGAAGACCCCGCCGCCGCCCGGGTCCTGCGGTGTCAGCCGCTCGAGCCCGGCCGTGAGCGGACCGTCGACGAGGCCGCTGCGCGCGCCGCCGGTGTCGACGATGAGGCTGTGGATCGTGCCGTCGATCTCGGCCACCACCCGCACCGCGATCGCGTCGGGCAGGTCCGGATCGGCATCCAGGTCGAGCGGGATGACTGTGCTCACGGCATCACCCTAATGAGCGCTCAGAGCGACTGCAGCAGCACCCGCATCCGGCGGAGCACCTCGTCGAGGTGATCGGTCAGAGAGGCGCCTGCGGGCTCGGATGCCCATGCCTCCAGTGCTGCCTGCAGGGCTTCGACGGTGACTCCCGCGATCGCCGCCGCCGTCGCCTTGTCCTCGCCGCGGCGGCGGAAGCCCTCCCTGATGGCGTCCCGCAGATCCGCCTGCTTGCGCAGGTCCCGCTCGCGCAGCGCCGGCTCGGATGCGATCACCTGGCGGGCGAAGCGAATCTCGGCACGCCGGGGCTCGAAGCGCTCGCGCGCCAGCATCCGGAGACCGTCGATCACGACCTGCATCGGCTGCGCGTCCCGCGGCGCCTCGGCGATCATGCGGGTCGCGAGCTGCGGGATCTCGTCGTCGTCGAAGAAGACCTCGCGCTTGTCGCTGAAGTGGCGGAAGAACGTGCGGCGCGTCACGCCGGCCCGGTCGACGATGTCGGGCACGGTGGTCGCCGCGTAGCCGCGCTCCTCGAAGAGCGAGAGCGCCGCCGCTCGCAGTCGTTCCCGGGTGTCCGGTGCCCATCTGGCCATCCGGACAGCATAGTGACGACACCCTGTGTCATGCGAGGTACAGTGATGACACCACGTGACATCACGACCGGAGGAACCGACATGCCCCGACACCACGACGCCGCCGTCCTCGCCGCGCCCCGCGCGCGACTTTCCGTCGAGCGGATGCCGACGCCCGACCCGGCGGCAGGCGAGGTCGTCGTGCGCGTCCACGCCGTCGCGGTCAATCCGGTCGACTGGGTCATCCAGGGCACGGGTTCGGTCACCTACCGGTGGCTGCCGACGCCGGCGGTACTCGGCTCCGACGTCGCCGGCGACGTGGTCGCTATCGGCTCCGAGGTCACGCGGTTCCGCGTCGGTGATCGTGTCTTCGGGCTCGCGACGGGAACGGATCGCGGTCGCGATTCCCGGCGCGAGGGCGCGTTCCAGCAGTACACGACGCTCCTGGAACACCTCACGGCCCCCATCCCGGACGGCATCTCGGACGTGGAGGCCTCCGTCCTCCCCCTCGGCGCCTCCACCGCCGCGTGCGCGCTGTTCCAGCCGCGCCATCTCGGACTGGCGATCCACGACCCCGCCGACGCCCGTCCCCGCGACCGCGGGGTCGTCGTCGTGTGGGGCGGGTCGACGAGCGTCGGCATGAACGCGATCCAGCTCGCCCGCGCGGCCGGATACGACGTGGTCAGCACGGCGTCGCCGCGCAACGCCGACCTCGTCAGGTCGCTCGGTGCCGACGTCGTCGCCGACCACGGTTCCCCCCGCGCCGTCGACGATCTCGTGGCGGGGATCGGCGGGCGCCCCGTCGTCGGTGCCGTGGCCCTCGGCGAGACGTCGACCGCCGGATGCCTCGAGGTGCTGCGCCGGACGGGCGGTTCGGTTCTCGCGATGGCGAGCATGCCCGTCTCGCTCGCTGAGCTCGCCGGGCGCCGCCGGCTCTTCCCCGCGATGCTGCCCACGTTCGCACGCCTGGGGCTGAGGACGCTTCTGCTGAACGCTCGCGCGCGTCGGGCTGGCATCCGAGCCGCCTTCATCTGGGGGACGAGCCTGCGCGACGACGAGATCGGGCGCCGGCTGTGGGGGCGACTGCTGCCGCAGTGGCTGGCGGACGGCACCGTCCGTCCGCTGCCCGAGCCGGTCGTGGCCGGCGACGGGGTGGGTGCGATACAGGAGGCGCTGGATCGTCAGCGCGCGGGAGTTTCCGCGCAGAAGATCGTCGTGACCCTCTGAACCGGAGCGGGTCGCCGGGCGATCACGCCGGGATCTCGACGAGGCGGAACCAGTGGCCGGTCGGCTGCAACCGGGCGAGAACCGGAAGGAAGTGCGGATCGCTGACGTGACCGTCGAACTCCACGTCCGCGATCCCGCGCTCCGCCAGCACGTCGAGCGAGCGGCGGATGCAGGCTTCGACGAGGCGCTCGCCGTCGGGGGCCGCGGCATCCGTCGTCTCCGCCGTCAGCAGCGGGGTCTCGCCGTCAAGGTAGACGAGGGCGAGCGCGAGGACCCGACCGGTCGCATCCCTCACGACGGAGGATGCCTCGGTGTCGATCTCGTCCCACAGGTCCTCGTTGAGCGCATCGGCGAAGGCGGGTCCGACCGGGCTCCACGACGCATGCGTCCACTCGTAGATCCGGGCGTTCGCCGCCTCGATCACCGTCCGGTCGACCGCGTCGACGGCGATCACAGCCGGATCGGCGCGCAGGGCGGCCCGCGCCGTGGTCGTCGACTCCGCAGGCGGCACGACCTGGATCGTCCGTGCGCCGAGCGCGTCGGCGAAGGCGAGCGCGGGGTCGTCCACGTATGCGCGTGTCATGAGGGGGAGGGGCGCGGCGCGAAGGCCTGTGAGGTGCCGGACGGCGGCGGTGCCGATCCCGCGACGGCGGTGTGCGGGGTGCACCACGACGTCCACCCAATAGCGGTCGCCGTGCACGCGGCTCGTCCACATGATCCCGACGGCGACGATCTCGTCGGTCTCCAGGGCCACGGCTCGGGTGTGCTCGCCGCGCCAGAGATCCGGTCGGAGCTCGTGTCCCGCCGTCCACTCGGGAGCGGAGGTCAGGTCTGACTCGCGCAGCGGTCTGAACTCCACCGGAGGATCCTTCCGCGCGTCGGGGTCAGAGCTGGGCGCCGTCGTCGTCACGGTCGTAGATTCCCTGGTTCCGCCCGCGGCGCGACTCGTAGGCGATGAGCCACCCGATCGAGATCGCCGCCGCCAGGACGAGCCCGACCCACACGTTCTGCCAAATGAGTCCGAACAGGATGCCGCCGGCGAACAGCAGAACCGTCCCGAGGATCCAGAATCCGCGTCCTCGCTGTCGCTGCACCATGCGGCCAGCCTACGGTTCCCGTCGCCCGGCGCTCGCGCTTCGGACCGTAGGGCGTTACCGTGACGCGCATGAGGCTCATTCGTCCGGAGCTGGCCGACCATATCGTCCACGCCAGCGTCGAGCAGCCCGGGGTGGAGCGCCCGGTACTCCTGTGGCATCACGGCTCCCCGCAGACCGGTGCCGTCCTGCCGCCCGTGGCCGCGATGGCGGATGCCGCAGGTTTCGACGTCGTCTCCATCGCCCGGCCGGCGTACGGGGGAGCGCCCCGCCTGCCCGGGCGAAGCGTCCGTGACGCGGCCGCACGGGCCGCCGACGTGTTGGACATCCTCGACCTTCGGGACGTCGTGTCGGTGGGAGCCTCCGGGGGCGGCCCCCATGCCCTCGGCGTCGCTGCACTCTCACCCGAGCGCGTCGCCGGCGTCGTCACCCTCGCGTCGATCGCCCCGTTCCGTCCCGGCGACGCGTCGTGGTTCTCGGGCATGGCCGATCCGTCCGGTCTTCGATCCGCCACCGCGGGGATCGCGTCGCGCACGGCTCACCTCGAGGTCGAGGAGTTCGATCCGACCAGCTTCGTCGAGGCGGACTACCGCGCGCTCGAAGAGACATGGGCGTCGCTGGGCGAGGACGTCGCGGCATCCGCGCGGTGGGGGTCGGACGGATTGGTCGACGACGACGTCGCCTTCACCCGGCCGTGGGGGTTCGCGCTCGCCGACGTCGTCGCTCCGGTGATGGTCCTGCAGGGCGAGCTCGATCGCGTCATCCCGCCGTCGCATGCGACCGCGATCGCCGGCGGCATCCCTCAGGCGACGCTGCTGCGGATCCCTGACGTCGGACACATCGCGGTCCTCGACCATTTGCCCGCCGCACTCGCTGCGCTCCAGCGGATCTGACGGTCAGCGGCCCCGGTGGTCCTCCGGGGCGAGGCGGGGACCGCGTCGCGGCTCGATGACGCCACTGGCCCCGATGAGGCGGATGACCCGCTGCCGCTGTCCCTTCCACGGCTCGAGCAGCTCCCGCATCCCGTCGTCGTCGACGCGTGAGCCGGTCAGCGCGTAGCCCACCTGATGGGCGACGTGATAGTCGCCGAAGCTGACCGCGTCGGGGTCGCCGAAGGCGCGGATGCGGGTCTCGGCACTCGTCCAGACGCCCACGCCCGGCAGGCTCGTGAAGACCCGGTCGCGGTCGTCTCCCGTCGTGGCCGCGGCGGCGGCACGCTCGATCGAGGCGCGGCGGCGTGCGGCGTCGACGATCGTGCGCGACTGCGGCGGTTCGAGGCCAGCGCGGTGCCACGACCAGCTCGGTATCATCCGCCAGTCCGCCGGCGGTGCGTACATCTGCCGCGGTGTCGGGCCGGGCGCGGCGTCGCCGTAGCGGGTCAGGATCCAGCGCCACGCCCCGAAGGCCTGCAGCCCCGTGACCTTCTGCTCGAAGACGCTGCTGACGAGCGCATCGAAGACGAGGTCGGTCGCCCCGATCCGCAGGTCGGGCCGCCGGTGGTGGGTCGCCGCGATGAGCGGATGCCGAGACGCATCGAAGTCGCCGGGGTCGTCGTCCGCGCCGCACAGCCGCGGCAGCTGGTCGAGTGTCCACGCGGCACCCGGTCCCCAGGCGGCCGCCCGGACCGTTCGCAGACCCGGGCGGATCGCGATCGTCGCGAGCCCCTCGGGAGTGCGGGTCGCCCGCCAGATGACGCCGTCCGCCGTGGTCTGCGACGGGTCGTGCGCTCCGCGCTGCTGATACCGGATCGCGCCCGCCACGTCGGTGGGAACGGTCGGGCGGTACTCCGCCTCGAGCGGCTTCAGGTGCGAGGACGGCGACGGATGCGGCATCCGTTCACGCAGTCCCGACCTCATGCCGACACCCTACGTCCGGGCGCCGACAGCGGCCTGATCAGAAGCGGTCGGGCGAGGGGGTGCCGTGGCCGTAGCGGATCACGACGTCGGCGTGCCGGTCGAAGCGGTAGCCGATGCCGCGCACCGTGCGGACGATGTCCTCGTAGCGGCCGAGCTTGGAGCGCAGCCGGCGGACGTGGACGTCGATCGTGCGCTCGCCGGGAGCGTCGTCGCCGTCGGTGTGGCTCCACAGCGATGAGACGAGCTCGGTGCGTTCGATAGTGCGGCCCTCGCGCAGCACGAGGTACTGCAGCAGCTCGAACTCCTTGAAGGTGAGCGACGCGGTCTCGCCGTCGATGTGCACGCGGCGACGGGAGATGTCGATCGTCACGCCGCCGGGCACGTGCTCGTCGAGGGGCTCTTCGGGCTTGGTGCGGGCGACGGCGGCGGGCTCGTGCAGGGCGAGTCGCACGACGTCGACGTCGCGGCCACCGGCGCCGACCGGGGCGAGGGCGACCGTCGCGTGGGTCTCGGCAGACGGGGCGAGCTCGGCGATCGTCCGGCGGAGCGCATCGACGATGACCGAGAGGCTGACGCCGTCAGCGGCGGCCTTCAGCTCGTCGAGACCGACGTAGAGGGCGAACCCGCGGGGGGCGGTGCCGGCGGGGAGTCCCTTAGGAGCGGGGCGCTCCGTCACAGGCGGCGTGGCGATGTCCTCGACGGCGCGGAGGTGACGGGGAGCGGCGGGGGCGGAGAGGAGAGCGGAGGTCGACATGGCGATGTCCTTCGAAGGGGGAACCCGGAGCGGGACGTGGGTTCGAGAGTGTTGCGCGGGTGGCCTCGCATAGGCCGATGTGCGAGAAACCGGCATCCGCGTTGTGGGCGGCAAAGCTGGAGTCTCGGGGGT
The DNA here is from genome assembly GCF_900100525.1 of Microbacterium sp. 77mftsu3.1. Lineage (NCBI taxonomy): Bacteria > Bacillati > Actinomycetota > Actinomycetes > Micrococcales > Microbacteriaceae > Microbacterium > Microbacterium sp. 77mftsu3.1. The sequence continues at coordinate 442,436 of NZ_FNCR01000003.1, read as the reverse complement.
CGGACTCGCCGTGTTCAGAAACGGCGGCGCGACCCGGCGGGGATCACCGTGTCAGCGACACATTCGGCAACACATGACAGCACGCTGCGGCATCATGATGCCGGCAGTTCCGTTCGCCTCCCGGGCGGACAGAGTGCGTGCGAAGTCAGTCATGTGGCCGATTATGACGAACCGCGTCGGGATGTGTCAAACCGCCCGGCCCCGAGGACCTCCGCATGACGGAATGTGACAGATTGCTCAATCCGTCGGAGATCGTGTGTGGCACCCGGCGATCGGCGTAGCGTGAGCGCATGAGCGAGCTGATCTTCACCGACGAGAAGGATGCCGCGCGGTACAGCCTGCACCGCGGCAAGGATCTCGTCAGCATCCTCGATTACAACGACGACGGCACGACGATCGCGTTGACCCGTGCGTACACGATCCCCACTTTCCGTGGGTCCGGGTACGCGGGAGAGTTGGTGCGGCGGGTGGTGTCGGACCTCGAGCGCCGTGGTGATCGGCGCGTCATCCCCGTCTGCTGGTACGTCGCCGACTGGTTCGACGCGAACCCGGGTCACGAGTCCCTCCTGAAGGAGCGGCGGACGGCCTAGGCCTCACCGGGCTTCGGATCGCGGATCCGCCAGCCCAGGTTCTCGAGTGCTCCCTTGAGCCTGTCGGCGGCGGCCCGGGCGACTGCTGTCGACTCGTCGGAGCAGACGTCGATGGCGAGCGGCGGCGGGTCGGCGAACTTAGGGATCTGGACTTCCGCCCACGCGCCGGGGGAGAGGCTCACGCGCGGATAGGCGGTACGCGCATGCTCGACGACACCGTCGCACGCGAACGCGATCGTCTCCAGAGCGTCGGGCTTCGTGATCGGCAGGTCGACGACGAGAGTCACCACGAACGGCCCGCCCGCCGTGTCCCGACCGTGTCCCGACATCCCGTTCCCTCCGCCCCGTCCTCTTCGTTCGTAGTCGCGACGCGGCGACCGGGTCAAGCCCGTCGACCGCCCGACACATCCGGGCCAGCATGGCTGCACGACCACGATGAGGAGACGGCCATGGACAACGACGCAGACGACCGGACGAGCGAAGCGGCCCCCGCCGGTGGATGGTCGGAGGAGGACACCGCCGTCGTCGCCTCCGGCGCCGTCACGAATGAGCAGAAGGAAGCGGCCGACGAGGCCGATCGGGGCCGGGGCGACGGTGCCCCGATGCCGGAGCCCGCATCCGACCAGTTCGTCGAGAGCGCCGAGATCCAGCAGGGCCTCGACCCCGACGTGCTGACGGATGAGCAGGCGGATCGTCGCGCCGAGTGAGCCCCCTGGTGGACGCGGACACGCGGGCGTACCGTGACGGCCATGTGCCGCAACATCGTTCCGCTCCACAATTTCGAGCCGGCGGCGACGGATGCCGAGTGCTACGACGCCGCGCTGCAGTTCGTCCGCAAGATCAGCGGGATGAACAAACCGTCGCAGGCGAACACCGAGGCGTTCGACCGCGCCGTCGACGAGATCGCCGCGGCGACGCGACGGCTCCTGGACGACCTCGTGTCGACGGTCCCTCCGAAGGATCGCGATGAAGAGGCGGAGAAGCGTCGTGCCCGCTCCGCGGACCGCTACGAGGCCCTCCGGGAGTTCCAGGACCGGAAGAAGGCGGAGCGCGTCGCCGCATCCTGACATCGCCCTCGTCCGCCGGGCTGCCGGTAACGTGGGACGGTCATGACATCGCCTGTAACAGCCAGCATCCCCCTGTCCTCCTCGCAGCGCTGGCGGGCGTTCTGGGTCTGCGTGTCGGTGGCCGCGTTCACGATCCTCGACCTCAGCAAGGTCAACGTCGGGCTCCCCGCCATCGAGACCTCCCTCGGTGCGACCTCGACCCAGCTGCAGCTCGTCGTCTCGGGGTACATCCTCACCTTCGGCCTCGCACTCGTCCCGTTCGGCCGCCTCGGAGACCAGCGGTCGCGCAAGGCCCTCTTCATCATCGGCCTCAGCCTCTTCACCCTCACGAGCGCCGCGTGCGCACTCGCGCCGAGCATCGAGGTGCTCATGGCGGCCCGACTCGTGCAGGGCATCGCGGCCGGCATCCAGATGCCGCAGGTCATGGGCACGATCCAGCAGCTGTTCACGGGCAAGGAACGCGGCCGCGCGTTCGGCCTCTTCGGTGCGACGATCGGCATCGCGACCGCGTTCGGACCCACCCTCGGCGGACTGATGATCGCGATCGGTGGAGAGACCGACGGGTGGCGCGGCATCTTCTGGTTCAACGTGCCCCTCTGCCTGCTCGTGCTCGCCGGCGTCATCTGGCTGCTGCCGCAGACGCGCACCGCGAGCGGAAAGCGCCTGCAGCTCGATCCGATCGGCATCGTCCTCTTCGCTTTCACGGTCATCTCGTTGATGTGGCCGTTCCTGTTCACGACCGGCTCGCCCGATGACGACCCCAACCGCTGGTGGCTCCTGACGGCCTTCGTCCTGTTCGCGACGCTGTTCTTCTGGTGGGAGCGGCGGTACGCGGCATCCGGCCGTCAGCCCCTCATCCCGTTCCGGATGTTCCGCATCCCCTCGTATCGAAACGGCACGTTCGTGGTGGTCGCCTACTTCACCGCGATCCCGCCGATGTTCCTGCTGGGGACGCTGTTCCTGCAGATCGGTGTGGGCCTCGAGCCGGTCTTCGCGGGCATGGTCTCGATCGGCTTCGCGGTCGCGAGCGCCTTCTCGTCGTATTACGGCGGACTGCTCGTCAACCGGTTCGGTCGCCAGCTGGTGACCATCGGGCTGCTGACCGTCCTCGTCAGCGTCGTGGCGCTCACGATCGTGGCGTACACGATGCCGCCCGAGACCGTCGCCTACGGCATGGCCGCCGCGCTCCTGGTCGCGGGCGCGGGAGGTGGCCTCGTGGTCTCGCCGAACCAGACCCTCACCCTGTCCGAGATCCCGGTCCGCGAAGGCGGACTCGCGGGATCCGTCGGTCAGCTCGGCCAACGCGTGGGCACCGCCGTCGGCACCGCCATCGGACTGTCCCTGTTCTACGCGACGATCTACCGCGAATCGGATGCCGGCCTCGAATCCCTCGCCGTCTTCCACGACGCGTACGCCTACGGGATGGCGGCGGTCGGGCTCTTCCTGGCGATCGCGACCCTCATCTCGGTCGTCGATCTGATCAACCTGCGTCGTCGAGGAGCGGTGTCTCCCGCCTCCGAGTGACGCCTGCGCGGCACGCCTCGGCGGCGATGTCGGAGCCTCGACCTAGCGTGTGAGCATGCGCATCCTGCACACCTCCGACTGGCACATCGGGCGGACCTTCCACGGTCACTCCACGCTCGATGCGCTCCGAGGTGTGCTGAGCGAACTGACGGCGCAGGTCCGCGAGCACGGCGTCGACGTCGTGATCGTCGCGGGTGACGTGTTCGACTCCGCGACCCCGGCCGCCGCGTCGTACACGCTCCTGTCCGACGTCCTCCGCGGCATCGCCGACGCGGGTGCACGGGTCATCGTCACGAGCGGCAACCACGACTCCGCGGCGCGGCTCGGGTTCCAGGCAGGGCTGCTGCGCGACGGCATCCACGTCCTGACCGATCCGGATGCCGTCGGTACCCCGCTCACGATCGAGGACGCCGACGGGCCGGTGCGGTTCTACGGCATCCCGTACCTCGAGCCGGCGCTCCTGCGTCACCGGTGGGAGGGGGTGCGGACCCAGGCCGCCGTCCTCGGGCGGGCGATGGACCTCGTCCGCGCCGACCTCGCCGAACGGGGCGGGCGGTCGGTGGCGATCGCGCACTGCTTCGCCGCGGGCGTCGAGCCGACGCCTCAGCTCGAGCGCGACATCCAGCAGGGCGGTCTCGATGTCGTGCCCCTGTCGACCTTCGACGGTGTCGACTACATGGCGCTCGGGCACATCCACGGGCGGCAGCGTCTGTCCGAGAGTGTCCGCTACGCCGGCGCGCCTCTGCACTACAGCTTCGGCGAGGGCGACAAGCCCCGCGGCTCCTGGCTCATCGACCTGGATGCCGACGGCCTCGCCGGCGTCGAGTGGCTCGACCTGCCGGTTCCCCGTCGCCTCGTGACGCTCCGCGGTCCGTTCGCCGAGATCCTGACCGACGAGGCGCTCGCCGAGCATGCGGAGGCATGGGTGTGCGTCGAGTACACCGACGACCTGCCCGAGGCCGACCCGCTCCGTCGGCTGCAGCAGCGGTTCCCCTTCTGTGCGAAGGTCGTGCACGCGCCTGCCAAGGTCCGCACCGGCGACACGGCGACCTACGTCGACCGCGTCCGCGCGGCGCGCTCCGACCGCGAGTTGGTCGAGGCCTTCCTCGAGCACGTGCGAGAGGGGCAGGGGGCGACCGAGCGCGAGGCCGGGCTCATCGACGAGGTGCTCGACGAGCGCGTCCGCCAGGAGGCGATGGCGTGAAGCTGCACCGCCTCGAACTCACCGGGTTCGGGCCGTTCCGCGAGCGTCAGGTCGTCGACTTCGACGCCTTCGACGACGACGGTCTCTTCCTGATTTCGGGGCGCACGGGCGCCGGCAAATCCAGCATCCTGGACGGCGTCAGCTTCGCCCTCTACGGCTCGGTACCGCGCTACGAGGGCGGCGACCGGCGTCTCCGGAGCGACCACAGCTTCCTCACCGACCCGACCGAGGTGCGCCTCGAGTTCACGGTCGGGGGCACCCGTTGGCGCGTGACGCGCGCGCCCGAATACGAGCGGCCCGCCAAACGCGGCGGCGGTCTGACCCTCGAACCGGCGCGCGCCGAGCTCGAGGAGTGGGTCGACGACCGGTGGGTCGGACGTGCCGCAAAGCAGCGCGAGGTCGGGATCGCCCTCGACGAGGTGCTCGGGCTCAGCGCGCAGCAGTTCCAGCAGGTCATCCTGCTCGCGCAGAACAAGTTCTCCCGGTTCCTGCTCGCGGCCAACGCTGAACGCCAGCAGCTGCTTCGCACCCTCTTCGGGACCAAGCGCTTCGAGGCGTACAAAGACGCTCTCGACGAGCGACGGCGCGACGCGCAGAAGCGGCTCGACGAGACCGGCGCCAGGGTGCGCACACTCCTCGAGGTCGCCGAGCGCGAGGTCGCGGCCCACGACCTCCACGGGACCGATACGGGCGACGCGCCCCTCGAATCCGACGTCCTCGGACGTAAGGACGCCGTCGAGCGCGCACTCGCCCGAGCCGAGTACCGGGTCGACGCCCGCGGTAACGAACGAGCGGTCGCGACGTCCCGGGCCGAGGCGGCGGCCGCCGAGCATCGGCGGCTCGTCCAGATCGCGGAGCGTCTTGCCGACCTTGAGAAGGCGCGCACGGATCTCTCCGCGCGCGAGTCCGAGTCCGCCGAGATCGACGCCCTTCGGGGGCGCCTCGACCGCGCACGTGCTGCGGAGGCGCTGCGCGCTCCCGTCGAGAACGCGACGCGTGCGGCGGGAGTGCTGGCTGCGGCGCAGACGGATCGTCGTGCCGCTGAGGACGCCTGGAACACCGCGGGCGGTTCGCCGGACGACGACCTCGCCGCGACGGTCGACGATCTCACGAGCCGCATCGCCCGCGCCCAGGCTGCCGCCGAGGCGGAGCGGGATGCCGCGGCCCTCGGTGACGCGCAACAGCGTCGCCGCGACGAGCTGGCCGGCTTGGATGAGGCACTCCGCGACCTGGATGCCGTGCTCTCGGCCGTTCCCGAGCGCAGGCAGCGCGCGGCGAAACAGCTCGCAGAAGCCCGCGCCATCGCGGGGCGGCACGATGACCTCGCCGCCTCGCGCATCGATCTCGACGCGCGACTCGACGCCGCCCGGTCGCTTGAGCGGCTGACTCCCCGCGCGGCCGACGCCGACGCCGCGTACCTCGACGCCAACGCGGCCTCCGCCGCGGCATCAGCTCGCGTCGGAGAGCTGCTCCGCCGCCGCCTGCGCGGGTACGCGGGAGAGCTCGCGGCATCCCTCGCCGACGGTGAACCGTGCGCGGTCTGCGGCTCGACGGCGCACCCCCGCCCGGCCGTGCACGACAGCGAACCGGTCACCGACGACGACCTCGCAGCCGCCGAGAAGGCGCGGGACGACGCGGCAGCGGCGGAGAAGGATGCCGCGAGGGCGGCCGCCGCAGCGCGAGAAGCCGTCACGACGGCCGCGGCCACGGCAGGCGGTCGCGGGGCCGACGATCTGGCTGCCGCCCTGGCCGACCTCGACGACGAGCTCGCGGCCGCTGCGGCGGCGCGTTCGCGCGTCGACGAACTGACGCGCGACGCCGAGCAGATCGACGCGCTCGAGGCAGACGCCGTCCGCGAAACAGCTGCTCTTCGAGAGCGCGCGGGCGCTCTGCGCGAAGAGCTCGCGACGGTCGAGGGCACGCTCCAGACCGCGCGGCGAGCGGTCGAGGCGGCGCGCGGCGATCACGAGAGCGTCGCCGCGCGCATCGCCGCCGATGAGGAGCTCCGCCGTCTCGCTGCGCGTCTGCTCGAAGCCCGTCGTGACGAGCAGACCCGTCGAGAGGCGGCCAACGCCGCAGCGGGCGACCGCGACGCGCGCATCGCCGACACGGTGTTCGAGACCCTCGACGACGTCGTCGCGGCGTTGCTGCCGGCCGACGAGACGAGCCGACTCGCGCATCGGGTCGAGGAGCATGCCGCCGCCCTCACCGCCGCGCGGGCGCGCGCTCTCGAGCTCGAACTCGAGACCGTCGACGCGCACCTCGAGCCCGAAGCCCTGGCCGCCGCGGCACGCGCAGCGGCCGAGGCGGACGAGGCCCGCTCCGCCGCGATCACCGCCGAGGCCGACTCCGTCAACGTCGCGACGGGCCTGCGCGACCTGGTCGAGCGCATCGACGCCGCCGCGGGCGCCGTTGCGAGCCAGGCCGAGGATGCCGCCGCGATCACGCGTCTCGCCGACACCGTCGCGGGCAGGGCTCCCAACACGATGAAGATGGACCTCGAGACCTTCGTCCTTGCGGCCGAGCTCGAGGAGATCGTCGCCGCCGCGAACCTGCGCCTGGCCGAGATGTCGTCGGGCCGGTACACCCTGCGTCACTCCGATGCGAAGCAGGCTCGGGGCGCGGCATCCGGTCTGTCCATCGAGGTCCTCGACGCGCACACGGGACGGCTCCGCTCGCCGCAGTCGCTCTCGGGCGGCGAGACCTTCCTGGCCTCGCTCGCGCTCGCCCTGGGACTCGCCGAAGTGGTCACGTCGCGTGCCGGCGGCATCCGGCTCGACACGCTGTTCATCGACGAGGGCTTCGGCTCGCTCGACCCCGAGACACTCGAGCTCGCGATGCGGACTCTTGACGAGCTGCGTGCCGGCGGCCGTATCGTGGGCGTCATCAGCCACGTCGAGGCGATGAAGGAGCAGATCCCCGCCCAGCTCGTCGTCGAGGCGACCCCCGAAGGCCCCAGCATCGTCCGGCAGGACGTCGTGGCGCAGCCCTTAGGCTGAAGGCATGAGAAAAGGCACGATCTGGACCATCCTCGGCGTCGTCGTCGCGGTGATCATCGCGTGGATCGTCGTCGACATCGCGCTCAAGGCGATCTTCCTCGTCGGCAAGCTCCTGCTCGTCGCCGTCGTCGCGCTGATCGTCTTCTTCGTGCTGCGTTCGCTGTTCAGCCGCCGGGACGCCTGAGGTCTCTCGCGGACGTCAGACGCCGTACAGCTCGCTGATGCGCTCGCGCAGCTGACCGCTGCAGATCGCGACGGCGTCACGCCAGTCGGTGATCGCATCGTCCTGCGCGCTGTCAGAGACCGCCTTCAGGATGCGGATCGGCACACCGAACTGCTGGGCCACCCAGATGTAGGCGTATGCCTCCATGTCGACGAGTGTTCCGCCGAGGGCGCGGATCGCCTCGACCGTGTCGGCGTCGTCGACGAAGTGGTCGCCCGTCGCGATCGTCGTCCCCTCGCGGCCGGCGATCGACACCGTCGGCGGCAGCGAGACGTGCTGACCTGCGACGCCGTCGACGTCCGACACGTCGTGCTGCAGCGCGGTGGTCACCTCGTGCACACCCACCGTCTCGGCATCCACCGATCCGGCGGTGCCGACGACCACGATCTCGTCGTAGCTCGCGCGGTCCAGCGCTCGCGTCAGGGCGTACGTGGCCTGCAGCTTGCCGGGCCCGGTGACGAGCCGGTCGAAGCCGGGGAGCTCCTCGGGGAAGGCGACGAGTTCGGAATCCAGAGCGGCGACGAGGAGCTTCACCGAACCATCATCCCACCGTGGATCAGGACGCTTCGCCGGGGAAGGCCGCATCGAGCTCCGCGAGCCACGCCGTCGCGTTGCCGTCGGACGGTGCACGCCAGTCGCCGCGCGGCGAGAGTGAGCCGGCGGGCGACACCTTCGGCGCGTTCGGGACGGCGCTGCGTTTGAACTGCGCGAACCCGAAGTAGCGCTTCAGGAACACCCGCATCCACCGCACGATGGTCGCGCGGTCGTAGGCGAACCGGTCGTCGGCGGGGAAGCCCGGAGGCCACGCTCCGGTCTCCGCATCCGACCAGGCGTGCTCGGCGAGGAAGACGATCTTCGACGGGCGGAAGCCGTAGCGGAGCACGTGGAAGAGCGTGAAGTCGTGCAGGGCGTACGGCCCGATCGTGCTCTCGGTCGACTGGACTTTGCCGTCCTGACCGGCCGGCACGAGCTCGGGGCTGATCTCGGTGTCGAGGACGGCCTGGAGCACCTCCTTCGCACGGTCGGTCAGAGTCGCGCCCGACTCGTCGCTGTGCGCGATCACCCAGCGGATGAGGTGCTGGATGAGGGTCTTGGGCACGCCCGCGTTGACGCCGTAGTGGGCCATGTGATCGCCGACACCGTAGGTCGCCCAGCCGAGGGCGAGCTCCGACAGGTCCGACGTGCCGATGACCACGCCGCCGCGCTGGTTGGCGAGGCGGAACAGGAAGTCGGTGCGGGCGCCGGCCTGCACGTTCTCGAACGTCACGTCGTAGACGGGCTCGCCCTTCGCGAACGGATGCCCGAGCCCGGCCAGCAGCTCGGTCGCCATCGGACGGATGTCGATCGTCTCGATCGTCGCGCCGATCGCCTCGGCGAGGGCGATCGCGTTCGACTTCGTGTGCTCGCCGGTCGCGAAGCCCGGCATCGTGAAGGCCAGGATGTCGCTGCGCGGGCGTCCCATGCGGTCCATGGCGCGCGCGACGACGAGGAGGGCGTGGGTCGAGTCGAGCCCGCCCGAGACGCCGATCACGGGCTTCGGCTGCCCGATCGCGCGGAGGCGCTGCTCGAGACCCGACACCTGGATGTTGAAGGCCTCGTAGCAGTCGAGGTCGAGGCGGGCGGGGTCGTCCGGCACGAAGGGGAACCGGTCGAGCGGGCGGCGGAGCCCCGAGACGGATGCCGCGGGCCCGACCGTGAAGGGGATGCGATTCGACCAGGTGGATTCGCTGCGGGCGTTGTCCTCGAAGGTGCCCTGACGCAGGCGATCCTGGCGGAGGCGATCGAGGTCGATGTCGGCGATCGCGTGCCGCGGTCCGTCGGGGAAGCGCTCGGTCTCGGCGAGGAGCGTGCCGTTCTCGTAGATCAGCGTCTGCCCGTCCCACGAGACGTCGTTCGTCGACTCGCCCTGGCCGGCGGCGGCGTACACGTAGGCGGCGAGGCAGCGGAAGGACTGCGACTGCGCGAGGACACGGCGGTCCTCGGCGCGGGCGATCGTGATCGGGCTGCCCGAGAGGTTCAGGAGAACGGTCGCGCCGGCGAGGGCCGCGTGCGAGGACGGCGGCACCGGCACCCAGAAGTCCTCGCAGATCTCGGCGTGGACGACGAGTCCGGGGACGTCGGTCGCCTCGAAGAGCAGGTCGGTACCGACCGGCACCTCGTCGCCCGCAAGCGTCACGGTGTCGGGTGCGCCGTCGCCGCGTGCATACCAGCGGGATTCGTAGAACTCGCGGTAGGTGGGCAGGTGCGACTTGGGCGCGACGCCGAGCACGCGCCCGCGGTGGATGACGACGGCGCAGTTGTAGAGCCGGTTCTGGATGCGCAGCGGTGCGCCGACGACGAGGAGGGGGGAGAGGTCGACGGATGCCGCGACGAGCGTCTCGATGGCCGTGAGGACGGCGTCGAGCACGACGTCCTGCATGACGAGGTCCTCGATCGCGTACCCCGAGAGGCCGAGTTCGGGGAAGACGGCGACGGCCACACCCTCGTCGTGGCAGGCGCGGGCGCTGGTCAGGACCGCCTCGGCGTTGGTCGCCGGATCGGCGATCGCGACCGGCACCGTGCACGCGGCGACGCGCGCGAAACCGTGCCGGTAGGGGTTCTCGAACGGGAGGTCCTGGGTCACGGCTCCAGTCTGTCAGGTGCCCGCCCGCGTGCGGCAGCCTGTGCTTTCATCGTCAGGTGCCCACCCGTGCCGGCGGATACCCGCCGCTCCCGCCGCCGTATCCGCTCCCGAAGGACTGGCGGGTCGGCACGCCCACCCGCATCCGTCCGTGGACGGTCGTGATCTACAGCCTGGTCGTGCTCGGGAGCGCTGCGGCGCTCGCGTTCGCGGTGCTCGGCGGGAACGTCGGTGCCGCGACGTGGTGGGTGCTCGTCTTCGCGGGCGCGACGCTCGGGTTCGGCGTCCACTTCGAGCGCGCCGGCGGTGAACGGGGCATGCCGGAACTCCTCAACGCCGTCGCCCTGACGCGAGCGGAGAAGCGCCCTCCCGACTCGTGGGTGCACTTCTTCCGCGAGCGCGGTGCCGGGTCGTGGGTGAGCGCGTGGTTCACCGTGGCGGGCGTCGTCTCGACCGCGGCGTTCGTCTGGGCGATCGTCCGGTCCGTGACGACGGATGCCGCCCTCGCCCTCATCTGGCTCATCCCGCTGCTCCTGGGGGCTCTCGTGGTCCTCCTGGCGGGCAGCATCGCGATCGTCTCGACGTGGCGCGCGGCATCCTTCGGTCGGCTGCCTATCGGCGTCGGGATCGGACCGTCGGGCGTGACCCGCTACTACCTCGACGACACGGACGACATCGACTGGGCCCGCATCGCGCGCGTCGCCCCGACGGTGTCGGCCGTCGACGAGACGACGGGGGACTTCACCCCGTCCGTCGAACTCCGAGCCGCCGATGACGAGATCCTGCTCGACCTCAACATCAGCGGCTTCCGCGCCCACGCGTGGCTCATCTACGCCTCCATCCGGTTCTGGGCGGAGCATCCCGAGATGCGCCACGAGCTCGGGACGACGTTCGCGCAGCAGCGCATGGACGGGTGGCGTCGCGGCATGCTCGGGAAGAGTGTCGGCGACCGCGGATAGTGTCGATTCCCGAGAGGGGATCATGCGATACATCGAAGACGACGGCCGGATCGTCTGGAGCGCGAGCGACCTGAAAGCCGCGGCCGAGTGCGAATTCGCCTGGCTGCGGGTGATCGACGCGAAGCTCGGCCGGATCGCGGCGGTCGACGATCCGGAAGACCTCACCCTCGAACGCGCGGGCCGCCTCGGCACCCAGCACGAGCGGCGGGTGTACGAGGCCTACCGCGTCGCGCACCCGGGGGCGGTCGTCGAGATCCCCGAGACGAGATCGTCGGATGCCGCGGGCCTGGCGGCGGCGGTCGCCGCGACCGATGCGGCGCTCGCCGATCCCGCCGTCCACGTCGTCTACCAGGCGGCGTTCTCGACCGAGGAGTTCGTCGGCTTCGCCGACTTCCTCGTCCGCGGCGACGACGGCCGCTGGATCGTGCAGGACACCAAGCTCGCCCGCCACGCGCGGGTCACGGCCCTCATGCAGCTGGCGGCATACGTGGATCAGCTCGACCGACTCGGTGTGCCCCGCGCCGACGAGGTGCAGCTGCTCCTCGGCGACGGCACGACCTCGACGCACGCCGTCCGCGACCTCATGCCGGTCTTCTCACTGCGACGCGAGCGCCTCCGCGCGCTCATCGCCGACCGGGACCTCGCCGCCGGTGCGGCAGGCGAGCCCATCCCGTGGGGCGATGACCGCGGCGAGCTCCGGGTCGTCGCGTGCGGACGGTGCGCGACGTGCGATCTCGAGGTCGTCTCCCACCGCGACCTGTTGCTGGTCGCCGGCATGCGTCCCGTCCAACGCGACCGCCTCCGCGCGGCGGGCATCACGACGATTGACGACCTCGCGGCATCCCGCGAAGCTCCTCCTCGGATGTCGTGGGACACGTTCTCGGGGCTCCGGACCCAGGCGCGCCTGCAGCTCGAGAGCCCCGCCGGCGGCGTCGACGACACCCCCGCCGGGACGGGGCCCGCGATCCCGACGTTCGACGTCGTCTTCCCCAAGGCCCTGGGGGCACTGCCGCGACCCGACCACGGCGACCTGTTCTTCGACTTCGAGGGCGACCCGCTCTATACCGAGGGCGCGGCCGTGCAGTGGGGGATCGATTACCTGTTCGGCTGGGTCGACGAGACCGAGCAGTACTCCGCGCTGTGGGCCCACTCGTTCGCCGACGAGAAGCGCGCGCTCGAGGACTTCCTCGAGTTCGTCGCCGTCCGCCGCCGCGCCCACCCGGGCCTGCACATCTACCACTACGCGCCGTACGAGCCGACGCACCTGCTCGCCATGGCGGCACGGCACGGCGTAGGCGAAGCGGCCGTCGATCGGCTGCTCCGCGACGGAGTGTTCGTCGACCTCTACCCGATCGTCCGGCGTGCCCTGCGCGTCGGCTCGCGGTCGTACTCCATCAAGAAGCTCGAACCGCTCTACATGGGCGACGAGGTGCGCACGAGCGACGTGCAGCGCGGGGACGACTCGATCGTCCGCTACGTCGAGGCTCGCGGATTGCAGGATGCCGGCGATGACGAGGCCGCGCGTATGATCCTCGACGACCTCGCCGATTACAACCGCTACGACTGCGTGTCGACGCGTCGGCTGCGCGACTGGCTCGTGGAGCGGGCCCGCGAGGCGAACCTCGTGCCCTCGCGGGAGCCCGACGCCGGCGAAGCCGTCTATGAGCCCTCGCCGCGCGCGGATGCGCTCGCCCGGTTCGCCGCCGACGCCGAGGACGAATCGGTCGCGCAGGCGCTCCGACTCGGGGCGGCGGCGATCGACTACTACCCGCGCGAGGCGAAGACCTTCTGGGCGACGCATTTCCTCCGCCTCCGCGAGCCGGTGTCGGTCTGGGAGGACACCCGCGACGTCGTGGTCGTCGATCGCGACCGCTGCCGGGTGCTCACCGATTGGCACCGCCCGGAAGGCCTGACCGCCGTCCGCCGTGTCGTCGAAATCCGGGGCGAGTTCGCCCCCGGCACGCGGGTGACCGTGGGGCAGAGCCCGTATGCCGTCTACGAGCTGCCGGCGCCGTTCCCCATCGAGACGAGCCCGCGGTGGATCCACGCGGCGCGGTCCATCTCCGTCGTCGACGTCCTCGACGACGGTGTCGTGATCGAGGAGAACGCCTATCAGGGGTTCACCTGGCAGGAGCTGCCCGTCGCGCTCACCCCGCCCGCGCCACCGCGAGCAGGCAGCCAGCAGGCCGCCGTCGACGAGTGGGCCGACGCCGTGCTGGCCGCGGCGCCGGCACTGCCGACCGATCCCGCGACCGACCTGCTGCTCCGCCGCCCGCCGCGCCGTGAGACCCCGTTGCCGCGCACCGGCGACGACGTCGCCGACATCTCCGCGGCGCTCGCTGAGGCGACCGACGGCTACCTCGCCGTGCAGGGCCCTCCGGGGACGGGCAAGACCTACGTCGGGTCGCACGTCGTGGCGCGCCTCGTTCGCGAGCGCGGCTTCCGCGTCGGCGTCGTCGCGCAGTCGCACAACGTGGTGGAGCACATGCTCGACCGGATCGTCGAGGCGGGGGTGGATGCGGCGCAGGTCGCCAAGGCGCCCAAGGGGCCCGCCACCGGGCAGGAACGCTTCACCGTCATCGCCAAGAACCAGCTCTCCGCCTACATCGACTCCCAGCCCGCGGGGTTTGTCGTGGGCGGCACGGCATGGGACCTCACCCACACCGGACGGGTCGGGCGCCGCTCGCTCGATCTGCTCGTCATCGACGAGGCGGGTCAGTTCTCGCTCGCCTCGACCATCGCGGTCTCGGCCGCCGCGAAGCGGCTGCTGCTGCTCGGCGACCCGCAGCAGCTGCCTCAGGTCAGCCAGGGCACCCACCCCGAGCCCGTCGACACGTCGGCACTCGCGTGGGTGATGGACGACCATGCGGTCATCCCGGCAGATCGCGGCTACTTCCTCGCCCGCACGCGACGGATGCGGCCGGAGGTCGCCGAACCCGTCTCGCAGCTCGCCTACGAGGGCCGGCTCGAGGCCCACCCCGACACGGCGCTCCGGCGGCTCGAGGGCGTGCCCGCCGGTGTGATCCCCGTGCCGATCGCCCACACGCGCAACGCGACCCAGTCGCCGGAGGAGGCGGAGGAGGTCGTCCGGATCGTCCGCGACCTCAGCGGCACCCCCTGGTCCGACGGCGACGCCACCCGTCCCCTCGCACCCGAGGATGTCATCGTCGTCACGCCCTACAACGCGCAGCAGGTGCTCGTCGAAGAGGCGCTCGTCGCGGCAGGGTTCCCCGGCGTGCGCGTCGGGACGGTGGACCGGTTCCAGGGGCAGGAGGCGGCCGTCGTCGTCGTCTCGCTCGCGGCGTCGTCGGGTCGCGATGCGCCGCGCGGGCTCGAGTTCCTACTGCTGCAGAACCGCATCAACGTCGCCGTCTCGCGTGCGATGCACACGGCCTACGTCGTCTACAGCACGGGCCTGCTCGACGACCTGCCGCGCACGCCCGACGGGGTCGCGCGTCTCAGCGCGTTCGCCCGTCTGGTCGGGACGGCATCAGCAGAGGGGGCGGTGCCGCCCCAGACCGAGCTGTCTCAGACGGTGCCGCCTCAGACCGTCCCGTAGAGGCGGTCGCCCGCGTCGCCGAGGCCGGGGACGATGTAGCCCTTCTCGTTGAGGCGCTCGTCCATCGCGCCCAGCACGAGGGTCACATCGCGGTCGCCGACCTGCTTCTCGATGGCGGCGACGCCTTCGGGGGCGGCGAGGATGCAGACCGCGGTGACGTCCTGCGCGCCGCGCGCGAAGAGGAAGTCGATCGCGGCACCGAGCGAGCCGCCGGTGGCGAGCATCGGGTCGAGGACGAAGCACTGCCGATCGCTCAGGTCGTCGGGAAGCCGCTCGGCGTACGTGTACGGCTCGAAGGTCTCCTCGTTGCGAGCCATGCCGAGGAAGCCGACCTCGGCCGTCGGCAGCAGCGTCGTCATGCCCTCGAGCATGCCGAGACCGGCGCGGAGGATCGGGACGACCAGCGGGCGGGGCTCGCTGATCTTGAGTCCGGTCGTGCGGGTGACCGGGGTGTCGATCTCGATCTCCTCGACGCGGACGCCGCGGGTCGCCTCGTACGCGAGGAGCGTGATGAGCTCCTCCGTCAACTGGCGGAAGACCGGTGAGGTGGTGCGCTTGTCGCGCAGCACCGTGAGCTTGTGGGTGATGAGGGGGTGGTCGGCGACGTGCACACGCATGAGCCCAAGGGTACCGGGGCTACGCTGACCTCGTGAGTCTGCCCGTTCCCGCCGCCGATGATGCGGCGATGACGAGGGCGCTGGAACTCGCGGCATCCGCCCCCGCCCACGGTGATGTCCCCGTCGGCGCGGTGGTCACGCGGGCGGGCGAGGTCATCGGCGAGGGTCGCAATCTGCGCGAGCGCGACGGCGACCCCCTCGCGCATGCCGAGATCGTCGCGCTGCGGGCCGCGGCATCCGCTCTGGGGTCCTGGAACCTCGAGGACTGCACCCTCGTCGTCACCCTCGAGCCGTGTGTCATGTGCGCCGGGGCGATCCTGCAGACGCGCGTCGGCCGGGTCGTGTTCGGTGCCTGGGATGAGAAGGCCGGCGCCGCCGGATCGGTCCACGATCTGCTGCGCGACCGCAGGATGCCGCACCGCGCCGAGGTCCTGGGCGGCGTGCGGGCCGAGGAGGGTGCGACGCTCCTGCGCGCGTTCTTCGACGAGAAGCGCTGATCCCGCGCGTCAGTCGGACGAGCTGAGGATGATCGCCTCGGTCGGAGGGGCGGGGGATGCCGGCGACCCGATGTACCCCGTCAGTTCGAGCAGCGCGCGACGGAACACCGCGGGACGCTCGAGGTGCGGCGTGTGGCCGACGCCGGGGAGCGCGAGCTCGGTGGCGACACCCCCGGCATCCGTGTAGCGGCGCAGGACCTCACGGGTCTGCGACACCATCGGCTGGGCGGGCGCAATATCGGCGCCGGGCCAGTCCGGCAGGATGCCGAGCGCGCCGAGGTGGTTCGGGTCGGAGAAGGATGCGTCCGACACGATCGGGTCGAGGACGCCGCGCACCCACAGGATGGTCGGCTTGACGGGCAGCTCGACGATCGCCGACACGTCGAAGTTCGACGGCGCGAGCGCGTTGAGCACGCCGAAGCGGCCCGGGGCGTATCCGGGCCAATGCGGGCTGGTGACGGCCTCGCCGGGGTAGTTGCCGGTCGCCGTCGAGGTCGACAGCATCGCCTCGACCCACAGGTCCTCGTGCTCGGTGGTGAAACCTTCCGCCACGAAGGACGAGCGGAAGATGCTCCGCGGCGAGCTGGGGGACTCCTCGTCGGATTCGCGGGCGTTGAGTCGGCGCACGAACTCCGCGTTCGCCATGCCCGCGCCGCAGCCGGCGTCGTCGTCGGTCAACCGGGTGCCGTCCAGGCGCGTGCCGCCGAGCCCGTAGGGCGAGATGGGGGACTCGAGCAGGATCGTCCGCACGGGGTGGTCGAGGGCGAACTGCAGAGCGACCGCTCCGCCGAGATCCCAACCGACGAGATGCGGTGCGTCGATGCCGAGCTCTGCCAGCGCGACGGCGACGTCGTCGCTGAGGTCGCGGACGCCGCGGCTCGCGTCGACCGGCATGTGCTCCGTGCCGCCGAACCCGCGCAGATCGACCGCGACGACGCGGAACTCCGCAGGCAGGTCCTGCATGAGCTCCTGCCAGACGAGGGCGGAGGAGAGCCCGCCGTGCAGGAGGACGACGGTGCGGTCGGGCGCGGTGCCGGGGTCGTCGCCGGTGCGCTCGAGGATGTTGACGCCCAGGCGGTCCGTGTCGATGATGCGGGACGAGATTCCGTCGAGGAGGGTCATGACCCGATGATAGGCGGCCGCCGCATCCATGCCGAGGGCGTCGATGACAGGATGGGTCCATGACGCACCACCTCCCGCCCGTCGCCATTCTCGGAGCAGGTTCGATGGGGGGTGCGATCGCCCAGGGCATCTCACGCTCGGGAGAAGCATCGTCGGTCGTGGTGACCAACCGCACCGCCGCCAAGGCCGGCGAGCTCGACGGGCTCGACGCCGTCACCAGCGTGGCGCTGGTGGACGAGCCGAGCGCGAACACGGATGCCGCGGCATCCGCCGACATCGTCCTCATCGGGGTGAAGCCCGCCATGGTGCCCGACGTGCTGCGCGAGATCGCGGGCGCGCTGCGCCCCGGGACGATCGTGGTGAGCCTCGCGGCGGGTGTCACGATCGACACCTTCGAAGCGATCGTCGGCCCCGGCATCCCCGTCATCCGTTCGATGCCGAACACACCGGCCGTCGTCGGAAAGGCCGTCACGGGCCTCGCTGCCGGATCGACCGCGACGCCCGAGCACGTCGCCCTCGTGCGGCGGCTGTTCGAGACGTGCGGCGTCGTGATCGAGGTTCCCGAGGCGCAGATCGACGCGCTCTCGACGATCTCGGGGTCGGGCCCGGCCTACGTGTTCCTGCTCGTCGAGGCCCTCACCGAAGCCGCGCGCGGCAAGGGGTTCGACGAGGCCGATGCGCGGCTCATGGCCGAGCAGACCTTCATCGGGGCGACCGCGCTGCTCGCGGCATCGGGGGAGGATCCCGCCGAGCTCCGCCGCCGCGTCACGAGCCCGAAGGGGACGACCGAGCGCGCCATCGGGGTCCTGCAGACGGGGAACCTCGACGGTCTCTTCGCGCAGGCGACGGATGCCGCGCTGGCCCGCGCGCGCGAGCTGGCGACCGGCGTCTGAGGCCGGCGCTCAGGCGTCGCCGAGGGTGAGGTCCTCGGCCGTCGTCCGCTCGCTGAGCACCGCGGTGTGGTCGGCCCGGCCGACGACGCGGCGAACGGCGAACAGGATGGCTGCGCCGACCGCCGCCGACACCGCAGCGGCCGCGTAGGGGGCGCCGACGCCGTACACCGCGAGGGCGGTGCCGACGGGTGCGCCGATGGCGCCGCCGAAGAAGCGGAATCCGGAGTAGGCCGAGCTCGCGACGGCACGCGGCAGGGTCGTCGCCTCCATCGCCGCTTCGGTGAGGATCGTGTTCACCGCGCCGATCTCGACGCCGAGGAGCACGACGCAGACGACGAGCAGGGGACGCGAGCCTGCGCTGAGCGAGGCGGCGACGTGGGTCGCGGCGAAGGCGACGAGGAACCAGAACAGCACCCAGACGACCGAGTACCGCTTCGTCAGGCGGGGGGCGATGAGCACGCCGGCGATCGCGAGGCCGATGCCGAAGCCCATCATGACCAGGCCGATCCCGACGGCCGGCAGCTCGAGGGCGTAGGGCGTGTACGACAGTGTGACGAAGAAGCCGGCGTTGTAGAGGAAGGCGACGACGCTGATCGCGAGCAGCCCCTTGTCGGCGAAGGCGCGGAAGGGCGCGCCGATCGAGCTGCGCTGCGCGGCGTGCCCGGGGTCGCGGACGAGGGTGAGGAGGGCGACGACGCCGACGGCGAGGAGGGATGCGGTTCCCCAGAACGCCGCGAACCAGCCGATCTCGCCGAGCAGGCCACCCACGAGCGGGCCGACGGCCAGCCCGATGCCGAGTGCGGCCTCGTAGAAGATGACGGCGTGCTCGCTGCGTCCGCCGGAGGCCGAGACGATCGACGCGAGTGCGGTCGAGAGGAACAGCGCGTTGCCGAGGCCCCACACAGCGCGGCAGGCGATCAGGGCGCCGATGGTCGGAGACAGCGCGCAGCCGACGGCGGCGAGGGCGATGACCGAGAGCCCCAGGATCATGACGGCGCGCGTGCCGATACGTGTCGACAGCCAGCTCGTGAAGAACATAGCCGAGGCCGTCACGGCGAGGTAGCTCGTGAACAGGAACGACGTCTCGACGGGGGCGGCGTGCAGCGTGGCTGCGACCGTGGGCAGGATGGGGCCGACGAGCCCGATCCCCATGAACGCGATCATCGCGGCGAAGGCGATGGCCCAGACGGCGGGCGGCTGCGAGAGCAGGCGCGGAGCGGTGGTCTCGGGGGCGGTCGAGGTGGTTCCGGTGTCGAGGGCGGTCATTCGTCCAATTGTACACCGATGATTTACTAGTGAACTAATTAGGTGTGCACGGCTACAGTGGACCCGTGACCGAGCGCGCCGACCTGATCGACCGCATCCGCGCCGCCTGGGCGTCGTCGATGCCCGAGATGGACACGTCTCCCATCGATGTCTGGGGGAGGCTCAACCGCACGAGCGCGCTCGCGACCGCGCAGATCGAACGCCTCCTCGCCGACAGCGGCGTCTCCCGCTCCGAGTTCGACGTCCTCTGCGCCCTGGCCCGCATGGACCGACCCCTGCGGGCGAGCGAGGTGACAGCCGAGACGATGCTCAGCGGGGCGGCGACGACGAAGCTCACGACGCGACTCGAGTCGGTCGGGCTGCTGCGCCGCGAGCGCTCCGACCGGGACGGCCGAGCCGTCCAGCTGTCGTTGACGGATGCCGGCCGTGCCGTCGTGGAACGCGAGATGCCCCGTGCCCTCGCTCACGACGAGCGGCTGCTCGACGGATTCTCGCCCGCCGATCGCGACGCCCTCGCGGGCCTCCTCGCGCGCCTCCTCGCCAACGCGCAGCGCGAGATCTGACCGAGGTCCTCAGCGGTCGAGCGACGCGAACCGCTCGATGTCGGAGTTCGTCCCCGACACGATGATGAGGTCGTGGTTGGTCACGACGGTCGTCGCTTCCGCGTACCGGAAGGGCTTGCCGGGGCTCTTCACGCCGACCACGGTCACGTTGTACTTGGAACGGACTCCGGACTCGTTCAGGCCGACGCCGCGGATGAAGCGCGGCGGGTACATCTTGGCCAGCACGAAGTCGTCGTCGAAGCGGATGAAGTCGAGCATCCGGCCGCTCACGAGGTGGGCGACGCGCTCGCCGGCCTCGCGCTCGGGGTAGATCACGTGGTTCGCGCCGACGCGGGCGAGGATCTTGCCGTGCGACTGCGAGACCGCCTTCGCCCAGATCTGCGGGACCTTGAGGTCGACGAGGTTCGCCGTGATGAGGACGGATGCCTCGATCGAGGACCCGACCGCGACGACGGCGACCTGGAAGTCCTGTGCGCCGATCTGCTTCAGCGCATCGATGTTGCGCGCGTCGGCCTGAACGGCGTGCGTGACGCGCTCCGACCACTTCTGCACGAGGTCGAGGCTGTCGTCGATCGCGAGGACATCACGATCGAGACGGTCGAGTTCGCCGGCGCACGCGGCGCCGAAGCGACCGAGTCCGATGACGAGGACGGGCGAATCGCTGCGCAACTGCTCAACCAACGATGGGCCTCTCCACGGGCAGCGCATAGTGCTGCGTTCGATTGGTCGCGGCCACCGCCGCGGCGAGTGTCACTGTACCAACGCGCCCCATGAACATCGTCAGGGCCATGACGAAGACGGCGGGGTCGGGGAGTTCCTGCGTCAGCCCCGTCGACAGGCCGACCGTCGCGAAGCCCGACACCACGTCGAAGAGCACCTCGTCGAGCGGCGCTTTCGTCAGGTGGGCGATGGTGATCGTCGACAGGGCGACGATCGTCGCGCCCCACGCGACGACCGAGAGGGCGACCCGCTGCACGTCGCTCGGGATGCGGCGTCCGAACGCCGAGACGCTCGGGCGGCCCTTCGCCTCGGACCACACCGCGAGTGCGAGGACGGCGAGCGTGGTGACCTTGATGCCGCCCGCCGTCGACGCGGATCCGCCGCCGACGAACATGAGCATCGACCCCACGACGAGCGAGGATTCGTGCATCTCGCCGATGTCGATGATCGAGAATCCGCCCGAGCGTGTCATGGCCGACAGGAACAGCGCCTGGAACGTCGTGTCCCAGGCATCCATCGTCCCGAAGGTCTTCGGATTGCCGTATTCCAGGATCACGAAGGCGACGGCGCCGGCGAAGAACAGGACGACCGTGGTGATCAGCGTCAGCTTGACGTGGATCGACCATTTGCGCAGGTGCCACTGGTGCTTCCAGAGTGCGTAGATGACCGGGAAGCCGATCGACCCGAGGAAGACCCCCGCCATGAGGACGGTGAGGAGCAGGTAGTTCTGGGCGAAGGGCGCGAGCCCCTCGGCGTTCGGCGCGAAACCGGTGTTCGTGAAGGCCATCGCCGCGTAGTACGGCGCCTCCCAGAGCGCGGTGACGGCGTCGACCCCGCTCGCCAGCAGCAGCGGGTAGAGGAGGATCGCGAGGGCGGCTTCGATGACGAGGGTCGAGAGCGCGACCGTGGCGAGCAGCTGACCGACCTCGCCCAGGCGCACGGCCTGGCCCTCGTTGACCGGGCCGCCGTGCGCGCGCATCGGGTTGCTGTCGCCCGCGGCGAGGAGCTTGGCCCGGAGTCCGAGTCGCTTGGAGATCACGAGGCCGAGGATCGAGGCGAGAGTCAGCACGCCGAGGGCGCCGACGTTGACGCCGATGAACACGACGACGTGACCGAGGGGCGACCAGTGGGTCGCCATGTCGACGGTCGAGAGGCCCGTGACGCAGATCGTCGAAACCGCCGTGAACAGCGCGTCGGGGAGCGGGGTCACCCGGCCGTCCGAGGCCATGATCGGCAGCGAGAAGAGAGCGGTGAAGACGAGGATCAGCGCCGAGAAGATGAGGACGGCGAACCGGGACGGCGATGCCGTGGCCAGGTCGCGCATCGCGGAGGACGCGCGGCGATGCCACGCCGGTCCGCGCCGTCGGGCGCGCTCGTCGACGGATAAGCCCGTCATCCGCGCCCCTTCCTCGTTCGGATCGTTGTCATGGTACTCCCGCGCGCGGGCGGGCTAACCTAATGCCATGGCGGACATCTTCGACGTGATCGCCGACGGAACCCGTCGGGACATCCTGCAGTTGCTCCGCGAGCGCGGGGCGTCCGGGGGTAACGGGACGAGCGTCTCGCAGATCGTCACCGCGCTCGGCGTCAGCCAGCCGACCGTGTCGAAGCACTTGAAGGTACTGCGCGAGGCATCCCTCGTCTCCGTCCGCGAGGACGGCCAGCACCGGTACTACAGCCTGTCGCCCGAGCCGCTCGACGCGGTCGACGATTGGCTCTTCCCGTTCTTCGCGGTCGCCGACGACGAATATGCCGCCGGCGCGACGCTGACGGAGGGAGCGGCGCACGCCGCCGAGGTCGTGGGGCGGGCCGCCGCGTCGGCCAAGCACGCGGTCACCAGCGTCTTCAACAAGCTGCCGGGTCGCTGACCCGCCTTCCGTCACACCGGTCACACAGGTTTACAGGCGTCCCAGCGAACCCCTAATGTGGAGGGACTCGCGGGGATGAAAAATTCAAAGGGGACACACATGTCGGACATCTCGGATGTGCGCTTTCTCACGGTCGCCGAGGTCGCAGACCTCATGCGCGTCTCGAAGATGACCGTCTATCGACTGGTGCACTCCGGCGAGCTCCCCGCTGTCCGCTTCGGTCGCAGCTACCGCGTCCCCGAGACGGCCGTCACCGCAGCGTTGCAACGTCCCATCGCCGACGTCGGCTAGACTGATCCGAGGCATTTTTCGTTCTGCCGTTCCCGGACGCCGATATCGGGCGTCCAGACCCCTACTTAGTGAGGTTTACCGTGGGTTCAGTCATCAAGAAGCGCCGCAAGCGCATGGCGAAGAAGAAGCACCGCAAGCTGCTTCGCAAGACTCGCCACCAGCGCCGCAACAAGAAGTAAGCGGCATCGCACACCAAGCGCCCCCGTCCGGTCAGCCGGTCGTCGGGGCGCTTCGTGTTGCGTCCGGGGCATCCATTCCCGGGTGAGAATGGATGCCGTGACCGCACTCACCCTCATCTCGAAACCCGACTGCCACCTCTGCGACGTCGCGCGCGAGATCGTCGACACCGTCGTCGCCGATCTCCCCGAGGGGCAGGTCGAGGTCCGGGAGCTGTCGATCGCCGACGACGCCGAGCTGTATTCGAGGTGGTGGGAGAAGATCCCGGTGGTCCTCATCGACGGAGATCTGCACGCCCACTGGCGACTGTCTGCGGATCGCCTCCGCGCCGCCCTGGCCGAGAAGGACCGCGCATGATCCGGCACACGGTCATCTGGCGGATGGCCGCCGACGACGCCGAGACGAGAGCGGAGCACGCGGCCGAGGTCGCGCGCCTCCTCGAGGGCCTGGTCGGCGTCATCCCCGTCATCCGCTCGCTCAGCGTCGGCGTGAACGTCGCCGTGCCCGAGAGCAACGCGGACGTCGCTCTCGTCATCGACCTCGATGACCTCGCCGCGCTGGATGCCTACCAGACGCACCCCGCTCACCAGGAGGTCGCCGGCTACATCCGCAGCGTCACCGGTGACCGCCTAGCGGTCGACTTCGAGGTCTGAGGTCGCTAGCGGGTCTGCCGAGGCGTCGCGACGACGGGAACCGGCCGGACGGCGATGCGGACCCGCTCGCCGAACTGGAGCCTCTCGTCGGCCGCATGCTGCAGGCGGACGAGCGACCCGTCGTCGGTGCGCACGAGTGAGCGGCGGATGCTGCCGAGGAACATGCTCTCCTCGACGACGGCGCCCACACCTGATCCGGCACCGACCAGATGAACGTGCTCGGGACGGAGCAGGACGTCGACCTCCCCGTCGGGGACGTCGCTCTGGAGCGGCACATCCGTCCCCCACACGGTGGCCGTGCCGCCCGCGGCGACGCCGGGCACCGAGCTCGACAGCCCGATGAACGCGGCCACGCGGGGTGTGGCGGGTCGGAGATAGAGCTCTTCGGGGGACCCGATCTGCTCGATGCGCCCGGCATCCATGACGGCGATGCGATCCGACACCGCGAGGGCCTCCTCCTGGTCGTGCGTCACGAAGACGGTCGTGGTGCCGAGGCGGAGCTGGATGCGCCGGATCTCGTCGCGCAGTTGGACGCGGACCTTGGCGTCGAGGGCCGACAGCGGCTCGTCGAGCAGGAGGACCCGGGGCTCGGTCACGAGCGCGCGAGCGAGCGCCACGCGCTGCTGCTGCCCGCCCGAGAGCTGGTGGGGGTAGCGGTCTGCGAGGTGGTCGAGGCCGACCAGCTCGAGCGCTTCACCGGCCCGGCGACGCGCAGCCCGGGCATCCACTCGGCGTCGGCGGAGCCCGAAGGCCACGTTGTCGCGCACGCGCAGGTGGGGGAAGAGCGAGTAGGCCTGGAACACCATGCCGATGTCGCGCTTGTTCGTCGGCGTCCGCGAGACGTCGGTTCCGCCGAACGAGACGGTTCCCGCCGTGGCGTCCTCGAGGCCGGAGATCACGCGCAGCGCGGTCGTCTTGCCGCACCCGGACGGCCCCAGGAGCGACACGAACTCGCCCGGTGCGATGTCGAGGTCGACGCCGTGCAGCACCCGGGTCGGACCGTAGTCCTTCACGATGCCGCGCAGCGCCACGCGGGTGCCGTCGCCGGCGGCGGCGAGCAGGTGGTTGTCCGCGGTCTGGGGCAGAGCGCGGGCAGCGGGTGTCACGTCGAGAGTCATGAGGTCTTCCTTCCGGCGCCGACGCGTCCCGCGCGGCCGATGATGAGCAGGAGCCCGAAGGCGAAGGCGAGCGCCAGCAGGGTGAAGATCGCGGAGGCCCAGGCATCCTGCTTGTTGACGAGGACGAGTCCCGTCTGCAGCACCTGCCGGTTCAGCAGCGAGGCGATCGTGAACTCGCCGAGGACGACGGCGACCGTCATGAGGGATGCCGCCAGCAGCCCCTGCCGCAGGTTCGGCGCGATGACGCGGATCAGGACCGCCGGCCAGCTCGCGCCGAGCGTGCGCGCCGCCTCGGCGAGCGTCCGAAGGTCGACGGCGTCGATCGAGGCCTGGATCGACCGGTAGGCGAAGGGGAGGACGATGATGCCGTAGGCGAAGGCGAGACTCCACGTCCCGGTGCCGAACGTCCTGCCGATCGCGAGGTAGATGGGTGCCAGACCGACCACCAGGACGATGGCCGGGATGGTGATCGGCAGCAGGGCGAAGAACTCGAACACCCGTCGGAGAGCGGGGTAGCGCAGGGCGACGAGCACCATCGTGGGCGCGAGGACGACGAGGACGATCGCGACCGTCACCACCGCGAGGACGAGGGAGTTGACCAGGCCCGCCCAGACGGGCACGTAGGCCGCGGCGCGGGCCGGGTCAAACAGCGCGGTCCAGCGGTCGAGCGTCAGGCTGCCGTCGGCGGCGGTCAGGGTGAACAGCAGGGTCGCTGCGAACGGGACAGCGAACACCGCTCCGACGAGGATGCCGATGGTCCACCGTGTCGCCCGGGAGGGGGCGAGGGGCGAGCGGGTCATGCCTGCCACCTCGAGGCCCGCCGCTGGACCAGGTTGTAGACGACCATCGCCGCCGCGACGACCAGGATCATGCCGAGCGCGAGCGACCCCGCGAGGTTCTCGCGGCCGAGCACGGTCTCGCTCGTGAGCGCGGTGCGGATCTGCAGCGGCACGATCGACGAGCCCTGGCTGGCGAGTGCGGCTGCCGTCGCGTAGGACGAGAACGCGTTCGTGAACAGCAGGAGGAAGCTCGCGAGGAACGAGGGGGCGAGGACGGGGAAGCCGACGTGTGCCCAGAAGCCGGCGCGCGTGCCGCCGAGGGTCATGTGCGCTTCGGCCCACTGGGGGCGGAGGGCGGCGAGGGCCGGCATGAACGTGAGGACCATGAGCGGCACCTGGAAGATGATGTACGCGGGGATGAGGCCCGGCAGTCCGTAGATCCAGGCGCCGTCCGCGAAGATGTCGATTCCCAGAGCGCCGGCGATCAGGCGGGTGATGACACCCTGCGTGCCGAGCGTCGCGACCATCACGAAGGCGAGCATGACGCCGCCGAACTGCGCGAGGACACCGGATGCCGCATCCACCGCGGCGCGGATCACTCCGGTCTCGGGCAGCCCCAGCAGAGCGAAGCAGACGAGCGATCCCACGATCGCGCCGATGGCCGCGGTGAGCAGCGAGACCCAGGTCGAGTTCCAGAACGTCTCGGTGATCACCGGATCGACGAGGGCGGTCAGGTTGTCCCACGTGAACGCCCCGGTGCCGTCCTGGAAGCCCGTGACGACGGCGAGGACGGTGGGGAGGAGGAGGAACAGGGCGAGGTAGGCGAGGAAGGGGACGAGGCCCAGCCATGACCATCCGATCCGCCGCGAGCGGGGGAGCGGGGAGCCCGTGACCGGGCTCCCCGCGGGGGCAACAGCGGTCACTGGACCGCGGCCGCCCATTCCTTGCCGAGGAGCGTGCCGGCCTCGGTCGACTGATCCTCGCTGGGGACGACCGTGTCGGCGGGGGCCTTCGGGAGCTTCGCGGCGAGGTCGGCGTCGATCGTGCCGGCCTTCGTCATCGCCTCCATGCGGACGGGACGTGCCCCGCCCTTGAGCCAGAGGTTCTGCACCTCGTCGCTGTAGAGGAACTCCTCCCACAGCCGCGCGGCGGCGGGGTGGGGGGCGTCGGCGTTGATGGCCTGGTTGTAGTAGCCGGCATAGCCCACGCCGTCGAACACGACCGTCTTCCAGGTGGGGACGTCGGCGGAGTGCGCCGAGTTCAGGTAGTCCCAGTCGAAGACGACGGGCGTCTCACCGCTCGCGACGGTGGCGCTCGTGACGTCGAGCTTCAGCATATTGCCGGCCTTGTCGAGCTTCGAGAAGAAGTCGATCCCCGGCTGGAAGTCGTCGAGCGACCCGCCGGACTGCACGGTAGCGAGCCCGACGGCGGCGAAGGCGGCACCGGCCTGCGTCGGGTCGCCGTTGATGGCGACCGAGCCGCGGAACTCCGAGCTCAGCAGGTCGCTGAGCTGCGTCGGCGCGGCGAACTTCGAGGAGTCGTACCCGACCGACATGTACCCGCCGTAGTCGCCGACGAACAGGCCCGTCGACTCCTTCAGCTCCGCAGGGATGTCGTCCCAGGTCTGGACCTTGTACGGCGCGAAGCGGTCGGTGTTCTGGAGGGCGACGGTCAGGCCCAGGTCGAACACGTCGGGCGCGGTGTCGAGGCCCTCGTTGGTCTTGGCCGCGGTGATCTCCTCGGCGCTCGAGAAGTCGGGCGACTGCTCGGTGACGGTGATCTCGGGGTAGCGCTTGGTGAACAGGTCGAGGATCTCGCCGTAGTTGGCCCAGTCGCGGGGGAGGGCGATGACGTTCAGGGCGCCCTCGGCCTTGGCCGCCGCCTCGAGCTTGTCGAAGCCGCCGAGGTCGCTGACGCTCTTCGCGGTCGCCGCGGCGGGCTTGGCGCCGGAGGCGTTCTCGGCGCCGGTGGCACCGGCGCAGCCGGCCAGGGACAGCGCGGCGATGGTGGTGAGGGCGAGCGTGACGGCTCGCCGCCGGGACATGCGGGACATGCGTTTCCTCTCGGGTGTTCCGGCGTCCGCGGATGCGGGGCGCCGGGGGGAACGAGGGGAAGCTACGTCCGGCCGATGACCCGAGGACTCCCGATGCGTGAACGGTCGGTGACGTTACGTCGACGGCTCCGCGTCGTCGTCCCGCAGGATCGGGATCGCGTTCGTGAAGGTGCTCGCGCGTCGCTCGGCCTCGGCGCTGCCCGTGAACAGTCCGTCACCGGTGGGCGTCGGGTCGGTGGGCGTCCGGGGTGCGGGGGCTGCGGCATCCGTCATCAGGACGCGCTGGACCGGCAGGGCCTGCGGCATCGATTCCTGCACCCACGCGACCATGGCCTCGCGGACGAGGCAGCGGAGGTCGAACAGGGTCGGTGCATCCTTCGCCGTGACGAGGATGCGGACGCGGACGTAGCCGGCGACGGCATCCGTCACCTGCAGGACCGACGTCCGTCCGTCCCACAAGTCGGTGCGCTCGAGGACCTGCCGCAGGTGCGCGCGCATGAGGGCGGGCGAGACGTTCCAGTCGAGGTCCATCTCGACGGCGCCGAGGAGCTCCGATCCCTTGCGAGTCCAGTTCTCGAAGGGGGTCGTCGTGAAGTACGTGCACGGCAGGACCAGGCGTCGGTCGTCCCACAGGTCGAGGACGACGTAGCTCAGGGTGATCTCGCCGACTCGGCCCCACTCGCCGTCGGCGACCACGACGTCATCGACCCGGAGGGCGTCGCTGAAGACGATCTGCAGACCCGCGAACACGTTGGCGAGCACGGACTGCGCGGCGAGGCCCGCGACGATCGAGGCGATGCCCGCGGACGCGAGCACGCTCGCCCCGATCGCGCGGACCGAGTCGAACGTCAGGAGCACGGCGCCGATCCCGATGATGACGATGATCGCGATCGCCAGACGCCGGACGACGAGGGTCTGCGTGCGGATGCGGCGGGCCACCCGGTTGTCGGGCACGTCGATGCGGTACCGCCCGAGCGCCACGTCGGTGGCGACGACGACCAGCGAGGCCAGCAGCCACGCGCTCGCCGCGATGATGAGGATCGTCAGGATCTGGCCCAGGATGCCGCGCCACGTCTCGTCGGGGAATGCCACCCGGACGGCGACCCAGAGCGCGACCACGAGCAGCAGCAGCCGGAACGGAGCGCGGGACTGCCGGCTCAGGACCCCCGCCCATCGCCGGCGACGCGCGACGACCGCCAGCACGATCGTCGCGATGACGGCGACGACGATCGCGACGCCGATACCGACGACGACCGCGATCCCGAAGTCCACCCATCCATCCCACATACCGCTGATCCTTCCGTCGGAGAGTCAGCCACCATACGACAACCGCCCGGCCGGAGCCGAGCGGTTGCCGAGAGTGCGGGGTGCCGTGTTACGGGGCGAGGCGCGTGGGTCCGCGGAAGAGGTACGTGACCTCGCGGATCGAGTCCTGGCCGAGTAGCAGCATCAGCACGCGGGCGAGGCCCATGCCGAAGCCGCCGTGCGGCGGCGCGCCGAAGCGGAAGAAGTCGAGGTAGAAGTCGAGGTGCTCGGGGTCGAGACCCTTCTCCTTGGCCTGCTCGATCAGGACGTCGACGCGGTGCTCGCGCTGCGCGCCGGTGGTGATCTCGACGCCGTTGAAGAGCAGGTCGTACGACTTCGTCAGCCCGGTCTCCTCGTCACGCATGTGATAGAACGCGCGGATCTCGGGGTGGTAATCGGTGATGAAGACGAACTGGTGACCGTAGGTCTCCTGCACGTGCGCCGCGATCTGACGCTCGCCCTCGGGGTCGAGGTCGCCGTCGGTGCGGGGGATCTCGTACCCGCGCGCTGCGACGATCTCGCGCGCCTCGGCGAGCGGGATGCGCGGGAACGGCAGCTCGGGGACGACCACGTCGATGTCGAAAAGGGCCTTGATCTCGTCGCCGTGCTTGTCGGCGACGGCGCGGATCGCGGTCTGCAGGAGCTCCTCCTGCATGCGGGCGACGTCCTCGTGCGAGTCGATCCAGCTGATCTCGGCGTCGATCGAGGTGAACTCGGTCGCGTGGCGCGAGGTGAACGAGGGGTCGGCGCGGAAGGCGGGCGCGATCTCGAAGATCTTGCCGAAGCCGGCGACCTGGGCCATCTGCTTGAAGAACTGCGGGCTCTGCGCGAGGTAGGCCGTCTTGTCTTCGAAGTAGGGCACCTCGAAGAGTTCGGCGTTGGACTCCGACGGCGAGGCCATGAGCTTGGGGGAGTGGACCTCGATGTAGTCGCGCTCCACCCAGTAGGTGCGCATCGCGTGCTCGAGGGTCGTCTGGATGCGGAAGACGAGGTTGTTACGACGCTGGCGCAGGTCGATGAAGCGCCAGTCCATGCGCTTGTCGAGGCCGGAGTCCGCCGCGATCGGCGTCTCGGGCAGAGCGGCGGCCGCGATGTCGAGCCCGCCGATCTTGATCTCGACGCCGCCGAGCTTGACCCGCTCGTCGTGCTTGAGCTCACCGGTCGCGGTGAGGAAGGTGCCGGTCGACAGGTTGGAGATGAGGTCCGTCAGCGCCAGGGCCGCGGCATCCTGCTCACTGCCGTCCTCGGCGGGGCGCGTCGCGGGATTGACGAGCTGCACGGCGCCCGTCTCATCGCGCAGGATGACGAACTGCACCTTCTTCTGGTCGCGGACGGTCTCGACCCATCCGGAGACCGAGACGGGGCCGTCTTCACGGGACTGCAGCTGCTGGACGAGGGTGCGTTCACTCACGAGGGTCGAGTCTACCCGGCGCCCAGGTTCCGAAACCTCCCGCCCCGTAGGCTGACCCGACGGGGGGCCCGGCCGGGCATCCGATCACCGAGGGCGAGAGAGCACCCGATGACCGTTGTGAACATTGCCGCCACCTCCTCCTCGGGTGGCGGGTCGTGGCTGTCGGCCCTGGCCGACTGGCTCGTGATGCTGATGGAGACGATCGGGCCCGCGGGCGCGGCCATCGCCGTCGGCCTCGAGAGCCTCTTCCCGCCGATCCCCAGTGAGGCGGTGCTACCCGTAGCCGGTCTCGCCGCGTCGCGTGGGTCGTTCACCCTCGCCGAAGCGATCGGCTGGACCACCTTCGGGTCGCTCGCCGGCGCGTACATCCTCTACGTGCTCGGCCGCGTGCTCGGCGCGGAGCGTCTCACGCGCGTCGCCGAAAAGCTGCCTCTCATGAAGGGGGAGGACGTCACCAAGACGGTCGCCTGGTTCGAGCGGCACGGCTCGGTCGCGGTCTTCTTCGGCCGGATGGTGCCGCTGTTCCGCAGCCTCATCTCGATCCCGGCGGGCGTCTCGAAGATGCCCTGGTGGAAGTTCGGGCTCCTGACGACGGCCGGCAGTCTCATCTGGAACTCGATCTTCGTGCTCGCGGGATTCTTCCTCGGCGAGAACTGGCACATCGTCGAGCAGTACGCCGGCGTCTTCCAGAACATCGTGATCGTCGTCGTCGTCGCCCTCATCGCGTGGTTCCTGTTCATCCGCATCCGCGCTGCCGTCCGTCACCGCCGGGAGTCGACGGAGGATGCCGCCGGTTGAGGCCCCGCATGCGGCCGGCGCTCAGGCCCTGCATAGGACCCCCTCACGTAGACTGAAGGCGTGCCTGCCGCCCGCCTCCATCTCGTGCGCCACGGGGAGGTCCATAACCCCGACCGCGTGTTGTACGGGCGACTTCCGGGCTTCCACCTCAGCGAGGACGGTCAGGACATGGCCCGTGCCGCGGCCGAGCACCTGAAGGCGCAGGGGCGTCCCGTCAAGTCGCTCGTCTCGTCCCCGCTCGAGAGGGCCCGCGAATCCGCCGCCCCGATCGCGGAGCTCTTCGGGCTGACCCCCGTGATCGATGCCCGTGTGCTCGAGCCGACGAACGTCTTCGAGGGGAAGCGGATGCGGAGCGCACTGCGCAACCCGCTCAACTGGTGGCACCTGCGCACTCCCGCGCTGCCGAGCTGGGGAGAGGCCTACCTCGAGGTGGTCGAGCGCATGCAGGCGGCGATGCGCGACGCGTGGAACCGCACGCCCTCGGGCGACGCGGTGATCGTCTCGCACCAGCTCCCGATCTGGATCACGCACCTGTCCGTCGCAGGACTCCCGCTCCGTCACGACCCGCGTCGCCGCCGGTGCGACCTGTCGAGCATCACGAGCTTCGAGCTCGACGGCGACGTCTGGCGCGAAGTCGACTACGCCGAGCCGGCCCCGACCGCCGGCGCTGTGGACGTGGGGGCCGTATGAGACGCCGCATCCTCGCCGCCGTCGCGGCTCTGACGCTCGTCGCGGGTCTCGCAGCCTGTTCGAGTGAGAACGACAACCTCTCCGACCTGTACCGCGAAGGCAACACGCAGGGCTTCATCTCGAGCGACGGTCGCGTCGAGACGATCCCCGCCGCTCAGCGCGGGGACGCCCTGTCGTTCACGGGCACGAGCACCGACGGGTCGGAGATCTCGAGCACCGACTTCGCGGGCGACGTCGTCGTCCTCAACTTCTGGTACGCCGCCTGCGGTCCGTGCCGGGCGGAGGCACCCGTCCTCGAGCAGACCTATCAGGACACGAAGGGCGACGGAGCCCATTTCCTCGGCGTCAACATCTACGACGGTCCTGAGCAGGCGACCTCCTTCGACGAGACGTACAAGATCACCTACCCGTCGATCCTCGCCCGTGGCGACGTCGACCTGAAGCTCGCATTCGCGGACTGGACCTCGCTCCAGGCGGCACCGACGACGCTCGTCGTCGACCGCAAGGGCCGGGTGGCCGCACGACTGTTCGGTCAGCTGCCCGATGCGACCACGCTCCGCGAGCTCGTCGACGACACCCTGGCGGAGAAGGGATGAACCCCGGTTCAATCGTGGTCGACGGGTCGCTGTGGATCGCGATCCCGATCGCGGCCCTTGCCGGACTCGTCTCCTTCCTCTCGCCGTGCGTGCTGCCGCTCGTCCCCGGGTACCTCGGCTTCCTCGGCGGGGCGATGACCCCTCGCGCCTCACGGGTGACATCGACGGATGCCGCCGCCACCGCCCCGGCGGGAGCCGCGACGCGGACCCGCGTCGATGCGCCGGCCCGCGGACGCCTCCTGCTCGGGGTCGCCCTCTTCATCGCCGGGTTCACCGTCATCTTCCTGATGATGGGCGTGTTCGCCGGTACCCTCGGACGTCTCTTCATCGAGTACCAGGACCTCATCACCCGCATCCTGGGTCTCGTCGTGATCGCGCTCGGACTGGTCTTCGTCGGCGTCTTCGGCTTCGCGCAGAAGATCTATCGTCCGCAGCTCACGCAGAACCTCGGCATCCTCGGCGCCCCGCTGCTGGGTGTCGCCATGGGGATCGGCTGGGCGCCGTGCATCGGCCCCACGCTCGCGGCGATCCTGACGATGGCCTACAGCCAGGCGGACCCCCTCCGGGCCGGGACGCTGGCGGTCGCCTACTCCCTCGGACTCGGGCTCCCGTTCGTCCTCCTCGCGCTCGGCGCGGGCTGGGCGACACGCTCCGTCTCGTTCGTGCGCCGCCACATCCGGACGGTCAACATCGTCGGTGGCGTCCTGCTGGTCGCGCTCGGGGTCCTCATGGTGACCGGAGTGTGGACGACGCTCATCTCGAACTTCCAGGGGGTGATCGGTGGTGTCCCGACCTTCTTCTGACCGTTCCGGCGCGACGGCCGTCGACGGACCGCTCCGACCGAGCGACCACCTCGACAAGACGGGCGAGCGGGGCGCGGCCGACGACGGCTCGCCGACTCAGCCCGTGCTCGGCATCGTCGGCTGGCTGCGGTGGGGCTGGCGGCAGCTGACGAGCATGCGGACGGCCCTCGTGCTGCTGCTGCTGCTCGCCATCGCGGCGATCCCGGGATCGCTCGTGCCGCAGCGCAGCGCCGACCCGAACGGCGTCACCCAGTGGCGGGCCACCAACCCCGACCTCTACCCGACCTTCGAGACGCTCCAGCTCTTCGACGTCTACTCGTCGGTGTGGTTCTCGGCGATCTACATCCTCCTGTTCATCTCCCTCATCGGCTGCGTGCTGCCGCGCACCAAGCACCACTGGAAGGCGTTGCGCGCCCGCCCGCCGCGCACCCCCGCGCGCCTGTCCCGCCTGGACGACCACGTCGAGTCGCGCGTCGCCGTTCCCGAGGGTGAGGATGCCGCGGGTCACGCGGCGCACGCGGTCGACCTCGCCGAGGCGCAGCTGCGCTCGGCCCGTTACCGCGTCGAGCGGTACGACCGGAACGGCGTCGCCTCGGTCTCCGCCGAACGCGGCTACCTCCGCGAGACCGGCAACCTGATCTTCCACGGCGCCCTGGTGGGAGTGCTCCTCTCGGTCGGCATCGGCGGCGGGTTCACCTACACCGGTCAGACGGTCATCACCGAGGGCGACGGCTTCGTCAACTCGCTCGGCCTCGGCTACACCTCTTTCAACCCGGGCCGTTTCGTCGACACCGAGGCGCTGACGCCGTACTCCATCACCCTCGACCGCTTCGACGTGACCTACGCGCCGCCGCCGTCGGGGCAGGCGGGCGACTTCGCCGCTCACGTGACGACGCGCTTCCCCGGGCAGAAGGCCGAGGATCAGGTCATCGAGGTGAACCACCCGATCACCATGGCGGGCGACCGTGTCTACCTCATGGGCAACGGCTACGCTCCGACGATCACCGTCCGCAACGGCTCGGGCGACGTCGTCTTCAGCGAGTCGGTGCCGTTCCTGCCGCAGAGCCCCACGATGACCTCGTCGGGCGTCGTCAAGATCCCCGACACCGGCGGTGAGCAGCTCGGCCTCGTCGGCTTCTTCTACCCGACGGTCGCCACGCTCCAGAGCGGCGCCCTCACCTCGGCGTACGGCGACCTCGTCGACCCGCGCCTGACGTTCTTCGTCTACGAGGGTGACCTCGGCATCGACAACGGCGATGCGCGCTCCGTCTATGCGCTCGACACCGACGGCATGACCGAGATCGCCGGGCGCAACGCCGACACCCCGTCGCTCGAGCTCTCGCCGGGGCAGACCGTCCAGCTGCCGGGCGGCCGCGGCAGCGTGACCTTCGAGGACGAGACGAAGAACGGCGCCGCGGAGTCGGTGAAGCGCTACGTCTCGCTGTCGATCCACAACGACTCGAGCGCCCCGTGGGTGCTCGCGTTCGCGATCCTCGCGATGGTCGGTCTCTTCACGGCCCTGTTCGTCCCGCGCCGACGCATGTGGGTGAAGGCGACCCCGGACGGCGACGCCGTGACGCTCGAGTACGCGGGACTGGCCCGCGGCGAGGATCCTGCGATCGCGATCGCGGTCGCCGATCTCGCCCGGCGGCACGGCAGGGTGCTCGATGACGAACCGGCATCCGCCCCGGCCGTCCCCGCGAACGTAAACTGAACCCACCCATCTCCTCCGGAGGACCCTCATGTCGTTCGATGACATCTCCGTGCTGCTGCTGTGGACCGCGATCGCGATCTACACGCTCGGCTTCCTCGCGTTCACCGTCGACCTCGCGCGCCGTTCCGAGCTGGCCATCAAGGCGCAGGACGCGAAGGCGCGCACGCTCGTCGCGGCCGGCGGCGGTGGTCAGACTATCGACGAGATCCACGCCGAGGAGGCGGCCGCCAAGGTCGCCCTCGAAGCCGCGCCGTCGAAGCGCGGCCGCTACCTGTTCGCGCGCCTCGGCGTCGTGCTGACGATGATCGGCTTCCTCTTCCACGTTGGCGCTGACGTCACCCGCGGCATCGCCGCCGGCCGTGTGCCGTGGTCGAACAACTACGAGTTCGCCCTCACCGGCACGATGCTCGTCGTGATGGTGTTCCTCACCGTGCTCGTGAAGTACGACCTCCGCTTCCTCGGCGCCTTCATCAACGGCCTCATCGTCATCCTCCTCGGCGGTGCCGCCCTGGCCTACTACGTCGAGGTCGTCCCGCTGTCGGACCCGCTGAAGAGCGTCTGGCTCGTCATCCACGTCTTCGTCGCCTCGCTCGCGTCGGCCTTCTTCGCACTCGCGTTCGCCCTGTCGATCGTGCAGCTCCTCCAGTCGCGACGGGAGCGCATCGCTCTCGCGGCCGTCGGGTCGGATGCCGCACCCCGCACCCGGCTGCCGTTCCTGCGGACGCTGCCCAGCGCCGAGGTGCTCGAGTCCCTCGCCTACCGCTTCGCGATCATCGGCTTCGTCCTCTGGACCTTCACCCTCATCGCCGGGGCGATCTGGGCGAACGACGCGTGGGGCCGCTACTGGGGCTTCGACACCAAGGAAGTCTGGACCTTCGTGATCTGGGTGGTCTACGCCGGCTACATCCACGCGCGGGCGACCCGCGGGTGGCGGGGGACGCGGTCGGCCTGGTTGTCGATCGTCGGGTTCACCGCCGTGCTGTTCAACTTCACGATCGTGAACCAGTTCTTCCAGGGGCTGCACTCCTACAGCGGCCTGCCCAGCTGATCCCGTGACCGTCATCCCCGCCACCGTCGTGACCTACCCCGATGGGGAGCTCACGGGAACGGCCGACGTCGTCCACATCGCGCCGTTGCCCGACGGGCGTTCCGGAGTCGTGCTCGACCGCACCCCGTTCCACCCCGTCGACACGGCGTGGCCCGACCAGCCCGCCGACATCGGGGTGCTGCGGACGGCCGCGGGCGACGTGCCGGTGCTCGCGACGCTGACGGGCGGCATCCACGACGGCGCGCTCGTCATCGGCCCCGACCTGCCCGTCCGCATGGGGACGGAAGGGTGGACCTTCGTCGTCGTCCACGTCGTCGAGGGGGCCGCGCCCGCCGTCGGGGAGAGCGTCGCCGCTCACGTCGACCCCGAGCTGCGCGCTGCGCTGTCCGCCGGGCACACCGCCTGCCACCTGGCATCCCTCGCCCTGGACGCCGCGCTCGAGGACGCCTGGACGAAGCAGGTGCCGACGGATGCCGCGGGTCGTCCCGCGTTCGACATGCTCGCCATCCAGACGTCCCGCATCACCCCGTACGGCTCCACCGACGTCTACCGCATCGGCAAGTCGCTGCGGAAGAAGGGGTTCGACCCCGCTGCGCTGGCTGACCTTCGAGCCGTCGAGGCGCGCGCCGACGCGACCCTCGCCGAGTGGGCGGGCGCGCCGGGAGCCATCGGCATCCATCGCGACGACCACACGCTTGCGGGCCGACGTACCTGGCGCTGCGAGCTGCCCGAGGGCGCCGTCGAACTGCCGTGCGGCGGGACGCATCTGACATCCCTGGCGGGCATCGAGGCGATCACCGTGGCGCTCGCGTTGACCGAGGTCCCGGGCGGCCTCGAACTCGTCATGACGACGACGATCCGCCTCGCCGGCTGAGTCGCGGGCTACCGTCGGCCGGGCGGCGCCGAGCCCTGCGGGCCCGACGCCGCGTCCGGCTCAGGCGGGCTGGGTGAGGACGGCCCGGGCCGACGTGGAGCGGTGTCGGGTGACGGCGAGGATGCCGGCGCCGATCGCGACCAGCGTCCAAAGGACGAGTCCCATGGCTGCGGGTGCGCCGCCCCCGGCATCCGTCAATGCGGCCAGCATGGCCGTGTAGGCCGGGGCGGTCGGCAGGAGGCCGGCCACGTCGAGGAGCGTGCCGGGAACCGTCGAGACGATGCCGGTGGCGAGGGCCATGACTCCGACGAGCGCCGAGACCCACCGTCCGATGCCGCCGAACAGCGCGACGAGGGCGTGGTTGACCGCCGCGAACGCGACTCCGGCGAGCACGCACATCGCGGCGAAGAGCCACCAGGCGCCCCAGTCGTAGCCCGCGGCGAGCTGGACGACGGTGGCCACCAGGACGCCCTGCAGGGCGCCGAGCAGCGCTCCGGGGGCGAGGGCGCGCAGCGCGAGTGCGGCGGAGGAGCGGCGCGACGTGAGTGCGGCGCGGGGGACGGCGCGAAGCACGATGAACGACGCCAGCCCACCGAACCAGAGCGCGAGGGTCGCGAGCAGCGGGACGGCGGAGGCGCCGAACAGCGAGGTGCCCGCGCCTTCGGCGACGACGGGGTTCGCGACGATCGACGCGAGGTCCGCCGCCTGGGACTTCGTGTAGCTCGGGACGCCGTCGACGGCCTTGTCGAGACCGGTCGCGAGGTCGCCGGTGCCGTCGGCGAGCTTGCCGACACCCGTCGACAGTTCGCCGGCGCCATCGGCGAGCGAGCCGACGCCGTCCGCGAGCTGGTCCGAGCCGTCCGCGGCGGTGCCGGCGCCGGTGGCGAGGGCCTGCGCACCGGTCGCGAGCTGGCCTGCGCCGGACGAGAGCTTGTCGGCTCCACCCGCGAGCTTGTCGGCACCGCCGGCGAGCTGCCGCACGCCGGTCGCCGCCGCGCCCGCGCCGTCCGCGAGGCCCGAGGCGCCGGTCGAGAGCCCGCCCGCGCCGGTGGCGAGCTTGTCGGCCCCGTCGGCGAGCTGATCCATTCCGCCGGCGAGCTTCTTCGCGGCGGCGGCCGACGTGCTGAGACCCTCGCTCAGGTTCGGGCCGAAGTTCGCCAGCGCGTCGAGGTCCTTCGCCAGCTGCTCCGAGTCACCCACGGTGTTCTGCAGCTGGGGCAGCGCCTTGGTCGCCTGGGCCGCGGCAGCCGTCAACTGGTCGCACAGTGCGGTGCCCGCCTGCGCAGGGACGCACGCCTTCGCGGCGGACGACAGGGCGTCGACGATGGATGTCACGGCCTGGCTGTTCTGCTCGCCGTTGGCGGTGAGGGCCTTCACCCCGTCGACGAGTTCCGACGGAATCGCGGGGATTGCGGCGGTCTGCTCGGCGGCCTTGGCCAGGCCGTCGGCGAGCTCCTTCGTGCCGTCGGCGATCGGTCGCGCGCCCGCGGACCACTCGTCGAGACCGCGCGAGGTGGCGGCAGCGCCGTCCGCGAGCTGGTCCGCGCCACCCGCGAGAGTGTCGAGCCCGTCGGCCGCGGCGCCTGCGCCGTCGGCGAGCTGGTGGGCGCCGGTGGCGAGGCCCGACGCGCCGGTGGAGATCGCGTCGGCGCCGCTCGCGATGCCGTCAGCACCGGTCTGCAGCTTGCGGATGCCGTCGGCCAGGGAGTACCCACCGTCGGACGCGGTCGACGCGCCGTCGGCGAGCTGGGCAGCACCGTCGGCGGCGCTCTGGGCGCCGTCGGTGAGTTGGGTCGCCCCGTCGGCCGCCTTGCCCAGCTGCTCGCCGAGCGTCGTGAAGCCGAGGAACACGTTCTCGAGGTAGCCGCTCGTGAGCCGCTCTCCGAGGACGGATGCCGCGGTCGAGGTCACTTGCGACGTGATGGCTTCGTCGACGATGCGCGAGTCGGGCGACGACGTCAGTTCGATCGTCGCGCGCTCGGGCGTCTTGCCGGGAGCGGTCGAGGTCGCCGCGGCGGAGAAGTTCTTCGGGATGGTGACGATCGCGTCGTACGTGCCGTCCTCGAGCCCTTCCTTCGCGTCATCCGAGTTGGAGATCGTCCACGTGAGGTTGCTGTCCAGGTCGTCGGAGCCCTCGACGAGGCCCGCCGTCAGCAGACGGCCGAGAGGTGTGGTCTGGCCGTTCACCTCCACCGACTTGTCGTTGTTCACGATCGCGGTGTTCAGTGCGTCGAGCCGCTCGGTGGGGTTGTAGAGGGCAGCGACGAGGATGCCGCCGATGACGGCCGGCAGCAGGAGCACACCCAGGAGGGTGAGCCACGAGATGGGGCGCCGGGTCTGCGCGCGTTCGATGGGGAGAGTCATGAGGGGATCACCTGGGTGGGGGTGTCGGCGTCGAGGGCGGCGGAGGTGTCAAGACGCAGGGTGTCGGGTTTCGGGCGGTAGGCGTCGGCGAGCAGCTCGCGGGCGGCGCCGAGGTCGCGGGCCGAGGCCGCGACGGTGAGCTGCCCGGCCTTCGCGGCGACGGCGTTCGATGCGTCGCGGAGGAGGGCGGCGGCCTGATCGCGGTCGGCTCCGGTGAGGGCGTCGAGACCGATGATCGTGACGAACCGGGTGCGGCCGGCGAGGGCTCGCCGCAGGTCGGCGAGCGGCGACTCCGAGCCGGTCAGCTCGGCGACGGAAACATGGGCTCTCACCCATGCGGCGCGCCCGGGGAGCAGGTGACCGGAGACGCGCAGCAGGCCGGAGGTCGGGGCGATGCGCCCCGCCACGGTCAGCAGGAAGGCGCGGGACGCGTGCGGATCGGCTGCCGTCACGAGCAGCGTGCCGCCGTCCGCGACGCGGGCGTGCGCGCCGGAGAAGAGCACGACGTCGGTGTCGGCCGACTCGGCCCGCACCTCGAGGTCGTCGGCCGCGAGGGCACCGTTCCAGTCGGGCTCGGGCCAGTCGGCGTGTGCGCGCTCGTGCTCGACCGCTTCGCCCTCGATGTCGACCTTGGGGAGCAGCCGCTCGAGCCAGCGCGGCATCCACCAGGCCTTGTCGCCCAGCAGGGCCATGACCGCCGGGGTCAGGGTCATGCGGACGAGGAAGGCGTCGACGGCGATGCCCACGGCGAGGCCCAGGGCGATCGGTTTGATCGAACTGTCGCCTTCGGGGACGAAGGCGGCGAAGACGGCGAACATGATGACGGCCGCTGCGACGACGACGCGGGCCGAGGCGGTGAAACCGCTGCGGACGGCCGCGACCGCGGTCTCGCGGTTCGCGCGTCCGCCTCGGGCGCGCACCGCGTGGACGAAGTCCTCGCGCATGCGCGAGACGAGGAACACCTCGTAGTCCATGGCGAGTCCGAACAGCACGCCCATGAGGATGATCGGCATGAAGCTGATCACGGGGCCGGTGCGCGTCACGTGCAGGGCGTCGGCGAGCCAGCCCCATTCGAACACCGCGGCGACGGCGCCGAACGCGGCGAGGATCGACAGCAGGTAGCCGAGCGTCGCCTTCAGCGGCACCCAGATCGAGCGGAACACGATCATCAGGAGGATGAAGGACAGGCCGACGACGAAGATGCCGAAGGGCAGCAGTGCGGCCCCGAGCCGGTCGGAGACGTCGATGCCGACGGCGGTGTAGCCGGTGACCTTGAGGTCGACGCCGTACTCGTCCTGCCACTCGTCGTGGTGCGAGCGGAGCTCGCGCACGAGGTCGGCGGTCGCCGGATCGTCGGGTGCCGTGGTCGGCACGATCTGGATGAGACCGGTGTCGGCGGTGGCGTTGGGGGTGGCGAGGGCGACGCGCTTCACGCCGGGGATCGCCTCGACCTCCTTCTTGAGGTCGTCCATGAGGCCGAGCGGATCGGTCGAGGTGACGATCGTGCCGGCCATGACGAGGGGACCGTTAGACCCCGCGCCGAAGTACTCGGCGTTCAGGTCGTACGCCTGGCGCGCCTGACTCGACGGCGGCTGGACACCGGCGTTCGGCAGCGCGAGGTGGAGGCTCGCCGACGGGATGGCCATGATGCCGAGTCCGACGACCACGGCGACGGTCGCGATGATCGGATGCCGCGTCACGAGCATCACCCAGCGGTTGGGTCGCGCGGGGGCCACCGGCCCGGCGGCGGGTGCCGGCTCGGGCTCGGGTGCGGCGTCGTCACCCTCGGTCGCCGCTGCGGCGACCTCGGCCGCGCGGCGACGGCGGGTCGGGACGCCGCGCTGCAGCATCCCCCCGCCCCAGCCGACGACGCGACCCTTCGCGAATCCGAGGAGTGCCGGGGTGAGGCTGATCGCGACGGCGACCGCGACCGCGACGGCGACGGCAGCCGCGATGCCCATCGTCGACAGGAACGGGATGCCGGCGATGCTGAGTCCCACGAGGGCGATCATGACCGTCACTCCGGCGAAGACGACGGCCGATCCGGCGGTGCCGACGGCACGGGCGGCGGACTCCTCGGGATCCATGCCGGCGCGGACCTGGTCCTGATGTCGCGACACGATGAACAGCGCGTAGTCGATCCCGACGGCGAGGCCGAGCATGACGGCGAGCATGGGTGTCGTGGCGGAGATCGTCGTCACCGCGGTTGCGAGGAAGATGAGGGCGATCGCGAGTCCGACGCCGATCAGAGCGCTGACGAGCGGGAACCAGGCGACGGCGAACGAGCGGAACGTCACGATCAGGACGAACAGCGCGACGAGCACGCCGACGACCTCGACGATCGACAGCGCCGGGATGGATGCCGCGAAGAGGTCGCCGCCGAGCGCGGACTGCGCGCCGTCGGGCAGGTTCGCGTGGAAGTCGGCGGCGGCCTTCTCGACGGCGTCGACGGTCGCGTGGCTGACCTCGGTGGACGTACCGTCGAACTGCATCTGCACGAGCGCGGCGCGGTCGTCGTCCGACACGAGGCCGGTGACCATCTCGTCGAAGGGGGAGGTCGCCGAGGTGACGCCGTCGATGTCGCCGAGCCGGGTGACCAGGTCGTCGATCTCGCCGCGGAGCGGCTGATCCTCGACCGTCTCGCCGTCGGGAGCGACGACGATGAGCTGGGCGCTCGCCCCGCTGGCCTGCGGGAATGTGCGGTTCAGCAGCTCGAGTCCCTGCTGCGCCTCGGTCCCGGGGATCGTGAACGAATTGTCGGTGCCCTTCATGAAGAGGGCGACACCGCCGCCGATGATGCCGAGCAGCAGGATCCAGGCGATCAGCACGCGCCACGAGTGCCGGTAGGCCCATCGGCCGAGGGTGAAGAGGATGGTGGACACAGGCGCTCCTGGATTAGAGTCGGACGGTTTCGATACAGCGCTGTATCCAATACACATGTGTATCGTAGACCCGAATACAGCTCCCAATCCTGAAGGGCGGGTGTGAGATGGCGCGAAGTCGCGAGAACACGCGTGCGCGCCTGCTCGAAGCCGCACACGAGGTGTTCGCCGAGGTCGGGCTCGATGCGGCATCCGTCGAGATGATCTGCGAGCGCGCGGGATTCACGCGGGGCGCGTTCTACTCCAACTTCGAGTCGAAGGACGAGCTCTTCCTCGCCCTCATCACGCAGCTGTCCGAGGACAAGCTCGACGAGGTGTCGGTGCGCGTCAAGACGCTCTCGGGCGGCGGCGACGTGGTCGATCTCGTCCGTCAGATCGCCGCGATGTCACTGTCCGAGCGGATGGAGCCGCAGCTGCTCAGCGAGGTCCGCACGCAGGCGCTCCGCGACCCGCGCCTGGCGGAGGCGTTCCTCTCGTGGCGCGCGCAGATGCTGCGACGCATCGAGACGATCGTCGGCGACGTGAGCGAACGGCATGGACTGCCCCTGC
Source organism: Microbacterium sp. 77mftsu3.1 (assembly GCF_900100525.1). NCBI lineage: Bacteria > Bacillati > Actinomycetota > Actinomycetes > Micrococcales > Microbacteriaceae > Microbacterium > Microbacterium sp. 77mftsu3.1. The sequence goes on along the minus strand of NZ_FNCR01000003.1, from coordinate 400,040 downwards.
GGATGACGGTCGCCGACGCCGCCCAACTGCTCCTCGACGTCTCGGAGCAGTGCAGCGTGCAAGCCGCGCTCGAGCGGCTGTCGGAGCGTCAGGCGAACCGGGCCATGCAGTCGCGGCTCGAGCAGCTCGTGCCGCTCCTCGTCGGCTGACCCGGGTCTCCTGGGGATCGTCAGCCGGCCTGCAGGACCGCGTGGCACCGCTCCAGGCGGGCGAGCCACCAGTCCCGGCGCTCCCGCGTCGCGGCGTGCGCGTCGAGCAGCGCGGCATCGGGCACGACGCGGCGGACGGGCAGCATCCCGCCCTCGGGCCGCAGCGGCTCGCCGGTGACGTCCGCCGCGAGGAGCGACGCGGTCCCCAATCCGCAGTCGACGTCCAGCCCGGGGAGGGATGCCGCCAGGGCGACCCCCATGGCGAGGCCGACCGAAGTGTCGAGGGCGCTCGACACGACGGCGGGGAGCCCCGCTTCGGCGACGACCGACAGGGCCCGCCGCACCCCGCCGAGCGGCTGCGCCTTGATCACGAGCAGGTCGGCCGCGCCGGCCCGGGCGACGGCGACCGGGTCGTCGGCCTTGCGCACGCTCTCATCGGCGGCGACCGGGATGTCCATGTACCGGATGCGTCCGCGCAGCTCGGCGAGCTCGGCCACCGTCGCGCAGGGCTGTTCCACGTACTCGAGGTCGAACGCCGCGAGCGAGTGGACGGCGTGCTCCGCCTCGTCCAGGTTCCACCCGCCGTTGGCGTCGATGCGGATGCGCCCCTCAGGACCCATCGCCTCGCGGACGGCGCGCACCCGCGCGACGTCGTCGGCCAGCACCTGACCGGGCTCGGCGACCTTGACCTTCGCAGTCCGGCATCCGTCGAATCGCGCCAGGACATCGGGGACGGATGCCGCGGCCACCGCCGGCACCGTCGCGTTCACCCCGATCTGGTCGCGCAGCGCTGCCGGGGTCGGCTGCCAGCCGAATTCGATCGCCGCGGCGAGCCACGACGCCGACTCGACATCGCCGTACTCGGTGAACGGCGAGAACTCGGTCCACCCTTCGGGGCCTTCGAAGAGCATTGCCTCACGGATGTCGATGCCGCGGAACCGGGTGTGGAGCGGGAGCGAAACGACGCGCGCGCTCGCGCGGAGGTCGGCGAGCGAGGGCAGATGCATGACCCCATCCTGGCCCGCGCGGGCGCCGTTGTGCGGAAGGTTCGACGACCGCACGTCATAGGCGGGTGTAGCGGGCGCGGAAGAAGGCGTAGACGCCGTACGCGATCCAGCCCGCACCGATGAGGACGAGGAGGATCTTGCCCGCGGGGAGCTCGGCGAACGACCGCAGCGCTCCGTCGAGACCGGTCGACTTCTCGGGGTCGTTCGTCGCCGCGCCGACCAGGAACAGCACGCCGACGCCGGCGAATGCGACGCCACGGGCGATGTATCCGACCGTGCCCAGGATCCGGACGCCCCGGCCCGCCGTGCCCGACGGCAGGGACAGGTCGCGCTCGAAACGGCGGGTCGCGCCCTTGAAGACGAGGTACCCGGCGATGCCGATGACGACGAGGCCGATCGCGACGACGAGGAACACGCCGCCCGGGGTCGAGAGGAGATCCGCGGTGAGCGAGCGGGTCGACCCGGCCGAACTCGTGGATCCGCCGGCCGCGAAGGTGCCCGCGCTGAACGCGATGACGAGGTAGACGACGCCCTTCGACGCGTTCTTCACGATGTGGACTGCGCGCTCCTTGCCGTCGGAGGCACTCCGGTCGAGGAAGGCGCTCAACAGATGCCAGAGCCCCAGGGCGGCGAGGCCGATCGTGGCGCCCCAGAGCAGGAACACGCCCCCGGGGGCGGCCGCGAGCTGGGCGAGGGCTCCCGACTGGTCGGCCTGCCCTCCGCCGGAGAGTCCCAGGGCGAGGGAGACGGCGATGAGGCCGACGATGATGTGGACCACGCCGCTCGCTGCGAAGCCCGCTCGTGCGAGCACGTGCACCGCCCTGCTGTTTTTCGCGCCGTGTGCTGCGGTCTTGGTTGAGGAGCTCATCGCGCCAGCGTAGTGACGCCGCCGCCGGTCCGCGCGGGGGTTGCGCGCGCGGTACAGTGACGCCCAGGAGGGCCGGATGACACCGACACTGCACGACGTCGCGCGGCTGGCGGGTGTATCGATCAAGACGGTCTCGAACGTCATCAACGGTCACCCCCATGTCCGACCCGAGACCCGCCGGAACGTCGAGCGAGCGGTCGCCGAGCTCGGATACACGCCGAACCTTACGGCGCGGAACCTCCGCAGCGGCCGGACGGGCGCCATCGCCCTCGCCGTCCCCGATCTCGCGCTCAGCTACTTCGCCGAGCTCGCCGGCATGGTCATCGCACGAGCCGAGGAGCGCGGCGTGGTCGTCCTGGTCGAGCAGACCGGCGGCGGGCGGGAGCGTGAGCGCGAGCTGCTGCGGAGCCCCCGCCTCGGTCTCACCGACGGCTTGATCATGAGTCCGTTGGGCCTGGATGCGGCGGACCTCGCCGCGCGCCCGGAGACGTACCCGACCGTGTTGCTCGGGGAGCGGGTGTTCGACGCACCGCTGGACCACGTCACGATGCGGAACGCCGAGGCCGCACAGGCGGCGACGGCGCATCTGCTCGACGCCGGCAGGCGTCGCATCGCTGTCCTCGGCGCCCACGACGGCGATGCCGACGGCGCGGCGGGCCTTCGCCTGCAGGGGCATCGCGCCGCGCTGGCGGCGGCCGGGGTCGCGCTCGACCCCGAGCTGATCGTCGCCACGCGCTTCTGGGACCGCTCGGGTGGAGCCGACGCCGTGCGTGACCTCGTGGCCCGTGGCGTCGCCTTCGACGCCGTCTTCGGGCTCAACGACACCCTCGCGCTCGGTGCCATCCGCGCATTGCAGGAGGCGGGACTCCGGGTGCCTCACGACGTCGCCGTGGTCGGGTTCGACGACCTCGACGAGGCGCAGTACTCGATCCCCTCCCTGACCACGATCGATCCCGGCCGACGGTGGATCGCACAGACCGCGGTCGACACCCTGCTCGGTCGCGTCGCCGCGGCATCCGACATCCCTCACCGGGTGCAGTCGGGCGAATTCACGCTGCGCGTGCGGGAGTCGGCGCCGGGGCGTCGCTGATCGCGGTCGGCGGCGCTGCGCGTGGCGCGCGGGCCTGGCGTTCGCGGATGCAAGAGTTCGTGCGCGCCACGCCGTGCCTCGCGCGCGGGCACCGGCGTGTCGGGCCGGATCCATTGCATCCGTCGACGCGGTGGGAGGCGCGGAGGCCTTGACGCCCGGCATCCGCGTCGCCATCATGATTTACAACGTTTACCTCCCGGACAAGGACGCCCCACATGACCTCCGCACGCCTCACCGTCGACGCCGCATCGCCCATCGGGGAGGTCCGCCGCAAGATCTTCGGCGGCTTCGTCGAACACCTCGGCCGCCACATCTACGACGGCATCTTCGAGCCGGGTCATGAGGCAGCGGATGCCGAGGGTTTCCGCACGGACGTCATCGACCTCGTCAAGGAGCTCGGGGTCGACACGATCCGCTACCCCGGCGGCAACTTCGTGTCGGGCTTCCGGTGGGAGGACTCGGTCGGTCCCGTCGACGAGCGGCCCCGCCGGCTCGACCTCGCCTGGCACTCGACCGAGACGAACGAGGTCGGCCTGCACGAGTTCTCGTCGTGGCTCGACAAGGTCGGCAGCGACCTGATGATGGCCGTCAACCTCGGCACCCGCGGCACGCTCGAGGCGATCGATCTGCTCGAGTACTGCAACATCCGCTCGGGCACTGCGCTCAGCGACCAGCGCGTCGCCAACGGCGCGACCGACCCGTTCGGCATCCGCATGTGGTGCCTGGGCAACGAGATGGACGGTCCGTGGCAGCTCGGGCACCGGTCGGCCGAGGACTACGGCAAGCTCGCGTCGCGGACCGCGAAGGGGATGCGGCAGCTCGACCCGTCGATCCAGCTCGTCGTCTGCGGTTCGTCGGGCGCGACGATGCCCACGTTCGGCGAATGGGAGCGCGTCGTCCTGACGCACACCTACGACGACGTCGATCTCATCTCGTGCCACGCGTACTACGAGGAGAAGGACGGCGACATCGGCAGCTTCCTCGCCTCGGCGGTCGACATGGACCGCTTCATCGAGACCGTCGTCGCGACGGCCGACCACGTCGCCGCCGTGAAGCGATCGTCGAAGAAGATCGACATCTCGTTCGACGAGTGGAACGTCTGGTACCTGTCGCGGTGGGAGAACGTCGAGAAGATCGACGGCATCGACAACTGGCCGGTCGCGCCGCGCCTTCTCGAGGACGTGTACTCCGTGGTGGATGCCGTGGTGTTCGGCGGCCTCATGATCTCGCTGCTCAAGCACGCCGACCGGGTGGCCAGCGCTTCGCTCGCGCAGCTGGTCAACGTGATCGCGCCGATCATGACCGAGCCCGGCGGCCCGGCGTGGCGTCAGACGACGTTCTTCCCCTTCTCGATCACCTCGCGCCTCGCGCAGGGCGACGCGATGCGGGTCCTCGTCGATGCGCCGTCGTACGAGACCGCCGCGTTCGGCGAGGTGCCGCTCGTCGATGCCGTCGCGACGCACGACGACACCACGGGCCGCAGCGCCGTCTTCCTCGTCAACCGCAGCACGACCGAGTCGATCGAGGTCACCGTCGACGTGACGGGGCTCGGTGCCGGCTCGATCGTCGAGACGCACACCCTCTCGGACGACGACGTCTACGCGAAGAACACCCTCGCCGACCGCGAGCGCGTCGCCCCGCGGCCGAACGAGTCGGCCCGCGTCGATGACGGGACCCTGACCATCACGCTCCCGCCGGTGTCGTGGACGGCGGTAGCGCTCGGCTGAGTTCTGCCGTTCCGCACCCCTGGCGAGACGATGTCCCAGGATGGGACACTCCTCGGCAGGGGGTGCGGGATGCGGCGAAGATCGACGATCGCGGTCGGGCTGATGATGCTGGGGGTCGGGCTCGCCGGATGCGATGGTGTCCGGCTCCCTTTCGTCGAGGTCCAGGCGTGCGCGTCGTGGGTGTCGTTCGAGACCGACGCGGAGCGCGCCGCCGGGTCGCAGGCGGTCGTGGTGACGAGCTCGGTCGAACCGGACGGCACGACGCGGATCATGGAGTACGACACGAACGTGTATCTCGTCACCGTGGACGTGGCCGAGAAGGGCGACATCGCAGCCGGCGACAGGATCCGCGTCGCCTCGACCGCGGACGCGTGCGGCACCTATCCGTATGGGGATGCCGGCGGTGACCCGATGCTCGGCTCGGCGCCCCTCCGCCTGTTCCTGTTCGACGAGGGCGGCACGTGGCGGACGATCACGCCGTTCGACGGTGTTCGGCCGGCGACGTGAGGTTCGTCTTCCACCAGCGCGTCGACCTCGCCGGGGATGCGTTGATCCCGGCATCCGATCTCGCGTCTGTCGACCCCGCGGCGTACGCGCGGGCGATGGCGAAATACGACGACACGCCGGAACGCCGGCGTCTGCGCGACACGGTCCTCCCCGGCCTCGGCAGGGGATGGACCGAGGTTGTGTTCTTGAGTCCCGTCCACCCTCACGCGATCTGGCGGGCGTGGCGCGAGATCCGAGGCAAAGCGCTGCCGCGGGCGGAGTTCTGGGCGATCCCGGCGGACGACCTGCCGCACGGGACGGTCGTCCTCGACCGGACGGTCTCGGCGGTCGGCGACCCGATCGACCCGGCAGAGGTCGCACCGTTCGATCCGGCGTCGTTCACGACGGCCGAAGAGGTTCCGCCGGCGAACCGTGCCTGGCTCGAGGAGATGGTCCTCTGCGGTGTCAGCGGGGCGTGGTTCCACGGCATCCCCCACGTCCTCGCGCCGGGGGCGGTGCCGCTCCATGAGGCCCGCGTGATCGGGTGGGAGGAGCCGGTGCGCGAGCCGCTCTGAGCAAGACATTGATTCGAAGCTGTGGCTCGACGCATGGGAACAGATGTTCTAATCTGGGTCTCATGGAAGCCCGGGCATTCGAACACGATCTGACGCTGTGGTTCGTCGACGACGTGCCCGCCCGCATGTTCTTCGGCGGCCGGCGGTGGACCGTGACCGACACCCCCACACGCCTCGGTCGAGGGATGTGGCCTCCACTTCCCGCGTCGGCCGCTCGCGCATGGCGGTTCCAGGCGACCGACCAGGCGGGCGAGGCCTTCGTCTTCGACATCTACGACGACGGCGACCACTGGCACGTACATCGCGCATACGCCTGATCTCACCGCAGGTACGCGTCGACCACGAGGTCACCCCGGATCCGGCGGAGCGCGTCGACGATCGTGGGAACGGTTCGCGTGCCCGCCGTCCGGAGGATGACGTCATGCGGCCCCAGCGGTTCGAGCCCTCCCGTGCGCACGCGCACGACCTCCCACCCCGCGGTGCGCAGGAGCGCGTCCTTGCGCCGATCGGATGCCTCCCGCTTACCTACGTGCTCGAGCCCGTGGCGCCCGGGGGTGTCGTACTCGACCGCGACCCGGAGCTCGGGGAGCAGGATGTCGGGCCACACCTCCCGATGGCGGAAGAACGGTCGCGTCACCCGGACCGCCGTCATCCCCTCGGTGAACAGCATCGCCGCGGTCAGATCCGCGCGCAGCCGCGCTTCGGCAGCGGATGCCGGTGGGGGAGCGCACGCGCTGACGAACGGCTCGCCCGCGGGAAGGTCCGGGGTCTTTTCGCAGATGGCCGGCACCGCGCGCTTCCGCGCGGGAGCTTTGGCGGGGGCTACCGGCATCCGCACCGCTTTCGCCTGCTGCACGGCGGCGAGGACCGCGCCCGCGTCGATGCGTTCGACGACCCGCACGGGGCGGGGCGCCGCGAGCGCTGAGCACTCCGGGCACCAGGCCGACCGCCGTCGCACGCGCCCCGGACGCTCGCGCTGCTCGGTCGGCGTCGCGGCGAACCGATGGCCGGCGGAGCACTCCCAGCACAGCAGCACGTCTGCGGCGGGCGGGATCTGCGAGAGGACGATGCCACCGTTGAGGTCGGGGTGGTACTGCCGGACGAGCTCCGGGTACGCGGCCCACGCCGACCCGTAGGTGCCGACGGCGTAGGGGACATCGGTGCCGCGCGAGAACTGCCGCCGCTCCCACCACCACCGCACCGGTTCCGTCACGGGTCGACGGTAGGGGAGGGGGCGGACACGTCACGCGGCTCGGGCACCATACTGGCGAGATGCGATCACTCCCAGGCCTTCCCATCGTCCTTGTGCTCGCTGTGCTCGCTGTCATCCTGACCGGGTGCGTGTCGACGAATGGCCTCGAGTCGGAACAACCACGCTCCGCTGCGCCGACTCCCACGATCGCCCAGCCGGCGGAGGAGGCTTCGTGCACTCGAGAGATCCCCTTCGACGCCCCCTTCGCGAACGCCCTCGACGGTACGCCGGTGGGTGAGGACATGATCCAGATGACGTCGACGTCCCACGGCTACACGCGCGGGAAAGGCGCGTGTACTCCCGCAGGAACGCTGCCCGGGCCGTCCACGGAGATGTGTACGGTCGCGATCGGCGACAACCCCGCCAACTCGGAACCGGTGGACTACATGTTCGCCGCCGGAGCGACTGAACAGCTCTCGGCCCGCGTCACCGGGAAGACCGAGAGGGGATCCATGGCCGCCTATGTTCTCTCCTCATGGAGCTTCGCGTCGGCTGCGGACGCTGCTGCGGCCCCGTGGGTCGACCTGGTCGAGTCGTGTGACGGCGTGATCGAATCGACGGAGGGCGACCGGCGGAGCGAAGACCTCTTCGAAGGCGATGAACCGCATCTTCGACTAGTCGTCGCCAATACCGATGTCCTGCTGTACCGCGCTGTCCGACTCGCCGACGGATCAGAAGGGTTGTCGTCGACGGCGTCGGGTCTGCTCCCCGCCGCCGTGGTCGATCAACTCGAGACGTGGTGGCTGTCGAACGCCGCGGGCGCGACGGTCACCGAGCCCTGATTCCGGCTCAGGCGACCTGCTGGCCGCACATCCCGCACTCGCCGGTCGCGGAGACCTCGACGAAGCAGTTCGGGCACATGGCGCGGACGACGTCGAGCGAGGCCGCAGGGCGCTTTGGCGCAACGGTCCGCTCGAGACGCGGCTTCGGCGCGGTGCCGCGGGCCTTGCCCGGCCGGGCGACCGACGGCGGGGGCGGCGGCGCGGTCTTGGGGGCGTGCTCGGCGCAGTAGTAGCGCACGAATCCAGCGTGGTTGTTGGGATGCCGGTGCTTGACGGCCCACAGTTCGGTCCGCTCCAGCGGCTCGCTGCCGGCGGGGCAGCTGACGCAGCGCGTCGGCTCGCCGGGCACGGCCTCGGCGGCGAGGACGGGTACCTCGAACGGAAGAGCGTCCCGCCAGTCGGATGATCTCGTGATCTTCATGCGGGGGTCCCTCCGCGGCCTCGTCGGGGGTGAGGGCCGCCCTACAAGCTTCGCACGATCGGACCGCCCGTGGGGCCCGCGCGTAGGCTGGCAGGGTGACCGTCTCCGAGCTCTTCGACCCGTCGGAGTGGACCGAGGCGCCCGGCGCCGCGGACTACACCGACATCACCGCGCACGTCTCGATCGACGGGCGGATCGCCCGCATCGCGTTCGACCGTCCCGAGGTGCGCAACGCCTTCCGGCCGCACACCGTCGACGAGCTGTACCGCGCGCTCGACATCGCGCGGCAGGACCCGAAGATCGGCGTCGTGCTGCTCACGGGCAACGGCCCGAGCGCGAAGGACGGCGGCTGGGCGTTCTGCTCCGGCGGCGACCAGCGCATTCGCGGCCGAGACGGCTACACGTACGCCGCGGATGACGCGACGACACCCGATCCGGCACGCGCGGGGAGGCTCCACATCCTCGAGGTGCAGCGCCTCATCCGCTTCATGCCCAAGGTCGTCATCGCCGTCATCCCGGGCTGGGCGGCGGGTGGCGGGCACTCGCTGCACATCGTCTGCGACCTGTCGATCGCGAGCGCGGAGCACGGCAGGTTCAAGCAGACGGATGCCGACGTCGGATCGTTCGACGCCGGGTACGGCTCGGCGTACATGGCTCGCCAGGTCGGTCAGAAGGTCGCGCGCGAGGTGTTCTTCCTCGCCGAGGAGTACTCCGCCGAGCGCGCGTACGAGATGGGCGCGGTGAACCGCGTCGTCCCGCACGCCGACCTCGAGCGCGAGGCGATCTCGATGGCGCGGACGATCCTCGGCAAGTCCCCGACCGCGATCCGCATGCTGAAGTTCGCGTTCAACGCGATCGACGACGGCATGGTCGGCCAGCAGGTCTTCGCCGGCGAGGCGACGCGCCTCGCCTACGGCACCGACGAGGCCGTCGAAGGGCGCGACGCCTTCCTCGAGAAGCGCGATCCGGACTGGTCGCCGTACCCGTACCACTACTGAGTCCGCGCCATGCAGCTGAGCCGCCTCGATTCCGCGGATCCGCGTGACGTCCTCCGTGCGCTCCGCGCGGCGGTGCTCGGCGCGGGACCGGCGGTCGCCCTCGGCGCGGCATCCGGTCTTCCGACCGACGTCCCCGCGGGCACGGCCGTCGTGGTCACGACGAGCGGGTCGACCGGGTACCCGAAGTCCGTCGCGCTCAGCCGGTCGGCGCTGACCTCGTCTGCACTCGCGACGGCGGACCGGATCGGCAGCGGCTCGTGGCTGCTCGCCCTCCCCGCGACCTACGTCGCCGGCGTCCAGGTGATGGTGCGGGCACTGGTCGCCGGTCGCGACCCGGCGATCCTGGCCGGCTCCTTCACGGCGCAGACCTTCACGGCCGCAGCGTCCGCGATGGCCGCGAGCGAGGGCGGACACCGGGTCCCGACCTACACGTCCCTCGTCCCCGCCCAGGTGCAGACCCTGGTCGAGGCGGGGGAGGCGGATGCCGCGGTCGCCCGCGCATTCGCCTCGTTCGACGCCGTGCTCGTCGGCGGGCAGGCGCTGCCGCCCGCGCTCGCCGACCGCGCCGCAGCTCTCGGCGCCCGCATCGTCCGCACCTACGGGTCGACCGAGACGAGCGGCGGATGCGTCTACGACGGGCGTCCGCTCGAGGGTGTGCGGCTGCGTGTCGAGGACGGCGAGGTCCAGCTCGGCGGTCCGACACTGGCCGACGGCTACCTCGGCGATCCCGAGCGGACGGCCGACACGTTCGTCCGCGACGGCCACGGTGCGCGCTGGTACCGCACGGGCGATTCCGGGTGGGTCGACGACGGGGTCCTCCGCATCACGGGCCGTCGCGATAACGTCATCGTCTCGGGCGGCGTGAACGTCTCGCTCGACCGCGTCGAACAGGCCGTCCGGGCGCTCGAGGGTCTCGAGGGCGCGGTCGTCGTGCCGACGCGCGACGAGCGGTGGGGTGAGGCATCCGTCGTCGTCCTGGCGCGCCGCGCGCTCAGGGGCCGGGCCGAGCCCGACGTGCTCCACGACGTGCGCCGGGTCGTCGCCGAGGCGATCGGGGCACCCGCGCGACCGCGTGAGCTGCTCGTGCTCGATGAGGTGCCAATGACTTCGACCGGCAAGCCCGATCGCGCGCTTCTGCGCCGACTGCTCGCGGACGACGAGGAGCCCACGCCGCGCGGGGAATAGGATCCTTGCTCGTGGCCGCATCCCGAAAGACCCCCCGCAAGCCCGCCGCGAAGCGCTCGGCGCCGCGAGGCAACCCGGCGAAGGCGCGCGTGTCGTCGGCGCCGCCGAAGCCCGCCCCGGTGACCGCTCGCGACTGGATCGGGGCGGCCCGCCTCCGGACGCTCCCCCTCGCGATCAGCCCGATCCTGGTGGGCACGGGCGCGGCGATCGCCGTCGGCGGCGGCTTCCACTGGGTGCTCGCCCTCTGCTGCCTCGCCGTCGCCGTCTCGCTGCAGATCGCGGTGAACTTCGCCAACGACTACAGCGACGGCATCCGCGGGACCGACGACCACCGCGTCGGCCCCCCGAGGCTCACGGCGTCGGGTCGCGTCACCCCCCGCGCCGTGCTGATCGCCGCCCTGCTGTTCTTCGCGATCGCCGCGCTCGTCGGCATCGCCGTGGTCATCCGCACGCAGCACTGGTGGCTGCTCGCGGTGGGCGCGGTGTGCATCGTCGCGGCGTGGTTCTACACGGGCGGCAAGCGGCCTTACGGCTACTCGGGCCTCGGCGAGGTGTTCGTCTTCGTCTTCTTCGGGCCCGTCGCCACGATCGGGACGACCTTCGTGCAGGCCGGATCGGTGCCGCAGGAGTCGTGGATCCCCTCGATCGGGGTGGGAGCGCTCGCGTGCGGTGTGCTCGTCACCAACAACCTCCGCGACATCGCGCAGGATCGCGTGGCGGGCAAGCGCACGCTGACGGTGCTCATCGGCAAGCGCGCATCGCAGGTGCTCTACACCGTGCTCATGCTGGTGCCGTTCGCGACCGTGCCCGTCGTCGCACCGTTCTACCCGGTCGCGTGGCTGTCGCTGCTGGTCCTCCTGGCGACGCTGTCGGCGACGCTCATCGTCTGGACATACCGCACGGCGCGCGAACTGATCGTCGCGCTGCAGCTCAGTTCGCTGGCGTCGCTCGCCTGGAGCGGCTTCATCCTCTGGGCGTACGTCGCCGCCTGAGGCTCAGCGGGCGGAGTCGTCGGATGCCGACTGCGGCGTCGCCGCGGCATCCGGATCGTGCTCGTCACGGAAGGCGTCTTCGACGGCCTCGTCGCTGTCGGTCCGGCGCCGCGCCTCTCGGCGCTCGGCCATGCCGACGGAGACCTCGTCGAGGGGACGGCGCAGGAACAGCACCGACAGGCTCAGGCCGATGAGGGCCGCGAAGATGGCCGCGAGCCAGTACTGCTCGCGCAGCACCGGGAACAGCATCATGACCCCGAAGGGGACGAAGAAGGCGAGCAGCCGCAGCAGCGCGTAGACGAAGGCGGACCGGGCACGCATACCGACATTCTACGGCCGCCGGCTGTGCGGTCGGCGTCGGTGCGCGGCGGCCTCGGGGCGGGGGAGCGCGCCTAGGATGGGGGGATGGCGCGCGTGTACCTCGTTCTGGCGCTGCTGCTGGCCGCCTTCTGGGTCTACAGCATCGTCGACTGCGCGGTTCAGCCGCCGACACGGCATCGCGGTGTCAGCAAGCCGATCTGGCTGCTCATCGTCATCCTGCTGCCGGTCGTGGGCGGTGTGCTGTGGTTCGTCATCGGCCGGTCGCGGGCCTCGTCGAGCCGGGTCGTGTTCAGGGCGCCCGACGACGACCCCGACTTCCTCGGACGCATCGGCACGTCGAGCGACCAGGACGACCGCATCCGCCGCCTCGAAGAGGAGCTCGCCGCGCTCGACTCCGAAGCGCCGGACCCGCGGGACCGTCCGGCGGATCCACCCGCCGAGGACGACAGCGACGAGCAGTCGCGCGGCTCGCGGTCCTGAGATGGCGACGGACGGACCCGGCCGTGCGCCCGCGACCGATGCCGCAGCGGCGCTCCTGACGCGACTCGTCGAGCGGGGTCTGCGTCACATCGTCCTCTCACCCGGGTCGCGCTCTCAGGGGCTCGCCCTCGTCGCCGCCGAGCTCGAGGCGCGCGGGCTGGTCCGTCTGCACGTCCGCATCGACGAGCGCGTCGCGGGTTTCACCGCGCTCGGGATCGGCCGCGAGGACCGGATGCCGGCGGTCGTCGTCTGCACCTCGGGTACCGCCGTCGCGAACTTCCTCCCCGCCGTCCTCGAAGCCCATCATTCCGGTGTGCCCCTTCTCCTCCTCACCGCCGATCGGCCGCCGGAGCTCCGTGGCATCGGCGCCAACCAGGCCACGCGTCAGCCGGGCATGTTCTCCGGTTTCGTGCGCCTCGAATCCGACCTTCCCGTCGCCGAGGCGCTCGCCGAGTCCGCCGAGGCCGACGAGGTCGCCGCCTTCCGGGCGGCCGCCGACGTGGGGTGGGATGCCGCCGTCGGCAGCGGTTCGCGGGTCGCGGGGCCCGTGCACCTCAACATCCCGTTCCGGGAGCCGCTCGCGGGCGAACTCCCCGGGTGGGTGCCGTCGTCGAGTGCGGAGGATGCGGCATCCGATCCGACCGAGGCCGACGTCGAGGCGGAGACCGTCGAGGCCGAATGGGGCGCGCATTACCAGGGCGGCGGCGGTGTCGGTGCGGCACTCGAGGTCGTCGAGTCGGAGCCGGTCGTCCTCGAGGCGGGACCGCGCACGGTGGTCGTCGCCGGCGCGGATGCCGGGCCGGATGCCGAGGAACTCGCGCACGCCGGCGGCTTCCCGCTGATCGCGGAGATCGTGAGCGGCGCGCGGTACGGACGGCACCTGGTCCACGGCTACCGCACGCTGCTGTCGGATGCGGAGCTCGGCGGTCGCATCGAACGAGTCGTCGTGTTCGGGCATCCGACTCTGAGCCGCGAGGTCGCGAGACTGCTCAGCCGCAGCGACGTCGAGGTGATGGCGGTCCGCGGGCCGGGGGAGCAGCTGAATCTCAACGGCGTGACGGTCGCGGTCGACGATGTGACCGCGGCGCGAGGCACGGGCGACCGCGACTGGCTGGGGGCGTGGATGCGCGCGTCGCGAGACCAGGTGGTCGACCTCAGCCCGGCGGCACCCGACGCGGATGCGCTGTCCTCGGCCGTTCCCGCCGAACGGCTCGGCGCGATCTCGGCCGAGCTGGGGGCGGTCCGTGCCCCGGTCGATCGGGCCGCTCTCGTCGACGCGGTGTGGCGGGCGACGTGGCCGCACGACCGGCTGCTCTTCGGATCGTCGCGGCTGGTGCGCGTGGCCGACGAACTGCTCGGCGGAAAGAAGGTCCCCGTTCACGCGAACCGTGGGCTCGCCGGCATCGACGGCACCATCGCGACGGGTCTCGGCATCGCTGCGGCGTCTCAGCGCGGCGCGGTACCGGGCGTCACCCGGGTGTTGCTCGGCGATCTCGCCTTCCTCCACGACGTCGGAGCGCTCCTGCATCCGGCCGCAGAAGACGAACCGCGCATCCAGGTCATCGTCGGCAACGACGGCGGCGGGACGATCTTCGACGGCCTCGAGGTCGCCGGCGTCGCGAGCCCGCCGGCGTTCGATCGGGTGCAGTACACCCCGCAGACCGCGCGTCTCGAGGAACTCGCCCGCGCCTACGGCTGGGAGTACCAGCGCATCACGACGCGGGGTGCCTTGGATCAGGCGCTCACGTCGCCCGCGGGAGGACGCCAGATCATCGAAGTGCCCCTGAGCCGGTAGTCGCGGCATCCGCAAGGCGGTCGCGCCGGTCACGGCGGCACGGCAGGATGTGGCGCATGACTGACGCTCACTGGACCGCTTCCCCGTCGACGCTGCTGCGGGTGGGGCCGAGATTCGGGCTCGCGGACGTGGACCCGGCATCCACCCCCGGTTACGACGGCGGCAAGAAGGCGGGGCAGGCGGATCTCGCCGCCGCGGCGGAGCGGTTCGACCAGCTGCAGGAGCGGCTCTACGCGCAGAGCCGCACGCAGCCGGATTCGCCGTCGGTCCTGCTCGTGCTGCAGGCGATGGACTCTGCAGGCAAGGGCGGCATCGTCCGTCACGTGATCGGGGCGACCGACCCGCAGGGCGTGCATCTGAAGGCGTTCAAGAAGCCCACGGCAGAGGAGTCGGCGCACGACTTCCTGTGGCGCATCGAGAAGGAGGTGCCGGAGCCGGGGTACATCGGCGTCTTCGACCGTTCGCACTACGAGGACGTCCTGATCGGCCGGGTCCGCCAGCTCGCACCCGCGGAGGAGATCGAACGACGTTACGGAGCGATCGTCGATTTCGAGGAGCGGATGGCGAGGCGTGGGGTGCACATCGTGAAGGTGATGCTCCACATCTCGGGCGACGAGCAGAAGTCCAGGCTCGCCGAGCGGCTCGACCGCCCCGACAAGCACTGGAAGTACAACCCCGGCGACGTCGACGAGCGCGAACTGTGGCCGGCGTACATGGAGGCCTACCAAACGGTGTTCGAACGCACCTCCACCGACCGGGCGCCGTGGTTCGTCGTCCCCGCGAACGCCAAGTGGTACGCCAGGCTGGCCGTGCAGGCGCTGCTGATCGACGTCCTGGAACGCATCGATCCGCAGTGGCCCGTGGCGGACTTCGACGTCGAGGCCGAGAAGGCGCGTCTCGCGGCGACGTGACGTCCGTCAGGGCAGATGGGAGCGGATGGCGCGCACGACGGCATCCGCTCGCTCGACCGGGACGAAGTGCCCGCAGTCGGTGACGACCTCGAGGCGGGCGTCGGAGAAATGCTCGGAGAGGTTGTCGGCCCATTCGACGGGGAACAGCGGGTCGCTGTCGGGCCACAGCATCGTCGTCGGCACAGTGATCGGCTCATCGTCCGCGGCGTATCCCCGGTTGGCGACGTACCACTGCAGGCTCGCGGCGAAGGCCCCCGGCCGTGCGTAAGCCGCGACGATCTCGTCGAGGTGCGGCGGCGGCGCGGCATCCGCTCGCCACGTGTCCCAGAGGTAGGTGAGGTACGTGCGGACGGCGCGTTCGTCGCCGTCGATGAGGGCGGCGGCGACGGGTTCGCGGTGGAAGTGCTGGTACCAGAAGGTCGAGGCGAGGGCGGGGGATGCCGCGCGGTCGCCGATTCCCGGATAGGCGGGCGTGAGCACCGCGCCGCGGAACCGGTGCGGAGCCGTGCGGAGGGCGGCCTGCGCGATGCGGCTGCCGATGTCGTACCCGACGATGACGATTCCGTCGGCGGCGCCGTGATCGTCGAGCAAGGAGAGGAGCCGGTCGGCGTGCGCCGCGGCCGTCGCATCGAACGGGGCCGACGTGCCGGCGAAGCCTGCGCCGAACCCTGAGAGGTCGGGGACGATCACCCGCTGCCCGCTCAGGTGGGTCACCACGTCGTCGTAGTCCGAGGGGAGTCCGGGCCAACCGTGCAGGAAGACGACAGTCATGCGACGAGGCTAGCGACGCCGACGGACACGGAGCACGTTCGCGATTTCCTGACGGGAGCGGACGGCACCCCGTAGGTTGAAGGCATGATCAAGGCCTATATCGCGATCCTGCTCATCGTCGGTGTCGCCATGGCGGCCTTCGGCATCTTGTTGCCTCTCGGCGGTGGGTTGATCATCGCGGCCATCGGAACGGCCGCGATCGCGGCGGGACTCACGCTCATCGGCGTCGAACTGCGGTCGCCCGCTCGCTGACCTGAGGAGATCCGTTGCCTTTCGAACCCGTTGCGCTCGACCACACCTTCACGGCCCCGATCGGCGTGGAGGTCAAGGGTGAGACCTGGTCCTGCGTCGAGATGCCCGGTTCGGCGGACTTCTTCGGCACCGGCCGTTCCGTCCGGGTGGACCTCACCGTCGACGATGTCGAGATGTCGAACGTCGGGTTGATGGTGACGGGCACGGGTGGGCACATGGTCTCCCTGAACGCTGGGGTCCGCCGGAAGCTGGGCAAGGACATCGGCGACACGGTGACCGTCCGCCTGACGCGTCGGCTGAGGTAGGTCAACCCCGCATTCGTCGGCGCAGGTGACGGCTAGCGTGGTGCTCCTCGATCTCGGCTGCGCTTGTCGAGACGAGCGGGAAGGAACGTGTGAGTCTTCGTCGAAGCGAGCCGGTCGTCCATGTGCTGACGGTGGACGGGCTGAACTTCCGCATCGTGCGTTCGTCCCATGCCGCTGCTCAGCGCACTTTCTTCCTCATCCACGGAATCGGGATGTCGCATCGGTACCTGCGTCGGCTCCACGCCGAGCTCGCGCTCACGCACTCCGTGATCTCGATCGATCTGCCCGGCTTCGGCGGCCTGCCCCGCCCCTCTCGAGACCTCGACGTCCGCGCGATGGCGGGTGCCCTCGCGACGCTGCTCGACCGCGTGGCGGTGACGGATGCCGTCGCCGTCGGCCACTCGATGGGGAGCCAATGGGCCGTCGAGCTCGCGGTGCAGCGCCCCGACCTGGTGACGCACGTCGTCGCGATGGGACCCGTCGCCGACGATCACCACCGGACGGCGTTCGCACAGGCGCGCGCTCTCGCACTCGACGTGGTGGGTGAGACGCCGCGCGCGAACTGGCAGGTGCTGAGCGACTACGTGCGATGCGGCATCCCCTGGTACCTGCGTCAGCTGCGGCACATGGTCGCGTATCCGATCGAGGAGCGCGTGGGACTGCTGACGAGGCCGCTGCTCGTGCTCCGCGGTGCGCAGGACCCGATCGCAGGGCTGTCGTGGTGCCGCCGGTTGCGGGATGCCGCTCCGGATGCCGCGGTGATCGAGGTTCCGCGGGGGTGGCACGTCGTGCAGGACCGCGCTCCGCGGGCGGTCGCCGGAGCGATG
Organism: Microbacterium sp. 77mftsu3.1; assembly: GCF_900100525.1. Classification (NCBI taxonomy): domain Bacteria; kingdom Bacillati; phylum Actinomycetota; class Actinomycetes; order Micrococcales; family Microbacteriaceae; genus Microbacterium; species Microbacterium sp. 77mftsu3.1. The sequence goes on along the minus strand of NZ_FNCR01000003.1, from coordinate 382,846 downwards.
GAAGCGTTCCTTTTCGGGCATACGTCGCCGAGCCCGGGAAGGTCGTCGCGATGACGGCGCTCGTGCGCAACGCCGTGTGGTGGGCGAGGGACTACCTGTATGCGGCGGTGTGGCAGATCCGGGCGACGCTGAACCGCACCGACCCCCAGACGTTCTCGGAGGGGGATCGCACGCCCATCGTCATCCTCCCGGGCGTCTACGAGACCTGGCAGTTCATGTATCCCCTCATCACCGCGATGCACGACCGGGGGCATCCGGTCCACGTCGTCCAGGTGCTGCACCACAACCGTCGCCCGGTCGACGAGGCGGCCGCCCGGGTCATCGAGTATCTGCGCGCGAACGGTCTGCGCGGCTGCGTTCTCCTCGCACACAGCAAGGGCGGGCTCGTCGGTAAACGCGCGATGGTGATCGACGCGGGGGACGGGCGGATCGCCCGCATGCTCGCCGTCGCGACGCCCTTCGGCGGATCGCGGTACGGCCGGCTCATGGTGTTGCCGTCCCTCCGGATCTTCTCACCGAGGAGCGCGACGATCCGTACCCTCGCGAAGGAGCGGGAGGCGAATGGCCGGATCGTCTCGGTCTTCGGGGAGTTCGACCCGCACATCCCGGAAGGGAGCGAGCTCGCCGGTGCGGCGAAGAACGTGCGGCTCGACACCGGCGGCCACTTCAGGGTGCTCGCGGACCCTCGTGTCATCGCGGAACTGATCGCCCTGTCGGAGGGCGACCGGAGTCCGAACGGTCAGGCCACGCCCTGAGCGACGAGCGCGTCGTCGACGAAGGCGTAGACCTGCTGCGGACGGAACCCCGCGAAGAACGTCGCGCGATGCTTCTCGATGCGCACAGCGTGCCGTTCCTGCTGGCCGACCTCGAATGCCCACGTCTTCACCGTGCTCACGGAGAATCCGCGAACGGTGTCGACGACGCTCTGCCCGTCGACGGTGATGGTCAGCCGACCCCAGAACTTGTCGAAGGAGAAGACGACGGTGTGCTTCTCGGTGTCGCCCACGGGGAAGGTCATGATCACAGCGTCAGCCTAGGGGTGCTCGGGTTCATACCCGACTGGAGTGCGGCACGCTCCCCGTCACTGAGGGGAGCGAGCGGGTAGCGGGTGGCGTCCTCGCGGAACTCGTAGCCGTCGCCCGGCTGGCGGGGGATGACGTGGAGGTGCGCGTGCGGGGTGCCCTGGTCGGCATCCTCTCCGTTCGACATCACGAGGTTCGTCCCGGTCGTCGTCGCCGCGAGCACGTCCCGGATGGCGCGATCGGCGGCCTGTGCGACCAGGGCGAGCTCGATCACCTCATCCGACGTCAGCGACGCGAGATCTGGGGCGTGGCGGAGCGGGATGACCAGCACGTGCCCGCGGTTGATCGGATGCCGGTCGAGGACCGCGAGGACGCGTTCGCCGCGGGCCACGACGTCGAAGCCGTCCTCGGCGATGTTCCGACAGAAGCTGCAGGCGTCGTCGTTCATACCGGTGAGACTACGGCGGGCGGTCATCGTCGATGAGTTCCTCGAGGCGCTGCCGTGGCGGAGGATGGAACGATGGACACCGCCGTGCCGATCGACCTCGATACCTGGCCGCGACGCTCGCACTTCGAGCACTATCGCCGCCGTGTGCCCTGCACGTACGCGATCACCGTCGAGATCGATGTGACCGACTTCGTCCGCCGCGTCCGTTCCGCTCGGCGCCGGACGTACGTCGCGCAGGTGTGGGCGATCGCGACCATGGTGAACCGGTACGAGGAGTTCCGGCTGACGCTCGACGACGCCGGCGCGCCGGCGGTGTGGTCGCGTGTGCATCCGTCCTTCACGGTCTTCGACTCGGACCGCGAGACCTTCGCGAGCATCTGGGTGGAGTACGACGACGACTTCGGGGCGTTCCACGATGCCGCCGTTCGGGTCATCGCCGACCATGCGCGCGCGACCGAGCTCTTCCCCCAGGGCGCGCCGCCGGCGAACACCTTCGACGTCTCCAGCATCCCGTGGACCAGCTTCACCGGCTTCACCCTCGACGTCGACGGCGCGTGGGACCATCTCGCCCCGATCTTCACGCTCGGCCGGTACGTCGAGCGCGACGGGAGGACCTTCCTTCCGCTCGCTGTGCAGGTACACCACGCGGCGGCGGACGGCTTCCACACCGCCCGGCTCATCGATGCGCTCCGGGACTTCTTCGCCGATGCGACGTGGCTCGGCTCAGACGTCTCGGTTCCCGACTCGTCCGCGATCGATTCCCGCCGGCACGGCTGAAACCACCGAGCGCCGGGGCCTACGGCGCACCTCTCCTTCGACGACGGCCGCAACGGAGGCGAACACCAGCGCGACGCCGCAGACCTGCGTCAGGGTGAGGGTCTCTCCCGCGACGAGGCCGCCGATCGCGAGCGCCACGACCGGGCTCAGGAGTCCGAGAAAGGCAGGGACCCTTGCCGGCAGTGCGGCGACGCCGCGGAACCACACGGCGTAGGCGAGCGCGGTGCCGATGAGCGTGAGATAGGCGTAACCGGCGATATTGGTGAGCGTGGGGGGCTGCTCGGGGAGCGGCTCGAAGACGGCGACGAGCGCGGCGAGGATGAGGCCGCCGGCGACGAGCTGCCAGGCGGTGACCACGAGGGGCGGGTGATCGTGCGACCACGCCTTCGTCAACACGACGCCCGTCGCCATCGACACGGCACCCAGAAGGGCGGCGGCGACGCCGATCGCATCGAGCCCGCCCGAGGCCCGCAGGACGATGAGGGCGACGCCGATGACCCCGGCGGCCCCCGCGGCGACGACCCGCCCCGTCAGCTTCTCGGCGAGCACGCGCGAGGCGAGCACCGCGACCAGAAGCGGTTGGATGCCCCCGACCACCGCCGCGACGCCGCCGGGCAGTCGGTCGGCGGCGATGAACAGGAACGCGAAGAAGCCGCCGATGTTGAGCGCGCCGAGCACTGCGGACTTCCACCACCACGAGCCGCGGGGGAGTCGCCGTCCGATGAGGAGGAGCAGGATGCCGGCGGGCAGTGCGCGCACGGCCGCGGTCAGGAGCGGATGGCCCACGATGAGGAGGGTCGTCGCGGTGAGGTACGTGGTGCCCCAGAGGATCGGAGCGACCGCGGTCATCGCGACGACCGACATCGTTTTGCTAAGCACTTAGTTAATATAGCTCACTGCTTAGCGATACGGTCGAGGCATGGACCACGTCGATCGCATCCTCAGCCAGTGGCGCACCGCTCGGCCCGGTCTCGATGTGAGTCCGATGGCGGTGATCGGTCGCCTCAGTCGCGCCGCGGCCGTCGTCGACGCGAGACTCGCGGCGACCTTCGCGTCTCACGGCATCGATGCCGGGACGTTCGACGTGCTCGCGACGCTCGCGCGTCAGGGCGAGCCCTTCCGGATCACTCCCGCCGAACTCGCCGCCGACGCCATGATCACCTCGAGCGCCGTCGCCCAGCGCCTCAACCGCCTGGATCGGCTGGGTCTCGTGGTCCGCGAGCCGAATCCCGACGACGGACGCGGCAAGTTCGTGCGACTCACCGATGCCGGACGTGAGCTGCTCGACGCGGTCCTGCCCGATCATCTGGCGACCGAGCGCGAGATCCTCGCACCGCTCACGGCCGCTGAGCGGGACACGCTCGCCGGGCTGCTGTCGAAGCTGACCTCCGAAAGGTGAGCGACGCGCCCGTCAGGCGAGCGCGTCGACGATCGGGCGGAACTTCACCCGGGTCTCGAGCATCTCCGTCTCGGGGTCGCTGCCGGCGACGATTCCCGCACCGGCGTGCGCGATGAGCGGGATGTCCGCCCCGGCATCCGTGTGCACGTCGAACTGCGCGCAGCGCAGGGCGATCGCCCACTCTCCGTCACCCGCGGCGTCGATCCAGCCGACCGGGCCGGCGTAGCGGCCTCGGTCGAACGGCTCGACCCGGCGGATGACCTCGAGCGCAGCCTGTGTCGGCGTGCCGGCGACGGCCGCCGTCGGGTGCAGGACCTCGACGAGGTCGAGGGACGACGCGTGGCCTGACAGGGTGCCCTCGACGTCCGTCGCCAGGTGCCAGACGTTCGGCAGTTTCAGCATGAACGGCTCGGGCTCGGCGACCAGGGCCGACGTGTGCGCACGCAGCGAGGTGAGAACGCTCTGCACGGCGTACCGGTGCTCGTCGAGGTCCTTCGGGCTCGTCGCCAGGGCGAGGGATGCCGCGGTGTCGGCATCCGCGTCGGCTCCGCGCGCGGCGGTCCCGGCCAGCACGCGGGCAGTGACCGTGCCGTCCGAGACGGTCACGAGGGTCTCGGGGCTCGCCCCGATCGCGCCGTCGACGGCGAACGTCCAGGTGTCGGGGTACGCCGTCGCCAGCGCACGGACGAGCCGGCGCAGATCGGAACCCGCCGGCACGGTGCCCACCAGGTCGCGGGCGAGGACGACCTTGGCGACCTCGCCGGAGGCGATCGCCTCGAGCCCGGCGCGCACTTCGCCCTGGTAGCCGTCGGGCGTGCAGGCGCCGGGGCCAACGGTCGCCGACCAGTGCGGTCCGAAACCGATCGCCTGCGGCTCGTCGCGCTCCGGCTCGCCCTCGACGAAGACATGGGTGACCCAGCTCGTGTCGCCGCGGCGACCGATGATCATGCGCGGCACGGCCAGCGCGGCGCTCGCCGAGCTGTTCGCGGGGTCGAACGGCAGCGTGCCGAAGGCGACGAGGCCGGACCCCGGCATCCCCACCTTGTCGTCGATCTCCGCGACGGCAGCGACGTCGCGCCACCACTGCGCAGCAGGCGTGCCCGCGGGGAGCTCGGCGGCACGACCGACACCGACGAGCAGATCACCGCGACGCGACCACACGGTCGGGTCGTCGGGAGAGGCGTAGACGAGCGGCTCGTCGACCGGTTCGATCCGGCGGGTCACGGCATGCAGCCGCGGGATGCCGAGTGCAGACGTGGTCACCCCGCCAGCCTAATCCGGCGGTGGTGCGGCGGGCCGCGCCTCTCAGCCCCGCCGCACAGCCTCACCGCACCCTGCCCGGATTAGGCTCGACACGTGACCGACCAGCCCTCCCGCACCCCGTCCACCCGCGCGGACCTCGGCAAGGACCCCGCGCGCGTCAGCGGCATGTTCGACGAGGTCGCGGCGGCCTACGACCGCACCAACACGGTGCTGAGCCTCGGCAACGACAAGCTGTGGCGCATCGCGACCACCCGAGCCGTCGCCCCGCGTCGCGGTCAGCGCATCCTGGACCTCGCCGCCGGCACCGGGGCGAGCTCTGTCTCGCTCGCCCGCTCGGGTGCCGAGGTCGTCGCCGGCGACTTCTCGGCCGGGATGATCGCCGAAGGGAAGCGGCGGCACGGCGGCATCCCGAACCTGTCGTTCGTCGAGGCCGACGCGACGGCCCTGCCCTTCGCCGACGAGGAGTTCGACACCGTCACGATCTCGTTCGGCCTGCGCAACGTCAACGATCCCGAGAAGGCGCTCCGTGAGATGCTCCGCGTCTCGAAGCCCGGGGGAACGCTCGTCATCTGCGAGTTCTCGCACCCGCCGGCGGCGCTCATGCGTGGGCTGTACCGCTTCTACAACGACCGCGTCCTGCCCATCGTCGCCCGCGCGTTCAGCTCGAACGCCGCCGCCTACGACTACCTCAACGAGTCCATCCGCGACTGGCCCGACCAGCGCACCCTCGCCGGTCGCATGCGCGAGGCCGGCTGGGATCAGGTGGCCTGGCGCGACCTCAGCTTCGGGATCGTGGCCCTCCACCGCGCACGCAAGCCCGTCACCCCGGACCAGGCGTAGGGCGCGACGGGTACGCTGGAGCCATGACCCCCCGCCCCGGTACTCCGGGCTCGCAGATCGCGAGCCGACTCGGCGTCACCGAACGCATTTTCGTGGGACCGCGGATGCGGAAGCTCCTCACCACGGTCGAAGAAGGGCTCGACCTCGTCGAAGCCCGCCTCGCCGGTGAGTTGAAGGTCGGCGACTCGCTCGCCGACGTCACGTCCCGCTACCTCTACGAGGCCGGTGGGAAGCGGATGCGGCCCATGCTGGCGATCCTGACCGCGCAGCTCGGCTCGGGGGTGACCGACGACGTCCTCGCGGGTGCGACGGCGCTGGAGATGACCCACCTCGGCTCGCTGTACCACGACGACGTCATGGACGAAGCCGACCGTCGACGTGGCGTTCCCAGCGCCCACGCCGTGTGGGGCAACAACGTCGCGATCCTCACCGGCGACCTGCTCTTCTCCCGTGCGAGCCAGCTCATGGCGCAGGTGGGGGAGCGGGCGATTCGCCTGCAGGCCGACACCTTCGAACGTCTCGTACTCGGGCAGATGCACGAGACGGTGGGCGCCCAGCCCGGCGACGACCCGGTCGAGTTCTATCTGCAGGTCCTGAGCGACAAGACCGGTTCGCTCATCGCCGCCGCCGCCGAGACGGGCGTCGTCTTCTCCGACGCGTCCGACGAGTACGCGGCTCCCGTCCGCGAGTTCGGTGAGCGCGTGGGCGTCGCCTTCCAGTTGCTCGACGACGTCATCGACCTGTCGGCCGACCCCGCCGAGACCGGCAAGGTGCCCGGCACCGACCTGCGTGCCGGCGTCCCGACCATGCCGTACCTGCTTCTCGGCCGCGCGACCGACCCGGCCTCGCAGGCCCTCAAGGTCACGATCGACGAGGGTGTCGCGCGCATCTCCGACGGCGCCGACCCCGCGATCCTCGACGAACCGCTCGCGCAGCTGCGCGTCCACCCCGCGACAGAGGCGACCCGCCTGCTCGCGCACGAGTGGTCCGACCGCGCCGTCGCGGCTCTCGCGCCGCTCCCCGACGGGCAGGTGCGGGATGCGTTGACCCGCTTCGCCCAGGTCGTCGTCGACCGCTCCAGCTGAAACCCGGCGGAATCGCCGCTTCTTCGTCACGCCCGTTCGCGGGCTCTCGGAAAGGACACCCATGACCAAGCTCCGGCTGGCCATCGTCGGCGCAGGACCCGCCGGCATCTACGCGGCGGACATCCTCCTCAAGGCAGAGCGCAAGTTCGACGTCTCGATCGACCTGTTCGACCACCTGCCCGCCCCGTACGGGCTCGTCCGCTACGGCGTCGCCCCCGACCACCCGCGCATCAAGGGCATCATCAACGCCCTCCGCGACGTGCTCGACCGCGGTGACATCCGCATCTTCGGCAACGTCCGCTTCGGCACCGACATCACCCTCGCCGACCTCAAGAAGCACTACAACGCGGTCATCTTCGCGACCGGCGCCATCAAGGATGCCGACCTCGACATCCCCGGCATCGACGCCGAAGGGTCGTACGGCGCCGCGGACTTCGTCAGCTGGTACGACGGGCACCCGGACTTCCCGCGGGAGTGGCCGCTCGATGCGGCATCCGTCGCCGTTCTCGGCAACGGCAACGTCGCGCTCGACGTCGCGCGCGTCCTCGCCAAGCACGCGGACGATCTGCTGTCGACCGAGATCCCCGCGAACGTCTACGAAGGGCTCAAGGCCTCTCCCGTCACGGACGTCCACGTCTTCGGTCGCCGCGGTCCCGCGCAGGTGAAGTTCACGCCGCTCGAGCTCCGCGAGCTCGGCGAGCTGAACGACGTCGACATGGTCGTCTACGACGAGGACTTCGACTACGACGAGGCTTCCAAAGCGGCGATCGCGTCGAACAAGCAGGTCATGGTCATCGACCGCGTGCTGCAGTCGTGGCGCAAGCGGCCCAGTGTCAACAACGCCGGCGGCGAGGCCAGTCGTCGTCTTCACCTCCACTTCTGGGCGCGTCCCGTCGAGATCAAGAAGGATGCCGACGGTCGCGTCAGCGCGATCGTCACCGAGCGCACGCGGCCCAACAACTCCGGCGGCGTCGAGGGCACGGGCGAGATGCGCGAGATCGCCATCGGCCAGGTCTACCGCGCGGTCGGTTACTTCGGTTCGCCGCTGCCCGACGTCCCGTTCGACAAGCGCCACGGCGTCATCCCGAACCACGAGGGTCAGGTCGTCGAGAAGGGCTCGAACGAGCGCGTCCCCGGCGTCTACGCGACGGGCTGGATCAAGCGGGGCCCGGTCGGACTCATCGGCCACACCAAGTCCGACGCCATGGAGACCATCCGTCACCTCATCAACGACCAGGCGTCCTGGTGGACTCCCGAGGACCCGTCCGACGAGGCGATCATCTCGCTGCTCGCCGAGCGCCAGGTCGCCTGGACCGACCTGGACGGCTGGCACCGACTCGACGAGCACGAGGTCGCCCTCGGCGCCCCGCACGAGCGCGAGCGCATCAAGGTCGTCGACCGCGACGAGATGGTGCGGGTCTCGCGCGGGGAGTGATCACGCGATGACCGGCGGCTGGGAGCAGGACGTCCTGGGGCGTCCGTTCGAGCGGCTCACGCTGCCCCTGGGCAGCGACCAGGAAGGCGAGGTCGTCGCGACGCTCGTCCGGCTCGATCCGCCGAGACTCGCGAGCCTCACGGGACCGTTGCGCGACGTCGACGTTCTGTACCTGCACGGCTGGTCGGACTACTTCTTCCAGGTGGAGCTCGCCCGGTTCTGGGCGTCGCTCGGCGCGCGGTTCCACGCCCTCGACCTCCGCAAGTACGGTCGAAGCCTCCGGCCGGGGCAGACGCCCGGCTTCGTCACCTCGCTCGACGTGTACGACGCCGACATCGCCGCGGCTCTCGAGGCCATGGGGCATCCGCTCGTGGGGCCGCCCTCACGTCGCCGACTCGTGATGATGGGTCACTCCACGGGTGGTCTCACCGCGACGCTGTGGGCGTCGCGGCATCCCGGCCGGCTCTCGGCGCTCGTCCTGAACAGCCCATGGCTCGAGCTGCAATTGGGGACCCTCGGTCGGCAGGCGCTGTCGCCGCTGGTGCAGATGCGTGCCCGAGTCGATCCGATGGGGGCGCACCCGGTCGTCGACCTCGGGTTCTACACGCGCGCGCAGACCGAGGTCGGTGCTCTCCCGGTGCGCGGCTACCGCCGGGAGTGGCGACCCGAGCGCGGGTTCCCTACGCATCCCGCCTGGTTGGCGGCGGTGGTCGAGGCGCACCGGCGGGTCGCCTCGGGCATCGACGTGGCCTGCCCGACGATCGTGCTGCTGTCGACGAAGTCCACGAATCCCTTCGCCTGGAACGCGGAGATGACCGGGAGTGATTCGGTCCTGGTCGTCGACGACATCGCGCGCGCCGCGACCCGCATCGGCCGCGACGTCACGCTCGCGCGGATCGACGGCGGCATCCACGACCTCTTCCTGTCCCGTCCCACCCCGCGCGAACAGGCCTACCGGACGCTTGAGCGATGGCTCGCCCAGGGTGCCCTCGGGCGACCACGCGGATCGCGGCGAGGGCGGTCCGCGCACTGACGGCGGACGCGGTCAGGCCGGCCGCAACAGGGCGCCGAGGGTTCGGAGCGTAGGCTCCAGCCCGACGCCGGGGTCGAGCAGCCACTGGATCTGCAGACCATCGGATGCCGCGATGAGAAGGGCTGCGAGGTGCTCGGCGGGGACGTCGTCCCGCACGAGACCTTCGCGCTGCTGGACCCGGAGGCTCTCGGTGATGGATCCGCGGAGTCCCTCGAAACGGGTCGTGAAGAAGTCCCGCCCGACGCCCTCCTCGTCCTCGAGGGACGCGGCGAGCAACGTGGAGTAGAGGGTCACGAGGCCCGGGATGTCGACGTTGCGCCGCGCGGCGTGGATCATCGTGTCGATGCCGGGTCGGAGCTCGGGCGGATTCTCGTGGTTCTGCTCGGCGTGCGCGTAGACGGCGACGAGCAGCTGCTCGCGCGAGTCGAAGTAGTGCAGGAGAGCGGCGTGGGACACTCCGATGGCCTCGGCGATCCTGCGGAGCGACGTGCCGCTGGCACCCCGCTCGCGGAACACCTCGATGGCGCGGTCGAGGATCTCCTGGCGCCTCGCGACGCCCTTGGGCATCGATCCGCGGCGACCGATGACGTCGTCCTGACCCTGCTGCATGGGGCCAGCGTAGGCCCGCAGAATCAAAACCTCCACATGGAGGTTAATTCTGTTATCGTCGGGGTCACGCCGCCTCGCGGCATCCGACAACGACGTTACGAAGGAAGGCCCATGGCTCTGCCACTCGCCTCAGTCCAGCTCTACACGCTCGCGAAAGAGTTCAGCGAGGACATGTCCGGATCGCTCGACAAGCTGGCTGCTCTCGGCCTGCGCAACGTCGAAGCGTTCGACTTCGTCCGCCGTCCCGATGAGATCCGCGCGGCGCTCGACGCCAGCGGCCTCGCCTCGCCGACCGGCCACGCGCCCCTGCTGTCGGACGAGCTGTGGACGCCGGACGGCTCGATCCCCACCCCCGCGCCCGAGGTCGTCTTCGAGGCCGCCGCGAAGATCGGGATGACCACGGTCATCGACCCCTTCGTCCCCGCCGAGCGCTGGTTCACCGAGGAGGGCGTCGCCGACATCGCCGAGCGCCTCAACCGGCTCGCCGAGACGGCCGCCGGTTTCGGCATGACCGTCGGCTACCACAACCACGCGCAGGAGTTCGTGAAGTCCTTCGACGGACAGACCGCCTACGAGCGCTTCCTCGAGCTCACCGACGACCGCGTCGAGATCGAGCTCGACCTGTTCTGGGCGCTCACCGGCGGCCAGGACGTGCCGGCTCTCGTCGAGAAGCTCGGCGACCGGCTCATCGCCGTGCACGTGAAGGACGGCATCGCCCCGGCATCCAACCCGTGGGCTCCCGGCTCCGACGAGTTCGGCTCCGACTCGCTCGAGCAGTTGCGCGCCGGCACCGGAGACGTCCCGCTCGCGGCATCGCTGCGCGCCGGCACGAACATCCGGTACGCCGTCATCGAGTACGACAAGGCCCCCGGCGACGTGTTCGAGGACATCGCGGCGTCCTACGCCTTCCTGAAGGACGGCGGGTTCATCGCATGACCGGTCCCGTCGGAGTCGGCATCGTCGGTGCCGGTGTCATCAGCCAGACCTACCTCGAGAACCTGACGTCGTTCCCCGACGTGAAGGTCGCCGCCATCGGCGACATCATCCCCGAGCGCGCCCAGGCCAAGGCCGAGGAGCACGGCGTCCCCTCGTGGGGCACCCTCGAGGACGTCCTCGGAAACCCCGAGGTCGAGCTCGTCGTCAACCTCACGATCCCCGAGTCGCACATCGCGGTCTCGTCGCAGGCGGTCGCGGCCGGCAAGCACGTGTGGACCGAGAAGCCGCTGGGCCTGGACCGCGAGGGTGCTCGCCAGTTGTTGAAGGATGCCGACGCTGCCGGCGTCCGCGTCGGCTCGGCGCCCGACACGATCCTCGGCCCGGGCTTCCAGTCCGCGAAGCGTGCGATCGCTGAGGGCGTCATCGGTACGCCCCTGTTCGTGCAGACGGCCTTCCAGACGCAGGGGCCCGACCTGTGGCATCCCGAACCGGCGTTCCTGTTCGCGAAGGGTGCGGGACCGCTCCTCGACATGGGACCGTACTACTTCTCGGCGCTCGTCAGCCTGCTCGGCCCGATCGCCGGTGTCGCGGCGCGCGGTTCGCGCTTCCGCACGGAGCGTCACATCCACACCGGCCCCCGCGCCGGTGAGACATTCCCCGTCGAGGTGCCGTCCTCGGTGCAGGTCCTGTCGACGTTCGAGGGCGGCCAGCACGGCACGCACCTGCTGAGCTTCGACTCGGCGCTTGAGCGTCACGGCGTCGTGGAGATCCACGGCACCGAGGGCTCGATCGTGCTGCCCGACCCCAACCGCTTCGACGGTCCGACCCGTTACGTGAAGCCGCTCGGCGTCTTCCGCGACGGGATGAAGACCGAGCAGGAGTGGATCGACGTCGAGCAGGAGGGAACGGTCGTCGGACGCGGCCTCGGCGTGCTCGACATGGTCCGCGCGATCGCGGAGAACCGCACGCACGTCGCGACCGGCGAGCTCGGCTTCCACGTGCTCGACGTGCTGCTGTCGGCGCAGGACTCGGCCGAGACCGGCCAGTACCTCGAGATCGACAGCACCGTCGCGCCGGTGCCTGCGGTCCCGGTCGATTTCGACCCCTTCGCCCGCACGCTCTGATCAGCTGACAGCACGACGGCCCGGATCCCTCGGCGGGGTCCGGGCCGTCGTCCGTTCGTCAGCGCGGTTGGTGTGCGCGCACCCGGAACCAGAGGCTCAGCTCGCGTGCGGCGCGGAGCGTGGCCGACGGGTCGCCGTGCGCTTCGAGGTCGTCGAACGTATCCCGGAAACCTTCGGGTGCGTCGCCGTGGGAGGTCGTGATCGCCTCATAGCCCATCGTCCACTCCGCGAAGTGGCGCTCGTCGATGAACTCGTCGATCAGTACCCGCAGACGGTCGTGGCGCGGGTCGCGTTCGATCTTCCCCATCGTTTCGCGGACGGCCTGCTCGGGGCCCTCGAGGATCTGGATGAAGCGGCCGTTGCGATACAGCAGCATCCCGGTCACGTCGCGTTCCGCATTGGACGCGCGACACTGCTCCAGCAACTCGCGGAGCGCGTCATCGTCCATCGGCTCGGTCGCCGTGCTCGAGTACACGACGGAGAAGACCGTCTCGTCGGTCGCTGTCATCGGTTCTCCCGGATCGTGAGGATGCCGGGGGTCTCCGGAGTCTGGGGGGCCGCCGACAACACGCGCATCGCACTGACGAGGTCCGCGAACGTCCCGACGGCGGCGGAGCGCATGTCGAAGGCAGTGTATCGGCCGTCCCGGCGCCGCTCGATGTAGCCGAGGAAGTTGCCGTTACGGCTGCCGACATGGAAGCCGTCCTCGACGCGCGACCACACGGTCCCGGGGGCGTGACGTTGACTCTGGGGCACGAGGGATCCTCACTTACGGTGGCGCTTCCGCCACGCTAAGTGAATGGCCGTTTCTGCGGCGGGGCTTGACACTCGGGCGGGTGACTGTTGCAGGCTGGCGCTGTCTGGTAGGCATGGGGTCGGCATCGGGGCGTGCCGACCTCATCGAGCCGGGCGGAGCTGAGCGTGGAAGAGCGCAATCGTGTGGAGATGATCGCTTCGTTGAATCAAGAGGAGCTGTGGTACATGACGGGTGAGGTCGAGCTCACCGTCGGTGAATGCGAAGCGATCCTCGACCGAGGCGACGTGAGTGTGCGGGTGGCTCTTGCGTCGAACCCTGACGTTCCTCAGTCGGTCCTGGCGGTTCTCGCGAACCTGCCCGACCCCGTCGGGCGGGTAGCCAGGGAGAACACGAATGCGCCACCGGAGGCCAAAGAATTGTCGCCTATCGGTTCACAGGCCAGCTACGGGATCACCCTCTACTTGGAGCAGCGGGGTGCCAACCGTCGTCAAGCGCAGTTCGTCGCCGACGAGTACGAACGAGGACCCCACCCCGGCGGGCGCCTGCTGAGGGATGTCTGGGCAGAGGCATCCGACCTCTGATCAGCGGTAGTTGATGAACTGCAGGTCGACGTCGAGGTCGGCAGCCTTCAGCATCCGCTGCACCTCCTGCAGATCGTCGCGCGACTTCGACTGCACGCGCAGCTCGTCGCCCTGGATCTGCGCCTTGACCGACTTGGGTCCCTCGTCGCGGATCAGCTTCGTGATCTTCTTCGCGTCCTCGGAGGAGATGCCCTCCTTGAGCGTGGACACGAGACGGAACTCCTTGCCCGAGGGCTGCGGGTCCTCGGACTCGAGGCTCTTCAGCGAGATGCCGCGCTTGATGAGCTTGGACTGGAAGACGTCGAGCACGGCCTTGGCCCGCTCGTCGCTGTTCGCCTTGATGAGGATCGACTCACCGCTCCACTCGATCGAGGCGCCGGTGCCCTTGAAGTCGTAGCGCTGCTCGACCTCTTTGCGCGCCTGGTTGAGGGCGTTGTCCGCCTCCTGACGATCTACCTTGCTTACCACGTCGAATGAGCTGTCGGCCATGGCTTCGAGAGTAGCGGCGGCACGGCTGAGGGGCGACATCGCTGCATGAGCGCCGCGCTAACTTCCACGCAGCTGAGGAGCACGGATGCGGAGCATGACGGCATCGCGATACTGTGCAGCCAGCAGGTGGCCATGACCCGGAGTTTACCTTTGCCTAAAGTTGAGCGTACGATCGTAGCTGAGGGGAGCTACAGCGTCGTCGAAGGTGCGGTGGACGCTGATGGCGTCCACCCCGTGGTGGAACTGCTCCACCTCCTAGGCCAGAACATGTGGCCTAATCCAAATGTGGAGGAGCTGCCGGATGAATATCAGACCAATCAACGTTCGCGCCTGATAGCGCTGCTCGAACTTCTTGCGGAGGGGGAGGATCTTCCTCCCCGGTCGGTGAATTACCTGACGGATGGCATCTGGGAGCTAGTGGTGAACGACCTGAGGGTGACGTTCTACGGGACCGAAGGGGACGGCCTCCTTGACCTCAAGGAACCGCCGCCTCGAGGATTCTGGACCAATGCATCCTTCGAAGGCGACTACGCGTCACGCATTCGAGTAGGCCACTTTTTCGCGAAGACCGGCCAGAAGACGCTCGAGAGCGAGATACAAACTGCAATCCGAATCCGAGACGAGGACTTAGCTCATGACCGCGATTGATCGGAAACGCACCGTCCTTGATGTGGAAAATGCAACCCCCGCGAGCGCGCAAGAACTTTCCGCTGCAAGGGCGGAGATACGAGCCGAGATCCTCCTTGGAGAAGCCTTTCGCGTGAGCGGGAAGAGTCAGCGTCAGCTAGCTGACGACCTTGGAGTAACGGAAGGACGGGTCTCGCAGATTCTCTCCGGCGGAGCCTCTCTGAAAGTCTCTACACTCGCTCGCTATCTTCGAGCGCTCGGGTTCCAGCTCGAAGTAGCGGCGGAACCTCTTGAGAAGGGGCTCGATCGACTACCACGACCCAAGCGCGCCCGAGGGCGAGTCGGCAGTTCGCTGATTCTTCACTCGCGCCGCGCAGAAGGCACGAATGGTCCCTCTCAACAGATCATGTTCGCGCTCGAGCGAGCAGATGGCTCCGAAGGCTGGAAGCCTGTAGGTGAGGTCCGTGAGCTTCGCGGCCACCTGACCTCGCTCTCGAGCAACGGCTCGTCTAGCTCGGGGTCTTCTGAGTTGCGGCTCACGACTTCGGAGGAGCGATGATCCGCCTGGCAGTCTCCGTTCTCGCAGATGCGGTGAATGTTCGCGAGAACATGCTGAGCATCCTGTCTGCAGGCGTTTCCACCATTCGTGTCGAAGCCTTGCCAGCTTCGGTGAGCCTTGTTGCCGCGCTTATGCTCGAAGTGACCGGTGATGATCTCTCCACCTCCGAGACGAGGTCAATCCACTTCGCTATTGGGCACCCTGAATCTGACGCCATGCTCGTGGAAGGCGAAGGTCGCGTTGGGTGGGACGCGAGCAACTCGTCAAGCGTTTATATTCCGATGCCCATCGAGTTACCGGTCGTCAACTTCGAGTCCGCTGGCCTACACATGGTTGTGATCGCGATTGAGGGGATCGATCCCATCGAGATCCCACTAACCATCGCCCTCGACGCTTCGGCGTGACGCGCGGCTGTTTGCCCAATCTTGGGGGCAAGGTGAACCGACCGGGGTCGTCTGCATCTGCGGAGCCGTCCGGTGTGTGGATGACTTGCGCGCAACGAACGGTGTATTGAATTTCGCTGGCGCGCTCGCTCTAGCGCCAAGCAGCCGGGTGAGGTGGTTTCGCACGACTCCCATCGGCGGATTTCAGCTCAACCAACCGATTTCTGGTCGTGAATCTCGCGGGTACAACGGGGACTCGCCGACAAGAGGGATCCCGTTCGCCCGCGCCGAGGGAGAGCCCCGTCACCTTTACGGACCGCGCTTTGGGGAAAGGTGGCGGGTGCGGCGTGTGGCACGCTGTATGGCCCACGGGGCTCGTAGGGCATACGGTCGTGGCGCAGTGGCGCGTCCGGCCGACAGTTAAAGAAGCTCTTTGTCGAACGAAGAGTCTGAAGCCATGCGTTCGAGGGTACCGCTGTGCCGAGCGGATGCCGCGGGTCGCGACATCCACATCGTTGCGCGCCCGTGATCCGCGACCGTTAGCGTCGAGGCATGGATCGTCGGGGGAAGATCATGCTCGGAATCGCCGTGGGGGCGGTCGTGGGGTTGCTGGCGCTTGCGGCGCCGGCGGTCATCGGCATGATCCCGACGGATGAGGTGTTGGCGGAGGCGCCGTCGCCGTCGGCCAGTCCCGCGCGCATCGCGCCGCCGACCCCGACTCCGACCCCGACGCCGGAACCCACGGAGCCCGCACCCGTCGAGACGACGCCCGCACCGCCCGAGAGCAAGTGCCTGGGGGTCGCACCCGGCAAGGATCGCGGGTCGATCTCTCCCGGGGCGACCGGCGTCGTCGAGCGATCCAACGGGAAGGGTCTCGCGACGGTCTACCGCGTGGTGTCGAACGATTCGTACTGGGCGATCGTCGAGCGCTTCTGCCTCGACAGCGGCGACTTCGACGCCGCCAACGCGTTCGACGGTGCGGGCGACATCTACGAGGGCGACTACCTCGCGATCCTCCCCGAGGGGACGGTGACGGCGGCGGCGCTCAACGAGGCGAAGAAGGGCGGCTATCGCACCCACCAGGACTGCGACGGCATCGCACGCATCGAGGTGTCCGAGCCCACCTCGTCGGGGCGGATCTCCGTGAGTATGTCCGGCGCCCTCACCGACACCGGCACCGGCGAGTACGCGGAGGGTCCCGTCGAGAAGGTGGACGGGAAGCCCACGTTCTACACCGTGCAGCCCGGCGACACCTATCGCGGTATCGGCGACCGCTTCTGCGTCGACGCGATCACGGTGCAGCGCTTCAATGAAGCAGGCGGTCCCGAGCACATTCTGCAGCCGGGCGACCGGGTGCAGCTCCGGCCGACGAGCCGCTCCATCGAGGCCAAGGGCTGAGCCCCGCGCGCCGCCCGGCGCGGGCGCGTTCCACCCGTAGCCTGACGGGGTGAGCACGCCCGCACCTCCTCAGCTCGCGCAACGCGCGTGGGGAATCGCCGCTGTCGCCATGGTCGTCCTGTCGGTCCTGCCGACCCTCCTCGTGCTCGTCCTGGTCGCGACGGTCGACGAGCAGTACGGGTGGCTCCTCATCCTCACCTTTGCGCTGCTCGTCGCGGGCGGGTCGGCGGCGATGCTCGCCGGCATCGTCGGTCTGGTGTTCGCCGGCATCCGTCGACGTGGGTTCGTCTGGCCCGCGGCCGGAACAGTCCTCGGGATCGCACTCGTCGGCGCGGCCTCGATCATCCTGGCCGTCGGGAGCTGACGGCGGAGCCGCGGCATCCGTCGCTTCGTAGACTGGAGTGATGCGGCCGCTGACAGAGGACCAGTTGCGCGACGTGCTCGTCAATGCGACGAGAGACGAGCGGGAACGTCTCGAACTGCCCCACGACTTTCCGATCCTCGAGTGGGATCACCTCGATTTCCTCGCCTGGCGAGACCCCACGACGCGCAGCCGGGGTTACGTCGTCGCCGAGATCGGCGGCGAGCCCACCGGCATCGTCCTGCGCGCCGCGAACGGCGCCGCCCGCGCCCGGTCGGCGATGTGCAACATCTGCCACACGATGCAGCCGGGCAACCAGGTGACGATGTTCACCGCGCGACGGGCGGGGGATGCCGGTGACCGCGGCGACAGCGTCGGTACCTACGTGTGCGCCGATCTGACCTGCCACGACAACGTGCGGATCGCCGGTCCGCTCGCGCCGAGCGAGATCCGCGCGAGCGTCGATCGGCGGATCGACGGCACCCGGCACCGACTCGAATCCTTCGTGGAGCGCGTCGCCTCCGCCGCCTGAGGCCTCGGTTTTCGACATGCCCTCGGGGAGGGTAGTATCGGTGATCGCGCCTCCGGTCGACTGAGAAAGCCGGGCGGGTGCGCACCTGGCGAGTTACCCAAGCGGCCAAAGGGATCTGACTGTAAATCAGACTGCATTGCATTCGGGGGTTCGAATCCCTCACTCGCCACCAGACGAAAGAGCTGCGGACATCTCCGCGGCTCTTTCTTGTTTCTCCCCGCGTGCGCAACCCCTGTGGACATCTCCGTCGCCCACGGGGCGGTCTGACAGGATGGGGGATCGAGGGCGGGGGAGGCCTCCGCCGAAGGGATGCCGAGGATGAGCGAACCGAGCACTGCGCCGAATTCGAGCAAGATCTTCCGAGCCGCGATCTGGGTCGCGATCGGCGCCTTGATCGCCGCGGCGATCGTCTGCGTCGTCTGGGTCCTGGTAGGCGACTCCAACGGGATGGTGGCCCGGGCGTTCCTGACGATCCTCCTGCTCGCCGCCTTCGCTGGAGTGTCGATCCTCGAGGCATCCCTTGCTGAGCGCCGCCCGGCCTGGTTCGCACTGGCGAGCATCGTGTCGTGGGTCGTCGCGCTGATCGCGGGGGCGTTCATGATCTGGATGCCGGAGGCTCCCGGCGACTACGGCGTCGGCGCCGAGCGGTTCTTCAAGTTCATCCTGATCGTGCTGATCCTGCAGGCGGCCCTGCTCCACATCCGGCTCTACAGCAAGTCGTTCGCGCGACACCAGACGACCTTCACGAGCATCGTCGCCTACGTCACCATGGGCCTCGTCGTCATCCTGGCCGTCATGCTGATCATCCCGCTGCTCTTCGCGGAGTTCACCGACTTCCGCGACATCTACTGGAAGGTCGTCGTCTCGGTGACGATCCTCGCCGCCGTCGGCACGGCACTCGTCCCGCTCGTGAACGCGCTGTTCGCCCCCAAGCGCGATCGCTCCCCGATCTCCGGCTACGGTTCCCAGGGTTACGCCGCGCAGCCGTACGGCTCCGTCGCGCAGCTCGACCCCGCGCTGACCGCCCCGGCGGCTCCTGTCCAGGCCTGGCCGACGTACGCGGACGGCCGCACCCCGCTCCCGGTCATGCCCGACGGGTCGCCCGACTGGAACGCCTACTACACCGGCCAGCCGAGCTACCCGCAGCAGCCGTACGGCGCGACGGCTCCCCAGGCACCCCCGGCTCCCGAGTCCGTTCCCGCGGATGCGCCGGCGGTTCCCCCGGCACCGTCGGTTCCGGGCGACGCGTCCCAGCCCGATCAGCCTGCACCGCCGGTCCCGCCTGCGCCGGGCGCGCCGGACGTGCCGCCGCCGCCGCGCTACTGAGGCCGCGGGTCGGCTAGACCGGCAGCATCTCGAGAGCGGCCATCGCCGCGTTGTGTCCGCCGATCCCGCTGACCGCTCCACCACGGCGGGCACTCGATCCGCAGAGCAACACACCCTCGACACCGCTCGAGACTCCCCACCGTTCGGCGGGGGTCTCGAGCGGTTCGTCGTCTCGAGCCCACGGCCACGACAGCTCGCCGTGGAAGATGTCACCTCCGACCATGCCGAGGTCCCGCTCGAGGTCCGCCGTCGTGCGCACCTCGACGCAAGGGCTCCCGTCCGGTGCCCGGTAAAGCAGGTCGGCGATCGGCTCGGCCAGCACCGAGTCCAGCGACCGCTCGGCCGCCGTCCACAGGGCGTGACGGTCCGCGGCACCTCTGGCGACCAGTCGATGGGGGACCTGCAGCCCGAACAGGGTGAGTGTTTGCGCCCCCGACGCGCGCAGCTCGGGTCCCAGGATCGACGGGTCGGTGAGGGAGTGGCAGTAGATCTCCGCCGGCAGCGGATCCGGGATCGCTCCGTCCGCCGCACGGTCGTGGGCGGCATCCACCTGCGACAGGGTCTCATTGATGTGGAACGTGCCGGCGAACGCGGCGCGAGCGTCGACCGAGGTGTCCCGCAGTCGGGGCAGGCGGGACAACAGCATGTTGACCTTGATCTGCGCCCCCTCGGGACGGGCGGCGCCGGTGCCGATGCCGCCGCTGGCGCGCAGGAGGCCGTCGAGCACCGCCGCGCCCACGCCGCTCAGAATGAGCCGCGCCCCGAGCCGTTCGCCGTCGGCGAGTTCCACGTCACCGTCGGGGGAGACCGCGACGACCTCGGCGCCGGTTCGGATCTCGGCGCCCGCCGACCGGGCCGCGCGCTCGAGCTCGGCGCTGACGGCACCCATGCCGCCGACCGGGACGTCCCAGTCCCCGGTTCCGCCACCGATGACGTGATAGAGGAAGCAGCGGTTCTGACGGAGCGACTCGTCGTCTGAGTGGGCGAAGGTTCCGATCAGGCCGTCCGTGAACGCGATGCCGCGGGCGACGTCGGTCGCCAGTGCCCCTCGGATGAACTCGCCGAGCGGACGGCCCGACACCGCCTCCCAGAGGGCGTCGTCGCCGACGGCGGCGCGGACGCCGGACTCTCTCCGCAGAGGCGCCGTGACGGTCGGGAAGAGCGCCCTGCCCAGCGGGGCCACCCTCTCGTACAGTGCCGAGAACCGTGCCGCCTCGCCGTCGTCGCCCGTCGCGTGCGCGAAGCTCGCCGCGGTGGCGGCGGCATCCGCGTTGTCGATGAGGATGCCGCGGTCCGGGGACTCCGGCATGGGCGTGTACGACGAGTAGCGTCGCCGCTCGAGTCGGATGTCGAGTCCGAGATCGTCGATCACGGTGCGGGGGAGCAGGCTGACGAGGTACGAGTAACGAGACAGGCGCGCGTCCACCCCCGGCCAGGGGCGCTCCGAGACGGCTGCGCCGCCGACGTGACCCTGACGTTCGAGCACCGTCACGGTGCGTCCCGCGCGGGCGAGATAGGCGGCGGCGACGAGGGCGTTGTGCCCTCCGCCCACGATGACGACGTCGCGGATGGCGCTCATGATGCTCAACCTAGCGGCGTACCGTGGAGGGATGGATGCCGCTGCGCTCGCCGACCTCGCCCTCGACATCGCCCGTGACGCCGGCGCCCTGGCGCTGCGCCGTCGCCAGGAGGGTGTCGCGATCGCCGCGACCAAGTCCGTGATCGCCGACATCGTCACCGAGGCGGACCGCGAGGTCGAAGCCCTCATCCGCGCGCGGCTCGCCGCCGAGCGCCCCGACGACGGCTTCCTCGGAGAGGAGTCCGGCGCCGAGCGGGGCACCTCCGACATCACGTGGGTCGTCGACCCGATCGACGGGACCGTTAACTACGCCTACGGGATGCCGCACTACGCCGTGAGCATCGCGGCGGTGTCCGGAGAGCCCACGCCCCCGACCTGGACGGCCCTCGCCGGTGTCGTCCACAACCCGGCTGTCGGCGAGACGTTCCACGCGGTGCGCGGTGGCGGAGCCTGGCGGGGCGAGGAGCGCCTCGCCGTGTCGAGCGTCGGCGAGGCGGGTGGGCTCGTGGCCACCGGCTTTGGGTACGACCCGAAGTACCACGAGGAGGACCTCGCCCGCGTCGCCGCGGTCATGCCGCTCTTGCGCGACCTGCGGCGCGCCGGAGCGGCGTCGCTCGACCTCGCCTACGTGGCCGCCGGGCGGCTGGACGGCTACTTCGAGCGCGGCCTCCACCCCTGGGATCACGCCGCCGGCGCACTGCTGGTGGCCGAGGCGGGCGGGCGGGTCGCGGGCGCTCCCGGTGGATTCCCCGGGCGCGACATGACCGTCGCGGCGGGCCCCGAGCTCTTCGCGCGACTGACGGCCACCATCGGGTTGTGAATGGACATCCCATTCCCAGGCCCGTTCGTGTAGCGTGTTTATCTGATCGTTACCTTCGCTGCCCGAGCGAGGGTGTCTGTCCTTGAAGCCCCGCGGCCCAGGCCGCTCTACCCGAGAGCCCGCACGTTTGACTTTCGAGACCTCCCCGACTGACGCGCCCGCTGCGCGTCGCGATCGGCGACCCGCCGCGTCCGGCTCCATGCCGTTGACCCGTGCGGAGTATCGCAAGCAGGCTGCGGCCCCGGTCAGCGACGCCGAGACGGCAGCCGTCCAGGCCGTCGCCGCTATGGGTGACGTCATCGCCCTGATCCAGGCCACCGACACCCCGGCGCTGCGTCGTCGCCGCACGCGTGCCGTTGCGGCGGACTCCTCGGCAGCAGACCTCGGGCCTGTGTCGCTGGCGGAATCCGTCGTGTCCGAGACCATCGTCGACGCCGTCATCGCCGACTCAGTCCCCGTGCCGTCTGCCGATGTCGCATCCGTCATCGCGGCGAGCCCGGTCGCGCAGACCCCGGTCGCCTCCGTCCCGCTGCGTCGTCGCGTTCGCGCTGCGCGCTCCGCGACTGCCGAGGCCACCGCGACCCCCGAGGCGACGCCGGTTCGCGAGTTCCTCGACGAGACGATCGTCCTCCCGTCCGCGGACTCGACGCACGCCTCCGGCCACGACGCGGCTCCCGGCATCGACGAATTCGAACTCGCGGCGAAGGTGTTCTCCTTCACCGGCGAGACGCCGATCCAGGTCGCCCGCGCAGCCGCTGACGCCGACGAGCAGACTCAGCGCAAGACCCGTGTCCGCATGGCCGACCAGCCCCCGCGCCCTCGGCGCGGCCGCGTCGTGTTCAAGCGGCTGGCCGCGGCATCCTTCTCGGTCAGCGTCGTCGGCGTCGTCGGCCTTCTCGCCATTGGAACGACCACCCCGGTTGCGGCCGTGGGTGCGTTCGGCCAGGAGGTCCGCGGCGACATGACGCTCGCCAGCGAGAAGACCACGACCGAGGCTCCCGAGATCCAGGCGTACGTCTCGGGTTCGACGGCCGCCGCCGGCGATCTCGCGCGTTCGGACGAGTACGACATCGAGTCCATGGCCGACGTGGCCGCCGAATCCGGCGTCACCAAGTTCGCGGGAACGTGGGTGAACGATGCGACCGCCGAGGTGCAGTGGCCGTTCCCGGTCGGTGTGCCGATCTCGGCGCAGTTCGGATCCACCTCGTACCTGTCGAAGTTCTCGCGGGTGCATCACGGCACCGACTTCACCCCCGGGCGCGGCGCCGAGATCCACGCGGTCGCAGCGGGTACCGTGCGCATCGCCACCGAAGCGGGCGGGGACTACGGCGTGACGGTCGTCCTCGACCACATCATCGACGGCCAGCTCGTGTCGACCCGCTACGGCCACATGGAGTACGGCTCCCTCCGCGTTTCGCCCGGCGAGACCGTCAAGGCCGGCCAGGTCCTCGGCAAGGTCGGCAGCACGGGCAAGTCCACCGGTCCTCACCTCCACCTCGAGGTGCTGCTCGGCGGAACCACCCGCATCGATCCGCTTCCGTGGCTGAAGGAGCACACGCGAGGCTGACCCGGTTACAGAGGGATGCCGCGACTCTGGTATCCTCTTCTAGTTGCCCGCTTGCGGGCAGCACGCCCCGATAGCTCAGTGGCAGAGCACTTCCATGGTAAGGAAGGGGTCGTCAGTTCAATCCTGACTCGGGGCTCGCAGCATCCTTCAGATGCGCCACGGCGGGGTAGCTCAGCTGGTCAGAGCGCACGACTCATAATCGTGAGGTCGCGGGTTCAAGCCCCGCTCCCGCTACGCAAAACCCCTGGGCTCCACCCCGGGGGTTTTGTCATGTCCGGGCGGGGGTCAGCTCGCCGTTCCCATCGCGTCCAGCAGCGCATCCTCCGGATCGACCGGTCGCGGTGGCCGCCGCTCACGGCGTGCACGTGACAGGAACGCCACTGCTCGCGCCGCTGCTACGCAGATGCCGCAGAGTACGGCGACACCCAGCATCCGCAGACTAAGGACGGGTTCGCCCTCCAGCGACGTCCACGGGAGCATGACCCAGACGACGGGGACGGAGGCCACAGCGCCCAACGCCCCGAACGCGACGATGTGCACCCACGTCGAGGTGACGGTCCGCAACGCTCGCGCCGTCAGCCACGCCAGCGGCGAGCCGAGGCAGCAGAGGATGAATACGGCGACGGTGCTGAAAGCGAGGAACCAGCCGAGATAGTCGAACCCGCCGCCCGGCGAGGACGCCTCCGCCACCCAGTACGCGCCGACCATGACCGATCCGAGCGCCCACGTCGTGAGCGTGTGCACCGTGATGTCGGCCGACGTGAACGGCACCTGCGCATCGGGAGCGGTATTCATGACCTGAATCTGACACAGATCTTCGGGGAGATGAAGACGCAGGTCGAACCGCGGCATCCTCACCTATCGGCGGATGCAAGGGATTCGACGCGACACGCCGCCTCACCGGGTCGGTGGGCGGCGTGTCGAGCACGATCTGTTGCATCGGTGAACGCGATGCGTCGTTCGAGATGTCAAACGTCGATGGGGGAGAGGTCGCCCTCGCCCTCCTCGCCGAGCTCGACGACCACCGGATCCTCGCCCTGCGATTCGGGCTGGATGTCGGTTGCGGCATATGTCTCTTCGGGCTCGTCCGCAGGGATGTCGAGGGGGCGTCCCTCGAACTCGGCGTCGGCGGCCTCGGTGTCTCCGACCGTGGTGTCCTCGGTGGGTGCGTCATTCGGGTCGAGGCGGATGCCGTCGTCGCCGGTCTGCTCGGGAGTGCTCATGGTTGTTCCTTCCTTCGAGAACCCCACCTTCACCCACTCCACCTTGCTCACGCAGAGGCTGTCGCGTCGCGCCGGGCTGGGCTACCCTGCCGCGGTGACCACGCGACTGCTGCTGATCTCCGACACCCACATCCCCGGCCGTGCGCGCACTCTGCCCGACGCGGTCAGGCGCGAAGCGGATGTCGCCGACCTCATCGTCCACGCGGGGGACTGGGTCGCGGCATCCGTCCTCGGCGACCTTCGTGACCACGGTGACGTGCTCGGCGTGTACGGCAACAACGACGGCGACGATCTGCGTGCCGTCCTCCCCGAGATCGCGCGTCGCGAGATCGAGGGCGTCCGCGTCGCCGTGGTGCACGAGACCGGGCAGAAGCAGCGCCGCGAGGAGCGGATGGATGCCGCCTTCCCCGATGCCGACCTGCTGGTCTTCGGCCACAGCCACATCCCGTGGGACACGACGTCGCCGAGCGGGATGCGGCTCCTGAACCCCGGTTCGCCGACCGATCGACGGCGTCAGCCCCATCACACGCTGATGGTGGTGGAGCTCGCGGACGGCGGCATCCGTTCCGTGGATCTTCGTCGCATCTGACGGGTTGCACCCCGCCGTCGGAGGAGTACTATCGCTGTCGGATTGCTAGAAAAGCGAGGTAAATCTCATGGCGAAGGACTCCCGCCGGTGGCTTGGACTGGTCTTCATCAGTGTCGCGGTGTCGCTGATCATCGTCGACTCGACGATCGTCAACGTCGCGGTGCCGTCGATCGTCGAGGAGCTGAAGATCAGCTCGACCGAGGTGCAGTGGGTCCAGGAGGTCTACATCCTCGTCTTCGCCTCGCTGCTGCTGCTGTTCGGTGCCTTCGCCGACCGCTTCGGCCGTCGTCGCGTCATGCTCATCGGCGTCTCGGTCTTCGCGGCGTCGTCGGTGCTGGCGAGCTTCGCGCCGACGGGTGAGCTGCTGATCCTCGCCCGCTTCGTGCAGGGCGTCGGCGGAGCGATGATCCTGCCGACCACCCTGTCGCTCATCAACTCCACGTTCCGCGGCCGTGAGCGCGGTATCGCGTTCGCCGTCTGGGGATCGACGATCGGCGGCATGGCCGCGGTCGGCCCGCTCCTCGGCGGCTGGCTGACCACGGCGTTCTCGTGGCGGTGGGCGTTCGGCATCAACATCCCGCTCGGCATCATCATCGTCATCGGTGTGCTGCTGACCGTCGCCGAGTCGCGGGAGAGCCGCAAGCGCTCGATCGACGGGGTAGGCGCTCTGCTGTCCGTCATCCTCTTCGGCTCGCTCGTGTTCGGCCTGATCGAGGGCAGGACGTTCGGCTGGTGGCTCGCCGAGGACGGTCTCACGATCGGCGGCTGGACCTGGCCGCTCTCCGTCTCGCCGATCCCCTTCGCCTTCGCCATCACTCTCGTCGCGCTGGTCCTGTTCGTCTGGTGGGGCCTCCGTCGCGGTCGCCGCGGCCAAGACCCGCTCATCGACTTCTCGCTGCTGAGCATCTCGTCGTTCCGGAACGGCAACATCGCGGCTCTCGTCGTCTCGCTCGGCGAGTTCGGGCTCATCCTCGCGCTGCCGCTGTGGCTGCAGTTCGTCCTCGGCTTCGACGCGCTCCAGGTCGGGCTCCTCCTCCTCGCCCTCGCCGGGGGATCGTTCGTCGCGAGCGGCGCCGCGGGCGCGTTCAGCGGCAAGGTCCCGGCGGTCGTCGTGGTGCGCGTCGGCATCCTCGCCGAGATCATCGGCATCGCCTGGGCGGGGTTCATCATCGGACCGGAGGCCGCCTGGGGCTGGCTCATCCCCGCTCTCGCCGTCTACGGGTTCGGCGTCGGACTCGCGACGGCCCAGCTGACCGGTGTCATCCTGCAGGACGTCCCCGTCGAGAAGTCGGGCCAGGGCTCGGGCATGCAGTCCACCGCCCGCCAGGTCGGGTCGGCGCTCGGCGTCGCGATCCTCGGGACGGTGCTGTTCACGACGACGGGCGGTGTGCTCGCGGCATCCCTCGACGATGCTGGTGTCCCGTCGACCGCCGCCGACAAAGTCGTGACGGCCGTCGTCGACTCGGCGGGAGCGGCGATCGCCGGTCTCGAGGCGGACCCGTCGCAGGCGCAGATCGCGGATGCCGCGCGCACCGCCTTCTCGGACGGCACGCGCGCCTCGGCTCTGACAGCCGCCGGCTTCCTCGTCATCGGGCTGGGCGCGACGGTCGCTCTCGGTTCCGGCCGCCGCCGCGACGTCGAGGCTCAGGAGGCGCGACCAGTGGAGCGCGTCCAGGGGTCGTAGTCGACCTCGAGTGGCTCCTGGGCCGGCCGCTCGGCCTCGGGGACCTGCTGCAGGTTGACGCGCACGCGGTACCAGAGCGAGCTCGACCCGCGCATGCCGTCGACCATCACATCGGCGGGGGAGAGGTGGGCAGCGACGTCCGGGTGGCGTTCGCGCCACCGGTCGAGTCCGCCGAGTGCCTCGTCTTTCGTCGCGGCGCGGGAGATCTCGACGAGCGGCATCGTCGACTGCCGCCGCCCAGAGCCGTCCCCACCTCGCGGGGCACGTTCGGCGGGACCGAGCTCCTCCGCGAGCGCCAGCAGCTGCCCGAGTGATCCGGGAGCGTCGTCGATGCCGGCGTGGGCGTCTCCTCGCTCCGCGAAGAGGCCGGGCACCGTGCGGACGGTGAACTCCTCCGGACGGATCGTCCGCAGTGTGTCCCATTCGACGGGCATCGAGACACGGGCGTCGGCGAGCGGCCGGACCGAGTACGCCGAGGCGACCGTCCGGTCCTTCGCATTCTGGTTGAAGTCGACGAAGACGCTTTCGCCGCGCTCCTCCTTCCACCAGTGCGCGGTCGCCAGCCCCGGCGCGCGGTTCTCGACCTCGCGCGCGAAAGCCTGTGCCGCCAGCCGCACCTGCGGATAGTCGTTCGTGCGGTCCGTGCGAACGAGAATGTGGATGCCGCGCGATCCCGACGTCTTCGGCCACCCCACGAGCCCGACATCGGTCAGCAGGTCGCGCGCCACGAACGCGACGTCGACGATCTGCGACCACTCCACGCCGGGCATCGGGTCGAGGTCGATGCGCAGCTCGTCGGGGTGGTCGAGGTCGTCGGCGCGGACGGGGTGGGGATTCAGGTCGAGGCACCCGAGTCCCACTGCCCAGACCAGGCCCGCAGCGTTCCGGATCACGGCTTCCTCGGCGCTCGACCCCGAGGAGTAGCGGAGGGTCGCGGACGAGACGAAGTCCGGCCGGTTCTCGGGGACCCGCTTCTGGAAGAAGGCCTCCTGGTCGCTCCCCTTCACAAAGCGCTTCAGCACCATCGGGCGATCTGCGACGCCGCGAAGTGCTCCCTTGGCGACCGAGAGGTAGTACTCCGCGAGCTCGCGTTTCGTGATCCCGGGCTCCGAGAACACGACCTTGTCGGGGCTCGAAAGCCTCACTTCGTGCCCGTCGACCTCGAGCGTGACCGCATCGTCCTTCTTCGCCATGCGCCCGGTCTACTCCGGCAGGGACCGGCCCGCCACGGGGTTGCGCCGGACGCGGCCGAACTACGATCGGAGGGTCCCGCCCGGCATTCTTCTCTGGAGGTACACCCATGTCCACGCCCCTCACCGGCTCGGCAGCGCTCGACCACGCCGCCGATCTCGCCGACTTCGTCGCCGCCTCGCCCTCGAGCTACCACGCTGCCGCCGAGGTCGCCCGCAGAGTGCGCGACGCGGGCTTCACGGAGCTCGACGAGCGCGACGCATGGCCCTCCCAGCCCGGCGGGCGGTTCTTCGTCGTGCGCGACGGAGCTGTCCTCGCGTGGGTCGTCCCGAACGGGGCGGATGCCGCGACCGGCGTCCATGTCTTCGGCGCACACAGCGACTCCCCGGCCCTGAAGCTCAAGCCGCGTCCCACGACGGGGAGCCTGGGCTGGCTGCAGGCCGGCGTCGAGGTCTACGGCGGGCCGCTGCTGAACTCGTGGCTCGACCGGGAACTGCGCCTCGCCGGTCGCCTCGTGCTCGACGACGGGACGAGCGTCCTCGCCGCGACGGGCGCTCTCCTGCGCCTGCCGCAGCTCGCCATCCACCTCGATCGCGAGGTCAACGACGGCCTCGCCCTCGAGAAGCAGCGTCAGACCCAGCCGGTCTGGGGCCTCGGCGACGCGGACTCCGCCGACCTGCTCGGCGAGCTCGCCGCCGAGGCCGGCGTCGACGCCTCGCGCATCCGCGGGTACGACGTCGTCACGGCCGACGCCGCCCGAGGGGCTGTGTTCGGCAAGGGCGATGTGTTCTTCGCCTCGGGCCGTCTCGACGACCTCGCCTCGGTCCACGCCGGCGTCGTCGCCCTCGAGCGTGCGGCCGACGGGTTCGACGCGGAGCGCATCGCGATGCTCGCCGTGTTCGATCACGAGGAGGTCGGGTCCGCGACCCGCTCGGGTGCCGCCGGACCGTTCCTGGCAGACGTCCTCGAGCGCGTCCAGCTCTCGCTCGGGGCCGACCGCGAGCAGCAGCTGCGCTCGCTCGCGTCGTCGTGGTGCGTCTCCAGCGACGTCGGGCACGCGGTGCACCCGAACTACGCCGAGAAGCACGACCCGGTGGTCCAGCCTCGCCTCGGTTCCGGCCCGATCCTCAAGATCAACGCGAACCAGCGCTACGCCACCGACGGCGCCGGCGCGGCCGCCTGGCACGGCTGGTGCGACACCGCCGATGTCGGCTCGCAGGAGTTCGTCTCGAACAACGCCGTGCCGTGCGGCTCGACCATCGGTCCGATCACGGCGACCCGGCTCGGGATCGCGACGGTGGACGTCGGCATCCCGATCCTGTCGATGCACTCCGCGCGCGAGCTCGCCGGCGTGAGCGACCTGCACGACCTGTCGCGGGTGGCGGAGGCCTTCTTCACCGCCTGAGGCTCAACGCCGAAACGACGGATGCCGCGGGCCCACCGACGTCATGTCGGGGACCCGCGGCATCCGCGGTGTCAGCTGGTGATCAGTACCAGCCGTTGTTCTTCGAGTGGTTCCAGGCGCCGCACGGGCTGCCGTAGCGCCCGTCGATGTAGCCGAGGCCCCAGGCGATCTGCGTGGCGGGGTTGGTCTCCCAGTCGGATCCGGCGCTGCTCATCTTGCTGCCGGGGAGCGCCTGCGGGATGCCGTACGCGCCGCTCGAGGAGTTGTGCGCGCGGTAGTTCCAGCTCGACTCCTTGTCCCAGAGCGAGACGAGGCAGGAGAACTGGTCGTCGCCCCAGCCGTAGTTTCCGAGCATGCCCCGCGCGGTCGACTGCGCGGCGGCGGCCGACGTGCCGCTGCGGGCCTTGCCGCTGGTGGGGATGGAGCTCGACGAGCTGGACGAAGAAGAAGACGACGAGCGGGACTCGCTGGCCTCGGCCTCGGCGGCCGCTGCCTCTTCGGCGGCCTTCTTCTCGGCTGCAGCCTTGGCGGCAGCCTCGGCCTTGCGCTTCTCCTCGGCGAGGCGTTCCTTCTCCTTGGCGATCGCGGCGTCGAGACGTCCCCGGAGGGCGCTGGTCTTCTCGGTGACGGCGGTGATCTCGGTCTCGAGCTCGGCCGTCGCGTCGCGGGTGTCGAGCAGGAGCGGCAGCGACGACACGGTCTCGAGATCGTCGACGGCCTTCGAGAGGCCGTCGGTGGGGACCGTGATGTCCGTCGTGCCGACGTTGAGCTTGGATGCCGTGATGTCGGCGGTCACGTCGGTGGAGGCGGCCGCGGCGTCCTGCGCACGCTGGAGCGTGGACTGGATCTTCGACTCCGGAGCGGACGTCGCGACACCGTCGGTCAGCGACTCGGGGAGCTTCTGAGTGAAGGAGGCCAGGGCGATCGCCGGAGTGGAGGTCTCCGATGATGTGGCCTGCGGCGCGGGGGCCATGGCGGTCGCGCTCGCGGCGATGACGAAGGCCGTGGTCAGCGTCGAGAGGACGAGGACCGGGCGCCGCCGGAGGCGACGGGCTTCGATCTGGGTGGAGCGGATGGAGCGGCGGGTGGAGGGCACAGTCGAGTCAGTAGGCATGCAGCAGTAATGGTTCCGTGTAGCGAGGGCACGCCTGTGAAAGGCGAGCGTGACCGTTCGGGCGGGCACGAGTCGCCCACTCTGGCCGACGTACCTGAGCGTTACCCGAACGTTACCTGGATGTCCTCGATCGGTCACCCGCTCACAAAAGTCCTGATCACGGAGCCTGGCAACTTCCTGAGGTCCGCCGCGGACCCTTCCAAGCGATATATCGTTGTGTATCGGTCACCACGTGAAGGAGACATCATGAACAGTCCATTCGGTTCGCAGGGCTTCGGGTCCAGCGGCTTCGGCGGCAGCGGCCGCGGGTTCGGATCCGGCCCCCAGGGCATGGATCTCGGCAACCTCGGTGCCGGGCTCATGGAGGCGTTCGAACAGTTCCGCACGTCGTTCGATCAGCGTCCCGGCCCCTCCCGTATGAGCCGCGGGGACGTCCGGACCGCGGTGCTCGCGCTCCTCTCCGAGAAGCCCATGCACGGGTACCAGATCATTCAGGAGATCGATTCGCGAAGCGGCGGATCGTGGAAGCCCAGTGCGGGGTCGGTCTACCCGACGCTGCAGCTCCTCGCGGACGAGGGGCTCATCGTCGCCGAAGAGGCGGGCGGGCGGAAGACGTACTCGCTCACCGACGCGGGTCGGATGGTCGCTGACGAGGCGGCCGGCTCGGCGCCCTGGGAGACCGCTGGCCCGACGAAGGAGCACCACCCGCGCGCGACGGCGCTGCCGAAGGCGGGCGTCGAATTGGCGCAGGCCGCCGCGCAGGTGGCGCGATCCGGGTCCCCCGAGCAGGTGGCGGAGGCCGTGGAGATCCTCGAAGAGGCTCGCCGTCGGCTCTACGCTCTGCTCGCGCAGGGCTGATCCGCGTGGCAGCACGGCGTCGGGAAGGCGAGAACCTTCCCGACGACCGCGACGCGCGGGCGCGCTATCGACGGATCCTCCGTTTCGCGGCGAGGGCACTTGCCGTCACATGGTGGTTCGAGCTCTTCCTGCCGCGCATCGGCCTCGGCTGGATCGGTGTGCGGGGGCGATCGGCGCGTATGCAGCGCATCGCCCGCCGATTCCACGGTCTCGCGATCGACCTCGGTGGCCTGATGATCAAGGTGGGCCAGTTCATGTCGTCGCGCCTGGACGTCCTCCCTCCCGAGATCACGAAGGAACTGGAAGGACTGCAGGACGAAGTCCCTGCCGTCCCGTTCCCCGAGATCCGTGCCGAGGCCGAAGGGCAGCTCGGCGTGCCGCTCGACCGCGCGTTCGTCGCCGTGGAGAGCGTGCCAGTGGCCGCGGCATCCCTCGGTCAGGCCCATCGGGCCCGGCTGTCGGAGGAGGATGCCGCCCTCACCGGGCTCGACGCCGTCATCCTGAAAGTGCAGCGCCCCGGGATCCAGCGGATCGTCGACACCGATCTCGCGGCGCTGCGTCGCGTGGGCCGGTGGCTCAGCCACGTCCGCATCGTGTCGGACCGCGTCGACGCCCCCCAGCTCGTCGAGGAGTTCGCCGAGACGAGTCTCGAGGAGATCGACTACCTGCAGGAGGCGGCCAACGGCGAGCGGTTCGCGGCGGACTTCGCCGGTGATCCCCGCGTGGGCGTCCCCGCGGTCGTCTGGGAGCGCACGTCCCGTCGCGCGCTCACGCTCGAGGACGTCACGGCGATCAAAATCACCGACCACGACGCGTTGCGTGCCGCCGGGATCGATCCCGCCGAGGTCGCGAAGGTGTTCGCGTCGGTCATGTTCGACCAGGTGTTCACCCACGGGTTCTTCCACGCCGACCCGCATCCGGGGAACATCTTCGTCACACCCCTCACGGGGACGGATGCCGCCGGTGCCGACGCCCCGTCGTGGCGGCTCACCTTCATCGACTTCGGCATGATGGGCGAGGTCCCGCCGGGTCTGCGGAACGGATTGCGGCGCCTCATGATCGCCGTCGCCGCCCGCGACGGCGTCGCGCTCGTGCAGAGCATCCGCGACGTGGGCGTCCTGCTGCCGAGCGCGGACACGACCGAGCTCGAACGAGCGATGACGCAGCTCTTCGCCCGCTTCGGCGGCATGGGGTTCGCCGAACTCCGCGAGGTGGACCCGCGGGAGTTCCGCGCGTTCGCGATCGAGTTCCAGGACGTCGTGCGGGCACTCCCGTTCCAGCTGCCGGAGAACTTCCTCCTCATCGTTCGCGCGATGTCGCTGACCTCGGGTGTCTGCAGCGCGCTGGATCCGACCTTCAACCTCTGGGATGCGGTCGAACCGTACGCCTCACGTCTCGTCCGCGAGGAAGGACGTAACGCCGTCGGCGACGTCCTGCGGCGTGCCGTCTCGAGCATCACGACCGCGTCGCGGCTGCCGGGGCGCGTGGATGAGCTCATCACGCGTGTGGAGGACCGGCGGATCTCGTTCCCCGACCCGGCACTGGAACGCCGCGTCGCGCGGCTGGAGCAGCTGGGCCGTCGCACGCTGTCGGGACTGCTGTTCGCCGCCCTCCTGGTCGGTGGGGCGACACTGCGTCCCGACGACCCGGTTCTCGGCGGCGTCCTGATGACCGGTTCGCTCCTGCCTCTCGCCCACGCGCTCCTGGCGGGCGTCTTCGGCCGCCGCGGGTGACGCGCGGCCGCCGCCTAGGATGAGTCGGGCGCACCGGCACAGCTCTGACGGTGCGCGTGGAGGAGGCGGCATGGCCGACAACCGGAGGACCTGGATTCTCGTCGACGGCGAGAACATCGACGCGACCCTCGGCGGATCGATCCTGGGGCGGCGCCCCCAGCCCGACGAGCGGCCCCGGTGGGACCGCATCCTCACCTTCGTCGCCGACCAATGGAACCAGGACGCGCGCGGCCTCTTCTTCCTGAATGCCTCGACGAACCTGCCGATGTCGTTCGTGCAGGCCCTCCTCGCGCTCGGCTACCAGCCCGTGCCGCTGTCGGGCGACCCCGACGAGAAGGTCGTCGACCTCGCCATCCAGCGGACGCTCCAGGCACTGCAGCAGCACGGTGACGACGTGGTACTCGTCAGTCACGACGGCGACTTCGTCGACGACCTCGGCGTCCTCGCCGACGGGTCGCGACGCATCGGCGTGCTGGCATTCGAGGAGTTCCGCAACGCCGGCTTCGCTCAGATCCCCGGCATCCGCTTCTTCGATCTCGAATACGACGCCGGCGCGTTCGACGCGCAGTTGCCGCGCGTGCGGATCATCCCGATCGACGAGTTCGACCCGGAGCAGTTCCTGCGCTGAGCGGGGTCAGGCGAACCGCACCCAGTTCGCGCCGCGGCCGGTCTCGTACCGCCCCTGCAGGTGCAGGTCGGCGCCGTCGACGCGGTACAGCGAGACTGTCGTCGACCGCTCGCCCGCCGCGACGAGCAGCGCGCGGTCGTCGCTCACGGCGAACCCGCGCGGCTGCTCCTCGGTCGCCGCGAAGCCGGTCGGCGCGCTGAGCGAGCCGTCGGCGTCGATGCGCAGCGCCGCGAGGGTGCTCGCCGTGCGCTCCGACGCCCACACGACGCCGTCGGTGAGGTGGATGTCGGCGCCCCAGACGTAGTGGTTCTCGCGCGGGTCCTCGTCGATGACGCTGTGGCGGAGCTTCTCGGACGGGTCGTGGGCCGGGGTCGCGTCGACGAAGTCGAGGATGCCGCTCACCGGGTCGCGGCGGAAACGCAGCACCTCGCCGGTGAACTCGGTGAGGACGTAGACGGTCCTCTCGTCGTCGCTGAACGCGAGGTGCCGCGGTCCACTCCCTGCGGGGGCGTCCGCGGTCGCCGGGTCGAGCGGGGAGAGGGAGAGGTCGTCGCCCAGTGCGTACTGGGCGATGAGGTCGGTCTCGAGCGAGACGAAGTAGGCGTGGCGCCCGTCGCCGCTCGCGAGCACCGAATGCAGCCGCGGGAACCGCACCTCGGCGGTCGGTGCGGAGACGACGCCGTCGTCGCCGACCGCGCATACGATGCCGTACCCGCCCGAGTAGGCCGCGCCGAGCAGCACGGAACCCTGCCGCGTCAGCGAGAGGTAGTTCATCGCGCCACCGGGCAGCGCGACCCGCGAGAGCGGGGTGAGCGCGCCGGTCTCGCGATCCAGCGCGAGGGTCAGGATGCCGGCGCCCGGGTTGTCGTCGTCGGCCTTCACCGATGCGTACACGAGGCCACGGTCGACGTCGACGGCGAAGTTCGAGCAGCCGGTGGTGCCCGCAGTGACGGCGAGGCGTTCGAGCCCGGCATCCGTCACGCGGAACGTGCTGATCGAGGAGTCACCGGCATTGGCCACGAGGACGAGCGAAGAGGACATGATCCGATCGTATGCCGCTGACCGGAGCGGCCGCTGCGGTCCCCGGGAGTAGGGTCGAGGCATGCGTTTCGTGTCGGATCTGCCCTCGTGACCGCGCTCCCGACCATCGACCGCACCCCGCGCTACTACCTGAGCGCCCTCGGCATCGGTCTGCTCGCCGGGCTCATGTCGGGCATGTTCGGAGTCGGCGGCGGCACGGTCATCGTCCCGCTCCTTCTGACGCTCCTCGTTTTCGACCAGCGCCGCGCCGCGGGCACGTCGCTCGCCGCCATCGTCCCGACCGCCGCCGTCGGCGTCATCTCGTACGCCGCTGTCGGCGCGGTGGCGTGGATCCCCGCGCTCATCCTCGCCGCGGCCGCCGTCATCGGTGCGCAGGTCGGCACCTGGCTGCTCGCGCGGCTGCCGCAGAACGCGATCCGGTGGGGGTTCATCGCCTTCCTCGTCGTCGTGATCGTGATGCTGTTCATCGTGGTGCCGTCGCGTGATGCGGAGGTCCCCCTGACGTGGGGCACCGGCATCGGATTCGCCGTGCTCGGCGTCTTCACCGGGATCATGGCGGGGCTCCTCGGGGTGGGCGGCGGCGTCATCGTCGTGCCGGCGCTCATGTTCCTCTTCGGGACGAGCGACCTCGTCGCCAAGGGCACCTCGCTGCTGATGATGATCCCCACCGCCATCTCGGGGACGATCGGCAACCTGCGTCGCCACAACGTCGACCTCGTCGCGGCGGCGGTCATCGGCGTCGCGGCGTGCACGACCACGGCCCTCGGCGCCTGGCTCGCGACCCTCGTCGATCCCTTCACGGCGAACGTCCTCTTCGCGGTGTACCTCACCTTCATCGCGGTGCAGCTCGGGATCAAAGCGATCCGCGCCCACCGCGCCCGCTGACCGGACCCGCGGGAGGCCCGGACGGTAGGATCGTCCGGTGCCTGTGAATCCCGAGTTGCTCGGTCGAGCCTTCCCGCCGACCACCCCGTACCTCGTCGGACGCGAGAAGGTGCGCGAGTTCGCCCGTGCCGTCTTCGCGACCGACCCGCAGCACGACGACCCCGCCGCGGCTCAGGCCCTCGGCTACGCCGACGTCGTCGCGCCGCCCACCTTCGCGATGGTGATCCAGGACATCACGCTGCAGCAGCTGCTGGGCGAGCCCGACTCGGGCATCGTGCTCGAGCGCGTCGTCCACGCCGAGCAGCGCTTCCGCTACACGCGACCCATCGTCGCGGGCGACGAGCTGACCGGGCGCCTCACGGTCACCGGCATCCGTGCATTCGGCAAGGGTGCGATGGTGACGAGCGAAGCCGAGATCACGGATGCCGGTGGCGACCACGTCGTCACGGCGACGTCCGTCCTGCTGGTGGGAGGAGACGAATGATCCCCCTCGAGGTCGGCGCGGTCGTCGCCGAGCGCACCGTCCACCTGACGCGCGCGTCGCTCGTCCGGTACGCGGGAGCGTCGGGCGACTTCAACCCCATCCACTACAACGACGCCGTTGCCGAGCGCGTCGGCCTGCCCGGCGTCCTCGCCCACGGCATGCTGACGATGGGCCTCGCCGTCGAGACGATCGTCGAGTGGCTCGGCGACTCCGGTCGCATCCTCGAGTACGGCGTGCGCTTCACGCGCCCCGTCCTCGTGGACACCGAGGCCGGCGCGGACGTTACGGTCGTCGCGAAGGTCGGCGCGGTCGACGACGATGCCGTGCGTATCGATCTGACGGTCAGCCACGACGGCACGACCGTCCTCGGCAAGGCGCAGGTGCGCGTCCGCGCGGCATCCTGATGCCCGAGATCACGCCCGTCCCGCTCTCTCAGCTCACGACTCTCCGGGTCGGCGGGTCTCCGCAGCGGATGGTCGAGGCGACGACGGCCGACGAACTCGCCGACACCCTCCGCGAGGTCTGGGCGGCGGGGGAGCCGTGGCTGGTCCTCGGCGGCGGATCGAACCTGCTCTTCTCCGATGAGGAGTTCGAAGGCACCGTGATCCTCGTCCGCTCGTCGGGCATCGAGCGGCTGCCCTCGCCGAACCCCGGTCACGTGCGCCTCAAGGTGCAGGCGGGTCACTCGTGGGACGACCTCGTCGCGCAGACGGTCGCGGCTGGGCTCAGCGGCATCGAGGCGATGGCCGGGATCCCCGGCACGACGGGCGCCGCGCCCATTCAGAACGTCGGTGCGTACGGTCAGGAGATCGTCGAGACGCTGGTCGAGGTCGAGCTCATCGACGAGGCGACCGGGGAGGTGTCGGTGGTCCCGGCATCCGATCTCGGTCTCGGTCTGCGCACCTCGGTGCTGAAGAAGCACTACGGGTCGGTGCCGGAGCGTTCGGCCGTCATCCTGTCGGTGACCCTCGAACTCGCCCAGGTCGGCCACGGCGCGGTGCCCGTCCGCGGTGCGCAGCTGCGGTCGGCGCTGGGACTCGACGCGGATGCCGAGGTCACCCTCGCGTGGATCCGCGAGACCGTCCTCGAGATCCGCGGACGCAAGGGCATGGTGCTCGACGAGGACGACCACGACACGTGGAGTGCCGGGTCGTTCTTCCAGAACCCGGTCGTGTCGGCGCAGTTCGCCGCGACCCTCCCCGCGGAGGCGCCGCGGTGGTCGATGGCGCCCGCCCTCGAGGCGGATCGCGTCATCCCGCTCGACCGGTTCGACGGGTTCATCCCGCCGCGCGCCGGCGGACCCGCGCCCGTCAAGATCAGCGCCGCATGGCTCATCGAGCACGCGGGGATGCGCAAGGGCTTCCGCCTGCCCGGGTCGCAGGCATCGCTGTCGACCAAGCACGCCCTCGCGCTCACGAACCGGGGACGTGCGACGGCCGAAGAGGTCGCCGCCCTCGCTCGGCTCATCCAGCAGCGCGTCCAGTCCGAGTTCGGCGTGCTCCTGCAGCCCGAGCCGGTGCTCTTCGACGTCGAGCTCTGACCCGGGGCGTTCGACGCCGAGGTCCCGATCCGGCCGGGAACAGCACGCTCATTCCCGGCCGGAAGGGGACCTCGGCGATCGTCGCCGGGGTCCGGCGCGTCAAGCGAAGAGGCGCTGAAGGCGCTGGACGCCCTCGAGCAGCTGGTCCTCGCCGAGCGCGTACGACAATCGCAGGTAGCCCGACGGGCCGAACGCCTCGCCCGGGACGACCGCGACCTCGGCGCGCTCGAGGATGAAATCGGCCAGCTCGAGGGAGGTCTCGATGCGGACGCCGTCCCATTCGCGCCCGAGCAGGCCCGTCACGTCGGGGTAGACGTAGAAGGCACCGAGCGGGTTCGGGACGGTGACACCCGGGATCTTCGCGAGTTCGGCGACGATCAGCCCGCGACGACGGTCGAACGCCTGTCGC
Source organism: Microbacterium sp. 77mftsu3.1 (assembly GCF_900100525.1). Taxonomy (NCBI): domain Bacteria; kingdom Bacillati; phylum Actinomycetota; class Actinomycetes; order Micrococcales; family Microbacteriaceae; genus Microbacterium; species Microbacterium sp. 77mftsu3.1. The sequence continues at coordinate 345,112 of NZ_FNCR01000003.1, read as the reverse complement.
ATCTTCTCGGCCTCGTCCTGCGGCCCGGTGAGGGCGGCGAGGGCCGCGCGCTGCGCGATGTTGTTGACGTTGGAGGACAGGTGCGACTGCAGGTTGCCGGCGACCTTGATGGCGTCGGCGGGGCCGACCATCCAGCCCACGCGCCAGCCGGTCATGGCGTACGTCTTCGCGACGCCGTTGACGAGGATCGTCTGGCCGGCGAGCTCCGGCACGGCCTCGACGATCGACTGGGCCCGCGCGCCCTCGTAGACGAGGTTCTGGTAGATCTCGTCGCTGATCACCCAGATGCCGTGGGCGAGGGCCCACTCGCCGATGGCCTTCGTCTCGTCGGGGGTGTAGACCGCGCCGGTCGGGTTCGACGGCGAGACGAACACGAGCACCGTGGTCTTGTCGGTGCGAGCGGCCTCGAGCTGGTCGACGGTGACCTTGTACTCCTGGTCGGCGCCGGCGAACACCTCGACGGGCACGCCGTCGGCGAGGGCGATCGCCTCGGGGTAGGTGGTCCAGTAGGGCGCGGGGAGGAGGACCTCGTCGCCGGGGTTCACGACCGCCTGGAAGGCCTGGTAGACGGACTGCTTGCCGCCGTTGGTGACGATGACCTGCGACGGCGCGACCTCGAGCCCGGAGTCGCGGAAGGTCTTCGCCGCGATCGCCTCACGGAGCACCGGGAGGCCGGCGGCGGGCGTGTAGCGGAAGTTGGCGGGGTCGCGCAGGGCCTCGGCCGCGGCATCCACGACGAACTGCGGCGTCGCGAAGTCGGGTTCTCCGGCCGCGTACGAGATCACCGGGCGACCGGCGGCCTGCAGGGCCTTGGCCTTGGCATCGACCTTGAGGGTCGCGGACTCGGCGATGGCGGTCAATTTGCGGGAGAGCGGGGCGCGTTCGGTCACCCTCCGAGCGTAGCGTCGCGGGGTGGGCACGCACAGCGCGTCGGCCCCTGTTACAGCGTCGTCGGGAGCCACACGCGCATCGTCGACGGTCCCCGGTCTCCCCAGTCGCGATATGGCACGAGCCTGACCTCGCGCGCCGCTGCGGCGGAGAGATCGGCCGGGCCATACGGCCACGTACGGGCGTCGTCGTCACGGATCCCGATGGGCAGCCAGACCTCGCCATCGCGTTCGACCGGACGCGCCCCTCGATCGACGACGGCCCGGTCGACGGAAGCGCCGAGGTCGGTCGATTCGAGCGCGTAGACGACCGGACCGCGCTCTATCGCGACACTCCCGCGCACCGCGTCGATGAGCGGATGCGGATGCGTCACCCTGGCCTCCAAGGGCAGACGCAGCTCGATCACATCACCGGCACGGAAGACACGATGCACCGTCGCCATGCCCGGGGCGAGCGTCTGCACGTCTCGTCCGTCGGTCAGGGTCGCAGAGTCGGCCCAAGACGGCACCCGGAGACTCAAGGTCCACGGGTCCTCCGGCGACTCGGTGATGCGCACCCGGATGAGTCCGTCGTCCGGGTACGCCGTCTCGACGTGGAAGGCGATGACGTCTCCGAACGGCGCGGTGGTGCGGATCTCGGCATCGGCGTATTGGTGGACCTGGATGCCGCGATCGTCCGCCGTGGCGACGTAGGCGCCCAGCGCGGCGATCGTGCGTGCCAGATTCGGCGGACAGCACGAGACCTCGAACCACGGCGCACGCACCGATGACGAGGCGCGCGGCGACGTCGTCTCGGGATCGACGGGTTCGCCGGGGGTGCGCTGGTGGAGCGTGTTGGCATAGAAGAACGAGCGCCCGTCCGACCCGACCGCGGTGGCGACGACGTTGAAGAGCGTGCGCTCGATGAGGTCGGCGTGCGCAGGGTCGCCGTCGGCGAGCAGCAGCCGCCACGACAGCATCACGGAGGAGACGCCCGCACACGTTTCGGAGTACGCGCGGTCTGCCGGCAGTTCCCAGTCCTCGCCGAAAGCTTCGTCCTGATGATGCGAGCCCTGGCCACCGGTCAGGTAGGTGCGCCGCGCGACGGCGTGCGAGGTCTGGCGACGGACGGCATCCAGCAGCTCGTCGTCGCCCTGCTCGACGGCGACGTCGACGGCACCGGCGGCGAGGTAGTTCGCGCGAACCGCGTGGCCGCGCAGCGAGTGCGCCTCGCGGACCGGCACATCGTCCTGGAAGTACGCGCGCCCCCACTCGATGTCGGCGAGCGTGCCGTGCCCGCGTCGCTCGATGAACAGCGCCGATTGCGCGAGGTAATGCGGCTCGCGGAGGGCGCGCCCGAGTTCGGCGAGCCCGGTCTCGATCTCGGCGTGGCCGCAGACCCGCTCGATCCCGCCGGGTCCGAACACCCGGCAGACGAGGTCGGCTGCCCGCCGCGCGACCGCCACCAGGCCGTCGTCGGCGTCCGGTCGCGTGCGGTGCCGGGCGACGGCGGCCTGGAAGAGGTGACCCAGGCAGTACAGTTCGTGTCCCCACTCGAGTTCGGACCACCGGGGTGCCTGGCCCGCGCGCCCGAACATGGTGTTCAGGTACCCGTCCGGCTCTTGCGCCGCCGCGACCCTCGCGACGACGTCGCGGAAGGTCTGTTCGGCGGCCGCGTCGGGGCGTCGTCCCACCTCCCAGGCGAGGGCCTCGAGGTACTTGTAGACCTCGGAGTCCGAGAACTCCCGCCCACGACGCCCCTCGGGGAGCCCGCCGCGCGCGGCGAGATCGAAGTTGCCGAGCCAGCCCTCGGACTCCAGCCGTGCATGGATGTGGGGGAGGGTCTCGGTGGCGTTGAGCCGCTGACGCTCGGCCCACAGCCCCCCCGTCACGGTGACCTCGGACAGGCCCAGCGGGCGCACACGCCCACGACTGGGGCTGGCAGGCGCGACGGGCGGAGTGATCGCAGTGTGCGGGAACAGAGGAGTCATGGTCATCCCTTGAAGGCGCCGGACATGAAGCCGCGGACGTAGTGGCGTTGCAGGATCAGGAAGAGCAGGATGCAGGGCAGTGCCAGCACGACGACCCCGGCCTCGGTAGCGCCGTAGTCGACGACTCCCTGGGCCTGACCGCGGAGGTTCGCGACGGCCAGGGGGAGGGTCATCCGGGCGGAGTCGTTGATGAGGATGAGCGGGGCGAAGAAGTCGTTCCACGCCGTCAGGAACGCGAACAGGCCGACCGTGATGAGACCCGGCTTGACCGCGGGGATGAGGACCCGCCACAGGGCACTCAGCGGTGTGCATCCGTCGACCATGGCGGCCTCGTCGAACTCGCGGGGGACCGACTCGAAGGAGACCCGCATCATGAACATCGAGAACGGCAACTGGAACATGGTGATGACCAGCGCCACGCCGACGAGCGAGTTCTGCAGCCCGACGGCGTTCAGCAGAACGTAGAGCGGGATCAGGAGGGTCGCGTAGGGCACCATCAGGATCGCCAGGACGAGCAGGAACAGGACGTTCTTCCCGGGGAAGTCGAAACGCGCGAACGCGTAGCCGCCCGTCAGCGAGAGCAGCAGTGTCAGGGTCACGGTCAGCAGTGAGACGAAGAGCGAGTTGCCGAGGTACACCCAGACGCCGGCTTGATAGTCGGCGAGAGCGAGGTAGTTGCCGAAGCCCCATCCGTCGGTCTGGCTGGTGCCGGCCCGCGGGCCGACGGACGAGATCGCCGTCCAGATGAGCGGGTACAGGAAGATGATCGCGAGGGCCGTCGTGAAGACGGCGGACGGGATGCCGAGCACCGCCCGTCGCGCACGGGACCGGCGGCGTCGGGGCGGCGTCGGGGCGGAGCCGGGGGCGATCAGGGTGCGGGTGGCGGTCATGGCCATCGCTTCAGCTTTCGTCGGGGCGGCGGAACGCGCGCAACTGGAAGATGTTGATGACGACGAGGGTGAGCAGCACGATCACCGAGAGGGCTCCGGCGACACCGAGGCTGTTCTGCCCTTGGAACGCGACGCTGTAGATGAGCTGCACGATGGTGACGGTGCTGTTGTCCGGGCCACCCTTGGTGAGGATGTAGAACTGCTCGAACGCCAGCAACGAGCCGGTGACGCACATCACGGTGGTGAGTGCGAAGGTGGGGCGCAGCAGCGGAACGGTGACGTCGCGGAACGTCTGCCATCGTGACGCGCCGTCGATGCGCGCCGCCTCGTACACCTCGTCCGGGATGCCCTGCAGCCCCACGAGCATCAGCAGCATGTAGAAGCCGGCGTAGCGCCACACGATGAGGAACACCGTCGACCACAGTGCGCCCTCGGGGGTGCCGAGGAAGGTGATGCCCCAGGCATCCATCAGGTCGGCGAAGGGGCCCGCGATCGGCGAGTAGAGCACGTAGAAGAGCAGCGACGCGGAGGCGAGACCGAGGGCGCTCGGTACCAGGAACGCCGTCCGCAGGAACCCTTTCCAGCGTGTGCTCTCTTGCACGATGAGGGCGAGTCCGAGGCCGAGGCCGAGGAGGAGGACCGTCGTGATCACGGTGTAGATCAGGGTGAACCGGATCGAGTCCCAGAACAAGCGGTGATCGACCGCATCGATGTAGTTCTCGGGGAAGTTCACTCCCCGGTTTCCCCCGAGCAGGGGCCAGTCGGAGACCGACATCTGGAGCACGAGCAGCAGGGGGATGACGAACAGGAAGATGACGAACAGCGCCGTCGGGGCGGCGAAGCCCCAGCCCTGAGCGGGTCCGCCGAGGGGGCGGGACCGCCGTCGGGTGCGCGGAAGGGGAGCGGTGACGACCATGTCGACCTTTCGTGCCGGGGTGGAAGCGGGGGTCGCATCGGTCGAGGCGACCCCCGCTCGGATCACTGCTGGAGGATCGCGGTGATCTCGTCGTTGTCGGCGTCGACCGAGTCGCCGTCGCCGAGAACAGCGTTTCGGACGAGGGTCAGCCACGGGCTTCCGGGTGCGTTGAACGCCTGCTGGAAGTTGAGCGCGACCGGGGTGTCGCCCTTGCCGGCGACCTCGTTGATGGTGACGAGTCGGGGGTCGGCGTCGGAGAACGTGTTCGACGCGAGGTCAGCCCTCGAGACGACGTCCTTGTTCTTCGCGAGGACACCCACCTGCGCGTCCTCGGACATCAGCCAGTTGAGGAAGTTCCATGCCTGCGGGGACTTCTTGGAATCCTTCGAGATGCCGATACCGTCACCGCCGACGAAGGTCGAGGCGCCGCCGTTCGGTCCCGCGATGCCAGCGACTCCGGCGTCGAAGGGCGTCGAGGACAGCAGGGTGGCCGGGTAGTACATGAGCCCGACCTTGCCTTCGGTGAATCCGGCCGTCCAGGTGGGACCCGTCTCGTCCTGCGAACTCGGAAGGACCGCGCCCGAGTCCCAGAGGTCTTTCCACGTGGAGTAGATCTCCTTCGCGGTGTCGCCGGCGAGCAGCGATTCGGTACCGTCCTCGCTGAGCACCTTCTCGCCGTCGGCCCAGATCGCGGGGAACCAGGTGAAGAGCAGGCAGCCGCCGCAGTTCAGGCCGGTCGCGGTTCCGTAGACACCGGGCTTGTCGAGGGCCTGGATCGCCTTGGCCGCCGCGGCGAACTCCTCGAGGTCGGCGGGGGCCTTGTCAGGGTCGAGGCCCGCCTCGGTGAAGAGCTCCTTGTTCCAGAAGAGCATCGACAGGTCGAGCACGAACGGGAGCACGTGCTCCTTGCCGTCGGAGGTTCCGGCGCTCAGGTGGCCCTGGTTGATCTGGTCCTTGAAGTCGAGCCCGTCGATCTGCGCGGAGATGTCCTGGAAGAGACCCTGCTCCACCCAGTTCGGGACATAGACGATGTCGGCGGCGAACAGGTCGGGAAGGCCGTTCGAGCCGGCGGCCGCGCCCACTTTGGCGACGTAGTCGTCGTTCGGGACGACCGTCAATTCGACCTGGTTCTCGTGCGAGTCGTTGTACGCCTCAACGAGGAGCTTGGCCTGCTTCTCGAGCGGTGCGCGGGTCCACAGGGTCAGGGTCGATCCATCGTCGACGCCCTCCGCGGGGATGTCTGCGGGAGGTGTGGTGCCGGGCGAGCCGCCGGCGCAGGCCGCGAGCGAGCCGATGAGTGCTCCGGCTGCGAGCAAGGCCGTCAGTGTCCGCCGTCGGGAGCGGCGGGGGAAGGTGTTCATCGCGATGTCCTCTTACTCTCCGTCGAGTGAGTGTCGCGGCGGTCGCCGCAGGCACCAGGTGCTTCGGTCGGGTCCCGAAAATATCGAAACCCATTTCGGGACGATACTGCCGGTAGGGAGTAGGGTCAAGAGCGTCCACCGAAATGATTTCGAAAAGGGATCGCATGGCCAGTAACGACACGGGCGTCCGCACCACGACGCTCAGCGACGTCGCCCGACTCGCCGGGGTGTCGCTCGCGACCGCGTCGAAGGCGATGAACGGTCGCACCGACGTCGCGCCCGCGACTCGTCGGCGCGTGCTGGAGGCCGCCGAGGACCTCGCCTTCACCCCGAACGCCATGGCCAGAGGGCTGCTCGCCGGTCGGACGGGGACCGTCGGCCTGCTCACGAGCGACCTCGACGGTCGTTTCATGCTGCCGATCCTCATGGGCGCCGAAGACGCTTTCGGGGCCGGTCAGGTCAACGTCTTCCTCTGCGATGCGCGCGGCGACGCGATCCGCGAGCAGCACCACCTGCGCGCGCTGCTGAGTCGCCGGGTCGACGGCATCATCGTCGTCGGGCGCCAGACCGACCCGCGCCCGTCACTCGGGCAGGACATCCCGGTGCCCGTCGTCTACGCGTACGCTCCGTCGGACGACGACCGGGACCTCTCCCTCACCCCGGACAATCGCGCAGGCGGTCGCCTCGCCGTCGAGCACCTCCTCGCGTGCGGGCGGACCCGTATCGCCCACATCTCGGGCGACCCGACCTACGCCGCCGCACGCGAACGGCTCGACGGCGCCCGCTCAGCGCTCGCCGACGCCGGGCTCGAATTCGTCGGCGAGCCGCTCTCGGGCGATTGGTCCGAGCACTGGGGACGGGATGCCGCGGCCACCCTCCTCGGGCGCCACCCTGAGATCGACGCGGTGTTCGCGGCATCCGATCAGATCGCGCGGGGCGTCATCGATACGGCGCGCGATCTCGGACGCTCCGTTCCCGACGACCTCGCCGTGATCGGATACGACAACTGGGAGCTCCTCGCGACGAACTCCCGCCCCGAGCTCACGAGTATCGACGCCAACCTGCAGCAACTCGGTCGTCGCGCGGCCCAGCGCGTGTTCGAGGCGATCGATGGAGCGGAGATGGGTGAGGGTGTCCGGCATCTGCCGGTCCGCCTGGTCATCCGCGGGTCGACGGTTCCCCGTCGCTGAGGCTCAGCGGGTGGGTCGCGTGAGGATCTCGTTGCCGGACTCGAGGATCGCCACGGTGTGCTCGGTGTGCGCCGTGCGGCATCCCGTCGCGCTCCGGAGGGTCCAGCCGTCGTCGTCGACCTTCAGCTCGTCGGTGTCGACCATCACCCAGGGCTCGATCGCGAGCATGAGGCCCGGACGCAGGCGGTAGCCGCGGCCGCCGCGGCCGATGTTCGACACGTGCGGATCCTGGTGCATCGTCGTACCGATGCCGTGCCCGCCGAACTCGGTGTTGACGGGGTAGCCCGCGGCGGTGAGGACGTCGCCGATCGCGGCCGAGATGTCGCCGATCCGGGCGCCGGGCTGCGCCGCCTCGATGCCGGCGGCCAGGGCCTCCTGGGTCGCCGTGATGAGCGGGTCGTTCTCGGCGTGGGCGCCGCCCCCGACGGTGAAGCTGATCGCGGCGTCCGCGGCCACGCCGCTCGTCTTGATCGCGAGGTCGAGGGTCAACAGGTCGCCCGCGACGACGCGCTGATCGCGCGGCCGACCGTGGAGGACGGCGTCGTTCACGGCCGTGCAGATGTAGTGGCCGAACGGGCCGCGACCGAACGACGGCGCGTAGTCGACGTAGCAGGATTCGGCACCCGCGCCGAGGATCATGTCCTTCGCCCACGCGTCGATCTCGAGGAGGTTCGTCCCCGGCTTCACGCGCTCCTTGATCCCGTGCAGGATGTCGCCGACGAGTCCACCCGTCGTGCGGGCGCGGTCGATCTGGTCGGGGGTGAGGATTTCGATCACGAGGCAGTCCGTTCGGTCATCAGGCGCAACGGACAATCATACGTCCGCATGCCTCGTCGTGGTCGGGAGCCGCTCGACGCCCATCTAGGCTCGTCGTGTGCTCGAGTGGATCCTGGCCGAATGGATGCAGATCGTCGGATTCGCGACGGGGGCCGCGTGCGTGTTCCTCGCCGCTCGCCGGAACATCTGGACCTACCCCCTCGGCATCGCCAACAACATCGTCTTCCTCGCCGTCTTCGTGCCGGCCGGGCTCTACGCCGCCGCAGCACTCCAGGTCGTTTACCTCGTGCTCGGGGTCCACGGCTGGGTGCGCTGGGGGCGCGGCGTCGAGCAGGACAAGGGCTACATCGCCCGCACGCCGCGCCGTGCCGTCCCCTGGCTCGTGGTCGCCGGCATCGGCGGGACGGCCGTGCTCGCCTGGTTCCTGGCGACCTTCACCGACTCGCAGGTGGCGGTGGCGGATGCCGCGACCACCGCGGCGAGCCTCGTCGCCCAGTACATGCTCAACCGCAAGTGGATCGAGAACTGGTTCGTCTGGATCGGGGTCGACATCGCCTTCGTCGCGCTGTCCATCGTGACCGGCCTGTGGATCGTCGCGGCCCTCTACGTCCTGTTCATCGGTCTGTGCGTCGGCGGCTACGCGGGCTGGCGGCGCGTCGAGCGGACGTCGGCCCCCGGCGAGGTCGCGGCCGCGCGTGTCTGACACGCGGTTCCGCCACGGCGTCGTGGTGGGGAAGTTCTACCCCCTGCACGCCGGGCACGCCCACCTCATCCGCTCCGCGGCGCGTCAGTGCGAACGGGTGACGGTCGAGGTCATCGCCGCGTCGGTCGAATCGATCCCGCTCGCCGAGCGCGCGGCCTGGATCCGCGAGGAGCACCCGACCGTCCGTGTCGTCGACCACCTCGACGACACCCCCGTCGACTTCGCCTCCGACACCGCGTGGCAGGCGCACACCGCGACGATCGCGGGCCTGCTCGACAGCCCGGCGGATGCGGTCTTCACGTCCGACGCCTACGGCGAGGAGCTCGCCCGACGCCTCGGCGCGACCTGGGTGCAGGTCGACCCGGGGCGCATCCACAACCCCATCTCGGGAACGGCGATCCGCGCCGACATCGCTGCGCACTGGCACGAACTCGCCCCCGCGGCCCGGGCGTCGCTTGCGGCCCGCATCGTCGTGCTCGGTGCCGAGTCGACCGGTTCGACGACCCTCGCCGCGGCGCTCGCCGAAGAGCTCGGGACGACGTGGGTGCCCGAGTACGGCCGCGAGTACTCCGAGATCCGTGACGGCGGCCTCGACGCCCCGTGGCGGAGCGACGAGTTCGATCTCGTCGTCGACCGCCAGATGGCGATGGAGGATGCCGCGCTCCGCCGCGTCCCCACGCCGGTGCTCGTCTGCGACACCGACGTGCTCGCCACGGCGCTCTGGCATGAGCGCTACGTCGGGCGCCCGGCCCGCGGCATCCGTCGTCGTGCGGACGGCCACCGGCCGGCCCTGTACGTCCTCACGGGGGACGAGATCCCGTTCGTACAGGACGGCATGCGCGACGGCGAGCACATCCGCCACGCGATGCAGCGCCGCTTCCGCGAGGTGCTCGCCGAGCAGCCGGTGCCGTGGCTGGAGGTGCGCGGCTCGGTCGCCGAGCGGGTCGCCGCGGCGCTTCCCGCCGTCCGCGACGCGACGGCGCGCGCGACGTCGTTCGCGGCTCCGCTCGAAGGGCGTCCGCTCGCCGAGCAGGAGGCCCTCCGCGGGCGCACCGCCGGCGACGCGTCCCGTTAGGCTGGCGCGATGGCGGACCGCTGGCACAAGCTCTCGGAATCACCCACGACGAGTGCAGCGGATGCCGGTGTCGCACCACTCACCGCGGAGGATCTCTTCCGCGCACCCGGCCGCGCCGAGGCTCCCGCGCTCGATGAGAAGGCCCGTCGCGCCTATTACTGGATCGTCAACCGTGCCGTCATCTCGCCCTACTACGACATCGAGTTCTCCGACGGCGATCCGCTGACCTTCGGGGTGGGGGATGCCGGGGCGGAGATCACTCTGCCGACGCAGCCGTCCTTCTCATCGAACGTCCTCCTCCCGCTCCTGTCCTTCGTCGTCGGAGGCAAGTGCCTGCTGATCGGCGGACCCGGCCGCGGCAAGACGACCGTCGCGGTCCTCATGGGCGTCCTCTCGGGGTCGACCGCCGAGGAGGTGCGCCGCGGCGTGCAGCAGGGGCAGCCGCAGCTCACGATCAGCGACCTCGTCGGCATCCCGCTGCCGCGCGACCTCGTGCAGGCGGGTTCACTCGCCGAGATCGGCATCGCGTGGCGCGAGTGGCTCACGCGCCCCGTGAAGATCGTCGACGAGTACAACCGCATCCCGACCAAGACCCAGTCCGCGCTCCTGACGATGGTCGCCGAGGGCTATGTCGAGAGCCACGACCAGATGCGGCGGACGGCGCCGGAGTCGGGCGTCGAGAGCTGGTTCTTCACCGCCAACGACGACGCCGGCGGCGGGACGTTCCCCGTCATTCAGGCGCTCCGCGACCGCATGGACGTCACCGTCCCGGCGGCGGGGTTCAACAGTCGGTTCTTCGACGAGCTCGTCGCCCGCGTCGAGGCGGGCGAGAAGCCGGAGGAGCACGTCCCCGACGAGCTCGTCTTCGACGGCGAGGAGCAGCGTCGGATGCGCGACGAGGTGCGGGCGGTGCCCGTTCCCGACGCCGTGCGTCGCCGCCTGGAGTTCTTCTTCAGCCACTTCGAGTTCGTCCAGGGTGGCGGGCGGCGGTTCGAGTACCGGACGAAGGACACCGTCACGACGGCCGGCGGCCGGGTGCCCGAGGTCATCGAGTCGAACTCCGGCGCCGACCTCACCGCGGACCTCGGCGCCCAGACGATCAACGGGCTGTCGGTCCGGGCTCTCCAGACGCTCATCCTCTACGCGAAGGCGATGGCGTGGTTCCGCGGCCGGCCGACGGTCGAGATCGCCGACGTCGCCGCGATCCTGCCGTTCGTCCTGCGTGGCAAGCTGCTGCCGAACCCGACGCATCCGCGGTTCGACGTCGGCGCCGAACGCGAGCTCGCCACCGACCTGTCGAGCTGGCTGAGCGACATGTTCGCGGAGTCGTGCCGGCAGTACGAGGCGCTCGGCCGCGGGCAGGACGATCCGGTCCGGACGCTGCTGGCCGACCTCGACCGTGGGCTCGACGGCGTCAGCGCTGTGGACGCGTCGCGCCGCCTCACCGAGATCGAAGCGCGCATCCGCGCGATCGCGGCGACGGGCAAGGTCTACGGCCGCGATTTCGACGACCTCGTGACGCTCAAGTACCTCCACCAGCGCTACACGGCCTACCTGCGGTGGGCGGAGCGCCGCGCGTGATCCGGCGTCCCGGGCACCTCGCGGCTGCGCCCCCGTCCGCGCCGATGCCGCACGTCGAGGGCCTCGACATCGACCTCGCCGCCCGGAACACGGCGGCAGCCGGGGGTGACCCCGCACGCTTCGCGGCGTCGTTCGCCGCCGGGTTCGCCGCGGCATCCGACGTCGACGCCGTCGACCTCGCCGGTGTCGCCGCCTGGCGAGCCGGCGCCCTCGCGTTCCGGGACGACGCCCTGCAGCGTGTCGCACGGCTGTCGCAGACGCATCCGGATGCCGCGGCCGCAGCCCTCGGGCTCGATTCCGCCGACCTCGACGCGTTCCTCGAGGCGCAGCGGGACGACCGGTTCTGGTGGCCGGGGCGGGCGGCATCCCGCGGCTACGTATGCGCCGTCGGCGGCTTCGCCGGCCTCGGCGGGGCGTGGATCGCACCGCCCGTCGAAGCGGCTCCGCTCGGCGACCCGGGAGCCTTCGGCGTCCGGACGGGCGAGCAGTGGTGGCGCCTCGACGCCGACGCGTGGGGATCGCGGCTGCGTGCTCTCGACGCCGCGCCCGAGGCGGCCGCCGGGGGAGCGGCGAGCATCGTGCTGTTCCCCGATTCCTACCTCGCCTGGGTCCACGTGCGGGATGCCGCGTGAGCGCCCCGGCGACGGTCGTCCCGCTGGAGGGCGGGACGCGGGAGGCGTGGGAGAGCGCCCTCGGGCTCTGGGGTGTGCACCTGCGCGACGTGCGTCTCGCACCGGGTGAGGGCGCCGCGAAGGGCACCGCTGCTTGGTTCTCGTTCCCGCCGTCGGTGACCGTCGACCCCGACATGATCCGCACGTGGGGCGTCGAACACGAGGCCGAGAGCCTGTTCGCCCACGAGATCGGCCATCACGTCCTCGCCCCGGCCACCCGGATGGATTCGCTGAAGATCCGCCATCAGCTCGCTCGCGCACTCGCCGCCGCGGGGGCGGACCCGGTCACGGCGGACGACCTCGCGCTCCTGTCGAACCTCTGGACCGACCTGCTCGTCAACGCCCGGGTCGCGCTGCTGCAACGCCGCCGCGGCGACACGGAGCCGGTCGGGATCGTGCGACTCGTGCAGGCGACGCTCCCCGCGCCCGAGAGCGCCGATCGCCTCTGGTGGGTCTACCTGCGGACCTTCGAACTCGTCTGGGGCCTCCCCGCCGGACGACTCTGCCCGCCCGCGCCGCCGGCTCCGGCCCCACCGGCTCCGCCGCGCGGACGCTCCGACGCACCGTGGGAGGAGATCCCCGAGAAGCACCGCGAGCAGGAACGCGCGCTCCGCGAAGCGCGTCGCGAGCGCGAGCGCATCGCCGCCGAGCTCACGGGAGCGATCACGACGCGTCCCGAGGCGGATGCCGACCAGCTCGCCGGCGTCGTGCGCTCCTTCGCGCACGATCCGGTGCTCGGGGCGTTGCGGTTCGGGGTGCTCACGGCGCCCTACATCGTGGAGCGGCAGCGGTCGTCGCGACGGACACCGCCGGCCGGGCCGGGCCACGGCGCGGGCTGCGCCGCCGACGACGCGCCGGTGACCGCCGAGGAGCTCGGCCGCATCCTCTCCGACCGCCGGTTGCACGGCGGAATCCCGGCTCATCCCGGGTCGAGCGGTCCGGGTGCGATCGGCGAGGCCGGCGAGGGAACCGGCGTCGGCGGCGGTAACGGCCAGGCGCTCGGGCTCGCCCGCACCCTCGCGCTGTACGGGGCGAGCGACCCGGACGAGGTCATGGCCGCCTGGTACCGCGCCGAGGCGGCCCCGTGGGTGCGACCGTTGACGCAGCGGATGCCGGCGGTCCCCGCTCCGGAGCTGCCGGGGCCGCTCGAGGTCTGGGAGACGGGCGACGACCTCGCCGACCTCGACCTGCCCGCGACCCTGCAGGCCGGGGCCACCGTCCTCCCCGGGGTCACGACGCGTCGGCGATCGTTCCTGCCCGACGAGCCGACGCCGCGTGAGGCGAGCATCGCGCTCGACGTCTTCATCGACTCGTCGGGCTCCATGCCGCGGCCGGGCCGCGGATCGTCGGCGGTCCTCGCCGGCATGATCGTCGCGCTGTCGGTGCTCCGCGGCGGGGGCCGCGTGCGCGTCACGAGCTTCTCGGGGCCGGGCCAGGTCGCCGGCTCCGACGACTACCAGCGGACGGTCGGCGGCGTCGTCCGGGACCTCGCGTTCTTCTTCGGCGGCGGGACGACCTTCCCCCTCGACCTGCTCGAGCGCCGCTACGCAGGGCTCCGCCCACCCGCACCGGATGAGCGGCGGCACCTCCTCGTCCTCTCCGACGACGGTCTCGTGTCGATGTTCGGCGACGGCAATGCGGAGTACGCCGACGTCGCCGCGCGTGTGCGGCCGCTGCTGACGACGGCGACCCTCCTGCTCTCGGCGCGCTCGACGCGCGTCGACGCGCAGGCCGCGGCGGCCGGGTACGACGTCCTGCACGTCCAGACGATGGACGACGCCCCCGCTGCGTGCGCCCGATTGGCGGAGGCGCTCCGTGGCTGAGTCCGAAGAACTGCTGTCGGCATGGTCGGCATCGGCCCCGCCCGAGGACCGCGCGTGGGAGGCGACCGTTCCGGGTCCTTCTCTCGCTGCGGTCGCGGCACGGATGGCGAGCGTCCCGCGCTCCTTCCTGGACGCGCGGGTCTCGATCGCCGCGCTCGCCGGCGACGTGCTCCGTCCCCGGCTGCTCGCGGTGTCCCACGAGGACGACGACCGCGTGCGCCGCGGGGCCGCGGTCGGCCTCTGGCTCGTCGCGAGCGAAGACCTCGTCGAACCGTTCGCACCCTCGGTGGCAGCGGCCCCGGGCATCGGGCGCGCCGTCGACGCCCTCGCGCTCCGTCTCTCCCCGGTCGTCGATCCGTGGGAGTGGCTGTCGGACGACGAGCGCCGCGAGGAGGCGGTCCGCACGTTCCTCCTGTGGGCGGGGCTGCGACCCGCCGGCGAGGACGTGACGACCGCCCGCAGCCTGCTCGAGGCACGGGATTCCCTGCGCCGGAACGCCGCCCTCGCGCAGGCCTACGCCGCGCACCGCCACCGCGACGAGATCGCCCGCCGGCTCGCCGAAGCGCGGGCGAAGGAGGCCGCCGCGAGGTACTCGAGTGAGTGACCCCGACGACTCCCTCGCCCTCGCCGAGTACACCCCGGGGTCGGCGGCCGTCCTGACCGACGCGGAGCGATGGCCGACGATGGATGCCGCCGGTGCCGCACGCCTGGACCGGTGGCGCCGGCATCCCGCCGCACCCGACTGGGTCCACGCGACCGGCGACCGGCTGACGGCCGAGATGGTCGAGCGCACCCGCCGGCCGCTGCCGACGGACGGCTGGCTCGAGGAGCACCTCGGGGCGGCGCGGAACCTGCTCGCGTACCGGGGGCTCGGCGACCTCGCCGCGCTCACGGACTTCCCGCCGATCACGCGGCAGCACCTCGTCGACGACCTCGCCGCGTTCGTCCCGTTCGACGCGGACCTCGACCGGATGCTGCACGGCACGAGCTCGGGGTCGACCGGCGCCGCCCTCCTCATCCCCGACGACGTCGAAGAGGTCGCCCGCGGCTTCCACCTCATGGTCTCGCTCGTCCGGGCGCAGGGGATCGACTGGTCTCCGGACGGCGAGCGGCTCGCCGTGGCATCCGTCGTCTTCCAGCGGCAGGCGTTCACGTACGTCTCGCTCGTGAGCGGGTTCGCGCACCGGGCGATGGCGCGTCTGAACCTCGACACCGGCGCGTGGCGGCGACCGGGCGACCGTGTCGCGTTCCTGCGCGACGCCGATCCCCAGGTGATCTCGGGGCACCCGACGAGCCTCGCCGAGTTGCTCCAGCCCGAGCTGCGGGGCGTCCTGCGTCCGCTCGCGCTGTTCTCGGGCGCGATGGCGCTGTCGGGGCCGCTCCGCGCCGACCTCGAAGAGGCCTACGGATGCCCCGTCTTCGACGTCTACGGTCTGCACGAGACCCGGCCGATCGCCGTCCGCACGGACGACGGACCGTTCCGTGTGCTCGACCGCCGCGTGCACGTCGAGGTCCTCGACGCAGAGGGAACCGTGGTGCCCGAGGGTGAGGTGGGGGAGATCACGGTGACGGCGGGGGAGAACCCGCTGCTGCCGCTCGTCCGCTACCGCACCGGTGACACCGGACGGTTGATCCGCTTCGCCGACGGCGGGATCGGCATCGCGGACCTCGAGGGGCGGGAGAACACCGTGTTCCTCGCCACCGACGGCCGGCGGATCCCGTGCGTCGACCTCACCCAGCAGTTGCAGACCCACGGGGCTCGGGGGTGGAGCATCGAGCAGGCGGCGGACGGGAGCGTCGACGCGCGGATCGTCGGCGGCGATGCGGATGCCGTCGAGCGCGTCCTGTCGGCGTTGCTCGGTCGAGGCGTCGACGTGCGGCGGTACGAGCGGCTCATCGAGCTCGGCGAGGGCAAGCCGCGGCGCTACCGCAGCGCCGCCGGCTGACCGGCCCGGGCGCTTCTCAGCCCACTCCACTACGGTGGATAGGTGAGTGACCCCCAGACCCCGACCGAATCCGCTGAAACCCCCGCCCTCCCCGGCTTCGATGAACTCGGTTTGACCGGTCCCGTCCTCGCCGCCATCAAGGACCTCGGCTACGAGACGCCCTCCGCGATCCAGGCCGCGACCATCCCCGTCCTCCTCGGCGGCCGCGACGTCGTCGGCATGGCGCAGACCGGTACCGGCAAGACCGCCGCATTCGCCCTTCCCATCATGGAGAACCTGGATCTGACCCAGAAGACTCCGCAGGCGCTCGTTCTCGCCCCTACCCGCGAGCTCGCGCTCCAGGTGTGCGAGGCGTTCGAGTCCTACGCCGCCCGCATGAAGGGCGTCCACGTCCTCCCCGTCTACGGCGGGCAGGGCTACGGCGTGCAGCTGTCGGCCCTCCGCCGCGGCGTGCACATCGTCGTCGGCACCCCCGGCCGCATCATGGACCACCTCGAGAAGGGCACCCTCGACCTCTCGCAGCTCAAGAACCTCGTCCTCGACGAGGCCGACGAGATGCTGAAGATGGGGTTCGCCGAGGACGTCGAGCAGATCCTGGCGAAGACGCCCGCCGAGAAGCAGGTCGCCCTGTTCTCCGCGACGATGCCGCCGTCGATCCGCCGTCTCGCGCAGCAGTACCTTCGCGACCCGGAGGAGATCACGGTCAAGACCAAGACCTCCACCAACACGAACATCACGCAGCGCTACCTGATCGTGTCGTACCAGCAGAAGGTCGACGCACTCACCCGCATCCTCGAGGTCGAGGACTTCGACGGGATGATCATCTTCGTCCGCACGAAGAACGAGACCGAGACCCTCGCCGAGAAGCTCCGCGCCCGCGGATTCAGCGCCGCACCCATCAACGGCGACATCCCGCAGCCGCAGCGTGAGCGGTCGATCTCTCAGCTCAAGGACGGCAAGCTCGACATCCTCGTCGCGACCGACGTCGCCGCTCGTGGTCTCGACGTGGAGCGCATCAGCCACGTCGTGAACTTCGACATCCCGACCGACACCGAGTCGTACGTGCACCGCATCGGCCGCACCGGCCGTGCCGGCCGCAAGGGCGACGCGATCAGCTTCGTCACGCCCCGCGAGCGCTACCTGCTCGCGCACATCGAGCGCGCGACGCGTCAGGCGCCCACGCAGATGCACCTGCCGACCACCGAGGACATCAACTCGACGCGGCTCGCCCGCTTCGACGACGCGATCACCGCCGCGCTCGCCGAGACCGACCGCATCACCGGGTTCCGCGACGTCATCGCGCACTACGTCCGCAACCACGACGTGCCCGAGCAGGATGTCGCCGCCGCCCTCGCCGTCGTGGCACAGGGCGAGACGCCGCTGCTCCTCGACCCCGCATCCGACCAGCTCGCGAAGACGCTGGCCGCCGACGCCGACCGTGGCAACCGCAGCAAGGACCGTCCGGCGCGCGAGCGTTCCGACGCTCCGCGCGAGCGTCGCGGCAAGGGCGACTTCACGACGTACCGCATCGCGGTCGGCCGCCGCCACCGCGTCGAGCCGCGTCAGATCGTCGGCGCGCTCGCAAACGAGGGCGGCCTCGGCCGTGATGACTTCGGCGCGATCACGATCCGGCCCGACTTCTCGCTCGTCGAGCTGCCGACGTCGATGGACCCGTCGGTCCTCGACCGTCTGAGCGGCACCCGCATCTCGGGCCAGCTCATCGAGATCCGCCCCGACCGCGGCCGTCCCGGTGGCGAGCGCCCGCAGCGCTCGTTCGACGACCGGCCGAAGCGCTCGTACGACGACCGCCCGGAGCGCAAGCCCCGCCACGGCCGCGACTGACGGCATCCGCCGACCGGGCGGCGTGCTGCGGCATCCGCTCGTTCGGCGATGCCCCGGCTCGCCGTTCGTCGGGGCGGACCGCTGCCGCTGCTCACCGTTCGCGGATGCAATGGATCGCGCGCGACGCGCCGTGCGCGGGCCGGATGCCGCGGCGTGTCGGGCCGAAACTATTGCATCCGCAGACGGCTCACCGGGCGCCCCGCCTCAGCCGTCGTGGCTCCCGATGATCGCCGCGCGGATGCGGTCGATCGGGATCTTCGGCGTGCGGTCGTCGGTCACGAGGCCGTTCGTCTCCTGCAGGGTGTCGGCGAGCTGGGTGTAGCAGAAGCCCGCGAGTGCCTCGCTCGCATGGACGGCTGCCATGAGCCCCTCGAAGCGTTCCGCGAAGTCGTCGGGCGAGGTCGCGGAGGAGTAGCCCCAGGCACCCTCGGCCGCGGCGGTGTCGAACGAGATGCCGCCGAACTCGGTGAGCATGACGGGCGCATCCGACACGTCGCCGCCGAGGATCAGGTCGCGCCCCGCCGGTCCGGTCGCGTCGATGAGGCGACGGATGCCGGCATCCGTCGCATACCGCTCCCGCACGACCTCGGGCCGCCACTCGTAGTCGTGGATCGCGACGATGTCGGTGTCGACCTGCTCCCAGCCGTCGTTCGACACGACGGGCCGGGTCGGGTCGAGGGCCTTCGTGAGCGACACGAGAGCGCGGGCGAAGTGCTGCATCCGCGGATCCGTCGCGATGTGCTGCACGCCCCAGCTCTCGTTGAGCGGCACCCACGTGACGATCGACGGGTGGGATGCGTCGCGGCGAACGACCTCGAGCCACTCGCGCGTCGTGCGCTCGATGGCGGTCTGCGTGAACGTGTAGGTGCCGGGCGCCTCGCCCCAGACGAGCAGACCCAGTTGGTCGGCCGCGAGGAGGAAGCGCGGATCCTCGAACTTCTGGTGCACCCGCGTCGCGTTGAAGCCCATCGACAGGATGAGCTCCGCCTCCTCTCGCAGGGCAGCCGCCGACGGCGCGGCGAGGTGCGACTCGGGCCAGTACCCCTGGTTGAGCACGGAGCGCACATAGTAGGGACGGTCGTTCAGCCAGAACCGTCCGCGCGCGACATGAGCGGTGCGGATGCCGAGGTACGAGGCGACGACGTCGTCACCGACCCGCACCTCGGCGTCGATGAGGCGCGGATGCTCGGGCGACCACAGCAACTCCTCGTAGGCCTGGCCGTTGCGGAGCTCGGCGATGGGCAGGACGACGGTCGCCTCGTTCTCGGTGACGACGGCGCGGACCGTCGCGAGCGTACGTCCCGCGAACGAGAGGGAGATCGCGGCATCCGTCCCTGACCGGGGTCGAGCGGATAGTTCGAGGTCGACCGTGACGATCCCGGCGCGCGGGTCCGTCGTCCACCGGAGCCCGGTGATGTGGAGGGGTGGCACGCTCTCGAGCCACACCGGTTGCCAGATCCCGGTCGTCCGGTGGTACCAGATGACGTGGGGATCCTCGCGCCAGTCCTGCTTTCCGCGGGGCTGAGCGATGTCGAGCGGGTCGTCCTCGACGCGGACGACCACACGGGACCCCGAGCGTGCAGCGCGGGTCACATCGAGGACGAACGGCGTGTGACCTCCCTCGTGCGAACCGACGAGTGATCCGTCGACCCAGACGTCGCAGCGGTAGTCGACGGCTCCGAAGTGCAGGAGGAGGCGCCGGCCCGACTCGTGACCGGCGGCCCGCAGGTCGGCGTCGGTGAGGTCGCGGGAGTACCAGACGATCGGGTGCATCCCGGTGTCCCCGACGCCCGACGCGGACGACTCGGGCGGGAATGGGACAACGATGTCCCGTTGGGCGACCCCGGATGCCGGCCACCCAGAGGCGACGCCCTCGTCGGCGTCGTCGTGGGCGAAGGCCCACGAGCCGCTCAGGTCTGCCCATGTCGACCGGACGAGCTGGGGCCGGGGGTAGGTGCCGTCTTGCGTGCTGGCACGCACGGCGCCGTGGTCGTCATCGATCATGGCGTCCAGCATGCCTCATGCTGTGCAGCGCTGTAAACCTGGAAGGTTCGATGGGCCTGTTCAGGGTGCAGGGATCGACGGCGCGCTCTCGCGGATGGCGATCCGATGGGGGGCGATCTCATGCCGCCCTGCGCCGTCATACCCCGCGACCCGCTCTAGGAGAAGCTCCATGGCACGGGTGAACAGTGCATCGACGTCGGGACTGACGCTCGTCAGGCTCGGGAACGTGACGGCGCTGAGGCGTGTGTCGTCCCATCCGGTCACCGCCACGTCCTCCGGCACGCGGATCCCGCGCTCGTGCAAGGCTCGAAGGGTGCCCATCGCGGCGAGGTCGTCGCGGCACACGACGGCGTCGACATCCCACCCGTCGCTCAGTGCCTGACGCACCGCGGCCGCCGTGTCGGCGGCATCTATGGACGCTGTGGCCACGAGCATCCGCGGGTCGGCCCGGACGCCCGCCCCCGTCAGGGCTTCCTGGTATCCGATGATGCGCTGGCGGGACGTCTCGCTGAGGGACGTCGTCTCGTGGCCGACGAAGCCGATCCGTCGTCTGCCTGAATCCAGCAGGTGTGTCGTGATCTCGCGCGCTGCGGCCACGTTGTCGATCATGACGTGGTCCATCGTCAGGGGCGCAGGCATCTCGCCGAGGAGCACGATGGGGATCTGCGAACGATGCTGGGCGATCTCGGAGGGGCTCATCTTTGACGGCTGGAAGAGCATGCCGTCGACGAGGCCCGCCTCGGAGCTCGCGATGAGGGCGCGCTCGCCCTCGATCGTGTCGTCGGTCTCTTCGAGGAGCACGCGGTAGTCGAAATCCCGAGCCCGTCGCGACGCCACGTGCGCGAGTTCGGCGAAATAGGGGATCGCGACATCGGCGAAGGCGACGGCGACGAAACCCGTTCGCCCGGTCGCCAAGCGTCGGGCGACGACGTTGGGCCGGTAGCCGAGTTCGTCGATCGCCCGCTGAACTCGCTCGCGCATCGCGGCCGAGACGTGTGGGTGGTTGCGGACGACGTTGGAAACGGTCTTCATCGACACGCCCGCCCGTTCTGCGACGTCCTGTAGGCGCGGTCCTCGCATGGAGATTCCCTTCAACGGCTCGCGGGCCACAGTACAGCGCTCACCCGGTTCGCTCCGGCGAGCGGTGGCCGAGCCCGTTGACACCAAATTTCTAGCGCTGTAAGTTCGACGACACTCACACAGCGCGCCCGAGCTTCCGGGCGGGGAGTACTCAAAGGAGAGCAATCACATGACTACGCGACTTTCGCGGGGCCTCGGTCTCGGCGTCGCCACGGCGCTCGCCGTCACACTCAGCGCCTGCGGGGCAACGAACTCCAGCGAGGGCGGGGTGTCGGGCGAGGACTACGACGGCCCCGCCGTCGAAGTCACCTTCTGGCACGGCTGGACGGGCGGCGCCGCGCCGACCATCGTCCCCAAGCTGATCGACAAGTTCAACGCCGAGCACGACAACATCAAGGTCAAGAACGTTCCCCAGGAATGGGCGGACATCAACTCGAAGATGCCGCTGGCGGTAAAAGCGGGCAAGGGGCCCGATGTCGCCGTCCTCCACGGCGACGACCTGGCGACGTACGCCGCGCAGAACCTGCTGCAGCCCGCCGACGAGATCATCGACGGGCTCGGTTACAGCGAGGGCGACTTCCCGCCCGACGTGTTCGGGATGGGGGACTTCCGCGACGCGCAGTACGCCGTGCCGTGGAGCGTCACGCCGCTCGGGATGTTCGCGAACAAGGACGTCATGAAGAAGGCCGACCTCACCGAAGTGCCGACGGACCGTCAGGGCTACCTCGACGCGCTCGAGAAGCTGAAGGCGGCCGGCGTCCAGGGCGAGTGGGTCGACGGCTACGTCTTCACGGGGACGTTCGAGTTCCAGAGCCTGCTCTGGCAGTTCGGCGGCGATCTGTACAACGACGACGTGACCGAGGCGACCTTCAACTCGGATGCCGGGGTCAAGGCGCTCACCTGGATGACCGACCTCGTCGACAAGGGCTACAGCCCGAAGAACGTCGCGCAGGACGGCAACATCAAGGCGCTCCTCGCCGGCGACACCGCCTTCAACTGGAACGGCGTGTGGCAGACCACCAACACCGCCTTCGGCGACCTCGATTGGGCAGCCGCCCCGGTGCCGCAGATCGGCGACGAGAAGGCCGTCTGGTCGAGCTCGACGCACTGGGTTTTCCCCGCGAACAAGGGACAGAGCGCTGACGAGACCTCGGCCGCCGCGACCTTCGTGAAGTGGATGAACGACAACTCGGCCGGCTGGGCGGAGACGGGCGAGCTCCCCGCGGCCAACACGGTCCGCGAGGACCCGGCCATCCTCGAGAAGTACCCCAACCTCGAGCCGTTCATGGAACAGCTCGATTACGCCCACTATGAGACCGTGTCGCCCGGCATCAACGAGGCCAACGCGCTCATCACCACCGCGATCAATGAGGCGCTGACCGGCAAGAAGACGCCGCAGGCTGCGCTCGACGATGCGAAGGCGAAGGCGGACGCGATCATCGAACAGAACCAGCAGAAGTATGGCGAGTGACCTCGCCGCCACGACGGCCGTCCCGGCCGACCGCATCGTCGGTCGGCCGGGCGGTCGTGGCCGTCGTCCGGCCGCACGCCGTCGGCGCACCCTCATCGCTTACCTGTTCCTCGCACCGTTCCTGGCGTTGTTCGTCACGTTCGTCATCGTGCCGGCCGTGTTCGGCGTGTGGATCAGCCTCACCAACTGGTCCCCGTTCCGCGACAGTCAGGACTTCATCGGCCTGAAGAACTACCTCGACCTCTTCACCGCGGGCTCGACCACGTCGGCGGACTTCTGGAACTCGATGCGGGCGACGGGGCTGTTCGTCGTCCTGAGCGTCCCGTTCCTCGTGGTCGTGCCGCTGTTCATCGCCGTCCTCCTGAACCGCAAGCTGCGGGGAGCCACCTTCTTCCGAACCGTCTTCTTCGCGCCGTACGTGCTCGGTGTCGCGATCGTCGGCGTGATCTGGAGCTACGTCTTCGACACGCAGTCCGGCATCCTGAACCACCTGCTTGGGCTGTTCGGCCTGCCGAGCGACACTCCGTGGGTGGTCGACACGCCCTGGGTGTGGGTCTCGCTGGTCGGTGTCACCGTCTGGTGGACCGCGGGGCTCAACACCGTCATCTTCCTGGCCGGTCTCAAGGGCATCAACACCGACCTCTATGAGGCCGCGGCGCTTGACGGCGCGGGAGCCGCCCGCACGTTCTTCAGTGTGACGCTGCCCGGACTGCGCCCCGTCATGATCTTCATCACGACGACGACGATCCTCGCCTCGGCGAACATGTTCGGACAGTCGTTCCTGTTGACGAACGGTGGTCCCGGCAACGAGACCCGCACCGCGATCATGTACATCGCCGACCAGGGCCTGTCCCAGAACAACATGGCGCCGGCCTCGGCGATGAGCTACGTGCTCTTCGCCTTCCTGGCGATCATCAGCGTCGTCAACTTCCGCCTGCAGCGCGAGCGCAGCGAGAAAGCCGCCTCATGACCGACACCGCCGTCCGTCCCGCCACGACGAAGCCGTCGCGCCCCGTGCGCCGCCGATCCCCCCGTCGAGCGGGGGACCTCACCGCATACGCCGTTCTCGGCGCCCTGGCGCTCGTCGTGATCTTCCCGCTCATCTGGATGCTGCTCACCTCGGTGAAGACCGACGCGGATGCCGTCCGCAACCCGTATGCCCTTCCTTCCCCGCCCTCGCTCGAGGCCTACCAGACGCTCCTGCTCAGCGGTCAGCAGCCGATCTTCCTCTGGCTTTGGAACAGCTTCGCCGCGGCGACGCTGCAGACCGTACTCATCCTGGTCACCGCGTCGATGGCCGCCTACGCCCTGGCCCGGCTCGATTTCGCAGGCCGGAACATCGTCTTCGGTCTCATCATCGCGACTTTGCTCGTGCCGCCGGTCGTCTTCCTGATCCCGAACTACCTGCTGGTCGAAAACTTCGGGTGGCTCGATTCGATCCTCGCGATCACGGTGCCGGGGGCGGCGAGCGCTTTCGGGGTCTTCTTCCTCCGCCAGTTCTTCCTCGGCATCCCTCCCGAGATCGAGGAGGCGGCCCGCATCGACGGTGCGGGGGACTTCCGAATCTTCTTCCAGGTCGCGCTCCCTCTCGCGCGGCCGGCTCTCGCGACCCTGGCCGTTCTCTCCTTCCTCGGCAACTGGAACGATTTCCTGTGGCCCGTGTACGTCCTGCTCTCGCCCGAGAACATGACGCTCCAGCCCGGACTCGCCATGCTTCAGGGCGCGTTCCGAACCCACTTCGGCATCGTCATGGCCGGCGCCGCGATCGCCTCGATTCCGGTCCTCATCCTCTTTGCTTTCGCACAGCGGCAGATCGTCGATTCGGTGGCCGGAGCGGCGGTGAAGGGATGAGACGCGCCCTAGAGCTGGCAGCGTTCACAATCGTGGGGGTGCTGGCGATGAGCGGTTGCGGCGCCGCGTCGCAGTCCGCGCCGGCGCCCTCCGCGGACTCGGCATCCGGAACGGGTTTCGTGCTCGACGAGGATTTCCCCGATCCCGACGTGGTGTCGACCGATTCCGGGTACGCCGCGTTCGCCACCGGGAGCCACGGATTGAACATCCGCGTCGCAACGTCGGCCGACCTCGAGAGCTGGACGGTCGAACGGCGCGATGCGCTGCCGACGCTGCCGGCGTGGGCGTCACCCGGGCGGACCTGGGCGCCCGAGGTGACGGCTCTCGGTGAGGAGTACGTCATGTACGTCACCGCAGAGCACGCTGCGTCGGGTCGGCAGTGCATCGGCGTCGCCGTCGCGCCGTCGCTCGACGAGCCCTTCGTCCCGGCATCCGACGAGCCGCTCGTGTGTCCCGTCGAGGAGGGCGGCGCGATCGACGCCGCCACCTTCGACGACCCGGACGGCACCCGCTACCTGCTGTGGAAAACGGACGGAAACTGCTGCGCCCTCGACACACGGCTCATGATGGCCCCGTTGGCGGCCGACGGGCTGTCGCTGGCCGGCGCGCCCGTCGCCCTCCTTGCGCAGGACCAGCCATGGGAGGGGGCTCTCGTCGAAGCACCCACCCTGGTCGCCCGCGACGGGGGCTACGCCCTTCTCTACTCGGCGAATGACTACGGCGGCGACTCGTACGCCGTCGGTGCGGCCTGGTCGGACGAGCTCGAGGGCCCGTATCGGAAGCAGCCCGAGCCGATCCTGACGACCTCCGGCAGCGACGGAGCCTTCCGTGGTCCCGGAGGCCAGGACGTCGTGTCGACCGCCGACGGCGATGTGCTCGTCTTCCACGGCTGGGACGAGCAGTACATCTATCGCGGCCTGCACGTCGCGCCCATCCGCATCGCGTCCGGCGGGGTGGCCGTCGACCTCGGCTGACGGTCACCCCGACGGCGGGTCACTCCACGAGGAATCGCGCGTAGGCGCCGAGGGTGAGGAACGCCGGGAAGTCCTCGTCGAGCGCGACCTCGCGGAACACCTGTGCGGCGTCGTCGAACCGGTCGCCGTCGTGGCGGATCGCCTCGTCGAGCACCTGCGCGACGAGGCCCTCGACGTAGTCGCGCGTGATGCGCGTGCCGTCCTCGGTGGACAGGTCCTGGTGGATCCAGTGCCAGATCTGCGAACGGCTGATCTCGGCGGTCGCCGCATCCTCCATCAGCCCGTCGATCGCGACCGCCCCGAGGCCCCGCAGCCACGCCTCGATGTACCGGATCGCGACCGATACGTTGCCGTGGACACCGGCTGCGGTGATCGGCAACCCGATGTGGCAGTCGATGAGCTGTGCGGGCGACACGTGGACCTCGTCCCGTCGGCGATCGACCTGATTCGGGCGGTCGCCGAGGACGGCGTCGAACTCGGTCTGCGCCACCGGGATGAGGTCCGGGTGCGCCACCCAGGTGCCGTCGAACCCGTCGCCCGCCTCGCGCTTCTTGTCGGCGGCGACCTTCTCGAACGCGGTGCGGGTCGCCTCGGGGTCGCGCCGATTCGGGATGAAGGCACTCATGCCGCCGATCGCGAAGGCGCCCCGCTTGTGGCAGGTCTGGACGAGCAGTTCGGTGTAAGCCCGCATGAACGGCACGGTCATGGTCACCTGGCTGCGGTCCGGCAGGACGAAGCGCGCACCGCGGCCGCGGTAGTTCTTGATCATCGAGAAGATGTAGTCCCAGCGGCCCGCGTTCAGTCCCGCCGCGTGGTCGCGGAGCTCGAAGAGGATCTCCTCCATCTCGAACGCGGCGGGCAGCGTCTCGATCAGCACCGTCGCCCGGATCGTGCCGTGGGCGATCCCGAGGAACCGCTCGCTGAAGGTGAAGACGTCGTCCCACAGCTTCGCCTCCTCGGCCGACTCGATCTTCGGCAGATAGAAGTAGGGGCCGCGGCCGTCGGCGATCAGGCGTTCGGCGTTGTGGAAGACGTAGAGGCCGAAGTCGACGAGTGAACCGGATGCCGCGAGCGTCCGGCCCGAGCGGTCGGTGACGTCGATGTGCTTCTCGGGCAGATGCCACCCGCGCGGACGCATGACGATCGTCGGCGTCCGTTCCGCGGTGACCTCGTAGATCTTCCCTTCGGGGCTCGTGAAGCTCAGCTCGCCGCGGATCGCGTCGCGGAGCGTCAGCTGCCCCTCGATCACGTTCTTCCAGGTGGGGCTCGTGGCGTCCTCCTGGTCGGCGAGCCACACGCGGGCACCCGAGTTCAGCGCGTTGATCGTCATCTTCGGGTCGGTGGGGCCGGTGATCTCGACGCGGCGGTCCTCAAGGCCGGGGCCGGCTCCGGCGACCTGCCAGTCCGGGTCGTCCCGGATGTGCGCGGTGTCGGAGCGGAAGGTCGGATCCTGACCGTTGCCGATCTCGAAACGGCGCCGCATCCGGTCGGCGAGACGGTCGTGGCGGCGTCCGCCGAACCGCTCGTGAAGCTGCGCGACGAAGTCGAGGGCGCCGGGCGTGAGGATCTCCTCGTACCGCTCGCGCAGCGGTCCGCGTACGGTCAGGGCGGTCGTCGTGGGGGGAGGGGTGTCGATGAGGGTCATGTCGTACTCCTGAAGAAAGGGGATGCCGGGGCATCCGGGCGTGTCAGTGGAATTGCGCCGTCTCGGTCGATCCGACCAGGGCGAGGGTGGCGCTGTCGGGGTTGAGCGCCGAGGAGACGAGGTCGAAGTAGCCGGTTCCGGCTTCCCGCTGGTGCTTGGTGGCGGTGTAGCCGTGCTTCTCGGCGGCGAACTCCGCCTCCTGCAGGGCCACGTACGCGGTCATGCCGCTCTCCGCATAGCCCTTCGCGAGGTCGAACATCGAATGGTTGAGGGCGTGGAAGCCCGCGAGGGTGATGAACTGGAACGCATAGCCCAGCTCGCCGAGGTCGCGCTGGAAGGTCGCGATCTGCTCGTCGTCGAGATGGCGTTTCCAGTTGAAGCTCGGCGAGCAGTTGTAGGCCAGCAGCTTGCCCGGGAAGCGCTCGTGGATCGCCGCCGCGAAGGCGCGGGCGATCTCGATGTCGGGCTCGCCGGTCTCGACCCAGAGCAGGTCGGCGTATGGGGCGAAGGCGAGGCCGCGGCTGATGACGGCGTCGAGTCCGGGGCGCACCCGGTAGAAGCCCTCGGCCGTGCGCTCGCCCGTCGTGAACTCCTGATCGCGCGGGTCGACGTCGCTCGTGAGCAGGTCGGCGGCGAGCGCGTCGGTGCGGGCGATGATGATCGTCGGCACTCCCGCCACGTCGGCGGCGAGCCGGGCCGCGTTCAGCGTGCGGATGTGCTGCTGCGTCGGCACGAGCACCTTGCCGCCGAGGTGGCCGCACTTCTTCTCGCTGGCGAGTTGGTCCTCCCAATGGATGCCGGCGGCCCCCGCCTGGATCATCGACAGCGCCAGCTCGTACGCGTTGAGGGGGCCGCCGAATCCGGCCTCGGCGTCGGCGACGATCGGAGCGAGCCAGTCGCGGGTCGCGCCGCCCTCGGCGTGCTCGATCTGGTCCTGCCGCGTCAGGGCATTGTTGATGCGGCGGACCACGGACGGCACCGAGTTGGCGGGGTACAGGCTCTGGTCGGGGTACGTCTGGCCCGCGAGGTTGCCGTCGGCGGCGACCTGCCACCCCGAGAGGTAGATCGCCTTCAGTCCGGCGCGCACCTGCTGGACGGCCTGGCCGCCGGTGTACGCGCCGAGCGCGTTCACGTAGTCCTCGGTGTGCAGCAGGTTCCACAGGTTCTCCGCGCCGCGACGGGCGAGGGTCGCCTCTTCGCGGACCGACCCGCGCAGCCGGATGACGTCCTGGGCGCTGTAGGTGCGTTCGACGCCGTCCCAGCGCGGGTCGGCGTCCCACTCGGCCTGCAGGTCGGCGGCGCTCTGCGTCTGATCTCCGGCGCGCATCGGATGGGCCGGCGGGGTGGTGGGGAAGGTCATGGCGTCCTCCTGAGGGGTCGGGAGCGGGTCGTGACACCACTGTGCGAGAAGAAGGCCGTACTGCGAGACGATTCGGGACGGGAAGATTGCGCGATCTTCTGCTGCCGTGACACACTCCCCGTCATGACGATCGATGAAGATCGGGCGGATGCGGCATCCGCTGATCACGGACCGGACGCGCTGAGCATCGGGCGGCGCGTGCGACAGGTGCGCACGGCGCGCGGGATGACCCTCGACGAGCTGGCGGCCGCCGTCTCGCGAGCGCCGAGCCAGCTGTCGATGATCGAGACCGGTAAGCGCGAGCCGAAGCTCTCACTGCTCCAGGCGATCGCCCGGGCCCTCGGCACGACGATCGACGCGCTCCTGACGGCAGAACCGCTCGACGAGCGCGCGACCCTCGAGATCTCCCTCGAGCGCGCGATGAAGGGACCGACGTTCCAGGCTCTCGGCATCACGCCCTTCCGTATCGGGAAGTCCGTCCCCGACGGCGTCCTCGAGACGCTGCTGACACTCCACGGCGAGATCGAGCGGCTGAACGACGAGCGCTCCGCGACACCCGAAGAGGCACGTCGGGCGAACGTGGAGCTGCGGCACCTCATGCGCAGGCAGGACAACTACTTCGCCGAACTCGAGGAGCAGGCCGAAGCCATCCTCGCGGCCGTCGACCACCCCGGCGGGCCGCTCACGCAGCGGACCGCGTCCGAGATCGCGGCGCACCTCGGGTACTCGCTGCACTACGTGTCGGACCTGCCGGCATCCACCCGCTCCGTCGCCGACAACCGCACCGGGCGGCTGTACCTCTCGAGCACGATCCCAGGCCGCAGCGACTCGCGGACGCCGGTGCTGCAGGCGCTCGCCGGTCGCATCCTCGGGCAGGCGGAGCCGACCTCGTACGCCGAGTTCCTCCGCCAGCGCGTCGAGACCAATTACCTCGTCGGCGCGCTCATGGTGCCCGAGTCGCACGCGACGGCGTTCCTGCAGGACGCGAAGACGCGCCGCGCGATCTCGATCGAAGACCTGCGCGACGCGTACTCGGTCTCGTACGAGACCGCCGCGCACCGGTTCACCAACCTCGCGACCCGGCATCTCGGCATCCCGGTCCACTTCCTGAAGGTGCACGAATCGGGCACGATCACGAAGGCGTACGAGAATGACGACGTGAACTTCCCCGCCGACCGGTTCGGCTCGATCGAGGGGCAGCTGTGCTGCCGGCGGTGGACGAGCCGGGTCGTGTTCGACATCCCCGACAAGTTCAACCCGTACTACCAGTACACCGACACCGGCAACGGGACGTACTGGTGCACGGCCCGTGTGGAGTCCTCGAGCGACGGCGCTCACTCGGTCAGCGTCGGCGTCCGCTTCGACGACACGAAGTGGTTCATCGGGCGCGAGACGCCGAACCGCGGGGTGTCGCGCCACGGCGTCGAGGTCTGCTGCCGGCGTCCCCCGGTCGAGCTCGAGCGCACGTGGCGCGACCAGGCGTGGCCGAACGTCCGGACGCCCCGCACCCTGCTCGCGACCCTCCCGACCGGAGCCTTCCCCGGGGTCGACACGACCGACCTGTACGAGTTCCTCGAGGCCCACGCGCCGGAGTGAGGTTCGGGTCGCACGGCGGAGATCTGCGCGACGCGCCGCGGTGCGGCATCCGTTCCCCGGCGTGTCGGACAGGAGCTCCGCCGCACGGCTCGAGTCAGGAGCGGTGGATGCCGGAGGCCAGGAGCCCGTCGACGGCGGCGCGCACCGTGTCCCAGTCGTGCACGATCATCGCGTAGTCGAAGCGGAGCGTGACGTAGCCCCAGGCTGCGGCATTCGCGTCGCGCAGCAGGTCGCGGTGCCGCGCGCGCTCCGAGGCATGGTGCTCCGCTCTGTCCGCCTCGAGGATCACGCGGTCGCCGAGGAGGAAGTCCACCCGGCCCACGCCGGCGACGTCGACTTGGGCGCGCAGGGAGACCCCGGTGCCCCGCAGGCGCCAACGCAGGAGCGATTCGAGGCCGCTCTCCGAATCGCTTCCGGCGAAGTCCAGCGCCACGCGGGCGCCGTCTCCGCAGGTACGGCGCAGCCACGCCCGACCCGCGGGCGTCAGCATCCCGAGATGCAGCGCGGACTCGACCGCCACGAAGAACTCCTCGACGCCGCGGCACAGCCAGATCTGCCTCAGGATGCGGGGAACGGATGCCGCGGCGAGACGCCCGGCCGACGGTGCGGCATCCCAGTGGTCGAGGCACCGGCATCCGTCATGGGGAAGGCGGTGACCATCGGCGCGCATCCAGACGTGGAGGTCCGTACCGGCCTCGAGCGTCCACAGGCCTCGGTGCCGCGCGGCGCTGAGGCAGCCGAGGACGCCGCCGTGCCGCGCCGCCTCCCGCACGGGCACGCATGCTCCGCGTGCGGCATACGTGCCGCGGCGCATACGCGTGATCGTTCCGGCCCGCACTGCGGCAGCGATCGCCGCGGGGCTCAGCCCCGATCGCCGGAGTTCCGCCGTCGTCGTCAGCCCCGCCCCGTCCTCGCACACGACGGCACCCTCCCGCAGACCCGCCGGCCGTGGCCGTTCGTCCGCCGAGGTCGTGGACGGAGCAACCGCCGCCGCGGGGGTGGAGGACTCCCCGGTGCCACGAACGGCGGAGATCCAGCGGGACACGCCGCCCGCCGCCACGGCGAGCCCGGCGCGGCGCGAGATTCTCCGCCGTTCGGTCCCGCACCGCGCCACACGACATGCCCGCCCCGCCGTCACCGCCCGAGGTGCAAGGCCGCCCACAGCTCGGCACGGGCGGCGAACGACGACAGGTCGACGCCGAGGATGCGCTCGGCGGCGGCGAGGCGCGTGCGGACGGTGTGCCGGTGGACCCCGAGTGCGGTCGCGGCGGCATCGTTCGAGCCGTCGGCGACGACCCAGGCCCGCAGGGTCTCCTCGAGCCGGGCGCCGTGCGAGCGATCGTGTTCGCGGAGCGGGTCGAGGTACGCCGCGGCGACCGTCGACGCCTGCCCTGCCGACAGGGCTGAGAGGATGCCGCGGGCCTGCACCTCTTCGAACCTCACGATCCCCGGGCCCGAGGCGCGGCCCCGTGCGGCGCGGGCCTGGTCGAGGGCGCGCGCGAATTCGGCGTAGGGTGCCGGCTCCGACAGGCCGAGGCGCACGTCGAACCGTTCCGGGAACTCGTCGAGCACGGGCGCAGCGGATGCAGGGACCACGATCACGACGTCGTCGTCGACGCTGCCGAAGAACAGACCGCCGTGGCGCTCCTCGGCGCGCAGCTCGAGCAGGTCGAGGAGGGCGTCCGTGCGCCGACCGGCGGCATCCGTCACCGCGACCACGACCGGCGCGGGCGGAAGGGCGCCCCACACGTCGCGGGAGATCTGCCGGGCGAGGCCCGGGTCGCCGGTAAGCATCGAGCGCACCATCCCGGACCGTAGCGCCTTGCGGGCGCGCGACAGTCGTTGGTGCTGTTCGAGGGCGAGGCCCGCCATCGCGATGACGGCCGTGACGACGTCTCGGCCGGCGCGGTCGAGCTCGCCCGCCGCGATCGCGAGGACGCCGCGCAGCTCTCCGCCGCGCCCCAGGGTCTGCAGCGTGAACGCGTCGGAGTCGGAGCGCAACGACGAACCGGCGCGCGCTCCGCGTCGCAGCACCGCCCCGACTTCGGCTCGGAGTGCTCCCGCCGCTCCCTCCGAGAGGGCGCCGGCGGGGTGTTCGCGGACGAGCTCGCCGGCCGCGTCGTACATCCCCACCCACGTGTCGAGCTGACGGGCGAGCTCGGCGATCGTCGCGTCGAGTCCGTCGGGCCGGAGCGCCGCGAGGGCGATCGCGCGTTGCGCCGACAGCGCCCAGCTGCGCCGCGCGTACGCCTGGGCGGCGACGGCTTCGGCGTTGGCGCGCGCGACGGCGATGAACGGCGTGCTGTAGGGCACCTCGAACAGCGGCAGGTTCGCACGGCGGCAGGCGACGGCGAGTCCCGGCGGGATGCCGTCGCGCACCACTTCGGTCCCGAACCCGAGTGCGGCGACACCGCGGTCGACGAGTCTCCCCACGTAAGCGTCGAAGGGGTAGCGGATGCCGGTGGGGAACTGCGTCCCGGTCGTCAGGAGCACGAGATCCTCGGCGAGGAACGGTGTCGGATCGTCGAGGTCGGAGCTGTGCACCCACCGCGTCGCCCGGTCGAGGGCGCCCGGCGGCAGATCGGCCTCGTCGCCCGCGAGTCGTAGTCTCAGCTCCCCCCGACCGAGGAGGGCGCGCAGGGTGGGATCGGCATCCCGTGCCACCATGTCGGCCTCTCCGGTGTACGACGCGTACAGTCCTGCGCCGAGAATAGACGCAATGGCGAGTGACCGCACGCGTTCACACCTCTACGCTCGCCGCATGAGTACCTCGATCGCTCCCGTCAGCACGCCCCTCGGTGGACCGTCCCTTCCGCAGGAACGCCGCCTCGAGACCGCGATCCCCGGCCCCCGCTCGCAGGAGCTCCTCGCGCGCAAGGCCGAGGCCGTCGCTGCGGGCGTCGGTCACACCGTCCCGATCGCGGCCGTCGCCGCCGGCGGAGGCGTCGTCCTCGACGCCGACGGCAACTCGCTCATCGACCTCGGCTCCGGTATCGCCGTCACGACGGTGGGCAACGCCCACCCCAAGGTCGTCGAGGCGATCGCCGCGCAGGCCGCGCAGCTCACTCACACCTGCTTCATGATCTCGCCGTACGAGTCGTACGTCGAGGTCGCCGAGACCCTCAACCGGCTTACCCCCGGAGACCACGCCAAGAAGAGCGCGCTGTTCAACTCCGGCGCCGAGGCGGTCGAGAACGCGGTGAAGATCGCCCGCAAGTTCACCGGCAAGCAGGCCGTCGTCGCGTTCGACCACGCGTACCACGGCCGCACGAACCTCACGATGGCGCTGACCGCGAAGTCGATGCCCTACAAGAGCGGCTTCGGTCCGTTCGCCTCCGAGATCTACCGTGTGCCCGGTTCGTACCCGCTGCGCGACGGACTGTCCGGGGCGGATGCCGCGGCCCGCGCGATCTCGATGATCGAGAAGCAGGTCGGTGCCGACAACCTGGCCGCCGTCATCATCGAACCCATCCAGGGCGAGGGCGGCTTCGTCGTCCCCGCCGACGGCTTCCTCTCGGCCGTCGTCGACTGGTGCCGCGAGAACGGCGTCGTCTTCATCGCCGACGAGGTGCAGTCCGGGTTCGCCCGCACCGGCGCCATGTTCGCGAGCGAACACTTCGGCATCGTGCCGGACCTGATCACCACGGCCAAGGGCATCGCTGGGGGAATGCCCTTGGCCGCGGTCACCGGACGCGCCGACATCATGGATGCCACGCACACCGGTGGCCTCGGCGGCACCTACGGCGGCAACCCCGTCGCCTGCGCCGCCGCTCTCGCCGCGATGGACGCGTTCGAGAACGACGGCCTCATCGAGCGGGCGCAGGAGATCGAGAAGGTCCTGACGACGCGGCTCCGCGAGCTTGCGGCATCCGATCCCCGCATCGGCGAGGTGCGCGGATTGGGCGCCATGATCGCCGCCGAGTTCGTCGATCCGACCACGGGCGCCCCCGACGCCGCGCTCACCGGGGCGATCGCGAAGGCATGCATCGCGGCGGGCGTCATCGTCCTGACCTGCGGCACCTACGGCAACGTCATCCGGTTCCTGCCGCCGCTGTCCATCTCGGACGAGCTCCTGGCGGAGGGCCTCGACGTCGTCGCAGAGGCGCTGGGGAAGGCCTGAGTATGGCGGGTTCGGACAACTGGTCGAATCCCGTCTCGCCCGAGACCTCGGCGGGACTCGGAGCGGTCACCAAAGCGCGCTCGAACAAGCTCCGTTCGCGTCACGTGACGATGATCACCCTGGGCGGGATCATCGGCGCCAGTCTGTTCGTCGGCTCCGGCAACGTCATCCGGACGGTCGGCCCGGCCGCCGTCCTGTCCTACCTCGTCGGCGGCCTCCTCGTGTTCTTCGCCATGCGCATGCTCGGCGAGATGGCTGCATCCCGTCCCGCGATCGGCTCGTTCATGGAGTACGCGCGCGTCGGGCTGGGCGACTGGGCGGCCTACCTCGTGGGTTGGCTCTACTGGTACTTCTGGGTCGGCGTGCTCGCCTATGAGGCGGTCCTCGGGGGCGAGACGATGCAGACGTGGTTCCCCGCCGTGCCGTCGTGGGCGTGGTCCCTCATCCTCATCGCGATCTTCGTCGGCACGAACCTGATCTCCGTCCGCACCTTCGGTGAGGTCGAGTTCTGGCTGGCGAGCATCAAGGTCCTCGCCATCGTCGTGTTCCTCGGCGCCGGTCTCCTGTTCGCGCTCGGACTGTGGCCGAACGCGACCTTCTCGGTACCCAACCTCTGGGAGCACGGCGGGTTCGCCCCCAACGGCATCGGCGTCGCCTTCACGGGCGTCGCGCTCGTGATCTTCTCGTACTTCGGAACCGAGATCGCCGTCATGGCCGCCGCCGAGTCGGTCGACCCGGCAAAGGGCATCCGTCAGGCCACCAGCACCATCATCTGGCGCATCCTGCTCTTCTTCGTCGGCTCGGTCCTCGTCATCGTGGCGGTCGTCCCGTGGGATGAACTGCCCGTGCCGACCGACGTCGCCAACGCGCCGTTCACGATCGCGCTCGCCAAGTTCGGCATCCCCGGCGCCGACGTCATCATGCAGCTGGTGATCTTCACCGCCGTGCTCTCGGTGCTCAACTCCGGTCTGTATTCGGCGTCGCGCATGTTCGCCGCGCTCGCGGACAAGGGCTTCGCGCCGAAGGCCGTGACCACACGGTCCAAGACCGGCGTCCCCGTCGTCGCGCTTCTGGCCTCGACGATCGGCGGGCTCATCGCCACGCTCGTCAACTTCCTCGCCCCCGCCTCGGGCATCTTCGACTTCATCATGAACTCGGCCGGCCTCGTGGCCCTCTTCGTCTACGTCTTCATCGCGCTCACGCAGATGCGACTGCGCCAGAAGATGACGCCCGAAGAGGTGGCGAAGCTGAAGCTCAAGGTGTGGTTCCACCCGTGGCTCAACATCCTCCTCATCGCGGCGATCGCCGCCGTGGTCGTCGTGATGCTGACGTCCGAATCGGGACGCTCCCAGGTGTGGACGAGTCTCATCGCCACCGGCGTCCTCCTCGTGTTCTGGCCGCTCGTCCGCCGCAACCTCCGTCGCCGTCCCGACCACGCGTCGAACGAGCGCATCCCCTCCAACGAAGGAGTCGTGAATGACTGAGATCACCCGAGACGTCGTCATCGTGGGCGCCGGCGCCGCCGGCCTCACCGCCGCGCACGAGCTGCGCAAGGCGGGCCTGTCGGTCGCGATCCTCGAGGCGCGCGAGCGCGTCGGCGGGCGTCTGTGGACCGACGTCATCGACGGCGCCATGCTCGAGCTCGGCGGGCAGTGGGTCTCGCCCGACCAGGACGCGCTCATCGACACGGTCGCCGAGCTGGGTCTCGACACCTTCAGCCGCTACCGCGAAGGAGACAGCGTCTACGTCGGACCCGACGGCACCGTCTCGCGCTTCACGGGGGAGATGTTCCCCGTGAGCCCCGAGACCGAACGGACGATCGACGAGATCACCCGGCGTCTCGACGCGATGGTCGCCGAGATCGACCCCGACCGTCCCTTCGCGCACCCGAAGGCCGCCGAGTGGGACACGATCACGTGGGATGCGTGGCTGCGCCAGCAGACCGACGACGATGAGGCGGTCCGCAACCTCGCGTTCGCGACCGGATCCGCCATGCTCACCAAGCCCACGCACGCGTTCTCGCTGCTGCAGTCGCTGCTCATGGCGGCGAGCGCGGGCAGCTACTCGCACCTCGTCGACGCGGACTTCATCCTCGACAAGCGCGTCGTCGGAGGACTCCAGCAGGTTCCCGTCCTCCTGGCCGAGCGGCTCGGCGACGACGTCTTCCTGAACCGTCCCGTCCGCACCATCGAGTGGTCGGATGCCGGGGTCACGGCGCACGCGGACGGACTGACGGTCCGCGCCCGGAGCGCCGTCCTCGCCGTCGCACCCGTGCTCTACAACCGCATCTCCTTCGTCCCGCCGATGCCGCGCCTGCAGCACCAGATGCACCAGCACATCTCGATGGGCTTCGTCATCAAGGTCCACGCCGTGTACGAGACGCCGTTCTGGCGCGAGAAGGGGCTCTCGGGAACCGCGTTCAGCCCGTACGAGATCTGCCACGAGGCGTACGACAACACGAACCACGACGACCCGCGCGGGACGCTCGTGGGCTTCGTCTCGGACCGGAACGCCGACGACATGTTCCGCCTCACCGCGGAGGAGCGCAAGGAACGGATCCTCGAGTCGCTGTCGCACTACTACGGTCCCGAGGCGAAGGACCCCGTCGTCTACTACGAGAGCGACTGGGGCACCGAGGAGTGGACCCGCGGCGCGTACGCGGCCAGCTTCGACCTCGGTGGTCTGCACCGCTACGGCGCCGACGTCCGCACCCCGGTAGGCCCGATCCAGTTCGCGTGCAGTGACATCGCCGGTGCCGGCTACCAGCACGTCGACGGCGCGATCCGCATGGGACGCCTGGCCGCGCGGAACGTCCTCGCGGACGGCCGGGTATGAGCAGCCGCATCGTCGTCGGGTACACCGCGACGAAGGCGGGCCGCGATGCGGTGGCCGTCGCGGGCGGGATCGCGGCGGCATCCGGATCCGAACTCGACATCGTCCTCGTCCTGCCGGGCGAGGGGAGGAGCGTCATCACCCCGCCCGACGCCTCGTACGACCGGTACCTGCTCGGTCAGGCGGAGTCCTGGCTCGCAGAGGCCGCCGCGTCGGTGCAGACGGGCGTCGT
Organism: Microbacterium sp. 77mftsu3.1; assembly: GCF_900100525.1. NCBI lineage: Bacteria > Bacillati > Actinomycetota > Actinomycetes > Micrococcales > Microbacteriaceae > Microbacterium > Microbacterium sp. 77mftsu3.1. Next base: position 308,315 of record NZ_FNCR01000003.1, on the reverse strand, counting down.
GCATCGTGAGCACGCGCGCTACGCCGAGTCGTTCGCCGAGGGGCTCGTCGAGGCCGCGGACGAGTTCGGCGCGACGCATCTCGTCGTCGGTGCGGCAGACGGCGGCGCCCGCGGACGGCACCGGCTCGGTTCCACGACGAGCCAGCTGCTCCACTCCTCCGACGTGCCGGTCGTCCTCGTGCCGCGCGGTGCCCGCAAGCGGGTGACGGATGCCGGTGTCCCGCGCCTCACCGTCGCCGTCGGCACGCGTGCCGGAGCGGACGTCCTCCTCGAGGAGGCCGTCGCCCTCGCCTCGGCGACCGGTGCCTCGCTGCGGCTCGTCTCGCTCGTGACGGTCGACCTGCCGGCATCCGTCGACACGGGTGTCATCCGCCTCGCCGGCGCGGCGCACGCCGAGCAGGTCCTCACCGATGTGCTCGCGGCGATCCCGGAGGGGGTCCGCGCCGACATCGTGACCGCCAAGGGCGACAGCATCGAGGACGCCGTCGCGCACCTCGACTGGCTGCCGGGAGAACTGATCCTCGTCGGGTCGAGCCGGCTCGCGCAGCCGCGCCGCCTCTTCCTCGGTTCCGTCGCCGCGAAGCTCCTGAGCGAGATCCCGGTCCCGATGGTCGTCGTCCCCCGTACCCGTACCACCGACCCGTCCCGCTGACCCGAAGGAGCTCGACGATGAGCCAGCACGCAGCAGAGAAGGCCCCCGTCGCCGACGGCGGCCTCTCGAAGAAGGGCCTCAGCGCCGGGACGATCGGCCTCATCGGGGCTGTCGTCATCGGCATCTCCTGCATCGCGCCGGCGTACACGTTCACGGCCGCCGTGGGGCCTACGGCCTCCGTCGTGGGCTCGCAGATCCCAGCGATCATCCTCGTGGGGTTCATCCCCATGCTGTTGGTGGCCTTCGGTTACCGCGAACTGAACAACCGGATGCCGGATGCCGGGACGTCGTTCACGTGGGCCACCCGCGCCTTCGGTCCGTGGATCGGATGGATGGCCGGCTGGGGCCTCGTCGTCGCGACGATCCTCGTGCTGTCGAACCTCGCCGGAGTCGCGGTGGAGTTCCTCTTCCTCCTGATCTCCCAGATCACCGGCAACCCGGGGATCGCCGACCTGGCGTTCATCCTGCCGATCAACATCGGCGTCTGTCTGCTGTTCATGCTCGCCGCCACGTGGATCTCGTACCGCGACATGCAGACGACGCAGAAGCTCCAGTACGTCCTCGTCACGTTCCAGATCGCCGTGCTCGTCCTGTTCGCGGTCGTCGCGATCGTCCAGGCGGTCAGCGGCGGCGGATTCGACCCGCAACCGTTCGACCTCGAATGGTTCAACCCGTTCGCGGTGTCCTCGTTCGGTGCCTTCGCCGCCGGGCTTTCGCTGTCGATCTTCATCTTCTGGGGGTGGGACGTCACCCTGACGATGAACGAGGAGACGAAGGACCCCGAGCGTACGCCCGGTCGCGCCGCCACTGTCACGGTCATCACCATCGTCTCGCTGTACCTGCTGCTGGCGGTGGCGATGATCATGTTCGCCGGCGTCGGCACGGGGGAGCTCGGCCTCGGCAACGAGGACATCCAGGCGAACGTGTTCTTCTTCCTGTCCGATCCGGTGCTCGGGCCGCTGGCCTTCCTCGTCTCCCTCGCCGTCCTCACGAGCTCCGCGTCCTCGCTGCAGTCCACGTTCGTGGGACCCGCGCGGACGCTCCTGGCGATGGGGCACTATGGCGCCCTGCCGCCCTCGTTCGCGAAGGTCAGCCCGCGGTTCTTCACGCCGGGTTACGCCACCGTCGTCTCCGCGATCGTGGCCTCCGCCTTCTACGCCGTGATGCGCATCGTCAGCGAGGACACGTTGTGGGACACGATCCTCACCCTCGGCATGATGATCTGCTTCTACTACGGCATCACGGCCTTCGCGTGCGTCTGGTACTTCCGCAAGCAGTGGTTCGACTCGGTGAGGAACGTGTTCTTCACGTTCCTCTTCCCACTGATCGGCGGCGTGATCCTCGCCGTGCTGTTCGTGACGACCCTCGTCGACTCGATGGACCCCGCCTACGGGTCCGGTTCGCAGATCTTCGGCGTCGGGATCGTCTTCATCCTCGGCATGCTGATCATCGTCGTCGGGATCGTCACGATGATCTGGCAGTCGATCCGTCGTCCCGCGTTCTTCCGCGGCCAGACCCTGTCCCTCGACGCACCCCCCAGCGCGCGAAAGCTGCGCGCAGAAAGTGAGACCCTCCGATGACCTCCCGCGAGTCCGACCTCCTGTCCCGCATCCCGAACCAGCTCTTCATCGGCGGGGAGTGGGTGGATGCCGAGGGAGGCAAGACGCTCGACGTGGTCGACCCGTCGACGGGCGAGGTCATCCGCAGCATCGCGGACGCGTCCCCGGCCGACGGCATCCGCGCCCTCGACGCCGCCGTCGCCGCGCAGGAGGCCTGGGCGGCGACCGCCCCGCGCCAGCGGAGCGAGATCCTCCGCCGGGCGTTCGACCTGGTGCAGGAGCGCAAGGAGGACCTCGCGCTCCTCATGACGCTCGAGATGGGCAAGCCGCTCGCCGAGTCCCGCGGCGAGGTCGCCTACGGCGGCGAGTTCCTCCGCTGGTTCAGCGAAGAAGCGGTCCGCATCTCGGGCCGGTACGGCATGAACCCCGAAGGGACCGGGCGCATCGTCGTCTCGCAGCGTCCCGTCGGGCCGTCGTTCTTCATCACCCCGTGGAACTTCCCGCTCGCGATGGCGACCCGCAAGATCGCCCCGGCGCTCGCCGCCGGCTGCACCGTCGTGATCAAGCCCGCCGAACTCACGCCTCTGACGACGCTGTTCTTCGTCGAACTGCTCGCCGAAGCCGGCGTCCCCGCCGGTGTCGTCAACGTCATCACCACGGCATCGTCGGGCGCGGTCTCCGGGCCGATCATCGCCGACCCGCGACTGCGGAAGCTGTCCTTCACCGGATCGACACCGGTGGGCCAGAAGCTCATCGCGCAGGCCGCCGAGGGTGTCCTCCGCGTCTCGATGGAACTCGGCGGCAACGCCCCGTTCGTCGTGTTCGACGACGCCGACCTCGACAAGGCGGTGGACGGCGCCATGCTCGCGAAGTTCCGCAACATCGGCCAGGCCTGCACGGCGGCGAACCGCTTCATCGTGCACGAGTCGGTGGCCGCCGAGTTCTCGCGCCGCGTCGCCGACCGGGTCCGCGAGATGACCGTGGGTCGCGGTACCGAGGAGGGCGTGCAGATCGGACCCCTCATCGACGACCGTGCGGTGTCGAAGGCGAAGGACCTCGTCGGCGACGCCGTCGAGCGGGGGGCCCGCATCGTCGTCGGCGGCAACGCCCTGGAAGGACCCGGCACGTTCTACGAGCCGACCGTCGTCGAGGGCGTCGTCCCCGGCAGTGCGATCCTCCGCGAGGAGATCTTCGGGCCGGTCCTCGCCATCAGCACGTTCTCGGACGAGGACGAGGCCGTGCGCCTCGCGAACGACACCGAGTACGGCCTCGTCTCGTACGTCTTCACCCAGGACCTCGCCCGCGGGCACCGCATGATCGACCGCCTCGAGACGGGGATGATGGGGCTCAACGTCGGTGTCGTCTCGAACGCGGCAGCGCCCTTCGGCGGCGTGAAGCAGTCGGGCATCGGCCGCGAGGGTGGCCTCGAAGGCATCCACGAGTACCTGAACGTGAAGTACACCCTGATCCCGGCCTGACCGGATCCCCTGACCGACCGGAATCACTGGAGAGAATCATGAGCGACTACGCCGTCATCGACCCCGCCACCGGCGAGACCCACGCGACGTACCCCACCGCCACCGCCGACGAGGTGGAGCGCGCCCTCGGGGCCGCCGACGAGGCCGCCCGGGGGTGGGGGCGGACCTCCACTCCCACCGAGCGCGCCGACCTCCTGCGCCGTGCGGCGCAGCTGCACCGCGAGCGGCGCGAGGGCCTCGCGAAGATCATCGTCCGCGAGATGGGCAAGCAGATCGACGGTGCTCTCGGCGAGGTCGACTTCGCCGCCGACATCACCGAGTACTACGCCGACCACATCGACGAGATCACCGCCGACGCGCCGATCCCGATCGAGGGGGAGGGGACCGCCGTCATCCGCAAGGCGCCCCTCGGCGTGCTGCTGGGCGTCATGCCGTGGAACTTCCCGTACTACCAGGTGGCCCGGTTCGCCGCCCCCAACATCGCGGTCGGCAACACGATCCTGCTCAAGCACGCACCGCAGTGTCCCGAGTCGGCGGCCGCCATCGAGGCGATCTACCGCGATGCGGGCTTCCCGGCGGGGGTCTACACGAACGTGTACCTCACGAACGAGCAGGCCGCCGACGTGATCGCGGACCCGCGTGTGCACGGTGCATCGGTGACGGGGTCGGAGCGCGCCGGCGCCGCCGTCGCCGAGGTCGCCGGACGCAACCTCAAGAAGGTCGCCCTCGAGCTCGGTGGCTCGGACCCGTTCATCGTGCTGTCGGCCGACGACATCGACGCGGTCGCGCAGGCCGCCGTCGACGCGCGTCTCGACAACACGGGCCAGTCCTGCAACGGCGCGAAGCGCTTCATCGTCGTCGACGGCCTGTACGACGCGTTCGTCGAGGCGTTCACAGCGAAGATGTCGGGGGCATCGGTGGGCGACCCGTGGAGCACCGACACCGTCCTCGGCCCGCTCTCGTCCGTCGCCGCGGCCGAGCGTCTCGAGAAGCAGATCCAGGATGCCGCGGCCCAGGGCGCGACGATCGTCACCGGCGGCACGCGCGACGGGGCGTTCTTCGCGCCGACCGTCCTGACGGACGTCACCCCCGAGATGGACGTCTACCGCGAGGAGCTGTTCGGTCCCGCCGGCGTCGTCTACCGCGTGGCCGATGAGGACGAGGCGGTCCGCGTCGCCAACGACACCCCGTTCGGCCTCGGGTCCTACGTCTACACGACCGACCCCGAGCAGGCGACCCGCGTCGCCGACCGGATCGAGGCGGGCATGGTCTACGTCAACCTCGTCCTCGCCGACGAGCCGGGCCTGCCCTTCGGCGGCATCAAGCGCAGCGGCACCGGCCGTGAGCTGGGCCTGCTGGCAGCCGACGAGTTCGTCAACAAGAAGCTCGTCCGCATCGGCTGAACGAGTCGTGAGGGGCGGCATCCGATCGGATGCCGCCCCTTGTCGTTCCCGCTCAGGCCGAGGTCGTCGCGCGGACCTCCGCAGCGTCGCCGTGGCGACCGAGTCCCTCGTAGACGTCGCCGAGTTCCAGCGCCGCCTGCTGGCGGAGCGGCTCGTTCTCGCTCGCGGTCGCGTGTTCGATGGCGGCTCGGTAGAGCGGGACGGCATCGGCCGGTCGCTCCGCGCCGACGAGCAGCCGGGCGGCGAGGAGTTCCGACCCCGCGCCCGAGCCGGCGTCGCCGGCCTGTGCGAACCCGTCCGCGGCCTGGAGTGCGGTCGCGACCGCTTCGTCGGTGCGCTGGCGCGCGGCCAGCAGGCGGGCGCGGGTGTCGAGCACGTCGGCGACGTACCAGTGCGCCTCGTTGGCGCGACCGAGCGTCAGCGCCTGGTCGATGACGTCGAACGCGTCCTCGTCTCCGCGCTGCATCTTCGCCTGCGCGAGCAGATGGAGCGCCTCGGCGTGCAGGCCGATCTGCTCCTCGCGGCCGGCGATCAGTGCGATGGCGGTGTCGAGCGCGATCACGGAGTCGTCGTACTCGCCGAAGTTGCCGAGGTGGCGGCCCTGCGCGACGAGCGCGAAGGCCTGACCCTCGGCTTCGCCCGCCTCTTCGTGGAGGTCGGCGGCGAAGCCCCACGCCCCGACGGCGTTCCCGAAGTCGCGGGCGCCCTCGTAGGCCCGGGCAAGAAGCCCCACCGTGATCGCGCGCGATCCGGCGGGCACCTCAGCGGCGGTCTCGTCCGAGAGGACCTGGTGGAGTGCGTCGACCGCCTCCTCCGGCATCCCGGCGGAGATCACGGCCCGGCCCAGCCGGTACCGCGGATCGGCCGTGGGAGCACCCGCCGATTCGAACCGCTCGACCGCGGATCGGTAGCGACCCGCGGCGAGGGAAGCGGCTCCCGCATCCTCGTGCAGGGCGCCGGCCAGGACGAAGGCCTCGCCCATGCGCAGGTCGTCCGCGCCCAGCGAGAGGAGCAGCCTCACCGCTTCGTCTGCGGCGGCCGCGCCCTCGGCGAACTCCTCGGCCACGCCGTGCAGGCGGGCCTTCGCCGCGAGAGCCCGCGCCCGACGGCCGTCGCTGATCGGTTCCGAGAGCAGTGCGTCCAGATCGGCCCGGGCATCGTCGAAGAGCGACGCGGATGCCGCGGCGTCGACCGCGAGCAGTCGCACGCCCTGCGCGCGCACCGCGTCGCCGGACTCGAGGAACAGGCGCACGCCCTCGCGCGCGTCGTCGCGGGCCTCTGCGAACGATCCCTCGTACATCTTCGCGACCGCCAGCGTCGCGACCAGGTCGGCCCGGACCGCGGGGGGAGCGCCGACAGCGGCGGCAGCCTCGGCTCGGAGGGCCTCACCGGCCTCCGCCAGATCCTTCCCGAAGAGGACCAGGCCGAGGCGGTCCTCGAGATCGGCCTGCTCGGCGTGGCCGGCAGCGCGCAGGATGGCCAGGCGCTCGGGGAGGAACGCCTCGGCCTCGTCGATCCGATCGGTGGCGACGAGGCCGCCCAGCAGGTGGGACGACAGTGTCACGCGCTCAGCGGGATCGGCATCCGTCAACAGGTCGCGGAGCGGGTCGATCGCGGCGGACGAGCCGGCGTGTGCGAGGGCGACGGCGCGCGCGACCCGGTCCTCCCGCGTGAGGACGGGAGCTGCCGCGACCACCGTCGAGAAGTCATGCGAGCGGATCGGCACGTCGTAGCGCTCCGTGCCGATCTCGCGCAGGCGCTCGAGGTTCCGGGTGTGGGCGTCCGTGCCGTTGCGGCGGTCGAAGGCGTCGGCGATCGAGCCCGCGGCGGCCCAGGCGGCGGTCGCGAGGTCGTCGACGCGCCACGGGCCGTCGTGTTCGCCGAAGACGGGGACCAGGTTCTCCGCGTCCGAGCCGCGGACGGTGAGCTCCGGGTGGCCGGCCGCAGCGACGGCGTCGAGGGCGAGTGCGAATGCGCCGAGGGCCGTGCCGTGTCCGTCGGCGTCGAGACCGTCGTGGACGAGCCACGGCAGGTGGCGCTCGACGAGGGCGAGGGCGCGCGCCTCGTTGCCGGTGACGGCGCAGAACACGACGTTCTTCGCGACGATCGCGAGGTTGTCGGGGTTGTCCTTCGCAAGACGGTAGCTGCGCAGGTGCGCGGTACGGGCCTCATCGAGCATCCCGGCGTGCAGGTAGGGGAGGAGGATGCGCGCCAGCGCGTGCTCGGGCTCTTCGCCGCACGAGAAGCCGTTCTCGATCATCTCGCCGACGAGACGGATGGCGTCCTCCTCGCGGCCGGTCTCGATGAAGAACCCGGCGAACTGGCTGCGCACGCACGCGTCGCAGTGGCTGTAGTCGTCGCGGGGCGTCGCCTCGAGCGTCCGCTGCAGCTCCGTCGCCTCGTCGATGCGCCCCGCGGCCCAGGCATCCTCGAATCGGGCCATGAGTACCCCGCTGGGACCCACGCCCGCCCGCTGGTAGTGGGCCTCCATGTCGTCGAGCACGGCGGCGATCTGCTCCGAGGGGAACTCCGGCGAGTTGCCGAGGGCGCTCGCCATCCACTTGTACTGCCACAGGACGTCACCGGCACCGTCGACCTCGGCGGGGAACCGCTCCGGGTCGGCGTCGTGGTGGGCCAGGCACCACGCGAACGACGTCAGCATGAGGTCGGTGTCGCCGCCCATGTTGGCGCTCGAGGTCTGCCGCAGGCGGGCCTCGTACTCCAGGCGCTCGTCGCCGCTCTCCTGGGCCAGCGCGACCGCCTGTGCGACGAGGGCCTGCTCCTGCGGGCCCCACGGGGTGTTGTCGATCTCGTAGAAGAGGGATCGGATGCGGGTGGCATAGCCGGTCATGAGGCTCCTTCTGTCGCGGGCGGGATGTCGGTGTCGATCGCGCGGTCGACCAGCTCCGAGAGTGCGGTCGACATCATCGTGCGGTCGCGCGGTCCGAGGGGGTGGTGGCCCGCGAGCAGCGACTGCACGTACAGCAGCTGCACGCTCAGGTCGAACACGCGACCCGCCGGGGTCGCGGCGAGCTTGCGGATCACCGGGTTCGTCCAGTTGAGGCAGAGTCGCGCGGCAGGCTCCTCCGCCCCGCGGCCCGACACGACGCTCGCGGCCCGGTCGAGGACGCCGCCCCACAGGGCTCCGCCGGCGCTGCGTGCCCGGCCGCGATCGAGTGCGCGCAGGACTTCGGGGTCGGCGACGAACAGACCCGGGAGCTCTGGACGCTCGAAGGTGCGGACGGCGACGTCCACGTCCTCGAGTGCGGCCCGGGCCCGGTCTTCGAGAGCGGTCGCCGCAGCGCGGTCGTCGAGCGGCGCCAGATCGAGACGGTCGATCTCGCCGACGACGTCGACGCGCTCCACCTCGACACCGGGGAACAGCTCCGGGATGCGGCGGACGAGGTCTGCGTCGTAGAGGTAGCCGCCGTTGACGAGGATGCCGCCGGCAGAGGTCATGCTGGCGACCTGGCGGAACTCGTCGACGCTCTCGGCATAGCGCACCAGCGGAAAGCGGCGGGCGATCTCCTCGATGCGCAGCCGCCCGGCGGTCGTGTCGACCGACAGCCATCGCACGATGAACCGGGCGAGTTCGTCGTCGTGGCGGACGAGCGATTTGAGGGCCACCTCGTGGATCGACACGAACTGCGACAGCCGCAGGGGGTCCTGCAGTGCTGCGTCGAGGATCCAGCGGCGGATCGCCTCGCCGATCTCCTGCCGGGTCTGCTCGAGCGCGTCGTCATCGACGAGCGACTCCCGACTGGCGGTGGGGTGCAGCGAGCCGGAGTCGACGACCGCTCGGGCGAAGAACGCCCAGGCGGGCAGCAGCTCATCGGCGCGCTCGGTCAGCAGCATCCGCCGCAGGTAGACACGGGTGCTCTGACGGGCCGTCGGGGGAGGGGCGAAGGGCAGGACGAAGGCCACGCCCCGCGTCTGCGTTCCCGGCACGTGCAGCGGGATGACGTCGAGGGGCTCGGCGCCGATGAGCTCGCGGCCGTAGGCGAGCTGTCGCTCCATGTCGCCGTCGAGGAAGGGCGCCGGTTCGGTCACGGTCGTCTCGCCGCCGCCGGGAAGGTCGACGACCACCGTGTGCGGCAGGTACCGGCCGAACGTCTCGGCGAGTTCCATGACGGTGCTCGTGCCGAGGAGCGCCCGGGTGTCGGCGCGCGGAGTCAGGTGCACGCTCGTTCCGACCGGGATGTCCTGGGCGTACGCCGCGACCGTGAAGGTGCCGTCCGAGTGGCCGGTCCACTCGACGGCAGCCGATCCGGCGGCGCTCCGTGAGCGGATGACGATCGTGTCGCACACCATGAAGCACGACAGCATCCCGATGCCGAACTGCCCCAGGAAGTCGCCGCGCGGCAGATCGAAGATGTCGCGTTTCGAGCTGCGTCCCACTGTCGCGAGCAGGTCCGCGACCTCGGTCTCGGTGAGACCCACGCCGTCGTCGCGCATCACGAACTCCGTCGACCCGTCGCTGACGGGTGTGATGCGGATGCGGCCGCCGCCCCCGTCGAGCGCCCGTCGCGCCGCGATCGCGTCGACGGCGTTCTGGAGCAGTTCGCGCAGGAACACCCGCGGGCTCGAGTAGATGTGGCGGCTCAGCAGGTCGATGACTCCGCGGAGGTCGACCTGGAACTGTTGGGCGGCAGTACTGTCGGTCACCGCGCTCCTCGGTAGTCGTCGTTCGTCCGATGCCGCACCCCCCGATGCACCGGCTGCGGGACGGCCGATCAAGCCTACCGACGGCGCCCGACGGCGACGAGGGATGCCGCGCGTTCGCCACCCTCCGAGCCATGCCGTATGCTTGTCCACGCAGTTGTCTGCATTCTTTTGCCGTGCCCATGGGCCCGGCAGGATGCGGATTCCCGGGTCGCAAGACCTTAGGGCGGTAGCTCAATTGGCAGAGCAGCGGTCTCCAAAACCGCAGGTTGCAGGTTCGATTCCTGTCCGCCCTGCGCGTCAGCGTCAGCTGACTCGAACCGAGCAACAGGTGGGTTGAATGGTCCAGGATGAGCCGAACGGCGAGGTCGTCGCTGCCAGCAGCGGCGCCACCCGTGAGAAGAAGCTCAACTTCTTCCAGCGAATCGCCCTCTTCATCCGCCAGGTGGTCGCCGAGCTTCGCAAGGTCGTCACGCCGACTCGCCAGGAGCTGGTCAAGTTCACGCTCGTCGTCCTGGGCTTCGTCGTGGTGGTGATGGCCATCGTGTACGGCCTCGACCTGCTCTTCACCTGGGTCGTCGACGTCGTCTTCGGCGTACCGAGCTGACGACCGGACGACCATCCGTCGCGGTGACGGGCGGCATCCCGGGCAACCGGACGCACCCGCTGTCGCCGCTGAACATCGAAGCCGAACCTGCAGGGAAGTGAATCACGTGACCGAGAGATATGTGGACGACGCCGACTGGTCGACCGCCGCAGAGCAGTCCAGCGAGGACGACGAAGCCCAGGAGGGCAACGTCCTGGCGAGCCAGGAGCGTTCCGCCGAGTCCGCCGAGCACGCCGCCCTGCACATCGAGGATGACGAGCCCGTCGAGGACGAGCCGACCGGAGAGGATGCCGTCGTGATCGAAGACCCCGAGGCAGACCGCATCGTCAACGACGCGCTCGAAATTGACCAGGCCGACGAGGCCGAGGCCGCCGCCGAGGTGCTCACCGAGTCACTCGCCGACGAAGAGGAAGAGCGCGCCGCGGCAGCCGCCGACGAGGTGGCTCCGTACGACGGTCCCGAGCTCGGCGACGACGAGGACGAGACCTCCGACGACCCGTACGAGGCGTTCCGGCAGGAGCTCCGCTCCCTCGAGGGCAAGTGGTACGTCATCCACTCCTACGCCGGCTTCGAGCGCAAGGTGAAGGCCAACATCGAGCAGCGCAAGTCCACGCTCGAGGTCGAGGACGACATCTACCAGGTCGAGGTCCCGATGGAGGACGTCGTCGAGATCAAGAACGGCCAGCGCAAGATGGTCAACCGCGTGCGGATCCCCGGCTACGTGCTGGTCCGCATGGAGCTCAACGAGGACACCTGGTCCGTCGTGCGCCACACCCCCGGTGTCACCGGCTTCGTGGGCAACGCCCACAACCCGACGCCGCTGCGCTTCGAAGAGGCCTTCAACATGCTGAAGCCGCTCGTCGAGGCCAAGGAGGTCGCGCCTGCCAAGGGTGGAGCCGCTACGAAGGGCTCCGCCACGCAGGCCCGCTCGGTCATCACCGAGGTCGACTTCGAGATCGGCGAGACCATCACGATCAAGGAGGGTTCGTTCGCGGGCCTGCCCGGATCGATCTCCGAGATCAAGCCCGAGAGCGGCAAGCTCACCGTCCTCGTCTCGCTCTTCGAGCGCGAGACGCCGGTCGAGCTGTCCTTCGATCAGGTCACCAAGCAGTAAGCGCAGCATCGCGCGATGCGAAGGCCCCGCTCCGGCGGGGCCTTCGTCATGCCGGGGGATGCCGGATGCGGTAGACTCATGTGGTTTGTGCGCCGTTTCGTCGTGCGCGCAGACACCACCACGACCCGGATCCGCCGGGAGCGTGGGAGAACGAGGCATCCGCCTCGCTCGTGAAAGGAAGAGGAAATGGCACCGAAGAAGAAGGTGACCGGCCTGATCAAGCTTCAGATCAACGCCGGTGCAGCCAACCCGGCGCCGCCGATCGGCCCCGCGCTCGGTCAGCATGGCGTCAACATCATGGAGTTCTGCAAGGCGTACAACGCCGCGACCGAGTCGCAGCGCGGCAACGTCATCCCCGTCGAGATCACCGTCTACGAGGACCGCAGCTTCACGTTCATCCTGAAGACCCCGCCCGCCGCGGAGCTCATCAAGAAGGCCGCCGGTGTGGCCAAGGGTTCTGCGACCCCGCACACCACCAAGGTCGCGAAGCTCACCAAGGATCAGGTTCGCCAGATCGCCGAGACGAAGATGCCCGACCTGAACGCCAACGACATCGAGGCCGCCTCGCTGATCATCGCCGGCACCGCCCGTTCCATGGGCATCACGGTCGAGAGCTGAGGGGAACAGAACAATGGCTAAGTCCAAGGCTTACGAAGCAGCAGCGGCCAAGATCGACCGCTCCACGTTCTACTCCTCCGAGCAGGCTGTCGCCCTCGCCAAGGAGACCGGTTCGGCCAAGTTCGACTCGACCGTCGAGGTCGCGCTGAAGCTCGCCGTCGACCCGCGCAAGGCGGACCAGATGGTCCGTGGCACGGTCATCCTGCCCCACGGCACCGGCAAGACCGCCCGCGTCATCGTTTTCGCGACCGGTCCCGCCGCTGAAGCCGCTCTCGCCGCTGGTGCGGACGAGGTCGGTGGCGCCGAGCTCATCGAGAAGGTCGCCGGTGGCTACACCGCGTTCGACTCGGCAGTCTCGACCCCCGAGCTCATGGGCCAGGTCGGTCGCCTCGGAAAGGTCCTCGGACCCCGTGGCCTCATGCCGAACCCGAAGACCGGCACCGTGACCCCCAACCCGGCCAAGGCCGTCGAGGAGATCAAGGGCGGAAAGATCGAGTTCCGCGTCGACAAGCACGCCAACGTGCACTTCGTCGTCGGCAAGGCGTCCTTCTCGGAGGACCAGCTCAACGAGAACTTCAACGCCGCTCTCGAAGAGATCGTGCGTCTGAAGCCCTCGAGCTCGAAGGGCCGTTACATCCAGAAGGGCGCCATCTCGACCACGTTCGGTCCTGGCATCCCGCTGGACGTCAACGCTCTCGTCTGAGTCGTCCAGACAGCAAGGGGCTCCACCTCCGGGTGGGGCCCCTTCGTCGTTCCCGCCTTGATAGCGTCGTCGCGTGACCCGCGACATCCCGACGCTGTTCGGCATCGACGCCCCCATCGTGCTCGGGCCGTTCGGCGGTCTGTCCTCGGTCGCGCTGACCGCGGCAGTCAGCGACGCCGGAGGTCTCGGCTCGTTCGGCCTCTACGGCTACTCCGGCGCCCGCATCCGCGAGACGGCGTCCGCTCTCCGCGCCGCGACGAACCGCCCGTTCGCACTGAACCTCTGGCTCCCGACGGGTGACGAGGTCTCGCCCGCTGAGACGGACCTCGATGCCGCCCGGGTCGCCGTGGCGCCGCTTCTGGCGGCGGCGGGTGCGGCGGCGCCCGTCCTCCCCGATACCTTCCTCCCCGACCTCGGCGAGCAGCTCGAGGCCGTGTGGGATGCCGCCCCCGCAGTGCTCAGCGTCGTGTTCGGCGTGCCGGCGGCCGAGATCGTCGACGAGGCGCATCGCCGCGGCATCCGTGTCGTGGGAACCGCCACCTCGGTCGCCGAGGCCGCCGCGCTGGCGGAGGGGGGAGTGGATGCGGTCGTCGCCAGCGGCGCGGAAGCCGCCGGTCACCGGGTGAGCTTTCTGCGCCGGGCGGAGGAATCGCTCGTCGGCACGTTTGCGCTCGTGCCGCAGGTGGTGGACGCTGTGGACGTACCCGTCATCGCGGCCGGCGGCGTCGCCGACCGACGGGGCGTCGCGGCCGCGTTCGCGCTCGGTGCGGCCGGCGTCCAGGTGGGGAGCGCGTTCCTGCAGACGCGGCAGTCTGCGGCCTCCGACGCGCATCGGACGGCGCTGCGCGCAGCGGCCGATACGGACACCGTGCTGACGCGGGCGATGAGCGGGCGGTTGGCCCGCGGCATCCCGAATCGGGCCGTCCGGACCATCGAGGCTGCGGGCGCGATCGCACCCTTCCCGGCACAGAACTGGCTGACGGCCGCGTTCCGCACCGCTGCGCCTCACGACGCGGACCTCATCTCGCTCTGGGCCGGTCAGGCCGCGGGGTTGTCGCACCGGGGTGACGTGGGCGAGGTCTTCGCCGAACTCGCCGCGGGGCTTCCGCCGGCATCCCGCTGACACAGTCCGTCACCTGCGGGAATCATTCACGCGGATGCGTGTTGTACTGGGGGTCCGTGCGGGCCACAGCCTTCGCGTGCCTCCCCTTCCCCCTCACCAAGGAGACCCATGTCCCGTCGTCGTACCGCCGCCCTCGGAGCCCTCGCCCTCAGCGCCGTTTTGGCTCTGACCGCCTGCTCCTCGAGCTCGAATGCTCCCGGCGCCGGTGGTGACGACCTCGGTCTCGCCAAGGGCGGTACGTTGACCGTCGCGACCGAGGGCACGTACCGTCCGTTCACTTACCACGACGAGAGCGGCAAGCTCGTCGGCTACGACGTCGAGATCATCGAAGCCGTCGCGAAGAAGCTCGACCTCAACATCGAGTTCAAGGAGACGCAGTGGGACGGCATCTTCGCCGGGCTCGACGCGGGTCGCGTCGACGTGATCGCCAACCAGGTCTCGATCAACCCCGAGCGCGAGGCGAAGTACCTCTTCAGCGAGCCGTACACGGTGTCGCCGAGCGTCGTCGTGGTCAAGGACAGCGACGACTCGATCTCGAGCTTCGCCGACCTCGAGGGCAAGAAGACAGCGCAGTCCCTCACGAGCAACTTCTACAAGCTCGCCGAAGAGGCCGGTGCCGACGTCACCCCGATCGAGGGCTGGGCGCAGGCTGTCGAGCTGCTGCGCCAGGGCCGCGTCGAGGCGACTGTCAACGACAAGCTGACCTTCCTCGACTACGAGAAGACCGACGGTCCCACTGGGCTGAAGATCGCCGCCGAGACCGATCCCGCCAAGAGCGCCGTCGTCACGACCAAGGGCAAGAAGGCGCTCATCGAGAAGATCGACGGTGCGCTGGACGACCTGCGCGAAGATGGAACCCTCGCGAAGATCAGCGAGAAGTACTTCGGGGCCGACGTCACCGAGTGACATTCGTGTCGACGGGCTCGGCGCGGCGCGGTAACGCGACCGCCGAGCCCGTTCCCTGTTCTGCGAAAGGATGCCGGTGGACGCCGATACATGGCAGTTGATCCTGACCTCGTTCTGGCCGATGTTCAGCGCCGGGATCACCGCGACGATCCCGCTGGCGCTGATCTCCTTCGCGCTCGGACTGGTGCTTGCGATCACGGCCGCCTTGATGCGGATTTCGGGCAACCGGCTTCTCTCCGGCGTGGCGCGTGTCTACATCTCCGCCATCCGCGGTACGCCGCTGCTCGTGCAGATCTTCGTGATCTTCTACGGTCTGCCGCAGATCGGTGTCCTGATCAATGAGTACCTCGCTGCAGTCATCGCCCTCTCGCTGAACGTGGGCGGATACGCCGCTGAGGTCGTGCGGGCGGCGATCCTGTCGGTGCCGAAGGGGCAGTGGGAGGCGGGCTTCACCGTCGGGCTCTCGCGGGCGACGGTGCTCCGGCGCATCATCCTCCCGCAGGCGGCCCGCGTCTCGGTGCCGCCGCTGTCGAACACCTTCATCTCTCTCGTGAAGGACACGTCGCTGGTGGCCCAGATCACCGTCGCGGAGCTCTTCCTCTCGGCGCAGCGCATCGCCGCCTTCACCTCGGAGTTCCTCGTCATCTACATCGAGGCGGCGTTCATCTACTGGCTCTTCTGCCTCGTCCTGTCCTTCGGCCAGGACCGCATCGAACGGAGGCTCGACCGCCGTGTCGCACACTGACGCACCCCTTCTCGCCGTCACCGGGCTCCGCAAGTCGTTCGGCGACAACGTCGTCCTCGACGGCGTCGACTTCTCCGTCGCGCCCGGGCAGGTCGTCTGCCTGATCGGCCCCAGCGGTTCGGGCAAGACGACGGTCCTCCGCTGCCTCAACGGCCTCGAGACCCCCGACGCCGGTGTCGTCGCCTTCTCCGATGGTCAGCGTCACGACTTCGCACAGCCTCTCAAGGGCCGCGCGGCCAAGCTCGACCGCGCGGCCCTCCGCGACCGGTCCGCCATGGTGTTCCAGCAGAACAACCTGTTCCCGCACCTCACCGTGCTCGAGAACGTGATCGAAGGTCCCGTGCACGCCCACGGTGCGTCGAAGGATGCCGCGACCGCAGAGGCCGAACGGTTGCTGGGTCGCGTGGGACTCGCCGAGAAGCGCGATGCGTACCCGCACGAGCTCTCCGGCGGTCAGCAGCAGCGTGTCGGCATCGTCCGGGCGCTCGCCCTCGCGCCCGACGTGCTCCTGTTCGACGAGCCGACGAGCGCGCTCGACCCCGAGCTGGTCGGCGAGGTGCTCCTCGTCTTGAAGGAGCTCGCCGAGGAGGGGTGGACGATGGTCATCGTCACGCACGAGCTGGCCTTCGCGCGGCAGGTGGCGGACGAGGTCGTGTTCTTCGACGACGGCGTCATCGTCGAGCGCGGGCATCCGCGCGACATCTTCACCGCGCCGACGAACGAGCGCACGCGGCGATTCCTCGACCGCATCCTGCGTCCGCTCGAGGACTGAGCCTCAGGCGTCGCGCCGGATCTCGAACCCGTCCTCGTCCGTGACCGGCGTCAGCTCGGTCATCGCGACGTGGTCCACGACCGCTCCGCGCGGGCCGGTCGCCGCCCACTCCACCACGGACTCGACGGCGGCGGCATCCCCCTGCACCTCGGCTTCGACGGAGCCGCCTGCGAGGTTCCTGACCCATCCCGTCGCGCCCGCGCCGCGAGCGATGTGCTGCAGGGAGTAGCGGAACCCGACGCCCTGGACGATGCCGCGGACGACCAGACGGATGCGCCGCATCACGCCTCCGTCACGCTGAGGACGACCTTGCCGCGGACGTGACCCCGCTCGACCTCGCGGTGCGCGTCCGCGGCGTGGGCGAGGTCGAAGACCTTGTCGATGTAGACCTGGATGGCGCCCGAGTCGAGCAGCCGACCGAGGGTCGCCAGCACCGACCCGTCGGGCACGACCTTGTACGTCGTCGCGCGCACGCCGGCCGAGGCGGCGGCATCCGCGTAGCCGTCCCATCCGCCCGTCGGGACCATGATGTACAGGCCCCCGGGCCGCAGGACGCCGAGAGAGCGGGCGCCCGTGTCGTCGTGGACGTTGCCGACGAGGTCGATCACGACGTCCATGTCGCCGACCACGTCCTCGAACCGGGTCGTCGCGTAGTCGATCGCGACCGACGCCCCGAGTTCGCGCAGCCACCCGAGGTTGCCCTCGGATCCCGTCGCGGTGACATGGGCTCCGAAGTAGGCGGCCAGCTGCACGGCGAAGTGGCCGACACCCCCGGATCCGGCGTGGATGAGAACCCGCTGACCCTCATGCGCGTGAGCGGTCTCGACGACCAGTCCCCAGGCCGTGAGCGCGGCCAGGGGGACCCCGGCGGCCTCGACGTGCGACAGCGACGCGGGCTTGCGGGCGACGGAGAGCGTCGGCACGACCACGTACTCCGCGTAGGTCCCGCCCGACCGCGGGAAGGGGACCATGCCGAAGACCTGATCACCCGGTTGCAGGGGGTGAGCTTCGAAGGGGCTCTTCACGACGATGCCGCTGAAGTCGAACCCGAGGGTCGAGGGATACTCGGGGATCTGCCCCGAGACGCCCCGGCCGGAACGCGTCTTCGCGTCGATGGGATTCGTGCCGGCGGCGACCACGCGCACGAGCAGTTCGCTGAGAGCCGGCTCGGGGACCGGGATGTCGGCTTCGCGCAGGACCCCGGCATCGCCCGGCCCGTCGTACACGACGGCGCGCATGGCAGCGGGGGGAGCGGTCACCTCGACGATGTCGCTCGCGGTGGGGGTTGCGGATCGCAGTGGCCGGAATCGCATCGGCGGCTCCTTCTCACCAGCGCTCGACGGCGGGCGCTCTAGGTGCTCGGTGGATGACCAGTCAACCTCGCCATTGTCTCGGCGGTGTTACGTCGGCATCACCGGGGCAAGAAGCCCGGGGCGGGGCCTAGGTGAGAGATCTGCCGTCGGGCCGCGATCCGGCGACCAGGGCGTGCAGGAGGTGTGCGAGGTTCTCGATGTCCTCGACGCGCCAGTCGCTGAGGGCCTCGAGCAGTGCCCCCTCCTGCGGGCCGCGTGCATCCGCGAGGCGCTCGTGACCGTGCGCCGTGGCGGACAGGAGGCTGGAGCGACCGTCGGTCGGGTCAGGGGTGCGCTCGATGAGGTCCAGATCGGCCAGCTCCCGGACGGTGCGACTCAGCTGGCCCTTGTCGACCGCGAGCATCTCGGCAAGAGCGGACTGCGTTACAGGCTCGTGCCGCGCGATCGTCGTGAAGACCTTGTACGCACCCGGCAGCATGCCGGGGCTCACCCGGTTCGCGTTCTCGGTGATCCGGCGGCGGAACAGGGCGATCAGATCACTGAACTCACCCTCGAGGGCGCGCACCGCCAGGGTGCGCGCCTCTCGATCGGACTGCGTAGACATCTCGGCCATATTATCGGCGGGTCGGCGCCTCGGCCTCGGAGCGGGCGTCGGTGTCGACGTCGGAACCGGTGACGGGCACGGTGCCGGTGGCGGTGATGCCGTCCATCCCGGCGGGGACCGAGACGGTCGCGAGGTCCGCCTCCGACGCGTTGCGACGCTCCGAGGTGGTCATCGTGCTCAGCGACCGATTCGGCAGGAAGATCACCGCGATGATGCTCAGGATGCCGAAGGGCACCGCGATGAGGAACGCGGACGAGATCCCCTGGGCGTAGATGTCCTCGACGATGACGCGGAGCTGGTCAGGCATCTCCGAGACACGGGGGAGCGTTCCCGAGCTGAGCTGCTTTCCCCACGGCGCGCCGGCCGGGCCGAGCGCGGTGAGCGCCGCGACGATGCGATCCTGCGCGCCGGTGAACAGGTCGGTGACCCGCGATGCGAGGGCGGCGCCCATGAGTGAGACGCCGATCGTGCCGCCGAGGCTGCGGAAGAAGGTGACTCCCGAGCTCGCAACGCCGATCTCGCTCGGCTTCGCGCTGTTCTGGACCGCCAGGACGAGGTTCTGCATCGTCATGCCGACACCGGCGCCGAGCAGGAACATGTACACCGACACGAGGAAGAAGTCGGTGTCGTAGTGGATGGTCGACAGGAGGGCGGCGCCCGCGGTCAGGAGGATGCTGCCCACCACGAGGTACGGCTTCCAGTGTCCGTAGCGGGTGATGAGGGCTCCGACGCCGACGGAGGAGAGCAGCAGACCCGCGATCATCGGGATCGTCATGAGGCCCGCCTCGGTCGGGGTCGCGCCGCGGGCCATCTGCATGTACTGGCCGAGGAAGACCGATGCACCGAACATCGCGATGCCGGTCGCGATCGAGGCCACCACCGCGAGGGTGAACGTGCGGTCGCGGAAGAGGGTCAGCGGGACGAGCGGCTCCGAGCTGCGGAGCTCGACGATGACGAACAGGATCGCGGCCAGGACGGCGCCGCCGACCATGAGGATCGTCTCGGTGCTCCACCAGTCGTAGCTGCGGCCGGCGTTGGTGACCCAGATGAGCAGGAGCGAGACGGCGGTGGAGAGGAGGACGATGCCGATGTAGTCGATCTTCGGTCGGCGCGAGGATGCGGCAGAAGCCGGGATCGTGCGCTGCACCATGATCAGGGCGGCGACGGCGACAGGGAGCGAGACGAAGAAGTTCCAGCGCCAGCCGAACCCGTCGGTGATGACACCGCCCAGGAGAGGCCCGCCGACCGTGGCGACGGCCATGACGGCCCCGAACAGGCCCATGTAGCGTCCGCGCTCGCGCGGGCTGATGATGTCGGCCATCAGCACCTGGCTGAGGGCGGCGAGGCCACCGGCGCCGACGCCCTGCGCGGCGCGGAAGGCGATGAGCGTGCCGGGGTCCTGCGCGAATCCGGCGGCGGCGGTCGCCAGCACGAAGATCACGAGGGCGATCTGGTAGAGCGTCTTGCGGCCCATGAGGTCGGCGAGCTTGCCCCAGATCGGGGTCGAGATCGCGGTGGTGAGGAGGGTGGCGGTGACGACCCAGGTGTAGGCGCCCTGGTCGCCGTTCAGGTCGTGGATGATCACCGGAAGGGAGGTCGATACGACGGTCGAGGCGATCATCGAGACGAACATGCCGAGAAGAAGGCCCGACAGGGGGGCGAGCACCCGACGCCGGGTCGGAGTGGTGGTGGTCATGTACAGCTCCAGATGGTTGACTCACATCAAAGATTGAGAGAAGTCAACTATATGCTGATGATTGATCCGTGTCAACTATCTGCAGCGCGTGACGTACGGGCGCGCCGAGAAGGCGGACCGCAGCTCCGAGATCGCGTTGCGGTCAGTCCGCGAGGGCGAGCGCGCGGAAGATGTCGCGCTCGCGCAGCTGCTCACGACGACTGACCGGTGCAGGCTGCTCGCGTCGCGGCGGGGTGTTTCCGGTGGTGCGGCGGTACAGCTCATCGATGAGGGACGTCGCCAAATGCACGAGCGCGCCGATCTCGGCCTCATCCCGGTCGATCCACGCGCAGCGCGGCTCGTCCCGGAGAGGCACGAAGTCCTGGTGCTCCTCCCACACGACGAGCGTCCGCTCGGCGCCGAGGACGTGCTGCTGCCACCACACCTGACGCATGTAGGTGCGGGGGATCGACTTCCAGATCTTGTTGGTCGTCTTGATCTCCGCGAGAACGACACGGCCCCCGGCATCCACCATGATCCCGTCAGGGGTCGCGAGGTGACGCTTCTCGACCTCGGCGTGGAACAGGGCGGACGAGGGCAGGATGCCGTGGGTCGCCGCCACCCACGCGGCGATCTCGGGCTCGCGGCGTCGGCCGTGGTCGGTGTAGGCGTTGCCGCTGAATCCCGACCCGTTGAGCTTGGCCTCGGCCGCCCGGGCGATGGCGCGCTCGCTCGTGAGCGACGCGACGTCCGTGGCGGTGATCCCGCGGGAGCGAGCCCGCATCCACGCGACCCGGTCGCGGGAGTCCGCGACGATCCGGGCAGCGAGTTCGGGAGTCACCCGTCGATCCTAAGTCGCCCCTCCCGCAGGCTCGCCCCGACCCGCCGGATGCCGACGGCGATGATGCTCACGCCCTCAGTGACGTCGAGGCGAGGACGTCGTGCGAGAGCGCGTGCTCGATCGCCAGCATCCCCGCGCCCAGAACGCCGGCGTCGGCGCCCGTCGCGGACTGGACGATCGACAGATGCGCCGTCGCCAGCGGGGCGGATCGGGAGTACACGACCTCGCGGATGCCGGCGATCAGGTGCTCTCCGACGCGGGCCATCGACCCGCCGACGGCGATCACCGAGGGGTTGACCAGGCTGACGCAGGTGGTGAGGACCTCCCCGATGTCACGGCCCGCCTGCCGGACGGCCTGGATGGCTTCCACGTTTCCCCGCTTGACGAGTTCGACGACGTCGTTCGAGGTGCGCGCGTCGACGCCGATCGCGCGCAGCCCGCGCGCGATCGCCGGTCCCGAGGCGAGTGCCTCGAGGCAGCCCCGGTTGCCGCAGGTGCACGGCACATCGCCGCCGCGAGCCACATGAACGTGGCCGATGTCGCCGGCTGCGCCCTGGGCGCCCCGCCTGAGCTGCCCATCTGAGATGAGTCCTGCGCCGATCCCCGTCGCGATCTTGACGAAGAGCAGATCCTCGACTGAGGGCCATGCCGCGGCGCGTTCGCCGAGGGCCATCGTGTTGACGTCGTTGTCGACGAGGACGGGTACCGGGAGGTGTTCCTGGAGGCGGCCGGGGATGTCGAACCGGTCCCAGCCGGGCATGATCGGAGGGTTGGACGGCCGGCCGCTCGAGTGCTCCACGGGTCCGGGCACGCCGATGCCGATCGCCGCCACCGAGGCATCGTCGCGACCGACCTGCGCAAGGAGCCGTCGCGCGACGTCGAGCAACCACGCGAGCACCGAGTCCGGGCCGTCGGCGATGTCGATGGGCTCCGACGACTGCGCGAGGACCACTCCGGCCAGGTCGCTGACAGCGACCGTCGCGTGGGAGGCCCCCAGATCCGCGGCGATGACGACCCGGGCTGCCGGGTTGAGGGCGAACTGGGACGGAGGGCGACCGCCCGTAGAGACCTTGTCCGCCACCGCCGTCACCAGACCCATCCGCATGAGCTCCTCGACGCGCGCCGCGATCGTGGACCGTGCGAGACCCGTCGACTTGGCGAGTTCGGCACGGGTGCGGGGTGCCCCGTCGCGGAGCAGCTGGAAAAGCTCGCTGGCTCCGGGAGCCAGGGCGGGGGAGTCGGTCATCGGATCATCTCTTCCGGGTCCTGCGATCGGGCGCACGCCTCGACATCCGTCGATTCTCCACCGCCGCGCTATGTCTGACGTGCATGTGACCTCGTCGGCCTGCGGCGCGTGTGGCGTCAGGAGGTCCGGCCGGCCGGTCGCGCGAACCGCTGCTGCAGCAGCACGGCGATGACGATGATGACGCCCTTCGCCACGGCCTGCACCGACGACGACATGTTGTTCTGAACGAAGACGTTGGTCAGGGTGGCGAAGATCAGGACGCCGAAGACGGTCCCCGTCACGGTGCCCCGGCCGCCGATGAGGAGCGTTCCGCCCACCACGACCGCCGCGATCGCATCGAGCTCGAGGAGTTGCCCGTTGACCGACGCTCCCGCGGTCGTGCGCCCGAGGATCATGACGCCGGCGATTCCCGCGCACAGGCCCGAGATCGCGTAGAGGTACATGACGTGGCGCTTGACGTTGATGCCGGCCAGGCGTGCCGCCTCGCGGTTGCCTCCGATGGCGACGGTGCGGCGACCGAAGATGGTCCGGTTCAGCAGCACCCAGCCGAGGACCGACACGACCAGGAAGATCCAGATGAGCATGTCGACTCCGAGGATGTCGAGGTTCATGAACGTGATGAACTCGCGCTGTCCGCCGACCTGCAGCGTCCTGCGGTTGGCGAGGATCTCGGCGAACCCGCGCGCCCCGACGAGCATGGCCAGAGTGGCCATGAAGGCGACGACGTTGCCGTAGGCGATCACGATCCCGTTCAGGAACCCCGCGAAGACGCCGACCGCGAGGGCGACGATGACCATCACGATCCAGTGGGTCTGGTCTGCGAGGTCCTGGACGGCCGCCAGCGCTCCGACGACCGATGCGAGGCCCAGGACGGACCCGACCGAGAGATCGATTCCGCCGGCGATGATGACGAGCGTCATGCCGATGCTGATCACGCCCACGATCGACGCCTGGCGCAGGATCACCATGATGTTCGACAGGCCGAGGAAGGTGTCGGGGGCGGATGCCGCGCCCACGATGACGAGGACGAGCAGCGCGAGCACCAGGCCCATGTTGCGTCCGACCGACCCTGACAGGACGCGGCGCCAGAGGGGTGCGTCCTCGACCGTGACGGTCGACGTGGTCGGAGGTGCGTCGGTCGAGGTCAGCGGGGTGTCCGCCCCGGCGGTGGTCTGCTCGCTCACGCGGCGGTTCCTTTCATGACGAGGTCGAGCACGCCGTGCTCGTCGATCTCGGAGGACGGAAGGGTGGAGAGGATGCGGCCCTCCGCGACGACGAGCACGGTGTCGACGAGGCCGATCACCTCCTCGATCTCGCTGGAGACCACGACGACCGCGTTGCCCTCGGCTGCCAGTCGGCGGATGAGGGCGTAGATCTCGGCGCGCGCGCCGACGTCGACGCCGCGGGTCGGCTCGTCGAGGAGGAGGACCCGCGTTCCGTGCACGAGCCAACGGGCGAGCAGGATCTTCTGCTGGTTGCCGCCCGACAGCGTGCGTGCGGGCCGGTCGGGGTCGGCGGGTCGGAGCTCGAGCGCCTCGATCTGTTCGCGAGCCGCGGCGCGCTCGCCGCGGAAGTCCAGAAAGCCACCGCGCGAGAACCTCGACATCGACGGCAGGGTCACGTTCATCGCGATGGGTTCGTCCAGGACGAGGCCTTGGCTCTTGCGCTCCTCGGGGGAGAGCCCCACCCCCGCCGCGACGGCGTCGACGACGGAGCCCCGGCGCAGGGGCCGGTCCGCGACGGTGACGGTGCCGGAGGTCGCGCGGCGGGCGCCGTAGACGGTCTCGAGAATCTCGGATCGTCCCGATCCGACGAGGCCGGCGAGACCGACGACCTCGCCGGCGCGCACCTGGAAGGTCACGTCCTCGAACACGTCGCGCAGCGACAGGTCTCGGACGTCGAGGACCACCGGGGCGTCGGCGGCGGGCGGGGAGGACGGCGGGAAGACGTTCGCGACGTCGCGCCCGGTCATCAGGCGGATCAGATCGGGTGTCGGCGTGTCGGCGACGGCGAGTCCTGTCGCCGTCGTCCGGCCGTCCTTGAGGACCGTGATGCGGTCGCCGATCTGGCGGATCTCCTCGAGGCGATGGGTGATGTAGACGACGGCGATCCCCGCCGCCGTCAGCTCGCGCACCACGCCGAACAGGTTCTGCACCTCGTGGCTGTCGAGGACGGCGGAGGGCTCGTCCATGATGATCAGCTTGACCTCGTGGGAGAGCGCTCGCGCCATCGCGACGATCTGCTTGTTGGCCGCGCTCAGCTGCCCGACCTCGGCGTGGGGCGAGAGGGATTTGTGACCGAGTCGTCGCAGCAGCTCGCGGGTCCGCCGCGCCGCCTCGCCCCGTCGGGTGAATCCGCCGCGGGAGAGTTCGTGGCCGAGGAAGATGTTCTCGGCCACCGTCAGCCCGTCGACGACGTCGAGCTCCTGGTACATCGTCGCGATGCCGAGGGCGAGACCGGCATCCGGGTCGGGGATGTCGACGATCGCGCCGTCCCACCGGATCTCTCCTGCGTCGGGTCTGTGCACGCCAGCGAGGGTCTTGATCAGGGTGGACTTGCCGGCACCGTTCTGTCCGAGGATGCAGTGCACTTCGGCGGGGCGGACGTCGAGGTCCACTCCGCGCAGGGCGCGGACACCGGCGAAGGACTTCGTCACTCCTCGCACCTCGAGTAATGACGGTTCATGGTCATCTTTGATCACGTCGCGAACATAACATGCGCGTCTAGCCTTTGGCGAGGGGCACAGCGCCGAGATATCAGCAGTCTCTCCGAAGCATCTCGCCCGAAATTCCACCATTTACGCTCAGGATTTTGGCGCCGGTACTTCTGACGATAGAAAAACAAAAGTTGACGGACACGACATCCGTTCTGTTATGTTCATCCCGTCAGCGCTGACCCTCCTCGTGTGCGTTCTCGAGGCCGAGAGGTGCGCTGGTCGCTTCACACCAGAGCTGCATCACATTCAAGGAGGAAGACATGCGCTCACGCATGACGGCGCGCACGCGCCTCATCCTGACCGGCGTCGCCGCCGCCGCTTCGGTCGGCCTGCTGGTCGGCTGTACGGGGACCGGAGCCGACGAGAACGGTGCCGAGAGGCAGGGCACCACGTCGGAGGAGAACGCGGAGAGCGGGGACACCGTCACGATCGGGTTCTCCGGTCCCGCAGCCGACCACGGCTGGCTCGGCGCCATCAACTCCGGCGCCGCAGACGCCGCCGCGAGCTTCGACGACGTCGAGCTGAAAACGGCGGAAGGAACCAACGACCCCATCGCGCAGATCGCCGCCGTGGAGACGTTCGTCAACGACAAGGTGGACGCCATCGTCCTCCTGCCCACCGACGGTGCGGCCCTGACCGAGGCCGCGATCGCCGCCATGAACGCGGGCATCCCCGTCATCAACGTCGACCGCGAGTTCTCGAGCCCCTTCGCGGCCCGGGCCACCGTCCTCGGCGACAACTACGGCATGGGAGTCTCTGCGGGCACCTACATCTGCGAACAGCTCGACGGGAAGACTGACGCCGTCGTGGCCGAGATCGCCGGCATCGATTCGCTACCCCTCACGCAGGACCGGTCGCAGGGGTTCGCCGACGCGCTGAAGGACTGCGGACTCGACGTCTCCGCCCGGGTCGCCGCCGACTTCACGGTCGCCGGTGGCGAGTCCGCGGCATCGCAGCTGCTCTCGGCCAACCCGAAGATCGACGCCATCTGGAATCACGACGACGACCAGGGAATCGGCGTCCTCGCCGCCATCGCCTCCGCGGGCCGCGACGAGTTCTTCATGATGGGCGGCGCGGGCAGCAAGGCGGCCATGGAGGCCATCGAAGCGGACGACAGCGTCCTCAAGGCGACCGTCATCTACCCGTCCACGCAGGCTGCGGATGGCGTGGCGTTGGCCCGTCTGATCGCGCAGAGCAAGACCCTCGGGGACATCGTGACCCCCGGCATCCCGAACCGGATCGTCCTCGACGCGCCGGTCGTCACGAAGGAGAACGTCGACCAGTACATCGACCTCGCCTTCGAGTGATCACCACGGGGGCGCCCGGTGCGTGGGCGCCCCCACCTTCTTCGAGAGGACACCGTCATGACGACAAGGCTCCGGGTCGCGATGATCGGCCACGGCTTCATGGGTGCCGCCCATTCACAGGGCTGGCGGGTCGCGCCGAGGTTCTTCGACCTGCCGCTCGACCCCGTCCTGCACGTCGTGACCGGCCGCGACGCCGGGTCGACGGCGGCGGCGGCGGCCAAATGGGGCTGGGCGGAGTCCTCCACCGACTGGCGCGCGACGATCGCCCGGGACGATGTCGACGTGGTCGACATCGTCACCCCCGGTGACACCCACGCCGAGATCGCGATCGCCGCGCTCGCGGCGGGCAAGCACGTGCTCTGCGAGAAGCCGCTGGCCAACTCCGTCGCCGAGGCCGAGGCGATGACACAGGCCGCGGCTCGCGCCGAGGCGCGCGGCATCCGTTCGATGGTGGGCTTCACCTACCGGCGGGTGCCGGCGGCGACGTTCGCCCGCGACCTGGTCGCCGCGGGTCGACTGGGCGACATCCGTCAGGTGCGCGCCGAGTACCTGCAGGACTGGCTGATGGATGCCGAGGCACCGATGACCTGGCGACTCGACAAGCAGAAGGCCGGCTCGGGCTCGCTCGGCGACATCGGCGCGCACGCCGTAGACCTGGCCGAGTTCATCACGGGACAGACGGTCGACAGCGTGTCCGGCATCGTCGAGACGCTCGTCCACGAACGGCCGCTCCTGGGTGAGGGCATCGGGCTGTCGGGGACCGCGAGCGCCGAGCGCGGACGGGTGACCGTCGACGACGTCGCGCTGTTCACCGGCCGGCTCAGCTCCGGGGCCCTCGCCTCTTTCGAGGCGACCCGGTACCGGACCGGGCGCAAGAACGCCCTCCGGGTCGAGGTGTCCGGCACCCGCGGCGCATTGGCCTTCGACCTCGAGCGGCTGAACGAGCTCGAGTTCTACGACGCGACCGCCGCCGAGACCGAACTCGGCTTCCGCCGCATCCTCGTCACCGAACACGGTCATCCCTACCTCGAGCCGTGGTGGCCCACGGGACACATCCTCGGATACGAACACGGGTTCTCGCACCAGGTGCGGGACTTCACCACGGCTATCGCCGAGGGGGTCGCGCCTCGACCGTCGTTCGCGGACGGTCTCCATGTGCAGCGCGTCCTCGACGCGGTGGAACGCAGTTCGGCGGCGGGCAGTCGCTGGGTGCCGACGAACGACTGACCCGCGGGGCGACCCGCATCCACGAAAGGATCTGCAATGGCGCGACCGATCACCCTGTTCACCGGCCAGTGGGCCGACCTGCCGTTCGATGAGATCGCGCGCCTCGCCGGGGAGTGGGGGTACGACGGACTCGAGATCGCCTGCTGGGGTGACCACCTCGACGTCTCCCGCTGGGACGACGCGGAGTACGTCCGGAGTCGTCGGGACATCCTCGAACGCAACGGCCTGCAGGCGCATGCGATCGCGAACCACTTGGGCGGGCAGGCGGTCTGCGACGATCCGATCGACCAGCGGCACCGCGACATCCTCTCCGACCGGGTGTGGGGTGATGGCGAGGCCGAGGGGGTGCGGCAGCGTGCGGCCGAGGGGATGAAGGACACCGCCCGGATGGCGGCGAAGCTCGGCGTGAAGATCGTGACCGGGTTCACGGGGTCGTCGATCTGGAAGTACGTCGCGATGTTCCCGCCGGCATCCCAGGACATGGTGGATGCGGGCTACGAGGACTTCGCCGCGCGTTGGAACCCGATCCTCGACGTCTTCGACGAGGTCGGCGTGAGGTTCGCCCACGAGGTGCACCCATCCGAGATCGCCTACGACTACTGGACGACTCACCGCGCGCTCGAGGCCATCGGGCACCGCGAGGCGTTCGGACTCAACTGGGACCCGAGCCACATGGTGTGGCAGGACCTCGACCCCGTGTCGTTCCTGTGGGACTTCCGCGACCGCATCATCCACGTCCACTGCAAGGACACGAAGAAGCGACTCGGCAACGGTCGGAACGGTCGGCTGTCGTCCCACCTCGCCTGGGCTGATCCGCGGCGCGGGTGGGATTTCATCTCCACGGGCCACGGCGACGTGCCGTGGGAGGACGCCTTCCGCATGCTGAACGCGATCGGGTACACCGGTCCGCTCTCCGTCGAGTGGGAGGACGCGGGCATGGACCGCCTGGTCGGCGCCCCCGAGGCTCTCGCCTTCGTTCGGCGGCTGTCGACCTACGAGCCGTCCGCCGCCGCCTTCGACGCCGCGTTCAGCACGCGCTGAGCGCTCGCGAGCGGGCGCAGCGCCGGGGCCCGAGAGCGCGCGGTCCTGTCGAGCGCGTCGGCTGTGGCGCGGCATCCGCCCTCGCTTTCGGTACGGGGACGCACTTTCGTGCCTCCTCCACACGGGCGAGGCGACCGCGGCTGTCCGGAAGGGCGACGTGCGCGTGTCGTCCGGGCGGACCGGGCGGCACGCTCGGGGGATGCGAGAACTGGACCTGGCTGCCGCCGCGTCGGCGCTGCGGCGTCGAGACGACCTCGTCCTCGATGGGTGGAGCAGACGGGACATCGACGACGCGCTCCGGGGCGGCGACCTCGTGCGGGTGCGCAGGGGGTGGTACTGCGACGGCGGGACCTGGCGGGACCTGTGGCCCGAATCGCAGCACCGCCTCCACATCGCCGCGGTGTCATCGGATGCCGGGGCGCCGCCGGTGTTCTCGTTCACCTCGGCCGCGGTCCTCCACGGATTGCCTCTCTACCGGCTGTTCGTCCAGCGCGTGCACGCGGTCGACGCCGGGGTGGGTCGGCACAGCGGACCCACGGTCGGACGACATCGTGACGCGGTCGACGATGTGGACATCGTCACGGTGGACGGACTCCCGTGCACGAGTCTCGAGCGGACGGTCAGCGATCTACTGCGCGGCGCGAGCCTCGAAGTGGCCGTGGCGGCGGCCGACGCGGCGATGCAACGTGTGGCCGGCCCGCCGCGGCGCTATGACGTGGCGGGCGGAGATGCTTTTCGAGAGCGGTTGCGGGAGCGGCTGCGGCGCAGCTCCGGAAAGCGGGGAGTGCGGGCGGCGCGCGACGTTATCGAGGTGCTCGACGGCAGATCGGAGCTGCCGCTCGAGTCGGTGACGAAGTTGCAGGTGCGGCGGCTGGGCTTCATGCAGCCCGGCCTCCAGGTGAAGGTGCCCGCCGGCACCGGCACATACTGGATGGACCTTGAACTCGTCGAGGCGGACGCGTTCCTCGAGTGCGACGGCGACGGCAATTACATGGACCCCGCGCTCACCGCCGGGCGCCCGCTCAGCGGCATCCTTCTGGCGGAGAAGGAACGCGAGGACTGGGTGCGTGGCGTCACGGGCCGACGGGTGTTGCGTTGCGCCAGCCGCGACGTCGTCACCCCCGATGCGCTCGCTGACCGCCTGCGGGCCTTCCGCATCACCCTCCCCACCTCGCGAGAGCGTCTCTTCTTGCCGAGAAGGCCCCTTCTTGCCGGGCAATAGCAGGCGCACTCGGCACGAAGCGGCGCTCTCGCGTCCCGGGCGCGCGGCGCACACACGGGCGCGGATGCCGGGATTTGGCGCGCCGGGCGGCGGCGCGTACACTGGGGCACAAGCCAAAGACCGTCGGTCATCGTCGTGCGTCCGCGCATGCGATCGAAGCTCTGCATCGCAGGGGCCCACGCAGGTGTACGACAGACTTCCGGGAAACCGGGCTCAAAGCTCCGTGCGCTTGCGCCGGAGCTTTTCTCATGCAGCCCGACCGTCGAGGTCGATGTCCCGCTGCCGCGGGACGTCTCGTACACATCAAGGAGTGACCATGGCGCAGAAGGATGCATCGGTCGCCGAGCTCACGAAGAACTTCGAGAACTCGAACGCCGTCTTGCTGACCGAGTACCGCGGTCTGACGGTTGCCCAGCTCAAGGAGCTGCGCAACAACATCCGTCAGGACGCGCAGTACGCCGTGGTGAAGAACACGCTGACCAAGATCGCCGCGAACAGCGCGGGGATCACGGCTCTGGACGAGGACCTCAAGGGCCCCTCGGCCGTCGCTTTCGTGCACGGTGACTTCGTCGCCACTGCCAAGGCTCTGCGTGACTTCGCCAAGGCCAACCCGCTTCTGGTGATCAAGGGCGGCATCTTCGAGGGCAACGCCCTCACTGCCGACGAGGTCAACAAGTACGCCTCGCTCGAGAGCCGTGAGGTTCTGCTGGCGAAGGCTGCGGGCATGATGAAGGCGACGATGGGCAAGGCTGCCGCCACCATCGACGCGCTTCGCGAAAAGCTGGAGACCGCTGACGCCGCGTAAGCGACGAGCGAGCTCTTTTACACAAACCCCATCTATCTAGGAGATACATCATGGCGAAGCTTTCCACCGAGGAGCTGCTCGAGCAGTTCGCCGGCCTCACCCTCGTCGAGCTCAGCGAGTTCGTGAAGGCGTTCGAGGAGAAGTTCGACGTCACCGCTGCTGCCCCCGTCGCCGTTGCCGGTGCCGGCGGTGGCGCTGCTGCTGAAGAGGTTGAGGAGAAGGACTCCTTCGACGTCATCCTCGAGGCTGCCGGCGACAAGAAGATCCAGGTCATCAAGGTCGTCCGCGAGCTCACCTCGCTCGGCCTCGGCGAGGCCAAGGCCGTCGTCGACGGTGCTCCCAAGGCCGTGCTCGAGGGCGCGAACAAGGAAGCTGCCGACAAGGCCAAGGAGGCCCTCGAGGCCGCCGGCGCGACGGTTTCCGTCAAGTAAGGCGAATCCCTTCACTGGAAGGCTCCGGATGCCGCGGCATCCGGAGCCTTCCGGCGTTAACCGGCCCGGTGGTGAACCGTCAGGGCTCGGCGATGCGGGAGAGCCCTGAGTCGCGGACCGCAGCGGCGGTCGCGCCCGAGCGCGGCGCCGTCGAGTTGCGGACGACGAGGCGCGGCCGGATCATCACGGTGACCGGGTCGAGCGTCGCGTCCTCGATGTGGCGCATGAGCAGTTCCACCGCCGTCGCCCCCTGTTCGCGGGGCACCTGGCGAAGGGTGGTGAGGGCGAACATCTCGGCGTTGACGTGGTCGTCGATGCCGATGACGCTGAGCTCGGACGGGACGAGGATGCCGAGACGTCGCGCCGCGATGATGGCCCCGATCGCCACTTCGTCGCAGGCCCCCACGATGGCTGTCGGGCGCTCCGACGGATCGCTGAGGAGGTCGACGGCTGCTTCGTAGCCGGCCGGCATCGACAGTTCCGCCGGTGTGCGGGTGACCTGCGCGCCGAGATCGGAGTCGTGCATCTCCCGCGCATATCCGTCGAAGCGGGCGGACTCAACGTGAGGCCAGTGGCTCGAGGACGTGCCGCCCAGGAAGGCGATGCGCCGGTGTCCCAGCGAGATGAGATGGGATGTCGCGAGGGCGGCGGCGAGCCGATCGTCGAGCGTGACGAGGCTCGTGGTCTGCTCGGTGCCGATCACGCTGACGACGGGTCGGTCGAGGGCCAGCAGCGCCTCGGTCTCGCTCGCGGCGGGTTCGAGGCCGACGGCGATGAGGCCGTCGAACCTCTTGCGGGAGAGGAAGTCGTCGAAGACGCGCCGACGGCCGGCGCTGCCGGGCGTCGCGTCGTAGAGGGTCAGGTCGAGCCCGCGTTCCAACAGGGATGCCTGGATGCCCTCGAGGACCTCGGCGAAGAACCACCGGTTCACGTGGGGGAGCACGACGCCGATGTTGCGGGTTCGCCCCGTGGCGAGGCTGACAGCGCTGGTCGAGGGGACGTAACCGAGGCGCTGTGCGGCCTCGTGGACCCGCTGTCGTGTGGCCGGGGACACCTGTGCGCTGCCGGTCAGGGCGCGACTGGCCGTCGCCTTGGAGACGCCGGCTTCGCGTGCAACGTCGGCGATGGTGCTCATCGGTCCTCCTCGACCCCGTCATGACCTGTCCCCGTGGTCGAGGACTCAGCGTAGTCGGTGGCGGCCGCGAAGGGAACCGGTTCCATCCTCAGTTCATGGGAGCGATCCCATGCGTATCATAACCGAAAGCACAATGGTTGCAGAACCTTGATATTTCGCAGTTGTGCGGAGAGTGTTCGGCCAAGTAGGTTGTCCTGGAATCGGTTCCCCAAGGATGCGGCCAAGGCTCCTCTGGGCGGACGATGATCCCGAAAGAGGAGAAGTACATGGCATTGTCACAGCGATACCGTCTTCTTGCCCCCGTCGCCCTTCTCGGCGCGGCAGCGTTGATGCTGGCAGGGTGTGCGGAAGGTGGCAGCGGAAACGGCGGCGGCGAGGCGAAGAAGACCGTCCGCATCTCCGGCGGCATTACGGGCGGCGAGGCAGACGCCCTCAACAAGTCCTTCGACCAGTTCACCAAGGACACCGGCATCACCGTCGAGTACGTCGGCGACAAGTCGTTCGAGGGCAACATCGTCACCAAGGTGACCGGTGGCGACGCCCCCGACATCGCGGTCGTCCCGCAGCCGGGTCTGTTGAAGACCCTGGTCGACACCGGGAAGGTGCTCAAGGCTCCCGAAGCGGTCGAGAAGGCCGTCGACGAGAACTGGTCGCCCGACTGGAAGAAGTACGGCACCTTCGACGACACCTTCTACGCGGCACCGATGCTCGCGAACCTGAAGGGGTACGTCTGGTACTCGCCGAAGCAGTTCGCGGAGTGGGGTGTCGAGGTCCCCAAGACGTGGGACGACATGATCGCCCTCTCCGACAAGATCGTCGAGACCACCGGCAAGCCCGCGTGGTGCGCCGGCTTCTCGTCCGAGGCGGCGTCCGGATGGCCGGGCACCGACTGGGTCGAGGACCTCGTCCTGCGCCAGTCCGGTGCCGACGTCTACGACCAGTGGGTCGCCGGTGACGTGAAGTTCACCGACCCGCAGATCAAGAAGGCGTTCGACGCGGTCGGCGAGATCCTCCTCAACCCCGACTACGTCAACGCCGGCTACGGCGACGTGAAGAGCATCAACTCGACGGCGTTCGGCGATGTCGCGGCGGCCGTGGCGAGCGGCGACTGCGCCCTCACCCACCAGGCCTCGTTCCTGTCGGCGAACTTCCTCGACGTGAAGACCGCGGACGGCAAGACCCCCGAGGTCGCGCCCGACGGTGACGTCTACGCGTTCATCATGCCCGGCTACACCGAGGGTGAGCTCCAGATCGAGGGCGGCGGCGAGTTCGTCGCCGGCTTCTCGGACGACGAGTCGACGCAGAAGGTCCTGGAATTCATGGCATCGCCCGAGTTCGCTGACGCTCGCGTCGAGCTCGGTGGCGTCATCTCGGCCAACAAGAAGGCCGACCCCAGCCTCGCCTCGAGCGAGTTCCTCAAGGAAGCGATGACGACGCTGCAGGACGACTCCACGGTCCTCCGCTTCGACGCATCCGACCTGATGCCCGCCACGGTGGGTCAGGGCTCGTTCTGGAAGGGCATGGTCGACTGGATCGACGGCAAGGACACCGACACGGTGCTCTCCGACATCCAGGCCGGTTACGAGAACTGATCGTCGCCTGACGATCGGCTGAGCCGAGCGGGGTCGGGCTTCCAAAGCCCGGCCCCGCTTCTCCCGTCCGTACCGCACGGGTACGCCGCTGTACCCAGAAGGGAACCCGCATGTCGCAGACGACCGTCGACAGGCCCGTCGACACCGAACCTGCCGTCACCACCCACGCTCAAGACCCGAGGGGTCGATCGATCACGAAGATCGTCGTCGCCGCAGGCTTCATCCTCATCGCTCTGGTCGCTTTCCTGCTCGCCTTCACCGGTTCGACCGAGGAATCGGCGCGCATCACGATCGGCTTCTCGCTCAACAGCTTCTTCCTGTGGCTCGGCGCGCTGAACCCGCTCATCCAGATCCCCGTCATCCTGCTGGTCTTCGGCCTCGTGGTGGCGATCATCCTGGTGCTCATCGAGTTCGCGCCGCGCCCCGGGCGCGGCTACTTCATCATGCGGCTGGTCGCCTGTCTCGTGATCCCGGTGCTCGCCTTCCTGCTGCTGCGTCCGTACGCCAACGCCGTCGTCTACGTGGTGGCCATCGCGCTCCTCGTCGGGGCGCTGCTCTTCTTCGCGGACTTCCGCTCCCGTCAGGGCGCGGGATACCTGTTCCAGCTCATCCTCTTCATGGCCCCGGCGAGCATCATGCTGATCCTCGGCCTCGTCTACCCGGCGATCGCGACGATCTTCAAATCGTTCTTCGACAAGACGGGCGATGAGTTCGTGGGCCTCGAGAACTACATCTGGGTCTTCACGAACCCCACCGGCACGGCCTCGATCGTCAACACGATCCTGTGGGCGCTGCTGGCGCCGACGATCTCGGTCGTCATCGGTCTCGCCTACGCGGTCTTCATCGACCGGGCCCGGGGCGAGAAGCTGCTGAAGGTCCTCGTGTTCATGCCCGTTGCGATCTCGTTCGTCGGCGCCGGCATCATCTGGAAGTTCATGTACGACGCCCGCCAGGGCGACCAGATCGGCCTCCTCAACGCGATCGTCACCGCTTTCGGCGGCGATCCGGTGCAGTGGCTCGCCATCAAGCCGGTCATCAACACGCTCATGCTGCTGGTCGTCTTCATCTGGACGCAGACCGGTTTCGCGATGGTGATCCTCTCGGCCGCGATCAAGGCTGTCCCGGTCGAGCAGATGGAGGCCGCCGAGCTCGACGGCACCAACGCGTGGCAGCGCTTCCGCAACGTCACGGTGCCCGGCATCCGCTCGTCGCTGATCGTCGTGCTGACCACCGTGACGATCGCTTCGCTGAAGGTCTACGACATCGTCGCCGTCATGACCGGTGGTCGCGACGACACGACCGTCCTCGGGTTCGAGATGGTCAACCAGCAGCAGCGGTTCCAGAGCTTCGGACACTCGTCCGCGCTGGCCGTCGTGCTGTTCCTGTTCGTCTTGCCGCTGATCGTCTACAACGCCCGATCGATGGCCAAGCAGAAGGAAATCCGCTGATGACCGTGGCAGCCCCGACCACGCCGGTCGACAACCGCACCGCGCGCCAGGTCGCGCGCGACACCCGCCGCAACGAGGCGATCGCCCACAAGAAGCTCACGTCGAAGGGCGCCACGATCGCGGCGGCCATCATCGCGATCTTCTGGACGATCCCGACCTTCGGTCTGTTCGTCACCTCGTTCCGCCCCGGCAGCGACACGCAGACGAGCGGATGGTGGACGGCGTTCACCGATCCGAAGTTCACGCTCGACAACTACATGCAGGCGCTGAACTCGGGCGGGACGTCCACGACGCTCGCCTCGGCCTTCGTGAACTCGCTCGCGATCACGATCCCCGCGACGGTGTTCCCGATCGTCATGGCGGCCCTCGCGGCCTACGCGTTCGCGTGGATCGACTTCAAGGGGCGCAGCGCGCTGTTCGTGTTCGTCTTCGCGCTCCAAATCGTGCCGCTGCAGATGGCCCTCGTGCCGCTGCTCAGCCTGTTCTCGGACGGCCTGAGCATCAATGACGTGCCGATCTTCCCCGGCTTCGGTCTGAACGAGGTCGATTACAGCTTCGCCCGCGTGTGGATCGCGCACGCGATCTTCGCGCTGCCGCTGGCGACGTTCATGCTGCACAACTTCATCGCCGAGATCCCGGGCGAGATCATCGAAGCCGCGCGCGTCGACGGTGCCGGACACGGCCAGGTGTTCTTCCGGATCATCCTGCCGCTGGCTGCTCCCGCCATCGCGTCGTTCGGCATCTTCCAGTTCCTCTGGGTCTGGAACGACCTGCTCGTCGCGACGATCTTCGCCTCGCCGGGTGCACTGCCGATCACGCAGGCCCTCAACTCGCTGTCGGGGACCTGGGGCAACAAGTGGTTCCTGCAGTCGGCGGGTACGTTCATCTCGATCCTCGTCCCGCTGATCGTGTTCTTCGCGCTGCAGCGCTTCTTCGTCCGCGGCCTCCTGGCCGGGGCGACGAAGGGCTGATCGCCGAAACGACAGAAGAGGGGGATGCCGGTGGCCACCGGCATCCCCCTCTTCTCGTTCGTGCGTGTCAGCTGCAGCCGAGGCGCTGCTGCATCGAGGTCATGGCCTCGATCTCAAAGGTCTGACCCTTCTTCATGTTCTCGGCGACCGTCTTCACGCGCGCGTCGGTGCCGAGCTCGAGAACGGCCTCGGCCATCGGGATCGCGCCCTCGTGGTGGCGGATCATGAGCGAGAGGAACATGCAGTCCGCGGTCTTGCCCGTCGCGCTGTGCAGGGCGGCCAGCTCGTCGTCCGAGGCCATGCCCATCGCCTCGCGGACCTGCTCGTCGGTCTGGGGCGCGTCCGAGGCCGTTCCGTGGGCGTGACCGGAATCGGACGCCGACATCCACGCCATCGGTGCGTCGCCGTACTGCGGGAGCCCCCACTGGACGAGCCAGTCGAGCATCTCGCCGCGCTGGGACGACTGTCCCGTCGCGATGTCGTACGAGAGGGCCCGGAGCTCCTCGTCGTCCGTCTCCGCGTAGATCGTCATCGCCATGTCGACCGCCTGCGCGTGGTGCACCTGCATGTCACGGGCGAAGCCGACGTCCGCGGAGCCTTCGGCGGGCGTGGAACCGGCGATGCCGAAGGTCGAGAAGCGGCCGATCGAGAACGCGACCGCGGCGACGGCGAGGCCGACCAGCAGCACCACCCACCACGGCGGGAGGGTGCGCGGGGTGCCCGGCTCGTCGCCGACGGTCTCGGTCGTCACTGCTTGCCGGGGGCGTCCAGGGCACCCGTGCACGCCGCGCCGGGCTCGGGACCGTTGGTGTTGCGCCAGTAGGCCTTGACGAACTCGCTGATGCGCTCGTCGTCGGGGGAGTCGACTTTCAGCTGCGCGTTCCACGCGCTGACGGCGATCGGGGTGTCCATGCCCTCGTAGGGGGAGAGGACCGTGTAGTCCTTGGGCAGCTGCGCATCGAGCGCCGCGACGCCCGCCTCGTCGACCCGGGCCGGGTCGTAGGTGACCCAGATGGCGCCGTGCTCGAGGGCGTGGACCGCGTTCTCGTTCGGCACCGGCTGCGTGTACACGCCGCAGTTGAGCCAGACGGCGTTGTGGTCGCCGCCGGCCGGCGGGGTCTGCTCGTAATCGACGGCGCCCTCGACATGGGTGGCCGTGTGGTCGAAGGTCTGCACGCCGCGGATGCCGCTGCCGTCCCCGTCTCCACGGGCGATCGACACGGGGCGCGGCGTCAGGAGGAACGAGGCCACGACGAGACCCACCACGAGGACCGCGGCGGTGGACCCGACGATCCACCAGGTGGCCTTGGTGCGGCGGCGCTTGGCGAGCTGACGCTGGTACTCGGCGAGCTTTTGCTGCTTCTGCTGCTCGCGCTGCTGCTTGACGGTCAGGTTCAGCTGGGCCTGCGTCGCGGGGTTGCCGCTCGTCCGCTTTCCGGCAGGGTCGTTCGGGGTCATGGGAGTGGCCTCGTCGGTCGGGATGGGAGGGCGCGGGCGCGCCGGTTCGAGTTTATTCGTCTGCATCTGCGGGGGCCCTGGATGGGCGTCGTTCATAGGTTCCCGTGACCCTGCGACCGTCCACTGCCGCGAGCGCAAGGGGCAGGTTCGTCGGCGGGATGTCGGCCAGGATGAGCCCATGACGAGAGTGCCCACGCATGAACACGAGATCGGCATCGGCCTGCGCCTGGCCGTCATCGGCGCGATCCTCCTCGTGGTCGCCGTCGCGACCGGCATCGCGGTCGAATCAACCGATTCGGAGCTGATCGACCTGGATGCGTGGTGGAACACGTACGTGACGACGTTCCTGCCCGGCATCCGTCCGATCTCCTTCCTCATGAACATCCTCGGAGCAGGAGTCGTCGGGACCTACGTCGTCCCCCTCGTCGGCGCCGCTCTGCTCGCGCTGGCACGCCGGCCATGGGGTGCCGTGTTCTTCCTCGCGGCATCGATCGTCGGCGCCCTCGTCGTGCAGCTGCTGAAGGGGCTGTTCGGGCGGGTGCGCCCCGAGGAGATGCTCGTCATCTCGGATCATGGGTCGTTCCCGTCGGGGCATACGGCGAATGCCGCCGTGATCGCGACGGTCGCCGTCATCCTCTTCCCCCGCGTGTGGGTCGCGGTCGTGGGCCTCGCCTGGGCGTTGCTGATGGCTTTCAGTCGGACCCAGGTGCACGCGCACTGGCTCACGGACACACTCGGCGGGACCGTGCTCGGAGTCGCCACGACGATGCTCGTCGCCGCCGCCCTGACGATTCCCATCGTCAGGGAGCGCGAGCGACGCCTCTCGCTAGGCTGACGACATGAGCGCCGATGAAGCCGCCGCCGAACTCGCCCGCCTCGAAGCGGAAGCCGCTGCCGCCGCGGCGGAACTGAAACTCGCCCGCGCGCAGGCCGCCCTCGCGGCCGCGCGTGCAGCGGCGGTGACGACGGATGCCGCTCCCGCCGAGCCCGCGTCTGCCGAGCCCGCTGCGGCGGAGCCACCCGCCGAGGCTCCGGCCGCGGAATCCGCTCAGCCCGCTGCGGCCCCTCCCGCCGGGGGCCCGCTGGACGACGGCGAGGTCGCCCGCATCGCCCAGGGGTACACCTTCGACGAGGCGACCCTCGACCTCGGGGCCCTCATGAACGGTGCCCCCCTCCCGGACGCGCAGATCCGCATCCCGCTCGCCATGACCAACCGGCACGGCCTCGTCGCGGGTGCCACCGGCACGGGTAAGACCCGCACGCTCCAGGGGTTGGCCGAGCAGCTCGCGGCGAAGGGGGTGCCCGTCTTCGCCGCCGACATCAAGGGCGACCTCACCGGCGTGGCGACGGCGGGGGAGCCGAACCCCAAGCTGCTGGCCCGCACGGAGGCGATCGGGCAGGCGTGGGAACCGGCGGCATCCGTCACGGAGTACTTCGCCCTCGGCGGCATCGGCACCGGGGTCCCCGTGCGGGCGACCGTCACCGGGTTCGGTCCGCTCCTGCTCAGCCGGGTCCTGGGGCTCAACGAGACGCAGGAGTCGAGTCTCGGCCTCGTCTTCCACTACGCCGACGCCCACGGCCTGCCGCTCGTCGACCTCTCGGACCTCCGGGCGGTGCTCACCTACCTGACGAGCGACGAGGGCAAGCCCGAGCTGAAGGACCTCGGCGGCCTGTCGCCCGCGACAGCGGGCGTGATCCTCCGCGAACTCATCACCTTCGCCGACGGCGGCGCGGACGTCTTCTTCGGCGAACCGGAGTTCGATGTCCACGACTTCCTGCGGACGGCACCCGACGGGCGGGGTGTCATCTCTCTCCTCGAGGTGCCGGGGATCGCCGACAAGCCCGAACTGTTCTCGACCTTCCTCATGTACCTGCTGGCAGAGCTCTTCGAGATCCTCCCCGAGGTGGGGGATGCCGACAAGCCCAAGCTGGTGTTCTTCTTCGACGAGGCGCACCTGCTCTTCCGCGACGCCTCGAAGGCGTTCACCGCCGCCATCGTGCAGACCGTGCGGCTCATCCGTTCGAAGGGCGTCGGCGTCTTCTTCGTGACGCAGACCCCCAAGGATGTGCCGGCGGACGTGCTCGGTCAGCTCGGCTCGCGCATCCAGCACGCGCTCCGTGCCTTCACGCCCGATGATGCGAAGGCCCTCCGCGCGACGGTGAGCACGTACCCGACCTCGGGATACGACCTCGAACGCGTCCTCCAGGAGCTCGGAACGGGCGAAGCGATCGTCACGGTCATGAACGAGAAGGGCGCCCCCACCCCGGTCGCGTGGACGCGCCTGCGCGCCCCCCAGGGCCTCATGTCCCCGACGCCCGCGGCGGCCGTGCAGGCCGTCGTCGCCGCGTCTCCGCTCCTCGCGACCTACGGGACTCCCGTCGACCGCGAATCCGCGCGCGAGATCCTCGGCGCCAAGATGGCCGCCGCCGATGCCGCGGCGGATGCGGCGAAGGCGGCGACCGAGAAGGCCAAGGCCGACGCGGAGTACGCGAAGCAGAAGGCCGCTGCAGACAAGGCGCAGCAGAAGGCCGAGCGCGATGCCCAGCGGGAGTACGAGCGGATCCTCCGGACCACCGGCGGCAGCACCCGGACGAGCCGCACGCGCGAGGCATCCCCTCTCGAGGAGATCCTCGGGTCGAAGACGACCCAGTCGATCATCGGCAGCGTCATCCGCGGGGTGTTCGGGAACGGACGCCGGCGATGACCGCGGCGGGAGGCATCCGTCCGTTCCGTCCCGGCGATGAGCCGGCGCTCTCGGAGATCTGCCTGCGGACCGCGGATGCCGGGAGCGATGCGACCGGGATCTTCGAGGACGACGCGATCTGGGGCCACATCTGGGCGCTGCCCTACGCGGAACGCCACCCGGACCTCGTCTTCGTGGTCGAGGACGGGAACGGGACGCCGGTGGGATACGTCGTGGCGACTGACGATACGGACGGGTTCGAGGAGTGGTTCCGGACGCAGTGGTGGCCGCGGTTCGCGAACCGCTGGCCGAAGCCCGAGGCCGAGGTCACGCGTCAGGACGGCACGCTGCTCTACGCGTACGGCCGCGGCGAGAAGCCCGAGCGGTACGCGGCCGACTTCCCCGCCCACCTGCACATCGACCTGCTGCCGCAGGCGCAGGGGCAGGGGGCAGGGCGCCGACTCATCGAGACGCTCTTCGCCGCCTTGCGGGAACGGGGCGTCGCCGGTCTCCACCTCGTCGCCTCGGCGGAGAACACCGGCGCGATGGCGTTCTACACCCGTCTGGGCTTCGCGGCGCTGCCGTCATCGCCGGGGTCGAGCGCGTACGGCATGCGGCTATGACCGGTGGACGGGGATCGGCATCGTCGACGTGTCGATGAGCGGGTCCTCGTCCTGACGAGCGACGACCTCGATGGCCTCTTCGCGGGTCTCGACGGTGGGAACGGATCCCAGCAACGGACGCTTGGCGGTCTCCTTCATCGACAGCAGGGCGACGCCGCCGAGCGCGGCGAAGAACATGATGTAGAACGCCGGCATGAAGGTGTTGCCGGTCAGATCGATGAGCGCCTGGCTGAACAGCGGTGTCGTGCCGCCGAACAGGGAGACCGAGACGTTGTAGGCGATCGCCATGGCGCCGAAGCGCGACGCCGTCGGGAAGAGTGCGGGCAGTGTCGACGCCGAGACGGCGACGTAGAAGGCCACAGGGATGGCGACCATTCCGAGGGCGATGAACACAGCCCATTCCTGACCGATCTGCATGACCGCGAAGGCCGGGATCATGAGGACGATCGTCGAGCCGGCGGCGATCATGTACACCGGTCGACGCCCGATGCGGTCGCTGAGCCGGCCGATGAACGGCAGGCACGCCGACATGACCAGGAGCACGGGCACCGTGGCGACGGCGGCGCCCAGGTTGGAGATCCCCACCTCCTTCTCGAGGTAGGTCGGCATGTAGCTGGTGAGCGCGTAGCCTGCGGTGTTCGTCGCTGCCACGATCGCGATGCCGATGAGCACCTCACGCCAGTGGTGACGGAGGATGCCGACGATGCCATGGCGTGCCAGAGGATCATCGCGATCCGGCTCCTCGTCGGTTCCGGCGGTGTTCTCGTAGGCGGGGGTCTCGGGGATCTTGAGGCGGAACCAGATCGCCACGATGCCGAGCGGGATCGCGACGAGGAACGGGATGCGCCACCCGAAGTCCGTCATCGCGGTCTCGCCCCAGACCGACTCGGTGATGATCGTCGTGAGAGCGACGACGGAGGCACCGGCGGCGAAGCCGACGTACGAGCCGAGATCGAGCCACGACGACCAGAAACCTCGCCGCTTGTCGGGCGAGAACTCCGCGACGTAGGTGGTCGCGCCCGCGTATTCGCCACCGGTGGAGAAGCCCTGGATCATCTTCAAGACATAGAGCGGGATGATCGCCCAGAGCCCGATCTGAGCGCTCGTGGGCAGCACGCCGATGAGAGCGGTTGCCAGAGCCATCATCGCCATGGTGAAGAACAGGACCTTCTGGCGTCCGATGCGATCGCCGAGCGGACCGAGAACGAGCCCGCCGATAGGGCGGACCAGGAACGAGATCGCGAACCCGAAGAGGGTGGCCAGCAGACCCCATGGTTCGGGGAGGTCTGCCGTGAACACCGCGGTGATCGTCACGGCGAGGTAGCCGTAGATCCCGAAGTCGAACCACTCCATGAAGTTGCCGACGACGGTGCCGCCGATCGCTGTCCGGACGCGCTTGGTGTCGACCACGACGACGTCGTCCACGCCCAGCCGCGGAGGTGGCGCGGAGCGGGTCAGTGCTTCGGAGGACGGGGGTACCGAGGGGCGAGATGACCTGGCCATCTCTCCACGGTACGTAGTCGATCGGACCCTCGCATCCCGGGGCGTGTCTCTTGACAAACACGACGGGCTGAGCAGGGCCCGACCCCCGTCGGGACCGGTCTATCGTGGCGACATGAGCGAGCTCTCCGCCCCCACCGGCCGCGAACCGGCCCTCGTCGCACGGCCTCGACCGGATGGTTCCGCGCCGCGCGCACTCGTCCTCGGAGCCACCGGATACCTCGGCGGGCGGCTCGTCCCGCGGCTCCTGTCGGCGGGGTACCGGGTGCGCGTCCTCGTCCGCACCCCGGCGCGACTCGCGGCGTTCGTGTGGGGGAGCGAGGTCGAGGTCGTGGAAGGTGCTGCCGAGGACGCGGATGCCGTGACCCGGGCGGTCGACGACGTCGACGTGCTCTACTACCTCGTCCACTCGATGGGCGGGGGCGACGACTTCGAGACGAAGGACCTGCGCGCGGCGGAGACGGTCGCCGACGCGGCGGCCGAGGCATCCGTCGGTCGGATCGTGTACCTCGGCGGGCTGCACCCGGCGGGTGTGACGCTGAGTCCTCACCTGCGCTCGCGGGTCGAGGTGGGCGCGACGCTGCTGCACAGCGGGGCGCCGACGCTCGTCCTCCAGGCCGGTGTCGTCATCGGATCGGGGTCGGCCTCGTTCGAGATGGTCCGTCACCTGACCGACGTGCTGCCGTACATGCCGGCGCCGAAGTGGGTGCGCAACCGCATCCAGCCGATCGCCGTCCGCGACGTCCTGCACTACCTGCTCGCTGCGGCCCACGTGGATCCGGAGGTCAATCGGGCGGTCGACATCGGCGGCCCCGACGTACTGCGCTACGGCCAGATGATGAACGGGTACGCGGTCGAAGCCGGGCTCCGCCAACGCGCGATCGCGGCGCTGCCGGTGCTGACTCCCGGACTCGCCTCGCACTGGGTGAACCTCGTGACGCCCGTGCCGCGGGCGATCGCCCGCCCGCTGATCGCCTCGCTGCAGAACGAGTGCATCATGGACGACCACTCCGTCGACGACCTGCTGCCGCGTCCCGAGGGCGGATTGACGCCCTACCGCGAGTCCGTGCGGCTGGCGCTCCGCAAGGTCGAAGCCGATGCCGTCGAGACCAGCTGGCAGGACGCCGAGGTCTCCTCCGTGCCGAGCGACCCGCTGCCCAGCGACCCCGAGTGGGCGGGCCGGCTCGTCTTCACCGACGAGCAGTCCGCGACGACGTCGGCGAGCCCCGAGCAGCTGTGGCGCGTCATCGTCGGGATCGGCGGGGAGAACGGCTGGTACTCGTCGCCGTTCCTCTGGGCGGTCCGCGGCTGGATGGATCGCCTCGTCGGCGGTGTCGGCCTGCAGCGCGGTCGCCGCAGCCGCGGCAAGGTCGCCGCCGGCGACGCGATCGACTTCTGGCGCGTCGAAGCCGTCGAGGAGGGCCGCCTGCTGCGCCTGCGCGCCGAGATGAAGGTGCCCGGGCTCGCCTGGCTCGAGCTGCGCGCGAAGCCCGAGGGCTCCGGATCGCGGTACGAGCAGCGGGCCGTCTTCTTCCCGACCGGGCTCGCCGGCCGGCTGTACTGGTTCGCCGTCCTGCCCTTCCACGGGTTCATCTTCAAGGGCATGGCGAACCGCATCGCGGCGGCGGCGGAGCGCGAGGCCCCCACGACCTGAACCGCGGCGCGCTGAGGTTCAGGCGGGCGTCAGCCGTCCGCCCGCGACGCGCACCGTGCGATCGACGAGGGATGCCGGGACCCCGGCGTGCGAGATCAGCACGACCGCGTGCGACCCGTCGACGGCGCCCAGCAGGTCGGTCAGGAGCGCATCGGCGGCGGCCGGATCGACACCTGCCGTCGGCTCGTCGAGGATGAGCACGGGGAACCCGCGCAGAAGCGCCCGCGCCAGGGAGATGCGCTGCGCCTGCCCGCCCGAGACGAGGGCGCCGCGCTCGCCGACCCGCGCGCCCAGCCCCCCGCGGGCGCGGAGCCACTCGCCGAGCCCGACCCGTTCCAGCACGGCTTCGAGCTCCCCGTCGGTCGCGGTGTCGCGAGCGAAGAGGAGGTTCTGCCGGATGTCCTCGTCGAAGAGCATCGGATGCTGCTCGCACAGTCCTACGGTCAGGCGCAGGTCGTCGGGCGCGATCTCGTCGACCGAGCGTCCGCCGATGGAGTACTCGCCGGTGACGGCGAGGAACCTCACAAGGGCGTGAGCGAGCGTCGACTTGCCGGCGCCGCTCGCACCCACGATGTGCAGGCGCTCGCCGGGGTGCACGTCGAGGTCGACGCCGGTCAGCGCAGGCGCCGCGGCGCCCGGCCAGCGCACGTCGACGCCGCGCAGCCGGAGCCCGTCGCCGAGTGATGGAGCCTCGCCGGTCGGAGTCCCTTCTGCCGGGATCTCGCTCGGGACCTCTTCGGGCACGACGCCGGCGACACGGGATGCCGCGGCCCGCACCTGCCGCCGGGCGGACGCGGCGAGGGGGACGCCCGTGAAGACCTCGAACACCGCCATCGGCACGAGGACGGCGACGCCGAGCGCGGGGCCCGACAGACCACCGGCCGCGACGGCCGGGGCGGCC
This sequence comes from Microbacterium sp. 77mftsu3.1, assembly GCF_900100525.1. NCBI lineage: Bacteria > Bacillati > Actinomycetota > Actinomycetes > Micrococcales > Microbacteriaceae > Microbacterium > Microbacterium sp. 77mftsu3.1. Next base: position 263,579 of record NZ_FNCR01000003.1, on the reverse strand, counting down.
ACGAGGAGGGCCGCGACCGTCGCGACGCCCGCGGCGAGGGAGACGAGGGCGGCCGTCCCCGCCTGTGCGCCCGCCCGACGGAGAACGGCACGGCGGAGGGCGGCATCCGCGTCCTGGACGGCGGCGCGCGAGGCGGACTCCGCACCGAAGGCGACGAGGACGTCGAGCCGCGAGAGGTGATCGAGGACCGCGTCGCGCAGTCGCGCACGGAGCGGGGCGATCGATCGCTCCGCCCGCGCCCCCGCCACCCAGCCCCACGCGAGGGCGGCGACCGCGGCGCCGAGGAGGCAGGCGAGCAGGGTGAGGGCGGCCGGCCACCACACGAGTGCGACCAGGAGCACCGATCCGATCGCCACCGTGGCCGACGAGACGAGCGGGAGGATCACGCGGAGCGACAGGTTCTGCAGTTCGTCGACGTCGTCGACGAGGGCCGCGGAGGCGTCGCCGCGCGATGACGAGGCGAGTCCCGCGGGGGCGTGTGGGAGCAGCCGCCGCACCAGATCGGTCCGCGTCCGGGCGAGCTGCCGGAGGACGGCGTCGTGACTGGACAGGCGCTCGGTGTAGCGGAAGAACGCGCGGGAGAGGGCGAAAGCACGGACGCCGACGACGGCCATCGTGACGTACATGACGAGCGGTTGCTCCGAGGCCCGGACGATGAGCCACGCGCTGACGGCGAGGAGCGCGACGGCCGACGCTTCGGACAGGAACCCGGATGCGAGTGCGGGCCAGAATCTCCGCGGTGTCGGGACCGCGTCGCGGAGGACGTCACGCATGGTCGTCATGCGGTGACCTCCGCACCGCTCAGGCGCACGACGCGATCGGCGATGCCCCGGGCGCTCTCACGGTGCGAGACCAGGACGATCAGGGCCCCGGCATCCGCCACCTGACGCAGGGAACGCCACAGGTGGGCCTCGGCGTCGGCATCGAGGGCCGCGGACGGCTCGTCGAGGGCGAGCACAGGAGCGTGGCCGCGGAGGTGCCGGGCGAGGGCGCGGGCGACGGCGACGCGCTGCGCCTGCCCGCCCGACAGCCCCGCGCCCTGCACGCCGAGCATCCGGGCGGGGTCGAGGGCGCCGAGGCCCACGAGCGCCAGGGCTTCGCGGACCGTCCGTTCCGGCATGTCGTCGTCGCCGAGGCGGATGTTCTGCGCGACCGTGCCCGCGGCGAGACCGGCGCGCTGTCCCGCCCATCCGAGCCAGGCCGACGGCGCGAGCGAGCTCGCCGCGACGCCGTCGAACTCGATGCGTCCGGTCGCGGGGGCGAAGCCGAGGAGCGCGTGGAGCAGGCTCGATTTGCCGGCACCGCTCGGCCCTTCGATCAGGACGATCTCGCCTGAGCGCGCGTCCAGGGTCACGGGCGGCAGATCGCGCACACGCACGTCCCGCACGCGCAGCACGTGGTCCGTCCCGGTCGGCGCGGGTGCCGGCGCGATGTCTGCGGATGCCGCGGCGGCATCATCGAGCACAGCGAAGACGTCCCGCGTGGCCGCTACCCCCTCGCTCGCGGCGTGGAACTGCACGCCGACCTGACGGAGGGGCAGGAACGCCTCCGGTGCGAGGAGGAGGACGAACAGGCCGACGCTCAGGGTGAGGGAGCCGTCGATCAGGCGGAACCCGATCGCGACCGCGACGATCGCAACGGAGATCGAGGCGAGGAACTCCAGTGCGAAGCCCGAGAGGAACGAGACTCGGAGCACCGTCATCGTCTCGCGGCGGTAGTCGTCCGTCACTCGCTCGATCGCGTCGGCGGCGCGACGCTGACGGCCGAAGACGGTGAGCGTCGACAGTCCTTGCACCGTCTCGGAGAACCGGGTCGCGAGCCGGGTCAGAGTCTCCCACTGGCGGCGCTGCACGGAGCGCGTCGCCAGGCCGATCAGGATCATGAAGATCGGGATGAGGGGAAGGGTGAGGAGGACCGTGAGGCCCGAGATCGCGTCGGCCGACCACATCGCCGCGACGAGGATCGGCGTCGCGATCACGGTCTGCACGAGCTGGGGCAGATAGCGCCCGACGTACGGTTCGAGGGCGTCGAGTCCGCGCCCCGCCACGAGGGCGAGGTGCGACGTGCTGCGCGACGCCGTCCACTCCGGGCCGAGCTGCGCGACGCCGTCGAGCACGGCCGCGCGCAGCTGCGACTCGACGCGTGCCGACGCGCGCGCGGCGACGCGTTCACGGATCAGCGCGAGCACCGAGCGGGCGACGACGATGCCCGCGAGGGCGAGAAGGGTCCCGGCCAGGTCGGCCCCGGCGATCGCATCGACGATCGCTCGGGTCGTGAAGAAGGCGAAGCCGACGATGACCGCCGTCTGCAGGAGGGACAGCAGGGCGATGACGACGAAGAACGATCGGGATGCCGCGGCGTACCGCCACAGGCGGGGGTCCACCGGCGGCTGCCGCGGCTCGGTCTCGTCAGGCATGGCTCGATCCTCCCGCGGGCTCAGTGAGCAGCCGCGGCATCCGCCTTCTCGATCTGCACCCGCGAGATGCGCTTGCGGAACACCCAGTAGGTCCAGGCCTGGTAGGCGAGGATGCCGGGCAGGAAGATGACCGCCGCCCAGGTCATGACGCCGAGCGTGTAGTCGGTGCTCGAGGCGTTCTCGATCGTGAGCGCGTTCGCCGGATCGGTGGAGGACGGCATGACGTAGGGGAACAGGGCGAACCACAGCATCAGGACGGCGCCGACGATCGTGACCGCTCCGAGGGCGAACGCCCACCCGTCGCGGCGACGGAGGTTCGCGACGGCCGACCCGAGCAGCGCGAGCGCGGCGGCGACGCCGCATCCGATCACCGCCGCCAGCGCCGGTGCCTCGCGATCCATCGCGATGACCGTGGTCCAGACGACGGTCGCGGCGGCGAACGCGATCGTCGGGAGAGCGACGCGACGTGCCAGGCGGTGCGCTTCCTCCTTGACCGTGCCGTCGGCCTTCAGTCCCACGAAGTACAGCCCGTGGAGGAAGAAGAGGAGGAGCGTGGTCGCCCCGACGCACAGTGCGTAGGGGTTCAGGAGCGTCAGAAGCGAGCCCGTGACGTTCTTGTCGGCGTCGATCGGGACGCCCTGCACGATGTTGCCGAACGCGACGCCCCACAGAAGCGCCGGGATCACGGAGCCGATCACGATCATCCGGTCGAAGCCGCGCTTCCACGCGAGTCCTTCGCGCTGGTGTCGGTACTCGAACGAGACGCCGCGCAGGATGAGGGCGAGCAGGATGAGCAGCAGCGGCAGGTAGAACCCGCTGAACAGGGTGGCGTACCACTCCGGGAACGCGGCGAACAGGCAGGCTCCGGCGACGATGACCCAGGTCTCGTTGAGGTCCCACACGGGACCGATCGTGTTGATGACCTGGCGCCGCGACACCTCGTCTCGGCCGAGGAACGGCAGGCTCATCCCGACGCCGAAGTCGAACCCGTCGAGGACGAAGTAGCCGACGAAGAAGACACCGACGATGAAGAACCAGAGGTAGGCGAGATCCATGGCGTGCTCCTAGTAGACCGTCGAGGGGGTCTGGTCGACCGGCAGGTCCCGCGGGTCGGGGTCATCGGGTCCGGGCAGCGGGTCGGGACCCTGCTGCGCGGCTTTGAGGATGAGGCGGAACTCGACGACCGCGAGCGACGCGTAGATCGCGGTGAAGGCGACCAGCGAGATGAGCACGGTCCAGGCGGGGACGTTGGGGGAGACCCCGTCCGCGGTGTGCATGAGACCGAAGACGATCCAGGGCTGGCGACCCATCTCGGTGAAGATCCAGCCCACGAGGCTGCCGAACAGCGGGAGCGGGGCGGACCAGATGGCGACGCGCCACATCCAGCCGGCGACGGGACGCGTGGCCTTCTTGCGGGTGACCCAGAGACCTGCGACCGAGATGAGGGTGGCGATGCCGCCGAAGCCCATCATCCAGCGGAACGACCAGTAGGTGACCCAGATCTCGGGCATGTAGTCGATGCCGGAGCCGAAGCGCGCCGTGTAATCGGCCTGCAGGTTGTTGAGGCCTTCGACGCAGCCGTCGAGTGTGTGCGTCGAGAGGAACGACAGCAGGTACGGGACGCGCAGCGACCAGACCTCGGCCGTGCCGTCGGGGGTGCCGATGGAGAAGATCGAGAAGGATGCGTCCGCCCCGCACGCGGTCTTCCAGAGCGCCTCGGCGGCCGCCATCTTCATCGGTTGCGTCTGCACCATCACGAGGCCGAGCTGATCGCCGCTGATCGCCGTGCCGACGAACGAGATGATCATGAACCACATCCCGTACCGGAGCACCGGACGCATCGTCTCGAGATGCTGGCCGCGGCGCAGGTGGTAGGCGGCGACGGCGATGATGACGGCCGCGGTGAACATGAACGCCGCGAAGATCGTGTGCGGGAAGGCGGCGAGGGCGACCGGGTTGGTCAGCAGCGCGAAGAAGTTCGTCAGTTCGGCTCGACCGGTCTCGGGGTTCAGCGTGTAGCCCACCGGGTTCTGCATGAACGCGTTCGCGGTGAGGATGAAGTAGGCCGACAGGATCGAGCCGAATGCGGTCGCCCAGATGGTGAGGAGGTGGATGCGGCGCGGCAGCTTGTCCCACCCGAAGATCCACAGCCCGATGAAGGTCGCCTCGAAGAAGAACGCCATGAGGCCCTCGAAGGCGAGCGGAGCGCCGAACACGTCGCCGACGAAGCGCGAGTAGTCCGACCAGTTCATGCCGAACTGGAACTCCTGGACGATGCCGGTGACCACGCCCATCGCGAAGTTGATCAGGAAGATCTTGCCGAACAGGCGCGTGATGTGCAGCCACTTCACGTCGCCCGTGCGGTGCCAGATCGTCTGGAAGATCGCGACGGTGAGCGCCATGCCGAGCGTGAGCGGCACGAACAGGTAGTGGTAGAGCGTCGTCAGTCCGAACTGCAGGCGAGCCAGGATGAGCGGGTCCAGAAAGTCCACGGGCTTGGTCCTTCCACGGGTATGTTCCGACGGTACGACGCGGTCCCGATCGCGGGATCGGATCGGGCCGTGCAAAACACCCGGATGCCGCCGCGCCGCACCACCCCCATGGTGGGAGCGGTCTCCGCCCCCTACGGTGGGCCACATGACTCGTGGCGAATCCTCCCGTGTTCCCGCGATGATGCGGCGGATGACAGCGCTCACGGCGGTCTGGGTGACCGCGGTGCTGATCCTCACCGCGGGACCGGCCGCGGCCGGGACCGTCCCCACCCCGTCGCCGACCCCCACTCCCACCGCGAGCCCGACTCCGACGCCGACGCCGACGCCAACGCCGACGCCGACCCCGAAGCCGACGGTCGCTCCGACCCCGAAGCCGTCGCCGTCGCCCACGCCGACGCCGACCCCCACACCTTCGCCGGATGCCGGTGCACGCCTGGCAGCGCCCCCGGCCCCGCGCATGCCCTCGATCACGCGGATCAGCGCGCCGACGGCCGCTGACCAGACGATCACAGCGAGCCGCACGCTCTTCCCCGACGGCAGCACGGAGGTCGTCGTCTCGGCCGCCAAGCGTCACGACGCGCAGACCGCGGCCTACCTCGCCGGCGCCCGCCGCGCACCCCTCCTCTACGTCGCGCCCGATGCGATCCCCGCCGCGATCACGGCCGAACTGAAGCGGCTGCGGCCCACCCGCATCCTCGTCGTCGGGTCGACGGCCTCCGTCGGGACGAAGGTGGCGGGCCTGCTCGGCGCCATCGCTCCGGTCGAGCGGATCGCCGGCGGTGACACCTACGCGCTGTCGCGAGCGGTCCTCCGATTCCAGGGCCCGGTGAAGCGGGTGTACATGGCCGACGGTCGCACGATGGGCACCGCTCCGATCGCCGCTGCGGCCGCGAACGCCACCGGCGCGGGCTTCATGGCGGTCGACGGCCGCGGGACGGCGTCGACCGCGACGATGGACGCGCTCCGGGCGGTGGGGGCGAAGGAGGTCGTCCTCACGAACGTGATGTCGATGATGGGTCGGAACTTCGTCGACAAGATCAGGGCCGCAGGCATCAGCGTCCGGCGCCTTCCCGGCGGGACGAACGAGGCGATGGCCGTCTCGGCCGCCGGAGAGTACCCCGCCACGACCACCCGCGCCGTCGTCGTCTCGGGCGCGGACGCGCCCAATTATGAGACCGGCACGGCGGCGGCGGTCGCCGGTGCGCTCCGCCAGCCCTTCCTCTACGCCCGCACCGAGTGCGTATCGGATGCCGCCGCAGCGATGCTCGACCGGCGCAAGGATTCCGTCCTCGCGATCGGCTCGACGAGCCGGCTCAACGCGACGGTCATCTCCGGCGACGGGTGCACGGCCGTCCGGACCGCTGCCGCCGACACGCTGCGCGCGAAGATCACGGCGGCGACCAAGCGGCATCCGTCATCGTCGTACGCCGTGACCGTGCGGCAGATCGGCGGGCTGGAGGTCGTGTCGGGAGTGACCGGTGCCACCCGCCGCGAGCCGGCCAGCATGATGAAGCTGTTCGTCGCCTGGGCGGCGCTGACCCGGGTGGACAAGAAGCAGGCGTCGCTGTCGACGAAGCTGTCCTCGGGGCTGACCGTGAAGGAGTGCCTGCGAGAGCTCATCTGGATGTCGGACAACTACTGCCACACCGACCTCGTCCACTGGATCGGGATCTCTAACCTGAACAAGCAGATCGCCGCCGGCGGGTACGGCCAGACCTCTTACGGGCGCGTCCTCAAAGGGCAGGACGTCCTCTACGGCGGCAACCGCACGACGTCCAACGACCTCAGCCTGCTGCTGTCGCGGATCGAGAAGAAGCAGCTCCTGAGCGCGTCGAGCAGGGCGCTCATGCTCGACCTCATGCACACGCAGCTGTTCCGCTCCCGCATCCCGAACGGCATACCCGCCTCCGCATGGCAGGCGTCCAAGCCCGGCTCCCTTTGGGTGAAGGGCGGCTTGCTCCAGGCGGACACGGCGATCATCCGGGGCCCGAAGGGGACCTTCGTGCTCACGGTCATCGGTGACGCCGGATCGTCGAAGGCCGGCATCCGCGACATCGCGCGCACCGTCTACTCGCACGTCAACGGCTCCTTCGGCGCGGCCGCGAACCATTCGGACCTGCACGTGCGGACCACGAAGAACGCGACGTGGCGGAAGAGCGCGGGCGGCGCGGTCGGCGGAACGGTGCCCGTCGGCACACCGCTGCAGGTCTCGGACTCGAAGCGGCACTGGTACAAGATGCACTACCGCGGCGGCTACGCGTGGATCTGGTACTCGTCCGTGCGCAGCAACCTCGCTTACTGACTCACGCGTCGGGGCGCCGGCGAAGCAGCTGGATGACGCATTGCTGCGGGTCGCAGGACGAACGCATGCCGTCCACGGCGAGCGGTCCGCCCGCCTCGCGGAGCGCCCCCTGCATCAGCCCGAGGTGGACCTCGCACAGGGTCTCGCGGTGATCTGCCTGGTCGGCGGCGTGGGCGCACGGAGTGAGATCGATCGTGAGGCCGTCCTCGTCGATCTCCGGATCGAACCCGCCGTCGAGGAGCTGCTCGACGAGCGCATCGAGCTGATGCTGCTCCTCGCCCGTGAGGGTCCCCGCGGTCTCGGGCATGACGCGGCGCATGAGGTCGCCGCGCTCGACCGCGGCCTGCACCTTGCGACGGTGCTCGGGGCTCGACACGCTCGCACCGTCGACCGCGCGGTAGAACACGCGGGGGCGTCCGCGGATGGTGCGATTCTCGACCTCGGTGGCCACGAAGCCGCGCTCGATCAAGCGCTGCAGGTGCTCGCGCACGGTGTTGGGGTGCAGTCCGGTGGCTTTCACGAGCTCGCCGACGGTCTGCTGCGGAGTCGTCTGCAGCAGATGGAGGATCGCCACGCGCGAGGACGTGGAGATCGCGTTGTAGGCCGTCGGGCGCCGGGCCGTCATGGCTCCATTATCGCGGGATGCCCGGTGCTCGGAGGCGGCCCCAGGATGAGATTCCGCCCTTAATCTGGAGGGCATGCGGCACCCCACTCCAGACCCCGTCGGCCCGGGACAGGAGAGCGTCTGGGACTATCCCCGACCCCCTCGCGTCGAGCCGGTCCGCGGGACCGTGACGATCACCCTCGGCGGCGAACGCATCGTCGCCACGAAGGGAGCGCTGCGGGTCCTCGAGACGAGTCATCCGCCCGTCTACTACCTGCCCATCGCTGACTTCGTCCCGGGCGCGTTGACGCGGGCGCCGGGAGCGTCGTTCTGCGAGTTCAAGGGCGCCGCGCGCTACCTCGACGTCCACGGGGGCGGGCGGACTGTGCCCGGCGCGGCGTGGAACTATCCGAACCCCGAGCCCGGCTACGAAGAACTCGCCGATCGCGTGGCGGTGTACGCGCAGGAGATGGACGAGTGCACGGTCGCCGGCGAGGTCGTCACTCCGCAGCCGGGGCGGTTCTACGGCGGGTGGATCACCGCTCGGGTGGTGGGACCCTTCAAGGGCATCGCGGGGTCGATGGGGTGGTGACCCCTCCCTGAGCGACCCCGGCGGTCAGAGCCCGAGCGACGGCTGCGCGTCGGGGGAGTCGCTCTCGCGCGGCTCCTGCCGGACGAGATCGGCCACGGAGCCCAGGATCTCGTCGGGACGGAACGGATAGCGCTCGATCTCGGCGCTGTCGCTGATGCCGGTGAGGACGAGCACCGTATGGAGTCCCGCCTCGATTCCCGCGACGACGTCGGTGTCCATGCGGTCGCCGATCATGCCGGTGTTCTCGGAGTGAGCGCCGATGCGGTTGAGCGCCGAGCGGAACATCATCGGGTTCGGCTTGCCGACGACGTAGGGCTCTTTGCCGGTCGCCTTGGTGATCAGCGCCGAGATCGCGCCGGTCGCGGGCAGGACCCCCTGGGTCGAGGGCCCGGTCGCGTCGGGGTTGGTGGCGATGAACCGCGACCCGGCGCCGATGAACCTGATCGCCTTGGTGATCGCCTCGAACGAGTAGTTCCGCGTCTCGCCGACGACGACGTAGTCGGGGCTCGTCTCGGTCATGATGAAGCCCGCCTCGTGGAGCGCGGTCGTGAGACCTGCTTCGCCGATGACGAAAGCCGTGCCGCCGGGCTTCTGCGAGGCGAGGAAGTCCGCGGTGGCGAGGGCCGACGTCCAGATCGACTCCTCCGGGACCACGAGGCCCGAGGCGCGGAGCCGTGCGCTGAGGTCGCGCGGCGTGAAGATCGAGTTGTTGGTGAGGACGAGGAACGGGGTGCCGTCGTCGCGCCACTGCTCGAGGAGCTCCGCGGCGCCCGGGATCGGCGTGTTCTCGTGGACGAGGACGCCGTCCATGTCGGTCAGCCAGCACTCGATGTCCGCCCGGGTCCGCATGCCTTCACCCTACGCCCGCGGCTCGTTCGGCCCGGGTAGGGTGATGGCGGTCCGGTCCATGGCTCGACTTTGGTTAGGCTTTCCTTACTTAGCTCCGAGGAAAGGTCCTGCTCACCATGTCCCCACGCTCACGACTGGTCCTCGCCTCCGCGGCCGGGATGATCGCTCTCGCTCTGGCCGGATGCACCGCCGCCGCCGCGCCCGAATCGGCGAGCGGATCCGCGGCCCCGGGAACGCGATCCGTCGAGCACGCCCGCGGCACGGCTGACGTGCCCGACCAGCCGGAGCGCGTCGTGACGCTCGAGCCGCTCGAGCTCGACACAGCGGTGGCCATCGGCACCACGCCCGTGGGTGCGGCCGTAGCGGGGAACGTGACGGAACTGCCCTCGTACCTCGGGGTCTCGGACGTCGCTCCCGTCGGGACCGTCCCCGAGCCCGACCTCGAGGCGATCGCGGCGCTGAAGCCCGATCTGATCCTGGGCACCGAGTCGCGGCATTCAGAACTCTACGAGCAGCTGAGCGCCATCGCCCCGACGGTCTTCATCGCCTCGCAGGCCGACCCGTGGCGTGAGAACGCCACGCTCATCGGCGAGGCGCTGGGCCGTGAGGACGAGGTCGCCGGTCTCCTCACCGGTGTCGACGATGAATGCGCGCGCCTGAAGAGCGAGTACGCGCTCGACGGTCAGACGGTGCAGCTCATCCGCCCGCGCGACGAGACGACGCTCAGCCTCTACGGCCCGGTCTCGTTCGCCGGCAGCCTGCTCGAATGCGTCGGCTTCACCATCCCCGACCGGGAATGGGAGGACGGCCTGCAGGCGGACCTGTCGCCAGAGAACATCGCGTCGGCGACGGCGGATCACGTCTTCGTGACGGCCGCGGACGTCGACGACCGTTCCGCGATCCCCGCTGCGGTCGCCAGCGCGTTCCCCGATGCGACGCTGGTCGACACCAGCACGTGGGTGTCCGGCGTCGGCCCGAAGGGGGCCGAGGCCGTCCTCGGCGACATCGAGCGGTACCTCTCCGCGAACCGGTGACCGTCACCACGCGCCCGGGTCGAGGCATCCTCAGCGTCGGTGTCGTCGCGGCGACCCTCGCCGTCGCCGTGATCGCGTCGCTCGCGCTCGGCGCCAACCCGCTCGCCCCGCCGGCGGTGATCGACGCGCTCGCCGGCAGGGGGACGAGGGAGACGTCTTTCGTCGTCTGGGACCTGCGGGTGCCGCGCACGGTCGTCGGCCTCATCGCCGGCGCGGCGCTCGGCGCGGCCGGAGCGCTCATGCAGGCGTTCACGCGCAACCCCCTCGCCGATCCCGGGCTCCTCGGGGTCGGTGCGGGGGCGGCGTTCGCCGTCGCGCTCGGCGTGTCCCTGTTCGGATTGTCCGACCCGGGAGAGGTCGTCTGGCCCGCCTTCGCCGGCGCGCTGCTGGTGACCATGGCGGTCTCCGTGATCGGTGCGAGCGGGCCGGGCGGACCGGTTCGCCTCATCCTCGCGGGTGTCGCGCTCGGCGCCGTTCTGTCGGGCATCACGACCGCCATCACGCTGACGGACCCGGAAGCCTTCGACCGGATGCGCGGATGGAACGCGGGGTCCCTGCTCGGAGCAGGGCTGGACGACCTCGGCGCCATCGCCCCTTTCGTCGCCGCGGGTGCCGTCCTCGCGTTCGCGCTCGCCCCCGGACTCAACGCGATGGCGCTCGGCGACGACGTCGCGCGCTCGCAGGGAGTGAACGTCGGCCGCATCCGGATCGGAGTGATCGTGGCGGTCACCCTCCTCGCCGGGGCTGCCACCGCGATCGCGGGGCCGATCTCGTTCGTCGGCCTCATGATCCCGCACGTCGTGCGGTGGATCGTCGGACCCGATCAGCGTGCAGTTCTGCCGCTGTCGCTGCTGGCCGGCCCTGTCGTCGTGCTCGCCGCCGACATCCTCGGCCGCGTCGTGATCGCCCCCGCCGAGGTCCCGGTCGGGGTCGTCGTCGCCTTCGTCGGAGCCCCGCTCCTCATCGCGCTCGCGCGTCGACGGACGGCGGGGGCCCTGTGATGGTCGCGACCGTCGTGGACCGTGCGGGCCGAGTGGGGCGACCGGCTCGGTCCGTCGCCGCCGGGCGGCGGCGCGTGCTCGCGGTGGGGGTCGCGGCATCCGTCGTGCTGGTCGTGCTGGTCACCCTGGGTCTGATCCTCGGGGACTTCCCCGTCCCGCTCGAGCGGATCCCAACGATCCTGGCGGGCGGCGGCGAAGGGATCGAACACACCGTGGTCGTCGACTGGAGGCTGACGCGCGTGATCGCCGCGGTCGGGGTGGGGGCGCTCCTGGGCATCGCGGGTGCGCTGTTCCAGACCGTCACCCGCAATCCGCTCGCGAGTCCCGACATCCTGGGACTTTCGAGCGGTGCCTTCAGCGGCATGCTCCTGACGCTGGTGCTCGTGTCCGCGAGCTGGCAGGCTCTCGTCGCCGGATCGCTGGTCGGCGGGCTCGTGACGGCACTCGTCATCCAGATGCTGGCCTCGCGCGACGGACTGCAGGGCTTTCGGATCGTCGTGGTCGGCATCGGGGTCTCGGCGATGCTGGCGTCGCTGAACACCTGGCTGTTGCTGCAGGTCGAACTCGAGACCGCGATGTTCGCATCGGCGTGGGGTGCCGGATCGCTCAACGGCGTCTCCGCAGGCCCCGTCACCGGGGCGCTCGTGGCCGCTGTGCCGATCGTCGTGGGGGCGTTCTGCCTCGTCCCACGGATGCGCCAGCTCGAGTTGGGGGACGATCTCGCCGCGGCCACGGGGGCGCGTCCGCACGCCGTCCGGGCCCTGGCGTTGCTCGCGGGGGTGGGCCTCGTGTCGGCGGCGACCACTGTCGCAGGCCCCGTGGCCTTCGTCGCCCTGGCGGCTCCGCAGATCGCCCGCCGCCTCGCGCGCACGCCGTCGCTGCCGCTCGGACTGTCGGCCCTCCTCGGAGCCGCGGTCCTGCTCGCCTCCGACCTCGTCGCGCAGCACGCGCTGCCCGCGCCCCTCCCCGTCGGCGTCGTCACCGTCTCGGTCGGCGGCCTCTACCTTCTGTCCGTCATCGTCCTGGAGCTCCGTCGCCGTGCCTGATCGCCCACCCGCTTCCCTCACCGTCGAGCAGGCCTCCTTCGCCTATGCCGACACCCGCATCGTCGACCAGCTCTCGCTGCAGATCGAACCGGGCTCGTTCACCGTCGTCATCGGCCCGAACGCGTGCGGCAAGTCGACGCTTCTGCGCGGTCTCGCGCGCCTGCTCGCACCAGAGGAAGGGCAGGTCGTCCTCGACGGCCGGTCGATCGCCGGGATCCCCGCCAAGACGCTCGCGCGGCGGATGGGGCTTCTGCCGCAGACCGCCGTCGCGCCCGAGGGGATCACGGTGCGCGACCTCGTCTCGCGGGGTCGGTATCCGCATCGGGGGATGCTGCGACCCTGGTCGCCGACCGATGAGTCGGCCGTCGTCGAGGCGCTCGCCGCGACCGGGACGACCGAGTTGGCGGACCGGCCGGTCGACGCACTGTCGGGCGGGCAGCGCCAGCGGGTGTGGATCGCGATGGTCCTCGCGCAGCAGACCGAGGTGCTGCTTCTCGACGAACCGACCACGTACCTCGACGTCGCGCATCAGGTCGAACTGCTCGAACTCCTTGCGGCCCTCCACGAGCAGGGCCGGACGATCGTCGCCGTCCTGCACGACCTCAACCAGGCGGCGCGCTACGCGACGACCGTCGTCGCCATGCGCGACGGGCGGGTGATCGCCGAAGGGCCGCCTGCCGAGGTCGTCACGAGCGAGAACGTGTCGGCCGTCTTCGGCCTCGCCAACACCGTCATCCCCGATCCCGTCACGGGAGGGCCGCTCGTCGTCCCGCTCCGTGCGCCCCACGTCACGGAGGTCCGACCATGACCGCAGTCCTCGAGCGCCCTTGGGCGTACAGCGCCTTCGAGGTGGAGGTCGCCGCGACCGTGCGGCTGAGCATGAGGTTCATCCGGATCACGCTGCGCGGCGACGCACTGCGGAACTTCGCGGAGTGGGGTCTCGATCAGCGCATCAAGCTCGTCCTGCCGCTCCCCGGTGGCGGCCTCGCCGACTTCGGCCTGCTCGACGAGCCGACGCCCCACCCCTCCGATTGGTACACGCGGTGGAAGGAGCTCGACGAGACCGAGCGGAACGTGCTCCGGACGTACACCCCCGCCGCGATCCGAGCAGACGACGGCGAGATCGACGTCGACGTCTACCTGCACACCCCGGCAGGGCCGGCGTCTGCGTGGGCTGCGTCTGCTCGCCCCGGCGACCGCCTCGTCGTGACCGGACCCGACCGCCGCATGGGGTGGACGGGGTACGGCCTGCACTGGCATCCGGGTTCGGCACGTCGGGTGCTGCTCGTCGCGGACGAGACCGCGTACCCCGCGGCGCGCAACATCGTGTCGGCGTTGCCCGACGGTGTCGTCGCCGACGTGATGGTGGATGCCGCGGCTCCGGCGGACGACCTGCTGTCACCGCACGTCGCCGCGCCTCACCGCGCTCAGCGCATCGACCGCGACGATGCCGGGGGTCTCGAGCGTGCCGTCGCGGCGTGGGCGGATGCCACGGCGGATCTGCCGCGGGACGAGGTCTACCTCTGGCTGGCCGGCGAGTCCGGCACGGTCACCTCGCTCCGGCGTCTGCTCACCGGCCGGTTCGGTGTGCCGAAGGATCGGGTGTCGTTCCTCGGCTACTGGCGCGAGGGCGGCCCGCTCGTCGGCTGAGCGGGGGAGGGGTGGACGCCTACGAGGTGCCGGCGAAGGGCGGCGATCCACTCGTCCGTCGCGTCGAGGTGCGCGTCATGACTTCCCCGTGTGAGGTCGGCACGACGTGTCTGCGGGCGGCGGGCGATCAGCTCGTCGCGCTGCGCCGCGCTGAACATGCCGTCCCTCCCGAACACGACGAGGGTCGGCACGGTCAGGCTCTCCCACGCCGTCCACTGAGGTCGATGGACGTCCTCGAGGGTGGTCGCCATGACGTCCGCGTCGAATCGCGGAGAAAGGCCACCGTCCGCATCCACGAGGTCGGTGATCCAGGCGCAGGAAAGGGGTGAGTCGCCGAGGAACGCGAGCGCGGCGTCGGGGTCGGCGAACGGTGTCGGCCAGGAGGCGAAGAAGGTGCCGACGGCCGCAGCCTCGCCGGGGCGTCCTCCCTGCGCATGACCTTCGAGCATGACGAGGTCCGAGACGCGATCGGGGTGGGCCGAAGCGGTCAGGAACGCGGTGTGCGCGCCCATCGACTGACCGACGAGCGTCGCCGGCTCCGCGGCCGAGAACAGATCGATCACTGCAACGACGTCATCGACGAACGCGGAGCGCGAGAGGTCCGCCGGTCGTCGCGTGCTCCGTCCGTGCCCGCGCTGGTCGAGGGCGACGACGTGGAAGGAATCCGTGAGTGCGTCGGCTGTCGCGATCATTTCGGTCGCACTCCCGGCCAGGCCGTGGAGAAGGATGAGAAGTCGACCCTCTCCGCCCGCGTCGAGGACGGACAGATCGACGTCGCCGCGAGACACGGTCCGCCGGGTGATCGCCACAGGGTCACGCTAGCCGATGCGGTCCTGCACGGGGTTCGGCGTCAGGCGTTGGCGACCGCGTTCGTCGGAACCCAGCCCAGCGACGGAGCCACGTGGCGTGCGAACGACTCGACGAGGCGCAGGTTGAAGGCGACACCCAACTGACTGGGGATGGTCAGCATGAGGGTGTCGGCCTCTCGCACTGCGGCGTCGTGCTGCAGTTGCTCGACGAGTTCGTCGGGCGTGCCGGCGTACGTCTTGCCGAACGTCGAGCGCATCCCATCGATGATGCCGATCTGGTCACCGTCCGAGCGCCCGCCGAAGTACATGGCGTCCTCCGCCGTGGTGATCGGGAAGATGCTGCGGCTCACCGAGACCCGCGGCGTACCGGCGTGACCGGCCTCGCGCCACGAGGTGCGGAAGGCGTCGATCTGCTCTGCCTGCAGGATGTCGAACGGTCGCCCGTCCGCCGACGTGAGGAGAGTCGAGGACATCAGATTGACGCCCATCCGACCCGCCCACTCGGCCGAGTCGCGGTTGCCCGCTCCCCACCACACACGCGAGCGCAGCCCGGGGGAGTGCGGCTCGATGCGCTGCAGCCCCTGGCCGCCGCCGAACGGGCTGTGCGGGTCGCTCTCGGCGAGACCCTCCCCGTCGATCGCGCGCAGGAACAGGTCGAAGTGCTCACGAGCGAGGTCGGCACCGCGGGGGTCTTCCGAACCGGTGTAGCCGAACGTCTCGTAACCGCGGACGACGCTCTCGGGTGAGCCACGGCTCACGCCGAGCGCCAGGCGCCCGTCACTGATGAGGTCGAGGGCCGCCGCCTCTTCGGCGAGGTACAGCGGGTTCTCGTAGCGCATGTCGATGACGCCGGTCCCGACCTCGATGTGCGAGGTCCGTGCGGCGATCGCGGCGAGCAGCGGCATGGGGGAAGCCTGCTGGCGCGCGAAGTGGTGGACGCGGAAGTAGGCGCCGTTGACACCCAGCTCGTCCATGCCCTGCGCGAGGTCGATCGCCTGCTTCAGCGAATCGCCGGCGGTGAGCTCGCGGCCCCCGCCGAGGGGACCGTAATGGCCGAAGGACAGCGTTCCGAAACTCTGCATACCGGTGGCAACGCCGCGGCCGCGGCATCCATTCCTTTGAATATGGATGCCGCGGCCGCGGAACGTGCGGAGCGCGTCAGCTCGTGGGAGCGACCGCGCGCAGGGCGTCGACCCAGGACGTGGTCGGGCGTCCGATGAGGTCCGTCAGGTCCGTCTCGGACACGTCGAGGGCGCCACCGGCGATCCCGGAGTCGAGGGCGACGACGAAGCCGACCGTGCCCTCGTCGAGCCCGAACGAGGCCAAGCGGGCTGACAGCTCCTCGGGCGTCGCGGGCACATAGGCGACCTCGCGACCGAGGACCTCGCCCATCGCGGCTGCGATGTCGGCATAGGTCGCGCGGGGGCCGGCGAGCTCGTAGGTCCGCCCGGTGTGGCCGTCCTCGAGCAGGACGACCGCGGCCGCCTCGGCGAAATCGACACGGGCGGCGGCAGCGACCGCGGCGCCGCCGACGGCAGCCGAGAGCACGCCGGTCTGGGCGGCACCGGCGAGGTCGCCGGCGTAGTTCTCGATGTACCAGTTGTTGCGGAGGAGGACGGCGGGGATGCCGCTGGCTGCGATGGCCTCTTCGGTCGCCTTGTGGTCGGGGGCGAGGACGAGCTCGACGGTGTCGGCGTGCGAGACGCTCGTGTAGACCAGCTTCTTCACGCCGGCGCGGACCGCGGCGTCGATCACGTTGGTGTGCCCGGCCAGGCGGCTGCCCGGCTCCGAGCCCGAGATCAGCAGGACGCTGTCGACGCCCTCGAGTGCGGCGTCGATCGACTCCGGTGCGCTGTAGTCGAGGGGAACGACGCGGACGCCCTTGTCGGCGAGGTCGGCGGCCTTCGCCACGGTGCGTGCACCCGCGACGATGCTGTCGGGAGAGGCGCCGCGGGCGAGGAGGGCGTCGACGACGAGGTGGCCGAGCTGTCCGCCGGCGGCGGTGACGAGGATGGTCATGGCGAGTCCTTTCAGTGATCGAGCGAGATGCGCGACACGAGAGGGAACCCGCATCGGGACCCCAAACATTCCTCGAGGAGGGTACCCACTTTCAGGTAAGCTGCTGACATGTCTGTCAGTTACGCGCAGATGCAGCAGGAGTCTCCGGGGGTCTTCACGGAGGCCTGCCCCACGCGCACCGTGCTCGACCACATCACGAGCAAATGGGGCATCCTCGTCCTCCTCTCGCTCACCGACGGCACGCTTCGCTGGGGTGAACTGCGTCGCAGCGTCGACGGCATCAGCGAGAAGATGCTCGCCACGACCCTCCGCACCCTCGCCGCCGACGGCCTGGTCGCGCGCACGTCGTACCCCGAGGTCCCGCCTCGGGTCGAGTATTCCCTGACCCCCCGAGGCGTCGAGCTGATGGAGCGCGTCATGCCGCTCATGACGTGGATCCAGGTGAACGCAGACGACATCGTCCGTCGCTGAGGTCGGGCCCCGGGCATCCGTCATCGTGTCAGGATCGTGACCATGACTGTTCTCGGTACGAGCGACCTGACCGTGTTCCCCCTGTCCTTCGGCGGCAACGTCTTCGGATGGACGGCGGACCGCGACACCTCCTTCGCCGTCCTCGACGCCTTCGCCGCTGCCGGCGGCGACTTCGTCGACACGGCGGACGTCTACAGCGCCTGGGCGCCGGGCAACTCCGGCGGCGAGAGCGAGAAGATCCTCGGCGAGTGGATCGCCGCGCGACGACCGTCCGGCGTCGTGATCGCCACGAAGGTCTCGAAGCACCCCGAGTTCCCCGGTCTGTCGGCGGCCAACGTGCGGGCCGGAGCCGAGGCGTCGCTCACGCGGCTCGGCGTCGACACGATCGACGTCTACTACGCCCACGCAGAGGACGACGAGACCCCGCTGGAAGAGACCGTGGCGGCGTTCGGTGCGCTCGTCTCCGACGGCCTCATCCGCTACCCGGCGATCTCGAACTTCTCCGCCGAGAACACCCGTGAGTGGGTGCGCCTGGCCCGCGAACAGGGCGTCGCGGAGCCGATCGTCACCCAGCCCCGGTACAACCTCGTCGACCGCGCGATCGAGCGCGACGTGAAGCCCGTCGCCGAGGAGCTCGGCCTCACGGTCGTCCCGTACTCGGCCCTGGCCAGCGGGTTCCTCACGGGCAAGTACCGCTCCACCGACGCGTCGGGTCAGTCCTCGCCGCGTGCCGGATCGGCCGCGGCCTACGCGACCCCCGACGGACTCGCCGTGCTCTCGGCGCTCGACGACGTCGCAGCGGCGCACGACGTCGCACCGGCATCCGTCGCCCTCGCCTGGCTGCGCGCAAAGGGCACCGTCCCCATCGCGTCGGCGTCGCGGGTCGACCAGGTCGACGCTCTCATCGCCGGCGCGACGATCGACCTCACCGCCGACGAGGTCGCCGCCCTCGACGCGGCTTCCGCCCCGTTCGTCGGCTGAGTTCCGAAGGACGGATGCCGCCCCGCGATTACCCTGGTGGGGTGGCATCCGTCCTGAACATCTCCGCCTACCTCTTCACGCACATCGCCGACCCCGCGTCGCTGCGTCCTGTGCTGAAGGAGCGCACGGAGGCTCGGGGACTCCGCGGCACGATCCTTCTCGCGGAGGAGGGCATCAACCTCTTCCTGGCAGGACCGGCCGAGGACGTCCACGGATTCGTCGACGAGCTCCGTGAGGACGAGCGCTTCGCCGCGCTCACGACGAAGGAGAGCTGGTCGGACGAGCAGCCGTTCCGCAAGATGCTCGTCAAGCACAAGCGCGAGATCATCCGGATGGATCGTCCCGCGATCCGACCCGAAGTCGGTCGAGCCCCCGCCGTGGACCCGACGACGCTCCGACGCTGGCTCGACGCGGGGGTCGACGACGACGGGCGCGAGGTCGTTCTGCTCGATACCCGTAATGCGTTCGAGGTCGACCACGGCACCTTCTCGGGCGCGCTCGACTGGCGGATCGAGAAGTTCACCGAGTTCCCCGAAGCCGCCTCGGCCCACCGCGACCAGCTCGTCGGCAAGACGGTCGTCGGCTTCTGCACCGGCGGCATCCGGTGCGAGAAGGCTGCGCTCGTCCTCCGCGAGGAAGGGATCGACGCCCGCCAGCTCGAGGGCGGCATCCTCGGCTACTTCGAGCATGTCGGCGCCGACGGGTTCGAGGGCGACTGCTTCGTCTTCGACGAGCGCCGCACCGTCGACGCGTCGCTGCAGCCCACGGGCTGACCCGCGTCGGAGGTCGGGGCTAGCCTCATCCCATGCACCGGCTCACGAGGGACGAGGCCCGCCGCATCGCGGTGCGCGCGCAGCTGCTCGACGCCGACCGGCCCGGCGACGTCGTCGAGGTCGCCGAGCAGATCGCCGCGATCAAGATCGACCCGACGGCCGTCATCGCCCCCAGCGAGCAGTCGATCTGTTGGTCGCGCATCGGCTGGGCGTACGAGCCGGGACAGCTGTCCAAAGCCGTGGAGACGGACCGCCTGCTGTTCGAGTACGACGGGCACTTCCGCCCGGCATCCCTCCTCCCCGCGCTCCGGGCGATCATGCCGACACGCAGGCTGGGCGGCGCGACGCGACAGTACCTCGATGCGAACGCCGACTTCCGTGCCGAGATCCTGCGGCGCCTCGACCGCGACGGCCCGCTGCAGGCGTCGGAGATCCCCGACACGAGCGCGGTCCAGGCGAAGAACGAGAGCGGCTGGTACGGGGCGAACCAGGTGCCGCGGATGCTGGAACTCCTGTCGTACCTCGGCGACGTCGCGATCAGCGGGCGAGTCGGACGCCAGCGGGTGTGGGACCTGCCCGAGCGGGTCTATGCGGGGACGGATGCCGCGATGAGCCCCACCGACGCCGAAGAGGTGCTCGCGGGCCGCCGCCTGCAGGCGCTCGGCATCGCACGGCAGAAATCGTCCTGGTCGGGCGTCGGCACGGCCGGCGACGAGGCCGAGGTGGAGGGGAGCTCATGGCGCTGGCGCGTCGACCCCGAAGCGATCGCGGCGCTCGACGACGATCCCGGAGGCCGTGCGGCGATCCTCAACCCGTACGACCGGATGCTCTTCGACCGGCCGCGGCTGACCGAACTGTTCGACTTCACCTTCGTCCTCGAGCAGTTCAAGCCGAAGCACCAGCGGGTCTACGGCTACTTCGCGCATCCGATCCTCGTCGGCGATCGTTTCGTCGGCCTCCTCGACGCGGCGCTCGACAAGAAGAAGGAGACCCTCGTGGTCGCCGCCGTCCACGAGCTCGCCCCGATCGATGAGGACGAGCGCGAGATGGTGCACGCCGAGATCCGGGACCTCGGCGAGTGGCTCGGGGTCCCGGTCCGCGGGCTGGAGTGATCCGGGTCAGCGCGCCAGACGCAGCGTGACGAGCTGGAACGGCGACAGGTCGAGCCGGACCGTCCCCGATGACGCGCGGAGCGCGGTCGGTTCGATCCCGCGCTCGAGCAGGTCGGTCTGCGTGACCGTCGAGGTCTCGAAGCCCGCCGTCAGCTGCGCCGACCGTGCCGAGCCGAGCGCTTCGTAAAGACGCACGATGACGTCTCCGGAGCCGTCGTCCGCCAGCTTGACCGCCTCGACGATCACACCGGGGTCGTCGACCGTGAGCAGCGGCGCGACCTCGCCCGCACCCTGCACCGCGAAGGGAGGCAGGTTGAGGCGGAGGCCCTCGCCGATCGCACCCGCAACGGTCGCGGCGGGCAGGACGGAGAGTCGGAACTCGTGCGCGCCCTGGTCTGCCTCGGGGTCGGGGAACAGGGGCGCGCGCACGAGTGTCACGCGCGCGACCGTCCGGGCTCCGCCGTCGGGGCCGGGTGCGCGCTGCACGTCGTGGCCGTACGAGGAGTCGTTCGCCACCGCGACGCCGTAGTCGCCCTCGACGACGCGGATCCACCGGTGCGCCACGGTCTCGAACTTCGCGGCATCCCACGTCGTGTTCGCGTGGACGGGGCGCGAGAGGTGACCGAACTGGATCTCGGACTCCGTGCGTTCGCCGCGCACCCGCAGCGGGAAGGCGATCTTGAGCATCTTCTGCCGCTCCCGCCACTCGAGGCGCAGGGCGATCTCGAGGGCGCCCGAGAACGGGTCGACGCGGTAGCGCTGCTCGAGTTCCGACGCGCCGAAGCGCCGCCGCACGACGAGGTCCGCACCGTCGACGACGACCTCATCCGCATCCGTGAGGGTCGTCCCGAGGGCGCCGTCCTCGGCGTCGATGTTCCAGGCGTCCCATTCGCGAGGGGTGTCGCGGAACAGCTGCAGCACGCCGCCCGGGAAGGCCGGGTCGATGAGCTCGCGGCCCGTCGTGAGGTCGACCGCGCCCACGACGAGCCCCCGCGCGTCGATCGCCCAGTGGAACCGCTCGTGCCGGAACGCCCACCCGTCACCGTCAGGCTCCGGGACCACGGGCAGGACGGATGCCTCGTCCGCGACCGCGAGCGCCGGCGCGCCCGCCAACGACATCGGCGCCGCGTTCGCGGTCAGCTGTCGATCGCCCTCGCCGGTCAGCGAGCGCAGGGCGGTGTCGATGATCTCCTGAAGCTCGGCCGCGACGCGTGCGTAGGTCGCCTCGGCCTCCTGGTGCACCCAGGCGATCGACGTGCCGGGCAGGATGTCGTGGAACTGGTGCAGGAGCACCGTCTGCCACAGCGAGCGCAGGCGCTCGGCGGGGTAGGCGGCTCCGGTGCGGACGGTGTCGAGTGTCGCCCACAGCTCTGCCGCGCGGAGCAGGTGCTCGCTGCGGCGGTTGCCCCGCTTGGTGCGCGCCTGGGCGCTGTAGGTGCCCCGGTGGTATTCGAGGTACAGCTCGCCCGACCACACCGGCGGGTCGCTGTACTCGGCCTCGGCCTCGGAGAAGAACTGCGACGGTGATCCGAGGTGCACGCGCGGCGACCCCTCGAGGTCGGCCGTACGGCGCGCGGCGGCGATCATCTCGCGGGTGGGCCCGCCACCGCCGTCGCCCCACCCGAACGGGACGAGGGAGTGCGAGGCATCCGCCTTCTCGGCGAACTGGCGTTCGGCGAGGGCGAGTTCCGCGGCCGACAGCTCGGAGTTGTACGTGTCGACCGGAGGGAAATGCGTGAACACGCGGGTCCCGTCGATGCCTTCCCAGAGGAAGGTGTGGTGCGGCATCCGGTTGGTCTCGTTCCACGAGATCTTCTGCGTGAGGAACCACCGCGACCCGGCGGCCCGGATGATCTGGGGGAGTGCCGCGGAGTAGCCGAACGAGTCCGGCAGCCACACCTCGAGCGGCTCGACGCCGAACTCCTCGAGGAAGAACCGCTTGCCTTCGACGAACTGGCGGGCGAGGGCTTCGGAGCCCGGCATGTTCGTGTCGGATTCGACCCACATGCCCCCGACCGGGGCGAAGCGTCCGGCGGCGACGGCATCCTTCATCCGTCCGAACAGCTCGGGGTAGTGCTCCTTCATCCAGGCGTACTGCTGGGCGGACGACGCGGCGAAGACGAAGTCGTCCTCGGTGCGGATGAGGTCGAGGACGTTCGAGAAGGTGCGGGCGACCTTGCGCACCGTCTCGCGGATGGGCCAGAGCCAGGCCGAGTCGATGTGCGCGTGACCGACCGCGGTCAGCTGATGCGACGAGGCGGATGCCGGGGCCGCGAGCACCGCGCGCAGCTCGGCCCGCCCCGCCTCGGCGGTGCCCGTGACGTCGTCGGGGTCGACGGCGTCGACGGCGCGGCCGAGGGCGGCGAGGACACGGGCATGACGCGTGCGGTTCGGCTCGAGCTGGTCGACGAGACCGCGGAGCGTCCAGATGTCCTGCTGCAGCTCCCACACGGTCTCATCGAGAAGGCCGAGCTCCAGCCGACGCAGCCGGTAGATGGGCTCGTCTCCCGCGGTCCGCCGGTCGCCGAGCGGGGTGGCCGCGAACGTGAAGGTGCCGGCGACGCTGGGGTTGCCGGCGGCCTCGATCCAGAGGTCGACCTCGTCGCCCTCGACGGGGACCGAGGCGTTCCGCGGCTCGATGGCTTTGACGATCGAGCCGTCCGGGCGGAAGACGAGCGCCTCGGCCTGGAAGCCGGGACCGGACGCGTCGAACCCGAGGTCGACGACGAGTTCGGGACGCGTCCCGCTCGACCCCCGCCAGGATGCCGGGACGCTCCCGGTCACGTGGAACCACACCGTGCCCCACGGACGTCCCCAGGCCACGCCCACCGACACCGGATCGTACGTCTGCCGGATCGCCTCGGCGAACGGGACGGGCTCGCCCGGCACCTCCCACGCGGTGATCGTGAGCGGAGCGGTCTCGCGGTAGAGGGCGGGCGGCAGGCGGTCGCCGGCGAGTCGGTCGATGCGCTGCAGGGCCAGGCGGTCGTTGCGGTGCATGGGGTTCCTTCGGAAGAGAGGCGGCGGGAGGAGGGGCTGTGCTGGTCAGCCCTTGACGGCACCCGAGAGCGCGAACGACCCCCCGAGACCGCGGGTGACGATCAGGTAGAGACCGAGGACGGGGACCGAGTACAGAAGCGAGTAGGCGGCGAGACGGCCGTAGGCGACGGCGCCGTACTGCCCGAAGAAGGCGTAGATCGACACGGCGGCGGGTTGCCAGTCGGGGGTCAGGAGCAGCACGAAGGGGACGAAGAAGTTGCCCCACGCCTGCAGGAAGACGAACACGAAGACGACGCTGAGAGCGGGCCGCATGAGGGGGACGACGACCGTGAACAGGGCCCGCATCGCGCTGGCGCCGTCGACCCAGGCGGCTTCCTCCAAGCTGACCGGGACGGAGTCCATGAAGTTCTTCGTCATCCACAGCGCCATCGGCAGTGCGCTGGCCGCGAGGAAGAGCGTCACCGCCCACGGTTGGTTGATGAGGCGCAGCTGCACGAACAGGCTGTAGACCGGCACCATGATCGCCGTGATCGGCAGGCAGCTCGCGAAGAGCACCGAGTAGAGGAACGGCCCGTTGAAGCGGGACCGGTAGCGCGACAGCGGATAGGCGGCGAGGACGGCCGTCACGACGGTCACGACGGCTGCTCCCGTCGACAGCAGCAGGCTGTTGACGAGAGGGCGCAGCGTGAGTTCCGGCGTCAGGACGTCGGTGAAGTTGTCGAGCGTCGGTTGTGCCGGCCAGGCGACCCGGTAGGTCGCCGCGGAGTCGATCGAAGCCAGGATGACCCACGCGAGAGGCGCGGCGAACAGCAGGCCGATGACGATGAGGACGAGGTTCGCCCAGAACCGGGTGGCACGACGGCGCGGCGAGGCCACGCTCGGCGCCCGCCGCGGTCGGCGCGTCGCGGTCGCGGCGCTCACCCGACGCCGCCCCGTCGACGGAGCGAGACGACGTACGCGAGCGAGAACACCGCGCCGAGGGCCAGCATGACGATCGCGATCGCATTGCCGTAGCCGATGTCGCCGAACGAGAACGCCTGGGAGTAGGCGAACACCGGCAGCGTAGACGACAGGTCGCCGGGGCCGCCCTTGGTCATCACCCAGATGAGGGTGAACACCGACAGGGTCTGCAGGGTCGTCAGGAGCAGGTTCGTGAAGATCGTGCCCGAGATCATGGGGAGGGTGATGAACCGGAGTCGCTTCCAGGTGCCGGCGCCGTCGATCATGGCCGACTCGGTCACCTCGGGCGGCACGTCGTCGAGGGCCGCGCGGTAGATCATCATCGAGAACGCCGTGCCGCGCCAGGTGTTGGCCAGGATGATGGCGAGCAGCGGCAGCGAGTACAGCCAGTTCGGGCCCTGGATGCCGACGAGCGACAGCACTCCGTTGAGCGTGCCGTCGGCCGAGAGGAACGCGTAGCTGACGAACGCCGCGACGATCTCGGGCAGGACCCAGGCGGTCACGACGACCACACCGACGGTGCCGGCGACGGCCCGGCTCCCGGCGCGGAAGAGGACGGCGAGCAGCATCCCGAGGACGTTCTGTCCGATGATCGCCGACCCCACGACGAACACGACGGTCAGCAGGACCGACAGGGGCAGGACCGGATCGGCGAACAGACGCGTGAAGTTGTCGAGGCCGACGAACTCCGGTTTCGCCGCGCTCACCCCGGTGAGGGCGCGATCGGTCAGGGAGCCCGCCACGGCCCACACGATCGGACCGGCCAGGAAGACCAGGAGCAGGCCGACGGCGGGCAGCAGGGGAACGGCTCGTGCCGGTGTCGCACGCGACCCGACCCGCGTGCGCGCGCGCCGGCGGGCGGGCACGGCCGGGTCGGGGGGCGGTGCGAGGGTCGTCGTCATACGCTCACCCGGTGACGACTCCGTCGTCGCCGGCGATCTTGCGGACGGCGTCGTCGTATGCGGCGGCTGCCTCGGCGGGGGACTGCTGTCCGGTGATGACGGCTTCCGTGGCCTCCTGGGCTGCGACGGAGATCTGCGGGTAGTCGCTGTTGGCGGGGCGGAAGTGGGTGACCGAGACGGCATCCGTCACCGCCTTCACGAACGGATTCGCCTCGAGGTACTCCGGGTCCGCGGCCACGTCCTTTCGGACGGCGATCTGGGAGTTGTTGACGGCGTACCAGAGCGCGTTCTTCTTGTTGACGACCGTCGTCATGAACTCGAACGCGAGGTCGGGGACGTCGGTCTGGGCCGAGGCCGCGAGCGTCCACCCGCCCGACATGCTCACGCCTCCCGGCTCCTGACCGTCCTGTGTCGGGAACAGCGCGACGCCCATCTTGTCGGCGTATTCGGGCCACGCGAAGTCGCCGCCCTCCGCCCAGAACGAGGGCGTGTACGACCCTTCGACCGTCGCGCCGAGGGTGGCCTTCGGGAACATGTCTCCGAAGACCGACTGCCACACGTTGGGGTCGAGCGCCTTGTCGGGGCTGACGGCATAGCCCTCGTCGTAGAGGGTCTGCAGGAAGGTCAGCGAGTCGACGAAGCCCTGAGAGCCGACGACCCACTTGCCGGCCTCGTCATCGTAGAGTCCGGTCCCGTCGCCAGTGCCGTAGAGCAGCTCGTAGAAGCTCTGCATGACGGTGCCTTCGCCCGTGCCGGTTCCGGCGTACATGTTGAAGGGCACCGCGTCGGGCTGGCTCTCCTTGATCTGCGCCGCAGCGGCGAGGATGTCGTCCCAGCTCTCGGGCTGCCACGGCAGCGCGATGCCGGCCTTCGAGAGGACGTCCTTGTTGTACCAGATCACGCGGGTGTCGGTGCCCAGGGGCAGCGCGTAGACCTTGCCGTCGGCGCCTTCGCCGGCAGTGCGGGCGTTCTCGTCGAACTGCTCCCAGTCCTTCCACGCGCCGACCTTGTCGTCGAGGTCCAGCAGGTAGCCCGCTTCGATGTCGCTGCGGACCGAGAAGGAGTCCTCGTAGAACACATCCGGTGCCGTGTCGGGGGAGGCGAGCGAGAGCTGCAGACGTGTCTTGTAGTCGTCGTCGCTCGCGGTGATCGGCTCGAGGTCGACGGTGATCCCGTCGTGGGATGCCTCGAACTCCTTCTTCGCCGTCTTCATGAGGGTGTCCATCGCGGTGAACGCGTTCGTCTTCACGTACACGACCGTCACGGTGTCGCCCTCGGATGCGCCGGGATCCGCGGAACACCCCCCGAGCACGAGGACGGCAGCCGCTGCCGCAGCGATGGACGTGATGGCGGTGCGAATTCTCACGGGGCCCCCTTGCTGACCATGACGCCCGTACCCGATGTCCGGACCCCGTAAGTCAAATGGGTGGAATTACGTGAGTCAAGGCGCACCGGAGACCGTGACGTGATTGGGATCACGCCGACGGAACCAGCAGCGACGTCGTCCGCGGGGTGAGCGCCTCGTCGAGGATCAGGCAGGCCGCTCCGATCGCTCCGACGTCCGATCCCAGGACGGTGCCGGACACCGTCACGGGGTGCACGCCCCGGGCCGCACGCAGCTCGTCGAGCCGGGCGGGGATCGTGCCGGTGAACATCTGGCCGACGCGGTCCCAGAGCGGTCCGCCCATCACGATCCGGTCGACGTCGAGCAGGTTCGACACCACGGCCAAGGCCCGCGCCACGTGCTCGCTGCACCGTCGCAAGAGCTCGTCCGCACCATCGTCGCCCGCGTCCGCCAGCGCCACGAGTCGGGTCATCGCGGCGTCCACCCCGGTCGGGTGGTCGTCGGGGCGCTCGGCGGGGATGACTCCGCGCCGCTCGGCCTCTTCGATCAGGGGGAGCGGTGCGCAGCTGACGGCGATGCAGCCGCGCAGTCCGCACGCGCACGGAAGGCCGTCCGGGTCGACGACGATGTGGCCGATCTCGCCTGCGTTGCCCGACCCGCCGCGGACGACCTCGTCGCCGATGACGAGGCCGACGCCGAGACCGGTGCCGAGGTAGAGGAACGCGAAGTTCTGCGCGCCGTCGGCCTCGTCCGTCCACTTCTCGGCCACCGCGGCGGCGGTGACGTCCTTCTCGAGCACGACGGGCAGGCCCGTCGCCGCGGCGATCGCATCGCGCAGGGGCACGCGGTGCCACCCCGCCAGGTTGGGCGGATCCAGCACGATGCCGCGGTGCACGTCGATGGGACCGGGGGCGGCGATGCCGAGGCCGACGATGCGAGTGCGGTCGATGCCCGATTCGGTGAGGACCATCTCGATGTCCTGGATGAGCACGTCGACCGTGTCGGAGGGGTCCTGCGCCGTCGGGGTCGCTCGCGCGTGGCGGCTGACGACGTCGCCGTCGATCCCGAGGACGACGACGGTGATGAGACCGGGATCGAGGTGCACGCCGATCGCGTAGCGGCTGCTGCCGACCAGGCGCAGGGTCGTGCGCGGCTTGCCCCGGCCGGAGCTGGTGCGCCCCGCCTCTTCCACGATCCCCGCGTCGAGGAGTCGCTGCACGATGTTCGAGACGGTCTGCGCGGACAGGCCGGTGGTGTCGGCCAGCTCGACACGGCTGTGGCCGTGCGAACGACGGATCTGGTCCAGCACGACCGCTTCGTTGTAACCACCGACGCTGGGTTGATTTGCGCCGCGTCTGGCCATGGGTGAACCTGCTTTGCTCCGAGGGGCGGTTGATCGAGCGTAGCGCGCCCCGCGGCGACCGGCGATCCCCTGCCTGGCCCGCTACATTCGTGGCATGTCCTCGCCCTCACCTCTGGCCGCCCGCACCCTCGAAGACGGCGCTGTGCTGCGCGTCGCGCGGCCCGGCGACGAAGCCGGCATCCTGGCCGCGATCCACGCCCTCGCGGCCTATGAGCGGGAGCCGGATGCCGTCCGCACGACGGTCGGCGACCTCACCGCCGCGCTGTTCGGCGACGACCCGAAGGTGTTCGCCCACGTGATCGAGCGGGACGGCGGCATCCGGGCGATCGCGGTGTGGTTCCTCACCTTCTCGACCTGGACGGGACGCCACGGGATCTGGCTCGAGGACCTGTTCGTCGACGAGACCGATCGCGGGCGCGGGTACGGCACGGCGCTCCTGGGTTCGCTGGCGGCCGTCGCCCTCGAGCGCGGCTACCCGCGGCTCGAATGGACGGTGCTCGACTGGAACGCGCCGGCCGTCGGCTTCTATCGCTCGATCGGCGCCGAGGGCATGGAGGAGTGGACGACGCAGCGGATGGCCGGCGACGCGCTCGCCGCGCTCGCGCGGCGCTGACGGGTCAGGACAGCGGCGAGATCGTCACCGGGTCGCCCAGCCCTGACAGCTTCTGCGTGATCGTCGCGGTGCGTCCGAGGAACCCTGTGGTGGATTCGGCGGCCACGGGCAGTCCTTCGGTCGTGATCCAGAGGGTGTAGGACTCGACCGGGATGTCGTACCACGTGTACGGTGCCGCGCTCACGAGCCGGTAGGCCTCGACGGTGCCGTCGGGCGTCTCAACGTCCTCGGGCTCGGGGGAGACCTGCCACGTCTCGCCGGCGCCGATCAGATCGCCCATGAAGCCGGGGTCGGAGAATACGCGGTAGATCTCCGCCGTCGACCCGGCCTCCTGCTGCGACACATCCGCCGAGTCCACGTCGGCGACGACCGGTCCGTCCCCGTCGTCGAGGAGCATCGCGCCGTCGACGAAGCTGATGGATGCCGGGCCGGCACCGCTCTCCAGCTCGCCCCGGAACTCGAACATCGGGTCGTAGTGGTAGACGATCTTCCCGGCCAGTTCGTCGCCCGAGATCGTCAGCGTGCCGCTGTCGTAGCGGACGAGGACCGCTTGGATGCAGGGGCCGAGGTCTCCGCCGGTGACGGTGGTCGCGGTGAGATCGAGGGTCTCGCATTCGACCGGCTTCTCGACGACCGGCGCAGCCGCCGTGGGGGTCGACGAGGGCGTGCCGGGTTCCGTCGGGGTGGTCGTCGCCGTCGACGGCGGATCGGTGGGGCCCGGTTCGGCGGGCCCGGTGCATCCCGTCAGGGCGAGGACCGCCGCCACGGCCGCGATGGACAGGGGCAGGACGGGAGTGCGCACGGGAGCTCCTTGCGTCGACGTGGCGGGAGTCGTCGTCGAGCCTACTCGGGCCGTCTATCGAATCGGATGCCACTGGCGCAAGCCCCTGGGGCGGCATCCGGAACGCCGCCGATCATGGACGGCACATCGCGACGAGAGGAGAACCGTGGCCAGCATCATCGAAACGGTCGATGTCAGTGTGCCGGTGTCGACCGCGTACAACCAGTGGACCCAGTTCGAGTCCTTCCCCCACTTCCTCAGCTACGTCCAGTCGATCACGCAGATCGACGACACGACGAACCGCTGGAATGTGAAGATCGGCGGCGTGGAGCGTGAGTTCACCGCGCACATCACGGAGCAGCATCCGGATGAGCGCGTCGCGTGGAAGAGCGTCGACGAGGATCACGCCGGCGTCGTGACCTTCCACCGCCTGAGCGACACGGAGACGCGCGTCACGGTGCAGCTCGACTGGAGGCCCGAGGGCTTCGTCGAGACCGTCGGCGCCGCCATCGGCGTCGACGACCACGCGGTCAAGAAGGACCTGCAGAAGTTCAAGGAATTCATCGAATCCCGCGGCGCTGAAACCGGTGCCTGGAGAGGCGACGTGGGCTGAGCGGTCGGCGCGTCCGGCTGCTCGCGACGGCCCGGTGGTGCATTCCACCGGGCCGTCGTGGCACGGTGGGAACATGACCACTCTCTCCCTCGAAGGCCGCGCTCGCCGCCTTCGCGACCTGCACGCCGCCCCCGAGATCCTCCGCGTCATCAACGTGTGGGACGTCATCTCGGCGAAGGCCGTGCTCGCTCTGCCCGAGACACGAGCGATCGCGACCGCGGGCCACTCGATCGCGGCATCCTTCGGCTACGACGACGGCACGATCCCCCTCGAGACGACGCTCGACATGGTGGGCCGGATCGTCGAGGCCGCCGGCGACGTCCCCGTGTCGGCCGACCTCGACGACGGGTATGAGGACACCGGCGACACGATCCGCCGGGCGATCGGCGTCGGCATCGTCGGCGCCAACATGGAAGACCGTCTCCGGCCCTTCGACGAGGCCGTCGCGCGGGTCGCCGCCGCCGTCGCGGCAGCCGAGTCCGAGGGTGTCCCGTTCGCGCTCAACGCCCGCACCGACGCCATCGCCAGAGCAGGGGACCGCCCGCTCGAGGAGTCGATCGCCGATGCCATCGCGCGCGGTCGCGCGTTCCTCGACGCGGGCGCCGACGTCGTCTTCGTGCCCGGAGCGCTCGACGCCGACACCACGGCCCGCCTGGTCGAGGGCATCGGCCGGGTCAGCGTGATCGGACTGCCCGGCGCCCTCCGCGCGGCCGAATACGAGAAGCTCGGCGTCGCCCGCATCTCCTACGGCCCGCTCACCCAGCGCGTCGCGTTGACGGCGTACCAGGATCTCGCCGCCGATCTGTACCGGGACGGCGTGATCCCGGACAGCACCCGAGCTCTCAACTGACGGCAGCGGGACGGATGCCGGAGCGCGACCTTCGACAGGGCGGGCGGAGCCTGCGTGGTAGGCTCTCCCGTTGGAAGCGTGTCCGAGCGGCCGAAGGAGCATGGCTGGAATCCATGTAGGCGGGGTAACTCGTCTCGCAGGTTCAAATCCTGTCGCTTCCGCCGGAACGAAGCCCCGCACCTGATGGTGCGGGGCTTCGTCGTTCCCGGAGCTACCGGGTCCTCAGCGCTGCCGGGACCTCAGCGCTGCAGCGGCATCGCCTCGGCGAAGGTCGACCCCGGGTGGACGACGAGCGAGCGCGGCAGCAGACGCGCCGCAAGGCGACGTGGCACCGACACGGCGGCGAACAGCCCGGCGCGGATCGCGGCGGCATCCGTCACGAGCTCGTCACCGTCGGCGTCGCCGAACGAACCAGGCTGCGCGTAGCTCGAGCGCTCGACGGCGCCCACGAGCCGGTCCAGCGCGACCGGCGGACCGCCGTGGTCGGCCTGGAGCCGCTCGCCGAACGCCCGCGGCGACTCCGATTCGGGCACCGGGATGCCGAGGTCGAGCGCCGTGTCCTGCACGAGACGCCACGCCGCAGCGGCGCTGCCGCGTCGCGCCTGCGACCGGCGTCGGCGGGAGACGACCGCGCCGGCGAGACCGGGAAGGGAGAGCAGGAGGATGACGCCGGCCACGATCCCCAGGACCGGCAGCACGGTGACGACGGAGAAGGTCGTCGTGGGCGTGGCGCCCGCGGTGGGGTCCTCGTCGGGTCGCGGTGCCGCCGACGCGGTCGAGGTCGGCTGCGGCGTGGCGGTCGCCGACGGCTCGGGCTCGGGCTCGTTCGAGCCGTCGTCCTCCGAGGCGAATCTCTGTGCGGCGCCGAGGCTCTTGGTGGGTTCGAAGGCGACCCAGCCGATGCCCGCGAAGAAGACCTCGGGCCAGGCGTGCAGTTGGGCGGTCGTGGCCTGATAGACGCGATCGTCGCCCTCGACGTCGCCGGTCGGGAGGCCTGGGAGGAATCCCACGACGACGCGGGAGGGCATGTCGAGGGTCCGCGCCATGATCGCGAATGCCGACGCGAAATGGACGCAGTACCCCGACCGCACCTGCAGGAATCGCTCGACGGCTTCGACGCCGGAGCCGTCGAAGCCCTCCTCGACCGGAGCCGAGAGCGAGTAGTCGAAACTCGGCCCGCGGAACCACGACTGCAGGGCGAGCAGACGGTCGTAGTCGTTCGAGGAGTCGGCCGTCACCTCCGTCGCCAGATCGGCGATCTGCGACGGGGTGTCGGCCGGGAGCTCCACCGCTTCGCGGGGGCCGCCGCGGGCCTCGGCCGCGCGCGCCTGCTCGAGGGTGGGCCGCGGCGTCCGGCTCACGACCTCGAACGTCTGGCCGCGTGCGGCGGAGGTGGGCGAGGCGACCGTTCCGTTCGCAGCGGTGATCCGCCAGCTCCCGGTCACCCCGTCGAAGGAGACCGCGTCCGCGGGGACGGGCAGCTGCGCAGAGGAGAGGTCGAGGACCTCGACCGTGCGCCGGTCCTCCACGATCTCGATGCCGTCGGCGGCGGAGTCCTCGGGCGCCCACTCATCGATCGGCACGGAGCGGTTGCGGTCGGGTTGCCACGAGTTCCCCTCCAGCTCGGTGAGGGTCGCGACGCGCAGGTAGGCCGGGGCCGCCGCGGCGCTCCACTGCCGGACCACGGGAATCTCCGCGGGTCGGCGCAGGTCGTCGCCGAGGTTCAGCGACGCGTCGATCGATGTGCCCCCGCCGAACCCGCCACTGGGGGCGGCCGGCGTCGGCAGCGCCGGCGCGGCGATCACGGCGATGACGATGGCGGATGCCGCGATCACGGCCGCGACGGCGCCGACACCGCCGCGCGGTGCGTCGGCGGACCGCGCACGGTGGCGGGCGCGGGTCTCGGCGCGCAGCAGCCACAGCAGGACGACCGCGAGGAACGCGAAGGCCCACAGGTCCATCACCTGCGGCACGGCCAGCGTCGGGATCAGCCAGACGGCGATCAGGGCGACACCGGCGAGCAGCGGCATCCGCGCCGTCAGGACGACGTGGTCGAGGGCGACCGCGAGCAAGCCGACGGCGCCGACGATGAGGAACGTGAGGGAGGCCGAAGCCTCGAGCGGCGCGACGCCGACGGCGATGTCCGAGCTCGCGATCTCGACCAGTCGCGGCACCCGGGCGAACGCCTCACCCGAGGGGATGACGAACAACCAGGCGACATCCGAGAAGAAAACGGCCGTCATCGTCGCGATCCAGATCGCCAGGAGGGACGGGGTCACGACGAGCGCACCGAGCCGGAGCCGGCGCAGCAGGTACCCGGCGCCGAGCAGCAGACCGGCGAGGACGAACGCGAGTGCAGCCCACGCGCCGCCGGCGATCACGCTGAACAGCGGGACGAGGGCGGCCACGAGACCGAGGAGGAGCGCGACGGTCGACGGCCCGTCGTAGCGGGGGCGCGCGGCGCCCTGCGGTTCAGCCGGCATGAGCGCGCATCCCCTCCGTGCCGACCCCGCCCGGCCACAGCGAGTCGAGCTCGTCCTCGGGTTCGAGGCGGTGCACGCGCCACCCGGCCTCCCGCGCCGTCCGCAGCGCGGCATCCGCGCTGCCCTCGACGAATAGGACGGGCATGCTGCTGTGCGTCACGACGGGAGCGAGGGAGGCGGCATCCGTCACGTCCACCTCACCGGTCACGACGACCACCGGGCCGAGCGTGGATCCCGCGAACAGCGGCGCGAGATCCCGGAGCGAGCCGTCGCGCCGAGCCGTGAGGGTCGCGAAAGCTGTCGTCATCGCCTCGAGCGCCGTGGTGTCGCCCCCCTCGAGCCCCGGGACGAGTTCGGCGCCGTCCACGTCGATGACCGCGACGCTGTATCCCTCGCGAACGAATCGCGCCGCCGCCGAGACCACCGTCGAGACCGCCGCCTCGAAGCCGGGATCCTCGCCCGGGGAGCGCAGGGCCTCGCTGGTCCACCGGGCGGCGGTCCGATCGAACACGATGACGGCCTCGGGATTGGACTCGCGCTCCTCCTGCCGCACCATGAGCTCACCGCGATGCGCGCTGGCGCGCCAGTGGATGCGGCGCATCGAATCGCCCGGAGCGTACGCGCGGGGGATGAGGTTGTCGGCACCCTGCCCGAGTCGGTCGGTGGTGGACTGCATCGTGCCGCCGGCGGCGCCGGGGAGGTCGTCGAGGACCTCGAGCGGGATGAAGGCAGGGGTCACCGTGAGGGGCACGCTCCCGCCGAGCTGCTGCAGCCGGCGCGTCAGACCGAAGGGATCCGTGGTCTCGACGACGAGCGGACCGATCGGGCGCACGCCTCGCCGCCGCGCATGCACACGGTAGGCGATGTCCACGCGGTGGCTGCCCGCGGCGAGCCCCGAGCGGAGCGCCGGATAGACGCCGGTCGGCTCGCCCTCGACACCCCGGGGCAGCCTGTCGTGCCAGGTTCCCACGACCGTCGGCAGCATGGAGCGCGAATCGACCCGGACCCGGACGTCCACCTCGCCGCCCACGGCGGCCACGTCCGGGGCGAAGGAGCGATGCACGCCGTCGGCCCGGTGACCGAGCCACAACGATGCGAAGGACAGCCCCACGACCGCCACGAGGAGGACGCCGAAGAACACGAGCGCGGGCACGCCGACGATCGGCGCCAGCACGAAGGAGGCGAGGCCCAGGAGGACCGCTCCCGTGCCGCGAGGAGTCAGCGGCCATCGCGTCATGACGGGCGACCGGTCAGCGCGCGGCGACGGGGACGCGCACCGAGCCCACGACCTGCTCGAGTGCGGCGGCGACGAGGTCTGCCCCGCCCCGTCCGCGGGACACCGCCCCGCCGCGGGCCGCGATCAGCCGGTGGGCGAAGACGGGTTCGATCAGCGCCACGAGATCGTCGGGGATGACGTACTCGCGTCCTTCGAGGGCGGCCCACACCTTCGCGGCGCGGATGAGCTGCAGCGTCGCGCGGGGGCTCGCGCCGAGTCGCAGGTCCGAGTGCTCGCGCGTCGCCCGCGACAGCGCGACGGCGTACTCCTCGACGGCGGACGAGACGTGGACCGTCCGTGCCCAGGAGATGAGCGAGGCGACGCTCTCGGCGGTGATCACCGGACGGATCGCGTCGAGGGGGTTCGCGCTGTCGCGCTGGCGCAGCATGAGCGCTTCGTTCGCGGCATCCGGGTACCCCATCGAGATGCGCATCATGAACCGGTCGCGCTGCGCTTCGGGGAGCGCGTAGGTGCCCTCCATCTCGAGAGGGTTCTGGGTCGCGACGACGAGGAACGGATCCGGCAGACCTCGGCTCGTGCCGTCGACGGTCACCTGGCGCTCCTCCATCGCCTCGAGCAGTGCGGACTGCGTCTTGGGGGAGGAGCGGTTGATCTCGTCGGCGATCACGATGTGGGCGAAGATCGCCCCGGGCTTGAAGTCGAAGCGTCCCTCGGACTGGTCGTAGACGCTCACGCCGGTCACGTCGCTCGGCAGCAGGTCGGGAGTGAACTGGATGCGGCGCACGGTCGCCCGGATCGAGGAGCCCAGCGCGCGGGCGAGCATCGTCTTGCCGACGCCGGGGACGTCCTCGATCAGCAGATGACCTTCGGCCAGCAGGCAGACCAGAGCGGCACGGACGGCGTGCGGCTTGCCGTCGATGACCTTCGACACCGACTCGACGAGTGCGGTCGTCGTCTCGGCGAACACGGTCGCATCGACCCGGCTGGTGGACCGCGTCGCGGTCCCGCCCCCCGGCGCCGTCATGGTCGTCTGGTCGTCGGTCATCCGTCCCCCTCACGCGGTCGGCGCAGCAGCGCGCCCGGACCGATGCTAACCCGGCCGTCGTAGGCGGGCGCCCGACGTCGGGTAGACTTGCAGCAGCTCTCCGCGAGACGGCACCCAGGCCAACTCCCCCAGGACGGAAACGTAGCAAGGGTAACCGGGCTCTGCCGGGTTCGCGGAGAGTCTTATTTTTGCGGGGGTACCCGCTTTGACCGCAGCCTCGGCTCCCAGCCCGGTCATCGACCCGCGAGCCTAGGCTGGGTGCGTGGCTCAGAGCATCTACATCACCTCCGCCGAAGGTCACTCCGGCAAGTCGACGATCGCCCTGGGTGTCCTCGACACCCTGAGCCGTCGGTCGCCGCGTGTCGGGGTCTTCCGAGCGATCGCCCGCTCGACCGAGGAACGCGACTACGTGCTCGAGATGCTCCTCGACCACGACGGTGTCGACCTCGGCTACGACGAGTGCATCGGCGCCACCTACGACGAGGTCCGCGCCGATCCGGATGCCGCTCTCGGCCGCATCGTGGAGCGCTACAAGGCTGTCGAGGCGCAGTGCGACGCCGTCGTCATCGTCGGCAGCGACTACACCGACGTGGGCAGTCCCGCCGAGCTCGGGTACAACGCCCGGATCGCCGCGAACCTCGGCGCTCCGGTGCTCGTCGTACTGGCCGGTCAGCCCGCCGACGGGGATCGTTTGCCGGATGCCGGGGGTCTGTCGCCCGAGCAGGTGGGGAACCTCGCGACTCTCGCCCTGGCGGAGCTCAAGCACGAGCGTGCGGGGATCTTCGCGGTCGTCGTCAACCGGGCCGACCCGGAGCGCCTCGACGACATCGTCGCAGCCGTCCGGGAGGTCCCCGCCGCGGCGGGCGACATCGGCGTCTGGGCGATCCCGGAGGACGCCTACCTCGTGGCTCCGTCCGTGGGCGACGTCGCCCGCTCGCTCGGGGCGAGCCTGGTCAAGGGCGACGAGACCCTTCTCGACCGCGAAGTGCTGCACGTCGTCGTGGCGGGGATGTCGCTCAACAACGTCCTGCCGCGGCTCGAAGAGGCGGCGATCCTCGCCGTCGCCGCCGACCGCACCGAAGTGCTCCTCGCGGCACTGTTGGCGAATGCGTCCGGGACCTTCCCATCACTGTCGGGCATCGTCCTCTACGGTCCGTTCGAGCTCCCCGAACACGTCGAGCGGCTGATCGACGGGCTCGACTCGAACCTCCCGATCCTCGCGACCGATCAGGGTACGTACGAGACCGTCCGCGGCATCATGAGCGCGCGCGGTCGGCTGGCGGCGCACTCGCAGCGCCGCTACGACACGGCGCTGGCGCTCTTCGACACGCACGTCGACACCGATGATCTGCTGCGTCGCATCGGGCTCGCGAGCTCGAGCGTCGTCACGCCCCTCATGTTCCAGTACGGCCTCATCGAGCGTGCGCGCAGCGAGCGCCGGCGCATCGTGCTGCCCGAGGGGAGCGACGACCGCATCCTCCGCGCCGCGGCGACGGCCCTCGCCCGCGGCATCGCCGACATCACGATCCTCGGCGAGCCGATCGAGGTGCGCTCCCGCGCGCTCGAGCTGGGTCTCGACATCCAGGCCGCCGAGGTCCTCAGCCCGTTCGACGCCGTCCACGTCGACAAGTTCGCCCGGGAGTACGAGCGCCTCCGCGCGCACAAGGGCATCACGTTCCGCCAGGCCGCCGACACCGTCACGGACGTCTCCTACTTCGGCACGCTGATGGTGCACCTGGGGCTCGCCGACGGCATGGTCTCGGGTGCCGCGCACACGACGGCGCACACGATCCGTCCCGCGTTCGAGATCATCAAGACGAAGCCGGGCGTCGACGTGGTCTCGAGCGTGTTCCTCATGGCGCTCGCCGACCGCGTCCTCGTCTACGGCGACTGCGCCGTGATCCCCGATCCGACCGCCCCGCAGCTCGCCGACATCGCCGTCTCGTCGGCCGCGACGGCGGACCAGTTCGGGATCTCGCCGCGGGTCGCGATGCTGTCCTACTCGACGGGGGAGTCCGGCTCGGGCGCCGACGTCGAGAAGGTCCGCGAGGCCACCGCGCTCGTGCGCGAGCGCGCCCCGAAGCTGCTCGTCGAAGGCCCCATCCAGTACGACGCGGCCACCGACGCCGCGGTCGCCGCGACGAAGATGCCGGGCTCGGATGTCGCCGGCCGGGCGACCGTGTTCGTGTTCCCCGATCTCAACACCGGCAACAACACGTACAAGGCCGTGCAGCGTTCGGCCGGCGCGGTCGCGATGGGCCCGGTCCTGCAGGGGCTCAACAAGCCCATCAACGACCTCTCCCGCGGAGCGCTCGTCGAAGACATCGTCAACACCATCGCGATCACCGCGATCCAAGCCCAGAATGCGGCGGATGCCGCAGCCCCGGAGACCCGCGCATGACCCCCGTCCTCGTCATCAACAGCGGCTCGTCGTCGTTCAAGTACCAGCTCGTCGACGTCGAGACCGAGCGAGCCCTGGCCTCGGGGCTCGTGGAGCGGATCGGCGAGGCGACCGGCGTCGCCACGCACACCGTCTTCTTCGCCGAGGAGGGGGCCGGCGTCACCGCGACGAAGGCGACGACGCGCATCGAACGCCCGATCCCGGATCACACGACCGGCTTCGCGGTCATGCTCGAGGCCTTCGGCGCTCAGGGTCCGTCGCTCGATCGGGCACGGCCCGTCGCCGTCGGCCATCGCGTCGTCCAGGGCGGGGCGCGCTTCTTCGAGCCGACCCTCGTCACCCCGCTCGTCGAGATCAACATCGACGAGCTCTCGGCCCTCGCGCCGCTCCACAATCCGGGCGCGCTCCAGGGCATCCGCGCGGCGCGGGCGGCCTTCGCCGACGTCCCGCACGTGGCCGTGTTCGACACCGCCTTCCACCAGACGATGCCGGCGGCGGCGTACACCTACGCCATCGATCGCGAGATGGCGCAGAAGCACCGCATCCGCAAGTACGGCTTCCACGGTACGAGCCACAAGTTCGTGAGCGAGGCCGCGGCCGCCTTCCTCGGGCGCCCGCTCACGGAGCTGTCGCAGATTGTGCTGCACTTGGGTAACGGCGCCTCGGCGACCGCCATCCGCGGGGGCGAATCCGTCGACACGTCCATGGGCCTCACGCCGCTCGAGGGCCTCGTGATGGGGACCCGTTCGGGCGACATCGACCCCTCCGTCCTCGGCGTCCTCGCCCGACGCGAGGACATGGCCCCGGGCGAGCTCGACTCGTTCCTGAACAAGAGGAGCGGGCTCCTCGGTCTCGCCGGTGCCTCGGACATGCGCGACATCGACGCGCGTCGGCAGGCGGGGGATGCCGACGCCACGCTCGCGTTCGACGTCTACATCCACCGGCTCCGCGCGTACATCGGCGCGTATCTGGCTCAGCTCGGCGGCGCCGACGTCATCTCGTTCACCGCGGGCGTGGGCGAGAACTCCGCCGTGGTGCGGGCGGCCGCTCTCGAGACGTTCGGCTTCGCCGGGGTGCGAGTGGATGCCGAGCGCAATGCCTCCCGCGAGCGCGGCATCCGTGTCATCTCGACCGACGACTCGCCCGTCACCGTCCTCGTCGTCCCGACGGACGAGGAACTCGAGATCGCCCGCCAGGCCCACACGGTCGCGACGGCGTGACGGATACGCTGGAGGCGTGACGATGGCCGAGCTCCCCGACCTCACCCGTTTCGACGGCGTCCTCTTCGACCTCGACGGCGTGCTCACGCCGACCGCCGAGGTCCACATGCACGCCTGGGAGAGCATGTTCACCGAGCTGTTCTCGGCCTGGGGCATCGAACCGGCCTACGCCGAGGGCGACTACTTCGAGCACCTCGACGGCAAGAAGCGCTACGACGGCGTCGCGAGCCTGCTGCGCTCCCGCGACGTCGAGGTCCCCTGGGGCGATCCTTCCGACGACCCGTCCGCCGACACCGTGTGCGGCATCGGCAACCGCAAGAACGTCGTCTTCGAGCGGGTCCTCCGCGCCGACGGTATCGCCGCCTACCCGGGCTCGCTCGCCCTTGTCGAGAAGCTGCAGGCAGCCGGCGTCCCGATCGCGGTGGTCTCCAGCTCGAAGAACGCCCGCGAGGTCCTCACCGCCGCCGGCATCATCGATCGCTTCCCGGTCATCATGGACGGCGTCGTCGCCGAGGCCGAGCACCTGGACTCCAAGCCCGCCCCCGACGTCTTCGCCCGCGCGGCCGAGATGCTCGGCGTCGACCCTCGGCACAGCGCCGCCGTCGAGGATGCGCACTCCGGCGTGCGCTCGGCCGCCGCGGCCGGGTACGGTCTCGTGGTGGGTGTCGACCGCGGCGCAGGGGAAGCCGCCCTGCGCGAGGCCGGCGCTCACGTCGTCGTCGACGACCTCGCCGTCTTCGTCTGATCCGCCCCGGCGCGCCCGCGCCACCGGCATCCCCCCGCTTCTCGTCCTGCCACCCGAAGAAGGACCCTCATGATCGATCGTCAGCGCTTTCCCGTGGACCCGTGGCGTCTCGTCGAGACGTCGTTCTCGCTGGACGACCCCGGCGTCACCGAGACCCTCTTCGCCGAGGGGAACGGCTACCTGGGTCTGCGCGGCAACCACCCCGAAGGCCGCCACGCCCACGAGCACGGCACCTTCCTCAACGGCTTCCACGAGGTCTTCCCGATCCGCCACGCCGAGCGCGCGTTCGGGTTCGCCGAGGTCGGTCAGACGATCATCAACGCGCCCGACAGCAAGGTCATGCGCGTCTACGTCGACGACGAGCCCCTCTCGCTCGACATCGCCGACCTCCGAGAGTACGAGCGCGCCCTCGACATGCGCCGGGGCGTCCTCACCCGCCACATCCGATGGATGACACCGAGCGGCAAGGACGTCGTGATCGACTACGAGCGGCTGGTCTCCTTCGAGGAGCGGCACGTCGCCGTCATGCGGATCTCGGTCACCGTCCTCAACGCCGACGCCCCCGTCACCGTCAGCTGTCAGCTGATCAACCGGCAGGACGGTCAGGACGTCTACGGCGGCGGAGGCCTGGGAAAGCAGGCCTCGGCCGGCTTCGACCCGCGCAAGGCCGACGGCTTCCAGGACCGCGTGCTGCAGCCCGAGGACTACTGGCAGGACGGCGACCGCGCCGCGCTGTCCTACAAGGTGAGCGAATCGGGCATGACGGTGGCCGTCGTCGCCGACCACCTCGTCGAGACCGACAACGAGTACTCGTCCCGCTCCCTCGTCGAGCCCGACATCGCCAAGAACGTCTTCCGGGTGCAGGCGCGCCAGGGGGTGCCCGTCACGATCACGAAGGCCGTGGCGTACCACACGTCCCGCGGCGTCCCCGCGCGGGAACTGGTCGAGCGAGCCCGTCGCACCCTCGACCGGGTCGAGCACGAGGGCATCCAGAACCTCTTCGATCGCCAGGAGGCCTGGATCTCGGCGTTCTGGGAGCGCTCGGACGTGGTCATCGAGGGCCACGACGACCTCCAGCAGGCGACGCGCTGGTGCCTGTACCAGCTCGCACAGGCGGCCGCCCGGGCGGACTCGCTCGGCGTGCCCGCCAAGGGCGTCACGGGATCGGGCTACAGCGGCCACTACTTCTGGGACACCGAGGTCTACGTCCTGCCCTTCCTCGCCTACACGACTCCGCTCTGGGCGCGGAACGCGCTGCGGATGCGGTACCTCATGCTCCCCGCTGCGCGGAAGCGCGCCGGCCAGCTGAACGAGGCGGGAGCGCTGTTCCCCTGGCGCACCATCAACGGCGAAGAGGCGTCCGCCTACTACGCCGCCGGGACCGCGCAGTACCACATCAACGCCGACATCGCCTTCGCCCTCGGCAAGTACGTCCGCGCCACCGGCGACACCGACTTCCTCTACCGGGAGGGCGTCGACATCCTCGTCGAGACCGCGCGCCTGTGGGCGACGCTCGGCTTCTGGCGGTTCACCGAGACCGGTGACCCCGAGAGCTTCCACATCCACGGCGTGACGGGTCCCGACGAGTACACGACCGTCGTCAACGACAACCTGTTCACGAACGTCATGGCCCGCTACAACCTCCGGTATGCGGCCAGGGTCGTCCGCGAGATGGCGATCGACCAGCCCGAGTCCTATCGGGCGATGGCGGAGCGGCTCGACCTCGACGAGGCGGAGCCGGCCGCCTGGCAGAGCGCCGGCGAGGCCATGCACATCCCGTACAGCGAAGCCCTCGGCATCCACCCGCAGGACGCGGTCTTCCTCGAGCGCGAGGTGTGGGACCTCGAGAACACCCCCGAGGAGCAGCGCCCGCTGCTGCTGCACTTCCACCCGCTCGTGATCTACCGCTACCAGGTGCTCAAGCAGGCCGACGTCGTGCTCGCGCTGTACCTGCAGGGCAACCAGTTCACCCCCGCCGAGAAGCTCGCCGACTTCGAGTACTACGACGCGCTGACGACGGGGGATTCGACGCTGTCCGCGGTCGTCCAGGCGATCCTCGCCGCCGAGGTGGGGTACCAGGACCTCGCGCTGGAGTACTTCCGCGAATCCGCCTTCGTCGACCTCGGCGACCTGCACAGCAACGCGTCCGACGGCGTGCACGTGGCCTCGGCCGGCGGCGTGTGGACGGCCCTCGTCGCCGGGTTCGGCGGGATGCGCGACCACCGCGGCGCGCTGAGCTTCGACCCGCGTCTGCCGGCGGATTGGCCGTCGCTGTCATACACGCTGCACTGGCACGGCACTCGCCTGCAGATCACCGTCCGCCGCGACGAGATGGTCGTCACGGCGGGCGACGGACCGGGGGTCTCGTTCACGGTCCGCGGCGCCGGCTACACGGTCGCGGGCGGCGAGACGGTCACGGTGCCGCTGCAGGGCCAGGGCCCCGTCATCCCGGGTCGCCCGACGCTGAAGCAGATCGGCGAGCAGCTCCGCGAGGACGGCACGCTGCTGTCGGCATCGGTGCCCGATGCGACCGCCGCCACCTCCGTCCCCGTGCACACCGGAACGATCCCCATCGTGACGGCCGACTCCGAGAACACGGATGCCGCGGGCGAACCCGACACCCGGACGCAGCAGATCCCCGCGATCGACGCGGGCGACGTGACCGCGAGGGTCTGACCTCAGACCCCCGCGGCCACCCGCTCGCGGAAGATGGCGCGGACGGCCTCGCGTCCGGCCCGATTGGCGCCGACCGTCGACTGCGACGGGCCGTAGCCGATGAGGAAGAGGCGCGGCTCGTCGATCGCGCGGGTGTCGCGCACCCGGATGCCTCCGGCGGCGGTGCGCAGCCCCAGCGGGGCGAGGTGGGCGATGTCGGCCCGGAACCCGGTGGCCCACAGGATGACCTCCGCGGGCTCGAGGGTGCCGTCCGGCATCCGCACCCCGTCCGGTTCGACAGCGGTGAACATCGGATGCCACACCAGAGCCCCGCGGTCCTTCGCCGCCTGCGCCCACGGCGACCAGTGGGCGCCGGTGACCGACACGACGCTCCCCGGCGGGAGGCCCTGCCGCACGCGCTCCTCGACACCCGCGATGGCCTGGATGCGGGCGGCCGTGTCGAAGCCCGTCGCGTCCCACTGCGGCTCGGTGCGCGAGACCCAGAAGGTGTCGGTCACCCGCGAGATCTCGTCGAGCAACTGGATCGCCGAGACCCCGGCGCCCACGACGACGACCCGTCGGCCCCGGAACTCCTCGGCGGAACGGTAGTCGTGGACGTGCAGCTGACGTCCCGCGAACGACCCCTGTCCGGGGTAGGTCGGCCAGAAGGGCTTCCGCCACGTGCCGGTCGCGTTGATGACGTACCGCGCCGACCACGAGACGGGCGCCCCGGCATCCTCCGCCTCGATCGTCAGCGGTCCGTGCGGGTCGTCGTCCGGGCGTCGGACGGCGCGGACGCGGACGGGCCGCCGCACCCGCAGGTCGTACCGGTCCTCGTAGGTGGCGAAGTAGGCGGGCAGCACCTCGCGGCTGGGGGCCTCCGGATCGGCGGGCGGCACAGCGTAGCCCGGCAGTTCGTGGATGCCGTTGACCGTCCCCATGAGGAGGGTGGGCCACCGGTGCTGCCAGGCGCCACCGGGATCGGCGTCGGCGTCGACGACGAGGAAGGTGGGGGAGCCGTCGGCGTCGGCGTCGCCGAGCGGGACGAACCCGCGGCGGCGCAGGTGGTACGCGGCGCTCAGCCCCGCCTGGCCCGCGCCGATGACGAGGACGTCGACGGGGGTGGGGGGCATGTCCGCTGCAACGCGCGCGGTGCCCGCGCTGTTCCCCCTCGCGGTCGCCCGGGCCGCCCCGACCGCGCGCCCGTTAGGCTGACCGGATGGCATGCGTGACGAGGCGGACCGGGGGAGCTCGATGAGCTCGGCGTCGGTCGGTGCCCGCGCCGCCGACGGGGTCTTCGACGGGCTCCGCGAGGACATCGTCGCCGGTCGGCTCGCGGTCGGCGACCGGCTGCCCTCCGAGGCCGCGCTCGCCGAGCGGTACGGCGTCAGCCGCCCGAGCGTGCGCGAAGCCCTCCGCTCGCTGCAGGCGCTCGGACTCACCCGCACGCGCACCGGGAGCGGAACCTACGTCGCCTCCGACCGCCCTGCATTCTCGCTCGGCTACGGCGACTTCTCGCCGCGCGATCTCAGCGAAGCACGTCCTCACATCGAGGTGCCGGCGGCGGGTCTCGCGGCGGAACGCCGGACCGACCAGCAGCGCGCCGACCTCGTCGCGCTCTGCGA
This sequence comes from Microbacterium sp. 77mftsu3.1, assembly GCF_900100525.1. Taxonomy (NCBI): domain Bacteria; kingdom Bacillati; phylum Actinomycetota; class Actinomycetes; order Micrococcales; family Microbacteriaceae; genus Microbacterium; species Microbacterium sp. 77mftsu3.1. The sequence goes on along the minus strand of NZ_FNCR01000003.1, from coordinate 219,590 downwards.
CCGCATGGACGCGACCACCGACCCGGGGGAGTGGGTCGAGCTGGACTCGCGCTTCCACGTGCTCGTGGCCGAGGCATCCGGCAATGCGGTCTTCGCCCGCGCCGTCGGCGACATCCGTGACGCCCTCAGCCACCAGTCGGGCGTCGTGAACCTCATCGCCCACCGCCGCGAGCCGTCCTCGCGCGAGCACCGCGCCATCGCCGAAGCCATCGGCATCGGCTCGGCGATCGAGGCGCGCGAGGCCATGCGCGCGCACCTCGGTGCCGTCGAGCGCGTCGTCAGCCCGCTGTCGGAACCAGCTTCTCGGGACTGAGCGCCGCCGCGAGCGCGGCCGGGTCGAGGAGTCCCCGTTCGAGGACGACCTCGGGAACCGAACGTCCCGAGCGCAGCGCCTCGCCGGCGACCTCGGTCGCCGCGCGGTAACCGATGAGCGGGTTCAGCGCGGTCGCGAGTCCGATCGAGTCGGTCACGCGCGCGGCCATGACGTCGGGACGGGCCTGGATGCCGCTGACGCACCGCTCGGCGAGCAGACGGCACGCGGCGGTCAGGTGCGCGATGCTCTGCGAGAGGGCCCGGACGATCACGGGCTCGAAGGCGTTGAGCTGCAGCTGGCCCGCCTCTGCGGCGAGGGTGACGGCGAGGTCGTCGGCGATCACCGTGTACGCGACCTGCGTCACCATCTCGGGGATGACGGGGTTCACCTTGCCCGGCATGATGCTCGAGCCCGCCTGGAGGGCGGGGAGGGTGATCTCGCCGAGGCCGGCGCGCGGCCCCGACGACAGCAGCCGCAGGTCGTTGCACGTCTTGGAGAGCTTGACCGCGATGCGCTTGAGCATGCCCGACAGGTGCACGAAGGCGCCGGGATCCTGGGTGGCCTCGATCAGGTCGGTCGCGGGGGTGAACGGGCGCCCGGTGAGCGCGGCGAGGTGCGAGACGGCGAGCGGTCCGTAGCCGGCCGGCGCGTTGAGTCCCGTGCCGATGGCCGTCGCGCCGAGGTTGACCTCGAGCAGCAGCCCGGCCGATTCGCGAAGGCGCAGGCGGTCCTCGTCGAGCATGACCGCGAACGCACCGAACTCCTGCCCGAGCGTCATCGGCACGGCATCCTGCAGCTGCGTGCGGCCGATCTTCACGTAGCCGCCGAACTCGGCGGCCTTGGCCGCGAACGCGTCGTGGAGGACGCCCATCGCGGCATCCAGCCCGTCGACGCCTTCGACGAGGGCGACGTCGATCGCCGTGGGGTAGGCGTCGTTGGTCGACTGGCTCAGGTTCACGTGGTCGTTCGGGTGCAGATGCGCGTACTCGCCCTTCGCGTGACCCAGGAGCTCGAGGGCGCGGTTGGCGATGACCTCGTTCGCGTTCATGTTCGTCGAGGTCCCGGCCCCGCCCTGGATCACGTCGACGACGAACTGGTCCGCGAGGGCGCCGCCCCGGATCTCGCGGCAGGCTGCCGCGATGGCGTCGGCGCGAGCGGTGTCGAGCAGGCCCAGGTCGCGGTTGGCGAGCGCGGCCGCCTCCTTGACGAAGGCGAGCCCTCGCAGCAGAAACGGGTAGGTGCCGATGGGAACGCCCGTCACGGGGAAGTTGTCGCGGGCCCGCGAAGTGTGAACCCCCCAGTACGCGTCTGCAGGGATCTCCGCAGGGCCCAGAAGGTCGTGCTCGGTGCGCGTCGTCGTCATGTCGCTCTCTTCCTCGAGGTGGCCGAACGCCGCAAACCTATCAGACAGATTAGACATTCTTCACGAGCAAAACTTGACGAATCCGCCGTCTCGGGTGTTCAGTGTTCCCAAACCTGTAAGGCAGATATCACATCCCGGACGGCAACGGTGCCGCGCGGCAACGAAAGCGAGAACCCATGACGACGGAGTCGACCTCCCCGAAGACGGATGCCGCGATGCTCCGCACGGCCTCGATCGCGCAGGCCGAGGGCGCGGGCTTCCACAAGGGCCTCCGGCCGCGTCAGATCCAGATGATCGCCATCGGCGGCGCGATCGGCACGGGCCTGTTCATGGGGGCCGGCGGCCGGCTCGCGACGGCGGGCCCCGCACTCGTCCTCGTCTACGCGGTCTGCGCCGTCTTCGCGTTCCTCGTGATGCGCGCGCTCGGCGAGCTGATCCTCCACCGCCCGTCGACGGGGTCGTTCGTCTCGTACGCCCGCGAGTTCTACGGCGAGAAGATGGCGTTCGCCGCCGGCTGGATGTACTGGCTCAACTGGGCCATGACCTCGGTAGCCGACGTCACCGCCGTCGCGCTCTACATGAACTTCTTCAAGCAGTACGTGCCAGCGTTCGCCGGCATCCCGCAGTGGGTCTTCGCCCTCGTCGCGCTGGTCCTCGTCCTCGCCATGAACCTCCTGTCGGTGAAGGTGTTCGGCGAGCTGGAGTTCTGGTTCGCGATCATCAAGGTCGCCGCGCTCGTGACTTTCCTCGTCGTCGGCATCTTCTTCGTCGTCACCGGTACGCCCGTCGCGGGGACGACCCCCGGTTTCCACCTGATCGCGGACAACGGCGGAGTCTTCCCCAACGGCATCCTGCCCGCCCTCATCGTGGTGCAGGGCGTCGTCTTCGCCTACGCGTCGATCGAACTCGTCGGCACGGCCGCCGGCGAGACCGAGAATGCGCGCACCATCATGCCGAAGGCGATCCGCGCCGTCGTGTTCCGTCTCGCGGTCTTCTACGTCGGCTCGGTGCTGCTGTTCACGCTCCTCATGCCGTTCACGAGCTACAAGTCGGGTGAGAGCCCCTTCGTGACTTTCTTCGGCTCGATCGGAGTGGAGGGCGCCGACGTCATCATGAACCTCGTCGTCCTCACCGCCGTCGTCTCGTCGCTGAACGCCGGTCTGTACTCCACCGGCCGGATCCTCCACTCGATGGCCGTGACGGGCTCGGCTCCCGCGCCCCTCATGCGCATGAACCGCGCCGGCGTCCCCTACATGGGCATCGCGGTCACCGCGGCCGTGACCCTGCTCGGGGTCGTCCTGAACGCGGTCGTGCCCTCCCAGGCGTTCGAGATCGCCCTGAACGTGTCGGCGCTCGGCATCATCAGCGCCTGGGGCGTCATCATCCTCTGCCAGATCAAGCTCCAGCGATTGGCGCGGGCCGGAGTGATGGAACGCCCCTCGTTCCGGATGCCGGGGGCGCCCTACACGGGATGGATCACGCTCGTGTTCCTCGTCTCGGTCATCGTCCTCATGGCGCTGGACTTCCCGATCGGGACGTTCACCGTGGGCTCGCTCATCGTCATCGTGCCGGCGCTCATCGGGGGATGGTTCCTGCTGCGCGACCGCATCCGGATGCTGGCGGCCGAGCAGACCGGCACCCTCGCCGCGCTGCAGCGCACCGACGAGAGCGGCGCGTGAGCGCACAGCACCTGGTCGTCATCGCGACCGGCGGCACCATCGCGAGCCGCCGGTCGCCGGACGGATCGAGCGCTCCCGTCCTCGGCGGGGGCGCTCTCCTCCACGGGTTCGCCCCCGATGACGACGTCCGGTTCGTCGACGCGCTCGCCGCGGACTCGGCGACGTTCACCCTCGCGGACATGCAGCTGATCGTCGACGCGGTGACCGACGCCGTCGCCGACGACGCGGTGCGTGGCGTCCTGGTCCTGCACGGGACGGACTCCCTGGAGGAGACCTCGCTCCTGGCGGCGATCCAGGTCGGCGCCCCGCGCATCCCCGTCGTCTTCACCGGCGCCCAGTTCACCGCCGACGACCCCGCGTCCGACGGCCCCGACAACATCCGGGTCGCGTTGGCGGCGACCCGGGCCGCGGTCCCCGGCGTGTGGGTGGCTTTCGGCGGCCGCATCCTCTCGACGTGGGGGCTGTCGAAGCTGACCACCGACCGCGCCGACGCCTTCGGCTACGCACGGCGGGATGCCGGGGCGCCGCCGCACGCGACGGGCGACGTCTCCGGGCTCCGGGTCGACGTCGTCGCGCTCCCGCCAGGCGCCGACGATGTGCACCTGCGGGCGAGCCTCGCCGCCGGCGCCGACGGGATCATCCTCGAGGCGCTCGGGTCGGGGAACACGACCCCCACGGTCGTGGCGGCGGTCCGCGATGCCGTGGCGGACGGCATCCCGGTCATCGTGTCGAGCCGCGTGCCGCGGGGGGTGCTCGTCCCGTCCTACGGCGGGGGAGGAGGCGGAGCCGACCTCGCCGCAGCGGGCACCGTGCACTCGCCGACCCTCCGGCCGGGTCAGGCGCGCATCCTCCTGGCCGCGATGCTGGCCGCGGGTGCCGACCGCGACGCGATCGCCGCCGCGGTCGACGGGCGGGCACCGGATCGGATGTCGGTGCCACGCCGTAGTCTGTTGTGGTGACCACCGCTCTGTACCGCCGCTATCGCCCGGAGACCTTCGGCGAGATGATCGGGCAGAGCCAGGTGACCGAGCCCCTCATGACGGCGCTCCGCAGCGACCGCGTCGGTCACGCCTACCTCTTCTCGGGTCCGCGCGGCTGCGGCAAGACGACGTCGGCGCGCATCCTCGCGCGCTGCCTCAACTGCGCGCAGGGCCCCACCGACACCCCGTGCGGCACGTGCGACTCATGCGTCGAGCTCAGCCGCGGCGGGGGCGGCTCCCTCGACGTCGTCGAGATCGACGCGGCATCCCACAACGGCGTCGACGACGCCCGCGACCTGCGCGAGCGCGCGGTGTTCGCGCCCGCCCGCGACCGCTTCAAGATCTTCATCCTCGACGAGGCCCACATGGTCACGGCGCAGGGCTTCAACGCGCTGCTCAAGCTCGTCGAGGAGCCGCCCGCCCACGTCAAGTTCATCTTCGCGACGACCGAGCCCGAGAAGGTCATCGGGACGATCCGCTCGCGCACCCACCACTACCCGTTCCGCCTCGTCGCGCCGGCCGCGATGCTCGAGTACGTCGAGCAGCTCTGCCAGACCGAGGGCGTCTCGGTCGAGCCGGGCGTCCTGCCCCTCGTCGTCCGTGCGGGCGGCGGGTCGCCGCGTGACACGCTGTCGCTGCTCGATCAGCTCATCGCCGGGTCCGAGGACGGTGCCGTCGGCTACGAGCGTGCCGTCGCGCTGCTCGGATACACGCACGCCGAGCTTCTCGACGAGGTCGTCGACGCCTTCTCGTCCCATGACGCCGCGGCCGCGTTCGGCGCCGTCGACCGTGTCGTGCAGACGGGGCAGGATCCGCGACGCTTCGTCGACGACCTGCTCGAGCGCCTGCGCGACCTCATCATCGTGGCCGCGACCGGCGAGGGCGCCCGCGCCGTGCTGCGCGGCGTGCCGGTCGACGAGCTTGAGCGCATGGCCCGCCAGGCGGCGGCCTTCGGCACCGATCGGCTCTCGCGGATCGCCGATCTCGTGGTGACGGCCCTCGACGACATGACGGGTACGACCTCGCCCCGCCTGCAATTGGAGCTCCTCGTCGCGCGCGTCCTCGCGGCGACGGATGCCGGGGCTCACGCAGCGCCCGTTCCCGCTGCACCGGTGCAGGCGGCGGCTCCGGCGCAGTCACCCCCTCCCGCCACGGCACCTCCCGTCGCGGCACCTCCCGTTGCGCAGGCACCAGCCGTCGCCCACGCGCCGGCCACGGCACCCGCTCCGGCCGTCGCGCAGGCTCCCGCGTCCTCCGCTGTCGCCGAACCCGCGTCGCCCGCGCCCGCCGCCGCTCCCGAGCCGGCGGTGCCCACCGGGCCCGTCACGTTCGAGCAGATCCGCGACTCCTGGCCCGAGATCCTCCGCCGGCTCGAGGACATCAGTCGCACCTCGTGGATGATCGCGACGGCCTCGCGCCCGGTCGCGTACGCCGAGGGCGATATCCTGACCCTCTCGTTCCAGAGCCACTCCGACGTGCAATCGTTCAAAAAGCTCTCCGCGGGCAAGGGGCCGAGCGAAGATCTTCGCACCGCGATCCTGTCGGTGCTCGGCGTGCGGGTGAAGTACCTTACCCGTCACGACACCGATCCGACCCCGCCCCCGCCCGGGGGCGTCGGTCCCGACGTGCCCCCCGAGCCCGACGCACCCGAGGGCGGGTACGGGGTCACCCCTGCCGCGGCATCCCGTCCCGCCTCGGCGCCCCGGTCCGCGCCGGCTGCGGCAGCGCCCGTCACCGAGTGGGCGGTCGCCCCGATCCCCACCGACGACGGCGCTCCGTCCGCCCAGTTCCCCGTGGACGACGAGCCCGAGGATGCCGCACCGTCGCCCGTCCGTACGCTCACCGTGGAGCGCGAGGGCGATGTCCTTCCCGCCGAGGCGCCGACCGACGACGACGAGGACGACGTGCCGCCTCCCGTGGACGCCGACGCGCCGGTCCCCGTGCGGACGCCGCCTCCCCGGCTCGCCCCGGAACCGCCCCGCGGACCCCGTCCCGGGGGGATCGAGCGGGTCGGCGAGGCCGCCGTCCGCCAGCTCCTCGGTGCGCGCTTCGTCCGTGAAGAGCCGTACACCCCTCCGACGAGGTTCAACTGACCCATGTACGACGGCATCGTCCAAGACCTGATCGACGAGTTCGGACGCCTTCCCGGCATCGGACCGAAGTCGGCGCAGCGCATCGCGTTCCACATCCTGCAGACCCCGTCCTTCGACGTGTCGCGACTGGCGCAGCTGCTGTCCGAGCTCCGCGAACGGGTGCGGTTCTGCGAGATCTGCGGCAACGTCTCCGAGCAGACCCAGTGCTCGATCTGCCGCGACCCGCGCCGCGACCGCACCTTCATCTGCGTCGTCGAGGACGCCAAGGACGTCTCGGCGATCGAGCGCACCCGTGAGTTCCACGGGCTGTATCACGTGCTCGGCGGCTCGATCAGTCCGATGGCGGGCATCGGCCCCGACGATCTGCGGATCGCGCAGCTCATGCAGCGACTCGCCGACGGCACGGTGACCGAGGTCATCCTCGCGACCAACCCCAACCTCGAAGGCGAAGCGACGGCGACGTACCTCAGTCGCCTGCTTCGGACGCTCGAGATCAGCGTCACCCGGCTTGCATCGGGTCTTCCGGTCGGCGGTGACCTCGAGTACGCCGACGAGGTCACCCTCGGTCGTGCGTTCGAGGGTCGCCGCGCGGTCTGAGCTCAGTCGGTCGGGGCGAACAGCTCCGGCTCCTGCGCGAGCGTACGCTCGACGGCGGCTGCGATGTCCTCGTCCTCGATGCGGTACTCCTCGGTGACGCGCTCCTCGGCTTCGCGCCACGCATCGTCGTCGCCGATGCCCGCGGTTTCGTCGTACTCGGCTGCGGCGCGGTCGACGGCTTCGGCGGTCGGCTCGAGACCCAGCGTGCGGTAGCCCTCGGCTACGGCGTCGAGCGGGAACTCCTCATCTGCGGAGTGCGCTTCGATCGCGTTCCAGAAGCCGCTGCCCTGGACCGCAGCGTGGAAGGTGAGGACCCGTCGGACGGCGAGGTCGCCGGGCAGGGAGATGGGCTCGTCGAGGTCGACGGCACGGTTCCAGATCTCGTCACTCGCAGAGCTCATGCGGCGAGCCTAGGGGAGGTCAGGAGCGCTCACGTGCCCGGGCACGGATCACGGTGCCGAGCGAGGCGCGCAGCGGCTGACCGACGTAGATGCCGAGCGATGCGCCGACCGCGAGGGCGATCCCCACCGTCGCTGCCGACGCGAGGGTCGTGAACCCCGACAGGAGCAGGGCGGTGCTGCTGCCCGATTCGACGACGCCGAGGAGACCGCGGAAGACGGCGGCTCCGGGGACCATGGGGAGGATCGCCGCCGTCGTGATCGCGACCGACGGCACGTGCAGCCGGTAGGCCGCGAGAATGCCGACGAGGCTCCCCGCGAAGGCGCCGACGCCGCTGGCGGCCGCCGTCTCGAAGCCGAGAGCGGATGCCGCCGTGTACCCCGCCCAGGCGACGACACTCAGACCCACGCTGACGGCCACGACCCGCAGGCCCGCGCCGTTGTAGATCGTGACCGAGACGGCGATGAGCGCCGCGCCGACGAACTGCAGCGGGAGGGGGCCGAACGGCAGCGGGTCGTTGGGGACATCCATTCCGGCGCCGACCACCCGGGCGGTCTCGAGGCCGGCGAGGATGCCGAGGACGACGCCCAGGGTCTGCGTCATGAGCTCGAGGATGCGGCCTGTCGCCGTCAGGGCGAACCCGTCGATCGCGTCCTGCGCGGCGCCCACCACGGTGAGCCCCGCGAGCATCAGCACGATTCCCGACGCGACGATCACGGTCGGTTTGATGTCCTGCGCGACCGGCCACCCCGTCGCTTCGAGGCTGGGGGCGATGGCGGCGATGAGCGTCAGGGCGAACGCGCCCGCGACCTGGCTGAAGAAGAAGGGAACGTGGACCCGGCCGAGGAGGAATTGCGTGATCGCTGCTCCTCCCGCGGCGATGAAGGAGAGGAGGATGACGAGCCAGTTTGCCCCGAACATCACCGCGACCCCGACCGCGAGGAGCGCCTGCGCGGTGACGATGACGGGCGGGTGGTAGGCGAACGGCGTGCGGCGCACGACGCGGAACTCGGCGCGGGCGGCGTCGACCGGCATCCCGCCCCTGATCTGGGTGACGAGGGCCTGCAGTCGCTGCAGGCGGGCGTGATCGGGGGCCTGGCTGCGGACGACGCGCATGAGCGTGATCGGCTTGTCGGCGCCGCTCCGGTGGTGCGCGACGGTGATCGAGTTGTAGCTGACATCGACGTGGACCGGGTCGAGTCCGTAGACGCCGGCGACCCGCACGATCGTGAGCGTGACCTCGCTCGCCGGGGCACCCGAGGAGAGCATCGACTCCCCGATGCGGATGCTGAGATCGAGGACCCCGACGGCGAAGGCGTCGTCGATCACCGGCAGCATCTCGGTGTGCGGAGCCGAGTTCTCGGGGGACCGGACGAGCGCCTGCAGCGACGTGAAGAACTGGCGTCGTCCCATGCCGTCCAGCCTAAATGAGGTGCTCGGGCGGACGTCACATGGCCGAGCGCGTACGTCGTCCTCCCTAGGATGGGAGCGGGCGTGCGTCACCGCCCGCCGGCTGCGCCCGGCATCCACCCGGGAGTATCCGACATGGCCCTGATCGTCCAGAAGTACGGCGGTTCGTCCGTCGCCGACGCCGAGAGCATCCGCCGCGTCGCGAAGCGGATCGTCGACGCCCGACGTGCCGGTCACGACGTCGTCGTCGCCGTCAGCGCGATGGGCGACACGACCGACGAGCTGCTCGACCTGGCCTCCCAGGTCTCGCCCCTGCCGGCGCCGCGCGAGCTCGACATGCTGCTCTCCAGCGGCGAGCGGATCTCGATGGCGCTGCTGGCGATGGCGATCAACTCGATGGGCTTCGAGGCGCGCTCGTTCACCGGCAGCCAGGCCGGGATGATCACCGACAGCTCCCACGGTGCCGCGCGCATCGTCGATGTCACTCCGGTTCGCGTCCGCGAGGCCCTCGACGAGGGAGCCATCGTCATCGTCGCGGGCTTCCAGGGGTTCAGTCGCGACACCCGCGACATCACGACACTCGGCCGCGGCGGGTCCGACACGACCGCCGTCGCCCTCGCCGCCGCGCTGAACGCCGACGTCTGCGAGATCTACAGCGACGTCGACGGCATCTTCACGGCTGACCCCCGCGTCGTGCCGAAGGCACGCAAGCTCGCGACCGTCACGTCCGAGGAGATGCTCGAGCTGGCCGCGAACGGGGCGAAGGTGCTCTACATCCGCGCCGTCGAATTCGCCCGCCGCCACGGCGTCATGATTCACGCCCGCTCGACCTTCAGTTCGGGCATCGGCACCTATGTTCTCGGTGCGGGGATGACCGCCCCCGACCACGAAGAGGGAGAAGAGATGGAAGAGCCCATCGTCACCGGTGTCGCCACCGACCTCAGTCAGGCCAAGATCACCGTCGTCGGCGTCCCGGACGTCCCCGGCAAGGCCGCCGACATCTTCAAGATCGTCGCCAAGTCCGGCGCGAACGTCGACATGATCGTGCAGAACGTGTCGGCTGCCGCGACCGGCCGCACCGACATCTCCTTCACGCTCCCCAAGGCCGAGGCGTCGACGGCGCTGCGCGCCCTGTCGGTCGAGCAGAGCGCGGTCGGCTTCGACAAGCTCGTCCACGACGACCAGATCGGCAAGCTCTCGGTCGTGGGCGCCGGCATGCGTACGCACTCGGGCGTCTCGGCGACGCTGTTCGAGGCCTTGTCGACGACGGGCGTCAACATCGAGATGATCTCGACCTCGGAGATCCGCATCTCGGTCGTCGTCCGAGGCGATGACCTCGCCGAGGCGGCGCGCGTCGTGCACACCGCCTACGGACTCGACGGCGACACCGAAGCCGTCGTCCACGCCGGCACCGGTCGCTGACGCGTCAGCGCTGAGAGTCGAGCCACTCGTCGAAGCTCGGCCCGGCGATGGTGGCGCCCGGTCCCGGCAGGGCGAGGCCCTCGCGCATGCCGCGCATCTGAGCGCCCGGGATGCTCACCGGGACGACGAGCCGCCGAGATCCGTCCCGGCGAATCCAGGCCCGGATCATCCGGTCCAGGCGTTCCTCGCGGGGACCGGCGAGGTCCGGTACCCGCCCCTGCGGGCCCGCGACCGCGAGGTCGACGAGCCGCGCGGCGACCGCCGCCGCGGCCACCGGTTGCGCTCGCGCCCGCGGTGCCAGCTGCACGGGCCCGAGACGGGCCTGCGAGGCGACCTGCCCTGCGAACTCGTGGAACTGCGTCGCCCGCAGGATGCTCCACGGCACCGCGCTCTGCTTGAACAAGCGCTCCTGCAGGACCTTGCCGGCGTAATACCCGTTCGGATTCCGGTCGATGCCGACGATCGACAGCAGTACCGCGTGTTCGACCCCGGTGCGCGCCGCCGCGTGGAGAAGGGCGCGGGATGCCGCGGAGAAGAACTCCGTCGCCGTTGCCGCGCTGGTCGTGCCGACGCTCGCCACGTCGATGAGCGCATCCGCCCCCGCCAGTGTGCGCTCGACGGCTGCGCGGTCCCGCAGGTCCACCCCCGCGGCACGCGAGAGGACGGCGACGTCGTGCCCCACCTCCCGTGCCCGCTCCACCACGAGTCGTCCCACTGTGCCGGTCCCGCCTGCCACTGCGATCTTCATGTCGTCCCTTCCGAAGGTGTGTCACTGTGGTGACGACGCAGCCTCCGCGAATGTGAGGCCCGGGACGGAGATCGTCATGACGGATGCCGCGACCCGCCGGATCGGCGACGTGGACGCCTACCGCCGTACGCTCGTCGCCGCCGCCTACCGCATGCTCGGGACGTTGGCCGACGCCGAGGACGCGGCGCAGGAGGCCTACGTCCGGTGGCTCCGGTTGGACGCGGGCGAGCGCGAGGCCATCGAGAACCCCGGCGGCTGGCTCATGCGCGTGACGGGGCGGATCTGTCTCGATGTCCTCGGCTCCGCGCGAGTCCGGCATGAGACGTACGTGGGGGAGTGGCTGCCCGAGACGATTCCGGTCGGCACGGCGAGCGGCGACCCCGCCGCCGTCGTCGTCGGGGCGGAGGAAGTGTCCACGGCGCTGCTGTTGGTGCTGGAGACGCTCACCCCCGCCGAGCGCGTGGCGTTCGTGCTGCACGAGGTGTTCGCGGTGCCGTTCGCCGAGATCGCCGGGGTGCTGGGGAGGTCCGCGGCCGCGTGCCGCCAGCTGGCGGCATCCGCTCGTCGTCACGTCGGACGCCGCGCGGGGGCCGGCGTCCCGCGGAGTCGTCACGACGAACTGATCGCAGCCTTCGCGGCGGCGAGTGCGAGCGGGAGTCTCGACGCCCTCGTCCGTGTGCTCGCGCCCGACGTCGTCCTGGTTTCCGACGGTGGCGGGATCGTGTCCGCCGCGCGGCGGCCGGTCCGCGGGGCAGACCACGTCGCGCGCTTCCTTCTCGGGCTCGCGGCGAAGCAGCCGACCGCGACCTACGAACCGGCCATCACCGGAGACGGGCTCGGTTATGCGATCCGGGTCGACGGCGTCATCGTCGCCGCCGTCACCTTCGCCACCGACGGTGAGCGGATCACCGATGTCTGGATGATGCGGAACCCCGAGAAGCTCAGCGCGTGGGTGTGACGTCCCGCGGCGACACATGCGGATCGCGGTACCCGGTGCGCCGGTAGAATCGCCGGAACCCGCTCTCCTGCGCCCTGCCGCGACGTCCCGTCGCGCGGCGCCGCACCCTCGAGGAACCGCACCATGACCGTCTTCTCCGAATCGGGATTCTCCGTCGCCGTCGTCGGCGCCACCGGCCAGGTCGGGACGGTGATGCGCGACATCCTCGTCGACCGCGCCTTCCCGATCCGCGAGCTGCGTCTGTTCGCGACGGCACGTTCGGCGGGCTCCACGATCGTGGTCGACGGCCGGGAGATCCTCGTCGAGGACGTCGCCACGGCGGACCCCAGCGGCATCCAGATCGCCCTCTTCTCGGCGGGGGCGACCGGATCGCGCGCCCACGCTCCCCGCTTCGCGGAGGCCGGCGCGGTCGTCATCGACAACTCGAGCGCCTGGCGCATGGACCCCGAGGTGCCGCTCGTCGTCAGCGAGGTCAACCCGCACGCGATCCACGACCTGCCCAAGGGCATCATCGCCAACCCGAACTGCACGACGATGGCGGCGATGCCCGTCCTGAAGCCGCTGCACGTCGAGGCGGGCCTCGTCCGGCTCACCGTCAGCACGTACCAGGCGGTCTCGGGCTCCGGCCTCGCCGGCGCCGAGGAGCTCCTCGGCCAGGTCGAGTCGGTCGTCGCTCAGGGCGGGGCGATCGGCCTGGTCCACGACGGTTCCGCCGTGGACTTCCCGGCACCGGAGAAGTACGTCGCCCCCATCGCGTTCAACGTCATCCCGTTCGCCGGCAACCTCGTCGAGGACGGCGACAACGAGACCGACGAGGAGAAGAAGCTCCGCAACGAGAGCCGCAAGATCCTCGAGCTCCCCGACCTCCGTGTCGCCGGCACGTGCGTGCGCGTCCCCGTGTTCACGGGCCACTCGCTCTCGATCCACGCCGAGTTCGCCGAGGACATCACGCCCGACCGTGCCCGTGAGGTCCTCGCGGATGCCGCGGGTGTCGCCCTCGCGGACGTCCCCACGCCGCTCGCGGCGGCCGGAGCCGACCCGAGCCTCGTCGGACGCATCCGCGCCGACCAGTCCGCGCCCGAGGGCAAGGGTCTCGTGCTCTTCATCAGCAACGACAACCTCCGCAAGGGCGCCGCGCTCAACGCGGTCCAGATCGCCGAGCTCGTCGCCGCCGACCTGGCCGCCCGCGTCTGAGACGGATGCCGGGTCCCGCCGCGCGCGGTCGGGCACCCGGCATCCGCCTTTCATCAGGGGAAAGAACACGCTTTCCTGCCGCCTCGACCGGCGGCGGGCGGCGACCCGGACCGTAGCGGCGACGTAGACTGGATGACCGTGACTGACAATCCCGGAGCAGACGATCACGCCGCAGAGAACGCCGCGGCGACCAGCCCCGCCGCAGTGAGTCCGACGGAGACGTACGACGCGCTGCTCATCGGCGGCGGCATCATGAGCGCCACCCTCGGCACCCTCCTGCAGCAGCTCGAGCCGGACTGGAAGATCGGCGTCTTCGAGCGCCTCTCCGAGGTCGCGCAGGAGTCCTCCAACGCGTGGAACAACGCGGGGACGGGCCACGCCGCCCTCTGCGAGCTGAACTACACCCCCGAGTCCTCCGACGGCACGATCGACCCCTCGAAGGCGATCGGCATCAACGAGCAGTTCCAGCAGTCGCGTCAGCTGTGGAGCGCGCTCATCGAGCGCGGCGTCCTCGACGAGCCGTCCACCTTCATCAACGCGACGCCGCACATGACCTTCGTCCGCGGCGGGAAGGATGTCGCGTTCCTCAAGAAGCGCTACGAGGTGCTCAAGGAGCAGCCTCTGTTCGCCGGCATCGAGTACTCCGAGGACTCCCGCGTCATCAACGAGTGGGCGCCGCTGCTCATGCAGAAGCGTCGCAAGGGCGAGCCGTTCGCGGCCACCCGCGTCCCCGCGGGCACCGACGTCGACTTCGGCTCGCTCACCCGCCAGCTCTTCGAGCACCTCGCCGCCTCCGGCGTGGATGTCGAGACCAACCGAGAGGTACGGAACCTCAAGCGCCAGAAGGACGGCACGTGGGAGGTCACCTACCGCCAGACGGTCGGCCGGACCCCCGGGAAGGTGCGGGCGCGGTTCGTCTTCGTGGGTGCGGGCGGCTGGGCCATCAAGCTCCTGCAGCGCTCCGGCATCCCCGAGATCTCGGGCTACGGCGTGTTCCCGATCGGCGGCCAGTGGCTCAAGACCTCGAAGCCCGAGCTCGTCGCGCAGCACAAGGCGAAGGTCTACTCGCAGGCCTCCGTCGGCGCGCCACCCATGTCTGTCCCGCACCTCGACACCCGCGTCGTCGACGGTGAGGCATCCCTCCTGTTCGGTCCGTTCGCCACGTTCAGCCCGAAGTTCCTGAAGAACGGCCGGATGACGGACATCGTCGCCCAGGTGCGCCCCGGCAACATCCTCCCGATGCTCAAGGTCGCCATCGACAACCCGGGCCTCATCAAGTACCTCGTCAGCGAGCTGCTGAAGGGTCACGGCAAGAAGGTCGACTCCCTCCGCGACTTCATGCCGAGCGCGCGTGACGAGGACTGGGAGCTGCTGCAGGCCGGCCAGCGCGCGCAGGTCATGAAGAAGGACCCGAAGAAAGGCGGCGTGCTGCAGTTCGGCACCGAGGTCGTCAGCTCCGCCGACGGGTCGATCGCAGGCCTCCTGGGTGCGTCCCCGGGTGCCTCCACCGGTGCGTCGATCATGCTCGGTCTTCTGAAGACCTGCTTCCCTGACCGCCTCGCCGCGTGGGAGCCGACGTTGAAGGAGCTGATTCCGACGTACGGTCAGACGCTCAACAGTGCTCCTGACACCGCTCACGAGGTGCTGCAGAAGACGGCAGCCGCGCTGCAGATCAACGTCTGAGTCGCGCCCGTGGCGAAGCTGTACTTCCGCTACGGCGCGATGAACTCGGGCAAATCGACGGCCCTGTTGCAGGCGGCGTTCAACTACGAGGAGCGCGGCCAGCACGTCCTTCTCGCCAAGCCCGAGATCGACACCAAGGGTGCCGACCAGATCTCGAGCCGTCTCGGCGTCGAGCGCACGGTCGACTTCCTCATCGGTCCGGACGACGACGCCCGCGAGCTGTTCGCCGAGCACCGCCGTCGCGTGCAGCGCGAGGCCGAGGCGGCTCTCGTGCCCGACGTCCGCACCGACGTGGCCTGCCTGCTCGTGGACGAGGCGCAGTTCCTTCAGCCCGAGCAGATCGACGACCTCCTGCGGGTCGCGGTGAGCGACGGAATCCCGGTGCTCGCCTACGGCATCCGCACGGACTTCCAGACCCGGGCCTTCCCGGGGTCGGCGCGACTCATGGAACTCGCGCACAGCCTCGAAGAGCTCAAGACGATCTGCCGCTGCGGCAGCAAGGCACTCTTCAACGCGCGCCTGGTCAGCGGGCGCTTCGTCTTCGACGGCGACCAGGTCGCGATCGACGAGCTGTCGCCCGACCGGGTCACGTACGAGTCGATGTGCGCGCGCTGCTACCTGCGCGAATCGGGCGGACGCCTGCGCTGAGGCCTAGAGGGTCGGGATCAGCTCGTCGAGGAACGCGGCGGTGTCCTCCCAGCCCTCCACGGCGTGACAGGTCACGCCCATGGCCAGGACGGGGTAGTCGTTGCCGTGCTCGTCGAGGCGGTCTCCCACGAAGAGCATGTCCTCGAGGGGGATGCCGGTCTGCTCCGCGAGCTTGCGCATGCCGTAGGCCTTGTCGATACCGCGGTGCGTGATGTCGACCGACGTCGAGCCGCCGGAACGGACTTCGAGGTCCGGGATGCGGGCGGCCACGGCGTCGCGCAGGGTGTTCTTCTTCTCGCCGGTGGGGTCCCACGCCGTCTTGGCGTCCAGGGGAGCGGACTGACCGAGCGCCGAGAAGGTGATCTGCGAGCCCCGGTCCTCGAGGATCGGACCCCAGGTCTCGCTCTCCCAGAGTCCGAGACGCGTCGCCTCCTCCTCGACCGCGGCGAGGGCGCGGGACTTCTCGTCGTCGGTCAGGGAGAGCGCGTAGACCGTCTCGATGCCGTCGGTCGTGAGGCGGTAGTACTGCGTGCCGCACGTGGGCATGAGGTGCAGACGGTCGAGGGTCGCGGCATCCGTCTCGGGGAGCCGGTCGACCACCTGAGTCTGGAACTGCTGCAGCTGACCGCCCGAGATGATCGCCACCTCGACGCGCTCTGCGAGACGCAGGAGCAGGTCGCCCATGCGCGGATCGATGGCCGTCTTCGACGGAGCGAGCGTGTCGTCGAGGTCGAACGCGACGAGGCGGGGAGAGGTCATGATGCTCCGTTTCGAGGGAGGTGAGATGGCCCCTCCGGGGAGGGATGCGAAAGGCCCCGCCGGTATCCGGCGGAGCCTCTCTGCGGTCGGGGTGACAGGATTTGAACCTGCGGCCTCGTCGTCCCGAACGACGCGCGCTACCAAGCTGCGCCACACCCCGTGGCAACCCCCCAAGCTTACCCTGCCGACCGCCCCTCGGGCGAATCGTCGGCGCGTCGGGCGCGGAGGACCAGGACGGATGCCTCTGGCCGGCACCCGAAGCGCACCGGGGCGTAGATCGAATGGCCCAGACCCGCGCTCACGTTGAGCGGCACCGTCCGTCCATCGTGCGACCACCGCGTCAGGCCGCGGGCCTGATCGAGGGGGATGTCGCAGTTCGAGACGAGGGCCTTCTTCGCGAACGGGATGCGGACCTGACCGCCGTGCGTGTGCCCGGCGAGGATCAGGTCGGCACCGGCATCCGTGAACGCGTTGAGCACCCGCTGGTAGGGCGCGTGCGTGACCCCGAGGCGGACGCTCGCGTCGTCACCGAGCGCGCGGAAGGCGGCCGATGCCGCGTCGAGGTCATCGAGCTCGCGGTGGGCGTCGTCGACACCCAGCGCATCGATCCGGACTCCGCCGACACGGATGCTGGCGGCCGTGTTGTCGATCAGTGTCTCGCCGAGTCCGGTGAGGAAGTCGTCGAGCGCGTCGGTGTCGAGCGAGGGCGTGAATTCGACGTGCGTCGATGGTCCCTCGAAGTACTTGAAGGGGTTGCGGGCGCTCGGGGCGATCTTGTCGTTCGACCCGTGGACGAAGAAGCCCGGCACGCCGCGCAGGGGAGCGAAGGCCGCACGGATGCCGCCGAGCCCGTCCTGATGACCGAGGTTGTCGCCCGTGTTGATCACCAGGTCGGGCTGCACCGTGTCGGCGATCTCTGCGATCCAGCGTTGCTTGCGGTGCTGCCACGGCGCCATATGCGCGTCGGACAGGTGGAGGACGGTCACCGACGGGCTGCCCGGCGGCAGGACGTGGAGGTCATGGCGGCGGAGCGTGAAGAGGTAGCGCTCGATGCCGACGCCCCAGACGCCGGCGGCGACGCCGATCGCCCCCACCGCGCCGAGCGCAGTGAGGGCGGTCTGTGCGGCGGGCCTCACGGACCGTTGCCGTTGCCGGGGCCGCCGTTGCCGTTGCCGTTGCCCGGGCCGTCGTTCCCGCCCCCGCCGTCGCAGGCCTTGGCCTGGTAGTTGAGGGTGATGGCGGCGTCTCGAGCGACGGTCTCGCCGGCGGCGGGATCCGTTCCGGTCACGACGCCCTGCGTCGGCGCGCCCGGGTCGTCGGTACAACTCAGCGTGACGTTCGAGAACCCGGCTGCGTTCAGCGCCGCGGTGGCGTCCTTCGGGTTGCCGCTGACGCCGGGGACGACGACGCCCTTGCCATCACTCGGGCTGATCGTGACGGTCGTTCCCGACACGACACGGCCCGCGCCGGGCGACTGCTCGACGATCGTGCCCTCCGCCTCGGGGGACGGCACCGGGTCGCCGACGCTGACGCTGAAGCCGGCGTCCTCGATCCGCTGGCGAGCGGCGTCGGTATCGAGACCGATGACGCTCGGCAAACTCGCATACGACCGCTTGGTCAGTTCGCTCGCCGGCTTCGGGAACTCGCCGCCGCCGAACTCCGAGTTGGCGGCGCGTTGCATGGCGGGCCAGATGGAGTTACGGATGCGGGACAGGCGGTAGCCGCTTTCATAGTGGTTCTCGAGACGCTCGTCTCCCGCCACGTTGCCGACCCAGACCGCTGTCGTCACCTTCGTGCTGGAGCCGATCATCCACGTGTGCAGGAACTGGTGGATGCCCGTCTTTCCGAAGATCGGTACTCCGTCGAACGTCCGCGCACCACTTCCGGTGCCGCTGGCGCTCATCACGCTTTGCAGCACGTATGCGGCCGTGGCAGCCACGTCTTCGCTGATCTTGCGCTCGCACTTCGTGTCAGGGATCGGACGCTCATCGCCGTTGGCGTCGACCACGCGATCGATGGCCTTCGCGGCGCACAGGGTGCCGTTCGAGGCGATCGCCGCATAGGCGTTCGCCATGTCGATCGGGGCGACGGCCTGCGACCCGAGGACGTCGTAGGGGTTGTTGAACTGATCCAGCGGCTTTCCGTCGCCGAGGGTGACTCCGAGGTCTCCGGCGACGCGGTTGGTGCTGCAGACGGAGATCTTCTCAGCCATCGTGAGGAAGCCGGAGTTCAGCGAGTCCTTTGTGAATCGGGCGACCGTCCCGGTGTAACCACGGTTCCCCTCGAAGTTTCCGATCGCGCCCTTGCCCTCACCGGTCTTGACTTCCTGCGTACCCCCCTCACAGCCGGTCAGCACTGTCTTCTCGCCGACGCGTCCATTGAGTACCTCGTTGACAGAGTGGCCCTGCTGCATCCAGTTGATGAGACTGAACACCTTGTAGGTCGAACCCGCCGAGTGGCTGCCGCCACCGTTCTTGACGGGGACGTTGTAGTTGACCTGGGTCGTTGTCTTGTCGTCCGCCTGGTCGCTCCACGGACGGTTCTGCACCATCGACAGGACGCGGCCGGTTCCGACCTCCACCTGCACACCTGATGCGCCGAGGTTCATGTACGAGACGCTTCCGGGAACGACGGAGATGGCCTTGTTCGCGGCCGACTGGAGAGAGGTGTCGAGCGTCGTGTAGACGCTGAGACCACCACGACGAAGCGCCGCGAGCCGGTCCTCCTTCGTCTCACCGAAGGCCGGGTCGGTCCGGATGATCGAGGTGACGTAGGCGCAGAAGAACTCCTCGCCCTTCGCCTCCGAGCAGCCCTGGGGACGTGACGTCAGCTTCGGGGTGATCGGGGCCTTGATGGCCTCGTCGTGCTCAGCCTTCGTGATCTTGTTGTCTTTCAGCAGGCGGTTGAGGACGTAGTCCTGTCGGATCTTCGTCAGGCGGTAGCCGTCGGCCTCGCCGTTGACAGGCGAGCCGTCCTTCGCAGTGAGCGTGCCGCCCGGCTTGTCGATGCGGAGCGTGTTCGGCTCCTGCACCATGCCGGCGATGACGGCCGCCTGAGCGACCGTGAGCTTGTCGGGCGTCGTGTCGAAGTAGTGGCGAGCCGCGGCGCCGATGCCGTAGACGGTGCCACCGAAGTGCGCGATGTTGAGGTACCCGATCAGGATCTCGTCCTTCGAGTACTCCTTCTCCAGCTGGATCGCGTAACGCATCTCCTGGATTTTGCGCTGGTAGCCCTGCGTGCCCTTGTTCGCCGTCGACTCCTCGTAGCACGCGCGAACCTGCTCAGCGCCCACGGCTTCCGCCTCGCACGACTGCTGGAGGACGTTCTTGACGTACTGCTGCGTGATCGAGGAGCCACCGCGGTTCGATCCCGAGCTCGCGTTGCGCGCCAGCGCGCTGAGCGTGCCCAGCAGGTCGATGCCGCCGTGCGTGTAGAAGTTCTTGTCCTCACTCGAGAGGATCGCGTCGTACATGACCGGGGCGACCTGATCGAACGTCACCGGGATGCGGTTCTGGTCGTAGAACTCGGTGAGCTTGACGTCCTTGCCGTCGTCGTTCTTGGCGTAGATCGTCGTCGGAAGCATGAGCTTCTCGATCTTGAGGTAGCTCGGCATCTTGTCGAACATCTCGATCGCGCTCGACGCCGCGTACCCGGACACCGCGATCGCCGGGGTGATCGTTGCCGTGACGAGGAGACCCGCAACGGTGCTCAAGCCGACGAGGCCCATCAGGCCTCCGAGCACACCGGTGGCCGTACGTTTCGAGTGGGGCATAGGCTGATCGTAAGGGAGATTGCTGGGCGATGCCTTGGTGACCGTCCCTGTGTCGAGCCCGTCCGGGCGCGCGAGTCACGACCTCCGGGAGACCCGAATGACCACGTGGGAGTACATGACCACGCCGCTGCTCATCCACAACACCGCGGCGATTCTCAACAACTGGGGCAAGCAGGGGTGGGAGCTCGTTCAGGTGGTGACCGGCCCCGAAGGCGGCCTCGTCGGTTACTTCAAGCGTCCCTCGGGCGGCGACGGCTCCGCCAACGCGGGACTGGATGCCGCGGCTGTGGCCGCTCGTCAGTTCGGTCAGGGCTGATGTCGGTCACCGCACGCCTCGCCGAGCTGGGCATCGAGCTGGGCTCCGTCGTCCCGCCGCTCGCCGCGTACATCCCGGCCAAGGTCCACGGCGACCTCGTCTACACGTCCGGTCAGCTTCCCATGGTCGATGGCGCGATGCCCGCAACGGGCAAGGTGGGCGACGGCGAGGGGTACGTGTCCGCGGACGAGGCCGCTTCGCTCGCGCGGCAGTGCGCGCTGAACGCGATCGCCGCCGCGGCCGCTGCGGTCGGTGGCGTCGACCGGCTGACCGGCATCGTGAAGGTGACGGGGTTCGTGGCATCCGCACCGGAGTTCACCGGTCACCCCGCCGTCATCAACGGAGCGAGCACCGTGCTCGGTGAGATCTTCGGCGACGCGGGTCGACACGCCCGCTCCGCCGTCGGTGTGGCGGCTCTGCCCATCGACAGCCCCGTCGAGGTCGAGGTCGTCTTCTCGCTTTCTTGAACCGAGTGCATCTTCCCAGCGAGCTGATACCTCGTCGGGGACCTGCACTCAGACGTCCGCGTCACGCTGTCGCCATGACCAGCTCACGTGTCTCGTCGTCCCTTCTCCTCCGCACGGCCGCCGTCTTCGCCGGCGCCGCTCTGCTGACCGGGTGCGCCGCAGGAGGACCTGCGGCCGCTGCGGGCACACCCCACGCCGGACCCTCCGCTCAGGCGGCATCCGCGACCGCAGGCGGTGCGCGGGCGGACCGCGATGACCCCGCGACCGAAGGGACCAACCTGGCCACGGTCACGCGGCTCTTCTCCGCGGCTTTCGCCGACCCCGACTCGGCGGAGGCTCAGGCCGCCGCTGCCGTGAGCGTCGCGAAGGATGCCGTGACCCACGGCGGGAACGCCGAAGCGGGGCCCGCGGGCCTGCTCGCCCAGTTCGCCGCGGCGCACAAGAGCGTCCCCGGCGCACAGGTCGTCATCAAGCACACGGCCGCGGACGGCGATCTGGTCGCGGTCCACTATCAGATCACCGCGGACCCTGACGATGAGCGCACCGGGCTCGCGGCCGCCGACGTCTTCCGTCTGGCCGGCGGCAAGATCGTCGAGCGCTGGGCCTTCGAGCAACCCGTCGCGCAGGGCAAGGCCGCCAGCGGCAACACGAACTCGATGTTCAGTGATCTCTACAAGCCCGCCACGCCGTCGCCGGCACCCACCGAGACGCAGGAGGAGAAGAATCGGGTGTCCGCTATCGACGAGTACGACACGCTGTTCAAGGACCGCGACGTCAGCATCCTCGACCGTGCGTTCGATCCGAACTACCTGCAGCACAATCCCGTCGCCCCGAACGGGACGGCCGCCCTCAAGCAGTTCTTCGGCGGGGGTGCGTCCTTCCCGCCCACGGAGTCGACCGTGTCGCTGGCGGACGGCGACCTCGTGTGGACGCTGTCGCAGGCCGTCGGAGCCACGTCCGGTGATCCCTACACCGCGCTCGACATCTTCCGCGTCGACGGAGGACTGATCCGCGAGCACTGGGATGTCGTCCCCGCCGCCACGGCGGGGTGAGCGCGGTCAGTCCTTCTTCGTCACCTGCCCCTTGATCGTGGACATCACCATGGTGTCGGCGAGGGTCGTCGTGTCGCCGACCTCGCGTCCTTCCGCGACGTCGCGCAGCAGTCGGCGCATGATCTTGCCGCTGCGGGTCTTGGGGAGCTCGGTCACGATGTAGACGTCGCGCGGACGCGCGATCGGACCGATCTGGTCGCCCACCCACGCGCGGAGCGTGTCGACGAGCCCGTCGAGGGAGTTCGCCTTCATGTACGACTCCTTGATGACGCAGAACGCGACGACCGCCTGCCCGGTCGTCTCGTCAGAGGCTCCGACGACGGCTGCCTCGGCGACGGCCTCGTTGCCGACGAGGGCGGATTCGATCTCGGTCGTCGAGAGGCGGTGGCCCGACACGTTCATGACGTCGTCCACGCGACCGAGGAACCAGACGTCGCCGTCCTCGTCGAGGCGCGCCCCGTCACCGGCGAAGTAGTAGCCCTTGTCGGCGAACTTGTCCCAGTAGGTCTCCTTGAAGCGGTCCGGGTCGCCCCAGATGCCGCGCAGCATGCTCGGCCAGGGTTCGGTCAGCACGAGCAGCCCGCCGTTGCCGTTGCCGACCTCCTGGCCCTGATCGTCGACGACGTCGAGGCCGATGCCGGGAAGCGGCACCTGCGCGCTGCCCGGCTTGGTCTCGGTCACCCCGGGCAGCGCCGACACCATGATCGCGCCCGTCTCGGTCTGCCACCAGGTGTCGACGATGGGCGTCCGATCCCCGCCGATGACGTGGCGGTACCACATCCACGCCTCGGGGTTGATGGGTTCGCCGACGCTGCCGAGCAGGCGCAACGACGACAGATCGTGTTGCCCGGGGATGCTCCTGCCGAGTTTCATGAAGGAGCGGATGGCGGTGGGCGCCGTGTAGAGGATCGTCACCCCGTACTTCGCCACGATCTCCCACCAGCGACCCGGATGCGGGGTGTCGGGGGTGCCCTCGTAGATCACCTGCGTCGCGCCGTTGGCGAGCGGACCGTACGTGACGTACGTGTGTCCCGTGATCCACCCGATGTCGGCGGTGCACCAGTAGACGTCGGTCTCGGGGTGCAGGTCGTGGACGACCTTGTTCGTGAACGCCGCCTGCGTGAGGTAGCCGCCGCTCGTGTGCAGGATGCCCTTCGGCTTCCCCGTCGTCCCCGAGGTGTAGAGGATGAAGAGGGGGTTCTCCGCCGGGAACGGCTGCGCGACATGATCAGCGGATGCCGTCGGCACCAGATCGTGCCACCACAGGTCGCGTCCGTCCTCCCAGTTCACCTCGGTGCCGGTGCGCTTGACGACGAGGACGTGCTCGACGGTCTCCTGCGGTCCGTGTCCGCGGTCGCCGAGTGCCTGGTCGACGGCCGGCTTGAGTGGGGATGCCTTGCCCTTGCGGTACCCGCCGTCGCTCGTGATGACGAGCTTCGCGCCGGCGTCGTCGATCCGGGAGCGCAGGCTGTCAGCCGAGAACCCGCCGAAGACGACGGAGTGGATGGCGCCGATGCGCGCGACGGCGAGCATGGCGGCGACGGCTTCGGGGATCATCGGCAGGTAGATGGCGACCCGGTCGCCGGCGTCGATGCCGAGGTCGGTCAGCACGTTGGCCAGACGCTTCACCTCGTCGGTGAGCTCGGCGTAGGTGACGCGACGCTCGTCGCCGGGCTCACCCTCCCACAGCAGGGCGACACGGTCGCCGAGGCCCGCCTCGACGTGGCGGTCCAGGCAGTTGTACGCCACGTTGAGTTCGCCGTCCTCGAACCAGGTCGCGAAGGGCGGGTTCGACCAGTCGAGCGTGCGCGTGAAGGGAGTGTGCCAGTGAAGGTTGCGGGCCTGCTCCGCCCAGAACGCCTCGCGGTCCGCGGCGGCGTCGTAGAGGTCCGCGTGCGCATTCGCTGCGGCAACGAAGTCCGCGGAGGGCGCGAACCGTCGGGTCTCGTTCAGGAGGTGGTCGATCTGGCTGCTCATGCGGCGCTCCTTTGCGTGCAGGCCATCGTGGCCTCGTGCGGCGATGCGGCAACTCTAGGTTCGGCTCAAGGAGCGCGACTACCGCCGATAGTGGGTGCGGCGCGCTGGGCATGTGTGCGGCACAATCCCAGCCAGGATGAGCGTAAGATCGTTATCGCCCGAACATCGATTCGGTTTCGCGATCGCGCTGATCCCCCCTGAAGCGCGGTTGCGTGGGCGGCACCCTTTCCCCCAATGGGTGCCGCCCTTCTCTTTTCCTTCACGGTCGCGGTCGTCGCTTTCTGCACACGCGTTCACACCGTCGTTCCGTCCACGCCCGGCGACGTCGAAGGTCCGGGGCCGGAGGCGTCCGCCTAGCGTTCCGGGCATGCCGCATCCGTTCATCGCCGCCCCTCGAGGCACCGGAGTCGCCGCGATACCGCGACCGGTGCCGCGGCATCCGGTGGTCGCACCGTTGCGCCGGTACCTCGCCGACCCCGGCGTCACGGACGTCTTCGTCAACGGCACCGACGGCCTCTACGTCGACCGGGGCGGCGGACCGGAGCGCATCCCGGACTGGGCGCTCGACGAAGAAGCCGTGCGTGAGCTCGCCGTCGGGCTCATCGCGCTCGGGGGCCGCCACCTCGACGACGCGACTCCCTGTGCGGACGTGCGTTGGGAGCACGGCGTGCGGGTCCACGCGGTCCTGCCGCCCATCTCGTGCACGGGGGCGACGATCTCGATCCGCCTCCCGGGTACCGGAATGCCCGATCTCGACGACCTCGGTCGCCGCGGCGCGTTCGACGCGGCGATGGGCGCCCGACTCGAACGGCTCGTCGACCAGCGTGCCAACGTCCTCGTCACGGGAGCCACCGGCGCCGGCAAGACGACGCTGCTCGCCGCACTGCTCGGACGCGTTCCCGTGTCGGAGCGGATCGTCACGATCGAGGATGTCGCGGAGCTCCGGATCGCCCACCCGCACCACGTGCGTCTCGAAGCCCGGCAGGCCAACCTCGAAGGCGTCGGGGCGATCGCGCTCGGGCGTCTGTTGCGCGAAGCCCTGCGGATGCGCCCCGACCGACTCGTGGTGGGCGAGTGTCGGGGCGAGGAGGTCCGCGAGCTCCTCACCGCCTTGAACACCGGTCACGACGGCGGCGCGGGGACGGTCCATGCGAGCGGGCTCGCCGAGGTCCCGGCCCGCCTGGAGGCGTTGGGTGCGCTCGCCGGGATGGATGATCGAGCGCTCGCGCGCCAGACGGCCAGCGCGATCGGGGCCGTCGTCCACATCGAACGCGGACGCGACGGAGTGCGCCGCGTGACGGGGATCGCGCGCCCCGTCGTGCGCGACGACCGCCTCGGCATCGAGGCCGTCGCATGAACGCGCGGAAAGCCGCCCAGGCCAGCGCTGCGTCCGACGCAGCGGGGGTCGCCGGCGTCGTCCAGCGCCTCGCCGTCCTCCTGCAGGCCGGCATCGCGCCGGCCGCCGCCTGGCGCCACCTCGCCCACGCCGGTGACGAGACGGCCGCGGCGGTGTGCGAACGACTGGATGCCGGGGGATCAGCCGCATCCGCCCTCGCCGAGCGCGGCGGCATGTGGCAGCAGATCGGCGTCGCCTGGCAGGTGGCGACGGTCGTCGGAGCCCCCCTGGCGATGAGTCTCCGAGGTCTCGCCGAGGCGCTCCGCGACGCTCATCAGGCGCGCGACGACGTCCGCACCGCTCTCGCCGAACCGCAGACGACGGCGCGGCTCATCTCGTGGCTCCCTCTCGTGGCCCTCGGCCTCGGCGCCGCCCTGGGGTTCGACCCGTTCTCAGTCCTGGCCACCCCGCCGGGCGCCGTGTGCCTCGTCGCGGGGGGACTGCTCATGTTCCTCACCCATCGGTGGACGCGTGCACTGGTCGCACGGGCGCAGCCCGGCGACGAGATCCCCGGACTCGATGCCGAGGTGATCGCGATCGCCCTGTCGGGCGGCGTCTCGATCCCGCGGGCGCTCGAGGTCGTCGCGGCGGCCTCGGGTCTCGAACCCACCGCCGGGACCGCCTCTGTCCTCGCCCTCTCCCGATCCGCGGGCGCGCCCGCCGTCGAACTGCTGCGAGCGGATGCCGCGTCCCGCCGCCAGGCGGCGCGCACCGACGGGCGGCTGCGGGCGGCATCCCTCTCTGGACGGCTCCTGCTCCCGCTCGGAGTGTGCACCCTGCCGGCGTTCCTGCTGCTCGGCGTCGGTCCGATGCTGCTCTCGGTCCTCACCTCGACCCCGCTCACGCTGTGAGCCCAGACGTGCCCATCACCCAAAACACCGGAGGAGATCATGACATCCCACGACCTGCCCACCCTGACCCGCCGCCGCGCGGCCGACCTGTTCGCCGACGAGTCCGGCGCCGCGACAGCGGAGTACGCCATCGCGACGATGGCGGCCGTCGCCTTCGCCGGGCTGCTGGTGATCATCATGCGCTCGGACGAGGTGCGCGGCATCCTCACCGACCTGGTCCGGCGCGCCCTCACCGTCTCATGAGGCGGGACGAGCGGGGATCGGTTGCGGCGGAGTTCGCCGTGACGGTCCCCGCCGTCGTCCTCGTCATCGTTCTGGCGGTCTCCGCGTTGTCGGTGGGGGCTCGGCAGGTGCGGCTGGAGCACGCCGCGGCCCAGGCTGCGCGGTACGCCGCCCGCGAGGAACCCGCCGAGCGGGTGCGGGCTGCGGCATCCGCCCTCGCCGCGGGCGCGGCCGTCACGACTCGCCGCGAGGGTGATCTCGTGTGCGCGGACCTCTCCGCCGCGCCGGGAGTGCCGCTGCCACTGCCTGACCTCCGCGCATCCTCGTGCGCGCTCGCCGCCCCGGAGATCGACTGATGGCGGGCGCTGCGACGACCGTCGGGGTCCTGGCGGTCTCGGCCACCCTGGCCGTCGGCTTCGTCGCCGCCGGAGCGGCCGCGGCATCCTCGGCGCGGGCGGCGGGAGCGGCCGACGCCGCGGCCCTCGCCGCCGCAGACACGGCGTCGGGACTCGTGCCGGGAGAACCGTGCGCGAGTGCCGCTGACGTAGCGGCGAGGAACGGCGCGTCGCTCACCGCGTGTCGGATCGACGGACTCATCGCGACCGTGGAGGTCTCGATCGACGTCGGCCCCCTGGACGCGCGGGCGCGCGCCCGCGCGGGGCCACCACCCGGGTCGCCCTGAGTGCTCGGGACGGCGGGGCTCTCAGCGCGCTCTTGACAACTCGGTGTGTATGGTGTGCAACGAAGAAAGGACGCCACGTGGCACAGGGCAAGAAGCTCGTCATCGTCGAGTCTCCGACGAAGATGCGCTCGATCCAGGGATACCTGGGTGACGGTTACGAAGTCATGAGTTCGGTCGGACACATCCGCGACCTCGCCGACAAGAAGGACATCCCCGCGGATCTGAAGAAGACCTCCGTCGGCAAGTACTCCATCGACATCGAGAACGACTTCACTCCTCTTTATGTGGAGAGCGACCGCGGCAAGAAGACGGTCACCGAGCTCAAGCGAGCCCTGAAGAACGCCGACGAACTCCTCCTCGCCACTGATGAGGACCGCGAGGGCGAAGCCATCGCGTGGCACCTCCTCGAGACCCTGAAGCCCAAGGTCCCTGTCAAGCGGATGGTCTTCCACGAGATCACGAAGGACGCCATCCAGGCCGCGGTGAAGAACACCCGCGAACTCGACCACGCCCTCGTGGACGCCCAGGAGACCCGACGCATCCTCGACCGCCTCTACGGCTGGGACGTCTCCGACGTCACCCGCCGCAAGGTCGGCCAGGGCACGAGCGCCGGCCGCGTCCAGTCCGCCGCCACCCGCATGGTCGTCGAGCGGGAACGCGAGCGCATGGCGTTCGTCTCCGCCTCGTACTGGGACGTCGACTCCACCGCCGTCAAGGGATCGGATGCCTTCGCCATCCGGCTCGCCCGTCTCGACGGCGCGCCGCTGGCCCGCGGCACCGACTTCGACGACACCGGCTCGCTGAAGAAGGCCGTCGTCGTCCTCACCGAGGACCAGGCGCGCGAGCTGGCGGCAGCGCTCGAGGCGTCGGGCGCGGCATCCGTCGTCAGCGTCGAGGCCAAGCCCGGCACGCGCAGCCCGAAGCCGCCGTTCACGACCTCGACCCTCCAGCAGGAGGCCGGTCGCAAGCTCTCGATGAGCGCCAAGCACGCCATGGGCGTCGCGCAGCGGCTCTACGAGAAGGGCTACATCACCTACATGCGCACCGACTCGACCGCTCTGTCGGCGCAGGCGGTCACCGCCGCGCGCACCCAGGCGGTCGCGCTCTACGGCGACAAGGCCGTGCCCGCGAACCCGCGCAGCTACCGCAACAACGCCAAGAACGCGCAGGAGGCACACGAGGCGATCCGTCCCTCGGGTGACACCTTCCGGACGCCCAAGGAGGTCACCTCCGGCCTCGACCGCGACGAACTCCGCCTGTACGAGCTCATCTGGAAGCGCACCGTCGCCAGCCAGATGGCCGACGCGAAGTACGAGACCACGACCGTGACGATCGACGCGGATGCCGCCGGCAAGACGGCGACGTTCACGGCATCCGGCACCGTTTACACCTTCAAGGGGTTCCTCGAGGCCTACGAAGAGGGCCGCGACGAGAAGCGCAGCGACAACGACCGCGCCGACGACCAGTCGCTGCCGTCGCTCGCCGTCGGCGATGCTCTGACGCTGACCGACGTCGAGCCGAAGGGGCACGCGACGAGCCCCAAGCCGCGCTACACCGAGGCTTCGCTCGTGAAGGCGCTCGAGGAGCACGGCATCGGTCGTCCGTCGACCTTCGCGAGCATCATCGACGTGATCCTCGACCGCGGGTACGTGTCCAAGCGCGGCCAGGCACTCGTGCCCAGCTGGCTCGCCTTCAGCATCGTGCGCCTGCTCGAAGAGCACTTCGCCGACCTCGTCGACTACGACTTCACGGCGGCGCTCGAGGACGACCTCGACTCCATCGCCCGCGGAGAACAGAACCGCGCCGCGTGGCTGCGCGAGTTCTACTTCGGTTCGAAGGACCACGTGGGCCTGCGCAACATCGTCGACAACCTCGGCGACATCGACGCACGCGAGATCAACTCGACGAAGATCGGCGACGTCGCGGTCCTGCGGTTCGGTCGTTACGGGCCGTACCTCGAGGTGCCGGGCGATGACCCCGAGACCCCGCGCCGCATCAACGTGCCCGAGGATCTCGCGCCCGATGAGCTCACCCCGGAGAAGGCGCGAGAGCTGATCGACGCGCCGGTCGGCGGCGACCGCGTCCTCGGACAGAATCCCGAGAACGGGCGCGACGTCGTCATCAAGGACGGCCGCTTCGGCCCCTACCTCGAAGAGGTCCTCCCCGAAGAGGAGGCGCCGGCCGAGGAGGTCAAGCCCAAGCGCGGTGCGAAGAAGGTCGTCGCACCCAAGCCCAAGCGCGCGTCGCTGTTCAAGAGCATGTCGCCCGAGACGATCGATCTCGAGACGGCGCTGAAGCTCCTGTCGCTTCCGCGCGAAGTCGGCACCGACCCCGAGTCGGGCACCGTCATCACGGCGCAGAACGGCCCGTACGGTCCCTACATCAAGAAGGGCACCGACTCGCGGAGCATCGCCAGCGAGGACATGATCTTCGACATCACGCTCGAGCAGGCCCTCGAGATCTACTCGCAGCCCAAATACGCGAACCGCGCCGCGACCTCCATCAAGGAGTTCGAGGCCGATCCGGTCAGCGGCAAGCCGATCCGCATCAAGGACGGCCGCTTCGGCGCCTATGTCACCGACGGGACCACCAACGTCACGATCCCGCGCGGGCAGACGGCGGACGACATCACCTTCGAGATCGCCGTGCAGATGCTGGCCGAGAAGCGCGCGAAGGGGCCGGCGCCCAAGCGCACGACCCGCAAGCCCGCCGCACGCAAGCCGGCGGCGAAGAAGAAGTGACCTCCGGGCTCTGGATCACCCTCGAGGGTGGCGACGGCTCGGGTAAGACGACGCAGGCGACCCTGCTGGAGCAGTGGCTCCGTGAGCAGGGTCGCAGCGTCGTCCGCACGCGCGAACCCGGCGGCACCGAGGTCGGCGTGCTCATCCGCGACATCGTGCTGCACCACCGCGGCGACATCGCCCCGCGCGCCGAAGCACTCCTCTACGCGGCCGACCGGGCGCACCACGTCGCGACGCTCGTGCGGCCCGCGCTCGAGCGCGGCGAGGTCGTCATCCAGGACCGCTACCTCGACAGCTCCGTCGCCTACCAGGGTGCCGGAAGGGTGCTGGACGGCGGCGAGATCCGCGACCTGTCGCTGTGGGCCGCCGAAGGTGCGCTGCCCGACGTCACCGTCCTCCTCGACGTCGACCCGGCGACCGCGCGGGAACGATTGGATGCCGCCGACAAGCCCTTCGACCGACTCGAAGCCGAGAAGAGCGCGTTCCACGAGCGGGTCCGCGCCGCCTTCCTCTCGTTGGCGGATGCCGAGCCGGAGCGCTTCCTCGTCGTCGACGCCACGCAGCCGATCGACGAGATCGCCGACGCCATCCGGACGCGGGTGTCCGAGCGGCTGTCCGCACTCTCGTCCTGAGCGTCGCCGGCACCTCGTAGGCTGAACCGCATGACCTCCACCACCGTCGACACGCTCCCGTGGGGCGAGGTCTGGGGCCAGGACGAGGCCGTCGCTCAGCTGCGGGCAGCGGCATCCGATCCGTCGCAGCTGGCCCACGCGTGGCTCATCACCGGGCCGCCCGGATCGGGCCGCTCGACCCTCGCCTATGCCTTCGCCGCGGCGCTCATCGCCGAGCCCGGCGACGAGAACGCGATGCGCCAGGTCATGGCGCGCACGCACCCCGACCTGGCGGCGCTCCGCACCGAAGGCGTCATCATCTCGATCAAGGACGCCCGCTCGCTCGTCGAGCGCTCGTACTTCTCGCCCTCCCTCGGCCGGTACCGCGTCATGGTCATGGAAGACGCCGACCGCATGGTCGAGCGCACGAGCAACGTCCTCCTCAAGGCCCTCGAAGAGCCGCCCGAGCAGACTGTCTGGATCCTCTGCGCGCCGAGCGACGCCGACCTCCTCCCCACGATCCGCTCGCGGGTGCGCATCCTGCGGCTGCGTGAGCCCGACGTGGCCGACGTCGCGCGGCTGATCGTCCAGCGCACGGGCGTCGACGAGGCGATCGCGGAGCAGTCCGCGCGGCTCGCCCAGCGACACATCGGCATGGCGCAGCGGTTGGCGACGGATGCCGCGTCCCGCGAGCGTCGCGATCGAACCCTCCGGGGGGTCCTCCGCGTGCGCGGGGTCGGCGACGCCGTCGAGGTCGCCGCGTCGATCGTGCAGTCTGCGACCGATGACGCCAAGGCGCTGACGGCGACCCGTGACGAGGGGGAGCGCGAGGCCCTCCTGCGGACGTTGGGGGTCGCGCCCGGAGGCGCCGTTCCCCCCGCCGTTCGGAGCCAGGTGAGCGCACTGGAGGACGAGCAGAAGCGGCGCGCCACGCGCAGCCTGCGCGACGGGATCGATCGGGTGCTCACCGATCTCGAATCCCTCTATCGCGACACCCTCATGCGCCAGTTCGGTCGGGACACCGACCTCATCAACCGCGAACTGACACCGGAGATCGACGCCATGGCCGCCGCCTGGACACCGCAGCACACACTGACGGTGCTCGACGCCATCGCGCTGACACGCACGAACCTGCAGGGCAACGCCGCCCCTGCACTCGCCCTCGAGAGCATGCTCATCACGGTCGCGACGGGGCGCCCGCAGTGACCCGCGGGTTCTGGCGCCGTGCGGCATCCGTTCTCCTCGCCACCGGGGCGGTCGCGGCACTGCTCGCGGCGTGCACGCCCACCGCTCCCGCTCGCCCCGGTCCCGACCGGACCCCGATCACGCAGGGGGCTCCGGCCGGCTTCGAGGAGTACTACGGGCAGAAGGTCGACTGGGAGAAGTGCCGGGGGATCGGCGAGGGTGACTATTAC
Source organism: Microbacterium sp. 77mftsu3.1 (assembly GCF_900100525.1). NCBI lineage: Bacteria > Bacillati > Actinomycetota > Actinomycetes > Micrococcales > Microbacteriaceae > Microbacterium > Microbacterium sp. 77mftsu3.1. The sequence goes on along the minus strand of NZ_FNCR01000003.1, from coordinate 187,842 downwards.
TGCGCCTCCGTGACGGCTCCCCGGGACTGGACGGACGCGGACGGCGGCGACATCCAGCTGTCCATCATCGTGCGCCTCGCCTCGGGCGGGACGTCGAAGGGATCGCTGTTCGTGAACCCCGGCGGCCCCGGAGCGAGCGGTGTCGACCTGGTCCAGCAGGCGGCAGAGTTCGCCGTCGGCAGCGATCTGCTGGACAGCTACGACGTCGTGGGGTTCGACCCGCGAGGCGTCGGACGGTCGACGCCCGTGCGCTGCTTCGACGCCACGGCCATGGACCACTACCTCTTCGACATCCCGGCGGCCCCCCGGGGTACGCCGGAGCGATCCGCCGAGCAGCGCGCGTCGGCCGGGTCCTTCGCCCGCGCCTGCGACGTCAACAGCGACGGCCTGCTGCCCTACGTCACGACCCAGAACGCCGCCCGGGACCTCGACCTGCTGCGCGGGGTCCTCGGCGATGAGAAGCTCGCCTACCTCGGGTACTCGTACGGGTCGTTCCTCGGCGCGACCTACGCTGAGCTGTTCCCCCGGAACGTCGGTCGCGTCGTCCTCGACGGCGGTCTGGACCCCTCCATCCCCGGCGCGGTCGTCGGGGCGCGGCAGGCCGTCGGCTTCCAGTCCGCCCTCGACGCCTTCTTGAAGAATTGCATCGAGGGATCCGACTGCCCGTTCGACGGACCGGTCGCGAACGCCCAGCAGCAGCTCTCCGACGCACTGGCCGCCGTCGACGCCGCGCCGCTGACGGCGACCGATGGACGGAAGCTCGGTTCGGACGCCCTCGTGATGGGCATCGTGTCGGCGCTCTACAGCGAGGGGAACTGGAGCACGCTCTCATCGGCACTCGCCGCGGTCCTGCAGGGTGACGCCGACGAGATGTTCGAGCTCGTCGACCGGTACTACAACCGCTACGACGGGCGGTACCTCGACAACTCCACCGAGGCCTTCTCGGCCTACAACTGCATGGACTACCCGCCGGACTCCGACGACGTCGTCGCGGCGGCGAACGCGGAGGTGGCGAAGGACGCGCCGACCTTCGCGCCGTACTGGACGTCGGACGTCGACCTCTGCGACGCCTGGCCGTACCCGCCGACCGGGACCCGGAACGAGATCCACGCCGACGGTGCCGCGCCGATCCTCGTGATCGGGACGACGAACGACCCCGCGACGCCGTACGAGTGGTCGGCTGCGCTCGCGAAGCAGCTGAGCTCCGGCATCCTGCTCACCCGTGTGGGGGAGGGGCACACCGGTTTCAACAAGGGCAACGCCTGCATCGACGACACGGTCGTCGCGTACTTCGACGAGGGCACGGTGCCCGACGGTGACGTGCGCTGCGAGGCCGGTTGATCCCTGCGTTCGCAGCATCGCTTCAGACCCTGTAGGATCGATGATCGTGCAACGCGCGAGCGAAGCGCGCCACCTTAGCTCAGACGGCAGAGCGATTCACTCGTAATGAATAGGTCAAGGGTTCGATTCCCTTAGGTGGCTCCAGAACAGAGGACACACGGGTGACACAAGCCCTCGATGCGATTCTCGAGATCTTCACCTGGGTGGGATTCGGCGCTGCCGTCGTCCTCGGAGTCGTCGCCGTGGTCGTGTGGGCCTCCGACGGGAGTTGGCTGGCGGCCGAGGCCTATCTCGACGAGGACGGACGGACGCTCCGCTGGATCGACAGCGAGGGAGACGTCAACTCGGCTCCTCTCGACGAGTCCGATCGCAGCCGCATCGGGGCCGACCACACCGCGAAGATCTGGTATCGCCACGGGTGGCACGACCGGATGCGGTTCACCCGCCGCCCGCCAGCACTGAACATGCTCACGGGTCTCGTCCTCGGCGGCGCGACCCTCGGGATCGCCGCCACCGTGGCATCCATCATCGTGTTCTTTGTTCGGTCCTGATTGCTGAAAAAGCGTATATCTAGCTAATCTAGGTATATGTCTCCTGCATCGACGCCCTCGCGATGGCTGCGCATCGCGCTTCCGCTCGTCCTCGTCGTCATCTGGCTGGCCGGAGGGTCGCTCGGCGGACCGTACTTCGGCAAGGTCGACGAGGTCTCGACGAACGACCAATCGAGCTTCCTGCCGCAGAGCGCGGAGTCGACGCAGGTGCAGCAGCGTCTGGGCGATTTCCTCGGCGGGGACGCCATCCCGGCGCTCGTCGTGTTCGATGCCGGCCGCGCTCTCGACGGGCCTCAGCTCGACGCCGTCCAGACGATCGCCGACCGGATCGCGGATCTGACGGGCGTCCAGGAGGTCTCACCGGCGATCCCGTCCGAAGACGGCGAGGCGGCGCAGGTGGTGGTCTCGATCGACTCCGGCGGCGAGGTGACCGACATCGTGGGCGAGGTCCGCGAGCTGGTCGCCGCCGATGCGCCCGACGGCGTCAGAGCGTGGGTCACCGGGCCTGCGGGCTTCACCGCCGACCTCGCCACGGGCTTCACCGGGATCGACGGGCTCCTGCTGCTGGTCGCCCTCGGTGCGGTGTTCGTCATCCTCGTCATCGTCTACCGATCGCCGCTCCTTCCGCTCCTCGTGCTGCTGACCTCGGTGTTCGCCCTCTGCGTGGCGTTGCTGAGCGTGTGGTGGCTCGCCAAGGCAGGCATCGTCGTCCTCAACGGGCAGGTGCAGGGCATCCTGTTCATCCTCGTGATCGGCGCCGCCACCGACTATGCGCTGCTCTACGTCGCCCGCTTCCGCGAGGCCATCGGGGAGGGCCGGAGGAGATGGGATGCCGCGACCGCAGCCTGGCGGGGATCGGTCGAGCCCATCCTCGCCTCGGGCGGTACCGTCATCGCGGGCCTCCTGTGCCTGCTGCTCAGCGACCTCGCGAGCAACCGCGCACTCGGGCCCATCGCTTCGATCGGCATCGCGTTCGCGATGCTCTCGGCGCTCACCTTCCTCCCCGCTCTCCTCGCCCTCGTCGGACGCGCGGCCTTCTGGCCGTTCATCCCCAAGGCGGGCATGACCGAGCTCCCGATCGACCTGACACAGCCTGCGCGCGGTCTGTGGGCACGTCTCGCGCGGTTCGTCGCGCGCCGCGCGCGGATCGTCTGGATCGTGTCGACCGTGGTGCTGCTGGCGGCATCCGTCGGCGTCACACAGTTGAAGGCGGACGGCGTTCCGGCGAGCGAGCTGGTCCTCGGGGCGTCGCAGGCGCGAGACGGTCAGGCGGTGCTCGCCGAACACTTCCCGGCGGGATCGGGCAGTCCGCTGTACGTGATCGTCCCCGAGGCGGAGGCTCCGGATGCCGCCGAACTCATCGCCGATCAGGACGGGGTCGAGTCGGTCGGTGTCGTGTCGGCCGACGCTCCCGCCGGGCAGGCGGACGCCACCATCGAGGACGGCGAGCTCGTGCTCACGGCGCAGGGCCCGCCAGGGACTCCGGCGCCGACGGCCACCGTCGACGGCGGCGACGTGATGATCGTCGCGACGCTCTCGGACGCGGCGGACTCGCTCGCGGCGGAGCAGACCGTGCGGGACCTCCGCGACGCGATCGCCGGGAGCACGCTCGACGCGGTCGTGGGAGGCACCACCGCCGTCGACCTCGACACCAACGACACGTCGATCCGCGACCGGACGGTGATCATCCCCGTGATCCTCGTGGTGGTCCTGCTGATCCTCATGCTCCTGCTGCGGTCGATCCTCGCGCCGGTCCTGCTGATCCTCAGCGTCATCGTGTCGTTCGCCGCAGCCCTCGGTGTCAGCGCGCTCGTCTTCACCGAGGTCTTCGGCTTCCCCGGCGGCGACCCGGCCGTGCCCCTCTACGGCTTCGTCTTCCTCGTGGCGCTCGGCATCGACTACAACATCTTCCTGATGTCGCGGGTGCGGGAGGAGTCGGTCCGACACGGGACGCGCCGCGGCATCCTCCGCGGTCTGGTCGCCACGGGCGGGGTCATCACCTCGGCGGGGCTCGTGCTGGCCGCGACGTTCGCCGCCCTCGGCGTCATCCAGATCCTGTTCCTCGTGCAGCTCGCCTTCATCGTCGCCTTCGGGGTGCTGCTCGACACGTTCATCGTGCGCTCCCTCCTCGTCCCCGCCCTCGCGTACGACATCGGCAGGACCATCTGGTGGCCCTCGAAGCTCGCGCGCTCGGGCGTCGACGAGACGCCGGAGCCACCCGTCACCGAGGAGATGTCGCGCGCCGAGTACCGGCGGACGCTCGAGCCCTGACGCGCGGGGTCAGCGGGCGCGTCGCCGCACGATGAGTGCGGCGACGGCGCGCCAGCCCACGAGCATCAGGAGCAGGACGGATGCCGCGACGATGACGAAGGCCACCTGCACCCCCTGACCGGTCAACACCCGCAGGAGCATGCCGCCGGCGACGGTGACGATCCACAGCGGGATGCCGGTGCGCCGCACCGCCAGCGGCGCGCGCCACGCCAGCACGCCCAGCCACCCGACGATCAGCGCGAGCAGGAAGGGCCCCGCCGTCGTCGCCAGCCCTGCGAACGCCGCCTCATCATGGCTGGCGCGACCGATCGCGGCGAAGACCGTCACGAGGACGGCGTCGATCCCGAATGCGGCGAGGATCCCGCCGGTCGTGGTGGTCTGGCGGGCGGGGGAGTCCATGCCGCCAGGGTAGTCGCGGCATCCGCCGTCCTCGTCGCGCTCAACTGGTCGTACCCTCGAGTCATGACCCGAGCGCTGTTCATCGTCGATGTGCAGAACGACTTCACCGAGGGCGGGGCCCTGGGAGTCGACGGCGGTGACGCGGTGGCCGCCGCGATCACGGCCCACCTGGCGCGACACGCCGAGGAGTACGACGTGGTCGTCGCCTCGCGCGACTGGCACGACCGTGACGGAGACAACGGCGGGCATTTCTCGACGAGTCCCGACTACATCGACTCGTGGCCGGTCCACTGCGTCGCCGGGACGCCCGGCGCGGACTACGACCCCGGCCTCGACACCTCCGCCGTCACCCACCACGTGAAGAAGGGGCAGGGGATCCCCGCCTATTCGCTCTTCGAGGGCGTGACGGATGCCGGTGAGACGGTCGCCGACATCCTGACCGCCCACGGCGTCGTCGAGGTCGATGTCGCCGGCATCGCGACCGACCATTGCGTGCGCGCGTCGGCCCTCGATGCGATCGCGCACGGCCGGCGCGTGCGGATCCTCACGGACCTGATCGCCGGCGTCGCGCCCGCGCCGAGCCAGGCGGCCCTGGCGGAGCTCGCCCACGCCGGCGCGGAGCTCGTGGCAACCGGCGACGGCGACCGCCCCGCCGCCGACGTCGGTGAGGGCGAGCGGTGAGCCGTCAGGCGCCCGCGGGCTGGTACGCCGATCCGGGGGAGCCCGGACAGCTGCGGTGGTGGGACGGCTCCGACTGGGCTGCCGACACGGTCGCGCCGACCCCCGCGCCCGATGCCGCCCCGGCCATCACGACGCCGCCGGCACCGTCGGCACAGCCGGCAGAATCAGCCGCGCCCGCCGCCCCCGCCGCGAAGCCCCGGTCAGCTCCCGCCGGTGCCGCCCGGAGCGGAACCCCGTCGAGCAGCACCGTCTGGATCTGGCTCGCCATCGCGGCATCCGCTCTGCCCCAGTACACCGGGGTGTTCCTCGACGCCCGGACGATCGTGCGGCTCGGGGGTCCGTCTGGCGGGCTCACCCCCGCGGGCTGGATCGCCGCCGCTCTCGCCCTCCTCGTCGTGATCGACGTCGTCCTCGTCGCGGCCGCCGTCCTCTTCGCGTGCCTCGACCACCGCGCTCTGCGCGGCCGCGGCATCGATGCGCCCTTCGCGTGGGGGTGGGCGGCGCTCGCGTTCGTCCTCACCCTCGGGGTCTACGTCGTCGGGCGCACCGTCGTCGTGCACCGCCGCACGGGCGGCGGTCTCGCACCGCTGTGGACGTGGGCCGCCGTCACGGTCGTCGGCCTCGTCGTGTTCGCCGTGTGGATCGCAGGGTTCTCTGAGGCGGCGTGGGTCGCGGTCACCACGTCGCGCTGAACTTCACGTGATGGACATCTGGGGTTCATCGGCTCCGCACGGCATCCCCTGAGCATGGGGGGATGAGCCGTCCTCGCGTCCTGTCGCTGTACGAAGGCCTGTTCGCCGGTGGTGCGCGGGTGCTGCACACGAACGTCATCACCGGGCTCCACCTCGACGGATCGCACGAGCACGCGGTGCTCTCGATCGCGTCGCAGGCCCGCCGCGAGGGTGCGCTGCAGCCGATGAGCGACGACCCGAGGTACCGGTGGCTGCGCGAGGCGGGCATCGAGGTGTCCGACCTCGGGCGCGAAGCGGGCGCCCTGCCGCCCGACCCCGAGAGCTTCTCGGACGCCGAGCTCGACGTCGCCGCCGCCGCTGTCGCCCGCGCCGACGTGATCCTCACGCTCAAGGAGCAGCCGCTCGGGCTCCTCCTCGCCCTCGACGCCCGCGGTCTCCTTCCCGACGTCCCGGTCGCCGCGTGCCTGCACAGGTCCGACCCGACCCACTCGGGCCCCGCCATGCGCTGGCTGGGGGAGCTGGCGGCATCCGGTCGACTCACCTCGACCATCTCGTGCGCCGAGTCGACGAGCGACGCCTACGCCCGCTTCACGCCGCCGTCCGTGGAGAGGTTCGTGATCCCGAACGGCATCGACCTGGCCCGCTACCGTCCGAAGCCCCATGAGCGGATGCCGCTGCGCACCCGTCTCGGCATCGCGCCGAACGTCCCCGTGATCCTCCTCGCCGCACGCTTCGACGCGATGAAGGATCCCGGGCTCTTCCTCCGCGCGGTCGGTGTGCACGCGGCGCGAGACAGCCGCGCTCAGTACGTCATGTGCGGCGCGGGGATGACCGCCGACAACGCCGCCCTGACGGCGGCGATCGCGGAGGCGGGGGCTCCTGCCGAGCGCGTCCACCTGCTGGGGATCCGCGACGACATGCCCCGCGTCTACCGCGCGGCCGACATCGTCGCACTGACGAGTGCGTTCGGCGAAGCGTCGCCGCTCTGCCTGATCGAAGGCGCCGCGAGCGGAGCGACCCCGGTCACGACGGCAGTGGGGGACTCCGCCCAGGTGGTGGCGGGCATCGGACTCGTCACGCCGCACGACGCGCAGGCGATCGCGTCCGCGTGGACGAGGGTCATCGCGCGCCGGCCGGACTATCGCGCGGCCGCGCTGGCGGCGCGTCCGCGCATGGGGGCGGACCGCATGCTCGACGAGTACCGCGGTGCGATCGACGGTCTCGCCGAGCGCGCCGAAGCGGCGGCCTGACGTCCCCAGCTCCCGTCACACATCGTCGACGGGGTGTCAACCGGCATCCCATCTTTCGCGGCCCCAGCGAGACTCGAGCAGTGGCATCCCTCGACGACATCGGCCCCGGCCAGGACCTGCGCAGCTACGCACCGATCGGCGACGGTCGGACGATCGCGCTGATCGGGCTCCGCGGACAGATCGACTGGATGCCGATCCCCGGCATCGACGACCTGCCCATCTTCGGGCGGCTGCTGGACGATGACGCCGGCGGCTGCATCGAGCTCGAACCCGTCGAGGAGTACGAGGTACGGCGGCGGTACCTGCCGCGCACCAATGTGCTCGTCACGACGTTCACGACCGCGTCGGGCACCGCCACCGTGACCGACGCTCTCGTGACGGGTGTCGCAGGCCGGCTGCCGTGGGCGGAGCTCGCCCGCCGCGTCGACGGCGTCACGGGCGAGATCGCTTTCCGGTGGCGCGTGCAGCCGGGGACATCGCTGAAGACCGCAGCGCCCTGGCACGACCGCGCGAACGACCGCAGCATCCTGCGCTCGGGACTCACGACGATCGGCGTGACCGGACGCGACTACGGTCCGGAGCCCGCGGCGTCGGCGGACGGCATCGCGACGGGGTTGGCGGGCGGCTTCACGACCGCCGAGGGCAGCCGCCACCTGCTGATCATCGTCGGCACGCACGACGAGCCCATCCACTTCCCCGACCCCGACAACGTCGACCGCGGGATCGACCGGACGATCGAGGCGTGGCGCGCCTGGTCGCGCGAGTTCTCGTACGAGGGGCCCTGGGCGCGCGACGTGCAGCGGAGCGCCCTCATGCTCAAGATGCTCATCCACAGTCCCACCGGCGCGATCGCGGCGGCCGCGACGACCTCCCTCCCGGAGGACCTCACCGGTGGGAAGAACTGGGACTACCGGCTCGCCTGGGTGCGCGACCTGGCGTACACCGTCGATGCCCTCATCGGCTTCGGGCTGCGGGAGGAGACCCACGCGGCGATCTCGTGGCTGCTGCGCACGATCCGCCGGCACGGGCCGGAGCTCCACGTCATGTACACCCTCGACGGCGAGCTCGACGGGCACGTCACCGAATACGACGTGCCCGGGTGGCGCGGCATCGGTCCGGTCGTGACGGGCAACCCCGCCCGCGAGCAGGTCCAGCTCGGCGTGTACGGTGACCTGTTCGCCATCTGCCGGGCGTACGTCGAGGCGGGGAACGCGCTCGACGTCGAGACCGGACGCATGCTGTCGATGTACGCCGACAAGGTGTGCGACGCGTGGCGGAACCCCGATTCCGGCATGTGGGAGCTTCCCGAGGAACGCCACTACACCTCGTCGAAGATGGGATGCTGGCAGGCTCTCAACGACGCCGTCGCCCTCGCGGAGCTCGGCCAGATCCCCGGGAGCAGCGAGCGGTGGGCGGCCGAGGCATCTCTCGTGCGCGCCTGGGTCGAGGAGCACGGGTGGTCGGAGTCCCGCGGCGCCTACGTCATGGCGCAGGGCAGCCGCGACCTCGACGCGTCCGTCCTGCTCCACTCGCTCAGCGGGTTCGACCGGGGCGAGCGGATGTCGCGCACGATCGACGCGCTGACGGGAGAACTCGGCGAAGGACCGCACCTGTTCCGCTACACCGGGATGCGCGACGAGGAGGCGACGTTCGTCGCGTGCTCGTTCTGGCGGGCGGCCGCGCTCGTCTGCGTCGGCCGGCACGACGAGGGCATCGCGGCGATGAACGAGCTCGTCGCTGCGGGGAACGACGTCGGCATGTTCGCCGAGATGATCGACCCCGACGACGGCGCGTTCCTCGGCAACCTGCCGCAGGCACTCAGCCACCTCGCGCTCATCCGCGCGGCACTCACGATCCGCGAGCTGGTCGGCGACGACGCCGACGCCCGCTGACGACCATCACGACCACTATGACCACCACGAAGAAGGAGAGCACGATGGCACGCGACCAGTACACGTTCACGAATCCGGTGGAGCTCTACTCGGAGATCGAACCTCGCAAGGGCCACCAGGAGGAGCCCGGCCTCGACGCGGATCTCGCGCCGAAGGCGGACCTCGGCGAGGAGAGCTACCGCGGCACCGGCCGCCTCACGGGTCGGAAGGCGCTCATCACGGGCGGCGACTCGGGCATCGGCGCGGCTACGGCGATCGCCTTCGCCCGCGAGGGCGCCGACGTCGCGCTGTCGTACCTGCCGGAAGAGGAGGAGGACGCGCAGCGCATCGCCGGCATCCTCCGTGAGGCCGGCGCCACCGTCCTCACCTTCCCCGGCGACCTGAAGCAGAAGGACTATTGCGTCGAGCTCGTCTCGAAGACCGTCGAGGCGCTCGGCGGACTCGACATCGTCGTCAACAATGGCGGGAAGCAGATCTACAACAAGGATCTGACCACGCTCGACGACCAGCAGTTCGACGACACGTTCTCGACGAACGTCGACGCGATGTTCTGGATCACGAAGGCGGCACTGCCGCACCTGCCTGCGGGGTCGACGATCATCAACACGACGTCGATCCAGGCGTACTCCCCGTCGGAGACGCTCGTCGACTACGCCTCGACCAAGGCGACGATCAACGCGTTCACGAAGGCCCTGGCCCAGCAGCTCGCGCCGAAGGGCATCCGCGTCAACGCCGTGGCTCCCGGTCCGATCTGGACGCCGCTGCAGGTGACCGACGGGCAGCCGCCCGAAAAGCTCGAGCAGTTCGGCGAGGACACTCCGCTCGGACGCATGGGCCAGCCCGCCGAGCTCGCCCCGGCGTATGTGTTCCTCGCGTCGGCGGAGTCGAGCTACGTGCTCGGTGAGACGCTCAACGTCAACGGCGGGATGCCGACGCCCTGACGATCGCATGACGAAGGCCCCGGCGCACACGCACCGGGGCCTTCGTCATGTTCGGATCAGGCGTCGACGAGCTCCTTCGCCGCGGCCTTGGCGCGCTTACGCGCGACGACCCTGCCGCGGATCGAGAACACCAGGACCGCGGCGAGCAGCGCGTAGAGCGTGATCGAGATGGGTCCTTGCACGAGCACCGAGAAGTCGCCGTTGGCGCTCATCGCGGCGTCCCGAAGGCTCGTCTCGGCCAGCGGCCCCAGCACCATGCCGATGATGAGCGGCGCGAGCGGGAAGTCGAGCGCCCGCATCAGGAAGCCGAGCAGCCCGATACCGAGCAGCATCACGAGGTCGAACGTCGAGCCCGACGTGGCGTAGATGCCGAGCCCGCAGAACAGCGTGATGCCGGCGTAGAGGTAGGGGCGGGGGATCAGCAGGAGCTTCGCCCAGAGCATCGCGAACGGCAGGTTCAGGATGAGAAGGACCACCATCGCGATGAAGAAACTCGCCAGCAGGGCCCAGACGAGCTCGGGAGCGCGGTCGAACAGGAGCGGACCGGGCTGCAGGCCGTACTGGCGGAAGGCCGCGAGCATGATCGCCGCGGTCGCCGAGATCGGCAGGCCGAGAGCCAGCAGGGCGCCCATCGCCATGCCGGTCGTCGAGTTGCCGGCGGCCTCGGGCGCGGCGAGCCCTCGGATCGCACCCTTGCCGAACATGGGGTTCTTGCGGCGCTTGTCGAGTCGCTTCTCGAGGCCGTAGGCCAGGAAGGTCGGGATCTCCGACCCACCGGCCGGGATGACGCCGAACGGCAGGCCGATCGCGGTGCCGCGCAGCCACGCGGGGGTCGCTTCTTTGAGCTCGCGGCGGCTCAGCCACGGGCGACCCGTCGGCCGGATGAGCGCCTTGTTCGTCATGTGGCGCTCGAGGCAGGCGACGTAGATGACCTCGCCGAGCGCGAGGATCGCAACCGTGACGGTGACGAGCGAGATGCCGTCGAACAGGTTCGGCGAGTCCATCGTGAACCGGGGCGCGCCCGAGACGCCGTCGATGCCGATCACGGCGATGCCGAGGCCGATGAACAGCGACGTCAGCCCCTTGATGGCGCTGTCGGCCACCACCGACGAGGTCGCGGCGAACGCGAAGACGGCGAGGGCGAAGAACTCCGCCGGCCCGAACCTGCTCGAGAAGTCGGCGAGGGCGGGAGCGACGAAGACGACCACGATCGAGGCGACCATGCCGCCGATGAACGCGCCGATGGCGGCGGTGGCGAGCGCCTGCGCGGCCCGACCGTTCAGCGCCATCTTGTGCCCCTCGAACGTCGAGGCGATGGCGGATGCCTGACCTGGTGTGTTCATCAGGATGCCCATCGTCGAATCGCCGAAGAGCCCACCGAAGTAGACGCCGGCGAACATGATGAACGCCGCGGTCGGGTCGAGCGAGAAGGTGATGGGGAGCAGGAGTGCGACGGCCATCGACGATCCGAGCCCCGGAAGCACGCCCACGGCGGTACCGAGGAGGCATCCGATCAGGACCCACATCAGGTTCGCGGGGGTGAGTGCGCCGGCGAAGCCTTCGCCGAGAAGTGTCAGGACGTCCATGTCAGAACCCTCCGAGGATGCCGGACGGGAGGGGCATCCCGAGGGCCATATCGAAACCGATGTAGGCGACTGAACTGAGCGTGAAGCCCACGATCAGACTGTGGATCGGCCGGGTCGCTCCGAACGCCTTCGCGACGCACCAGAAGAGCAGGCCCGCCGCGATGATCCACCCGAGGAATTCGAGCAGGAAGGCGAAGGCGAGGAACGGGAGGACCACCCAGGCGAACGAGCGGATGTCGACGCGCACCGGTGTCGCCGCGGGCTCTTCACCCGCCGCTTCGGCCCGCGCCGCTTCGATCTCGGCCGTCAGGGCGTCGGGCGTCGCTCGGATCTCGCGGACCGCTCCGACCGCGAGCACGGCGGCGAAGGCGTAGAGGCCCCCCGCGATGATGCCGGGGAAGAACTGCGGACCCGGGAAGTCGGTGCCTTCCGGCACCCGCATCGTCAGGATGCCGACGACGAGGTACGTCGCGAATGCGGCGAGGATGAGGGGCATCGTGAGCCCCTTCAGCAGGGCGGCGGCTCCGGGGCCCGAGACCAGACGCAGGCGCTGGCCGACGACGGCGGATGCCGAGGTGGGGTTGGCGGGGAAGGTCACAGGCCCATCTCCTCGTAGAGACCGCGGATGCGCGTCTCCTCGTCTTTCAGGAACGCGTCGAGCTCGTCGCCCGTGATGATGCGTTCGTTCCAGTGGTAGCGCTCCATCGCGTCGGCCCATTCGGGGGTCGCGACGCTCTCGAGGACGAGTTCGGTCAGGGCTTCGCGCTCGCTGTCCTCGAGGCCGGACGGTGCCGAGAGGGACCGCCAGTTCGTGAGCGAGACGTCGTACCCCTGCTCGATGGCCGTGGGGATGTCGATCCCCTCGACGGGCTCGTTCGCGACGAGGGCGAGGGCGCGCAGGCGCCCGGCCTCGATCTGATCGATGTTGTCGGGGTAGCCGCCGGCGGCCGCCTTCGCGGTGCCGTTCAGGAGGGCCTGGATCGCCTCGCCGCCGCCGTCGGACGAGATGTACGTGGTGTCGACGGGGTCGATACCGGCCGAGAGCGCGAGATCGGTCACGACCAGCTGGTCGAACGATCCGCCGCCGGTCCAGGGGAGGGCCTTCGGGTCCTCCTTCCAGCCCTGCACCAGGTCGTCGAGGGTCTCGTACGGGGAGTCGGCGGGGACGACGATGACGTCGTACTCCTCGACGACCACGGCGAGAGGCGTGACGTCGTCGAGCGTCGCGGATGAGTTGAACTGGATCGTCGCGGCCAGCAGGCCCGTGCCGCCCACGAGCATGTTGTTCGGCTGACCCTCGAGGACCGAGACGTTGCCGAGGGCGATCGTGCCGCCGGCGCCCGGCATGTTGACGACCTGCACGTTGTTGACCAGGCCGTTCGCCTTCTGCGCCTGCTGCAGTTCGCGGGCGACGCCGTCCCAGCCGCCGCCGGCGGCGGCGGGGGCGACGATCGTCATCGACGCGTTGATGTCGTTGCCGGTGCTCGCCGAGGCGATCGAACCGGCTGCCGCCGTGCCGATGGCCGCGGCCGCGATCACACCGCCCACGACGCGGCCGATCACGGTCCTGCGCCGGTTCGGCGGAGGCTGCGGGCTGTCTGTCTGGGTCATCATCGCTCCCTTTCGCGCGGACGTCGTCGTCTCCGCGAGATCGAAATAGGATGACAGCGCGCGGTGCGGCGGCGGCATCCTCCGGCACTTGTTCTCTTAAACGCTCACGCATCGCGCACGGACGGGAATGGTGAACGATGGTGTCTCCGCGGCGGCCCCGCGCGCTCCGGCTCGTGCTGCTCGTCCTGCCCTCGGTCGTCACCCTCGCGGCACTGTCGGCGACGCTCGCGGTCGCGATGACCGTGCAGGAACGCACGATCCGGGACGCGACCGCCGAGCGGGTCATGGGCGTCGCCGAGAGTCTCGCCGATCTCGCCGACGTCCGGACGACGCTCGCGACGGTGACGGATGCCGGGACCCCGGCCGACCTCGCCGACGCCGCCGACCTCGCCGCGGCGACGACGGCGCTGCAACCGATCGCCGAGCTCGTGGGGGAGTCCGCGGGCGTCTACTACGTCGTCATCACCGACGACGAGGGCGTCCGGATCACGCATCCGCTGGCGTCGGAGCGCGGGGTGCAGGTCGAGACGACGAACTCCTCGGTCCTCGGGGGCGAGACCTTCCTCGGCACCGAGCGCGGCGCCTCGGGACCGTCGCTGCGCGCGAAGGTACCGGTGCGCGCGAGCGACGGGACGGTCGTGGGCATGGTCGCCGTCGGTGTGCTCGAGTCGAGCATCGCCGCCGACCGTGACGCTGCCCTCGCCGCGCTGCTGCCGTGGGGGATCGGCGCGCTCATCGTGGCCTCCCTCGCCAGCTCTGCGCTGACGGCGATGGTCGAGCGCCGCTTCCGGCGAGCGGATGCCGTCGCCGCCGAGAACGCGCAGATGCGTCGCACGACGGTGGCCCTGCGCGAACAGGCGCACGAGTTCGACACGCGGCTCCACGTGATCCACGGGCTCGTCTCGCGCGGAGACGCGGCGGAGGCCCTCGGGTACATCGAGGAGGTGACGCCGGTCCGGACGTCCGGCTCGCCTGACGGCGGCGAGCCGGTCGCGGCGGCGACGATGCATGCGGTGCGCGCGGAGCTGCTCGATCTCGGGGCGCAGGCCGAGTTCGACGTCACCCTCGATCGTGACCTGGACGACGGCGCGGTCTCGGTCGTCACGAACCTGTGTCGCAACGCCGGCGAGGCGGGGGCGCGGCGGGTGCGTTGCGTGCTCCGCGATGCAGACGGGCGCCTGTTCGGCGCCGTCGAGGACGATGGCCCCGGCATCGACCCGAACGCGGCGGCGCGGATCTTCGCTCAGGGTTTCACCACGAAGGACGACGCGTCGGGCTTCGGTCGCGGCTACGGACTCGACACGGTCCGACGGACCGTGTCGTCGCGGGGCGGCACGATCGAGGTGGGTGCCTCCGCACTCGGCGGCGCGCGATTCGCCTTCGAGATGGAGCGCGTGTGAGCGAGCGACCGATCCGGGTGCTGGTCGTCGACGACGACCAGGGTGCGCGCGCCCTTCATTGCCGGTTCGTCGATGGGGTGCCGGGGTTCACCGTCGCGGGCGCCGCCGGAACCGGGCGCGACGCGCTCGCGCAGAGCACGGCCGGAATCGACCTCGTCCTGCTCGACATGCGCCTTCCCGACATCAGCGGCATCGAGGTGCTGCACCGGTTGCGCACCTTCGGTGACGCCGGTCCCGACGTGCTCGTCATCAGCTCGTCGCAGGATCAGACCACGGTGCGCCAAGCGCTCGCCGCCCGGGTGGCCGGCTACCTCGTGAAGCCGTTCACGGAGGCCGCGCTCCGCGAACGGTTGGAGCGGTATCGCGAGGAGCGGCAGGCACGCACGGATGCCGGGCGTGAGCGCCCCCTTGCGCAGAGCGACATCGATCGGTTGCTGGCGACCGGCGGCATCCGCACCGTGTCGTCGTCGTCGAGCGGGCCGCGTGCGCTCCCGAAGGGCCTGGCGGTGCCGACGTTGGAACGGGTCCTGACGGCGCTGGACCCCGGGACGGGACGTTCGGTCGTCGAGGTCGCAGCGGCGTGCGAGATGTCGCGCGCGACCGCTCACCGCTACTTGACGCACCTCGCCGAGACGGGCGCGATCGTCGTGTCGCACCGGTACGGCAAACGCGGTCGGCCCGAGGTGCTGTACCGGCTCGCGCCGGGGTGAATCGGAACGTCAGCCGGGGAAGGACGCTGCGCGGCGCTCGGCGCAGCCCCCTTTCTCAAGCGCCGTCGTCGTCGCGTGCGGGGATCTCGAGAAGCCGCAAGAAGTCCTCGAACAGGCCCGGCATGTCGACTGCCTCGGGGTCGAGCAGCCATTGCAGCTGCAGGCCGTCCATCATCGCCGTGACGAGCTGACCGATCCGTTTCGCATCAAGGTCGGCGCGAAGGTGTCCCTCGTTCTGCAGTCGCGTGAAGGATTCGTCGTCCTGGTGGCGGATCGCGCGGTACCGGTCGCGGAACGACTCGTGAGCGGGATGCTGGGGGTCGGTGGCTTCGGCCGACAACACGACGTGGAGGGCGACGAGTCCGGGGGAGCGGGTGTTGCGGGCGACCTGATCGCGCATCGTGTCGACGAAGCTGACGCCCGCGGACTCCGCCTCTTCGCGCCGCGCTCGGTCGATGTCGTCGCGCGCGGCGATCGTGGCGGCGAGCAGCCCGACCTTCGACCCGAAGTGGTGGAGGAGGCCTGCATCCGATATCCCGACGCGACGCGCGATCTCGCGGAGTGAGGTGCCTCGATAGCCCTGCTCCCCGAACACCTCGACGGCGGTCTCGAGGATCGTGGTACGACGTTTGTCGCCTCGTACACGGCGCAGATCGGGGCGCGGGGGAAGGTCGGGCGAGGTCTCTTCGGATGCGTTGCTCATGGCCTGCTCTCTTGCGAGGTGGAGTGGCGCCAGTCTAGGCTCAACAAACTAAGCGAGCAGTTGCTAAGTTACATTTCTTTCACCTGCCGCGGCGTCAAGACTCGATGAGGAGGATCCCGTGAAGATGCGGAACAGGGCACTCGCGTTCGGTGCCATCGGTGTGGTCGGAATACTCGCCCTCGCCGGGTGCGGTCGGACGGACGACGCCGGTCAACGCGGCGGCAGCGAGGCCGCGACCGTCGACGAATCACCGGCGAAGGGTGCCATCGAGGTGTGGGCGATGGGTGAAGAGGGCGAGAACCTCGCCGACTTCGCCGAGGGATTCGTGAAGGACAACCCCGACGCGAAGGTCTCCGTGACCTCGATTCCGTGGACCGACGTCATGACCAAGTACCAGACGGCTGTCGCCGCCGGTACGGTGCCCGACGCGATCATGATCGGATCATCGCTGCTGCCGGCGATGGTCGCTGCCGGAGGTCTCGCCGAGGTGCCGGCCGACCTGGTCGATGAGGACGCCTTCAACGAGACCGCTCTCGAGTCGACCGAGGTCGAAGGCACGTCCTACGCCGTGCCGTGGTACGTCGAGACGCGCGTGATGTATTACCGAGAGGACCTGGCCGAGAAGGCCGGCGCCGAGGCGCCGAAGACGTGGGATGACCTGACGGCGTTCGCGGCCTCGATGAAGGCGAACGGGGCGGATTACGGCATCCAACTCCCCATGGGCGACGCCGAGGACTCGACCCAGGTGATTCTCCCGTTCTACGCGCAGGCCGGTGGCGAGGTGTTGAACGACGCAGGCGACGCGTACGCGTGGGATGAGGCGGCGCTGACCGACGCGCTCGAGTACTACGGGTCGTTCTTCACCGACGGGCTCGCGCCGATGTCGGGGTACGGCGACGCGCAGACCGCCGCGTTCGCCGACGGCTCGAACCCGACGTTCATCTCGGGTCCGTGGATGGTGGGCGTGCTCGGCGACCAGGAGTCGGCCGAGTGGGTCGATGAGAACGTGGGCACCGCACCGGTCCCGGCGGGCACCGACAACAACGACTCGTACCTCGGTGGAGGGCACCTCGGCGTCTTCGAGGACGCGAAGAACGCCGACGGTGCCTGGAAGCTGGTCCGCTGGCTGTCCGAGCCCGAGACCCAGCAGAAGTGGTTCGAGACGGTGAACGCCCTGCCGGCGGTGAGCTCTGCGCTCGACTCCGAGCCCTTCACGTCGGACCCGCGGCTGTCCGTCCTCAACGAGCAGCTCGAGAACACCGTCGCACCGCCGTCGGTACCCAGCTGGAACGAGATGTCGGCGTTCATCGAGACCGAGGCGGAAAAGGTCGCCAACGGCAGCAGCGCGGCGGAATCGGCATCCGCCATCGTCGCCAAAGCCGAATCCCTCGGCACGGGCTGGTAAGCGTCGTGGCGCTCGTCTCCACGAGTGCGGCTGGGCGGCGCGGAGGCTTTGCCGCCCAGCGGCGCCGAACCGCGCTGGTGGCGTGGCTGTTCGCGCTTCCGTTCCTCGTCATCTTCGCGGTCTTCATGCTGGGCCCGCTGCTGGGCTCGTTCGCGATGTCGTTCACCGATCTCGGCGTGCGGGACCTCCGTTCGCCGTTCTCGGTCAACGTGATCGGGTTCGACAACTTCGTCGCGCTGTTCCAGGACGAGCTCTTCGTGAAGTCGATCGTCAACACGTTCTACTTCGTCGGCGTCGGCATCCCGCTCACGATGGCCCTCGGCCTGCTGCTCGCCGTCGCGTTGAACTCGGGAATCGAGAAGTTCCGCAGCGTCTTCCGCGTCGGCTTCTACACGCCCGTCGTGACGTCGATCGTCGCGGTCGCCGTCGTGTGGAAGTTCATCCTGCAGGACTCGGGACTGCTGAACACGGTTCTCTCGTGGGTCGGCATCAACGGACCGGATTGGCTGAACGATTCGTTCTGGGCGATGCCCTCGATCATCCTCATGGGCGCCTGGCGCAACATGGGCACCCTCATGATCATCTTCCTCGCGGGTCTCCAGGCGATCCCGCGGGACGTCTACGAAGCGGCCGAGGTCGATGGTGCGAGCGCGTGGCGCCGGTTCACGAGCATGACCCTCCCGCTGATGCGCCCGACGCTGTTGCTCGGTGCCGTGCTGCTGTCGGTGGGGTTCCTGCAGGTGTTCGAGGAACCGTTCGTCATGACGCAGGGCGGGCCGCTCAACTCGACCCTCACCATCAGCTACTACGTCTACAACCAGTTCGGATACGGCGACTATTCGCTTGCGTCGGCGGCGGCCTATGTGTTGTTCGCATTCATCGCGGCCCTGTCGGCGGTGCAGTTCCGGCTGCTGCGATCGAAGGACAACTGACATGGCACTCACGACGGTGACCGAGCCCGAGAAGGCTGCGGTGTTGACGGATGCTGCGCCTCGCCGGCGCCGGCGCTCGCCCGGGTGGTCGCGGAGTCTCACCTACCTCGCGCTCACGATCGGGTTGATCATCACGCTGGCCCCCTTCATGTGGATGCTCCTGGGGAGCTTCAAGACCCAGGGCGAGCTGCTGCAGCGTCCCATCACGTGGTGGCCCGAGCAGGCGACGCTCGACAACTACTCCCGCTGGCTGACGCAGCTGGATTACGGGCAGTTCTTCCTGAACTCGGTGGTCGTCGCGCTCGTCGTGGTCGTCGGCAACATCGTGTTCTGCTCGATGGTGGCGTACGCGCTCGCGAAGCTGGAGTTCCCGGGTAAGAAGGTGCTGTTCGCGCTCGTGCTCCTGACCTTGATGGTGCCGGGTGTCGTCACGCTCGTGCCGATGTTCGTCCTCGTGGCGAACATGGGACTCGTCAACACGTATCCGGCGCTGATCCTGCCGTTCCTGGCGGGACCTCTCGGGGTGTTCCTCATGCGGCAGTTCATCATGGGCGTCCCCGATGCCCTCATCGAGGCGGCGCGGATCGACGGTGCGGGGGAGTGGCGCATCTTCCTGCGGGTTGTGCTGCCGCAGTGCGGGCCGCCCATCGCAACGCTCGCGATCCTCACCTTCCTCGGCTCGTGGAACAACTTCCTCTGGCCGCTCGTGATCGCTCAGACCGAGCAGATGTACACGCTGCCCGTCGCCCTGTCGCTCTACTCGGTCGGTTCGAACGGCACGTACTACGGCCTCCTGATGGCGGGCTCGGTGCTCGTGGTCACGCCGATCCTGGTGCTGTTCCTGTTCCTGCAGCGCTACTTCGTGCAGGGCATCACGATGACCGGCCTCAAGTAGGTCGCTGACGCGAAGCGAGGGGCGGGTGACACCACGACACCCGCCCCTCGCTGTTCCGTCGCGTCAGCGGATCTCGAACGAGACCGCCCGCAGCACCTCGTCGCGGGACGACGGCCCGATGAGGAGTTCGAACTCCCCGGGTTCCACGATGCGGCGGCCAGCCGCATCCACGATCGTGCAGTCCGACGCCGGCAGGTCGATCTCGACCGTGGCGCTCGCACCCGCGGCGAGGTCGACGTGCCGGTAGGTCTTCAGTTCCTTGTCGGCCCAGCTCACCGAGGTCACCGTGTCGCGGACGTACACCTGGACGATCTCGTGCGCGGGGCGCTCGCCGGTGTTGCGCAGCGTGACCCGCGCCCGGACGGTGTCGCCGGCCGAGACGACGGGCGTCAGGACCTCCGCGTCGCCGTACTCGACGGTCGTGTACGACAGGCCGTCGCCGAACGCGAACGCCGGCTGCTGCGTCAGGTCGGCGTAGCGGTCGCCGTGCTGGCCGCGGATCTGGTTGTAGTACGTCGGCTGCTGGCCGGCGTGCCGTGCGAACGAGATCGGCAGGCGTCCGGCAGGTTCGATCTCGCCGAGCAGGAGCTCCGCGATCGCGCGTCCGCCCTGCATGCCGGGGTTCGCGACCCAGACGACGGATGCCTCGCGCACCGACTCCGGCAGGATCAGCGGCTTCGACGCCATCAGCACGACGACGAGCGGCGTGCCCGTCGTGGCCAGGGCGTCGAGCAGGGCGCGTTGCCCGCCGATGAGGTCGAGCGTCGCGGTGGACCGGCCCTCGCCGACGAGCTCGATGCGGTCGCCGACGACCGCGACGACGACATCGGAGCGCTCCGCGAGCGCAACGGCCTCGGCGATCTGGGCGGCATCGGGCTCCTGCGGTGCGACGATCGGCGGCCGGGGCTGCCCGTCGGGGAAGACACCTGCAGGATCGTCGGTGAGGTCCAGGATGCCGGCGCCCCGGGCGTGCTCGACGGTGCCGCCGCTGAGCTCGCGGAGCCCGTCGAGGACCGTCGTGATCTGGGCGCGCGGGTGGCCGTCCGGCATCCAATCGACCTGCCCGGATGAGCCCGCCCAGTCGCCGAGCTGCGTCTGCGCGTCGTCGGCGAGCGGGCCGACGACGGCGATCCGGCGTGTGGTGGGTGCCAGCGGGAGAGTGCCGTCGTTGCGGAGTAGGACGAGCGAGCGTCGCGCGACCTCGAGATTGAGGTCGGCGTGGGCGCCCTGCGCGATGACCGTGGCGATGCGCTCCCGGTCGGGCAGGCGCGGGTTCTCGAACAGCCCGAAGCGGAATTTGAGCGACAGGATGCGCGAGACCGCCTGGTCGATGTCGGCCTCGGCCAGCATCCCGCGCTCGACGGCCTCGAGGGCGCCGGCGAAGAACCCGGGCGTCGTCATGACCATGTCGTTGCCGGCCTTCACGGCGGCGGCCGCGGCGCTGGCGTAGTCGGGCTGCACCTTCTGCTCCCACACCATGCGGCCGACGTTGTCCCAGTCGGTGATCAGCGTGCCGGTGTATCCCCACTCGCCCCGCAGCACGTCGCTGAGGAGCCAGTCGTTGACCGTGATCGGCACCCCGTCGGTGGTCTGGTAGCCGAGCATGAAGGTGCGGCATCCCTCCCGCGCGACGCGCTCGAACGGCGGCAGGAACCAGGAGCGGAGCTTGCGCCGCGAGATGTCGGCCTCGCTCGCATCGCGGCCGCCCTGCGTCTCGGAGTATCCGGCGAAGTGCTTCGCGGTCGCGAGGATCGCGTCGGGGTCGTCGAGGCCGTCGCCCTGGTAGCCGCGCACCATCGCCGAGGCGAGCTCGCCGATGAGGAACGGGTCCTCACCGAACGTCTCGCCGATGCGCCCCCAGCGGAGGTCGCGCGCGATGCAGAGGACGGGGGAGAACGTCCAGTGGATGCCGGTGGCCGCCACTTCGGCGGCCGTCGCCTTCGCGACGCCCTCGATGAGGTCCGCATCCCACGACGCGGCCATCCCGAGCTGCGTCGGGAAGATCGTCGCGCCCTCCCAGAACGAATGGCCGTGGATGCAGTCCTCGGCGACGAGCAGCGGGATTTGCAGGCGCGTCTGCGAGGTCAGCTCCGCGGCGCGGAGCACCTTCTCGGGGGACGTGTGCAGGATCGAGCCGGCGTGACGCGCGAGCACGATGTGCTCGAGCTCCTCGCGGGCGTCGAACTGCATCATCTGCCCGACCTTCTCGGGCAGCGTCATGCGCTCGAGAAGGTCGGCGACGCGCTCCTCGACCGGCAGGGAGGCATCCAGGTACGCGGCGGAAGCAGTGTCGACGGTCGTCATTCGCGGGCCTCCCGGCGGCTTGTGGGGACCTCGACGGCGCGGACGGCGGTGACGGCGTCGTTGACGTTCAGGCCCTTCTTCTTCATCGCGCGGGCCCGCTCGCCGGCCGAGCGCAGGCGCGGGTTCACGTACTCGTCGATGCCGAAGTTGATGAGCGACAGCGCCACGCCGATGGCGGCGATGCAGAGGCCCGGGGGCAGATACCACCACCACTGGTTCTGGCGGAACGCGCCCTGCGCGCTCGCCCAGTTGAGGATGGTGCCCCAGTTGTAGGTGTTCACCGGGATGACGCCGATGTACGACAGGGTTGTGAGGCCGAGGATCGCGGCCGTCACGGTGCCGACGAAGCTCGCGGCGATGAGCGCCATGAGGTTCGGCAGCATCTCGACGGTGATGATGCGCCGCAGCGGCTCGCCGTTGGCGCGCGCGGCCTGGACGAAGTCGCGGTTGCGGAGCGACATCGTCTGCGCGCGCAGGACGCGCGCGCCCCAGGCCCAGCCGGTGATGCCGAGGACGGCGGCGATGAGGACGAGCGGCGGCTCCTCGAACATCGACGCGACGATGATGATGAGCGGCAGCCCCGGGATGACGAGGAAGACGTTCGTCAGCGCCGAGAGGCCCTCGCTCTTCCACCCCCGGACGTACCCCGAGACGACGCCCACGACGATCGCGATGACCGTCGCGAGGATGGCGGCGAGGAAGCCGACGACGATGACTCCGCGGGTGCCGTGGATGACCTGGCTGAGGACGTCCTCGCCGATGTGGGTGGTCCCGAGCCAGTGCTCGGGGGAGGGCGGCTGGAAGCGCGCGGTGTTGTCGACCTGCGTGGGCGAGAACGGTGCGAGCACGTCCGCGAAGATCGCGACGAGGACGAAGAAGCCGAGGATCACGAGTCCCGTGATGGACTTGGCGTTGCGGAACATCGCGAACGCCGATCCGAGGCGGGCCCAGAACGTGTTAGGCGTTGGGTCCTCGGTGCGGGCCATGCGGATGGTGGCGGTGGTGGTCATGGTCAGGCCTCCGTCTGGCGGGTGCGCGGGTCGAGGAACGCGTAGGCCATGTCGGCGAGGATGTTCGCCACCAGCACCGACAGCGTGATGACCAGGAAGACGCCCTGCATGAGTGCGTAGTCCTTGCCGTTGGTGGCATCCAGCAGCAGCTTCCCGACGCCGGGGTAGCTGAAGACCATCTCCATGACGATCGTTCCGCCGACGATGAAGCCGATCGACAGGGCGAAGCTCTGGATCTGGGGGAGGACCGCGTTGCGGGCGGCGTAGCGCCACAGCACGCGGGAGTTCGGCATGCCCTTGGCCTGCGCGACCGTGATGTAGTCCTCGTCGAGGACGGTGAGCATCATGTTGCGCATGCCGAGCATCCAGCCACCGAGGGAGGCGATGATGATGGTCACCGCGGGAAGTGTCCCGTGGTGGATCACCTGCCCGATGAACTCCGGAGTGAACTCGGGCGAGTAGCCGACGCCGTACGCCTTGCCGATCGGGAACCACTTGAGGTTGACCGAGAAGAGGGCGATGGCGAGCAGCCCCAGCCAGAAGTACGGGATGGTGCTGAGGAAGGTCGTGATCGGGATCATGATCTCGGAGCGGCTGCCGCGGCGCCACCCGATGACGGCGCCGCCGATCGTGCCGATGAGGAACGAGATGATCGTGGCGAAGCCGACGAGTCCCACCGTCCACGGCAGGGCCTGGCTGATGACCTCGCCGACGGGACGGAGACCGTGCAGGAGCGAGACGCCGAGGTCGCCGCGGAGCATGAGGCCCCAGTAGTCGATGTACTGCTGCCACATCGACTTGTCGGTGTCGATGCCGAGCAGGGCGCGGAGCGCGTCGGCCGCCTCGGGCGTCACGTTGCGGTTGCGGGCCAGGTACTGGTCGACCGCGTCGCCCTTCATGAGGCGGGGCAGGAAGAAGTTGATCGTGATCGCGGCCCACAACGTGAAGAGGTAGAACAGGGCGCGACTGCCGAGGAAGCGCCACGGGATGCGGGAGCGTCCCTTGACGGTCGTGGTCGCGGTCGTGCCGACCTCGAGCGCGTCGGGCGTCTCGACGGGGAGCTGGGGTTCGACGGCGGTCATCGGGTACCTCCGGAGAGTCCCGGAGCCGACGCGAAGTGGCTCTCGGGGTCGGGGGACGCAGCGCGGAGCTCCTGCGTGTACGGGTTCTGGGGACGCAGGATCACGTCGTCGGCGGTGCCGCTCTCGACGACCTTGCCCTGGTTGAGCACGAGGATCTCGTCGCTGAAGTGGCGCGCGGTCGCGAGGTCGTGGGTGATGTAGAGCACCCCGAGTCCCTCCTCGCGCTGCAGGTCGGCGAGGAGGTTGAGGACGCCCATGCGGATCGACACGTCGAGCATCGACACCGGTTCGTCGGCCACGAGCAGGCGAGGGCGGGATGCCAGGGCCCGGGCGATCGCGACGCGTTGCCGCTGCCCGCCCGAGAGCTCGTGAGGACGTCGATCGATGACGGAGTCGGGCTCGAGGCGTACACGGTCGAGGAGGCGGCGCACCTCGTCTTCGACCTCCCTCTTCGGGACGACGTCGTCCAGGCGCAGGGGTCGCTCGATGTGGTGGCGGATCGAGTGGTAAGGGTTCAGGGACGCGAACGGGTCCTGGAACACCATCCGCAGCTGCTGCCGGTAGTCGCGCAGACCCTTGCCGCGGCGGGGGATGGGCTTCCCGTCGAGGCGGATCTCGCCGCTCGTGGGCGTCTCGAGCTGGGTGAGGATCTTGGCGATCGTGGACTTGCCGCTGCCGGACTGGCCGACGAGGCCGATCGTCTGGCCGGACGAGAGGGTGAACGAGACGTCGTCGAGGGCCTTCATCTGGCCGGCTCCACGGACGTGGTACACCTTCGTGACGCTGTCGAACTCGAGTGTGGTCATCGGACGACGACCCCCCTTTCACCGGTCAGTCGCGGGAACGAGGACAACAGCGTGCGCGTGTACTCGTGCTGCGGGGCGGTCCAGATGCGCTCGGCGGTGTCGATCTCGACGATCTCGCCCTTGCGCATGATGGCGATGCGGTCGCTGATCTCCAGCAGCAGCGGCAGGTCGTGGGTGATGAAGATGACGGAGAAGCCGAACTCGTGTCGCAACTGCGAGATCTGCTTGAGGATCTCGCGCTGGACGAGGACGTCGAGCGCCGTGGTGGGCTCGTCCATGATCATCAGCTGCGGTCGCAGGGCGAGCGCCATGGCGATCATGACGCGCTGGCGCATGCCGCCGGAGAGTTCGTGCGGGTACGAACGGCTGCGGGCGGCGCCGACCTTGACGATCTCGAGCAGTTCGTTGACCGCGTCGCGTCGTGCGGCCCGGTTCATGTCGGGGCGGTGCACCTCGAAGACGTCGGCGAGCTGCGAGCCGATCGTGGCGACGGGGTTGAGGGCGTTCATCGCGCCCTGGAAGACCATCGAGATCTTGTCCCAGCGGAAGCGGCGCATCTCTTCCGGATCGAGTGAGTTGACGTCGATGTCTTCGCCGGAGACGTCGCGGAAGGTGACGGATCCGCTCGAGATGACGGCGGGCGCCTTGAGCAGGCGCTGCACACCGTAGGCGAGGGTGGTCTTTCCGCAGCCGCTCTCGCCGGCGAGGCCGAGGATCTCGCCGCGGCGCAGTTCGAGGCTGACGTGGGTGACGGCTTCGACCGGCGGGTCGACGTCGTAGACGACGGAGAAGTCGTCGACGGACAGTAACGAATCGCGCATCAGTGCGTGCTCGCTTTCGTGGAGGTGAGCAGGGGTGGGGGGGGACGGATGCCGCGGGCCATGCGGCATCCGTCCCACCGTCGGTCGGATTACTCTTTGGGCTTCAGCTTCGTCAGGATCTGAACGACGCCGACCTGGGTCGGGTCACCCGCGGCGTACTGGTCGTCCTCGGACGGCCAGCCGACGTAGTTGCGCGTGTTGAACTCGCCGAGCAGCGGGTGCGCACCCAGCGGGATGGCGGGGACGTTCTCGACGAACGCCTTCTGCAGGACCGCGCCGGCCTCGGTCCGCTCGTCGTCGGATGCCGCATTGGCGTACGTGTTCAGCGCCTCGGTGACCTTCGGGTCGTCGAAACGGCCGAAGTTGAAGGATGCCTTGCCGTCGACCACCCACTTCGGGTCCATCGTCGACGTGTACAGGCCGTACGCGTTGCCGGTGTCCTCGAGCCAGTGGATGATCGCGTCGAAGTTGCCTTCCTGCTTGCCCGCGTCCCAGCCGCCGAAGTCGGGCTGGTCGACGTTCACCTTGATGCCCAGGGCCTTGTCGAGCTCTTCGGAGATGAGCTGCTGCTCGGTGTTCCAGTCGCTCCAGCCGGCGGGGACCGACACCGAGAACTCGACGGCCTCACCGTCGGGGTCGGTCAGCTTTCCGCTGTTCCAGGTGTAACCGGCGTCGGTGAGGATCTCCTTGGCCTTGTCGACGTCGACGGAGTAGTTGTCGTCCTTGTACTCGTCGATGATCTCGTTCTCAAGCACGGAGCTGAGACCGGTCTTGTTCCAGATCGCCTCACTCGCGCCTTCGCGGGCGATGTCGACGTAGGCCTCGCGGTCGATCGTCCACGCGAGCGCTTCGCGCAGTGCGGGGTCGTTGAAGGGCTTCTTCTGCAGGTTCATGAACAGCGTGCCCGCGCCCGGGGTGGGCGAGACCAGGAACACGTTGTCGGGATCGGCGTCGAGGTAGCTCTGCTGAACCTGCGGGATGAAGGCCTGGGCCCAGTCCGCATCGCCTGTCGCGAGGGCCGTCGTGAGCGCGGCGTTGTCGCCGTAGGAGACGTAGTTCAGCTGCGGGACGGCGAGGTCGCCACCCCAGTAGTCGGGGTTCGCCTTGAGGGAGACGGACTCGGTCGACCAGTTCGACATGACGTACGGGCCGGTGCCGACGAGCTTGCCCTCGTCGGTGAGGGGGTCGGTGTTCGGGTCCTCGATGTCCTTCCAGATGTGCTCCGGGACGATCGGGGTGTGCAGGACGCGGCCCTGCGAGGTGAACTTCGAGCTCGAGAAGGTCAGGACGACCGTGTCGCCGTCGGCGGTGACGTCGGTGACGCCGAGGGCGCCGGTGTCGGTCAGCTTGCCGGTGAGGTACTGGTTGAAGGTGAAGACGACGTCGTCGGCGGTGAAGTCCTCACCGTCGCTCCACTTCACGCCGCTGCGAGGCGTGACGGTGAGCTGCGTGTAGTCGTCGTTCCATTCCACCTTCTCGGCGAGCCACGGGGTGGTGCCGAGGTCGCCCGTCGGGTTGACGAGCGCGAGGGGCTCGAAGATCACCTTCGAGTAGCCGTAGCGCGAGCCGGCCGAGTCGCCCAGGTACGGGTTGTGGGATTCGGTGGTGATCGCGCCGTCGGGCTTCGCGATCGTCAGGGCGGCCCCGGAGCCCTGGCTCCCGGAGTCGTTGTTTCCTCCGCCGGCGGCGCAGCCGGTGAGGATGAGTGCCGCGGTGAGACCGGCGGCGGCGAGGGAGGTCTTCAGCCTCATTGCTTCTCCTTCATCTGTGGTCCCGGCGCCGCGAAAAGACCTCCGAAGGAGTGCCACTCGGCGCTGAGTGTGATTGCATGGAAAACTTACAATCAAGTAAGTAAGTTCACAACCCTCCGATGATGCGGGCCGCGCGACCTGCGTAAGATCTGATCCGCATCCGGGGAAGAAGGCAGATCATGGTCGATAGTCGACACCAGACGAAGTCGCGCCCGGCGACTCTCGTCCGACGCCGGGAAATCCTCGACGCGGCGCAGGAGATCTTCGGCTCGAAGGGCTTCGCGAACGGCACCCTGCAGGACATCGCCGAGCAGGTCGGGATGACGCATGCCGGCATCCTCCATCACTTCGGGTCGAAGGATCAGCTGCTGCTGGACGTCCTCGAGCATCGTGATCAGACGGACGTCGTCGATCTGGACGGGGGGCGCATCCCGGGCGGGATGGAGCTGTTCCGCCACCTGGTGCGCACCGCGATCATGAACATGCAGCGGGCCGGGATCGTGCAGGCCTACGCCGTTCTGTCGGCGGAGTCGGTCACCGACGACCACCCCGGGCGGGCGTACTTCGAGCACCGGTACACCGTGCTCCGGAAGGACCTGCGCGAGGCTTTCGAGCGCGTCTGTCAGGAGCGCGGGATCACCGACCCCGGGTCGATCGCGCACGGCTCGGCGGCGATCCTCGCCGTGATGGACGGGCTGCAGGTGCAGTGGCTCCTCGATCCGACGGCCGTCGACCTCGGGAGGGCGTCGGAGTTCGCGATCGAGGCGATCGTGGCCGCCGTCATCGAGCCGCGTCCGTCGGTCCTGGCGGAACCCGCCTGAATTCTTCTGCATCGATGTCGATTCCCGTCGCGCCCGTTCGGCGCGATAGTGGGAGGGACGGGAAACGTCCCCCGGAACTCAGGAGATGACCATGAAGCACATGCTGATCATGCGGAGCACCCCGGCCTCGGCCGAGGCCTTCGTTGAGACCGATGTCGAGGCGGTGATCAACGCCATGGGCGCGTACAACGAGTCGATGATCACCGCCGGTGTGCTGGTGGGTGGCGACGGTCTCGCGCCCGAGCCCGGGTACGTCGTGGATTTCGACGGCGAGACGCCGGTGGTCAGCGACGGACCCTACGGCGAGGTTCACGAGCTGTTTAACGGGTTCTGGATCGTCCAGACGGCGACCGCCGAAGAGGCGCTCGAGTGGGCGAAGCGCGCACCGCTGACGCCGGGCAGCAAGCTGGAGGTGCGGCGGGTGACCGACGAGACCGACTTCGCGGACTTCGCCGACAACGAGTACATCGAAAAGGAGAAGGGCTGGCGCGCAGAGTAGAGCGCGTGAGCTGGTCACCGGTCCGCGCATGGGATCCGGGTGCGGCGGAGCGGCTCAGAAAGGGGCCGGGTCGCCGGGGTGTGTGGTGGCAGGGGTGAAGGCGACGGCCGGGGTGGGTGCGTCTTCTCTGTAGGTCCTGCCGAGGGGTGAGGTCCATTCGAGGACGCCACCCGACAGTTGTCGGACCCGCCATGCGGTGAACTGCTTCATCGAATGGTGCCTCTGACAGAGGTGGGCGAGGTTGGACAGTTCTGTCTTGCCGCCGAGGGCGTGGTCGTGCGTATGGTCGACCTCGCACCGGATCGCGGCGACCCGGCATCCCGGAAACCGGCAGTGCTGGTCGCGGGCTTGCAAGAACCGTCGCATCCCGGATGGGACACGGTACGAGTCGGTCGACACGGTGACTCCGGTGGTGGGGTCGTGGAACAGGCGCTCCCAGACCCCGGTGTCGCCGGCGAGGATCCGGGCGGTGGCCGGGTCGATGGGGGAGCGGCCGGTCAGGTCGCACGGTCCGTCGTCGGCGCCGGTGAGTGTCGCCGCGGGAACCAGCACCTGAACCCGCGCACGGATCGCGCCGAGCGGCCCGGCGGTGGTGTCGCGCGTGTCATCCAACGCCGGGGTTCCCGCTAGGAGCAGGTCGGCGAACACATCAGCCCGCACTTGATCGGTCGATCGCGCATCGGTCGCGACGGCGTCGGCGTTCTCGCCCGTGCTGCGTTCGGCCCGGGTGTCGATGATCGCCCGAGCCTGCTGGGTGAGCCGGTCCTGGATTCCCTCGGCGATCACTGTTGGGAGGGTCGCGATCAGGTCCGACATCCCGTCCCGCCCGGGCATCAACCGCACGCACCGCCCCGCGGCAGCTTCCTCGTGTCGTTCCGCGAAGGTCCGCGGGTGCATCCGGTGCGCGAGGATCTCGAGCTCGCCTCGAACCCGGTTCGGCGTCTCACCTTTGCAGCGTTCGATCGCGACCTTCTCGAACTCCGCCCACAACTCAGCCGGCAGGTTCACCCCAGCGTCGACGATCGCCCTCACGTGCCTCTGCACGATCCGCCCCGCCTCCCACGCAGCGACCGCCGCGGGGAATCCTTCGATCGTCAGCCGCGCTTCGCCGATCCGACGCTGCACCGTCCGATCGGTCGTGCGCATCGCCCCGGCGACCTCGGCCGAAATGGACCGGAGCACCATGTCGTGCAGGGTGACTTTCGCGTTCGGGGGCGCGCCCTGCGCCTCCGCCAGTCGGCCCGCGGCAGCGAGCACGCGCAACTCGCGGATCTGCGCCCGAGCGAGCTCAAGGGCAACGTCCTCGACGTCCGCAACAATCCCCGCGATGGCCGCGAGATACGCCTCGCCACCGGGGGTTTCCATCGCTTCCGTCATACCTGCACTATCGCACCAGCCTCCGACATCCAGACCCCGAAAACCACCGAGATCACACGTCGCGAACAGGCCTGCAGATGAGAAGCGTCTCACCCGCCGGGGGGGCCTAGATCCACCCGGCTCGCTCCAGCACCTCACGCGCGATCTCGGCCACCGCTCGCCCGTCCGTCGCGACCCGTACGGCATCCGGAGCTCCCTCGTCCAAGCGCCGAGCGGCCGCGACGCTTCGGGTCACGTGCTCCTCGAGCGCCGTCCCGACCTCGCGCTTCACAAGGCGCCCCGCGGCGACGGCATCCGTCGACGTCAGCAGCACCGCCATCGACCGCGCCTCGCGGCGAGGTTCCGCTCCGCGGGCGGGATGCCGCTGCGCCACGGCGGCGGATGCGCCTGGTCCAGGTTGTCGCCCTCGATCACGGCGTGCTGAACGTCAGCGAGCCCGAGCAGGTGAGAGGCCTCGGCCGCGACGGACGATTTCCCCACCCCGGAGCGCCTGCCGATGAAGATCACGTCGGTGTGCATCCCCTCATCCTCACGACCTAACCGCCTCGGCCGCATCCCGCAACCCCGAGCCATGTCGCGGCACCCCGACATACCGTGGCCGAAACGATGCGAACGGAGCGTGTGATGCGGACGTACGACTATCTGATCGTTGGTGGCGGAATGGTGGCGGATGCGGCGGCCCGCGGCATCCGGGAACTGGATCCCGACGGCACGATCGGCATCCTCAGCGCAGACGTCGACCCGCCGTACACGCGTCCGGCGCTGTCGAAGAAGCTGTGGACCGACCCGGACTTTACGTGGGATCAGGTTCCGCTGCATACCGAGGAGACGGGCGCGGAGATCCGGCTCGAGACCTTCGTGACGGGTATCGACCGCGAGGCGAAGACGGTTTCGATCGGCGAGGGCAACGACCTCGGCTACCGCCGGCTGCTGCTCGCGACCGGCTCCCGGCCGCGCGAGATCCCCGTGCCCGAGGACGACCGCATCCTGTTCTTCCGCTCGGCAGACGACTATCGGCGCCTCCGGGACCTCGCTGCCGACGGCGGTCGCGCGGTCGTCATCGGCGGGGGCTACATCGGCGCCGAGATCGCCGCGGCGCTCGTGCAGAACGGTGTCGAGACCGAGCTCGTGTTCCCGTCCGACGTCCTCGGCGACGGTACGTTCCCGCCCGAGCTCGCGACGCGCTACGAGCAGCTCTTCCGTGACGCCGGCGTCGAGTTGGTTCCGGGTGCCCGCGTGGAGGAGGTCCGGACCGCCGGCAACCGCCTGCACGTCGCCCTCGAGGGCGGCGAGGAGCGCCCCGCCGACATCGTCGTGCTCGGACTCGGCGTCGACCCTGTGACCGACCTCGCCGAACAGGCGGGGCTGGAGGTCGACGAGGGTGTCGTCGTCGACGAGCACCTCGTCACGAGCGACGACGCGATCTGGGCAGCGGGCGACATCGCGTCCTACCCCGACCCGATCCTCGGACGCACGCGCGTCGAGCACGTCGACAACGCGAACGAGCAGGGCGCGGCCGTCGGCCGGTCGATGGCGGGGGAGCGGCTGCCGTACACCCACACGCCGTACTTCTACTCGGCTGTCTTCGGCGTGCGATGGGAGGCGGTCGGTTCGCTCGATCCCGAGAAGAATCCGCTCGTCGTGGACCTCGACGAGGATCGCACCGTCGTCTACTACCGCGATGAGTCCGGCGCGACCGTCGGCGTGCTGCTGTGGAACGTCGAGGATGCCCGCGACCTCGCGCGCGCCGTCCTCGTCGACGGTGAGACGGATGCCGAGGTCCTCCGCACCCGCATCGGCTGACCCTGTGCCAGGGTGGGCGCATGACGCACCGTCGCCTCGTCGTTCCTGCGCTGCTCTTACTCGTCCTCGGTCTGTCGGCCTGCGCGGGTGGGCCGCCGCTTTCGCTGGGCGGGGGATACGAGTCCTGCGGCTCCGAAATCTATGAGCCGGTGACGTTCGGTGACGTGGCGCGGGCATCCGCAGCCGGCACGGTCGTCATGGAGTCCATCGAGCTGGAGGGCGCCGAGGGGCTCGCGTTGCGCGAGGTCTACCTCGTGCCGATTCAGAACCAGGTCAGCCTGGGTGCGGACGCCTTCCCGCCGGCGGCGGAATTCTGGGATCGGCGAGTCGCCGTCCCCGGGACCGCAATCTCGCCCGGAGAGGAGGTGACCGTGCTGTTCGTCGTCGAGGCCGTCGGTGGGGGCGACCCCCATGGCTCCGAGGGATACACCGCGCGGTATTCGATCGACGGACGGCCCTACGAGACGACGAGTTCAGCCCGGTTCCGGCTCGCCCCGGACTGTGGGGCGGAGGATAAGGACGGGCCCTAGCCTGCCAGCGGAAGCGTGATGGTGATGGTCGTCCCGACGCCTATGGCGCTGTCGATCTCGAGTGCGCCGTGGTGCTCGGCGACGGCGGCCGCGACGCTGGCGAGCCCGAGCCCGGTGCCGCCGTCCTCGGGCTCAGCGAGACGTCCGCGTTCGCCGGGCGCCGCGATGGTGTCGATGTCATCCGGGTGGATGCCGCGGCCCGCATCCCGCACCGTCACGGAGACCGTGTCGTCGCCGCGGACGACCTCGACGTGGATGTTCTCGTCGGAGTATCGGGCCGCGTTCTCGAGGACGTTCGCGAACGCGCGGCGCAGAGCGAGGACGTCGCCGCGCACTGTCGCCGTGTCCAGTCGGTCGAAGTGAATGCGCTCCTCCGCGCCGGCGCGGAGGACGACGGTCGCCGATCCACGCACCACGAGCGACACGTCGAACGTGCGCTCGTCGTCGCGCATGCCGCTTACGGCATCCGCCATCAAAGCGCCCGCCATCGCCGCAAGGTGCTCACTGGTCTCGAGGGCGAGTCGCAGGTAGCGGTTGTCCGTACCGATCTCGTCCTCGAGCAGGTCGAGGTAGCCGCGGAGCGCGGTGACAGGGGAGATGAGGTCGTGGGCGAAGGTGCGCTGCAGGGACACCTGCTCGTCCTGGGCCTGCTTCTCCGCTGTGATGTCGCGCACGATCTTCACGAACCCGCCGACGCCCGTGTCGTCGTGGATCGCGGTGATCGTCACGTGAGCCCAGAACTGCGAGCCGTCCTTGCGCACCCGCCACCCGTGATCCTCGACGCTCCCGTCCGAACGCGCCCTGTCGAGCAGCGTGTCGGGGAGCCGGTTCTCGCGGTCGACGGCGCGGTAGAACAGCGAGAAGTGCTGTCCGATGATCTCGTCGGCCGAGTAGCCCTTCAGGTCCTCGGCCCCGACGTTCCATTCCCGCACGAAGCCGCTCGAGTCCAGCTTCACGATCGCGAACAGGGCGACGTGCTGCTCCCACGCCTCGATCGCGTCTGTTCGCACCTTCATGGTCCCCCGCCGGTCGGTGTCAGTCGTATCCGTCAGCATAGAAGCATTCCCGAGGCCCGCCCGGAGCTCCGGGTCTGACGCCCGTCAGAAGGCGCGGACCTCGCCCGGGCTCGCCGGCGGCAGCGGTGCGTGGGTGTCGAGATCTTCCATGAGGTGGATCGACGCATACGGATGAGGGGTGATGCGACCCGCGTCGTCGAAGACGCGGAGCGCGCGCCGCAGGAGGCCACCGGGAACAAGCGGATGCCGGAACGTCACCTCGACACGGGTGTCGGGCCATTCCCCCACGATGTCGATGCGGGGCTCGCTCAGCCCCAGAGTCAGCGGTTGACGTTCCCCATCCGGTCCCCGCCAGTACTGGGCGAGGTCGCCGAACTCGTCGACGAGCGCGGTGATCGCGGCATCCCGTCGCTCCATCGGCAGATGGATGCGCCGCCAGGGCACGTCCGGCGTGGTGTCGACGACCTCGTCGGGCTGTCTCCAGTGGAGGATGTCCATGAACTCCTCTTCGGACAGCGGTACCGCATCGCTCATCGGTAAGAGTCGTTCCGGGAGCGGACCGGTGGGCAGCAGAGCGGTCGCGTACCGGTAGTGGTAGGAGGTCCCGCCGTGCTCCGCGCGCACATCGGGCGCGTCGGGCGAGAAGAACATGCGGGGCGCGTCGCCGGCGTCCTCGACGAGGAGCACGTGTCGATCGATCGTGTGCCCCGTGCGGGTCCCGTCAGCGATGACGACGAGCTCCGTTTCCGTCGACCACGCTGCTCGGTCGTGGGGATCCGGCTCGTGGCGCTCGCGCAGCCAGAGCCCGTGGCGCGTCGCCCCGACGGCGTACCTGCTGCCGTCCGCATATGCCTGGGTGACCGCGTCGACCCAGCGGACGTGGACGGCGGTCACCGGCCGATGCAGATCGCCCTCATCGTCCTCGCTGGGCGCGTACACGACCCACGCACCGTCCGGAGCGGCGTACACGGTCACACCGACCGCGACGTCGCCGACGTCCAGATCCGGCCAGGAGACGACCCGGTCATCCTCGCCGGCCGCCCGGATCACCGCGACCGGCTGCGTCATGCTGACGAGGATCTCAGCGTCCTGACCCACGGCGACGCGCCGGGCGCGGGAATCGGTGCTCACGTGGTGATTCTGCCCCACGGTGAATCAGTCCGCCTGAGCTCGGCGCGCCGCCCGATCCGATGCGCGGTCGGCGACGAACACCCTCCGTGACGATCACCTGGCAACCCGAATCCGCGCACGCTCGGACGCGACTGGAGACGGATGCCGCTGCCCTCGGCCTGCGTCGGGTCGAGATCCCGACGACCATCGGCACGGTCGTCGCACGCGTGGGGGTCGCCGCCAGCCCCGTGGCGACCGTCCTGCTGCACGGCGCCGCCGGATCGTGGACGAGCTGGACCCCGCTGCTGCGAGCCGCTGCTCGATGCGACGATCCGGTGCGCAACGTCGTCGCGCTCGACCTGCCCGGCTGGGGCGAGAGCCCCTTCCCGTCCGACGGGATCGACATCGGGCGTTTCAGCGAGGCGATCCGCGAGGTCGTCATGGCCCTGGGATACGAGCGATGGGATGTCGTCGGTCACTCGCTCGGCGGCGCGTTGGCCCTCGACCTGGCTGCCCGTTTTCCCGAGAGGACTGATTCCGTCTTCCTCGTCTCGCCGTCGGGACCGGCCGTGTTCGACGCCGTGCGGCGGCCGCTCCGAGGCGGGCTCGGGCTGCCCGCCTTGGCAGGGATGCTCCTGGCCATGCGTATCCTCCGCGGTCTCGGCGACGCGTCCGCTCCGCTGCTCCGCACCCTCGAGCGCGGCGGTCTCCTGCGACCCCTGAGCGCACCCCTCTTCGCGCTGTCCCGCCGGATCGACCCCTCCGTCGTGCACGCGCTCGCCGACGAGATCCGGCCGCGGGCTTTCGTCGCCGCATCCCGTGCCGCCGCAGCCTACGACGAGTCGTCGTGGCGCGGCATCCGCTGCTCGGTGAGGTCGGTCCGCGGTGCCCGCGACGTGTTCGTGGGCACGGATGACGGTGCCGGGCTCGCGGCACTGATCGAGGACTTCGACGAGGTGGTGCTGCCGGACGCCGGCCACTTTGCAGCGGTCGAGCATCCGGCCGAGGTCCTTCGGCTGATGCGCCGCGCGACGAACTAGGAGTCGATGCGGACGGCGTGGCCGGTGACGACGATGCCACCCGAGGCCGGGATGTCCACGATCAGCTCGCCGGCCCGTCCGACGTGCGCGCCCTGCTCGATGACGACCTGAGCGGGCGGTGCGACGGCAGCAAGTGACCGCAGGTAGGCGCCGAACGACGCCGCGGCCGATCCAGTGGCAGGGTCCTCGGTGATGCGTCCGACGGGGAAGAGGTTGCGTGCGGCGAAGCGGTCCGGCCCGAGACGGTGGGCGACCGTGATCGTCGCGGGCCATGCGCGGTCGTCCATGAGAGAGCGCACGCGCGCCGCATCGAACGTGAAGCCGTCGAACGCCGCACGGTCGGCGATGACGAGGACCGGATGCGGGTTGCCGGCGTGCGCGATCCGCGGTGGAAGATCCGCATCGAGGTCCGACGCTTCGAGCCCGATCTCGTCGAGGACCGCCCTGAGATCGTCTGCGGTGATCGGCGACACCGACGGTTCGACGCTCGTGAACGAGGCGCGTGTGCCCGCGGCATCCGTGCTCACCCGGATCTCGACGGCACCTACCGGCGTCGCGAACCGGATCGCGCCCGCCCCCACGCGGTCGGCATCGGCGAGAGCGACGGCGGTGGCGACGGTCGCGTGACCGCAGAACGGCACCTCGGCGATGGGGGAGAAGTAGCGGATCGTCAGGGCGCAGTCGCTGTCGGTCCCTGTGACGAACGCCGTCTCGGAGAAGTCGATGTCCGCAGCGATGCGCTGCATCGACGCCTCGTCGAGGGCGGACGCGTCGAGCACGACGCCGGCGGGGTTGCCGCCATCGGAGTGCGTGGTGAAGGCGGCGTAACGGAGGATCTCGAGGTCGGGCACCGTTCGAGGCTATGCCCGTCCGCAGGGTCAGCGGCGGACGAGGTCGGCGACGATGGGGCGGTGGTCCGTCGCGATGCCGGCGACATCGAGTGTGGCGACCCGCGCGGCATCCCACTCTGGCGTCGCGAGGACGTTGTCGATCGCGGCGCCGAACAACGGTGGAACCATCGAGGGCCATGACGGAGCGAAGGCGCCGACGGTGCGGCACGAGCCGAGTCGTCTTCCGGGCATGTTCGCGGGGACGGCGTTGAGGTCGCCCGCGACGATCGTGTCGGGGGAGCCGCAGTGCGACGAGATCCAGTCGAGGCCGAAGTCGCGTCCCGACGAATCGCCACGGAAGCTGAGGGCGACGAGGTGCGCGGCGACGATGCGCGGCGCAGCACCGTCGACCTCGGGAGCGAGGACGAAACCGGACGTGCGGCCAGATTCGTCCGCGTCCACGACCCGGTAGCGCGGCAGGTCGTCCGCGACGAGCACGGTCACCGCGATGCCGCGCACGCCATAGCTCACGTACCCCGCCGGTACATCACCGTCCCGGAGGAGGTTGCCCTGATAAAGCTCGCTGAGGACGACGATGTCGGGTTGGAGCGCGCCGATGACAGCGGCGCGGGATGCCGCATCCTCCGCGCCCTGCAGGACGTTCCAGCCCAGGACTCGCAGCTGACCGTCCTGACGAGCCGGGACGGCGTCGGGGGTGACGGTGGCGGGCATCGCGAACGCCGTCACGAGCAGGGCGACGAGCAGGCCGGTGCTCACGACACCGGTGCCGAGCAGCGCGATCTTCCTGTTTCGCCGGAGGATCAGTGCGAGGAAGGTCAGGATGAGGGATCCGGCGAGCATCCCGGCGAACACGAAGCCGGGGAAGGCGAGCGCTCCGCTGAACAACCACCATCGCGCGAGCAGGCCGAACTCCCGGCCTGCGAGATAGACGATGGCGACGACAGCGATCATCGCCGCCCCGACGAGGAGGAGCGGCGTGAACCGATCCTTACGGACACGCCGTGCGCCTGTGTTCATGTCCTACGCCCCCCGCGCGGTACCGGTCGGCGAGTTCGCCGCGGCCCACGCTACCCGTGCCGGTCAGCCGCTCGCTGTGCCATGGCCCAATCGCACCGATGGTCAAGAGGTGCTTGACCTCGCCCCTGGGGCCGGGTCGATGCTGAACTCGTGACTGCACAAGACGAAGAGTGGATGACCGCCGGCCGGTTCGGCGCGTCGACCCTGCTGTCGGCGAAGGCGCTCCGGATCTACGCGGATCGCGGACTGCTCGTACCGCGCCGGGTGGATGCCGAGACCGGGTACCGCTACTACTCGGGCGATCAGGTGCCGACGGGATGGCTCATCGCACTCCTGCGCTCGGCCGACCTCTCACTGGATCAGATCGCGTCGATCGTCGACCTGTCCGACACGGATCCGGATGCCGCTGTCGCCCTGATCGACGAGGCGACAGCAGCGATGGATCGTCGAACGCAGGCTCACCATGTCGTGCTCGCTCGAGCGCGGCTTCATCTCACGAAGGAGACGCTGATGTCCGCTGTCGAAACCGCGATCGAGGCCGATCGCCCCGTCCTGAGCGTCATGCGTCGCATGGCGCCGCAGGAGATGGACCAGATCATCCACGACGGGGTCCACCACCTGCGGCAGATCGCCGAGCGCGCGGGACTGCAGGTGACCGGGGACGCCTTCGGCGTCTTCCACGCGCCGGTCACCGATGACTCCGACGGTCCGCTCGAGATCGTCGTGCCCGTCGACGGCCTGATCGACGGTGACGACGACGTGCGCAGCTACCGGATGACCGGCGGCCAGGTCGCCCTCCGTCACGCGGAAGGGAACGAGACGGACTTCCCCGAGATCCTCGCGCTGTACGACGAGGTGCACGCCTGGATCACGGATGCCGGTCGCACCCCCATCGGCCCGCCGCGGGAGATCTGGCACAACTCGCCGCGAGACGACGAGCCGCTGCGGCTGACGGTGGCGTGGCCGTTCGCCGGGTGAGCTGACCGATCCGCCCCGGATCCGCAAGAGGGAGATTCCGCTCCCGTGATGCGTCAGAGTGGGACACGCAAGCCCGTCACGCATGACATCGCCGCAGCCTCGGTGCATCCGATTCGGTGTTCGCTACGAACAAGCTCGGAAGGGATGACATGAGCACTCACACCACAGGCAAGCGGTTCTTCTTCTGGGCGGCCGTCTCGGGCCTGGTCGGGGGCGCCGTCTTCCTCGCGATCGCCGAGCTGGCTGCCCTGCTGTTCTCGAGCACCTCGAGTCCGATCCTCGCGGTCGGGTCGTTCGTGATCGACATCGTCCCGCGTCCGCTGAAGGAATTCGCGATCAGCACGTTCGGCGAGTACGACAAGATCGCGCTCCTCGCCGGTCTCGGTCTCGCTGTCGTCATCGCGTCGGCGATCGCCGGCGTCCTCGAGTACATCCGGCCGCCCCTGGGCGTCATCGCGCTGGTGCTCGCCGGCATCCTGTCGGGTGCGGCCATCCTCACGCGCGCCGAAGCAACGGCGCTCGCGTTCCTGCCGCCGCTCCTCGGCACACTGGCCGGCGCGGCGATTCTCTTCTTCCTCGGTCGCCGGCTGCGGGCCTGGCGCGACGCGCACCTCTCAGACGCCGACGCGCGCGAGGACGGCCTCGACCGTCGACGCTTCCTGCTGATGACGGGCATCGCGGGCGTCTCCGCTCTCGTCGTGGGGGTCGCAGCGCGCACGGTCAGCGCGGCAACCGCCTCCGCCGACGCGATCCGCCGTGCACTCAAGCTGCCCGCCCCGAAGTCGAAGGTCACGATCCCGTCGGGCGCGGAGCTCGACGTGAAGGGCATCAGCCCGCTCATCACCCCGAATGCCGACTTCTACCGGGTCGACACCGCTCTCACCGTTCCGAACATCGACCCGTCGACCTGGCGCCTGGTCATCGACGGCATGGTCGACAAGCGCGTCGAACTGTCGTTCCAGGACCTCCTCGACATGGGCCTCGACGAGTACGCCATCACGCTCACCTGCGTCTCGAACGAGGTCGGCGGCAACCTCGTCGGCAATGCGATCTGGCAGGGCGTGCCGCTGCGCGAAGTCCTCAAGATGGCGGGGCCGAAGGCGGGCGCCGACATGATCCTCTCGACCAGCATCGACGGTTACACCGCGAGCACGCCCCTCTCGGCGGGCACCGACGAGAACATCGATGCGATCCTCGCTGTTGCGATGAACGGCGAGCCCCTCCCTCCCGAGCACGGCTTCCCCGTCCGCATGGTCATCCCGGGTCTCTACGGGTACGTCTCGGCGACCAAGTGGGTCACCGAGCTGAAGATCACGACGTTCGCCGACGACCAGGCCTACTGGACGCCGCGTGGCTACAGCGCCGAGGCGCCGATCAAGTTCTCGTCGCGCGTCGACACCCCCAAGAGCGGCTCACCCGTCAAGGCGGGCACCGTCCCCATCGCCGGAGTGGCGTGGGCGCAAACCGTGGGCATCGAGCGCGTCGAGGTCAGCATCGACAACGGCGAGTGGATGCCGGCGAAGCTGTCCAACCCCATCAACAAGGACACCTGGGTGCAGTGGGTCCTCGAATGGGATGCCACGCCCGGCACCCACTACGTAGCGGTCCGCGCGATCAACAAGAACGGCGACATGCAGGTCGAGGAGCGCGCCGCGATCGCCCCGAACGGCTCGTCGGGCTGGCAGCGTTCCCTCGTCACCGTTTCGTGACGCACGGCCTAGGGTGAGCACGTGACATCCCTTCGCGCCGTCGTGATCACGGTCTCCGACCGCTCCGCCTCGGGCGAGCGCGAGGACCGCGGCGGGCCGCTCGCGGTGCAGCTGCTCGAAGACGCGGGCATCGAGGTCATCGGACTCGAGGTCGTCCCCGACGGCGCGGATTCCGTTGAATCGGTGCTGCGCCGTGCCCTCGCCACCGGCGCCGGTCTCGTCGTCACGACAGGTGGCACCGGTGTCGGCCCGCGCGATCAGACGCCCGAGGGTACCGAGCGCGTCGTGACCCGGCCGCTGGCGGGCATCGCCGAGGAGCTTCGCCGCGTCGGCCTCGCCGACACCCCACTGTCGGTGATCTCCCGCGGCGTCGCAGGTGTCGCCGACCCCGCGGGAGCCCTGATCGTCAATCTGCCGGGGTCGCCGCGTGCGGTGAGCTCCGGCATCCCTGTGATCGTGTCGGTCGCCACACACGTGGTCGACCAGGTGAGAGGCGGAGACCACTCGTGAACGCTGTTCGGATCGCCCGGCTCGAAGAGACCGCCCTCGACCTCGACGCGCACCTGCGCGCGGTGGAGGACCCGAAATACGGTGCGGTGACCACCTTCGTCGGTCGGGTGCGCGACAACGATCCGGATGCCGCGACCACCGTCGTCGGCCTCGAGTACAGCGCGCACCCCGACGCCGAGTCGACCCTGCACCGGATCGCCGCCGAAGCGGGGGATGCGTCGGGCGCCGTCGTGGCCGTCAGTCACCGTGTCGGCAATCTCGCCGTCGGCGACGCCGCGGTCGTCATCGCCGTCGCGTCGGAGCACCGGGCCGAGGCGTTCGAGGTCTGCCGCGCC
Organism: Microbacterium sp. 77mftsu3.1; assembly: GCF_900100525.1. NCBI lineage: Bacteria > Bacillati > Actinomycetota > Actinomycetes > Micrococcales > Microbacteriaceae > Microbacterium > Microbacterium sp. 77mftsu3.1. Next base: position 147,212 of record NZ_FNCR01000003.1, on the reverse strand, counting down.
ATCATCGAGACGATCAAGACCGACCTGCCGGTGTGGAAGCGTCAGCTCGAGGTCGACGGCACGACGGCGTGGAAGGGCATCGGCGGCTGAGGCTCAGCCTCTGATCAGCCGCCGGCGAAGGGCGGCAGCACGTCGATCATGCGTGCATCCGCGAGCGGGGCGTCGCCGTCGGTGCGCACACCGTCGACGAGCACCGCGCAGTCCGGCAGTACGAACCATAGCTGGGGGTGCTCGTCGAGGATCGCCGTACGGAGCTCGGCGAGGGTCGCCTCGGGGCGCTCCTCGCTCTCGGTCCCGGCAGCCTCGGCAGCGGCTGCGAAGTAGCGGACGAGCGTCATGAGCGGTCCTCTTCTCCGGGACGTACCCAGTCGCCCGAGCGTCCGCCCGACTTCGCGACGATGCGGACGTTCTCGATCACCACGGCCCGGTCGAGGCCCTTGATCATGTCGACGACGGCGAGTGCGGTGACCGACACCGCGGTGATCGCCTCCATCTCGACGCCGGTGCGGTCCGCGGTTCCCACGGTGGCCTCGATCTCGACGCCGTCATCGGTGATGTCGAGCTCGACGGATGCCCGGTGCACACCGATCACGTGGGCGAGCGGCAGGAGCGTCGCCGTCGACTTCGCCGCCTGGATGCCGGCGATGCGCGCGACAGCCAGCACGTCACCCTTCGGGGCGGTGCCGTCGCGGAGTGCGGCGACGACCTCGGCGCTGCACCGGACGAAGCCCCGTGCCGTGGCCGTGCGGACCGTCGGGGCCTTCGCCGTGACGTCGACCATGTGCGCCCGGCCGGCCGAGTCGAGGTGGGGGAAGCTCATCAGACCAGCATGACATCTACGACGTCGCCGACGGCCACGCTCGCGACCTCGCCCGGCACGATCGCGAACGCGGATGCCTGTGCGAGCCCGCCGGCCAGATGCGAGCCCGAGCCGCCCGCCGTCGCGGGGCGCACGGTCCCTCCGGCGAGGTCGACGACGGCCGGCAGGTACTGGCGGCGTCCGGGCGGAGTGGTCCACGCCTCCGCCGCGGTCATGGTCACGTGGGCGCGGTGGATGACCGACCGGCCCTGAAGGGCGAGAAGAGCGGGGCGCACGAACACCTCGAACGACACGGCGACGCTGACCGGGTTGCCGGGAAGGCCGAAGACGAGGCATCCGTCACCCACCGTGCCGAAGGCCTGCGGCTTGCCGGGCTGCATCGAGACCTTGGCGAACTCGACCTCGCCGTGGCCGTCGAAGGCGGCGCGCACGGGCTCGTAGGCTCCGGCGCTGACACCGCCGGTGAAGATGATGACGTCCGCCCCCGCGGCGCGCGCAGCGGCGGTGGCCTCTGCGACGCCGTCGCCGTCGTCCGCGACGCGAGCGACCATCACGACCTCGGCATCGGACGCGGGGACGAGATGCGCGAGGAGCGGTCCGTTCGAGTCTGGGATGAGTCCGCGGCGCACGGGCTCGCCCGGGCCGGTCAGCTCGCTGCCGGTCGAGACGATCGCGACGCGAGGCGCGCGGACGACCATCACCTCGTCGATGCCGGCGGCGACGGCGGCAGCGGCCTGGAACGGTCCCATGCGCTCGCCGGCGGTGATGACGACGTCACCGGCGCGCAGGTCCGCGCCGCGGCGACGGATGAACGCGCCGGCGGCGGGAGCCTCGAGCACCTCGACGATGTCGAGCGAGTCGGCGAGCCCGCCGGCGGTGTTCTCGAACGGCACGATCGCGTCCGCGTCGGTGGGCGTGGGCGATCCCGTCATGATCCGGGCCGCCTCGCCCTCCGAGAGCGCCGGGTCGTCCGCCACCCCGGCGGGAAGATCCGCGACGACCCGCAGCGAGACGGGATGCCCCGGCCCGGCCGACGCTACGTCCGCGGCGCGCACGGCGAAGCCGTCCATCGCGGAGTTGTCGAAGAGGGGGATGTCGTGCGCGGCGACGGCCGGTACCGCGAGCGTGCGGCCGGCAGATGTCCCGACGGGGACGACCTCGGCGGGAAGCGTCCGGACCGCGGCCAGGACGCGCGCGAGCTGTTCCTCGACGCTGCGGAGCCCGCTCATGCGCTCACCGTCGCAGCCGTTGCGGCCGACCGCAGCGGGATCTCGTGCTGACGGCTCGAGAGCGCGTCGAGGACGAGCATGCGACCGAGCAGCGGCGTGCCGACGCCGATCGCGAGCTTCACCACTTCGGTGGCGAGGATGCCGCCGACCTGCACGCACAGGGCACCGAGCACGCCGACCTGCGCGCAGGTGGGCGGGTCGCCCTCGGTGCCGATCGCGAAGAGATCGTTGAGAACGACCGGGTCCCCCTCGACGGGCCGCGACCAGAAGACCGTGATCTGCGCGTGCCACTCTCGGACGGCTCCCCATACGAGAGGGAGCCCCATCGCCTCGGTGGCGGCCGCGACGGCGCGACGCGTGGCGAACGAGTCGCTCGTGTCGATCACGATGTCGGCACCCGCGAAGAACTCCTGCGCGTTGTCGTCATCAAGGCGTGCCGTGACCGGGGTGACGACGGTGACGGGCGACAGCGCCGCGACGGCGCGCACGGTGCTCTCGGTCTTGTGGACGCCGATGTCCTCGATGCGGTGCGCGATCTGGCGCTGCAGGTTGTGGAGCTCGACGGTGTCGTCGTCGATCACGGTGATGGCACCGATGCCCGCGGCGGCCAGGGCGAGGATCGCGGGCGACCCGATGCCGCCGGCGCCGACGACGGCGACGCGCGTGTTTGCGAGACGCCGCTGCCCCTCGTCGCCGATGCCCTTCAGCACGGTGTGGCGCGCGGTCCGCCTGCGCTCGTCGGGGTCCAACTCGGACACGGGATCGACCAGGGGGCGCATGTCCCGAGTTTACGGGGGACCGGATGCCGCGGGACCGAATTCGCTGCAGGTCAGGAAACCGCAGATACGGCTCGTTACGCCACTGAAAACCGCGCATGCGGCATGATTGACGCATGACGACCTACCGCGTGGCGCGAGCCGCCCGCCTTCTGGGCGTGAGCGACGATTCGGTGCGGCGTTGGATCGACCAGGGGCTGCTCCCGGTGACCGACGCCGTGCCCGCCGAGATCCCGGGCGAGGCGCTCGCCGCCTTCGCCGTCTCAATGGCGAACGACCCGGGCGACGGCTACGAGCACCGCTCCAGCGCCCGCAATAGCTTCGTCGGGATCGTGACGCGCGTGCAGGTCGACGGCGTCATGGCGCAGGTCGACATCCAGTCCGGCCCGCACCGAGTCGTCTCGCTCCTGTCCGCCGAGGCGGTGCGCGAGCTGGAGCTCGAGGTCGGCACCCTCGCCCGGGCCTCGGTCAAGGCGACCAATGTCGTCGTCGAGTTGGCGGGGGAGTGACATGCGGCGTTCCCTGCTCCGGCCGCTCGCCCTCGGGGCACTCGCGCTCCTGCTGACGGGGTGCGCGGCACCGGCACCCCCCACGTCGGGCGACCAGCTCGGCGGATCGCTGACGGTCTACGCCGCGGCATCCCTCAAGGGTTCGTTCGACGAGATCGACGAGGCGTTCACGGCGGACCACCCCGGGTTGGCCATCAGTCCGGTCTACGACGGATCGTCGACGCTCGCGACCCAGATCGCCGAGGGGGCACCGGCGGACGTGTTCGCCTCGGCCGACGAGGCCACGATGGCGAAGGTGTCGGAGTTCGCGCTCGAGCCCGCGGTGTTCGCCTCGAACACGCTCGTGATCGTCGTCCCGGCGGGCAACCCGAAGAAGGTCTCGACGCTGGCCGACCTGACGGATGTCGTCACCGTGCTGTGCGCGCCCGAGGTGCCGTGCGGCGCGGCATCGGGAAAGCTGCTCACTGCGGCGGACGTGACCGTCAACGCCGCGAGCCTTGAGCAGAACGTCACGGCGGTGCTGACGAAGGTCGCGGCCGGTGAAGCCGATGCGGGTCTCGTGTACGCGACCGATGTGGTCGGGCGGAGCGACGTCGCGTCTGTGGTGCCCGACGGCGCAGACGAGGTCGTCAACAGATATCCGATCGCCGCGCTGAAGGATGCGGCGAATCCCGACGCGGCTGCGGCGTTCATCGCGTTCGTGCGGTCCGAGGCCGGGCGGAAGATCCTCGCCGGCCACGGCTTCGGGGCGCCGTGAGCTCTGCTCGCGGGTACGTTCCGCGGAGCCTCGCGTTCCCCGCGCTCGTCGGTCTCGCCTTCCTGATCCTGCCGCTGCTGGCTCTCATCGCACGGGTGGACTGGTCGACGTTCGTCGCCGATGTGACCTCGCCCGCGGCACTCGAAGCCCTGGGACTGTCGTTCGGCTCTGGGGCGGCGGCGACTGCGGCGTGCATCGTGATCGGTGTGCCGTTGGCGCTGCTGATCGCCCGCTCGGGCCCGCGCCTGGCGGCAGTGCTGCGTGCCGCGGTGACCGTTCCGCTCGTGCTTCCACCGATGGTCGGCGGGATCGCACTGCTGTACCTGTTCGGTCGTCAGGGGTGGCTGGGCGGGTGGGGGCTGTCGTTCACCACGCCGGCGGTCGTCGTCGCGCAGACATTCGTCGCGCTGCCTTTCCTCGTCCTCGCCGTCGAGGGCGCGGTGCGGTCGACCGGGGTGGACTTCGAGCGGACCGCCGCCGCGCTGGGAGCCGGTCGGTGGACGATCCTCCGGCGCATCACGCTGCCGCTCGCTGCCCCCGGCATCGTCGCGGGTGTCGTGCTGTGCTTCGCCCGGGCGATCGGCGAGTTCGGTGCGACCGCCCTGTTCGCCGGTAACCGCCCCGGTGTCACGCAGACGATGCCGCTCGCGATCTACACGGCGTTCAACGGAGCCGGCGTGACGCAGGGCACCGCGGTGGCCCTCGCACTCCTGTTGCTGGCGACCGCCGTCCTCGTCCTAATGCTGGTGCGCGGCTGGCGACCCGGGGCGGCCCGATGAGCGGGCTACAGGCACGTGTCGTCGTCGACCGGGCGCGCTTCCGGGTGGACGTCGCGCTCGACGCGGCCGCGGGGGAGACCGTCGCGATCATGGGTCCGAGCGGAGCCGGCAAGTCGACGCTGCTCGACGCGCTCGCCGGACTCGTGCCGCTGAACGGCGGCGAGGTCGTCGTGGCAGGACGGACCGTGGAGCGCGTGGCCGCACCCCGGGTGCACATGCCGCCGATGCAGCGCGGAGTCGTGCTGCTCGGTCAGGACCCGCGCCTCTTCCCGCACCTGAACGCGCGCGAGAACGTCGCCTTCGGGCCGCGTGCCGCCGGCACACCCGCCGCGCAGGCCCGTGCCGACGCCGACGCCTGGCTCGACCGGGTCGGCCTGGGCGGGCTGGGGTCACGCATGCCGCGCGAACTGTCGGGGGGAGAGCAGCAGCGCGTCGCGATCGCGCGGGCTCTGGCGGCGTCGCCGCGGGTGGTGTTGCTCGACGAGCCGCTGGTCGCGCTCGATCCCGTGACCGCCTCCGAGATCCGCGGGACGCTGCGGGAGCAGCTCGTCGGGGTGACGACGGTCGCGGTGACGCACGACGCCGGCGACGCGGTCGCCCTGGCCGAGAGGCTGTTCGTGATCGAGGCGGGCGCCCTGGTGCAGAGCGGTCCGGTGCGGCAGGTGCTGGCGGCTCCGGCATCCGCCTTCGTCGCATCGGTTGCCGACATGAATCGGATGCCAGGCGTCTCGGCGGGCGGTGGGTGGACGGATGCTGCGGGCCGCGTGCTGACGAGCGCGGATGCGGCGCCCGCCCTGGCCGACGGCGTCGCGCTGGCCGCGGTGTTCCGGCCGCGCGACGTGCGGATCGTGGACGCGCCCGGGGCCAACGCGTGGCCCGCGGAGGTGGTCCGCGTCGAGCCGACCCTCGCCGGGGTCCGGGTGTACACGACGGCCGGTGTGGTCGATGCCGCCGAGACGGGTGCGGCGTGGTCGCCGGGTGACACGGTGTGGCTGCACGTCGATCCGTCGCGGGTGCGGTTCGTACCGCTGGGCTGAGGTGCGCGGCGCGGGCGCGGGCCTGCCACGATGAGTCCATGCCCGTCATCGAATCCCGCTGCGTCGTGCCGGTCGAGGTGGAGGTCGCGTTTGCTGTCTCGCAGACCACGGGCGAGACGCGCAAGCGATGGGACCCGTTCATCCGGCGTCAGTACTTCCTCGGTGGCGCGGACGTTCCGGCGAAGGGCGTGCGAACCTACACCGTGCAGCGCTTCGGCTTCCGGATGGAAAGCGAGTACGTCTCGTTCAACCCGCCGTCCAACGTCGGCATGAAGATGACGAAGGGGTCGTGGTTCTTCGAGCGTCTCGCCGGCGGATGGAAGTTCACCCCCGTCGCGGGCGACCCCGGCAGCACCCTCGCCGTCTGGCGGTACAACTTCGCGTGTCGCCCCCGGTGGCTGGCTCCGCTCGCCGAGCGGATCGGTGCCATCGTGCTGAAGCGCGACATGGACCGGCGCATCCAGGGCTTCGCAAGAGGGTGCGAGGACCCGATCGTCCTCGCGGCAGTCAGCTGATCGGTCGTCGCGGCTCGTTCCGGCAGGATGGGGTCGTGCGCATCGTCGGGAGTGTCTCGCTCGTTCTCGCTGGCGTCGTCCTCGGCCTGTTCGGTGTTCTCATGCTCGGTGCGACGGGCATTCATTGGGAGGGTGGCCTCGTCGTCCCGCAGCTCTCGGATTCGGACGACACCGAACGGGCCATCGGCATCGGGATGGGGATTGCGGGCCTCGGGGGTTGGGCGGTGCTCGCGACAGCGGGAGGATTCGTCGGTCTGCGTGGTCCGCGACCATCTCGTGCACGATCGGTCAGCGTCTGGGTGGCGCTCGCCCTCAGCGTCGCGATCCTGGTCGGAGCGATGACGTTCGTTCTTCTTGTCAACGATCGGTAGTCATCAGGCCGGTTGCGGACGTCGGAAGGTCAGCGACGGCGACGCAACCCGCATATTGGCGCCGCTAACCAGCCCTGTCCCAGCCCCCGCCGATTAGGCTCGGAAGATGAGACGGCGATGGGGGACGCAGCGGTGACCGCCGTCCCGATTTCGCTGGGTCGAGCGCCGCAGATGCCGTCCGGATCCGCCGCCCTTCCCGATCCGGCCGTCGGCCTCGTCGACACCCACGGACGCGTCCACCGCGACCTCCGGATCTCGCTCACCGACCGTTGCTCGCTGCGCTGCACGTACTGCATGCCTGAGCAGGGCAACGAGTGGCTGGCGCGCACGAGCATCCTGACGACGGATGAGATCGTCGAGATCGCGGAGGTGGCGGCGAGCCTCGGCATCCGCACCTTCCGGCTCACCGGCGGCGAACCGCTGCTGCGCACCGACATCGTCGACGTGGTGCGACGCGTCGCCGCGATCTCTGGACCCGACGGACCGGTCGAGGTCGCGATGACGACGAACGGCATCCGGCTGGCCGAGGTGCTGCCCGACTTGATCGACGCGGGCCTCACCCGGCTGAACATCAGCATCGACACGATCGACCGCGAGCGGTTCGCTGCGCTCACCCGTCGTGACCGGCTCGACGACGTGCTCGAAGGGATCGCGGCAGCTGCGGCATCCGATCTGAAGCCCCTGAAGCTCAACGCCGTCGCGATGCGCGGCGTGAACGACGACCAGCTCGCCGACCTTGTCGCCTTCGCGATGGACGTCGGTGCGCAGCTGCGGTTCATCGAGCAGATGCCGCTGGATTCCGGACACACGTGGGACCGTAGTGCGATGGTCACCCGCGAGGAGATCCTCGAGGCGCTGTCGGAGCGGTGGACGCTCGAGCCGGTCCCCGGCCGCGGCGGCGCCCCCGCGGAGAAGTGGCGGATCGACGGCGGCCCGCACGAGGTCGGCGTCATCGCCTCGGTGACCGCACCCTTCTGCGGAGCGTGCGACCGACTGCGCCTGACCGCCGACGGTCAGTTCCGCAACTGCCTCTTTTCGCTGACCGAGTACGACGTCACGAGCGCTGTGCGCGGGATGCCGGTGGCCGCTACGCGTGAGGACCGTCAGCGCGTCATCGCCGAGACCCTGCACGCGTGCGTGCTGGGGAAGCTGCCCGGCCACGCGATCAACGACCCGTCGTTCCTGCAGCCCGCGCGCGGGATGAACGCCATCGGGGGCTGAGCTCTTACTTGACCTGCGGCAACTCGGCGCCCCACCGACCGAGCGTCGTGATCGCGTCGGCGAGCTGCAGTCCCCGGTCGGTGAGGACGTAGGCCCGGGTGTTGTGCTTGAGCGGCAGTCTCCGCAGCACTCCTGCCGCCTCCAGTTCTTTCAGCCGCGTCGCAAGCATGTTCGTCGGAACCCCGAGCTGGCGCTGCAGGTCGCCGTATCGCTGCGGCCCCTCGAGCAGCTGCTCCACGATGAGCAGAGCCCAGCGCGCCCCGACGACCTCCAGGGCTGCGGCGAGCTCGCTCACGAGGCCTGGTCGGCGTCCGGCTTCATCCAGAACGGCGAGTAGTGATAGCCATCGAGGTCGTCGAACTGCCGTTGGTACATGAAGGGGTAGTCGTCGGTGTCGCCGATCCGCGCCCCCGCGGCTTTCGCCCGCTCGAGAAGTGCGTCTACCTCCTCACGGCTGTTCATATCGAACGAGACCGTGACTTTCGAGGGGGTGTCGGGGCCGCCGATGAGTTCCTCCACGCCGCCGACGCTCGCGTACATCTCGCGACTTCCGAGCATGACGTACTGGTCGGGGGAGATGGCGAAGCACGAGACGTTGTCGTCGGACATCTCGGCGTTGAGGGTCCACCCGATGGCGGTGTAGAAGGCGGTGGCCCGGGTGACGTCCGCGACCGGGCAGGTGATGAAGAGGGTCATGTCGCGATACTTGCAAAATACAAGTGCGGCGTCAATGGGACGCGACGTTGCCGCGTGCGCCGCTCACACGGGTGCCGAGATCGGCAGGCCCACGTCAGCACCCGGGGGATCGGCGACCACAGCAGCAGCCTCCGCCCTGGTGAGGTTGTTGGGGTAGAGCTGTCGTGAGAATCTGCCGCGCGGGTCATCTTTGTCGTGGGGCAGGTCGATGGCCGAGGCGTCGATGATGCGCGCCAGCAGGTTCGTCTCGTCGTCGCTGAGCTCGAGACCGCCCTTCCGGCGGAGGACGACGCGTCCGCGATGGGGCGAGTCGCCCCCGATGCTGAGGATCAGCGTGCGCGGAGCTCCCTTCCACGGCGGGTCTGCGGACAACTCCGCTCGAGTCACCTCGGTCCATCGCAGAGTGCGCCCGCGGAAGCGGATCTGCTCTTGGGCCGGAAGGACCTCGAGCGGCCGACGCTGACGGCGGACGAACAGCAGCCAGCAGATGAGGCCGATCGCGACCACTGCTGCCCAGAAGACCCCACCCCAGGGGAACTCGTCTGCGATGCGCAGCAGCTGGAACGACGCGATCACCGCCATCACGGCGATCGGGACCGTGGCCGTGCTCGGAAACGTCCCCTTCAGTGGCCCGCCGACGACCTGCCACTCGTCGTCGCTGCGCTGCGGGCCGATCCGCGTCGGTCGTCGATCGGCGGTGCCCGACGAGCCTGCGTAGGCCGCGTCGAATCGAGAACGTCGGAGGACCCACACCCCCATCGCCGCGTAGCCGGCAGCAGGAAGGGCGAGCAGGAGCATCTCGTTCCACGTCGTCGATCCCTCGACGATCATCCACACGAGCAGGGCCACGATGATCGGGCTCGGCGTCAGAAGGATGATGCCGAGGATCCGGAAGGTTCGCCGGAGTCGGGCGTCCGACGGCAGGTCGCGGCCGGTCGGTGGCCACGTCTTGTCGTCCCAGTTCGGCCGCATCGTCCACAGCACACCGATGGCCATGGCGATCGTCGCGAGTGTGAGGAGGCCGGCCGCCAGGAGCGACCACGGCGCGCGCGCGATCAGCCAGCCCGCCCCGATTCCTCCGCCGACACCGACGACGATGAGTGCTGCACCGCTCACGCGAGGACCGGGGACGCGGAGGGATGAGGTCACGACGCCTGTCTACCGGGTCGATGTCGTGCGGCGCCAGAATCCGGACTGCGGTTACGGGGTGCTATCGAGAGATTAGGGAGATGGCAAGCCTCTGCCGGTTGGCGTGGGTCGACGGGACACTCCGGGGGTGACCGGCGTGCGGAGAGACTTATCGACAGTGTCCATCGGCGACGGGCGGTTTGATGGCGCGGCCGCCGCTTTGCTCGACGAGGCCGACCGGCTCGATGGATTCGGGGCGGACGTTGCTGCCACCCTCGCGTGGGCTGTTCGCGTCGGCGACACACGCGGCGACCAGCGATCGCTCACCGACGACTGGTCGTTCCTCGCCGCGGTCGCCTGCCGGGATGTGGGTGCCGCCCGCATCCTCGAACCCCACCTCGATGCGATCGACATCCTCGATCAGGCGGGTCGCGACGGCTACGCCCTCGACCTCGCCTCGATTCAGGCAGGCCCAGAATCCTCGTGGGGCGTGTTCGCCGCCGAAGGCGCGGGGGTGCGTCTCGAGGCCCGGGATGATGGAACGGGATGGCGGCTGACGGGAACGAAACCGTGGTGTTCGCTCGCACAGCACCTGAGTCACGCGCTCGTCACTGCGTGGGTCGGCGCCGAGCGTCGCCTGTTCGCGGTCGCTCTGCGGACCCCGGAGGTCACGCCGCACACCGGACCGTGGCACGCGCGCGGACTTCAGCAGGTCGTGAGCGCCCCGGTGGACTTCGCCGCAGCTCCAGCCGTGCCTGTTGGCGAGCCCGGCTGGTACTTGCGCCGCCCCGGGTTCGCGACGGGCGGCATCGGGGTGGCCGCGTGCTGGTGGGGTGGCGCCCGTCCGCTGAGGGATGCCCTGGTCGACGCCGCCCGACGCGACGGCGCTGACCAGCTTTCGCGCGTGCACCTCGGACGGGTGGATGCCGCGCTCTGGGCAGCCAGGCTCGCCCTCCGCTCCGCGGCACGAGAGATGAACGCGCTGCCCCAGGCATCCCACCCCGCCACCCTTGCCGCGCGCGTCCGGGCGATCGTCGCCGACGCGGTCGAGACGACGCTCGCCGAATCCGCTCGCGCTCTCGGACCGCTGCCCCTTGTAGCCGACGAGGCTCACGCCCGGCGCGTGGCCGACCTCGAGATCTATTTGCGTCAGCACCACGGGGAACGAGACCTGGCTCGGATCGGCGCCGACATCGCAGAGGGGAGAGGCGAATGGTGAGTTTCAGTCACCGCGACCCGGGAACGGACGAAGCGCTGTGGCACCGAGCGTTCGCTGACCGCGCGCTACGAACGCTGGATGAGACCTTCGGGCATCTCGTTGTCGTCGCGGCCCACCCCGATGACGAGACGCTCGGTGCTGCAGGGCTCATGGCTCGCACAGCTCGTCGCGGTGCGAGGATCACGGTTCTCATCGCGACCGACGGTGAAGGCTCGCATCCTGAGTCCCCGACGCATACCCCTGTCGAACTCGCCGCGATGCGACGGCAGGAGGTGGCCGAAGCGCTCCACCAACTCGGCCCGTCGATCGATCTTCACTTCCTCGGCCTTCCGGACGGCGGGACGGATGACCATCGCGAGGCGATCGCGACCGCGCTCGGCGCGGTTCTCGGCGGAAGCGGCACGCACCTCGTCGTCGTCCCGTGGGTGGGCGACGGGCACCGCGATCATCGTGTCGCGGCTGAGGTGACCGCCGAGGTGTGCGCTGACCTCGGCGTCTCTTGGCGCGAGTATCCGATCTGGCTGTGGCACTGGGGTTCACCGGACGAGGCGCCCTGGGGAGACCTCGAGGTCGTGCTCCTCGACGAGCCGACGGCGGATCTCAAGCGTGCCGCCATGCACCACCATCGCAGTCAGATCGCTGCGCTGTCGCCGGCGCCTGGCGACGAGGTGATGCTCCACGAAGGGATGCAGGCGCATTTCGACCGGCCGTTCGAGGTCTTCGTCCGACCGGCCGGCCCCAGCCTCGCGGAGGGGTTCTTCAACGACTTCTACCGCCGCAACGGCGATGATCCGTGGGGTTTCGAGTCGCGCTGGTACGAGCAGCGCAAGCGCAGCATCGCCCTGGCGAGCCTGCCGCGTGCCCGGTATGCGTCGGCGCTCGAACTGGGGTGCTCGACGGGCGTGTTTACCGAGCTTCTCGCCGACAGATGCGACGCGGTACGTGCGGTCGACATCGCGGACGCTCCGCTCGAGATCGCACGCCGTCGCCTCGGGGACCGAGAGGGTGTTCACCTCGACCGTCTCGAGCTGCCGGGGGAGTGGCCCGCCGGCGCGTTCGACCTCGTCGTCCTCTCCGAGGTCGGCTACTACTGGAGCCCCGCCGATTTAACCGTCGCCATCGACCGGATCCGACGTGCGATGGATGCCGGTGGCCACCTCATCGCGTGTCACTGGCGGCATCCGGTCACGGAGTACCCGCAGTCCGGAGACGACGTGCACGCGGCGCTTCGTGCAGCCGAAGGGTTCGTCCGCCTGGTTCAGCACGAGGAGGAGGACTTCGTGCTCGAGGTCTACGGGTTCGAGGGCGCCCGGTCGGTCGCCGCGGAGACGGGGCTCGTCGAATGAGGGCGGCCGGTGTTCTGGCAGTGGCGATCGTCGTTCCCGTGCACAATGAAGCCGAGCTCCTCGACGGCTGCCTCGCCGCGCTCACCGCGGCCATCGAGCACACCCGGCGGACGCACCCGGGAGTGCGGATCTCGACGGTCGTCGTCCTCGATGCCTGCACGGATGCCTCGGCCCGGATCGCGCGGTCATGGTCGGTGCGAACGATCAGCATCGACGCGCGGAACGTGGGGACGGCTCGCCGGCGTGGCGTGGCGGCAGCCGTCGCGGAGCTGGTTTCACCGTCTGCCGACGTCTGGATCAGCACGACGGATGGGGACTCTGTCGTCCCTGTCACGTGGCTCACTCACCAGCTGGCTCTGCGCACCGCGGGTGCGGATGTCGTTCTCGGCACCGTCCGCCCAGACTTCGCCGACCTCACCGCCGAGCACGCGGAGCACTGGCTCGAGACGCATCCGCGCGGCCGTCCGGTGGGCAACGTCCACGGCGCGAACCTCGGGTTGCGTGCCGACGTGTACCTCGCGGCGGGGCAGTTCGGTGACCTCGACCAGCACGAAGACGTCGAGCTCGTCCGCGCGGCGCGAGCGCTCGGGGCACGGGTGGTCGCGACGGACGAGAACGAGGTGGTCACCTCGGGCCGCTTCTGGGGGCGGACGCCAGGCGGGTACGCCGCATTCGTCCGCGCGACGCACGAGCGTATCGCCGGTGTCGGCTGACCCTATTCCCACAAGGCCGAAAGGTAGCTGGTGCCGTCCACGTCGGCAAGGGGCGCGGTGAGGCGAGGGGACAGGCGGATCGTCGGGCTCCCCAACCCCCGGAGGAACCATGTACTTCCACGTTCAAGAGTTCATCAATGAAATCGCACAGGACGAGCCGGATCCCGCAGCCGCCAACGCACTGCAGGAGGGTCTCGGCGGACAGTTCGGCGAGATGCGCACGATGATGCAGTACCTGTTCCAGAGCATCAACTTCCGCGGCCCGGCGGGCAAACCGTACAAAGACCTCATTCAGGGCATCGGCACCGAGGAGATCAGCCACGTCGAGCTCATCGGCACGACGATCTCGCGGCTGCTGGATGGGTCGCCCCGATACAACGGAAAGCCGACCGACCCGGTCGACGAACCCGGCGCGGGCGGTGCGACACCGCTCAGCATCGCCGTCGACCACGGCAACATCCATCACTATCTGGTCGGGGCGCAGGGTGCACTTCCCGTCGACGCAGCCGGCAATCCCTGGATGGGCAGCTACGTCTACAACTCCGGCAACCTCGTGCTCGACCTGCTGTACAACCTGATGCTGGAGTCGACGGGGCGGCTGCAGAAGTGCCGCCTCTACGAGATGACGGACAACAAGATGGCGCGCAGCACGATCTCGTACCTCATCGTGCGAGACCAGGCGCACGAGAACGCCTACGCGAAGGCCCTCGAGACCCTCGGAGTCAACTGGCGCACCTCGCTCCCGATCCCGAAGACGAACGCCGAACAGTTCCCCGAGGTCAAGCGTCTCGTCGACCTGGGGCTGCAGAGCAAGCAGTACTCGTTCGACCTGGGCAACCAGTCCGAAGCCGGCCGTATCTTCCAGGGGGCGTCGCCGTCGAACGACGGAACGCAGCTGGATGCCAGTGAGCAGGCGCCGGCAGGTTCACCCATGACCATCTCCCCGGAGCGTCCGGAAGAGTTCTCGCCGGGAGCCGACGAGGAGCTTCGGGCGCTGATCGAAGCGACGGCCGCCATGGAGATGGCCGACATCGACGCGACGTTCGGTCGCATGTAACGTTCCGCCGCGTGCGGTCGGTGCCTGGGCAGCGAGCCCTCTACCCGGGCCACCGATCGCACCTCAGTGCGGTGCGTGGTACTCGGCTTCGCCGGACTTCCAGTAGCCCTTCACGACGACCTGATCGGATGCCACGCCCCACCGATCGAGCAGCAGGCGCCGCCCCGTCTTGACGATCCCCTGCTCGGCCGCGACGAACCCGAGAAGGTCGCCGTCCGGCCGATCGGACGCCGAAAGGTCGTCGAGGGCGGCCGCCAGCACAGTCCCCGGGAACGCGTCGCCCCGGTGGACAAACGCGACGGTCACGCCGCCCGGAGCCGCGATCGTCAGCTCGTGTGCCGCATCGGCGACCTCGATCAGGATGCGACCGGTCGCCTCCTGATCCATGTGCGCCGTGAAGCGCCGGATCGCCGGGACGGCGGTCTCGTCGCCCGCCAGGAACCAGGAGTCGGGACGACCGGCGATCACCATCGACCCGCGAGGGCCGCCGACGCCGATGACCGAGCCCAGCGGCGCGGTCGCGGCCCACGGGGCGGCGATCCCGGCGTCGCCGTGGACGGCGAACTCGACCTCGAGCCAGCCCGCCTCGGCATCCCATGCGAGCGGGGTGTACTCCCGGCTCGGGGACTGACGCATGGCATCGAGCTCCTCGGTGGTCTCACCGGTGAAGAACAGGCGCATGTGGTCGTCGCTGCCGAGCGACGTGAAGCCCCGCAGGTCGTCACCCTCGAGCCGCACGCGCACGTACGTCGAGGTCTCCCAGGTCCGCGCGCTGAGCGTCGCTCGCCGGAATGTCAGGTCGAGCGGCTGCCGCTCGAGGCGGAAGGAGGAGGCGGATTTGACGAAGCTCACATAGGTAAGGCTAGCCTAAGTAGCACCGGCGATCGCCCGGCATCCCCTTCCGAACGGACGCGCCAGCGCGCTGATACGCGCCCGCGCCTCCGACGACAGGAGCAGTCACATGCGCAGCATCCGTCCCCTCACCGCCACCCCGCTCGTCGCGCTCGCGGCCGTCATCCTCGCCGGATGCGCGGGCACGACCGCCGACGCAGAGCCCGCCGCTGAGGGCGAGGCGACGTCCGTCACGGTGGAGGACAACCACGGTGAGCAGACCGTTACGACCCCGCCGAAGCGCGTCGTGGCGACCGACAACCGCACGATCGCGATGCTCGACGCCTGGGGCGTCGACGTCGTCGGCGCGCCGCTCGACATCTTCCCGGCCGGGCTGTCGTTCAAGGACGACCCCGACGTCGCCAACCTCGGCAACCACCGCGAGCCCGATCTCGAAGCCGTCGTCGCCGCCGACCCCGACCTCATCGTCAACGGTCAGCGCTTCTCGACGTACTACGGCGACTTCACGACACTCGTCCCGGACGCCGCGATCGTCGAGCTCGACCCGCGCGACGGCGAGCCGCTCGACGCGGAGCTGAAGCGCCAGGTCACCGCGCTCGGCGAGATCTTCGGAAAGCAGGACGAAGCGGCAGCCCTCGTCAACGACTTCGACGCCGCGATCGAGCGCGCGAAGGCCGCGTACGACAAGAGCGAGACGGTGATGGGCGTCATCACCTCGGGCGGCGAGATCAACTACGCCGCGCCGACGACCGGTCGCACCCTCGGGCCGGTGTACGACATCCTCGGGCTCACCCCGGCGCTCGACTCCGAGGGTTCGACCGACCACCAGGGCGATGACATCTCGGTCGAGGCGGTCGCATCGTCGAACCCGGACTGGATCCTCGTGATGGATCGGGATGCCGCGGTCAGCGTCAACACCGACGAGGCGTACACGCCCGCCAACGACCTGATCAGCGACTCCGAGGCGCTGCAGAACGTGACCGCCGTGAAGGAGGGCAACGTCGTCTACATGCCGCAGGGCACCTACCTGAATGAGGGTATCGAGACGTACACCCAGTTCTTCAGCGACCTGGCTGACGCCCTCGAAGGTCGATGACCGACACCCTCTCGGCGCCCGCGGTCAGCCGACGCTCCCGCGGGCGCCTGCTCACCTGGCCCCTCGTCGGCGGCATCGCCGTCGTCGGGGGGCTGGTGGTCCTGTCGCTCTTCGTCGGCGTCTACGACGTGATCGGCACGGACGACGGCGCGGAGATGTTCGCGATCACCCGGATCCCGCGGACGGTCGGACTCGTCCTCGCGGGAGCGGCGCTGGCCATGTGCGGCCTCGTCATGCAGCAGCTGACGCAGAACCGGTTCGTCGAGCCGACCACGACCGGCACTACCGAATGGGCGGGCCTGGGTCTTCTCCTCGTCATGCTCGTCTTCCCCGACGCGCCGCTGATGGTGCGGATGGTCGGCGCGGTCGGCATGGCCTTCGTCGGCACGATGCTCTTCTTCCTCTTCCTGCGTCGCGTCATGCTGACCTCATCGATCATCGTCCCGATCGTCGGCATGATGCTCGGCGCCGTCGTCGGCGCGGTGTCGACCTTCATCGCGCTGTCGACGAACCTCCTGCAGAGCATGGCGGCCTGGTTCACCGGGTCGTTCACCTCGGTGCTGCGGGGGCAGTACGAGCCGCTGTGGATCGTCCTGCTCGTCGTGGTCGCCGTGTTCATCACGGCGGACCGCTTCACGATCGCCGGGCTCGGGCGCGACGTCGCGACGAATGTCGGCGTCGACTATTCGCGGGTGGTCCTCATCGGCACGGTGCTGATCGCCCTGGCGGCCGGTGTCGTCACCGTCGTCGTGGGCAATCTGCCGTTCCTCGGGCTCATCGTCCCGAATGTCGTGTCGCTCATCCGGGGCGACGATCTGCGCTCGAACCTGCCGTGGGTGGCGCTCGGCGGCATCGCACTGGTCACCGTGTGCGACATCCTCGCCCGCATCGTGAACGCACCCTTCGAGGTGCCCGTCTCGCTCATCCTCGCCATGATCGGGGCTGTCGTCTTCATCACCCTTCTCCTCCGGCAGCGTCGTCGTGGCTGATTCCGTCGCGCTGTCGGGCGCCTTCCCGACCGCCCTGCGCGCCCGGCGGTACGCGCTCACCGTCGCGGTGCTCATCGTCCTCGCCGTCGTGGTGGCCGTCGGCATCCTCGCCTGGGACAACCCCGCACCCGCGGGCAGCGCCGGCTTCTGGCGGATTGCTCAGCTGCGGGTCACGAGCGTCGTCGTCATCGCGATCGTCGCCGTCTGCCAGGGGATCGCGACCATCACCTTCCAGACCGTGACCGGCAACCGGATCGTCACGCCCTCGATCATGGGCTTCGAGTCGCTCTACACGGCGATCTCGACCGCCGCGATCTTCTTCTTCGGTGCGGCCGGCGCGCTGCTCGTCCAGGGCGCGGGGCCATATCTCCTGCAGATCCTCGCGATGCTCGCGTTCTCGGGTGTTCTCTACGGCTGGCTGCTCTCCGGCCGCTACGCGAACGTGCAGATCATGCTGCTGGTCGGCATCATCCTGGGCGGAGCGCTGGCCGCGTTCTCGACGTTCCTTCAACGGATGCTGACGCCCACCGAGTTCGACCTGCTCACCGCGCGGCTCATCGGCAGCGTCGCAAACGCCGACGGCACGCACCTGCCGATCGCGATCCCGTTCGTCGTCGTCGCGGCGGGACTCATGGTGTGGGGAGGCGGCCGTCTCAATGTGCTCGGGCTGGGACGCGAGGTCGCCCTGAGTCTCGGGTCGTCACAGCGGCGCGACTCGATCCTGGCGCTGCTGCTCGTGTCGATCCTCATGGCGGTCTCGACGTCGCTGATCGGGCCGATGACCTTCTTCGGCTTCCTTGTCGCGATGCTCACGTACCAACTGGCCGACACGTTCGACCATCGCCGGATGTTTGCGCTCGCCGCGCTCGTCGGCTTCGTCGTGCTCGGCGGTGCCTACGTCGTGCTCAAGCACGTCTTCTACGCCGCCGGGTCGGTCGGTGTCATCGTCGAGATCGTCGGCGGCACGCTCTTCCTCATCCACCTGCTCCGAAAGGGACGCCTGTGATCTCTCTCACCGCCGTCGAGAAGCGCTACAGCACCCAGGTCGCGATCGGCCCCGTGACCCTCGACCTGCCCGCGGGCGGCATCACCGCGCTCATCGGGCCGAACGGCGCCGGCAAGTCCACGCTGTTGACGATGATCGGCCGTCTGCTGCCCGCCGACGCCGGGTCGATTTCGGTCGGGGGACACGACGTCGCGGCGGTGAAGTCGCGGGAGCTCGCGAAGGTCGTCGCGATCCTTCGGCAGGAGAACCATTTCGTCACTCGTCTGACGGTGCGGCAGCTGGTCGGTTTCGGTCGGTATCCGCATTCGCAGGGCCGCCTCACGGTCGACGACGAGCGGATCATCGACCGGTCCATCGACTTCCTCGGCCTGGACGGGCTCGAGGGTCGGTACCTCGACGAGCTGTCGGGCGGGCAGCGTCAGCGCGCCTACGTGGCGATGGTGCTCGCACAGGACACGGAGTACGTGTTGCTCGATGAGCCGCTCAACAACCTCGACATCCAGCACGCCGTGCAGATGATGAGCCACCTGCAGCGCGCCGCGCGCGAGCTGGGTCGCACGATCGTCGTCGTGCTGCACGACATCAACTTCGCCGGTCACTACGCGGATCGGGTGTGCGCCATGAAGGACGGGTGCGTTGCTGCGTTCGGGACGCCTGACGAGATCATCCGCGGGGATGTCTTGACGGGGATCTTCGATACGCCGGTCGATGTGGTCGACGGTCCGCGGGGGCGGCTGGCGGTGTACTACTGACGCGGTCGGTCTGACCGCGCGGGCGATGGGTGTGGGGGAGTTCGTTAGCCGATGTTTGTGGCGCGACGACGCACCTTGCGCTCGCCGCACGCGTCAGCGAGCCTGAGGCCATGTGGGATCGCGAGGCAGCGGCGGTAGCCGCCAACGACTGGATCGGCCGATACGTCCGTGCGTGGGGGACCAACGACCCGGACGACATCCGGTCTCTGTTCACGCCAGACGCGGAGTACCGCGACGGCCCCTCGACCGAGCCATGGATCGGCCACGACGCCATCCTCGCGGGTTGGCTCGGTCAGAAGGATGAGCCCGGCACGTGGTCATTCGAGCATGAGCTCACGGCGGTCGACGGCGACATCGCGATCATCCGCGGCCGGACCAGCTACCCGGGCGCAACGACGAAGAGTCGGCGCTACGACAACCTCATGGTCATTCGCTTGACGGATGACGGCCGCGCGAGGTCGTTCACCGATTGGTATGTGACATCGGCCGCAGCGGAGACGGAAGAGTAGGACCTCTTGTCGCCGAATTTTGGTGCGGCTAAGCCGAGGCTGCCGGCCGAGGCTCGTCCTCTTCGCGCAAGCGAGGCTCGACGCGTCGAGCAGGACGCAGCCCCGACTTGTCGGAGTAGAACGTGCGAATGGCATCCATGTCCGCGCCGACGTCGCCGGTGAGCGTGAGCGTCGGCCCCAGTCCGGTTGTCATGGTCGAGCGATCCACGTATCCGAGCGTGACGCCAAGGTCGGCCTCTCGGGCGATGCGGTAGAAGCCCGACTTCCAGTGTTCGACGCCGCCGCGCGTGCCTTCGGGCGTCACCACGAGGCCGAAGACCTCGCCGTCACGGATGCGGCGGACGAGAGCGTCGACCACCCCGGTGGGGTTCGCTCTGTCGACCGGGATGCCGCCGATCGAGCGCATCAGTGGGCCGCGCCAGCCGCGAAAGAGGCTCTCTTTGCCCAGCCAGCGGAAGCGCATCTTCAGGCGCCACGCGATCGCCAGCATGAGCACGAAGTCCCAGTTGGAGGTGTGCGGCGCCCCGAGGACGACGGTAGATCGGGTCGGCGCGGGCTCAGTTGTGAGCGTCCATCTGCTGAATGTCCAATAGACCCGGGCGACGAGGCGGAGCATTCCGCAACCGTAACGCTCCCGCGCTGTCGACGGCTCGAGGCGCCGGGTCGACTCTCAGGTTGCCGCGGTAGCGTTGGGATCGATAGGCGGACTTCTCATTCGTCTCGCCCCGGCTGTGTGGTAACAGTCGGGGCTTTTTCTTGCTCGGATGTCCCGCGGCTACGAGCGCGGGCAGCCACCCGTCATTCGCCCCAGCGCTCGTCGGACTCCTTGAGTCTCTTGAGCTTGGACTACGGTTTCCGCTTTCACTGCACCCTCGGCCGATCCTGCTTCGCAGGTAACGTGGCGCCCATGAGCCGACGCCCGATGTGGACTGCCGCTGTGATGCTCGCCGCGTCGATGGTGCTCGCGGGGTGTGTCTCCACGACCGATCTGGAAGACGACGCGACGACGCCTCCGCCGCCGGCGATGCCTTCTCCCACGGTGTCCGTCGCCAGCCCTCCCGCGACGGTCGACGGCGACTATGCCGTGCCCGGCGTCGCTGACGACGAGCTCTCGCGGATCACCTTCGTCGCCGAGGGGGCCGACGGCGTTTCCGAAGGCGAGGCGACCGTCTCGGGTGTGGTGAAGGCCGGGGAGCGGTACGTGATCGACTTCGACTGCAGTCCGTCGACTGCCCGGGTGACGCTCGAATGGACCCCGGCTCCCGCCGAAGGCGAGGAACCGGCCAATCCCGTCGGGCCGACGTCCGTCACCCAGGATTGTGGCGCGCCCGGCAGGATCGAGGGCATCGCCTACGACGCGGACACCCTCGTGCAGCTCAAGATGTTCGCGGATGAATTGAACGCGGGCTGGGCCGTCCTCCGCCCCGGCGGCTGACAACAGAGGTGGGCCCCGTGGGGCTCGAACCCACGACCCGCGGATTAAAAGTCCGATGCTCTACCGACTGAGCTAGAGGCCCTCAGTGATCCAGCCTAATAGGCGAGGGTGGAGGCATCCGTCACTTGATGCTCTTCTGCGAGCTGAAGATGATGCCGAACATGATCCCGAACGAGAGGCCGAAGGCGGCGCCGAGGCCGATGTTGTCGAGGAAGAGCATTCCGGCGATCGTGCCGCCGATCATTCCGAACGCGATCCACAGTCCGAACGACATCTCCTGCTTGTTGTTCTCCGCCATGCTTCGACGCTAGGCAGGATGCACGCCCGCGGCATCCCCCGGAAGAAGGAAACGCAAAAGGAGGCGGCGCCGCCGAAGCCCGCAGAGCTTCGACGACGCCGCCGGTCAGGAGACCGTGAATTACATCGGGGGCATCAGCACCGAGTCGATGAGGTACACGGTTGCGTTCGCGGTCTCGACGCCACCGCAGATGACCTTGGCGTCGTTGACCATGAGCTCGTCGCCCGAGCCGGTGACCTCGAGGTCCTGGCCCTCGACGGTCTTGTGGGTGCCGTCGATGTCGGCCGGAGCGATCTCGCCGGGGACCACGTGGTACGTAAGGATCTTGGTCAGCGTGGCCGAGTCGGTCTTGAGGCCGTCGATCGTGGCGGCCGGGATCTTGGCGAACGCGTCGTCAACGGGAGCGAAGACGGTGAACTTGTCGCCGTTGAGCGTGTCGACGAGGTTGACGTCGGGGTTCAGCTGGCCGCTGACAGCAGCGGTGAGCGTCTTGAGAAGCGGGTTGTTCGAGGCCGCGGTCGCAACCGGGTCCTTCGACATGCCCTCGACCGAACCGGCGCCGTCCGGAACAGCTGCGGCGTAGTCCGCGCAGCCGGGGCCGACGAGGGTCGACGCAGTGTCCATGCCGCCCTCGGTGGCCTCGGGCGATGCCGACTCCATCGGAGCCTGCGACTGCATGCCGTCATCGGTGTTTCCGGCCTCGGGCGTTGCGCTCGACGAACATCCGGCCAGGGCGAAGGCGCCGGCCAGCGTCAGAGAGAGTGCTGCGGTCATCTTCTTCTTCGTGCTGAGCATGATTTCCTCCATGTGTTGGGACCGCCCTCTGCGGCGGCGATAACAGGTCTTCGGAACCACTAGGCAAACGGATTGCACATCTGCCGAGATTTTTTCCGGAGCGGTCGACGCGGGGGTCCAGCGGGTCACGGATCCGTCTCGATCTGCACGTCTCACCAGGACTTCCCACTCGCGCCTGCGCGTCTGGGTGCGCGCGTAATGGCATGCTTGTCGGAATGGTTATCGACGGTGTTGAAGTCCCCGACGACGGGCAGACGGCAGATCATGCCGGTGAGCTCCTCGTCCGCATCGCCGGTGGCGACCAGGCGGCCTTCGCAGAGCTCTACGACATGCTGTCCTCCCGCGTCTTCGGTCTGATCCGACGGGTCCTCGTCGACCCCTCCCAGAGCGAGGAAGTCCTGCAGGAGGTGTTCCTCGAGATTTGGCAATCCGCTTCCGCCTTCGCTCCGAACAAGGGTCAAGGAAGAAGCTGGATCCTGACGATGGCACATCGTCGGGCCGTGGATCGAGTTCGCGCTTCGCAGTCCAGTTCGGACCGCGATGCGCGAGTCGGAGCTCGTGACGCGTACACACAAGAAGAGAGCATCGCCGAGCAAGTCGAGCTGAGGATCGAAGGACGCCGCGTCGTGCGCGCACTCCGGACTCTGCCTGATGCCCAGCGTGAAGCACTGACCCTCGCCTACTTCGGGGGGTACAGCCAAAGCGAGATCGCAACGCTCCTCGGAGCACCGCTCGGAACGATCAAGACGCGAATGCGCGATGGATTGAACCGCCTACGACAGGAGATGGGGGTGACACTGTGAACGAGAAGGAGTTCGCCGAACTCTCGGCAGGGCACGCGCTCGATGCTCTGTCGCTTGAGGACGAGCAGGCGTACCAGCAGGCCCTCGCCGCTCACCCCGAGTGGGAAGCCCTCGTCGACGCCGATGCACAGGTCGCGGGTTTCCTGGCCGAAGGCATGGGTGAAGAAGCCCCACCGCTCGAGGTGCGAGCACGTCTCCTCGACCAGATCAGCGCGATGCCGCAGCGGATGCCGGTGGCCGCCGCCGACGCATCCGTACCCGCTCCCGAACCGGAGCGCGAGACCGTTCCCGCCGGACCGCCCACCGAGGCCGTCCAGACCGTGGAACGACGCAACTGGACCCGTGGGCTGTTCGCCCTCGTCGCCTCTGCCGCTCTCCTCGTCGGGATCGGCTGGGGAGTGGGCTCGCTCGTCGAGCAGGCTCGTACGCCCCTCGAGGTCCAGGCTCTCGAGCAGATCGAGTCCGCTCCCGACGGGCAGACCGTCACCGGACAGTTCGCCGATGGCGGCGAGGCTGAGCTCCACTGGTCGGCTGAGCTCGGCAAGGTCGTGCTGACCACCGACGACGCCCCCAAGATCGCCGACGACCGCACGTTCGAGCTGTGGTTCGTCCGTGGTGAGGAACCGATCGCCGCCGGCACCTTCGACCCGTCCGACGACGTCACCGCACTTCTCGACGGCGACTTCAAGCCTGGCGACGTGATCGCCGTCACCGTCGAGCAGGCGGGCGGATCGCCCGATGGCAAGCCGACGACGAAGCCGATCATCGCCATCCCCACCGCCTGATCGCCCCCCGCTCACCACGAACCCCGCCTCGGCTCCGTCCGGGCGGGGTTCGTCGTTGCGGGGGTAGCCTGGAACGATGTCCGACGCGTCCCGCGACTTCCACAAGCCGGTCCGCCGCTCACCCGATTCGTTCGACCGGAACTTCGCTGCCGACGATCCCGCTGAAGCCAGCCGCGTGGCTCACGCCACGGCATCCGCTCTGCTGTCGCGGGTGCGGGAGCAGCCGCACGATGAGGTCATCGACCGGCTCGTCACCTTCACCGATGCGCACGGCATCGCGACGATCGCGGAGCTCTGGGCGCACTCGCCCGCACGGTCTCTGCCTGGCGCGCTGTGGCGGCTTTACCTGCTGCAGCTGATGATCCACGACGACCCGACGACCGCGGCACTGCTCTACGAGCGCGGGCGCACGCGGCTGTCGTCGGCGGATGTCGTCATCGCGGGGGCGCCCGCTCCGGCGAGCCCCGACGAGCTCGTCTCGCTCATCGACCTGATCCTGCGGGGAGTGTTCGCGGGCGACTTCGCGCTCGCGCTCGAGCGGGCGGCATCCTTCTCGCGCGTCGTGTCGGCGGGGGCGACCGATCTCGCCGACGACTACGACGAGAGCGAGCCCATGCGGGCGTCGACGTTCACAACGCGGGCCCTGCGCCTCGACACGTATGCGAGTGATCTGGCGGCGGCCGCGGCTCTCTGGCGCCGGGACGGCCTCACGTAGACATGAAAGTGCCGGGCCGCAGAACGCCTCTCGGCGCGTGGCCGCTCGCAGCGGCTGAAGATGGAGCCCGGGGTTACTGCGGCCCGGCTAGAAAAGTGTAACGGAGGGGCCCCCGAGGTATTCCGGTCAGCCGAGGATTTTCGTGCGGCCGGGCGTGTCGGGGTGCGGCTCAAGGCGTGCGCGGATGCAAGAGATCGGCGGCGACACGCGGCATCCCGGGTCGAGTGGGCGGCGTGTCGCGCGCGAACCATTGCATCCGCTGACACGGATGCCGCCGCGTAGGCTTCGTGGCATGGCTTGGCGCTTCGCTCTCATGATCGACCCCGCGGCATCCGACGATGCGCGCACCGATTTCGCCGACACGTTCAGCGAGATCGATCCCTCCGCTCCGGCGCTCACCGTGGGGGAGTTGAGCACGCAGCGCGGCGACGGGATCTTCGAGTCGATCGGCGTCGTCGACGGTCATGCGCAGGAGGTCGAGCCGCACCTCGCGCGGCTGGCTCATTCCGCGGAGATCTGCGAGCTGCCCGCGCCGAACCTCGGGCAGTGGCGCGAGGCGATCGTCCGCGCGCAGGCGGCGTCGGGGCAGGGCGAGGCGGTCATCAAGCTGATCCTGAGCCGCGGTGTGGAGCACGGCCCCACCCCGACTGCGTGGGTGACGGTCGCGCCGGCGGCGGACTTCACGAAGCCGCGCACCGAGGGGATCGCCGTGGCCGTCCTCGATCGCGGATACAGCATCGACCTGCCCGGGCGGGCGCCCTGGCTCCTACTCGGCGCGAAGACGCTGTCGTATGCCGTGAACATGGCGGCGATCCGCGAGGCGAAGCGTCGCGGTGCCGATGACGCGGTGTTCGTGAGTTCCGACGGCTTCGTGCTCGAGGCGCCGACCGCCTCCCTCATCATCCGGCGGGGCGACACGTTCGTCACGCCGGCGCCGAACGGCGGAATCCTTCACGGGACCACCCAGCTGAGCCTGTTCGACCACCTCGCCGAGCGCGGCTTCGAGACCGCGTACGAAACCCTGCCCGTGTCGGCGCTCCACGACGCGGATGCCGCCTGGCTCGTCTCGAGCGTCCGCCTCGCCGCGCCCATCACGGCCGTCGACGAGCGGTCCCTGCCCGTGGACGCCGAACTCACGGCATCCTTCAACCAGTACCTGCTCAGCCCGCGCGACTGACCCGTCGGCCCCGTCAGCGGGTTCGCGGATGCAATAGTCCCGCCCCGACACGCCGCGCGGCGGGCCGGGGATGCCGTGTCGCCGCCGATCCATTGCATCCGCGCACGCGGCGCAGTCGTTCACAACCCCGCGAGCGCCCCGAGGATCGCGCGCTCGACCATGTCCCAGTCGTGCACGATCAGCGCGTAGTCGAACCGCAGGGTCACGTACCCCCACATCGCCGCGTTGGCGTCGCGCACGAGGTCCTTTTGGCGCAGCGACGGCCCGTCGTGGTTGTCGCGACCGTCGACTTCGATGATCAGTCGGTCGCCGATCAGCGCGTCGACCACGCCGACGCCGGCGATGCGTACCTGGGTCTGCACGCGCAGCCCGAGCTCCCGCAGCCGCCAGCGCAGCATCGATTCGAGTCCGCTGTCGGCGTCGTCCCGGCTGAGCGCCAGCGCATCCCGCCCGTCCTGATTCACGTTCCGGCTCAGCCAGCGCATGTCGTCGCCGTCGAGCAGATCCTGCCGTCGCGCGGATTCCAGCGCGACGAAGAACGCCTCACCGCCGTGGCACGTCAGGATCTGTCGCAGGATCCTCGCCAACGACGGTTCCCGTCGGTCCTCCCCAGGGCCGGCGGCATCCCAATGCTCGGTGCAGTCGCAGGAGTCGTCGTACGTGCGCTGCCCGGGCCGCATCCAGACATGCGGCATCCGATCGTCGTCCAGCACCCAGAGCCCGCGGTGCCGCGCCGCCGTCACGCACGCCAGCGCCCCGCCGTGCTTCGCAGCCAGGCGGGCTTCCGCACACGTCTCGGGCCAGGCGTACACGCCGATCCGCACCCGCACGAGCTCGCCGGAACGCAGCGCTCGCTGCACCCGCCGTTGCGACCACCCGGCATCCAGCAGCTGCCGCAGACGGACGATCGGATGCCGGAGCTCGCACATACCCGCGAGCCTCGCCCGCGCCCGACCCACTCGTGCCTCACCCAGCGCTGGTCGGGGAGAACCGGCATCCCACCCCCGCGGGGGAGAAGTCCGCGGACGCAATAGTCCCGCCGCGACACCCCGCCGTTCAGGCTCGGGATGCCGCGTGTCGCCCGCCACATATTGCATCCGCGAACGCCACGCCGCCCACGCCACGCCACGCCCGAACGCTACGCCGCCCGCACCCCCACAAACCACAACGAGGGACACCACGCTCCCGCGCAGCATCCCTCGTCCCGAACTACGGGATCACCCGAAGCGACCCGAGACGTAGTCCTCGGTGGCCTGCACGGACGGCTTGGTGAAGATGGTGCCGGTCTCGTCGTATTCGATGAGCTTGCCGGGCTTGCCGGTGCCGGCGATGTTGAAGAACGCGGTCTTGTCCGAGACGCGCGACGCCTGCTGCATATTGTGCGTGACGATGACGATCGTGTACTCGCTCTTGAGCTCCTGAATGAGCTCCTCGATCGCGAAGGTCGAGATGGGGTCGAGGGCCGAGCAGGGCTCGTCCATCAGCAGCACGTCGGGTGACACGGCGATCGCACGTGCGATGCAGAGGCGCTGCTGCTGACCGCCCGACAGGCCCGAGCCGGGCTTCTCGAGTCGGTCCTTGACCTCGTTCCAGAGGTTCGCACCCCGCAGCGACTTTTCGACGAGGGCGTCGGCGTCGGACTTCGAGATGCGCGAGTTGTTGAGCTTCACACCGGCGAGCACGTTGTCGCGGATCGACATCGTGGGGAACGGGTTCGGACGCTGGAAGACCATGCCGATCTGACGGCGCACGAGCACGGGGTCGACGCCGGGACCGTACAGGTCCTCGCCGTCGAGCAGCACCTCGCCCTCGACGCGGGCGCCTGGGATGACCTCGTGCATGCGGTTGAGTGTCCGCAGGAACGTGGACTTGCCGCATCCGGACGGCCCGATGAAGGCGGTGACGCTACGGGGCTCGATGTCGAGGGACACGCCCTCCACGGCGAGGAACTCGCTGTAGTAGACGTTGAGGTCGTTGACTTCGATGCTCTTGGACACTTCGGGGTGCTTTCTGTCGGATGCCGCGGGTCAGCGGCCGAACTTGGGGGCGAACTTCTTCGCGACGAAGCGTGCGATGAGGTTGAGCGCCATGACGATGATGATGAGCGTGAGCGCTCCGGCCCAGGCCCGCTCGAGCGCGGCGGGAATGTTCGTGCCGGGGTTCTGGAACTGGTCGTAGACGAACACCGGGAGCGTCATCATAGGGCCGTCGAACGCGTCCATGTTCAGCGACTGGGTGAACCCGGCCGTCAGCAGCAGGGGCGCGGTCTCACCGATCACGCGCGAGATCGACAGCATGATGCCCGTCGTGATGCCGGCGATCGAGGTGGGGAGGACGACCTTCACGATCGTCAGCCACTTCGGCACACCGAGGGCGTAGCTCGCCTCGCGCAGCTCGTTCGGGACGAGGCGCAGCATCTCCTCGCTGGAGCGCACGACGACGGGGATCATCAACACCGACAGGGCGAGCGAGCCCATGAAGCCCGTGTTGAGGCCCGGCCCGAACAGCAGCGCGCAGACGGCGACGATGAACAGACCCGCGACGATCGACGGGATGCCGGTCATCACATCCACGAAGAAGGTGATGAGCTTCGCGACCCGGCCGCGCCCGTACTCGACGAGGTAGATCGAGGTCATGAGACCGATCGGCACCGAGATGACGGTGGCCCAGCCGGTCACGATGAGCGTGCCCCAGATCGCGTGCACGGCGCCGCCGCCTTCACCCACGATGTTGCGCATCGAGTTGGAGAAGAAGGTCGGGTCGAACCGGGCGATGCCGTTGACCACGACGGTGAACAGCAGTGAGATGAGCGGGAGCAGCGCGATCGTGAAGGCGATCGACACCAGCACGGTCGCGAGCCGGTCGGCTGCGCGGCGCCGCGTCTCGACGACGCTCGACAGGATGACGAGGACGATCGCGAACAGCACGACACCCACGAAGGTGGCACCCGCGATGTTGAACTCGGCCACGTCGCCGCTGCTGTTCATGATGGCGAACAGGATGCCGGAGAGCACGAGCGCGCCGGCGAGCAGCACCCACGGCATCCACTTCGGCAGCTGTCCCGCGGTGAGCGAGTTGCCCACGGGCGTGCGGGTCTCGGAGCGGGTGAGGGTGGTCATCAGTTCGCTCCAGAGAACTCGGCACGGCGGTTGACGACCCACCGGGCGATCGCGTTGACCGCGAAGGTCACGATGAAGAGGATGAGGCCCGTCGCGATGAGGACGTTGACGCCGTCGCCGTACGCCTCACCGAAGTTCAGGGCGATGTTCGCAGGGATGGGCGTCGGGTTGCTTGAGTTGAGCACCTGGAAAGTGACCGCGCCGGTGGCCGAGAGGACCATCGTGACGGCCATCGTCTCGCCGAGGGCACGGCCGAGGCCGAGCATCGCACCCGAGACCATGCCGCCGCGGGCGAAGGGGAACACGGCCATCCGGATCATCTCCCAGCGCGTCGCGCCGAGGGCGAGTGCCGCCTCTTCGTGGAGGACGGGAGTCTGCAGGAAGACCTCGCGCGTGATGGCGGTCATGATCGGGAGGATCATCACCGCGAGGACGAGGGATGCGGTCAGGATCGTGCGGCCGCCGGGAGAGACCGCGCCGGCGAAGAACGGGATCCAGCCGAAGTTCTCGTTCAGCCAGACGTAGAACGGCTGCAGGAGCTGCGAGAACACCAGCGCACCCCAGAGTCCGTACACGACGGAGGGGATGGCGGCGAGCAGGTCGATGACGTAGCCGAGCACCGAGGCGAGCCGCCGCGGTGCGTAGTGCGAGATGAAGAGGGCGATCCCGATCGCCAGCGGCGTCGCGACGACGAGCGCGATGACCGAGGCCCAGAGGGTGCCGAAGACGAACGGCCAGACGTACTGCCAGAACGGTTCCCCGTTCAGGAACTGCGTCTCATCGGGTTTCGCGGTGAAGGCCGGGATGCTCTCCACGATGAGGAAGAGCGTGACGGCGGCGAGGACGATGAGGATGATGATGCCCGCGCCCAGCGCGGTGCTCGAGAAGACGAGATCGCCGCGTCGGCGCACCGGTCGCCGGGCGGTGTCCTGGTCGGCGACCAGATCGGTGGTGGGGGGCATCGCAGTCCTCGGGTCGGAAGCGGGGCGGACGTGAGTGCTGCTGGTGGCTCCCGACGAGCGGGAGCCACCAGCAGCGAGGGTCTTACTTCTTGGCGCTGATCATGTCGATCGCGGTCTGGGCCTTCTCGGCGACCTCGGTCGACAGCGGAGCGGAACCGGCGGCCTCGTTGGCGACCTTCTGGCCCTCTTCGCTGACGATGTAGGAGAAGTACGCCTTGACGATGTCGGCGGTCTCGGGCTTCTCGTACTGCGCGCAGCCGATGAGGTAGCTCACCAGAGCGATCGGGTACGAGCCGGCGGGAGCCTTCGCGGGGTCGACCTGGAAGACGAGGTCACCGCCGTTACGGCCCTCCTCGAGGGGCGACGATGCGACGAGCTCGGCGGCGGCCTCCGAGGAGAACGGCACGAAGTCGTCGCCGACCTTGATGGCGGCGGAGCCCAGCTCGCCGACGCGCGAGGCGTCGATGTAGCCGATGGTGCCCTTGCCGCCGTTGACGGTCGCTTCGACGCCCGAGGTCTGCTGTGCGGCCTCGGAGCGCGTGGTCTTGACGGGCCAGGCGTCGTCGTCCTCGTACGGCCACTCCGTCGGGGCGACCGAGGCGAGGTACGAGGTGAAGGTGCCGGTGGTGCCCGACTCGTCACCGCGGAAGACGGGCGTGATGGCGAGGTCCGGGAGCGTGACGTCCTTGTTCAGGTCGGCGATCGCCGGGTCGTTCCACTTCTCGATCTTCTCGTTGAAGATGTCGGCGATGACCTCGGGGGTGAGGTTGAGCTTCTTCACGCCGTCCAGGTTGAAGACGACCGCGACGGGCGAGATGTACGCGGGGACCTCGATGATGTCGGGGGTCGCGCAGGCGCCGAACTTGCCGGCGGCGATCTCGTCGGCCGTGTACGCGCGGTCCGAGCCGATGAAGTTGCTGGAGCCGGCGATGAAGTTGTCGCGGCCCGTTCCCGATCCGGTCGGCTGGTAGTTGATCGTGACGTCCGGGTTCGCCTTCTGGAAGGCGGCGGTCCATGCCTGCTGGGCGGCGCCCTGCGAGGAGGCGCCGGTGGCCTTGACGGTGCCCGACAGAGCGGTTCCGCCGTCGGAGGGCTGGCTGCCGCCAGCGGGGGTGCCCTCGTTCGCCGCGCAAGCGGAGAGCGACAGAACGGCGACTGCTGCGACAGCGCCCACGCGGGCGATGCGGTTGAGCTTCACGTGTGATTTCCTTCGGGTGATCGGGACACCCCGGGTGCGGGGCTGGCTCGACGCTAAGAGCCGCCGGTGACCAGGTTCCGCTCCAGAGGTGAACGACAGGTGAACGAACCCGGTCCGAACGGATTCGTCTGGCCGATCACACCTGGGGGGCGTGCGTCTCGATCGCCACGATCCCCGATCCGGGGTTGGTGGCCGAGAGATGGACCACGGAGAACGCACCCGGCTCGAGGGCGGAGGACTCGCCCAGATAGGAGCCCTTCACCGTGCCCGTCGCGAGGGCGATCTCGTGCATCAGCTCGGGCAGGACGGGCCGGTGCGAGCACAGCACGGCGGACTTGCGCGCGCGCACCCGCTTGCCGACCAGCGTCCGCGGATCCGCATCGCCGGCATCCCAGGCGTCCTGCGAGATCGTCGAGGTGCGGTGGATGTCGCGGCGCAATGCTTCCGCCAGCGGTGCGACGGTGTCGACGCAGCGCACCGCGTCGCTCGAGTA
This sequence comes from Microbacterium sp. 77mftsu3.1, assembly GCF_900100525.1. Taxonomy (NCBI): domain Bacteria; kingdom Bacillati; phylum Actinomycetota; class Actinomycetes; order Micrococcales; family Microbacteriaceae; genus Microbacterium; species Microbacterium sp. 77mftsu3.1. The sequence continues at coordinate 116,055 of NZ_FNCR01000003.1, read as the reverse complement.
CACGCGCCGCACGCCGAAGGCGCGGAGCGGTCCGACGATCGACTTCGCCTGCTTCTTGCCGCGACCGGCGAGGGGACGCTCGGCATCCGCTCCCGACCATTCCTCCCGCGGCGTCGCCTTCGCGTGACGGAGGACGACGAGGGGGAAGGTCTCGAGCACGCCGTCGTCGACGAGGCGCAGGAAGTTCTCCAGGATCTCCACGTCGACCGGGTAGCTCATCTTCGCGAGGGCTTTTCGCGCCGGCATCCATTCGACTGCGGCGATCTCGCGATTCGGGACGAACGCCGATTCGCGGATGGCCTTCCCGGTGGCCTGCGCGCTCCAGTAGTGCACGATCTTCGTCCGCTTGCTGGGCATGCGGTACGTCGAGACGCCGACGGGGACCCCGAGGTTGACGCGGATGCCGGTCTCCTCGTGGATCTCGCGCACGGCAGTCTCGGCGAGCGTCTCGCCGGGATCGACCTTGCCCTTCGGCAACGTCACATCGCGGTACTTCGTGCGGTGGATGGCGAGGACGAGGAGCTTGCCGTCGAGCATCCGCCACACCACGCCGCCTGCGGCGTAGACCGCGGTCTCCGTCATCGCACCGCCCGCTGGCGTCGCCGACGGAGCACCGCCGCCATGGTCTTCTCCTGCAGGTCCACCAGCGGCGTGCCGTCGGCGGCCAGGTGATGACGCGTCCACTCGCCCTCGGAGCCGAGGTGCCACGAGCTGGTCGAGTCGTCCATCGCGAGGTCGAACAGCTCGATGAGCTCGTTCACGTGGGCGGGCGCGGTCACTCGTACGAGCGCCTCGACGCGGCGGTCGAGGTTGCGGTGCATCATGTCGGCGCTGCCGATGAAGACCTGCGGCTCGCCGCCGTGGCCGAACGCGAAGATCCGGGAGTGCTCGAGGTAGCGACCGAGGATCGAGCGGACCGTGATGTTATCGCTCACCCCGGGCAGATCGGTGCGCAGCGAGCAGATGCCGCGCACCCACACGTCGACCTTCACCCCCGCCTGGCTGGCGCGGTACAGGGCGTCGATGATCTGCTCGTCGACCATCGAGTTGACCTTGATGCGCACGTACGCGGGCTTGCCGTCGAGCGCATTGCGACGCTCGGCGTCGATGAGACGCAGCAGCCCCTTGCGCAGGTGGAGGGGAGCGACGAGGAGCCGCTTGAACTTCTTCTCGATCGCGTACCCGCTGAGCTCGTTGAACAGACGGGTGAGGTCGCGACCGACCTGCTCGTTCGCGGTGAACAGGCCGTAGTCCTCGTAGATGCGACTCGTCTTCGGGTTGTAGTTGCCCGTGCCGATGTGGCTGTAGCTGCGGAGCGCGCCGTCTTCTTCTCGGATGACGTGCAGCAGCTTGCAGTGGGTCTTCAGGCCCACGAGGCCGTAGACCACGTGAACGCCGGCCTTCTCGAGCGTGCGCGCCCAGCCGATGTTCGCCGCCTCGTCGAAGCGCGCCTTCACCTCGACCAGGGCCAGCACCTGCTTGCCGTTCTCGGCCGCGTTGATGAGCGCCTCGACGATGGGGCTGTCGCCCGAGGTCCGGTAGAGGGTCTGCTTGATCGCCAGCACGTGCGGATCGCGCGCGGCCTGCTGCAGGAACGAGACGACGCTCGTCGTGAACGACTCGTACGGGTGGTGGACGAGGATGTCCTCCTTGCGGATGGCCGCGAACAGATCCGCCCGGCCGTTCTGCTCCGCGGGCTGGAACGGTGTCGCCGTCTTCGGCACGTGCGCCGGGTAGCGCAGGTCGGGCCGTTCGATCTGCGACAGCGAGAACAGGCCGCGGAGGTCGAGCGGGGCGGGCAGACGGTAGACGTCGTTGTCGGTGATGTCGAGCTCGTCGAGCAGCAGCGACAGCGTCACGTCGTCCATGTCCTCGGTGATCTCGAGGCGGATCGGCGGGCCGAACCGGCGACGCAGCAGCTCGGCCTCGAGCGCCTGGATGAGGTTCTCGGTCTCATCCTCCTCGATGACGACGTCCTCGTTGCGGGTGAGGCGGAACGTGTGGTGCTCGAGGATCTCCATGCCGGGGAAGAGGTCGCCGAGGTTCTCGGAGATCAGCTCTTCGAGGGGGAGGTACCGGACGGTGTTGCCGTCCTTCCGGACCTCGACGAGTCGCGGCATCATCGGGGGCACCTTCAGACGCGCGAACTCCTGGCGGCCGGTGCGCGCGTTGCGGATGCGGATCGCGAGGTTGAGCGAGAGTCCCGAGATGTACGGGAACGGGTGCGCCGGGTCGACCGCAAGCGGCATGAGGACCGGGAACACCTGCGAGGAGAAGTAGTCGTAGAGGATCTCGCGCTCCTCGTCCGAGAGGTCGGCCCACGAGACGACCTCGATGCCGGACTCGGCGAGCGCGGGACGCACCTGCTCCGACCAGACCGCGGCGTGTCGCTCCTGGAGGGCGTGTGCGGCGGTCGCGAGGTCGGTGAGCACGTCGAGCGGTGCGCGCCCCACGTTGGTGGGGATCGCGAGTCCGGTGAGGATGCGGCGCTTCAGTCCGGCGACCCGCACCATGAAGAACTCGTCGAGGTTGCTGGCGAAGATCGCCAGGAAGTTCGCGCGCTCGAGGGTCGGCAGGTTCGGATCCTCCGCCAACTCCAGAACCCGCTGGTTGAAGGCGAGCCAGCTGAGCTCGCGGTCGAGATAGCGGTTGTCGGGGAGCTGCGAGTCGTACGCTTCGACGACGTCATCGAAGTCGTCGTCGTCCGCGTCGCCCAGTCCGGAGTCGTGAACCTGGGTGTCGATCATCCCCACATCATTGCAGGGGGACGTGTCCCGTGCGTGAACACGACGAGCGGATGCCGCTGTGTCGCGCTCAGGCGGGGGAGCCTGGCAGCTGCTCGTCCTCGTACACGTTGAAGCGGTAGCCGACGTTGCGGACCGTCCCGATGAGCTGTTCGAGGTCGCCGAGCTTGGCGCGCAGCCGCCGCACGTGGACGTCCACGGTCCGGGTGCCGCCGAAGTAGTCGTAGCCCCAGACTTCGCTCAGGAGCTGTTCGCGGGTGAAGACGCGGGACGGATGCGTCGCGAAGAAGTGCAGGAGCTGGAATTCCTTGTACGTGAGGTCGAGCGGTCGGCCGTGGACCTTCGCGGAATAGGAGGACTCGTCGATCGTGATGCCGGAGGTCTGGATGCGGGTCGAGACCTGCTCCTTGGACACGCGCCCCACGGCGAGGCGGATCCGGGCATCGACCTCAGCGGGGCCGGCGGCCACGAGGATGACGTCGTCGATGCCCCAGTCGGGCGAGACGGCGGTCAATCCGCCCTCGGTCACGACGAGGATGAGCGGTGCATCGTGCCCGGTGGTCGTGAGGATCTTGCAGAGCGACTTCGCTCCGACGAGGTCTTTCCGCGCGTCGACGAAGACGACGTCTGCGTGGGGGGCGTTGACGAGCTGCGCCGCCTCTGCAGGGATCTGCCGGACGCGGTGGCTCAGCAGTTCGAGAGCGGGCAGGACGGAGTCGCCGCCGGCGGCGGAGCTCAGAACGAGCAACTGTGCCAAGGGGGACCCTCCGGTGCGGACTCGGAACCGCGTCTCATCTTAGGGGTAGCCCCGGTGCCGCCTGCGCCGCGTCCCTGCGCACCGCCGGGACGTGCGCAACAATGGGGGGATGACCTCGCCCGAGATCCTTCCCCGCTCGCGGGCCGCCGGTGTCATCGCCGTCTGGGTGGCGGCGGCTCTCATCGCCCTGGCCATCGGGATCTTCGTCGAACCGGACTGGCGCGGGGCATGGCTGCTCGTGGGCCTCGGGCTCTCCTTCTTCCTGGCTTTCGCCGTCCAATTGGCGACGGGGCGCTCGCAGGGCTTCATCCTCCGGATCTCGGCCAGTGTGCTCGGCGCGCTGGTGGTCATGGGGCTGCTGGGCGCGGGCTTCGCGCTGGCCGAACTCCTCGCCTCGGTGTGACCGCGTCGTCCGCCGACCGTGAGGCCGCATCCGGCCGCTAAAGTGGACGGCATGGATCTCGTCGCACTCGAACTCTTCTTCGTCGGGCTGCTCGGCCTCGCATCGCTCGCGATCGCGTTCGTGTCCGGCGTCGTCGTCTGGAACCTCTACCGCGGTCAGCGCTGAGCTCGTGATCGATCTGCCGACGGACCTTCCGGCTGATCTGGTCCCGCTCTCCTGGTTGCTGGGTGTCTGGGAAGGCACCGGCGTTCTCGAGTACGACGCGCAGGGCCGGACGATGTCGGGTGAGTTCTCGCACCGCGTGAGCTTCAGCCACGACGGCGACGACGCCCTGAACTACTCGGCGACTGCCTGGTTCGAGGATGCCGACGGTAACCGCACCGACCTCGTCGCCGAGACCGGCTACTGGCGCCTCTCGCGTCCTGCGACCGAGGCGGACGCCGGTCCCGCGCTCCTTCCGGCCCTCGCCCCTCGCTCCGAGCCGCGCTCCGTCCATGACGTCGAGGAGCTTCGCACCGAGGCGGGCGGCTTCGAGATCACGGTGGCCCTCGTCCACTCCGACGGGATCAGCGAGCTCTACCTCGGTCAGGTCCGCGGACCTCGGATCGACATCGCGACGGACGCCATCGTGCGCCCCGCCGGCGCCAAGGAGTACGCGTCGGCGACCCGGATGTACGGGCTCGTCGACGGGCACCTGCTCTGGGCGTGGGACGTCGCCGCCCTCGGGTCCGCACTCTCGTCGCACGCCTCCGCTCGGCTCGCGAAGGTCCAGTGATGAGCGACGCCTTCGCGGCCGTCCCCGGCGCCGTCGTCGATGACCGGGGCCTCGCCCACCTCGGGAACCCGGTCCGCGAGCAGCGCGAGCTCGCCGCCGGTGCGGCGATCGTGCCCCTTGAGGACCGGGTCGTCCTGACCGTCGCCGGTGAGGATCGGCTCACGTGGCTGGATTCGATCACCTCGCAGGCGCTGACCTCGCTGGCCCCCGCCGTCGGCACCGAGCTGCTCGTGCTCGACCCGCAGGGGCACGTGGAGCACGCGGCATCCGTCGTCGATGACGGGGAGCGGACGTGGCTCATCGTCGACCGGGACCGCGCCCAGGGGCTGCTGACCTGGCTGACGCGCATGCGGTTCCGGCTGCGCGTGGATCCGCAGGATGCGTCGGCCGACTTCGGCGTCGTGGCGGGTACCGGTGCAGCGGTCGGCGTGCTCGGTGCCGCGGTCGTCTGGCGTGACCCATGGCCGAACGTCGGCGTCGGCGGGTGGGGGTACGCGGCGACGCAGCCGCATCCCGGGGCGGACCGAGACTGGGCCGAAGCCGTCGTCCCGCGCGCCGCCTGGGACGATCTCGCCGCGGCGGCCGTCCGCGGCGACGTCCGACTGGCCGGCTACCTTGCGGCCGACGCGCTGCGCGTCGCGGCCTGGCGCCCGAGCGCGAGCGCCGAAGCCGACGGACGCACCCTTCCGCACGAGGTCGACTGGCTGCGCACGGCCGTCCACCTCGACAAGGGCTGCTATCGCGGGCAGGAGACGGTGGCGAAGGTCCACAACCTCGGGCATCCGCCGCGTCGCATGGTCTTCCTCCAGCTCGACGGGTCGGATGCCGAGCTCCCGACCGTCGGCAGCGCCGTCCGCCTCGACGGTGCCGACGTCGGCGCGGTCACCTCGGTCGCCCGTCACCACGAAGAAGGTCCCATCGCGCTGGCGATCGTGAAGCGCTCGGTGCCCGTCGACGCCGCACTGACCGTCGAGGTCGGCGACGGCGAGGTCGCTGCCGCGCAGGAGGTCGTCGTGCCACCGGATGCGGGGCGCGCGGCATCCGTCCCTCGTCTGCCCCGACTCTCCCAGCGCCGCTGACGATGACGGGGGAACCGACCGCCACGGCTCCGGTGCCCACCGTCCGGAAGTATCCGCGGGAGGGCTGGGCGCGCCTGCGCGGGTCGGCCGTCGCGATCGTGCAGTTGGTCGTCGCCGCGAGCGCTGCGTTCTCGATCGCGCATTACGGGCTGGGGCATCCTGCCCCGCTGATCGCGGCGACCGTCACGATCTCGAGCCTCGGCCTGGTCCGCGACGCCCGGCCGTGGCGGGTGCTCGAGACCGTCATCGGGATGGTGCTCGGCGTGTTCGTCGCGGAGCTCGTCGTCGTCACCGCCGGGAGCGGCTGGTGGCAGCTGGCACTGACGCTCGCGGTGAGTCTGTCGATCGCCCGGTTCGTGTCTCCGCAGGCGGGGTTCGCGATCGCGGCGGCGATCCAGTCGATCATCGTCGTCGTCGTACCGGCGCAGGTGCCGTTCCTCCGTCTTCTCGACGCCCTCATCGGCGGGGCGATGGCCCTTCTGGTGACCGCCCTCATCCCGCGGAGCCCTGTCCGCACCGCGCTGACCGACGCGGCCCGGCTGTTCGACGCGTTCCAGGGCGCGGCGGGCACCGTCGCGCAGGGGCTGCGTCGCGGCAGTCGTGTGCGCGCGGAGCGCGGGCTCGAGAAGGCGCGGAGTCTGCAGACGCTCGTCGACGACTGGCGGACGTCCGTCGAATCCGGCATCGCCATCGCGCGCATCTCGCCGTTCCTCCGGCGGCAGCGGTTCGAACTCGCACGCTACGAGCGGATGCGGATCAGCATGGACCTCGCGGTGCGAAACCTCCGCGTCGTCGCCCGTCGTTCGGTGTACCTCGTCGACGACGGTCGCACGCGCGACGTCGCAGCGGATCTGCTCCTCGACCTCACGCGTGGCGCCGATCTCCTGCAGTCCTCCCTGACCGACATCACCTTCGAGCCCGCCGCGCGCGAGCTGCTCACCGCCGTCGCCGCCCGCCTCGACCCGGTGGCGCTCGTGCCCGACGGTTCGCTGGGCGATCAGACTCTCGTCACCGCGCTTCGCCCTCTCGCGACCGATCTCCTGTGCGCGGCCGGGCTGAGCCCGGCCGACGCGAGGGCGCTGCTCCCGCGAGTGTGACACGCACACCGCGTCACCGCGGTGCGACGGCCTCCCGCACCCCGTCACCGCGGTGCGACGGCCTCCCAGGGCACGGTGAACTCACCCAGCCGCCAGCGCGAGCGCGAGCCGATCGGCCAGCCGGCGCCGGCCAACGCCTCGAGAGTCGAGCGCCATCGCTGGACGGGACCGAACGACGAGGCCGCGACGGCGCGCGTCCACTCCCGCTCGAGCGCATCGATCACCTCGTGCACGCGCTCGCCGGGGACGTTCCGATGGATCAGCGCCTTCGGCAGACGCTCGGCGGCGATCGCGGGGGAGTCGAGCTCCGCGAGTCGCAACGAGATCGTGAGGCTGCGGGGTGCGGCATCCGGTCCCACTTCGATCCACGTCGAGATGCGCCCCAGCTCGTCGCACGTCCCCTCGACGAGCATGCCGTCGGGACGCAGTCGCGCCGCCATTCGTGCCCACGCCCCGGGGACGTCCTGCTCGTCGTACTGCCGCAGCACGTTGAACGCTCGGATGACGGCGGGCCGACGGTCTCCCGGCACCGGCACCTCGAAGCCACCGCGCGCGAACGACACCCGCGCGTCCGGGGCGAAAACCCCGTCGCCGGCTCGCACGCGCGCGAGCTGCTCCCGCGCCCGAGCGACGCGCGCCGGTTCGATCTCGAGCCCCAGCACCTCGACGTCGGGCCGAGCGTGGCGGAGCCTCGCCTCGAGCTCGAACGCGGTCACGCCGCTCGCCCCGTAGCCGAGGTCGACCACGAGCGGATCCGCCGTCCGTCGCAGGATCGGATGCCGCGCGATCCAGCGGTCCACACGGCGAAGCCGGTTGGTGTTCGTCGTCCCTCGGGTCACCTGCCCCACGACCGGCTCGGAACGCGTCATGACCCCATGATCCCATCGCCTGCGCCGGTAGGATTGCGAGCATGACAGCCCCCTACACGTTGATCCTTCTTCGGCACGGTCAGAGCGAGTGGAACAAGTCCAACCAGTTCACCGGCTGGGTGGACGTCCGCCTCACCGACCAGGGCAAAGCGGAGGCCCAGCGCGGCGGCGAGCTGCTGAAGGAGTCGGGCCTGCTCCCCGACATCCTCCACACGTCGGTGCTGTCGCGAGCCATTCAGACCGCCAACATCGCGCTCGACGCGGCCGACCGTCTCTGGGTCCCGGTCAAGCGCTCGTGGCGTCTCAACGAGCGTCACTACGGCGCGCTGCAGGGCAAGGACAAGGCCCAGACCCTCGACGAATTCGGCGAGGAGCAGTTCATGCTGTGGCGCCGGTCGTTCGACGTGCCGCCGCCGGACATCTCCGACGACGACCCCTACACGCAGGTGGGCGACGTCCGGTACGCCGGCATCGACGGCGAGGTTCCGCGCACCGAGTCGCTCAAGATCGTCATCGACCGTCTGCTTCCCTACTGGCAGAGCGAGATCGTCCCCGACCTGAAGTCCGGAAAGACCGTCATGGTCACCGCCCACGGCAACTCGCTGCGCGCACTGGTAAAGCACCTCGACGGCATCAGCGACGACGACATCGCCGAGCTGAACATCCCCACCGGCATCCCGCTGGTGTACCGCCTCGACGAGAACCTCGAGCCCCTCGGGCCGGGCGAATACCTCGACCCCGAGGCCGCCGCCGCCGGCGCCGCCGCGGTCGCCTCGCAGGGCAAGAAGTAAGCCGCACACCTCGGAAGACACGAAGAGCGGATGCCTCGCGGCATCCGCTCTTCGTCGTCCGGGCGGACCCGGAGCGAGATCAGACCTCGGCGTCGACACCTTCAGGGTCGGCCGCCCACGTGCCGGTCGCCAGGTATGAGACCTTCTTGGCGACGGAGAGGGCGTGGTCGCCGAAGCGCTCGTGGTAGCGCGAGGCCAGGGTGGCGTCGACCGTCGCGGAGGCCTCGCCCTGCCAGTTGTCGCTCAGCACCTTCTCGAAGACGGCGAGGTGCAGGGCGTCGAGCTGGTCGTCGAGTTCGTGGAGGCGGTTCACGAGCGAGAGGTCCTCGGTGCGGAGGAGATCGGCCAGTGTGCGGGCCACCTCGGTGTCGATCTCGCCCATCTTCGTGAACGTGTTCTTGAGCCCCTTGGGGACGGCGCGCTCTGGGAAGCGCATGCGCGTCAGCTGGGCGATGTGCTCCGCGATGTCGCCCATCCGCTCGAGCGACGCGCTGACGCGGAGCGCGGCGACGACGATGCGCAGGTCGCGCGCGACCGGCTGCTGGCGGGCGAGGATCTCGATGGCGAGCTCATCGAGCTCGATGGCCCGGTCGTCGATCACCTTGTCGTTGTCGATGACCTCTTCGGCCAGGGCGACGTCGCTCGTCGCGAAGGCGCGGGTCGCCTGCTCGATCGCGACGGTGACGAGGTCGGAGATCTCGACGAGACGGGTCTGCACGTCCTCGAGGGACTGGTGGAAAACTTCGCGCATGGAGCACCTTCTCTTCGTGCGGGCGGGTGAGGGGCGCGACCTGTCGCGCGGAGACCTCGGCGATCCTCCCGCGCTCAGGTTAACGGTCGGTGCCGACACGGTGAACAGTCGGCGGTGCGGGGCGCACGGCCCGATATCCGTCCGATTGCGGGGGTGCGACCACCTTACGCTGGGGGCATGGATTCGACGCAGCTCGAGCTGCTGGCGCTCGTCGTGGGGCTCCTGGTCGGCGCCGGCGCCGTGGGCCTCGTCGTCTACGCCGTACGGGCGCGAGAGCGCACCCGACTGGTGACGTCGACGGATCTGCCGGAGGGCACGGCCTCGGTCCTGCAGGGGATGGATGACGCGGCCGTCGTCGTCGATCCGTCGATGCTCGTCCTCGCCGCGTCGGCGACCGCCGAGGTCTTCTCTCTGCGCGTGAACGACAGCCTGGACTCGGATCGACTGCGCCTGCTGGTCCGGAACGCCCGTCAGACGGGTCTTCCGGCCTTCGAGAACATGACGCTCAAGCGTGGCGTCGAGCCGCGTGTCGTGGCTGCCCGCGCCAGTGTCATCACCCCGCGGCTCACCCTCATCGTCATCCGCGACATCACCGAGCGCGAACGTGTGGAGCAGATGCGGCGCGACTTCGTCTCGAACACGTCCCACGAGCTGAAGACGCCGGTCGGCGCGGTGACGCTGCTGGCCGAGGCGATCGAGTCGGCCTCGGACGACCCGGAGCAGGTGCGTCACTTCGCGCGCCGTCTCAGCGCCGAGGCGAATCGCCTCGGACAGCTCACCTCCCGCATCATGAACCTGTCCCGCCTGCAGTCCGCCGACGAGATCGCCGAGATGCGCGACGTCTCGGTCGACGAGGTGGTGCGGTCGGCCATCGAGTCGCAGGCGGTCACCGCCGAATCCGCCGGCATCACTGTCGCGCGCGGCGGCGACAAGGGCTTGTTCGTCCGCGGCGATCCGCAGATCCTCACCGAGGCCGTCAGCAATCTCCTCGCCAACGCGATCGCCTACTCGCCGGCGGGAGCGCAGGTGGGCGTCGGGGTCCGCACGGCGGACGGAGCGGTCGAGATCGCCGTGGCGGACCACGGCATCGGCATCCCCGAAAGCGATCAGCAGCGCATCTTCGAGCGGTTCTACCGCGCCGACCAGGCACGATCCCGCCGCACGGGCGGGACGGGCCTCGGTCTCTCGATCGTGAAGCACGCCGTGCAGCGACACGGCGGCTCCGTCGAACTGTGGTCCCGCCCCGGACGGGGGTCGACTTTCACCATCCGCCTGCCTCTCGTCGCCACCTCCGAGCTCACCATCCCCCGCAAGCACAAGAAACCGAAGAAGACCGGCGCGAAGGCGCCCGCCAGAAGGAACGCACCATGACCCGAGTCCTGATCGTCGAAGACGAACCCGACCTCGCCGACCCGTTGGCCTACCTCCTCCGTCGGGAGGGTTTCGAGGTGGAGATCGCCGAGGACGGCGGCCTGGCCCTCGACGCCTTCACGTCCCGGGGCGCCGACATCGTCCTCCTCGATCTGATGCTCCCCGGGATGCCGGGAACCGAGGTGTGCCGCGTCATCCGATCCACCTCGAAGGTGCCGATCATCATGCTGACGGCCAAGGACAGCGAGGTCGACATCGTCGTCGGTCTCGAGCTGGGGGCGGACGACTACATCACGAAGCCCTACTCCTCGAGGGAGCTGCTGGCGCGCATGCGGGCGGTCCTCCGCCGCAGCGAGAGCGACGACCTCGACGTCGACGACCGCGTCATCGAGGGGGGTCGGGTGACCCTCGACATCGACCGTCACACGGTCTCCGTCGCCGGCAAGGAGATCTCCATGCCGCTGAAGGAGTTCGAGCTGCTCGAGCTCCTCATGCGCAACGCCGGCCGTGTCCTCACCCGCGGGCAGCTCATCGACCGAGTGTGGGGGAGCGACTACTTCGGCGACACGAAGACGCTCGACGTGCACATCAAACGCATCCGATCGCGGATCGAGGAGAACCCGAGCGAGCCGGTCATGCTTCTGACGGTACGCGGCCTCGGATACCGATTCGAGTCCTGACCGCGCTCGACATGAAGAAGGCCCCCACCGCAGCGGTGGGGGCCTTCTTCATGTGCTCGCGCGGGTCAGCTCGCGGGCGTCGCCGTCGCGGCCGGGGTCGGCACGAACTGCGTGTAGTAGGGGAGCGTGCCGTCCAGGATCGGCACGCTGATGCGAACGCCTTCACCCTCGCCGGACTGGAAGGACACGTCGACGTTCGCGCCGGGCTTGCCCACGTCGTCGAAGAGCATGGCGGCCGAGTCGACGCCGAGCGAGACGGACGAGTTCGCACCGACCTCGAGCTTCTGCGCCTGGCCGTCGATCGAGACGTTCAGCGTCAGGTCGTCCTCGGTGCTGTTGACGACGGCGGCGACCAGGTTGCCGAGCGTGCCGTCCTCGTTCGCGATGATCAGAGCGTTGCGCACCTTGAGCGGGCCGGAGTCGGGGACGTTGACGCCGTCGGACGCGGAGTACTGGATGGTCGTCGCCTGCGGTGCCAGCATGTTGCAGCCGGTGGTGCCCAGAACGACAGCAGCGCCCAGGGCGAGGGACGCGATGAGACGCGATTTCACGGATCCTCCAGATGACACGAACGGCGACCCTCTCATCCTATGGGGTCGCGGCGAGGGCGTCGGGCAGGAGGGCGGCGAACTCTAGCGTATGTCGCCTGTGGTATTCTGGAGGTTGCCGAAAGGACACAACTGCATGCTTTTTGAGGTTGGCGAAACCGTCGTCTATCCGCACCATGGCGCTGCGACCATCATCGAGGTCAAGGATCGCGTCATCAAGGGCGAGACGAAGAAATACCTGAAGCTCAACGTCACCCAGGGAGACCTCATCATCGAGGTCCCCGCGGACAACGTGGATCTCGTGGGCGTCCGTGACGTGATCGGGAAGGACGGGCTCGAGAAGGTCTTCGACGTCCTTCGCGCTCCCTTCACCGAGGAGCCGACCAACTGGTCGCGTCGCTACAAGGCGAACCTCGAGAAGCTCGCGTCGGGTGATGTCATCAAGGTGAGCGAGGTCGTGCGCGACCTCTGGCGCCGTGATCAGGACCGCGGTCTCTCCGCGGGTGAGAAGCGGATGCTCGCGAAGGCGCGGCAGATCCTCATCTCCGAGATCGCCCTGGCTCTGAAGGCCGACGAGGAGAAGGCATCCGCCGTCCTCGACGAGGTCCTCGCCTCCTGAGACGTCGACAGAACGGCCGGCCCACCAGCCGGCCGTTCTTCGTTGTCCGGGCGCATTCCGATGCGGAGTGAGCAGGGGACCGGCATGATGAGGCGGTGACCACCCGCGCCGCGCCCGCCGCCGTCGACCTCTCACGCCGCGATCTCACGCTCGATCTCGCGCGGGTCGTGTGCGTCCTGTTCGTCATCGTCGTCCACCTCGTGCAGGTGGGGATCGGCCCCGGACCGGACGGCGGCCTCGTGGCATCCCGTCCCGCCGAGGAACAGCCCTGGTTCAACGCCGCGACCTGGGTCGGGCAGATCATGCCGCTGTTCTTCGTCGTCGGGGGTTTCGCCGCCGCGACCGGATGGCGGTCGTGGACGACGAAGGGCGGGGATGCCGCGGGCTTCATCCGCACCCGCACGCTCCGACTCGCTCAGCCGGCCCTGCCGCTGTTCCTCTTCTTCGCGATCGTCCTCGGCGTCGCGACCGCTGCCGGTCTGCCGCCGCAGTTGGTGGCCGACGCCGCGATCGGCGCGGGATCGCCCCTCTGGTTCCTCGCGGCGTATCTGCTGTGCCAGGCCGCGGTTCCGTTCCTCGCCGCGTGCCACGCGCATCGTCCCGTCCTCACCCTCGCGGTCCTCGCCGCCGGGGTCGTCCTCGTCGATGCGGCCCGTTTCTCGATCGGCATCCCCGAGATCGGTCTCCTCAACCTGCTCTTCGTGTGGCCGCTCGTCCAGCAACTCGGGTTCTGGTACGCGGACGGATGGTTCGACCGTCGGCATCCGCTCGTCCTGGTCGGCGTCGCGGCCGCGTGCTACGCGGCGCTCTGGCCGCTCACCGCGATCGGGCCGTACTCGGCGAGCATGCTCGGCAACCTGAACCCTCCCACCGTGCCGCTGGTCGTGTTGGGCGTCGCGCAGGCGTGCATCCTCCGGCTGCTGAAACCGCTCCTCACCCGCCTCATGTCGCTCCGGCCGATGCAGGGTGTCGTCTTCGTGCTGGGGTCGCGCCTCATGACGATCTACCTGTGGCACCTGCCCGTCATGCTCGCTCTGACCGGCCTCAGTCTGCTGATCCCGGGAGCGGCTCCGACTCCGGCCTCCGCGGAGTGGTGGTGGTCGCGACCGGTCCTGTTCGTCGCGGTGCTCGGGGTGCTCCTGGCGTTGTCGCTCGCGATCGCGAAGTGGGAGGCTCTCGGCACGCTCGGTCCCACCCCGCATCCGATCGTCGTCGGCCTCGCGTGGGTGTGCGCCTTCCTTCCGCCGTTCGCGGTCATGGAGTGGTTCCTCGATCTGCCGATCGCCGCGGTCGGCGCACTCCTCCTGGGCGTCGCCGTCCTGCTCCTGCGCCGCCGTCCGTCGCCCGATCGCTCGGTACGCTCGAAGGCATGAGCATCATCCCCGTTCCGCGTGTGGCCGTGATCGTCGTCGCGGCGGGATCGGGGACGCGTCTCGGAGCAGGGTCGCCGAAGGCCTTCGTCGGCATCGACGCGCACACGATCCTCCGTCACGCCCTGCGCGGCGTCTTCGACGCTCCCGAGGCGCAGGTGATCGTCGTCGCCCCGGACGACCGCGTCGGCGACGCCACGACGGAGGCCCTGGGCGCGGCCGGTGGGCGCCGTGATCTGGTGTCGGTGGTGGCAGGCGGGGCGACGCGTCAGGAATCGGTCGCGGCGGGCCTCGCCGCGGTCTGGGCGGATGTCGAGATCGTGCTGGTCCACGATGCGGCGCGGGCGCTCACCCCGCCGGACGTCTTCGCGCGCGTGATCGACGCCGTCGCGGAGGGTTCGGACGCGGTCATCCCGGTCCTCCCGGTCGTGGACACGCTCAAGCGCGTCGCGGACGATGTCGTCGTGGAGCCGGTCGACCGCTCCGTCCTCGCCGCGGCGCAGACGCCCCAAGGGTTCCGACGCGCGGTCCTCGACGGCGCGTATCGGGATGCCGCAGCCGACCACACCGACGATGCGGCCCTCCTGCAGTCCGCCGGCACGCAGGTGCGTACGGTGCCGGGAGACGAGCGAGCGTTCAAGATCACGACGACCGCCGACCTGGACCGCGCCCGCGCGCTCGTCGAGCCGGTCCCTCGCGCCGCGTCGCCGGCCTCGCCCTTGATCCCGCGCGTCGGGATGGGGACGGACGTGCACGCGTTCGGCGGTGACGACACGCTCTGGCTGGCCGGTCTGGAGTGGCCGGGCGAGCCCGGGCTCAAGGGGCACTCCGACGGGGATGCCGTGGCCCACGCCATCGTGGACGCGGTTCTCGCCGCGGCCGGGCTCGGCGACATCGGCACGCATTTCGGGACGGCTCAGCCCGAGTACGCCGGGGCGCACGCGGCGGCGTTCCTCGCGCGGACGCGCGCCCTCGCAGCCGAGGCGGGGTGGGTGGTCGGCAACGTCAGTGTCCAGGTGCAGGCCAACCGTCCGCGCTTCGCCGCCCGCCGGGTCGAAGCCGAGCGAGTGCTCTCCGAAGCCCTCGGGGCACCGGTCTCGGTGTCGGCGACCACGACTGACGGGCTCGGTTTCACCGGCACCGGCGACGGTGTCGCGGCCTTCGCGGTGGCTGTCGTCTTCCCCGCCTGAGCGGACGGATCAGAGCGCCCGCGTCATGAACGTCGACGCCGGATCGGGCAGGTAGTCGCCGAACGCAGGGCACTCGATGAACCCCTCGCTGGCGTACAGCGTGCGCGCGGCCAGGAAACCGGCATCCGATCCCGTTTCGAGCCACACCCGGGTGAGCCCGCGCGCCCGAGCATCGGTGAGGATGTGGCGGAGGATCGCGCGACCCACACCGGTGCCGAGGTGGGCGGCGGCGACGCGCATCGACTTCAGTTCGCCGTCGGTCTCGCCGAGGAGTGCGAGGGCACCGATCCCGGCGAGTTCTCCGCCGCGCCAGGCGGACCACACCGTGACGGACGGCTCCTGCAGCTGCGCGACACCGAGCGCGTGGACGCTCTCGGCGGGGCTGAGTTCGTGCATGCCCGCCAGGTGCTGCCGGACGAGTGCGACGGATGCCTCCCCGGTGAGGTCGTCCACGCGGATGTCGAGATCCTCGGGCGCGGCCACCTCAGGCCTCCACGGCGTACGGTCGAGGGTCGCGAGGGCGGCGGGACCCCCACGCGAGCGTCGCGAGTCCGACGGCGAGGACCGCGAGGCCTGCGACGGCGAGCGGTGACAGGGTCTCGCCGAGCGCGGTGACGCCCAGCACGGTCGCCGTGAGCGGTTCGGCGAGGGTCAGTGTTGCCGCGGTCGCCGCCGTCAGACCCTGCAGTCCCCAGGTGAAGAGCGCGTAGGCGACGGCGATCGTCGCGAGGCCGAGCCACAGCGCCATCGCGATGCCGGGGGGCGTGAGGGCCCACGACAGATCCACGAACGGGATGACGGCCGCGCACACGAGCGCAGAGCCGACGCCCATGGCTCCGACGACGGTGAAGGCTTCCCAGCCGGCGTCGAGCAGACGACGCTGGGCGTTCGCGATCACCGCGAAGCACGCGCCCGCGCCGACGGCGGCGGCGAGGCCGAGCGCGTCGACACCTCCCGTGCCGCCTCCGCCTCCGAGGCCGAGCAGGACCACCCCGATCGCGGCGAGGGCGGTCGCGGCCATCCACAGGGGCGACGGCACACGGCGCGAGAGGATCCATTCGAGGATGCCGGCCAGCACGGGCGCGGAGCCGAGCGCGATGACCGTGCTCACGGCGACACCGTTCGTCTGCGTCCCGAGGAAGAAGAGGGGCTGGTAGAGGCTGAGAGCCACTCCGGTGACGGCCATCAGAGTGAGCGGTCGCCAGGACGGGGCGGGCCGCGGCCCGTGTGGCGCCCGGCGGCGATGGGCGGCGGCGAGCCCGAAGGCCAGGACGGCCAGGGCCGTCCCGCCGACCACCGAGCGCGCGACGCCGACGGAGAGCGCGGACGCCCCGTCGGGGCCGAGTGCTCGGGCGGTTCCAGTCGTCCCGAACAGGAGGGCGGCGGCCAAGACGGCGAACACGTGCAGCACCCGTCCTTTCTATCGCCTCGGAGCGGGCTCGGATGCCACCCCCCGGTAGCATGGACCGGTGACGGTTCGGCTCTACGACTCCCAGGCTCAGGCGCTGCGCGACTTCGCGCCCGCCGACCCCGAGAACGTCACGATGTACGTCTGCGGGCCGACGGTGCAATCCGGCCCGCACATCGGCCACGTCCGCGCGGCGCTGAGCTTCGACATCCTCCGCCGGTGGCTCGCGCACCGGTTCGGCCGGGTCACCTTCGTGCGGAACGTGACCGACATCGATGACAAGGTCCTCGCGAACGCGAGCGACGCCGAGCCGTGGTGGGCACTGGCCTACCGGATGGAGCTCGAGTTCTCGCGCGCGTATGCCGCGGTCGGCATCCTGCCCCCGACGTACGAGCCGCGGGCGACGGCATCCATCCCGCAGATGCAGGAGCTCATCGAGCGCCTCATCCAGGCGGGGCACGCGTACGCCGCCGCCGGCGACGTGTACTTCGACGTGCGCTCCTGGCCGCAGTACGGAGCCCTCACGCACCAGTCGGTCGACGCCATGGAGTCGGCCGCCGACGCCGATCCGCGCGGCAAGCGGGACCCGCGCGACTTCGCGCTCTGGAAGGGGACGAAGGCCGACGAGCCCGCGGATGCCGCATGGGACTCTCCCTGGGGCTCAGGACGACCGGGCTGGCACATCGAGTGCTCGGCGATGAGCCGCCGTTACCTCGGCCCGGAGTTCGACATCCACGGCGGTGGCCTGGACCTCCGCTTCCCGCACCACGAGAACGAGCTCGCACAGTCGACCGCGGCCGGTGACGCTTTCGCCCGTTACTGGGTGCACAACGGTCTCGTCACCGTCGGCGACCAGAAGATGTCGAAGTCGCTCGGCAACTTCCTCCTCGCCGACGACGTCCTCCGCGACACCGACCCGCTCGTGGTCCGTTACGCGCTCATCTCGGCGCACTACCGCTCGAACCTCGACATCACCGAGTCGACGTTCGCCGAAGCGGATGCTGCGCTCGGCCGCATCCGCTCGTTCCTGCAGCGCGCCATCCGCGCCGGTGACGGATCCGTCGGGTGGTTCGCGGGAGCGGACCTTCCGGCCGAATTCGCGGCCGCGTTGGACGACGACCTCGGCGTGCCGCAGGCTCTCGCGGTCCTCCATGAGACGGTGCGCCGCGGCAACGCGGCCCTCGACGCGGGGGATTCCGTCGCCGCGGACGACGCGCTCCGTCAGGCGACGGCGATGACCCGCCTCCTCGACATCGACCCCATGGATGCGAAGTGGTCGGGGGTAACGGCGCAGTCCATGGCCACCGCCCTGCACCGCCTCGTCAGCACCATGATCCACCAGCGCGCGGACGCCCGCGCGACGAAAGACTGGGCGGCAGCCGACCGCATCCGCGACGCGATCGCGGCGGCCGGTGTCGTCCTCGAAGACGGTCCCTCGGGGACCCATTGGAGTCTGAACAATGGCTAAGCCTGGAAACCCCTCCGCGGGACGTGGCAAGAAGGGCCCCACGAAGGGGACCGGCGGCAAGAACAAGCGCTCGCTCGAGGGGCGCGGCCCGACCCCCAAGGCCGAGGACCGCGCCTGGCACCCCGCCGGCAAGCGCAAGGCCGCCAAGGAGCGCTTCGTCGCGGCGGGCGGCAAGCCGCAGATCCGCCAGACCACGGGCGGCCGCGCGCCCAAGGCGAAGTCCGGGGACGACACCGAGACCGTGACCGGGCGCAACAGCGTCCTCGAGGCCCTCCGCGCCAAGATCCCGGCGACCGCGTTCTACATCGCGCAGCGCGTCGAGATGGATGACCGCGTCAAGGAGATGCTCTCCATCGCGACGAACCGCGAGATCCCCGTCCTCGAGGTCACCCGACAGGAGCTCGACCGCATGGCCGGCTTCGACGGCGTCCACCAGGGCGTCGCGCTCAAGGTCCCGCCCTACGAGTACGCGCACCCGCAGGACCTGCTCGAGCAGGTCATCGAGCGCGGCCAGCTTCCGCTGTTCGTCGCCCTCGACGGCATCACCGACCCCCGCAACCTCGGCGCGATCATCCGCTCGACGGCCGCGTTCGGCGGACAGGCGATCATCCTGCCGCAGCGGCGTTCGGCGGGCGTCAACTCCGCCGCGTGGAAGACCAGCGCCGGTGCTGCCGCCCGCATCCCGGTGTCGATCGCCCCGAACCTGACGACGACGCTCAAGGAGTTCAAGAAGCAGGGTGTCTTCATCCTCGGTCTCGACGGCGGCGGCGACGTGTCGCTCCCCGCGCTCGAGCTGGCCGACCGTCCGGTCGTCATCGTCGTCGGCTCCGAGGGCAAGGGGCTTTCGCGCCTGGTCACCGAGACGTGCGACCAGATCGTGTCGATCCCCATCAACGCGGCGACCGAATCGCTGAACGCCGGGATCGCGGCATCCGTCGCGCTCTACCAGGTGTCCACCCTCCGGGCCGCGAGCGAGTGACGCATCTCCGCCGCCGCTGGGCGGACGGATAGCGCGACCACAGGGAGACGGGTAAGACTGGCACTCGACTGTCCGACCGCAGGAGAGGAACCATCATGACCCGTATCGCCGTCATCGGAGGCACCGGCTACGCCGGCAGCAACATCGTCGCCGAGGGTGTCCGTCGAGGGCACACCGTCGTCTCCGTCGCGCGCAAGGTCCCCGCCGATCGGATCGAGGGGGCGACCTACATCGAGGGCACGATGCTCGACGCCCCGGCCCTCGCGGCCGAGCTCGACGGAGTCGACGTCGTCGTCTTCGCGACCTCGCCCCGTGGTGACATGGTCGGCAAGATGCGCGAGGCCGTCGACGGCGTCATCGCGACCCTGCCGCTGTCCGTGCGCGTCGGTGTCATCGGCGGAGCCGGCGGCAGCCTTGTCGCCCCGGGCGGGCCGCGCGTCATCGACAGCGGCTTCCCCGAAGAGATCAAGCCCGAGGCCATGGAAGCCATCGGCATCCTCGAGGACCTCCAGGCCGACACGAGCGGCCGCGACTGGTTCTACATCCACCCGGCCGGCGGCTTCGGCGCCTGGGCACCGGGGGAGCGCACCGGCTCGTACCGCACCGGGGGCGACGTGATCGTCACCGACGACAAGGGAGAGTCCTTCATCTCCGGCGCCGACTTCGCCGTCGCCGTCCTCGACGAGATCGAGTCGCCCGCGCACGTACGGGAGCGGTTCACCGTCGGGTACTGACGCCGGTCAGACGAGATCGCGCCAGTCGACCTCGTCCTCGTCGTCGTCGCTGACGGGCACGTCGGACGTGATGACCGGGAGTGCCGTCGTCTCGGTCGGCGGGCCCATCACAGTCGCCTCGTCACGGCGGTGCCGCAGCACGCCGTCGATGTAGGAGGACAGGACCTCCGCGATCGGGATCGAGCGCCCTCGCGCCTGCGACATGTACCACCGGTGCTCGAGCACCTGATGGAACACCTCGGCAGGCTCGAGCTTGCTGCGCAGCTCCCAGGGGATCGCCTTGACGACGGGCTCGAAGACGCGGGTGAGCCATTCGTGGGCGACCATCTCCTCGTCGCTGCCGAGACGTGAGACGCGCGCCGCGAACTCGTCGAGGTCGTTCAGCAGCCGCCGGGCCTGGTTCTCTTCGACATCGAGTCCGGTGAGTCGCAGCAGCCGACGCTGGTGGTGGCCGGCATCCACGACCTTCGGCTGGATGAGGACCTTCGTGCCGTCGGCAGTCTCGTCGATCGACATCTCGCCGATGTCGAAGCCGAGGCCGTTCAGGCGCTGCACGCGTTCGGTGATGCGCCAGGTCTCGTTCGCCGCGAACGTCTCGGTCTCGGTCAGGGCACTCCACAGCGACCGATAGGACGACATGATGCCGTCGGCGATCGCGACGGCATCGACGCCGCCCTCGAGTCGGCCGCCGGCCTCGAGATCCATGATCTCGCCGGCGATGTTCGTGCGCGCGACGTCGAGGTCGTGCTCGCGCTGACCGCGAGTCAGCCCGCCCTCGTGCAGCTCACCCGTCTCGGCGTCGACGAGGTACGCCGCGAAAGCCCCGGCATCCCGTCGGAACAACGTGTTCGACAGCGACACGTCGCCCCAGAAGAAGCCGACGTTGTGAAGACGGACGAGGAGCGCTGCGAGCGCGTCGACGAGACGCGTCGCGGTGTCGGGGCGCAGCGTCTGGGTGAAGAGGGCTCGGTAGGGGAGGGAGAAGCGCAGGTGCGCTGTCACGAGGGCAGCCGGGAGCGGCTCGCCCTTGGAGGTCCGCCGACCGTCGATCACGGCGACGCGACTCACGCAGGGGACATCGAGACGCCCGAGCGACCCGAGCATCTCGTACTCGCGTCGAGCCATCTCGGCGGTGGTCTCCTTCACCGCGACGACGCGGCCCGACAGGCTCGCGAAGCGCACGAGGTGACGGGAGAGTCCCTTGGGGAGTGAGACGATCGCGTCGCTCGGCCACTCGCCGAGGGGCGTCGACCATGGCAGGGCGAGAAGCCCGGCGTCGACGCTGCTGGCGGTGATGCTCAGGGAATGGACCACGCGGGAACCTCCGACTCACGCACCGCGGCGCGGGAGGTCCGGAGACCCACCCGCGCCGCGGTCCTGCTGATGATGACGATCAGGCCGAGACGACCGGCTTGTCGTTGAGGCGTTCGCCCGACTCGATGTCGAACGCGTGCACGTGGCCCGGCTTGGCGGCCAGGGTGACCGTCTCGCCCGCGTTCGGGTGGTTGCGGCCGTCGACGCGAGCGACGATGTCGGTGCGCTTGCCGTTGATGTCGACGTGGCCGTAGAGGTAGCCGTCGGCGCCGAGCTCCTCGACGAGGTCGACCTGGACCGCGAGGCCCTTGCCGTCGGCGGGACCGACCTCGATGTCCTCGGGGCGCACACCGACCGTGACCTGGCTGCCGTTGGCGCGGCCGACCGTGTCGCGGTCGAGGGGAACGACCTCGGAACCGAAGCGGATGCCGCCCTCGGCGAGGTCCGCCGGGAACAGGTTCATGGCGGGCGAGCCGATGAAGCCGGCGACGAACACGTTGTTCGGCTTCTCGTACAGGTCACGCGGGGTGCCGACCTGCTGCAGGAGGCCGTCCTTCAGGACCGCGATGCGGTCACCCATCGTGAGGGCCTCGGTCTGGTCGTGGGTGACGTAGACCGTGGTGACGCCGAGGCGACGCTGGAGCGACGCGATCTGCGTACGGGTCTGGACTCGGAGCTTCGCGTCGAGGTTCGACAGCGGCTCGTCCATGAGGAACACCTGGGGCTGACGCACGATCGCGCGACCCATGGCGACACGCTGACGCTGACCACCCGAGAGAGCCTTCGGCTTGCGGGTCAGGTACTCCTCGAGGTCGAGGAGCTTGGCGGCCTCGAGGACACGCGATGCACGCTCCTCCTTGCCGACACCGGCGATCTTGAGCGCGAAGCCCATGTTCTCGGCGACGGTCATGTGCGGGTAGAGCGCGTAGTTCTGGAACACCATCGCGATGTCGCGGTCCTTCGGCGGGACGTCGGTGACGTCGCGGTCGCCGATCCGGATCGAGCCGGAGTTGACCTCTTCGAGGCCCGCGAGCATGCGGAGCGAGGTGGACTTACCGCAACCGGAAGGGCCGACCAGGACGAGGAACTCGCCATCGGCGACCTCGAGGTTGAGCTTGTCGACCGCCGGGCGGGTGCCACCGGGGTACAGACGGGTTGCGTTGTCGAATGTGACGGACGCCATCGTTTCTTCTCCTTCACCGGCAGGTACGTGCCGGACGATCCGTAGTGAAGCGAGCGGGGGGACTCCCCGCACACCCATCATCGGGTGCGTGTTCAGTATGCCACGGTCGCGCCCGGGGGAGGGATGCGGTCTCGTCAGCCTTTTTCCAGCGCGTCTGACTAACATCGGAGCGTGCGCCACCCCCGGGCGCCGGGCCCGTTGGCCGCACCACAGAATTTTCCCGAGGTTTCATGTCCACCGATTCCGGCGACACTCCGTCATCCGCGACCGACCGTCGCGAAGCCGTGCGCGAGAAGGCGAAGCGCGTTCACGTCCGACAGTCGCGCGCACGCCTGGCCCGCCGCATCTCGCTCGGCGTCCTCGCCACGGGTGCTGTCGCCGCCGTCGCCGCCGTGGTCGTGTGGTCGGTCACGTCGACGATGGGCGGGCGCGACCTGACGCCCGAGACGGCCAGCTCGGACGGGTTCGCCGTGAGCGACGTCACCGGAGTGGCATCCGAGCAGGGCGCCATCGACGACAGCGCCGTCGAAGCCACGCCGGGTTCGGATAAAGCGGCCACACCGGCACCGACGGCATCCGCTACGGCGCCCGTCGACATCCGGGTCTACGTCGACTACCTCTCTCCGGGCGCCCGTGAATGGCAGCTCGCGAACGTCGACCAGCTGACGACGTGGGTCGACGAGGGAGCGGCGACGCTGAGCTACCACCCCGTCTCGATGCTGACGGCCAAGTCGAACGGCACGAAGTACTCGCTGCGCGCCGCGGCCGCCGCCGCCTGCGTCGCGACCCACGACGAGAACGTGTTCTTCGCCTACAACACCGAGTTGCTCACGCGGCAGCCCGCCATGGACACCGACGGCTTCTCGGACGTCGAGCTCGCCGATCTCGCGCAGGCCGTGGGCGCGGGCGACCCCGACACTCTCCGCTCGTGCATCGAGGACGGCGACTACGTCCAGTGGGCCAAGGACGCCACCGAGCGCGCCATCGCCGGAATCCCCGACACCGACGGACTGCAGCTCACCGGGACCCCGATGATCCTCGTCAACGGCCAGCCGTACATGGGCGCGTTGAAGGATGCCGCGGAGTTCTCGCAGTTCGTGCTGACGAGCGCCAGCGACGCGTTCTACACGGACCAGACCCCGACCCCGACGCCCGCCGCTCCGGCGACCCCCGCCGCACCCGCCACGCCCGAAGGCTGACCCCGCGGCCCGGTTAGACTGGGCCCTCTGCCGGCTTGGCGCAATTGGTAGCGCACCGTACTTGTAATACGGGGGTTGCAGGTTCAAGTCCTGTAGCCGGCACCGACGACACGTCACGCGAGAGAGCCCCCGCTCCTGTTCAGGATGCGGGGGCTCTCTTCGTGCGACGGCTCAGTAGATCTGCGCGTCCGGGACATGCTCACCTCGTCGCGGGTGGCACAGCCGCTCGGTCAGTCCTGGTCGGGGTCGGCGCTTTCGCGCGTCGTGACCCGGACCTCGGCGATCCGTCGACGATCGAGCGCCGTGACCTCGATGGTCGCGCCGTCGACCTCGATCGCGTCGCCGACGACGGCGAGGCGGCCGAGCCGCTCCATGACGAATCCGGCGACCGTGTCGGACGCTCCGCGGGGAAGCACGATGCCCGTCGCCTCCGAGAAGTCCTGCAGGTTCAGACGTCCGTCGATGATCTCGCGGTCCGCGTCGGGCGCGACCGCGGTGTCGTATTCGTCGAAGATCTCGCCCACGACCTCCTCTACGAGGTCCTCGAGGGTGACGATTCCGTCCGTCCCGCCGTACTCGTCGACCACCACCGCGATCTGGTGCCCTTCGGCGCGCATCTTGGTGAGTGTCGGCAGGACGCGCGCCGTCGACGGGAAGTAGGGGATCGGTCGCACGATGCCCGACAAGGGGGCATCCCGACCCTCGGCGACCGCCTCGAAGAGGTCACGGACGTGCACGAACCCGACGATGTCGTCGATCGAGGTGTCCGCGACGGGGTAGCGCGAGAACGGCAGCTCTCGGGCGTGCGCGACCGCCTCGCCGATGGTCGCGGTGTCGTCGAGCGCGGTGACCTCGGGGCGGGGGCGCATGACCTCGCTGAGTTGACGGCCACGCAACGACAGGACGTCCTCGAGGATGCGGCGCTCGTCGTCGGGCAGCCCTTCGTGACTGGCGACGATGTCTCGGACTTCCTCGTCGGTCATCTCCTCACCCGTCTTGTGCGGGTCGCCGCCCAGCAGACGGACGAGCGCGTTCGTCGAGACGGAGAGCAGCCAGATCACCGGCCGCATGACCTTCGCGAACCCGTCGAGGACGGGCGCGACGGCGTAGGCGAACTGGGCGTTGCGCTGGATCGCGAGCCGCTTCGGCACGAGTTCGCCGAGCACGAGCGAGAGGTAGGCGATCAGCAGCGTGAGGAGAAGCGTCGCCAACGTCAGGGCGAGTCCCGGATCGGCCCCCAGCGACTCGATGAGGGGGGCGACCGATGGGGCGATCGAGGTGGCGCCGTACGCGGCGGACGCGAAGCCCGCCACGGTCACGCCGATCTGTACGGCGGAGAGGAAGGTGTTCGGGTTGCGGGCCAGACCCGCCACCTTCGCTCCTCGCTTGCCCCGTGCGGCGATCGCGTTGATCTGGCTCTCGCGGAGCGTCACGAGCGCCATCTCGGTGGCTGCGAAGACGCCCCCCACCAGGACGAACACCACGACGAGGGCGATGTTCAGGGCGAGGTCGTTCATCGGGTCTCCTCGATGTCTGCGGCCTCAGTGAGGGGCGTCCGCGTATGGTCGCTGTCCATCGGTCAGCTGTGCTCCTTCTTCTGCTCCGGGGTCGACGTGGGCGTTCCGCTCGCGAGAGCCTTCGCGTCGTCGCGACGCGTCTTGGCGAGGCTCGCGACGGTCGCCACGACGATCGTGGCCGCGATGAACAGCAGCGAGAGCCAGATCGGGATCTCGGGTACCCACAGCAGCGGCTCGCCGCCGTTGATGAAGGGAAGCTCGTTGACGTGCAGAGCGTGGAAGAGCAGCTTGACGCCGATGAAGGCGAGGATGACCGCCAGGCCCTGAGCCAGGTAAACGAGACGCTCCAGCAGACCGCCGATGAGGAAGTAGAGCTGACGCAGACCCATGAGGGCGAAGGCGTTGGCGGTGAAGACGATGTACGCCTCGTTCGTGAGGCCGTAGATGGCGGGGATCGAGTCGACCGCGAAGATCAGGTCGACGAATCCGATGGCGACGATGACGAGCAGCATCGGGGTGACGAAGCGCTTGCCGCCCTTCTTCACCGTGAGCTTGTCGCCGTTGTACTCGTCGCTGACGGGCAGGATGCGGCGGACGAACTGCATGAACTTGCCGTTGGCCGGGTCGGAGTCGCCGTGGGCGAACGCCTGACGGTAGGCCAGGAACAGCAGCAACGCCCCGAAGATGTAGAAGATCCACGAGAAGTTCTCGATGAGGGCGGCGCCCACCGCGATGAATCCACCGCGCATGATCAGGGCGATCACGATGCCGATCATCAGCACCTTCTGCTGATAGATCTTCGGCACGGCGAACCCGGCCATCACGATGAGGAAGACGAAGAGGTTGTCGATCGACAGCGCCTTCTCCGTCAGGTACCCGGCGAAGTACTCGCCGGAGTACACCCATCCCCAGCCGGGCACGAAACCGATGACGACGCCGAACAACAGAGCGAGCCCGATGTAGAAGGCCGACCAGCGGGCGGACTCACCGACCGACGGCTCGTGCGGCTTGCGCACGTGCGCGAAGAATTCATAGACGAAGAATGCGATCGTGACAGCGATCGTGATGCCCCAGACAAGGGGGGTGATTTCCACAGGAGTCTCCTCGATGGCGTGAACGAATGACGCCAGAGTCTTCTCCATCCCGAACATTCGAGACCGGTGGTCCGGGATGCGCCTTCACATCCGTAATGACGAACCGACCGTAGCGGAGTACTCCCCCTGGGGATTCCGATTTTATGGGATGCCGGACGCGGAAACTGACAATTGCCTCGACGCGGTCCATCGTGCTAGCGGCCGGCGGGCTCTTTGAGGTCGTCGCTGGCGTAGGGAGCCGGAGCGGGGGCGTGCGCGTAGGGGATGAACCAGCTCGCGAAATCCAGGGGAGGCGTGGCGGCCGCGGCATCCCGCTTCGTGGTCTCGTCTTGGTCGGCGAAGAGCGACTCCACGTCGAGGTCCTGGAAGAGGACCGTGTCGAGGTGCTCACGCCAGCCCGAGGGCAGGTCGCCGCCGAGGCGGTCGGCGTTGCGCTGTGCTTCGTCGAGCACGAGCTTGAGCGCGAGTTCGTGGGCGACGGTCGGCGGGTAGACGGGCGAGGCGCTCAAGCGGGACGTCACCTCGATCGTCGCGGCGAGGAACTTCTGAGCGAACATCCGGTCGTAGTGGGTCGCGTACTGGGGCGGCAGCTGCGAGATCACATGGGTCTCGCGCCACGCGGAGCGGTCGTCCGCGGCATCCGCCAACTGCATCACGTCGTCGAACAGGCAGTCCACCACCATGACGGACGCGTTCCAGACGAGACCCTTGATGATCGTACGCTGACGCAGCTCGGACGCCGAGGCGTCGCCGGTCGCACCACCGAAGAGCTCGTTCAGGGCCCAGTCGATGCCCTCCAGTCGCGCGCCGGCCTGCGCGACCTTCGCCGTGTCGGAGGACCCGGCCGGCACGCTGCCCGACGTCCCCTGCCACTGCGAGTCGACGATCGCGACGCTCGACGATTCGATCCGGACGAGGTCTTCGGCTCCCGGTGCGACGGAAACCCCGATCATCGACAGCAATGCGTCCTCGGCTGTCAGGGCCGACGCCGACATCCGGGATGCGTCGTCCGGGCCGTTCACCAGGTCGTCGGGATGAGCGCAGACGAGGTCGAGATCGATTCTCACCGACGCACGGTATTGAGGATCAATGGGCATGGCGGCATCGTACCCAGCGGGCCGCCGGAATCGCGACGATCAGCCGTTCTCCGCGAGTCCCATCACGTCCAGGAGCCAGGCGAGCTCGAAGGCGCGCTCGCGCCACGAGTTGTACCGGCCGCTCACTCCGCCGTGTCCGGCGACCATCTCGCACTTGAGGAGCGCGTCCGCACCGACCTCGCGCAGACGTGCCACCCACTTCGCCGGTTCGACGTATAGAACACGGGTGTCGTTGAGGGATGTCACCGCGAGGATGCGGGGATAGCGGACCCCCTCCTGCACGTTCTCGTACGGCGTGTACGACTTCATGTAGGCGTACACGTCCGCGTTGTGCAGCGGGTCGCCCCACTCGTCCCATTCGATGACGGTGAGGGGGAGGGATGGGTCGAGGATCGTCGTGAGCGCATCGACGAAGGGCACCCCGGCCAGGATGCCGGCGAAGAGGTCCGGGGCGAGGTTCGCGACGGCGCCCATGAGAAGCCCGCCGGCGGAGCCGCCCTCGGCGACCAGCCGGTCCGGCGACGTGTAGCCCTCGGCGACGAGATGGCGCCCGACGGCGACGAAGTCGGTGAAGGTGTTGCGCTTGCGGAGGAGCTTGCCCTCCTCGTACCACTGCCGGCCCATCTCCCCGCCGCCGCGGACGTGGGCGATGGCGAAGATCACGCCGCGGTCGAGCATCGACAGGCGCGCCACCGAGAATCCGGGCTCGATGGAGTGCTCGTACGACCCGTAGCCGTACAGGTGCAGTGGTCGGGGCGAGACGCCGGGCTCTCCGAACGAGCGCTTCCAGACGAGGGACACGGGGATGCGGGTGCCGTCGTCGGCGACGGCCCACACGCGTTCCTGGCCGTAATCCGCGGGGTCGTAGCCGCCCAGGACGGGCTGGGTCTTGCGCAGCAGCAGTTCGCCCGTGGCGACCTCGAGGTCGTAGACGGTGCCGGGGGTGGTGAACGAGGCGTAGCCCAGCCGGATGACCGGCGGTGCCCACTCCGACGACCCGCTCGCGCCGACCGCGTACAGCGGCTCGTCGAAGCCGATCTCACGCACCTCGTCGGTGGCGTAATCCAGAATGCCGACCCGCGCCAGGCCATCACGCCGGTACTCGACGACCGCCCAGTCCCGGTAGGCCGAGGCGTCGAGCAGGCGCCGGCCCGGCAGGTGGGGCAGGACGACGTGACGGTCGCCGGTGGGGTCGGATGCCGCGACGCGGACGAGTTCGAAGTCGAGCGCGCCGTCGTTGTGGAGGATGTAGAGGACGTCCTCGCCGTCGACGACCGCGTGGGTAAGCGAGTACTCGACGCCCTCGCGCCGCGGCCACACCGAGCGCGGCTCGGAGGTGAGGTCGTCGGCGGGAACCAGGAACTCCTCGGACGTGATCGACGAGCCGACCCCGATCACCAGGTAGCGGTCGCTTCGCGTGAAGCCCGCTCCGACCCAGTAGCGCTCATCGGGCTCGGTGAAGATCGCCTGATCGGATGCGGCATCCGTCCCCACTTCGTGCAGCCAGACCGTGTCGGGACGCCACGCGTCGTCGACCGTCGTGTAGACGACGTGACGACCGTCGGGGGAGAACACGGCGCCGGAGGAGGTGTTCTCCACGACGTCGGGGAGGTCGTCGCCGGTCGCGAGGTCGCGGATGCGGAGGGTGTAGCGCTCGTCGCCCGCGACGTCGACGCCGTAGAGCAGGCGCGTGCCGTCGTTGGAGACGTCGAGGCTGCCGAGGGAGAAGAAGTCGTGCCCGTCCGCTTCGACGTTGCCGTCGAGGAGGACCTGCTCGCCGGGGACCTCGGTCTCGGGGGAGAGGACGGGCGGGGTCCAGTCGTCCGGGTCGCTGATCGGCGCTCGGCAGTTGATCCCGTACTGCTTGCCCTCGACCGTCCGGCCGTAGTACCACCAGTGGCCGCGCCGCGAGGGCACCGAGAGATCCGTCTCGAGGGTGCGTCCCTTGATCTCGTCGAAGAGGCGGCCCCGGAGTTCCTCGAGGTGAGCGGTGCGTTCGTCGGTGTACGCGTTCTCGGCCTCGAGGTGGCCGATGACGTCCTGGTCGTCCTTCGCGCGCAGCCATTCGTAGGGATCTGAGACGGCGTCGCCGTGGTGGGTCCGGGTGAGGGGGCGGCGGTCGGCGACGGGCGGCGTCACGGCTTCGGAAGTCACCCGACCACGCTAACCGACCCTCGCGGGCGCGCGCGGGTTATGCCGTGGCGGAACCTGTGCGAGGATTTTCCAGGCCCGACTGAACTGCTGATGACGTCTGGGTGAACTTTTCGTTCGCAACGCCGATCGCCGCGGCACCCGTTCCCCCGATTCCCGACGGAAAGCGAACTGTGGAAACCGCAGCACTCATCGTCGTCCTGGTCATCGCACTGGCACTGTTCTTCGACTTCACCAACGGCTTCCACGACACCGCGAACGCGATGGCCACGCCCATCGCGACGGGTGCCCTGAAGCCCAAGGTCGCCGTCCTCCTCGCGGCTTGTCTGAACCTCGTGGGCGCCTTCTTGTCCACCGAGGTCGCCAAGACGATCTCGGGCGGCATGATCCGCGAAGATCAGCTCTCGCAGTCGATCTTCCCGGCCATCATCTTCGCCGGCCTCATCGGCGCCATCACCTGGAACATGCTGACGTGGCTCCTGGGTCTCCCCTCCAGCTCGTCGCACGCCCTGTTCGGCGGCCTCATCGGGGCGACGATCGTCGGTGCCTCGATCAGTGCGATCGACACGGGGGTCGTGCTCTCGAAGGTCGTCCTGCCGGCGCTCATCGCCCCCCTCACCGCCGGGATCATCGCCTTCGTGGCGACCAAGATCGCCTACGTCGTGACCCGCCGCTACGACAACAAGCCTGACGGACGCGACGGCTTCCGCTGGGGGCAGATCTTCACGTCCTCGCTGGTCGCGCTGGCCCACGGCACGAACGACGCGCAGAAGACGATGGGTGTCATCACCCTCGCCCTCATCACGGTCGGCTGGCAGACCCAGTCGGACCCCCAGCTCTGGGTCATCTTCGCCTGCGCGCTCACGATCGCCCTCGGCACCTACATGGGCGGCTGGCGCATCATCCGCACCCTCGGCAAGGGCCTCACCGACGTGAAGCCGGCGCAGGGCTTCTCGGCGGAGGCATCCACCGCCTCGACGATCCTCGCCTCGAGCGCCCTGGGCTTCGCACTGTCCACGACCCAGGTCGCCTCGGGCTCCGTCATCGGCTCGGGTCTCGGACGCCGCGGCGCGATCGTCCGCTGGGGGACGGTCGGGCGCATCACCGTGGGCTGGGTGCTGACCCTCCCCGCTGCCGGCATCGTCGGGGCGCTCGCCGCGTTCCTCATCGTCGGGTTCGAGAACCTGTTCGGCCAGGGCGTCGGCGAACTCATCGGCGTCATCATCGGCGCGGTCATCGCCGTCGCGATCGTCCTCGCGATCTTCCTGCGCTCGCGGCGTAACGAGATCACCGCGGCGAACGCGATGAGCGAGGTCGCCGACTCCGGTGCCGCCGTGGACCTCACCGAGGAACCGCCGCCCACCCGCCGCCAGCAGCGCGTCGCTCAGGCGGCCGCCGCATCCGATGAGGAGAACGCCCGATGAACCTCACCATCGACTGGCTCGCCTTCGTCCAGGTCTTCGTCGCCGCGCTCCTCGCGGCGTCGGTCGTCGTGTCGTTCTACGCCGTCGGGCTGCGCCTGCTCGTGCGCGCCGGACGGGTTCCGGTGGTCATCCCGGCGACCTTCACGGACGCGCTGACGGTGATGACGCCGAAGGAGCAGAAGCGCGCCGCGAAGGCCGCGAAGAAGGCGGCCAAGAAGAACCCGCTCAGCGTCGCGCAGAAGCGTGTCGCCCTGATCGGCGCCTACGCGTCCTTCGCCGTGTGCGGCCTCGTCGTGCTGGGCGGCCTCCTGCTCATCCTCTTCAACCACTGATCGCGCGCCGTCCGCGGCGGTCAATAGGCTGACGGCATGCAGTCCGTCTCCTTCGGCCGGCACGCGCCCGCCCTCCGCTCGATCGTCCATCTGAGCGACACGCACCTGTTGGCCGGCGACCGTCGGCTCGGCGGCGCGTACGACTCGACCGGAGGAGCGGCGGCCGCCCTCGCGGCGATCGAGCGCACCGGCATCCGTCCCGATGCCCTCGTCGTGACGGGTGACCTCACGGACCTCGGCGAGCCCGACGCCTACCGACGGCTGCGCGAGCTCGTGGAGCCCGTGGCGGAACGGCTCGGCACGCCCGTCGTCTGGGTCGCAGGCAACCACGACGAACGGCCGGCGATGCGAGAGGGACTCTTCGACGAACCCGGATCGCTCGAGCCGATCACCGCCGTGCACGACCTCGACGGGCTGCGGCTCATCGTCTTGGACTCGACGGTGCCCGGATGGCACCACGGCGAGATCGATGCGGCGCAGCGCGAGTGGCTCCGCGGCGTCCTCGCCGAGCCCGCCCCGCTCGGCACGCTCCTCGCGCTGCACCACCCGCCACTGCCGAGCCATATCCCGTTCTTCGACATCCTCGAGCTCCGCGATCAGGACGCCCTCGCCGAGGTCATAGAGGGAACGGACGTGCGCGGCATCCTCGCCGGCCACCTCCACTACTCGACGAACGGCACCTTCGCCGGCATCCCCGTCAGCGTGGCATCGGCGACCTGCTACACGATGAATCTGCAGCGTCCCGCGACGGAGGTCAACGGAATGGATGCCGCGCAGTCCTTCCACCTCGTTCACGTGTACGACGACACGATCACCCACACGGTCGTGCCCGTCGTCGACGCCCCGACCGGCGACTACTTCTCCGCCGAGTGGGTCGAGAGGATGGCCGCGCTCAGCCCCCAGGAGCGGCTCGAGGCGTTCTCGCGCAAACCTTCCTGAGCGCCCGCTTGACTTAGAGCGCGCTCGAAGTTCTACCGTGAAGGCATGACCCTCCTCTCCGGCTCCGCCGGCGCCTCGATCGCCGAAGCGGCCGATGCCACCGGCGTGAGCGCACACACCCTGCGCTATTACGAACGCGCCGGGTTGATGCTCCAGCCCGTCGACCGGGCCTCGTCATCCCACCGGCGCTACTCCGACGCGGATCTCGCCTGGATCCGCTTCCTGGCACGGCTGCGGTGGACCGGGATGCCGATCGCCACCATGCGCCGCTACACCGAGCTCGTGCGTGATGGGGAATCGACCGTCGCCGAGCGGCGACGACTGCTGGTGGAGCATCGCGAGGTCGTTCGCCGCCAGCTCGACGAGGTGACCCTGAGCCTCGCCGCCATCGACCACAAGATCGACATCTACGACAAGGAGATCAGCCCCTCATGAAGACCACCATTCTCGGAGCCCACGGACCGCAGGTCGGCCGCATCGGCCTCGGCCTCATGGGCATCAGCGCGTTCTACACCGGTGCCGGCCAGGATGACGCCGGGGGCGAGCGGACCATCCTCGGCGCCCTCGACCGCGGTGTGACCCTGCTCGACACCGCGGAGATGTACGGACCTCACACGAACGAGGAGCTCCTCGGGAAGACGCTCGCCCAGTCGGGCCGCCGGGATGAGGTCGTGCTCGCCACGAAGTTCGGGATCGTGCGTCACCCGGACGGCCGCTCCGGGGTCGACGGCAGCGTCGAGAACGTCCGGCGCTCGGTCGAGGGATCGCTGCAGCGTCTGCAGACCGACCGCATCGACCTGTACTACCAGCACCGCATGGACCCCGCCGTCCCCATCGAGGAGACCGTGGGCGCGCTCGCCGAGCTCGTGCAGGAGGGCAAGATCCGCGGGTACGGGCTGTCGGAGGCATCCGTCGCCACGATCCGTCGCGCGCACGCGGTCCACCCCGTGACAGCGGTGCAGACCGAGTACTCCCTGTGGACCCGCGATCCCGAGGCCGAGCTGCTGCCGGCACTGCGCGAACTCGGCATCGGCTTCGTCCCGTACTCGCCGCTCGGACGCGGCTTCCTCACCGGCGCCATCCGGTCGGCCGATCAGCTCGACGACGACGACTTCCGTCGCAGCAACCCGCGGTTCGAGGACGAGGCGCTCGCCGCCAACCTGCGCATCGTCGACGTGATCGAGGGCGTCGCCGCCGAGGTCGAGGCGACACCCGCACAGGTCGCCCTCGCGTGGCTGCTCGCCCAGGGGGAGGACATCGTCCCCATCCCCGGTACGCGCAAGCTCGAGCGGCTCGAGGAGAACATCGCCGCCGCCGATCTGACGCTGAGCGATGACCAGCTCCGTCGTCTCGGCGACGTCGCGCCCGCGGTCGGGGATCGTTATGCCGACATGTCCAGCGTGAACCGCTGAGGTCCAGGGGTGCGGGGATAGGCTCGATCCATCCCTGCACCCCTGTGACCCACGAGGACACCGCACATGGCATCTGACGCGACGACGCGCACCGAATCCGACTCCCTGGGATCGATGGAGATCCCCGCCGACGCCTACTGGGGCATCCACACGGCGAGAGCGCTGGAGAACTTCCCCATCTCGATGCGACCGATCTCGGTCTACCGCGACCTCGTCGTCGCCCTCGCGATGGTCAAGCAGGCCTCCGCGCGCGCCAACAAGGAGATCGGGGCGCTCGACGCATCCCGCGCCGATCTCATCGACCAGGCGGCCCAGCGCGTCATCGACGGCGAGTTCCACGACCAGTTCGTCGTGGGCGTCATCCAGGGCGGCGCCGGAACCTCGACCAACATGAACGCGAACGAGGTCATCACCAACATCGCGCTCGAGATGGCGGGCCGCGAGAAGGGCGATTACGCGTTCCTCTCGCCCATCGACCACACCAACCGCAGCCAATCCACCAACGACGTCTATCCGACGGCGATCAAGGTGGGGCTCGGGCTCGACCTGCAGTCGCTGCTCGAGGAGCTGGACCTGCTGCGGCAGTCCTTCCTGAAGAAGGCCGACGAGTTCCACGACGTCCTCAAGGTGGGACGCACGCAGTTGCAGGATGCCGTCCCCATGACCCTCGGGCAGGAGTTCCACGGCTTCGCCACGACGCTGGGGGAGGACCACCACCGTCTCCGCGAGAACGCGCACCTCCTCTACGAGATCAACATGGGTGCGACGGCCATCGGCACCGGGATCACGACCCACCCGGATTACTCACGTGCCGTGCTGCGGCACCTGCGCGAGATCAGCGAGCTCGACCTCGAGACGGCCGAAGACCTCGTCGAGTCCACCAGTGACACGGGCGCCTTCATGTCGTTCTCGTCGTCGCTCAAGCGCAACGCGATCAAGCTGTCGAAGATCAGCAACGACCTGCGCCTGCTCTCGAGCGGGCCGCAGGCGGGCTTCGGCGAGATCAACCTGCCGCCTCGACAGGCGGGGTCGAGCATCATGCCCGGCAAGGTGAACCCCGTCATCCCCGAGGTCGTCAACCAGGTCGCGTTCGCCGTCGCCGGTGCGGACCTCACGGTGACGATGGCCGTCGAGGGCGGACAGCTGCAGCTCAACGCGTTCGAACCGGTCATCGCGCATTCGATCTTCCAGTCGATCACATGGATGCGGCGCGGCATGCGCACCCTTCGCGTCAACTGCGTCGACGGCATCACCGCCAACCGCGAACGCCTCGGCACGATGGTCGGGTCGTCCGTGGGCGTCATCACGGCGCTGACGCCGTTCATCGGCTACACCGCCGCGGCCGCGCTCGCCAAGACCGCGCTCTTGACAAAGCGGAACGTGGGCGACCTGGTCGTGGAGGCCGGGCTCATGTCGCGTGACGAGGTCGACAAGCAGCTCTCGCCGGCACGGTTGTCGGGGCTTCAGGCGGTCACCCGAGCGATTCCGATTATCACAAAACCGGGTGCCGTGGAGGGTCCGTGATTGCGGGTTGTCTGAGAGAACGCCGGACGCTAGCGTCGGGGTCGTATCCCGGCCCATCAGCGACCTGAAGGACTTCACATGACCGACCCCAACCAGCCGAACTCGCAGAACATCCCGCCCGCGCCGCCGGCATATGAGGCGCCGGCCTACGGCAACGCACCGCAGTACAACGCCGGCGCTCCGGCTGCCGGCCCCGTCCCGGGGCGCACGATGGCGATCGTCGCCCTGATCCTCGCGATCATCCCCGGAACCCAGCTCATCGGTCTGATCCTCGGCATCGTGGCGCTGGTGCAGAGCCGCAAGGCCGGCACGAAGAACGGTCTCGCGATCGCCGCGATCATCGTGAGCATCGTCCTCATGATCATCGCGATCATCATCATCGTGGTCGTCGTCGCGAGTTTCGCGAACTCCACCGCGGATCTGTACCAGCAGTACCAGACCAACTGTGTCGCTGGTGGATCTGGTGTCGTCGAGTACCTCGGCCAGACCATCCCCTGCGACCAGCTCGACCAGTCGCAGCTCAACAACTGACCTGCGCGACAAGAAGCGGCGGCCACCCTCGGGTGACCGCCGCTTCTTGCTGACTCGCGTTGTCTCAGTCGGTGATGCGACAGAAGGTCGTCAGTTCGCCGATCCCGTCCACTCCGACGGTCACGGTGGAACGGTCGCGGAGGAAGATCTGCGGGTCGCGCGAATAGCCCGCGCCACCTGGGGAGCCGGTCGAGATCAGGGTTCCCGGCAGAAGGGTCGCGGACTGCGACAGGAACGCAACGAGCTTCGCCACGGGGTGGATCATCTGGTCGGTCGAGGCGTCCTGCACCATCTTCCCGTCGACGATCGCCCAGATGTGCAGATCCTGCGGGTCGGGGATCTCGTCCGCGGTGACGACGAACGGTCCCGTCGGGGTGAAGCCGTCGAACGACTTGCAGCGCGACCACTGCGCCTCGGAGAACTGGATGTCGCGGGCCGTGATGTCGTTGACCACGGTGTAGCCCCAGACGTGGTCGAGGGCATCCTCGAGGGCGACGTCGCGGGCAGGCGCCCCGATGATGACGCCGAGCTCCGCCTCGTAGTCGACGGACTGGCTGAGCGAGCGCGGCCAGGTCGTCGTCTGACGGTGACCCGAGAGCGAGCCCGGCCACAGGATGAAGACCGTGGGCGCCGCGTCGGCCTTGAGGCCGAGTTCGCTCGAGTGGGCCGAGTAGTTCAGCCCGATCGCGATGGTGATGGGGGTGTCGAGTACCGCCGAGGCGAAGACGGGGTCGCCGAGCGGCATCCACTCGGCGGTCGCAGCGCTCTCCCGAACGCGGTCGAGGAGGGCGTCGCCTCCTTCGATGAGCGGCTGAAGACGCGACGGTGCTCCGTCGAAGAGCTGCGACACCAGGGCGGCACGGTCCTTTTCGACCAGGACCAGCTGCGGCTCGTCTACTCCGTCAGGGACAACGTGGGCGAAGCGCATTGGTCCAGGGTATCGCCCTCGACTGCGGCGGGGCACGATCGGGGGCCGCCCCTAGGCTGAGCGCATGTCGTTCCCGTCGCCCCTCGCACAACCCGCGCGTGCGACGCCCGCCGCTCCGCCGCCGGCCCCACCGCGGCCCGACCTCCCCGTCCCCGCACCGACGGGCGGCCGCGTGATCCTCTGGATCGTGGCTGCCGTCCTCGCCGTCGCGTCGCTCGGCCTGGCGGCTTACTTCCTGGCGTTCCTCGGTGCGGCGGCCTCCATCGTCTCGGGGCTCCTCGCCCTCATCCCCTTGGTCCTCGTCCTCGTCGCCATCAGGATGATCGACCAGTGGGAGCCGGAACCCCGCGGCCTCGTCGTCCTCGCGCTCGCATGGGGAGCAGTGGCATCCGTCGTCATCGCGCTCGGGGTCGACCTCGTCATCACGCTGGTCGCGCCGGGCCTTCCCGACACCGTCTCCGCCGTCCTCCAGGCGCCGATCGTCGAAGAGGTGGCCAAGGGCGCGGGAGTCCTGCTCATCTTCGTCGCCGCGAGGCGTGCCTTCGACGGCCCTGTCGACGGTGTCGTCTACGGGGCGCTCGTCGGTGCGGGCTTCGCGTTCACGGAGAACATCCTCTACTTCGCCGACAGCCTCGTCACGGGTGGGGCCGAGAGCGCGGCCTACACGTTCTTCCTCCGTGGCATCCTCTCGCCGTTCGCGCACGTGATGTTCACGGCCGTCACGGGGTACGCGCTGGGGCGTGCCGCACGCCGGGGCGTATGGGGCGCAGCGGCGGTCGGACCATGGGCGGTGGGTCTCGGGGGAGCCATCGGACTGCACGCGCTCTGGAACGGATCGGCGGTGTTCGCCGACTTCTTCGTGCTCTACGCGACCTTCCAGATGCCTCTGTTCATCCTCTTCATCGTCGGCGTCGTGCTGCTCCGGCGCGAAGAGGCGCGGCTCACCCGCACGTGCCTCGGCGACTACGCGGTCGCGGGATGGTTCTCACCGGCGGAGGTCGACATGCTCGCGACCGGACGTGGACGCTCGCGAGCCGTCACGTGGGCGCGCTCCCTGCCCGGCGACCGGTCAGCAGCGATGCGGCGTTTCATCGTCGAGGCGACCGCGCTCGCGGCCGCCCGCCACCGGGTGATCGGCGGACGCGATCCGCGCGCCGCGGCGGACGAGAGGGTCTACCTCGAACGCGCTACCCGGGCACGGCGGGATTTGCTCGTCGGCTGAAACGGCCGCAGGGAACCAGCGGCCGGAGAAAGACTCAGCGCCCGGTGCCGCGGCGATGCCTGCGAGTCTTCCGGGCGCTGAGTTGGTGTACAGAAATGATCCCGCCGCCTCCTCGCGGTGTCAAGAGGGTCCGCGCACCGGCGAATCTTCATTCACGGGAATAGGATCGGACGCGGCGACGTTTCGCCCTCTTGACCGCCGGCGCGTGCCGGAACCCCTCCACGAAGGACGATCATGACCGACTCCACCGCCACCCTCGACATCCCCGGCTACAAGGCCGGTACCTGGATCCTCGACGCGTCGCACAGCGAGGTGGGCTTCAGCGTCCGCCACATGATGATCTCCAAGGTCCGCGGCCACTTCAACGTCAAGGAGGCGACCCTGATCGCCCCCGAGAACCCGCTCGAGGCCAAGCTCGACGCCAAGGTCGACGCGGCGTCGCTGGACACCAAGGACGAGGGCCGTGACGGTCACCTCCGCAGCGCCGACTTCTTCGATGTCGAGACCTACCCCGAGATCACCTTCGCCTCGACCGGTGTGCGCATCGAGAACGGCGACTTCCTCGTCGACGGCAACCTGACCATCAAGGACGTCACGAAGCCCGTGACGTTCGAGGTCGATTTCGGCGGCTTCGGCACCGACCCGTGGGGCAACTACAAGGCGGGCGCGACGGCCAAGACCGTCATCAACCGCGAGGACTTCGGTCTCACCTGGAACGCCGCGCTCGAGACCGGCGGCGTGCTCGTCGGCAAGGACGTCACGATCGAGCTCGACCTCCAGGGCTCGATCCAGGCCTGAGTGCGTTTGACCACCGGATGCCGCTCGGTTTGGATGGACTCATGACTGCAGACCGCACCAAGCCCGAGATCGACGCTCCTCAGGGAGCCGCACCCTCCGACCTCGTCGTCCGCGACCTGATCGAGGGCGACGGCACCGAGGCGAAGCCCGGTGACACCGTCACCGTCCACTACGTCGGCGTCGAATACGTCTCCGGCGAGGAGTTCGACTCGTCCTGGAACCGCGGCGAGAGCATCCAGTTCCCGCTCCGCGGCCTCATCCAGGGCTGGCAGGACGGCATCCCGGGCATGAAGGTCGGTGGACGTCGTGAGCTCGTCATCCCGCCGCACCTGGCCTACGGTCCCGCCGGCGGCCACTTCCTCGGCGGCAAGACGCTGATCTTCATCATCGATCTGCTCGCCGTCGGCTGAGACGCATCGCACACGAGGGCCCGGTCGCTTCGGCGGCCGGGCCCTCGGTCGTCTGCGGGGCGCCTCGTCCTGTAGACTCCTGTGGTTGCCGTTCGATCGGCCGCGGATAAAGAGAGCCCTCGCATCAGGCGTCGGGCGCCGCGCAACGAAGAGGAAGGGGATCACCTATGGCACTGGAAGCAGACGTCAAGAAGGCGATCATCGAAGAGTACGCGACGCACCCCGGTGACACCGGATCCCCCGAGGTGCAGGTCGCGATGCTGACGCAGCGCATCAAGGACCTCACCGAGCACCTCAAGGAGCACAAGCACGACCACCACTCGCGTCGTGGGCTGTTCCTGCTCGTCGGTCAGCGCCGCCGTCTCCTGGGCTACCTCCAGGACGTCGACATCAACCGTTACCGCTCGCTCATCGAGCGCCTCGGCCTCCGTCGATAAGGCATCGCTGCCAGCGTTCAATCGCGCAGAACATTCTTGAGAAGGCCGCCCCACGGTGTGGGGCGGCCTTCATCGTTCCCGGACGGTCTCTGCCGGTCAGACGCGCGCGCTGACGAGGTGGGGGTGCCAGATCTCTGCGACGTCCGGGTGCGCCCGCAGCCGCGACTTCAGGGCGTTCTCGCCGTGAAGACCGTGGATCGGGTTGCGGGGGTCGTTGGAGATCCCGCGGGCCTGCGCCGCGAGCTCGGCGGGCAGCTCGATCGCGGGGAGCTCCGCGTCGAGCGACGGGTTGAAGAAGAACGGCACCGAGATGCGATCCTCGGGGGCGCGCGGCGAGACGACCCGGTGGTTCGTCGCCGTGAGGTAGCCGCCGGTCGCATGCTCGAGGAGTTCGCCGATGTTCACGACGAACGATCCGGGCACCGCGGGAGCGTCGATCCAGTCGCCGTCCTTCTCGACCTGCAGGCCGCCCTTCCCCGGCTCGACCCACAGCAGGGTGAGGACGCCGGCATCCTTGTGCGCTCCCACGCCCTGCTGAGGCTCCGGGGCGCTGGAGCCCGGGTAGCGGACGATCTTCAGCAGGGTCTGCGCCTCGCCGAAGTGGTCGTCGAAGTACGTCTCCGGTGCGCCGAGGGCCTCTGCCCAGGCGCGGAGCAGCTTCCGCCCCACCGCCGACAGGATCGCGGTCCACTCCTCGGCGATCTCACGGAGCTCGGGCTGGGCGCTCGGCCACAGGTTGGGTCCGACGAGGGCGGTGTAGGGGGGAGCGTCGGGGTCCTCGACCGCCGGGCGCTCGGGTCCGATGTCGATCTGCTCGCGCCAGTCCACGAGCCCCTGCGTCCGCTCGCCGCCGATGCGCGTGTAGCCGCGGAAGTGCGGGCTCTTGATGTTCTCGATCTCGAGCTTCGCCTCGTCGGGGAGTTCGAAGAAGGTGCGCGCGGCGCGGTGGAGGCGATCCTCCAGCTCGGGCGAGACCCCGGTGCCGGTCAGATAGAAGAAGCCGACCTCGTGGGTCGCGCGGCGCAGATCGGCTCGGAATTCTTCCGCAGCATCCGGCCCCTCATCGAGGCGGGACAGGTCGAGGACGGGGAGGCTCTGGACAGGCATGGTCCGAGGATAAGCAGAGGTTTCAGGGGGTCGGCGCATTGTTTCAAGCGGTTACCGACTCAGTGGAACGGAGCCGCGACCCGGTTGCGGTGGTAGTCGAAGATGATGCTCGTGCGCGTGTTCGCGACGCTGCGCTGCGCGGAGAGGTGCTCGACGACGAAGGCGCGCACATCGCTGGAATCGGCGAC
The DNA here is from genome assembly GCF_900100525.1 of Microbacterium sp. 77mftsu3.1. Classification (NCBI taxonomy): domain Bacteria; kingdom Bacillati; phylum Actinomycetota; class Actinomycetes; order Micrococcales; family Microbacteriaceae; genus Microbacterium; species Microbacterium sp. 77mftsu3.1. Next base: position 75,615 of record NZ_FNCR01000003.1, on the reverse strand, counting down.
GGCGATGTGGATGAGGAAGTCGTCGGACCCGCCGAGGAAGAACATCTGGATCACCTGGGGGAGACCGCGCACCTCGTGTGCGAACTCGGTGATGCTCTCGTGACGGGAGCCCGGGCGCAGCGTCACGTGCACCATCGCCTGCAGGCCAGCGCCCGCGACCCGCTGGTCCACGCTCGCGTGGAAGCCGGTAATCACGCCGCGCTCCACGAGCGCGCGGGTGCGCGCATGGGCGGTGGATGCCGCGACTCCGACTCGCGCGGCGACCTCGGCGTTCGTGAGCCGGGCGTCGGCCGCGAGCTCGTCGACGATGGCGAGGTCCACATCGTCCAGGTCGGCGGGAGGCCGATGATTCTTCGTCGGATCAGACGTGCTCACGGGGATTCATCCTCATTTCGGGGGTGCTGAATCATTTTCGCCGAAGGATCTTCGACTGTCACCTGCTCGTAACGAATCTTCTGCAGGATGTTTCGCACATCACTCGCTGACGAGGAGCGTGACGCCATGCGCATCGGCATCCCTACGGAAATCAAGAACAACGAGAACCGCGTGGCCATCACCCCCGCGGGGGTGGACGCGCTCGTCGCGGGAGGTCACGAGGTGCTCGTGCAGTCGGGCGCCGGCGCCGGCTCGCGGATCGCGGACGAGGCGTTCGCCGCCGCCGGTGCGGTCATCACCCCGGATGCGGCCTCGACGTGGGGGCGGGCGGAGCTCGTCGTCAAGGTGAAGGAGCCCATCGCGGCGGAGTACCCGCACCTGCGCGACGACCTCACCCTGTTCGCCTACCTCCACCTGGCCGCGGATCGGCCCCTGACCGACGCCCTCATCGCCGCGGGGACCACCGCCGTCGCCTACGAGACCGTCCAGACGGCGGACCGGGCACTCCCACTGCTCTCCCCGATGAGCGAGGTCGCGGGTCGCATCTCGATCACGGTCGGTGCGCACACCCTCATGAGCGCGGCCGGTGGCCGCGGCACCCTCCTCGGCGGTGTGGCCGGCACGCCGAAGGCGAAGGTCGTCGTGATCGGCGGCGGAGTGGCGGGCGAGCACGCGGCGGCCAACGCTCTCGGCATGGGAGCCGACGTCACCGTCCTGGACGTGTCGCTGCCGCGTCTGCGTGAACTGGAGAAGCGCTACGCGGGCCTCCACACCCGCGCCTCCACCCGCTTCGAGGTCGCCGAGCAGGTGGCATCCGCCGATCTCGTCATCGGATCGGTCCTCATCCCGGGGGCGGCGGCGCCCAAGCTCGTGACGCTCGACATGGTCGCCGGTATGAAGGCGGGCGCGGTGCTCGTCGACATCGCCATCGACCAGGGCGGGTGCTTCGAGGGCTCGCGGCCCACGACGCACGACGACCCAACGTTCGCGGTGCACGACGCGGTTTACTACTGCGTCGCCAACATGCCCGGGGCGGTGCCGGAGACGTCGACGCGCGCACTCACGAACGCGACCCTGCCCTACCTGACGGCGCTCGCGGACCGCGGCTGGGATGCCGCTGCTGCAGCCGACCCCGCTCTGGCCAAGGGCCTCAACGTCCGAGGCGGTCGCGTGACCAACGAGGGCGTCGCGGCGGCGTTCGGGCTCGACTACGAGCCGGCGGTCGTCGCGGTCTGAGGGCGGCGCGATCCTGTCGGCTCGCGCCGGCTGCCCTCGGACCCCACGAGGCCGGGATCGGCGAAGAGCCATCCCGGCCGCGGTTCGACGAGCGGCCGGAAGATGCGGCGCACCGGCGTCGAGGCGAGGGCTGCCGTGATCGCCACCGACAGGACGGCGACGAGGGGCAGCCACAGCCACGTGGGGTCGAGGCCGCGGAGGATCCCCGATTCGCGCAGCGGATACAGCGCGAAGGAGTGCAGCAGGTACACGTACATCGTGGCGTGCCCGACGGCCGTCCAGCGGTACTCCCGACGCGGCATGAGGACGAAGAACGCCACGCTCAGCACGAGTGCGGCCGCCATCAGCAGCAGGCGGATGCCGCCCGCCCACCACTGCGTGCCGCCGAGGTCGGCGTAGTCCTCCTCATAGAAGAGCCATCGGCCGAGTCCCATGGTCCGCAAATCGTCGACGAAGAGCCACGCGCAGACGCCGGCCGCCACCAGGATGGCGCCGGCGGCGAGGCGGAGCGACGTGCGCCGCCGCTCGAGGAGTCGATGCCGCTCGAGGAATCCGCGCTGGTGCAGCCACCAGCCGAGGGTGAAGAAGGGCAGCAGGCCGAGGGTCCGCGAGAGGGACAGCGTGGAATCGACGTTCGGGAGGTACCCCACCGAGATCGAGACGACGAGGGTCCAGAGCAGCGGCATCCGGAGGAGTGCGAGGTAGGGGAGCACGAGGCGGAAGATCGCGAGGGCGAGCAGGAACCAGAGCGTCCACGACGGCTGCGTGAGGTTCGGGTCGGTGCGTCCCTCGACGACGAGCTTCGTGAGGGTCCAGAGCCCGTCGAAGATGACGTAGGGGAGGACGATGTCGGTGAGGATGCGGACCATCCGACGCCGGCTCGGCGGATCGGACCGGGAGAAGTACCCAGAGATCAGCGCGAAGGCCGGCATGTGGAACGCGTAGATCAGGTAGTAGATGCTCTGTGCGATGTCGGAGTCGTAGGTCAGGCGTTGGATCGCGTGACCGAGGACGACGAGGAGGATGCAGGCGGCCCGGGCGTTGTCCCAGATGGGCACGCGGCGGGTGCGGCCGGGGGTGCTCATTCGGGCCACCGTACCGGCGGGAATAACGTGGACACTGAGACGTTGACTCCGGTACATTCACTTGCATGAATCGGGCGCGAACCGTCCGGGAATCGAGAGAGACATCGTGAGCGACACCAGCAGCGCCGCCAGCTGGCCCGGGGTGCAGTTCGGCATCTTCACCGTCACCGACATCACGCAGGACCCGACCACGGGTCACACGCCCAGCGAGCGTGAGCGCATCTCGGCGACCGTCGAGATCGCCAAGCACGCTGAAGAGGTCGGCCTCGACGTGTTCGCGATCGGCGAGCACCACAATCCGCCGTTCTGGTCGTCCTCGCCGACCACGACGCTCGCGTACATCGCCGCGCAGACCGAGCGCCTGATCCTCTCGACCTCCACGACGCTCATCACCACGAACGACCCGGTGAAGATCGCCGAGGACTACGCGATGCTGCAGCACCTCTCGGGCGGCCGCATGGACCTCATGCTGGGCCGCGGCAACACCGGCCCGGTCTACCCCTGGTTCGGCAAGGACATCCGTCAGGGCGTCCCCCTCGCGATCGAGAACTACGCTCTGCTGCACAAGCTGTGGCGCGAGGACGTCGTCGATTTCGAAGGCAAGTTCCGCACCCCCCTCCAGGGCTTCACCTCCACACCCCGTCCCCTCGACGGAGTGGCGCCGTTCGTCTGGCACGGCTCGATCCGCACGCCCGAGATCGCAGAGCAGGCGGCCTACTACGGCGACGGATTCTTCGCGAACAACATCTTCTGGCCCGCCGAGCACTATCAGCGCCTCATCGGTCTGTACCGCCAGCGCTGGGAGCACTACGGTCACGGCGCCCCCGAGACGGCGATCGTCGGCATCGGCGGACAGGCGTTCATGGCGAAGAACTCGCAGGACGCCAAGGCGCAGTTCCGCCCGTACTTCGACAACGCCCCCGTCTACGGCCACGGTCCGTCGATGGAGGACTTCTCCGAGATGACGCCGCTGACCGTCGGCTCGCCGCAGCAGGTCATCGACCGCTATGCGGGGATGCGCGACCTGTTCGGCGACTTCCAGCGGCAGCTGTTCCTCGTCGACCACGCCGGACTCCCGCTCAAGATGGTCCTCGAGCAGCTCGACTTCCTCGGCGGCGAGGTCGTCCCCGTCCTCCGGAAGGAGCTCGCGAAGGATCGCCCGGCGATCGTGCCCGACGCGCCGACGCACGCCGCGCGCGTCGCGGCCACGTACGGCGACGGTCCCGCACGCGATGCACGTCCCCGCGCCAACCGCGGCGACAACCTGTCGGGTCCGAGCCCCTACCAGGACACCCCGACGCCCGTCGGTGCCGCGTTCGGTCTGGGTGGTGCGCGATGACCGCCCGTCGCATCGCCGTCGTGTCGGCGGGGCTCTCGAACCCCTCGTCGACGCGCATGCTGGCCGACAAGCTCTCGGCCGCCGTGCTGGCGGACCTGCGCGAGCGGGGGGTGGAGGCATCCGTCGACACCTTCGAGCTGCGCGAGTACGCGCACGACATCACGAACAACCTGCTGACCGGCTTCGCGCCGCCCGCGCTCGAGACCATGATCAACACGGTGGTCTCGGCGGACGCGCTGATCGTCGTGACGCCGATCTTCTCGACGAGCTACTCGGGGCTGTTCAAGTCGTTCATCGACGTGCTCGATCCCGACGCCCTGCAGGGCAAGCCCGTGCTGATCGGCGCGAACGCCGGCACGGCCCGTCACTCGCTCGCCATCGACTATGCGATCCGGCCGCTGTTCGCCTATCTGCACGCCGAGGCCGTCTCCACCGGTGTCTTCGCCGCGTCGTCGGACTGGGGCGCGCGCGCGGACGACGTGTCGCCGCTGTCGGCGCGCATCGAGCGCGGCGCCCGGGAACTGGCGGATGCCGTGACCCGGCGCCCAGCGGAGGACGCTCTCGACCCCTTCGACCCCGAGTCCTACCTCGGCAAGGGCGGATCGTTCGGACACCTGCTGGGCGGTCTGTCCGGCGAGTGACTTCAGCGACGCGCGCGGCGGCCCGACAGGCGGGCCGCCGCGGCGTCGATGACCAGCCCGAGGGCGATCGCGACGGCGATCGAGACGATGACGGCGATCACCGGGTCTCCGGGCAGGAGCGCGCCGATCGCGGCGCCCACGACGGCCTGGTAGAGCGCCCATGCGGTGGCCGCCACCGCGACCGCCGCGAAGTAACGGCCTACCGGCACCCGGGTGGCGCCGGCCGTGAGGTTGACGGCCAGGCGCGCGAACGGGATGAACCGGGCCGTGAACACCACGGTCGCCGTGCTGCGCGCGAGACGCGACCCCGCCCAGGCGAACGCCGATCGGATGCGGGGGTGCCGCATCCACCGCCACCGTTCCACTCCCGCGACACGGCCCACGGCGTAGCACAGCGCATCCCCGCAGAAGGCGGCGAGGGCGGCGACAGCCACGACGGCGGCGAGCGGGGGAGTGCCGGTCGCCGCGGCGAGCGCTCCGGTCGCCGTGACGGCCACCTCACCGGGTATCACGACGAGAACCGCGTCTGCCAGGACGAGGGCGAACAGCGCCGGGAGGGCCCACGGGCTCGAGGCCAGACTCGTCAGGAGATCGCCGATCACAGGCTTCTGCGTACCAGCGTCCGGTGAACGCCGCGCGAACGGGGGGACGGATGGCGACGCGGCGGTGACCGTACCGGGAGGGGCGGATGAACACTCCGCGATCGGGCCCTTCGAAGCCCCGGCGGAGTCCTCCGCACCGGCACCCTGGTCGTGTGAGAGTCGCGGTCATCACCGAGTCCTTCCTCCCGCACATGAACGGGGTCACCGGATCCGTCCTGCAGATCCGGGAGCACCTCCAGCGTCGCGGGCACGACGTGTTCGTCGTCGCTCCCGGGGTCCGGCGCCACGAGCTCGGGATGCCGGGCCGCGCCGTCGCCTCCTTCCCGCTGCCCCGCTACCCGGCGGTCCGCGTCGCCGTGCCGCCCGCGGCGTCGATCGCCCGCGACCTGGCGCGGTTCGGCGCCGACGTGGTCCACCTCGCCTCGCCGTTCCTCCTCGGGTGGCAGGGCGTGCTCGCCGCAGAGTCCCGGCGGCTGCCGAGCGTCGCCGTGTACCAGACCGACGTGATCGCCTACGCCGCGAGATACGGTCTGCCCCAGGCGACCGCGCTCGCCGAGGCGCAGGTGCGACGGCTCCACCGGCGGGCGACGCTGACCCTCGCGCCCTCTGCGGCGGCGCACTCCCAGCTCCACGCGCTCGGGATCGACCGCGTCGCGCTGTGGGGCCGCGGGGTCGACGGGCAGCGCTTCACCCCGGAGCGCCGTGACGACGCATGGCGTGCGCGCATCGCCCCCGGCGAGGTGATCGTGGGGTACGTCGGCCGACTCGCTCCCGAGAAGCAGGTCGAGGATCTCGTCGCCTTGCGGGGGACTCCCGGCATCCGCCTCGTCATCGTCGGCGACGGCCCCGCTCGACCGGCGCTGGAACAGCTCCTGCCGGATGCGGTGTTCCTCGGGCATCTCGACGGGGAAGCGCTGGCGACAGCCCTCGCGTCGTTCGACGTGTTCGTCCACCCCGGTGAGAGCGAGACGTTCGGGCAGACCATCCAGGAGGCCCAGGCCAGCGGAGTCCCCGTGGTCGCGACCGGGATCGGCGGGCCGGTCGACCTGGTCCGCAGCAGCGTGGACGGCTGGCTCTACCGCCCGGGTGACGCCGACGACCTCCGTGCCCGCGTCGTGGACCTCGTCGGCGACGATGCGAAGCGGCGCGCGTTCGCGCAGGCGGCGCGGTCGGCGGTCTCGGGACGCACCTGGGACGCACTGGCCGATCGCCTGCTCGAGCACTACGACCGGGCCGCCGTCCTCAACCGACGGGATGCCGGGCGTCGAGTCGTGGCGTGGCCCCGCCCGGACGCGGCGGTTCCCGTCCCGCGACGCAGGTGGTCCCGGTACGTCGCGCTGGGCGACTCCATCACCGAGGGCCTCTGCGACACGTCGCGGATGCCGGTGGGTGCGTTCCGGGGATGGGCGGACCGGCTGGCGCACCTGCTGGCCCTCAGCGGCGGCGATGCCCGCCCGTTCCGCTACGCCAACCTCGCCGTCCGGAGCCGCTGTGTGGCGCACCTCGTCGACGAGCAGCTGCCGCGGTGCCTCGGGATGCGCCCCGACCTGGTGTCCGTCCTGATCGGCGCGAACGACCTCGTGCGGATCACCTGCGACCCGGTCGCGCTCGCCGCCCGGGTGGAGGATGCCGTGACCCGGCTGCGCGACGCCGGGTCCGACGTCCTGCTGGCCACCGTCTTCCTGCCCGACCGGGTCGCCGCACGCGTGTTCACGCGCCGCTTCGCGATGTACAACGCCCGCCTCCGTCAGGTCGCCGCGCGCACCGGCGCGATCCTCCTCGACCTCGCCGACGAGACCGAGCTCGCGCGCGTCGACCTGTGGGCCGACGACAAGGTGCACCTGCGCTCCCGTGGGCACCGCTACGTCGCGTACCGCGCGGCGGAAGCGCTCGGCGTGCCGCACGCGGACGCGCTCGCCGACCTCGACGAGGCCTTCCACGTCGACGAGGACCCGACGTCGCCGGGCTCGTGGCTGCGTCGCGACGCACTCCCGTGGATGTGGCGGCGGTTGCGGGGGCGCACGGCCGGGGACGGTCTCACCGCGAAGGTGCCGGACTACGTGCTGGTCGGTCGAGCGTCGGGGCGGGCCGGTCTGCCGAGGTCGTGACCGCTCATCGGGCCCAGCGGTACTCGGTCTCGGGACGCCCCGGCGTCCCGTAGCGCTGCGCCCGCTCGGCGCGTCCGGCGTCGGCCAGGTGCTCGAGGTAACGCCGCGCGGCGACCCGCGACATCCCGAGCCGATCAGCTGCCTCCCGTGCGGAGACGGGTCCGGTCCGCAGCATGGCGCTCACGCGGTCGAACGTGTCAGCCGAGAGCCCCTTGGGCAGGGTGGGGGCGGGCGAGGTGCGCAGAGCCCCCAGCATCGCGTCGATCTCGGCCTGCGTCGCCGCGCCGGCGGACTGCATCACCTGCTCGCGGAAGCGGAGGTACTGCCGCATCCGCTCCTGGAAGTCGCCGAAGGTGAAGGGCTTCACGAGGTACTGCGCGGCGCCGAGAGCGATCACCTGCCGTACGACGTCCGCCTCCCGCACCGAGGTGATGGCGATCACGTCGACGGTCCCCGTATGCGCGCGCAGGTGGCGGAGGACGTCGAGGCCAGACCCGTCCGGCATCGTCATGTCCAGGAGCACGAGGTCGATCTCCGGCGCCCTCGGGCTGTCGAGCAGGGCAGCGACCGCCGCGCGCGCCCCGGTGGCTTCGGCGACGACCTCGAAGCCGTCCAGCCGCTCGACGTACCGGCGGTGGAGCTCGAGGGTGAGGGCGTCGTCGTCGACGATCAGGACACCGATCATGCGTCCCGCCGAGGAAGGATCACGCGGAAGGTGGTGGGGTCGGACCGCAGGGAGATCGTCCCCTCGGCCTCGTCGACGATGGCACGGACCAGGGCGAGCCCGACGCCGCGCCCCGCGGCGCCCGCGGGTTTCGTCGAGAACCCGTGCTCGAAGATGCGGTCGACGATCTCGGCCGGGATCCCGGCTCCGCTGTCGGCGACCTCCAGGGCCAGTTCGTCCTCGGTCGTCCGCGTCATCTTCACGTCGACCCACCGAGGAGCGGGACCGGATGCCGCGGCATCCAGTGCGTTGTCGATCAGGTTGCCGACGACCGAGACGGCGTCGACGGGGGAAAGGACCGAGCGTGGGGCATCGGCGTCGATGCGGGCCCGCCATTCGACGCCGCGCTCGCCCGCCTGCGACGCCTTGCCGAGCAGGAGCGCGCCGACGGTGGGATCGCCCTCGCGGCGGGCGGCGACCTGGTCGACGAGGAGCTGACTCTGCCGTGCGTCCTCCGAGAGGATGCCGATCGCCTCGCGCGTGCGCCCGAGCTCGAGCAGCGCGATCGCGGTGTGCAGCCGGTTGCCGTGCTCGTGCGTCTGCGACCGGAGCGCCTCGCCGAGGGTCCTCATCGATTCGTACGACGAGACAGCATCGCGGACGGCCCCCGCCGGCAGGTCGCCGGCGACCCGCCGCGTCGCGCGTCGGGCGAGGAGAGCCCCCGCGAGTCCCGCCGCTGCCAGGACGACGGCGATCGCGACGGCGACGAGGACGCGGGGCCCGAGGGCCTCGGTGATCGAGCCGATCGTGACGCCGACCGATACCCGTCCGACGACCCCGCCCTCGGACAGGACGGGCACGATCGTTCGGACCGAGGGTCCGAGCGTGCCGGTGAACTCCTCGGTGAGCGATGCGGTGCCGGTCGGGATCGTCCCGATGTAGGCCTCACCGATGCGCGCCGGGTCCGGGTGGGTGATGCGGATGCCGGCCGGGTCCATGATCGTGACGAAATCGACGTCGGCATCCGCCGTGACCGCCTGGATCTCGGGCTGCAGGAGGCGCGTCGCGGCGGCGCGGTCGCCGCGCGCGAGGGCATCGGCGACCCCGGTGCTGTCGGCGATCGTCTCGGCGACGGCACGAGTGACGCGCTCCGCCTCGGCCCGGGCGGCACGCTGCCCCTCCCAGAGGAGGATGCCCGCGATCGCCAGAGACAGGACGACGACGGCCGCCGCGACGGCCAGGAACACGCGGGATGCCGCGCTCGCGGCGCCGGAACGGGCCACATCGCCTCCTCTCGCCGCTCTGCGACCAATACGACCACAACTGCCGGGGCGCGTGCACACCCGGCACGCTGATCCTCGTCGACACCGCCGTCGACTCCGACAACGACTGTCACCCAGGAGAGATCATGGCCCTCACATCCTCGTTCCGGCTTCCCGGATACAACCCGCGCAGGGGCAAGCAGGCGTGGGACAAGCACACGTGGCTCTACATCTCGGTCATCATCGCCGTGATCCTCGGCTGCGTCGTCGGCCTCATCTGGCCCGCTTTCGGGGAGTCCCTCGAGCCGGTCGGCAAGGCGTTCGTGAACCTGATCAAGATGATGATCGCGCCGATCATCTTCTGCACGATCGTCGTGGGCGTCGGATCGATCGCGAAGGCGGCGACGGTCGGTCGCATCGGCGGCCTCGCCCTGCTGTACTTCATGGCGATGTCGACGTTCGCACTCGCCATCGGTCTCATCGTGGGCAACATCATCCACCCGGGTGAGGGCCTGAACATGCAGAACGCCCAGTACGACGCGGGCGACGCGACCGAGGCGAAGACCACGACCGAGTTCATCCTCGGGATCATCCCGACGACGTTCTTCTCCGCCTTCACCGGCGAGAGCGTGCTGCAGGTGCTCTTCATCGCGCTGCTGGTCGGCTTCGCCCTGCAGAAGATGGGCGCGAAGGCCGAGCCCATCATGACCGCGGTCAAGCACCTCCAGGCCCTCGTGTTCCGCATCCTCGGCATGATCCTCTGGCTCGCCCCGATCGGCGCCTTCGGGGCCATCGCCGCCGTCGTCGGCAAGACCGGGTTCGCGGCGATCGTGAGCCTCGGCATCCTGATGATCGCGTTCTACATCACGTGCATCGTGTTCATCGTGGGCGTGCTCGGCACGATCCTGTACGCCGTCGCCCGGGTCAACATCTTCCAGGTCATGAAGTACCTCGGGCGCGAGTACCTCCTCATCGTCGGCACGTCCTCGAGCGAGTCGGCCCTGCCGCGCCTCATCGCCAAGATGGAGCACCTCGGCGTCTCCAAGCCCGTCGTCGGCATCACGGTGCCCACCGGCTACTCGTTCAACCTCGACGGCACCGCGATCTACCTGACGATGGCCTCGCTGTTCATCGCGACCGGTCTCGGCGCCCCCATGTCCATCCCCGAGCAGATCGGCCTCCTCGTCTTCATGATCATCGCCTCGAAGGGTGCGGCGGGCGTCACCGGAGCGGGTCTCGCGACCCTCGCCGGCGGCCTGCAGGCCTACCGTCCCGACCTGGTCGACGGCGTCGGCGTCATCGTCGGGATCGACCGGTTCATGTCCGAGGGTCGTGCGCTGACCAACTTCACCGGGAACGCCGTCGCCACGCTCCTCATCGGCACGTGGACGAAGCAGATCGACCGCGAGCAGGTGGCGGCGGTCCTCGCCGGTCGTCGCCCGTTCGACGAGGCGACGCTGACGGCCCACGGGGTCTCCGACGACACCGGTGCCGTCGACACCTCGGGTCTGAACGACGCGGCGCTCGCCGAGGCGGAGGCCAAGGAGGACCGGGCGCGCGCACGTCGCGCCGAGCTCGGCAGCTGATACGCGACCGTACGACGAAGGCCCGGACGCCACTCGGCATCCGGGCCTTCGTCCGTTCGGGGTCAGCCGCTCTTGCGTCGGAACTCGCGCTTGGTGACGGCGCCGTGCGTCCCGTGCACCGAGGAGTCTCCGTCGAGGTGGGCTTCACCCTGACGGCTCCGCGAGTTCTTCTTCTCGAGCGCCTCGCGGAACTTCCGCTTCATGTCATCGGATGCCGCGTCCGCGGTCTTCTCGTCGTCGCTCATCCCGCCACGATACGCACAGAAGGGGGTCCGCTGTTAGGCTGGGTCGGGTTGCCCGCGGTTCTCATCGCGGCATCCGCTCAACTTCACAGTGAGCTCATGGAGCAGGCCCGGCAGGAAGCTGGTCCCCTGTGGTGGATTCCCATCCCGTTTCCGGCGGATGGTGGTCTTCGACTGGTGGCCAGCGCAGGCGGACTTCGCGGATGTCTCCGCGCGCCCATATCTGCCTGTTCCTGTTCCTTCGCATGATCTCGTGCGCGAAACGCGCGTGCGAGTCTAAACAAAGAAGGAGAGACCTCTTGGAAGGTCCAGAAATCACCGCCGCCGAAGCCGTTCTCGACAACGGCCGTTTCGGCACCCGCACGGTCCGGTTCGAGACCGGACGACTGGCACAGCAGGCGCAGGGCGCCGTTGCCGCTTACCTCGACGAAGAAACCATGCTCCTGTCGGCCACCAGCGCCGGCAAGCACCCCCGTGAGGGCTTCGACTTCTTCCCGCTGACCGTCGACGTCGAAGAGCGTTCGTACGCAGCAGGCAAGATCCCCGGTTCGTTCTTCCGTCGCGAGGGCCGTCCCTCCACCGAGGCGATCCTCGTCTGCCGCCTCATCGACCGGCCGCTGCGCCCGTCGTTCGTCGACGGCCTCCGCAACGAGGTCCAGATCGTCGTCACGGTCCTCTCGATCGCACCCGGCGAGTACTACGACGCCCTCGCGATCAACGCAGCGTCCGCGTCGACGCAGATCTCCGGTCTGCCGTTCTCGGGCCCGATCGCCGGCGTGCGCCTCGCGCTCATCCCCGGCCACGGCGAGCACGCCGACCAGTGGGTCGCGTTCCCGAACCAGGCCCAGGTCGAGGAAGCCGTCTTCGACCTCATGGTCGCCGGTCGCGTCCTCCCCGACGGCGACGTCGCGATCATGATGGTCGAGGCCGAAGCCACCGAGAACAGCTGGAACCTCATCAAGGGCGGCGCCGTCAAGCCGAGCGAAGAGATCGTCGCCGGTGGCCTCGAGGCCGCCAAGCCGTTCCTCAAGCAGCTCGTCGAGGCGCAGGCTCAGATGGCCGCGTCCTCGTCGCGCGAGCCCGGCGTCTACCCGGTCTTCGCGCCGTACAGCTCCGAGGTCTACGACTTCGTCGCCGGCCGCGCGTACGACGACCTGGTGAACGTGTACCAGATCGCTGACAAGCAGGAGCGTCAGGCTGCCGACGACAAGGTCAAGGACCGCGTCAAGGCCGAGCTGATCGCCGCCGTCGAGGCGGAGGAGCTCCCCGCCGGTGCGCCGCTCGAGTTCTCGGCCGCATACAAGTCGGTCACCAAGATCGTCGTCCGCGGTCGCATCCTCGCCGAGGGCGTCCGCATGGACGGTCGTGGCCTCGCTGACATCCGTCCGCTCGACGCCGAGGTGCAGGTCATCCCGCGCGTCCACGGCTCGGCGGTCTTCCAGCGCGGCGAGACCCAGATCATGGGTGTCACCACGCTGAACATGCTCAAGATGGAGCAGCAGATCGACTCGCTGTCGCCCACGACGAGCAAGCGCTACATGCACCACTACAACTTCCCGCCCTACTCGACCGGTGAGACCGGCCGTGTCGGCAGCCCTAAGCGTCGCGAGATCGGGCACGGCTTCCTCGCCGAGCGCGCCCTCGTGCCGGTGCTGCCCAGCCGCGAGGAGTTCCCGTACGCGATCCGTCAGGTCTCCGAGGCGCTGAGCTCGAACGGCTCGACCTCGATGGGCTCGGTCTGCGCCTCGACCCTCTCGCTGCTGAACGCGGGTGTGCCGCTGCGCGCCCCCGTCGCCGGTATCGCGATGGGTCTCGTCTCCGACGAGGTCGACGGACAGACGCGCTACGCCGCGCTGACCGACATCCTCGGTGCCGAAGACGCGCTCGGCGACATGGACTTCAAGGTCGCCGGAACGAGCGAGTTCATCACGGCGATCCAGCTCGACACGAAGCTCGACGGCATCCCGTCGTCGGTGCTCGCCGCCGCGCTGACCCAGGCCAAGGAGGCTCGCCTCACGATCCTGAACGTCCTGAACTCGGCGATCGACGCGCCCGACGAGATGGCGCCCACCGCGCCCCGCGTCATCAGCGTCCAGATCCCCGTCGACAAGATCGGTGAGCTGATCGGCCCCAAGGGCAAGACGATCAACGCGATCCAGGACGAGACCGGCGCTCAGATCTCGATCGAGGACGACGGCACCGTGTATATCGGCGCTGTCGACGGACCCTCGGCCGAGGCCGCCCGCGCACAGGTCAACGCGATCGCCAACCCGACCAACCCCGAGGTGGGCGAGCAGTTCCTGGGCACGGTCGTCAAGATCGCGACCTTCGGTGCGTTCGTCTCGCTCCTTCCCGGCAAGGACGGCCTGCTGCACGTCAGCGAGGTCCGCAAGCTCGCCGGTGGCAAGCGCGTCGAGAACGTCGAAGACGTCCTCGGTGTCGGCCAGAAGATCCTCGTGCGCATCACGAAAATCGATGACCGCGGAAAGCTCTCGCTCGAGCCCGTCGTCGAGGAGTCGGCTCCGGCCGGCGACGCGCCGGCAGAGGCACCCGCCGAGGCCTGAGCCACGCTCTGACGAACGCCCGTCCTCTTCGGAGGGCGGGCGTTCGCCGTTCCCTGGGCATTCGTCGGCCGCACGTGCGCGAACCGTTATGGAAACGTCACCCGCCGTCGTGCCTGCAGACGCGCCGTGTCGGAGGGCTGTTCTACCCTCGGAGTGAGCGCATCCGAGGGTGCGTGGGCACGTGAAACCCCCGAGCGCTCCGCGAGGAGACGGGTATGGCAGCGTACGAGACGGCGGATCAGACGTCGCCGACGGTGACGCCCGGTACCCACCCCTCCGGTCCGCTCCCGGTCCACGGGGCACCCGTGGGGCGCGCGATCCGCGTGCCGTTGGGGGAGACGGCCTTCTCCGTGTTCCCGCTCATCCTCGGCGGAGCCGAGTTCGGCTGGCACGTCGACATCGCCGCCGCCCACGCGATCCTCGATCGCTACGTCGAGCGCGGCGGCAACGCGGTCCACACCTCCGACAGCTACGCCGCCGGTCGCAGCGAGCACGTCATCGGGCGATGGATGGCCGGGCGGCGCAACCGCGACGACGTCGTCCTCTCGGTCCGCGTCGGACGCGGCGCCGACAACCCCGGGCTCGGACCCGTCAACCTCGTGCGCGCCGTCGAGTCGTCCCTCATCCGGCTCGGGACGGATCGGATCGACGTCCTGTCGCTCGACGGCACCGCCGATCGCAAGACGCTGCTCGAGGACACCTTGGCGACGGCCGAGTGGCTCGTCGAGTCCGGCAAGGTGCGGGCCATCGGAGCGGCCGGGTACCGCGCGACCCAGCTCGTGGAGGCTCGGATCCTCTCGGCTGCGGGCTACCCCCGGTTCACCGTGCTCGACGTTCCCTACAACGTGCTACGGCGCGACGAGTTCGACGGTGACCTCCGCCTCGTCGCCGGAGCCCAGGGCATCGCGGTGACGCCCTCGCAGGCACTCGAGCACGGGTACCTCTCGGGCGTGCACCGCGAGCGCGACCGCGTCGGAGGGTCGGTGCGCGGGCGCCAACTCGCCGCCAGCATGAACCGGCGCGGCGCGCGCACGCTCCGCGCGCTGGATCGGATCGCGGGGGAGCTTACCGTCCCCCCGGCCGCCGTCGCGATCGCCTGGCTTCTCGCGCAGCGCATCGTCGCCGCCCCGATCGTGAACGCCTACGCCGTCTCGCACGTCGACGAACTCGTCCAAGGCGTCGGAGTGCACCTCAGTCGCGCACACCTCGCCGAGATCGCACGGGCGACGGATTGAGGCTGGTTTAGGGTGGAAGTGAGCCCGGGGAGCCCGCGGTGCACCCCGACGAAGCGAGCAATCACGTGACGCACTATCTGTACCTGGTGCGGCACGGCGAACACCTCGACGCCGAACACGGCCTCGCTGACGGACCGCTGTCCCCGCGAGGACGTCGTCAAGCGGAGCTCCTCGCCGACCGCCTCTCGGGGGTCCCCCTCACGGCCGTCTGGCACTCGCCGTTGCTGCGCGCCGCCGAGACCGCGCGAGCCGTCGCCGAGCGGCTACCGGCCGTCGACCCCGAGCCCACGGCCCTCCTCTTCGACTGCGTGCCGAGCGGCATGACGCCCGACACCCCGCACGTCTACGAGCCGTTCTTCGGCGGCGTCACCGAGGCCGAGGCCGACGCGGGATCCGCGCAGATGGCGGATGCCGGGGCGGAGTTCCTCGCGCACCGTCCCCACGCGCACGAGTTGCTCATCACCCACAACTTCGTGATCGCCTGGTTCGTCCGCGAGGTCCTGCAGGCGCCCGAGTGGCGCTGGCTGACGATCAACCAGGCCCACTGCGGCTTGACCGTTCTCGCGCAGCGGCCGGGGCGCCCCTGGTCGCTCGTGTCCCACAACGACCTGGCACACCTCCCCGTGGAGCTGCGGACGGGCCTTCCCGACATCCTCTCGGTGTGAGGTGCTGACCGGTCCTCTGCTCGCCGACTGGCTCCCCGTCTCCGCGAGCGCGCTGCTGTTCCTCGTGGTCGCTGCCGGAGTCGCCGGCTGGGTCGACGCCGTCGTGGGCGGCGGCGGCCTCATCCAGTTGCCGGCGCTGGTCATCGGCGTACCGAAGGACGTCGCGACCCCCTTCATCCTCGGAACGAACAAGCTGAGCTCGTTCTTCGGGACGCTGTCGGCCAGCTGGGTCTATCTGCGGCGGGTGAAGGTCCACCTCGTCCTCCTGATCCCGCTCGTCGTCGGCGCCTTCGCGGGGTCTGCCGTCGGCGCTGCGCTGTCGAGGTACGTCCCGCGCGAGGTCCTGACCCCGCTCGTCCTCGTCGCCGTCGTGGCGGTCGGCGTCTACACGCTCCTGCGTCCCCGGATGGGCCTGCATCACGAGCCTCGGCATGCCGAGCGTCGTGCAATCGTCTGGCGCTCGGGAGTCATCGGACTCGGCGTGGGGTTCTACGACGGCATCCTGGGACCCGGAACCGGCTCGTTCTTCGTGATCCTCCTCGTCGGGGTGCTCGGCTTCGGCTTCCTGCAGGCGAGTGTCAACGCGAAGATCGCGAACCTCACGACGAACCTCGCCGCGCTGATCGTCTACGGAGTCCACGGCGAGATCATCCTGGTGCTCGGTCTCGTCATGGCGTGCGCGAACATCACGGGCGGGTTCATCGGTGCGAGGATGGCGACCCGCGGCGGCAACGGATTCGTGAGGATCGTCTTCCTCGTCGTCCTGGGTCTGCTGGTCGTGAAGCTCGCGTGGGACACGGTCGCCGCCGTCCTCCCCGCCTAGGCTGGACGCATGACGACGCGCGTGGCCCTGGTGGGCGGGACCGGCAAGCTCGGCAGCATCATCGCCGGGGTCATCGCCGCGACGGAGGGTTTCGAGACGGTCGCCGTGCTCGGCTCCGCCAGTGACCTGGCCGAGTTGGACGCCGCCGACCTCGTCGTCGACGCGTCGACCCCCGCCGTGTCGATCGACGTCGTCCGCGCCGCGATCGAGCGGGGCAAGAACGTCCTCGTCGGGACCTCCGGCTGGTCGGCCGAGCGCATCGCCCTCGTCCGTCCCCTGGTGGATGCCGCGGGCACCGGCGCGGTCTTCATCCCCAACTTCTCGCTCGGTTCCGTCATCGGGTCGGCTCTCGCCGCGGCATCCGCCCCGTTCTTCCCCTCGATCGAGATCGTCGAGACCCACCGCGAGACGAAGGTGGACTCCCCGAGCGGCACCGCCGTCCGCACCGCGGAGCTGATCGCCGCCGCCCGCTCCGAGGCCGGCCCCGTCGAGGCACCGCACGTCGACCAGCGCGCCCGCGGCCAGCAGATCGCGAGCATCCCCGTGCACTCCCTGCGCCGTCCGGGGGTCGTCGCTCGGCAGGAGACGATTCTGTCGGGACCGGGGGAGTCCCTCATGATCGTCCACGACACGATCGACCCCGCCGCGGCCTATGCCCCCGGCATCCGTGTCGCCCTCGCGGCGGCGCGGGACGCGTCCGGCGTCGTCGTGGGGCTCGACTCGATGATCGACATCGGCATCCGGATGCCGCAGCCCGCCCGCACCGCGCCCGTCGCCGACGGCGACGCCTCTGACCAGGCCGCAGCGGCGACCGCCCGATGAGGACCCGGATCGGCGTCGCGATCGTCGCCGTCACCCTCGCCCTCTACATCTACCTGGTCGGTCAGCGCGCGGTGCTGCTCGTGGCCAGCGGTGATCCGGTCGGCATCGCCATGGGTGTCGCTCTCGTGCTGCTGCCCGTCGTCGCCATCTGGGCCCTGTGGCGAGAGCTGAGTTTCGGTGCCGGAGCGGAGCGCCTGGGGCGGCGACTCGAAGCCGAGGGCGCCCTGCCCGCGGAGGAGCTCACGCTCCGCCCCAGCGGCAGGCCCGTCCAGGCCGAGGTCGACGCCCTCTTCCCCGCCTACCGCGACGCCGTCGAGGCCGACCCGGCTGACTGGCGTGCCTGGTACCGGCTCGGGCTCCTCTACGACGGAGCCGGCGACCGTCGGCGCGCCCGCGGCGCGATCCGTACCGCGATCTCGCACGAGCGCGCCGAGCGCCGCCGCTGACGAAGCGCCGTGCGGCCTCAGACGGCCGCGGCCACGGCGTCCTCGACGGTCGGGTGGTGGAACTCGAACCCTGATTCGAGGAGGACCGCAGGCACGACGTGCGAGTCCGTCGCGAGCAGCGCGTCGACGGCGTCCTTGCCCAGGACGAGCCGGATCGCCCACAGGGGTGCGCGCAGCAGGTAGGGCCGGTTCAGGCGACGGGCGAGCGCGAACCCGAGGTCGTTCGCCGTGGCACGCTCGGGCCCGGTCAGGTTCACGGGTCCCGTGATGCCGTGGTCCATGACGTGACGGATGCCGCGGATCTCGTCATCGAGCGAGATCCACGGCCACACCTGGGTCCCGCGGCCGAGCGGCCCCGACAAACCGAGCTTGGTGAGCATCATGAGCGGCTTCAGCACACCCTCGCGGTGCACGACCGGAGCGGTGCGCAGGAGCGCGGTGCGCGCACCCGACGCGACGGCGGCAGCTTCCCACTCGCCGCAGAGTTCGGACAGGAACGCGTCGCCCCGCGGACCGGACTCGTCGAACGTGCGCCCATGGCCGTCGGGCGGGTAGTACCCCGACGCCGATGAGCTGACGAACAGCGGCGCGTCGTCTCCGAGCTCCCGCAGTGCGCGGGCGAGCGTCTGCGTCGGGCGCAGACGCGACCAGACCAGCTGCTTCTTGTACGAGGCCGTCCACGGGAAGCGTCCGATGGTCGCCCCGTTGAAGTTGACGACGGCCTCCGCACAGGCGAGCACGGCGGGATCGAGCGGCTTCTCGCCGGGCGCCCAGGTCACCTCATCCGGTCCCTGCGCGGGGTGCCGGACGAGCCGCGTGACGGTGTAGCCGTCGGCGACGAGGGAGTCGATGAGGGCGCGTCCGATCAGGCCGGACGCGCCCGAGACGACGACGCGGCGCTCAGGCAAGCGTCGCCTCGAGCGTGATCTCGATGCCCGACAGAGCGGCCGAGACGGGGCATCCCGTCTTCGCCTCGTTCGCGATGCGGTCGAAGTCCTCCGCCGACAGGCCGGGGACGGTGGCGCTGACGTTCAGGTGCGAGCCGGTGATGCCGGTCCCGGGGATGAAGGTCACGGATGCCGTCGTCTCGACGCTCTCGGGAGGGGTGCCGTTCTCGGCCAGGGCATTCGAGAGGGCCATGCTGAAGCACGACGAGTGGGCCGCGGCGATCAGTTCCTCGGGGGTCGTCACCGAGGTCGATCCCTCGCTGCGCGCCTTCCAGTTCACGGGAAGCGGTCCCTGGTTGGAGCTCTCCAGGGCGACTTCGCCCGACCCTTCGAACAGGGTGCCCTTCCAGCTGGTGGTGGCTTCGCTCGTGACGCTCATGGTGTCTCCTCTGTCGTGGTCGTGACCGATCGCTGCCGAGCATATGCCTCGCGGTTCAGAGCGGGATATGACTTGACGCGGAGCGAGCCGACCGTCAGGCGGTGCGGCCGACGAGACCGACGCGCTGCAGGAGGAGCCACAACTGGCATCCGAGGCACAGGCCGAACGCCGCGTTCAGGAACGCAGCCATGAAGGCGAGCGCCGCCGCGATGGGGAGGGCGAGCGGGACGCCGAGCACGTGCAGGGCGAGGCCCACGGTCGTCACGAACAGACCGACGCCCTGCGCGAAGCGGGGCGGGCGGGGATCCTCGAGGTCGGTCGGGGGAGCGAGGCGCGGCTGGATCGCCCGCCGGTAGAGCACGCCCCACGGTGCGGTGCGCGGCGAGACGACGCCCCAGAGGAACAGGAGCGCGATGACGAGGACGGCGAGGAAGCCGGGGTCTGCGACGCGGGCTCCGACCGGAGCCATCTCGATCGCCCAGGCCCTCCCCGCGACGAAGGCGAAGTCCCCGACGGGCTGGTAGGCGAACCAACCGAACGACGCGGAGCCCTGGGTAGAGATGCCCACGAGAGCCAGCAGCGTCGCGACCAGGAGCAACACTGCGGTGACGGATGCCGCGAAGCGCGGGCCTCGGGGGTCGATCCCTCGCACCTCAGCCACGATCGGCTCCCGCCGTCACGCGGTCGAGCTCCATCTCGACGACATGGCGGCCCGGGACACCGCCGAAGCGGGAGCGCACCATGCCGTCCTTGTCGAGGATCAGTGTCGTGGGCGTCTGCAGGACGCGGAAGTGCTGGGCGATGTCGACGCGGAGCGTGAGGTCGACGTTCAGGTGCAGGACGCCGTCGCGGTCGTCGGCGATCTCGCGGAGCGTGCGGTGGACGCCGGGGCACCGGCTGCACATCTCGGTGCTGAACTGCAGCAGCGTCGCCGTCTCGCCGAGTCGTTCGGCCCCGAGACGGGTCGGTTCGACGATCTCGCGCGGGTCGAAGGGACGGGGCCGGTTCTGCCGCCACCGCAGGGTCAGACCGATGCCGATGGTGACCACGAGGAGCGCGGTCAGCACGAGGATGGCGGGGAGGAGTTCCATGACCGCTCCACAGTAGTCCTGCGCGCTGTGGTGCGGTTCGCCCCGCGTCGTTCGTGACGGCCCCGGCGGGTAGTGTGTGAGCCGTGAGTGAGCGCCCCGAGAGCCCCGAGATCGAGTTCCGCAGCGATGTCACGGTCGAGCTGGTGCGCTCGTCGGCAGCGGACAGTGACGTGCTGTTCGCGGCGCGCGTGTCGACGCAGGGCGAGCAGACCCTCGCTTCGGCCGCCGACGGCTCCGAGGCGACCGCCCGCGACCGCGGCCTCATCAACTACCTGATGCGCGATCGGCACGGCTCGCCGTTCGAGCACAACTCGATGACCTTCTACGTGCAGGCGCCGATCTTCGTCTTCCGCGAGTTCATGCGGCACCGGATGGCGTCCTACAACGAGGAGTCGGGCCGCTACCGCGAGCTCCGTCCCGTGTTCTACGTCCCCGCGCCCGAGCGGAACCTCGTCCAGGTCGGCAAGCCCGGCGCGTACCAGTTCCTCCCCGGTTCCGAGGAGCAGGTCGAGCTCGTTGCCCGCGAGACGCGCGAGGCATCCATCGCCGCCTTCGACAGCTACCAGCGGATGCTGGATGCCGGCGTCGCGCGTGAAGTCGCCCGCATCGTCCTGCCGCTCAACATCATGTCGTCGATGTACGTCACGGTGAACGCCCGGTCGCTCATGAACTTCCTGTCGCTGCGCACGATGCGCGAGGGTACGCACTTCCCGTCGTTCCCGCAGCGCGAGATCGAGATGTGCGCCGAGAAGATGGAGAACGTGTGGCGCGAACTCATGCCGCTCACGTACGCCGCCTTCAACGCGAACGGTCGCGTCGCCCCCTGACCTCCGGCGCGTCCTAGGCTGACGCGCATGACCCGCACTGCACTCGTCACGGGAGCGAGCTCCGGTATCGGAGCGGAGTACGCCCGCCAGCTGGCGGCGCGCGGCGCCGACGTCGTCCTCGTCGCCCGGGACCGCGGCGCCCTGCAGGTCCTGGCCGACGAGATCGAAGGCCGCGGTGGACGTGCCGAGATCCTCGTCGCGGACCTGCTGGACCCCGCTCAGCGACGGCTCGTCGAGGAGCGACTCGAGCAGGGCGTCGACCTTCTCGTCAACAGCGCTGGGTACGGGCTCTCGCTCGGGTTCGCCTCGGGCGACATCGAAGACGAGGCCCGGCACCTCGAACTGCACGTCGAGGTCACGATGAGGCTGACGCGGGCCGCCCTGCCGGGCATGCTCGCGCGAGGACGCGGCCGCATCCTGAACATCGCCTCGGTCGCCGCCCTCGTCCCGCGTGGCACCTACGGCGCGGCGAAGGCCTGGGTCGTCAGCTTCAGCCGGTGGGCGAACGCGGTCTACGCCCCGAGGGGAGTGACCGTCACGGCGGTCTGTCCCGGCTACGTCCACACCAACTTCCACGAGCGACTCGGCCTGCCGCCGGGGGAGGAGGGGGTCGCCGGCTGGATGTGGCTGACCGCCCCGCAGGTGGTGCGCGCGTCGCTGAAGGAGGCCGCGCGCGGCCGGGCCGTCAGCATCCCGTCACTCCGGTACAAGATGCTCGTCGCCGTGTCGCGGCTGCTGCCCGATCGCCTCGTGGTCGCCGCCGCCTCCCGCGGCCGCTGACGCGGAAGACCGCTCCGCCGCGCGACTCGCCTCTGCGATACCGGTCGCCCCGCGACCGCCCCGCCACCCACCCCCAACGAACCCACGACGCGGCCGACGGACCCCGACCGGTACCCTGGGAACCATGACGCACTCCGCCAATCCGTTCGGTCAGGTGCTCGTCGCGCTCGTCACTCCGATGACGGCCGACGGCGAGGTCGATTGGCCGGCCGTAGAGAAGCACATCGACGACGTCATCACCGGCGGTGCCGACGGCATCGTCGTGACCGGCACGACCGGTGAGACCAGCACGCTGACGGATGCCGAGAAGCTCAAGCTCGTCGAGGTCGGCAAATCCGTCTCCTCCGGCCGCGCGAAGATCATCACGGGCGGCGGTTCCAACGAGACCGCGCACGCGATCGAGCTCTACAAGGCGAGCGAGAAGGCCGGCGCGGACGGCATCATGATCGTCACGCCGTACTACAACAAGCCGACCCAGGCCGGCATCCTGACCCACTTCCGACTCGTCGCGGACGCCACCGACCTGCCGGTGATCCTCTACGACATCCCCGGTCGCACCGGCGTGCCCATCAAGTACGAGACGATCCTCCGCCTCGCCAAGCACCCGAACATCCTCGCGGTGAAGGACGCCAAGGGCGACTTCAGCGAGGTCAGCCGGGTCCTCAACCAGACGGACCTGCTCTACTTCTCCGGCGACGACGCGAACGTCCTCCCGCACCTGTCGATCGGGGCCGCCGGTCTCATCGGTGTCACGGCGAACATCACGTCGGCTCCGTACCGGGCCATCGTGGATGCCGTCAACCGGGGAGACCTCACGACGGCGACCGCCGCCCACCAGAAGCTCGAACCGCTCGTCCGTGCCGTCATGACGCACGTCCCGGGGACGGTCAGCGCCAAGTACATCCTTCACGGCCTCGGCCGCATCTCGAGTCCGCGCGTGCGCTTGCCGCTCGTAGGACCCGAAGAGTGGGAGGCCGCCCTCATCGAGGACGAGCTCGACCTCGTGAAGGACATCGAGGGCGCCGACTTCTCCAACTTCCGACCTGATCGCAATGCCGCTGCCGGCGGCGCCCTTCCGAAGGTGCATGGAACCACTCGATGACAAATACCGTCTCCGCCCCCGCCAAGCTCGCTCCCGGAACGCTCCGGGTGACCCCCGTCGGCGGACTCGGTGAGATCGGTCGCAACATGACCGTCTTCGAGTTCGACGGCAAGCTGCTGATCGTCGACTGCGGCGTGCTCTTCCCCGAGGAGCACCAGCCCGGCGTCGACCTGATCCTCCCGGACTTCGAGGCGATCCGCGGACGCCTCGACGACATCGTCGGCGTCGTCCTCACGCACGGCCACGAGGACCACATCGGTGCGGTCCCGTACCTGCTCAAGCGCAAGGGCGACATCCCCCTCATCGGTTCGCAGCTGACCCTCGCGCTCGTCGAGGCGAAGCTCAAGGAACACCGGATCAAGCCCTACACGCTGACGGTGAAGGAGGGGCAGCGCGAGCAGGTCGGACCGTTCGACCTCGAGTTCGTCGCGGTGAACCACTCCATCCCCGATGCGCTCGCCGTCGGCATCCGCACCCCTGCCGGACTCGTGCTGGCAACCGGTGACTTCAAGATGGATCAGCTGCCGCTCGACGGCCGCCTCACGGACCTCCGCGCCTTCGCGCGTCTCGGCGAAGAGGGCGTCGACATGTTCCTCGTCGACTCGACGAACGCGGACGTGCCCGGGTTCACCCCGCTCGAGCGGGCGATCGGCCCGGTGCTCGACCAGGTCATCGGCAAGGCGCCGCGTCGCGTCATCGTCGCGAGCTTCTCGAGCCACATCCACCGCGTCCAGCAGGTCATCGACGCGGCCGCCGCGCACGGTCGCCGCGTCGCGTTCCTCGGCCGCTCGATGGTCCGGAACATGACGATCGCCGAGCAGCTGGGGTACCTGCACGTGCCCGACGGTGTGCTGATCGACTACAAGAAGGCCAAGGACCTGCCCGACGACCGCATCGTCTACATGTCCACCGGGTCGCAGGGAGAGCCCATGGCGGTCCTGTCCCGCATGGCCAACCTCGACCACGCGATCGAGCCGGGGGAGGGCGACACCGTCATCCTCGCGTCGAGCCTCATCCCGGGCAACGAGAACGCGGTGTACCGCGTGATCGACGGCCTGACGAAGCTCGGCGCCAACGTCGTCCATAAGGCGAATGCGAAGGTCCACGTCTCGGGCCACGCCGCCGCGGGCGAGCTGCTCTACTGCTACAACATCCTGAAGCCGAAGAACGTGCTCCCCGTCCACGGCGAGTACCGGCACCTGATGGCGAACGCGAAGCTCGCCCAGGACAGCGGCGTCCCCGCGGCCAACACGATCATCGCCGAGAACGGTACGGTCATCGACCTCAAGGACGGCGTCGCGACGGTCGTCGGTCAGCTCGACCTGGGCTTCGTCTACGTCGACGGATCATCGGTCGGCGAGATCACGGATGCCGACCTCAAGGACCGCCGCATCCTCGGTGAGGAGGGCTTCATCTCCGTCATCGTGGTGGTGGATGCCGCGACCGGCCGCATCGTCACGGGGCCTGAGATCCACGCGCGCGGAGTCGCGGAGGACGACGCCGTGTTCGATTCGGTGAAGCCGAAGATCGCCCAGGCGCTGACCGAAGCCGCCCAGTCGGGCGTCCGCGACCCGCACGCCCTGCAGCAGGTCGTCCGTCGTACGATCGGCCGCTGGGTGAACCAGTCGCTGCGTCGCCGTCCGATGATCGTCCCGATGGTGATCGAGGCCTGACCCGGGCGCTAGCATTCGGGCATGCCCGAGTCGTGGTCGCTTCGTCCTGCCACGCAGGCGGACGGCGTGTTCCTCGGCGACATGGTCGTCGAGGCCGCCAACTGGCGAGCCGGCGCCCCGCGACCGCGGCATGAGATCCTGGCCGATCCCGATCACGGTCGGTACCTCGCCGGATGGATGCGCCCGGGGGACGTCGGTTTCGTCGCCGTCGCCGGGTCGGAACTGATCGGCGCGGCCTGGTACCGCACCCTCCCTCGGACCGATCCCGGATTCGGCTACGTGGGGACCGGGGTGCCCGAGCTCATCATCGGGGTGAAGGCGCTCTGGCGCTCGCACGGCGTCGGTCGCACTCTGCTGCGCCGGCTGTGCGAGGCCGCTCGAGCCGAGGGCCGCGCGCGCATCTGCCTCTCCGTCGAGCGAGGTAATTTCGCGCAGGTCCTCTATCGCTCGGAGGGGTTCGCGGTGACCCGCAGCGGATTCGGGCGCGACACCATGATCAAGCGCCTCTCTTGAGTCCCGACGGTCGCGGGGTCGCGTCAATCCTGGGACATGTCGGTCCCGCGGCTTACCGTGGAGAGTATGCCCAGGAGTAGCAGTCCGACCAGCAAACCCCGCGCGTCCGCGTCGGGCTCCTCGGCGCGCGCGAAGAAGGCCGATCCGGCCCCCCGCCGCAAGGCCGAACCCGCACCGCGCCACTACGTCGATGACGCCGATCGGCCGCCGATCGTCGTCCGCGCGTGGCTGGGCCTCGCGCACATCGCGGGCGGCATGTTCCGGGCGTTCGGATCCGAGTCCCTCGAGAAGGATCAGCGCCGCGACGGGTTCCCGTTCCTCCTGGTGCTCATGGCCGTCGCCGGTGCCGTCGTGGAGTGGTTCCTCATCGGTACCGAGGTCGGGACGAACATCAGCGCCTACTCGGTCGGCGCGCTCATCGGCCGCGAGGCCTTCATCTTCCCCGTCATCCTGCTGATCCTGGCCGGGTGGCTGTTCCGGCATCCGCCGTCCGTCCACGACAACGGGCGCATCGGCATCGGTGCCGGGCTGTTCATCCTGGCGGTGGCCGGTTTCTGCCACGTCGTGGCCGACCGGCCGAAGCCCAGCGAGGGTCTGATGGCGTTGAGCGCCGCGGGTGGACTGTTCGGCTGGGCGATCGGTGAGCCCCTGACGGTGCTGACCGAGGTGGGCGCCGGAATCGTCATGGGCCTGCTCGCCCTGCTGAGCGTGCTCATCCTGACCAAGACGCCGCCCAACCGCATCGGGCGTCGCCTGGGCGACCTCTACGCCTGGATGTTCGACGCCGAGCGGCCCGATCCCGACGCCGCCCCGGCGAAGGGACAGACCGGCCCGACGGTCGCGTTCGACGCTCCCGAGGACGAGAGCGATTCCCTGCCGTGGTGGCGCCGCAACAAGTCCGGCCGTGAGGAGGACGCCGACGGCGGCCTCGGAGCGGACGACCTCACGGCCCTCCTCGAGGCGAGCGGTGACGGCAGCTTCGACAACCCCGTCACGACGCCGACCCCCGAGGTCATGCCCGACGCGGTCACCGAGATCATCGCGCCCGCCGCTCCCCGCACGCCCGGCCGCAAGCGCGACGCCGTGCCCGAGGCGCCGCCGGTTCCGCCGCTGCCCGATTTCGTGGCCGCGAACCTCGACTCCGTCGATCCGGATGCCGCCGACTACCGCCTGCCCTCCGCTGACGCGCTCGCGGCGGGGACGCCCCACAAGGCGCGCTCCGAGGCCAACGACGCCATGGTCCGCGCGATCATGGGTGTCTTCGAGCAGTTCTCCATCGACGCCAAGGTGACCGGGTTCTCCCGCGGCCCGACCGTGACGCAGTACGAGATCTCGCTCGGCTCGGGGGTCAAGGTCGAGCGCATCACGGCGCTCACGAACAACATCGCCTACGCCGTCGCCTCGAACGAGGTCCGCATCCTCGCGCCGATCCCCGGCAAGAGCGCCATCGGCGTCGAGATCCCGAACACCGACCGCGAGATCGTCACCCTCGGCGACGTCCTCCGCTCGCCGAACGCGCAGCAGGCGACGCATCCCATGACGATCGGCATCGGCAAGGACGTCGGCGGCGGGTACGTCGTCGCCAACCTCGCGAAGATGCCCCACCTGCTCGTCGCCGGCTCCACCGGCTCGGGTAAGTCGAGCTTCGTGAACTCCATGATCACGAGCCTTCTGATGCGGGCGAAGCCGTCGGACGTCCGCATGGTCCTCATCGACCCGAAGCGCGTCGAGCTCACGTCGTACGCCGGGGTGCCACACCTCATCACGCCGATCATCACGAACCCCAAGAAGGCGGCCGAGGCGCTGCAGTGGGTCGTGAAGGAGATGGACATGCGGTACGACGACCTCGCGTCGTTCGGCTTCCGCCACATCGACGACTTCAACAGGGCGGTCGTCGCCAACGAGATCCAGCTCCCCGCGGGCAGTGAGCGCGTCCTGAAGCCCTACCCGTACCTCCTCGTGGTCGTCGACGAGCTCGCCGACCTCATGATGGTCGCGCCCCGCGACGTCGAGGACTCGATCGTCCGCATCACGCAGCTCGCCCGTGCCTCCGGCATCCACCTCGTCCTGGCGACGCAGCGTCCCTCGGTCGACGTCGTCACCGGTCTCATCAAGGCGAACGTGCCCTCGCGTCTGGCCTTCGCGGTGACGAGTGTCACCGACTCGCGCGTCATCCTCGATCAGCCCGGAGCCGATCGCCTGATCGGTCAGGGCGACGGGCTCTTCCTGCCGATGGGTGCCTCGAAGGCGGTCCGCGTGCAGGGTGCCTGGGTGGCCGAGAAGGAGATCGAGAAGGTCGTCAACCACGTCAAGAACCAGGCGCGTCCCGAGTACCGCAAGGATGTCGAAGCGGTCATCGAGAAGAAGGAGATCGACGCCGACATCGGTGACGACCTCGAGCTCCTCCTGGCGGCTGCCGAGCAGATCATCACGACTCAGTTCGGCTCGACCTCGATGCTGCAGCGCAAGCTCCGGGTCGGCTTCGCCAAGGCCGGACGCCTCATGGACCTCCTCGAGGCGCGCGAGATCGTCGGCCCTTCCGAGGGCTCGAAGGCCCGTGACGTCCTTGTGACGCCCGACGAGCTCCCCGCCGTCCTCGCGCGCCTGCGCGGAGAGGAGCCGCCGGAGGATGCCGCGCCCGCCGCCGCCCCTGCGGCTGCGGCCGTCGCGACCGACCCTTACGGGCCGGACGCGGTGACGGAGCAGTTCGAGGGTTACGAGGTCGTCGAGTCCGAGGGCGATGAGGATGCCTGGGGTCTCACCGGCCGCGACTGACGTCGGCTGCGGGGCTCGGTAGGCTCAAGACGTGACGATTCCGAGGCAGCTGCCCAACGCCATCACGATCGTGCGCATCCTCTGCGCACCCGTGTTCGTCTGGCTTCTGCTCGCCGACGGCGGATCGGACGGCGCGCTCCGTTGGTGGGCAGGCGTCCTGTTCATCGTCGCGATCGCGACCGACGGGATCGACGGCTACCTCGCGCGTCGCTATGAGATCGTCACGGATCTGGGCAAGCTGCTCGACCCCATCGCCGACAAGGTGCTCACCGGCGCCGCGTTCGTGGTCCTCTCGATCCTCGGTGAACTCCCGCCGTGGGTGGTCGTGCTGGTGCTGGTGCGCGAACTGGGCATCACCGTCCATCGCCTCGTGGTCGCGACGGACCACGTCGTGGCGGCTGCGTGGATGGGCAAGCTCAAGACCGTCGCCCAGGCCGTCGCCCTCTCCCTCGCCCTCCTGCCCTTGTGGACGGTCGTGGGGGAGTGGATCCACGTCGTCAATACGGTGACGATGACGATCGCCGTCCTGCTGACCGTTGCGAGTGGTCTCGACTACGTCGTCACGGCCATCCGTTCCCGCACGTCGCGCCGAGCATGATGCGCCGCACCGTCAGCGAGCTGCCGGAGGAGCTCGAGGAGACCGCGGTGTCCCGCGGTCCTCGTTCGGACTCGGAGCGACTGGTCGAACGGCTCGGGGAACTGGGCTGGACGCTGGGCGTCGCCGAGTCGCTGACCGGGGGTCTGGTCGCGGCATCCGTCGTGTCCGTCCCGGGGGCGTCCTCGGTGTTCCGCGGGGCGATCGTCGCGTACGCCACGGATCTGAAGGAGCGGCTGCTCGGCGTGGACGGCACCCTCCTCGAGGCGCACGGGCCGGTCCACCCCCGTGTCGCACGTCAGATGGCGGACGGCATCCGTCGTGTCGTCGGCGAGGGCGAGCCTGCCGACGTGGGGATCGCCACGACCGGGATCGCCGGACCGGTCTCCTCGGACGGCCAGCCCGTCGGCACGGTCCACATCGCCGTGTCGACCCCGCTCGGTTCACGGGTCGAGTCCCTCGCGCTCGAGGGCGATCGGGACGAGATCCGGACGGCCGCAGCGGCCCGTGCGATCGCCCTCGCGGTGGAAGCGCTCTGAGCCGGGAATAGGCCTTGTTCCGAGCGCGTTACGACTCGGTGATTCCCACTCATTCCCCAGCACGCGGGGTCTAGGGTGACATCCAACGTGTTGTACCGTGGTTCCCCCGCAAGGGATTCGGTGGATCGCAGCTGAGGGAGGGCCCACGCATGATCCTGGTTCGTCAAGAGATCGGTGACGTCCTCCGCGACTTCCGGCTGCAGAAGGGTCACACCCTCCGACAGGTCTCCGGCAAGGCGAGCGTCGCCCTCGGGTACCTCAGCGAGGTCGAGCGCGGTCAGAAGGAAGCCTCGAGCGAGATCCTCGCCGCCGTGGCCGAGGCCCTCGACGTCCCGATCTCCGCGATCATGCGCGAGGTCGGCGAGCGGATCTCGGTGCTCGAGGGACTGCATTCCCTCTCCGACGTCGTTCCCGACGACCTCGCCTCCCTGGGCGACGAGGTCCCGGCCCCCGAGCTGTCGCTGCGCTGACCGCTCGATGCGTCACAGCGAATTCGATCGCGCCGTCGCCGACGAGTTCGGATCGGGAGGCGCGTCCCTCGTCTCGGACCTGGTGCTGACCGGTGTCGACAATCGGACTGCCCGCGAGGCCTTGGCCGCAGGTGTCGCTCCGCGTGATGTCTGGTATGCCCTGTGCGCCGAGACGGACGTGCCCGTGGACCGCCGTTACGGGGCCGGAAGGCTCGATCCACGCCGGTGAGTCGGCGTGTCGTATCGAAGATGCGTTCGATGCGGGCGTAGTCTCCTGCACAACGGGTGTCGTAGAGACGTCGTTCACGTAAGGGCCGGATCCGGCAGCGATGTCGGAGCCCCCTCCTAACGTGAATGTCGTCAGATGACACCCACGCCCTGTCGCAGCATCCGATCCGTCGGTGAGGAGCGCGACAGCCTACGGGCGACGGAATCGCGAGTATCAAGGAGTACGACATGCCCTCACCCGCAGACCGCGAGAAGGCCCTCGAATCGGCCCTCGCCCAGATCGACCGCCAGTTCGGCAAGGGGTCGATCATGCGACTCGGAAGCGACGAGCGCGCGCCGGTCGAGGTCATCCCGACCGGATCGATCGCCCTCGACGTCGCCCTCGGTATCGGCGGCATCCCTCGCGGCCGCGTCGTCGAGATCTACGGTCCCGAGTCCTCCGGTAAGACGACCCTCACGCTCCACGCCATCGCAAACACGCAGCGGGCCGGCGGTATCGCCGCCTTCATCGACGCCGAGCACGCGCTGGATCCCGGCTACGCCGAGAAGCTGGGCGTCGACATCGATGCCCTCCTCGTCTCGCAGCCCGACACCGGTGAGCAGGCGCTCGAGATCGCCGACATGCTGATCCGCTCCGGTGCCATCGACCTGGTCGTCATCGACTCCGTCGCCGCTCTCGTCCCCGAGGCCGAGATCAAGGGTGAGATGGGTGACTCCCATGTCGGTCTCCAGGCCCGCCTGATGTCGCAGGCGCTCCGCAAGATCACCGGTGGTCTGAACCAGACGAAGACCACGGCGATCTTCATCAACCAGCTCCGCGAGAAGATCGGCGTGTTCTTCGGGTCGCCCGAGACCACCGCCGGTGGTAAGGCGCTCAAGTTCTACGCCTCGGTGCGACTGGACATCCGCCGTATCGAGACCCTGAAGGACGGGTCCGAGGCGGTCGGTAACCGCACCCGCGTGAAGGTCGTCAAGAACAAGATGGCGCCGCCCTTCAAGCAGGCCGAGTTCGACATCCTCTACGGCGTCGGGATCTCGCGAGAGGGAAGCCTCATCGACTTCGGTGTCGAGCACGGCATCGTGAAGAAGTCGGGTGCCTGGTACACGTACGAGGGTGAGCAGCTCGGCCAGGGCAAAGAGAACTCGCGCAACTTCCTGCTGAAGAACACCGACGTGGCTGCCGAGATCGAGAACAAGATCAAGCAGAAGCTCGGCATCGGTCAGCCGAAGGCCGTCGCCGAGGATGCCGCGGTGTCGGACGAGCTGACGGCTCGCCGCCCGGCCTGATCATGACGGATTCGAACGGGGGCGAGCGGGACTCGCTCGCCCCCGTCATCCCGCTCTTCGGACGCCGGACGGAGGCCCCGACCGACGCGGGCGAGGTCACCGGAAACGGCGATGATCCGCAGCCGTGGCATGCGACGTGGATCGCCGAGCGTGCGGCATCCGAGAGGTCCGCGGCCCGTGCCGCTCACCCGGCGACGGGCACCGTGCCCGTCGTGGCTCCGGCGGGTCAGGATGCGCCCGCAGCCGTGGCTGAGCGGATCCTCCTGCGCAAGCTCCGGACGCGATCCCTCTCACTTCGCGAGGCGCGGTCGGTGCTCCGCGAGCACGATCTCGACGAGGCCGAGCTCGAGGGCATCATCGATCGGTTCGTCTCGCTCGGGTACCTCGACGACGCCGCCCTCGCCGAGCAGCTGATCGACAAAGCGACGTCCCGCAAGGCGCAGGGTCGCATGGCGATCGCGCAGGGCCTGGCGCAGCGCGGCATCCCTCGCGACGTGATCGACGAGGCGCTCGATCAACTTCCCGACGATGAGGCCGAGAGGGCTCTCGAGTTCGCACGGTCCAAGGCGCGGGGGCTCGAAGGGCTCGATCGCGATACGGCCCTCCGGCGCCTCGCCGGTCAGTTGGCCCGGCGCGGGTACGGCTCCGTCGCCCTGTCGGTGGCGCGTCGTGCGCTCGACGAGGCGAGCGCACCCCCGCGGCATGGGGTTCGCTTCGAACCGTGACCACGGTTGCGTCCATCTGACAGACTCGCCCTACGCGCGCCCGGCGCGGCCGGAGGAGTGTGCGCATGGCGATCGAGGTCGACGGTCTCGTGAAGTCGTACAAGACCGTCACCGCAGTCGACGGGGTCTCCTTCGCGGTGCCGGACGGCCAGCTGTTCGCCTTCCTGGGAGCGAACGGTGCCGGGAAGTCCACGACGATCGGATGCCTCACGACGCTGCTCCGAGCGGACGCCGGGACGGTCCGCGTCGCGGGGTACGACGTGTCGGCCGAGAGCGAACGGGTGCGGTCGCGGATCGGCGTCGTGTTCCAGCGGTCACTGCTCGATGACGGTCTGACCGTCCGCGAGAACCTCGCCCTGCGAGCCACGCTCTCCCACATCGACCGTCGGCGCTTCGCTGCCAGGCTCGACGAACTCTCGCTCCTCGTCGAACTCGACGAGTTCCTCGACCGTCCCTACGGCCGGCTGTCGGGCGGACAGCGTCGCCGCGCGGACATCGCCCGTGCGCTCATGCACGAGCCGTCGATCCTCTTCCTCGACGAGCCGACCGCGGGCTTGGACCCGGCGAGTCGTGTGGCGGTGTGGGCGGCGATCGATCGGCTCCGCTCCGAGCGGGGTCTCACCGTCTTCCTGACGACCCACTACATGGCCGAGACCGAGGAGGCGGATCAGGTCACCATCATCGACGCGGGCCGCGTCGTCGCGAGCGGGACGCCCACAGAACTGCGCGCACGCCACAGTCGCAGCGTCCTCACCGTCACCACACGAGATCCGGACACGCTGTCCGCTCTCGCCACCCGCGGTGGACTGAGCGCGACTCGCGACGGCGACATCCTGACGATCGAGGTGTCCGACTCGCGGGCGGCACGGACGTTGCTGGCGCAGCACGACGAGGACGTTCTGGACTTCGAGTTCCGGCACGGTCGGATGGACGACGTCTTCCTCGCCCTCACCGGCCGCGGTGAGCTCGTCGGGGACGCCGCATGAGCATCATCGCGGCCATCGTGCGCCGCAATCTGACCCTTTTCTTCCGCGATCGGATGAACGTCTTCTTCTCGTTGCTGAGCGGGCTCATCCTCTTCTTCCTCTACACGCTCTTCCTCTCCCGGCTGCAGGTCGATGGTCTCGAGCGCACCCTCCCGCGCGCATCCCGCGGCGACATCGAGGCCTTCGTCGACAGTTGGATGCTGTCGGGCATCGTCCTGCTCACGACCGTGACCTCGGGGATCGGCGCGATCTCCGTGTTCGTGGACGATCGCGCCTCGGGCCGGTTCGCCGACTTCCTCGTCGCCCCCATCCGTCGATCGCAGCTGGTGCTCGGCTACCTGCTGTCCTCGGTGTCCGTCGCGATCGTCATGTCGGGCATCATCCTCATCCTCACCGTGCTCGAACTCGGACTCGTCCGCGGCACGTGGCTCGGTCCTCTCGAGATCCTGCGGGCGATCGGTGCGATGGTGCTCTGCTGCGTCGCCTTCACCTCCCTCGGAGCCTTCGGGGCCTCCTTCCTGAAGACGACCGGTGCCTACTCCGCGTTCTCGACGGTCGTGGGTACCGTCCTCGGATTCGTCGCGGGTTCCTACATCCCGGTCGGGTCTCTCCCCGATGGCGTCGCGTCGACCATCAACGCCCTCCCGTTCGCCCAAGGAGCCATGCTCCTGCGCCTGCCGTTCACCGACGAGACGATCGCCGCTCTCGCCGGCGGGGACGCCGGCGCCATCAATGACCTCAAGGAGATCTACGGGATCGATCTCTTCGTCGGCTCGAGCGTCGTCCCCGTGTGGCTCGCCGTCACCGTTCTCGTCGCCGTCGCCGTCACCTTCAGCGCCATCTCTGCGGCCCGCATCCGCTCGCTCCTGCGCTGACACCGCCCGGGGCGTCCCGAGGCGACGCGGCTCGTAGAATGGCCTGATCATGACCAGCCCTTCCGCTGCCCCCACTCTCATCGCCCCGTCAGACGCCGCCGTCACCGCCGATGGTCGCTCCCGCACCTACGAGGTGCGGACCTTCGGGTGTCAGATGAACGTCCACGACTCCGAGCGTCTGTCCGGTTCCCTCGAGTCGGCCGGCTACGTCCGTGCTGACGCGGGAGTCGAGGCCGACGTCGTCGTCATCAACACGTGCGCCGTCCGCGACAACGCCGCGGGCAAGCTCTACGGCACCCTCGGGCACCTGAAGAGCCGCAAGGACAAGCACGACGGCATGCAGATCGCCGTCGGCGGCTGCCTGGCCCAGATGGACAAGGACGCCGTCCAGCAGAAGGCACCCTGGGTCGACGTCGTCTTCGGCACCCACAACATGGGCTCGCTCCCGAGCCTCCTGGAGCGGGCGCGGCACAACGGCGAGGCGGAGCTCGAGATCCTCGAGTCTCTCGAGGTGTTTCCGTCGACGCTCCCCACCAAGCGCGACTCGGCGCACAGCGGCTGGGTCTCGATCTCCGTCGGGTGCAACAACACCTGCACGTTCTGCATCGTCCCGAGCCTGCGCGGCAAGGAGAAGGATCGCCGCCCGGGTGACATCCTGAACGAGATCCGTCTGCTCGTCGACGACGGCGCGATCGAGGTCACCCTCCTCGGCCAGAACGTCAACAGCTACGGCGTCGAGTTCGGCGACCGCCAGGCGTTCAGCAAGCTCCTGCGCGCGGCGGGCGAGATCCCGGGTCTCGAGCGGGTGCGCTTCACGAGCCCGCACCCCGCTGCGTTCACCGATGACGTCATCGACGCGATGGCCGAGACCCCTGCCGTCATGCCGCAGCTGCACATGCCGCTGCAGTCCGGGTCGGACCGCATCCTCAAGGCGATGCGGCGGTCGTACCGCAGCGAGCGGTTCCTCGGCATCCTCGACCGCGTGCGCGAGAAGATGCCCCACGCGGCGATCTCGACCGACATCATCGTGGGTTTCCCGGGCGAGACCGATGAGGACTTCGAGGACACCATGCGCGTCGTCGAGCAAGCGAGATTCGCGGGGGCCTTCACCTTCCAGTACTCGATCCGCGAGGGGACACCCGCTGCGACGATGCCCGATCAGGTCCCGAAGGAGGTCGTCCAGGAGCGGTACAACCGCCTCGTCGCCCTGCAGGAGCGCATTTCCCTCGAGGAGAACCAGGCTCAGCTCGGGCGCACCGTCGAGGCCCTCGTCTCGACGGGTGAGGGGAAGAAGGATGCCGCGACCCGCCGCCTGACCGGCCGCGCCGAGGACAACCGCCTGGTCCACTTCGAGGTGCCCGAGGGTTCCCCGACGCCGCGTCCCGGCGACGTGGTCACGACGGTCGTCACGCACGCCGCGCCGTTCCACCTCCTCGCCGACAGTCCGGACGGCGCGCCGCTGCGCATCCGCCGCACGCGCGCCGGCGACGCGTGGGATCGTGCGCAGGCCGACTCCTGCGGTGTCCCGGCCCCGACCGGTGACGCCGGTCCGCGCGCCGTGTCGCTCGGCCTGCCGATGATCCGCACCGCGACGCCCGGACTCTGATCTCGTGGGCGCGGAGCGCCTGTGGGCGATCGTCGGAGCGACCGGGACGGGTAAGACGTCGCTGTCGCTGGACCTCGCCGAGGAGTTGATCCGTCGCGGCCGCGCGGCGGAGATCGTGAACGCCGATGCCATGCAGCTCTACCGCGGCATGGACATCGGGACCGCGAAGATCCCCCTGACAGAGCGGCGCGGCATCCCGCATCATCTGTTCGACGAGTTCGATGTGACCGAGGACGTCGCTGTCGCCGTCTACCAGGAGAGGGCGCGCGCGACGATCCGCGGCATCCTCGACCGCGGGGCCGACGCGATCCTCGTCGGGGGCTCAGGGCTCTACGTGTCGAGCGTGGTCTTCGACTTCCGCTTCCCGCCCCGCGACCCGGCGCTGCGCGCCCGGCTCGAGGCGGATCTCGACGAGCTCGGAGCCGCGGCGCTGATCGAGCGGATCCGCGACGTCGATCCGGGAGCAGCAGATCGCCTCGATCCGCGCAACAGCCGGCGCGTCGTCCGGGCCCTCGAGGTGCTCCTCCAGGGGGCGGACACCCACGGCGCTGCGCTCCCTGAGGCGCCCGTGCTGTGGCATCCCGCCACCGAACTCGTCGGTGTCCACCTGGACCGTGCAGAGCTGGTCGAGCGCCTCGATGAGCGGGTCCGGGGGATGTGGCGGGACGGTCTGCTCGCCGAGGTCGAGGGCCTCCGGGCCCGGGGTCTCGAGTCCGGTCCGACCGCGCCTCGCGCCATCGGTTACGCGCAGGCACTCGCGCAGCTCGGTGGCCGGATGGACGAAGAAGAGGCCGTCGCCGAGACCCAGGCGCTCACGCGCCGGTACGCGCGGCGTCAGGTCTCGTGGTTCAAGAGGTACCCCGGCCTTCGGTGGGTGGATGCCGGGACCCCCGGCATCCACCTCCTCGAATCCTTGACAAGCTAAAGCTAATAGCCGTAGCCTTCTCGTATCGAACACGATGCGAAGGAGACGCCGATGGTCGAGAAGATCCAGGTGCAAGGCGGGGAGATCGCGTTCGACGTGGTCGGGGACGGTCCACTCGTGGTTCTGGCACACGGGATGGGCGACTCCCGGCGCTCCTATCGCTTCGTCGTGCCGGCCCTCGTCGAGGCTGGGTTCCGCGTGGCGAACGTCGACATCCGCGGATGCGGCGAGTCGAGTGCCACGTGGGCGAGCTACAGCCGCGGCGACATAGCCGGTGATCTGCTCGCCGTCATCCGTCATCTCGGCGGTCCCGCGGTCATCGTCGGCCAGTCGATCAGCGGAGGTGCTGCGACGGTCGCGGCAGCGCGCGCCCCGCACGACGTCGTCGGGGTCGTCGAGCTCGCCCCGTTCACCCGCGCGCAGCGATTCGACCCGGTCGGCCTGATCCGGCACGCCCGTCATCGGAAGGGCATGACCCGCCTGGCGACGATGATGCTCCGCGGGAGTGTGCCCGCGTGGCTCCGCTACCTCGACCTCGCCATTCCGCAGAAGCCCGCCGACTGGGCGCAGGAGCAGGCCGGCATCGCCCGTCATCTCGCCGATCCCGCGCGCATGGCCGCGCTCCGGGCCATGGGGCAGACGAGTCCCGCGGATGCGGGGGAGCAGCTCCCGCACGTGACCGTGCCGGTCCTCGTGGTGATGGGCACGGCCGACCCGGACTGGGCGGACCCTCGGGCTGAGGGAGAAGGGGTGATCGCCGCGCTTAGGCCCGGCATCGGCCGGCTGGCGGTCATCGAGGGTGCCGGACACTACCCGCACGTCGAACGGCCGGGGGAGGTCGTCGACCTCGCCGTCCCGTTCCTGCGATCGGCTTTCTCGATCGGGACGGGGGCGGCGGATGCCTAGGGCCGGCCTCGACGTCGACGCCGTGACGCGCGCCGCAGCCGACCTCATCGACGAGCAGGGGCTCGCCGCCCTGACGATGACGGCGCTGGCGGAGCGGGTCGGCGTCCGTCCGCCGTCGCTCTACAAGCATGTGCCGGGCGGGCTCGTCGAGCTCACCCATCGGGTGGCGACCCTGGCCGCGCAGGACCTCGCGGGGGTGTTCCGTGCGACGCTGTCGGAACACCGCGGCGCCGCCCTCACCGACGTCGCTGTCGCCTTCCGGCGCTATGCACAGGCGCACCCGGGTCGGTATGCCGCGACCGCCGCCGCCGAGCCGTCCGGTGATGACGACCCGCTCGCGATCGCGCTCCGCGACAGTCTCGACGCCCTCGGGGGAGTGTTCGACAGCTACGGACTGCCGAGACAGGAGCACGTCCACGCCATCCGCATGCTCCGGAGCGTGCTCCACGGGTTCGCTGTCCTGGATGCCGCGCACGGCTTCCGGATGGACATCGATGTCGAGGACAGCGTCGCGTGGTCCCTCGATCTCATGGACGCGGGACTCCGCGCGGCGGGGTCGACTCGGCCGCGCTGACCGGCGAAGCGGCATCCACCCGCACCTAGACTGGGCGGGTGTCGACGATCGCATTCACGAAGGGCCACGGGACGGGCAACGACTTCGTCGTCGTCGCCGACCCCGACGGGTCGCTGCACCTGACCGGCGAGCAGATCGCCGCGCTGACCGACCGACGCTTCGGGATCGGAGCCGACGGGCTGTTGCGGGTCGTCCGTTCAGCCGCCATCGCTGCGGGCTCTGAGACTCCCGACGCCGAGTGGTTCATGGACTACCGCAACGCCGACGGCTCGATCGCCGAGATGTGCGGCAACGGTGTCCGCGTCTTCGTGAAGTACCTCCTGAGTGCGGGTTACGCGACGCTCGGCGCCGGCGAGACCCTGCGCATCGGCACACGCGCTGGAACCAAGACCGTCACGCTCGCCGACAACGGATTCGAAGTCGACCTCGGCCTGTGGCGTCCGACCTCCGACGAGGTCCTCGTGCGGGCGCACGGTCTCAAGATCGCGCGCCCCGGTCTCGGCATCGACGTCGGGAACCCCCATGTCGTCGTCGCCCTCTCTAGCATCGCCGAGCTCGACGGGCTCGACCTGACGGTCCAGCCGATCCTGGACCCCGTCCCGGCAGCCGGCGCGAACGTCGAGTTCGTCGTCCCCGAAGAACCCCTCATCACCGACGGCGTCGGCGCGATCCGGATGCGCGTGTTCGAGCGGGGCGTCGGGGAGACGCTCTCGTGCGGGACCGGGGTAGCGGCATCCGCTCTGGCCGTGCGTCACTGGGCGGGC
The DNA here is from genome assembly GCF_900100525.1 of Microbacterium sp. 77mftsu3.1. NCBI lineage: Bacteria > Bacillati > Actinomycetota > Actinomycetes > Micrococcales > Microbacteriaceae > Microbacterium > Microbacterium sp. 77mftsu3.1. The sequence goes on along the minus strand of NZ_FNCR01000003.1, from coordinate 37,353 downwards.
GCCGGTGCCCCGGACCGGTGGACGGTGGACGTCCCCGGCGGCCGTCTCGGGGTGCGCGTCGTGCGGACGGATGCCGGTGAGCGCGTCCTGCTCTCCGGTCCCGCGTCGCTCGTCTTCTCGGGCGAGATCACGCTCGCCTGACGTCGCTCAGGGGAGGGTGATCGTCCCCGTCGCGGGCGTGCCGTGCCGGCGGACCTTCAGCACCCGGAATCCTCGCCCGGTCGCGGCACGGGTGACCGAATAGCCTCTGTGGAGGGATGCCGCGAGCCACCGCTGCAGCGAATCGGAACCGAGATTGCGTTGCACGACGAGCCAGGCATCGCTGCGCTCGGCGAGCCGGGGAATCCACGTCTCGAGCAGTCCGTGCAGGACATCCTTGCCGACACGGATCGGCGGGTTGGACCGGATGGTGCGGAAGGCGACGTCGCTCGGAACATCTTCGGGCAGCACGGCGTTGACATTATCGAGGCCGAGTTCCGCAGCGTTGCGGCGGACGAGGTCCAAGGCTCGCTCGTTGACGTCGACGGCCCACACCGTCGCGTGAGGCGCGTCGATGGCGAGCGACAGTGCGATGGGACCCCAGCCGCATCCGAGATCGAGAAGATGACCGCCCGCCGGGGGCGGAGGCGTGTTCGCCAGGAGCACCGCCGTCCCGCCGTCCACATGGTCGGGACTGAAGACCCCGCCCGCTGTCGTCACCTCGACGTCGCGACCGGCGAGGGACACACGGATGCGGCGGAGGTTCTCGGAGCTGGACGGGGACGCGCTGAAGTAATGGTCGCTCCCCATGCGACGAGCGTAGCGGAGGCGGTGGAAGCCGCGGGAAGCTAGAGTTCACGGATGGCCGCGAGGCCGCGAAAGGATCACATGACAGACACCACCACCCCTGCCGCGACGGACGAGCCGGTGGACCCGGTAGACCGCGTGCTGGCGCGAGCGGAGTCGCGTTCGGGGGTGCGCGTGTTCGGCGCCGCACAGGCGCTGCAGGACGAGAGCACCGTCGCCTACGGCGACACGGACGGCGACCAGTGGGACCGCGAGGAGCGCGCCGCGCTCCGCCGCGTCCCGGGGCTGTCCACCGAACTCGAGGACGTCACCGAGGTCGAGTACCGCCAGCTGCGGCTGGAGAACGTCGTGCTCGTGGGCGTCTACCCCCAGGGGTCGACGGAGGATGCCGAGAACTCGTTGCGCGAGCTCGCCGCACTCGCCGAGACAGCCGGGGCCGTCGTCCTCGACGGCGTGCTGCAGCGTCGTCCGCATCCCGATCCCGCGACGTACATCGGCCGCGGTAAGGCGGCGGAACTCCGCGACCTGGTCGTCGCCGTCGGTGCCGACACGGTCATCGCCGACACCGAGCTCGCGCCCAGCCAGCGACGCGCCCTCGAGGACGTCGTCAAGGTCAAGGTCATCGACCGGACCACCGTCATCCTCGACATCTTCAGCCAGCACGCGAAGAGCCGAGAGGGCAAGGCGCAGGTCGAACTCGCCCAGCTCGAATACCTCCTTCCGCGCCTGCGCGGCTGGGGTGACTCGATGAGCCGACAGGCCGGTGGCCAGGTCGGCGCCGGCGGCGCCGGTATGGGCTCGCGCGGTCCGGGTGAGACGAAGATCGAGCTCGACCGCCGACGCATCCGCACGCGCATGGCGATGCTGGCCCGTCAGATCCGCGACTTCAAGCCGGCCCGTGAGGCCAAGCGTGCCGAGCGCAAGCGCAACACGATCCCGTCGGTCGCGATCGCCGGGTACACGAACGCCGGCAAGTCGAGTCTGCTCAACAAGCTGACGAGCGCGGGCGTCCTCGTCGAGAACGCGCTGTTCGCGACCCTGGACGCGACCGTCCGTCGCGCGCAGGCGGCCGACGGTCGGGTCTACACGCTCACCGACACCGTCGGGTTCGTCCGCAACCTCCCGCACCAGCTGGTCGAGGCGTTCCGCTCGACGCTCGAGGAGGTCGGCGACGCGGACGTCATCGTGCACGTCGTCGACGGGTCGCACCCCGACCCGGCCGCACAGCTCGCGACCGTCCGCGACGTCATGGGCGATGTGGGGGCGCGCTCGACGAACGAGATCGTCGTCTTCAACAAGGCCGACCTGATCGACCCCGACACGCGCCTCGTGCTGCGCGGCCTCGAGCCGAAGGCGCACTTCGTCTCGTCGCGCACCGGCGAAGGCATCGTCGAGCTGCGCGCGACGATCGAGGACGCTCTGCCGTTGCCGGCCGTCGAGGTCCACGCGCTCGTCCCGTACGACCGCGGCGATCTCGTCAGCGCCGTCCACGAGTCCGGTCATATCCTGTCGACCCGTCACGAGGAGGGCGGCACCGCCGTCCACGCCCACGTGTCGGAGCGGCTGGCGGCCGAGCTCGCGCCGTACGCGCGCTGACCGATCGGCTCGGACTCAGCTGAGCGCGATCGCGGGGACCCCGGGGGTCTCGAAGCCGAACACCTGACCGAGGAAGGCCAGCTCGGATTCGAGCGCGTGCACGACGGTCTCCGCTCGTCGGAACCCGTGCCCCTCGCCGTCGTACAGGACGTAGGCGTGCGGCACGCCGCGTTCGGCCAGGGCGTCGCGGATGGCCTCCGCCTGCGTCGGCGGCACGACCGCGTCGTCCGATCCCTGCAGGAGCAGGACCGGCACGCGGAAGCCCTCCGTGTGGCTGAGCGGTGAGCGCTCGAGGTACAACGCCTCCGCCGCGGGGAGCGGCCCGATGAGACCGTCGAGGTAGCGGGCCTCGAAGTCGTGGGTGTCGGTGGCGAGCAGGCGCGCGTCTCCGACGCCGTAGCGGGAGATCCCCGCGGCGAAGACGTCGGTGCCGACGAGGGCCGCGAGCACGGTCCAGCCGCCGGCCGAGCTCCCCGCGATCGCGAGGCGCGCGGCATCCGCTCGTCCCTCCGCGGCGAGACCGGATGCCGCGGCTGCGACATCGTCGCGATCGACGACGCCCCATTGCCCGCGGAGCCGATCGCGATAGGCCCGCCCGTAGCCGGTCGAGCCGCCGTAGTTCACCTCGACGACGCCGATGCCCCGGCTCGTGAAGAAGGTGATCCGGCTGTCGGCCACACCGCCGACGTGGGCCGTCGGGCCGCCGTGCACGAGGGCGATGTACGGCGGAAGTTCGCCCTCGGGCGCCGTGTGGTGCGGGTTGGTGGGCGGGTGATCGAACGCGTGGACGTCGCCGTGGCGGCTGTGCACCGTGAAGGGGCGCGCCGGGGGGATCCACTCGTCGCCGAGGTCGGAGCGCGAGCCCACGACGAGCGTCACGTCGCCGTGTTGGTCGAGCTGCCAGATGCCGGTGACCCCGGGCGCCATCCCCGACACCAGCACGCGGGATCCGAGGGTATCCTCGACGACCGCGCGCGATCGGACGGGGATGCCGGTCGCGCGGGCGGTCCCCTCCGCGTCGATGCGCACCACCTCGTCGGCGCCGTGCGTCCGGACCGCGACGATCCCGCCGTCCGGCAGGAGTGCGTACCACCGGACGCCGAGCACCCACAGTCCGCCTCCGGTGTCGGCGTCCGCGGGGGCGATCGGCTCCGCCGGAAGATCGGATGCCACGTCCCGCCGCCACAGGTTCCACCGACCGGCGGTCGGACCGGCCGAGGGGTCGTCGAGCCAGATGAGCCGGCCGGAGGCATCCCACTCCGGCTGAAGTGCCGCTGTCCCGCCGGACGTGATCGAGCGCCAGGTCGTCACGGTGCCGTGGGCGAGGTCTCCGACCCGGATCTGCGTGCGGTCCCAGGGCATGTCCGGGTGGTCCCACGCCACCCAGGCGAGGTGCCTGCCGTCGTGCGACAGCGCCGGTTGCGCGAGGAAGTCGCTTCCCCCGACGATCTCGCGCGCCTCGCCGCCGTCCTGGGGGATGGACACGATCGATCGCCGTGGCACGGGGCTGCCGTCGTGCACTTCCCGGATCGCGAGCAGCACCCCGTGCTGCCACCGCAGGCCGCCGTGACGGGCCTGCGGGTCGTCGGAGGTGAGCGGCGTCGGCTCCTCTCCTCTGCGGAGCGACCAGACGCGCTGATCGGACTTCTCGACGAAGAAGAGCCGACCGTCCTCATCGGTCGTCCACGACCCGCCGCCGTACTCGTGCACGCGGGAGCGCGCGCTCCACGGGGCGGGGAGGAGATCCTCGACCTCGCCGTCGACCGAGCGCCGGATCGACGAGCGACCGCCCTGATCGGGCAGCGACTCTCCCCACCAGACCTCGTTGGCCACGAAACGTGCACCGTCGTAACGCGGCGCCGCGGCGGAGGCGTCCGCAGCGGACAGGGGCGAGATCCACGAACCGTAAGGAGCGACCGTCGTCATGCCCTCACGCTACGCGGTGGCGCCCACCTGGATCACACGGCTCGAAGGACAGCGACGACCTTCCCGAGGACGACCGCGTCGTCGCCGAGGATCGGCTCGAACGCGGAGTTGCGGGGGAGGAGCCAGGTGTGTCCGTCGCGCTGGCGGAACGTCTTGACGGTGGCTTCGTCGTCGAGCATCGCCGCGACGATCTCACCATTTGACGCATCCGCCTGCGAGCGCACGACGACCCAGTCGCCATCGCAGATGGCGGCGTCGATCATCGAGTCCCCCGACACCCTCAGCATGAACAGGTCGCCCTTGCCGACGAGCTGACGGGGAAGGGGGAAGATCTCCTCGACCTGCTGCTCGGCGGTGATCGGCACCCCCGCGGCAATGCGTCCGACCAGGGGGACCATGGCGGCGTCGCCCACGGCGGGCGCGGCATCGGCCGGGTTCTCCCCCGCGGCGCCCGGGAGGTCGATGAGGACCTCCATAGCCCGGGTCTTGCCGGGATCGCGACGGAGGTACCCGCTCAGCTCGAGCTGATTGAGCTGATGGGTGACGCTCGAGAGCGACTTCAAGCCGACCGCATCCCCGATCTCACGCATGCTCGGCGGATACCCGTAGCGAGCGATCGACCGCTGGATCACCTCGAGGATCGCGAGCTGCTTGTCGCTCAGGCTCTTGCGCCGGCGGGTCTGCGGCTTGTCGCTCATGTCGTTCCTTTCACGGCCCTGCGTCCCCGCCGGTTTTCCGGGCGTCGGACGTCGAGCCGGGGGCACTCGCCTTCGAATGTCGGAGGTTGGTGATGGGCTCTGTTCATCGAAACCGTATCCGGTGTCGATGGGATCGTCCCGTAGCCGACCGCGTGTCGTCTTCGATCGATCTGCGGATAACCGCTCTCTTGACAGTGTACGAATATCGAAGATAGATTCGGAAGAGAACTTCGCACCCGCCCGTCCCGGCCGATGGGCGGGGGCGAAGATCTCATCTGACCGGGGTTGCCCCGAGGAGGACACCATGAACTCGATCACCACCATCACCCCCGCCCGTCCGGTCCCTGTCCGCACCCGTCTGCGTCTCACGACGCGTGGGCGCCGCGTCCTCATGACCGTTGCGACTCTGCCTGCCGTCGTCGCCCTGGGTGTCGGCATCCTTTCGGGTGGCGGCGCACTCGCCAGTGGCGATGCGGGCACGCCCGCGGGTTCCTTCAGCACCGTGACCGTTCTGCCCGGCGACTCGCTGTGGACCATCGCCCAGGACATCGCACCCGACAGCGACCCGCGTGACGTCATCGACGAGATCGTCCGCCTCAACGCCCTCCCGTCCACTGCCGTCGACGCCGGCGAGTCCCTCGCGATCCCCGCCTCCTACAGTGCTCAGGCGGCCGAATAAGGCGTCGTGACGTCCTACGATGGCGGGGTGAGTGCGAGTCTCGACGACCTACCCCTCCGTGACGACCTGCGCGGTCAGATCCCATATGGAGCCCCGCAGGCCTCCCTCCCGGTGACGTTGAACGTCAACGAGAACACCCACCCTGTTCCCGAAGACGTCGCGGACGACATCCTGGATGCTGTCGCTCAGGCGCTCCGCGACATCAACCGGTACCCCGACCGCGAGTTCACGGTGTTACGAGAGGGGTTCGCCGACTACCTCGGCCACGGTCTCGAACCGGAGCAGATCTGGGCGGCGAACGGGTCGAACGAAGTCCTCCACCACCTGCTGCAGGCGTTCGCCGGCCCGGGGCGGACGGCGTTCGGGTTCTCGCCGACGTACTCGATGTATCCGCTGCTGACGGGGGCGACGGGCGCCACGTACGTCAGCGGCTCCCGCGGCGAGGACTTCACGCTCACCGCGGCCGACGCCGCCGAGCAGGTCGAGCGTGCACAGCCCGATGTCGTGTTCCTCTGCTCGCCGAACAACCCGACGGGCACGCCCCTCTCCCTCGATGTCATCGAGGCGGTCTACGACGCGTCCCAGGGCATCGTGATCGTCGACGAGGCGTATCAGGAGTTCGCGCCGCACGACGAGCCCTCGGCGCTGACTCTTCTCCACGGGCGCGAGCGTCTCGTCGTCTCCCGGACGATGAGCAAGGCCTTCGCCTTCGCCGGTGCGCGGGTGGGGTACCTCGCCGCCGACCCTGCGGTGATCGACGCACTCCGGCTGGTGCGCCTGCCGTACCACCTGAGCGCGCTCACGCAGGCGGCTGCGACCGCTGCCCTGCGGCACGCGCCCACGATGCTCCGGATGGTCGATGACATCGTCGCCCAGCGCGACCGGATCTCCGCCACCCTCAGCGCCCTCGGGTACTCGCCATACGAGAGCTGGTCGAACTTCGTCCTCTTCGGCGGCGTCGATGACCCGCAGGCCACGTGGCAGGGCTTGTACGACCGCGGCATCCTCGTCCGGGACGTCGGGCTACCGCACACCCTTCGCGTCTCCGCGGGCAGCGAAGAGGAGTCGACGGCATTCCTCGAGGCGCTCGCCTCGCTCTGAGTCGCACCGCGACATCGGGCGGCGGGACGGATGCCGCGCGTCGATAGACTCGACGCATGAGCACCCCCGCGTCCCGCACCGCCTCCGTCCGGCGTGCGACCAGCGAGTCGACGATTGAGCTCGAGCTGGATCTCGACGGCACCGGCCAGAGCACGATCGACACGACGGTGCCGTTCTTCGACCACCTGCTCACGGCTTTCGCGAAACACTCGCTCACCGATCTGACCGTCCGCGCGACGGGCGACACGCACATTGACGCTCACCACACGGTGGAGGACACGGCGATCGTCCTCGGGCAGGCCATCCGTCAGGCGCTCGGCGACAAGGCGGGCATCTCCCGCTACGGCGACGCCCTCGTTCCCCTCGATGAGGCACTCGCCCAGGCGGTCGTGGACATCAGCGGGCGTCCGTACCTGGTTCACTCCGGAGAGCCCGAGGGGTACGAGTTCCACCTCATCGGCGGCCACTTCACCGGCTCGCTCGTCCGCCACGCGTTCGAGGCGATCGCGTTCCACGCGGGTCTGACCGTCCACGTCACGCTGTTCGGCGGACGCGACCCCCACCACATCGCCGAGGCCGAGTTCAAGGCGTTCGCGCGCGCCTTCCGTCAGGCGAAGGCGCTCGATCCGCTCGTCCAGGGCATCCCGAGCACGAAGGGCGCCCTGTGACCGCAGCACCGGTCGTCGCGGTTCTCGATTACGGCTCCGGCAACGTCCACTCGGCGGTCAAAGCGCTGATCGAGGCGGGCGCCGATGCGCGACTGACCAAGGATCGCGGCCTCATCGCGGACGCGGCCGGATTGCTCGTCCCGGGAGTCGGCGCGTTCTCCGCGGTCATGTCCGCACTCCGCGCGAGTCGCGGTGACGAGCTCATCGGTCGCCGCCTGGCGGGCGGGATGCCGGTGCTCGGCATCTGCGTCGGGATGCAGGTCATGTTCGAACTCGGCGTCGAGCGCGGGGTCGACACCGAGGGGATGGGGGAGTGGCCGGGGTCGGTCACCGAACTCCAGGCGCCGGTGCTTCCGCACATGGGGTGGAACACCGTCCGCACGGGCGAGGGCTCCACGCTGTTCGCCGGTCTCGAGGACGAGCGGTTCTACTTCGTCCACTCCTACGGTGCGCAGGACTGGACGCTCGACGTCATCAAGCCGTTCCGCGAGCCGGTGCTGACCTGGTGCGACTACGGCCGGCCGTTCCTCGCGGCCGTCGAGAACGGCCCGCTCTCGGCGACGCAGTTCCACCCTGAGAAGTCGGGGACCGCCGGCATCCGCTTGCTCTCCAACTGGATCTCTTCGCTCCCTGCGTCGGAGTAACCTGTCCCCTTGTGCGCGCGCCCGGCGTGCACCCCATCCCACCCGGAGCCATGAACGAATTCGCATCCACGCCCGAACTGACCCTGCTGCCCGCTGTGGACGTCGCCGACGGCAAGGCCGTCCGACTGACGCAGGGTGAGGCCGGCACCGAGACGAGCTACGGCGACCCGGTCGACGCAGCGCAGGAGTGGGCACGCCAGGGCGCGGAGTGGATCCACCTCGTCGACCTCGACGCGGCCTTCGGTCGCGGCTCGAACGCGTCACTGCTGCGCAAGGTGATCAAATCGCTCCGCGGCGTGAAGGTGGAGCTCTCGGGCGGCATCCGTGACGACGAATCCCTCGACGCGGCGCTCGACTCCGGTGCGACCCGCATCAACCTCGGCACCGCGGCTCTCGAGAACCCCGAATGGGCGGCCGACGTCATCCTCCGCTACGGCGAGGCGATCGCCGTCGGGCTCGACGTCCGCGGGACGACCCTGGCAGCCCGCGGGTGGACCCGTGACGGCGGCGACCTGTGGCAGGTCCTGGACCGTCTCGAGGATGCCGGTTGCAGCCGCTACGTGCTCACCGACGTGACGAAGGACGGCACGCTGCAGGGGCCGAACATCGAGCTGCTGCGCGAGGTCGCCGTCCGCACCGACAAGCCCGTCGTCGCATCCGGTGGGATCTCGAGCCTCGACGACATCGCGGCGCTCCGCGAACTCGTCCCGCTGGGCGTCGAGGGCGCGATCGTCGGGAAGGCCCTGTACGCCGGCGCGTTCACGCTGGCCGAGGCGCTGGATGTCGCCGGACACTGACCCCCACTCGGGCGGCGCGGCCGATTCCGCCGGCGTCCCCTGGGAGGGGCGGAGCTTCCAGCCGAACCCCCACAGCGGAGACGACGGCAGCGCTGATCCGGCGCTGCTCGCGGCGCTGACCGCCTTCCACGCGGGTGAGGGCTCGGCGGGAGCCGTGGTCGACGCCTACCGGACGGCTCGCCTCCTCATCCCCCTGGTCGCCGAGAAGGGCGAGGAGGGCGTCGGGCCGACCGGCTTGATCGTCGACAAGACGCAGGAACTCTCGATCGTCACGGTCGCCGCTCCCGACGGCCGTCGCGTGCTGCCGGTGTTCACGTCGGTCGCAGCGATGTCGCGATGGGATGCCGCGGCCCGCCCGGTCCCCGCTGACGGCATCCGGACCGCGCTCTCGGCCGCGGCGGACGACACGGATCTCATCGTCATCGACCCCGGCAGCGAAACGGAGTTCGTCCTGCGTCGTCCCGCGGTGTGGGCGATCGGGCAGGGACTGCCGTGGGAGGCTCCGCACGTGTCGCCGGAGGTCTTCGCCGGCCTGCAGGAGTCGATCGGCACCGAGCTCGGTGTCCTGGATCTGTCGGTCGCGACGGGAGACCCCCACTCGCGTCTGCGGGGGCCCGAGCTCGTCGTGAGCCTGCACCTCGTCGACGGTCTCGATCAGCCCGCGCTCGACGCCATCCTGCAGCGACTCGCATCCCGGTGGGCGGCGGACGATCGCGTCGCCGTCCTCGTGGACGCCCTGACGGTCAAACTCGTCCGCGCCTGATACGAACGAAGGGGGATGCCGCACGGCATCCCCCTTCGTATCGGTGTCAGTTGACGGGACCGGTCCACTTCTCGCCCGGGCCCTTGCCGATCGGGTCGGGGATCGAGGATGCTTCGCGGAACGCGAGTTGCAGCGTCCGCAGCCCGTCACGGAGCGAGCGCGCGTGCATGTCGCTCACCTCGGGGGCGGCGGCGGTGATCAGGCCGGCGAGTGCGTTGATCAGCTTGCGGGCCTCGTCGAGGTCCTTCTGCTGGTCGGGGTCGTCGGCGAGACCGAGTTTCACGGCGGCGGCGCTCATGAGGTGAACGGACGTGGTGGTGATCACCTCGACGGCCGGGACGTCCGCGATGTCGCGCGTGGCGGACTGTGCGACCCGCTCCTGTTCTTCCCAGCGCGAGAGGCGCTCGGGGTCGTGATCACTGTGGTCGGCCGGAATAGTACTCACGTGCTGCTCTCTGCTAGACTTCTGCGGGCACCGGAGTGTTCTGCTCCGTGTCGAAAGAGGATCACATCCCACCCGCGCTTGCCGCTCCAGGCTACCGGGTCTCGCACTCCGCCTCGCTCGTCGAGGTTGTCCAGGGTGCAGAACAGAACGCCGATGCATGCATCGTGCGGGGTGGACGTGACGATCTTCCGCCCGGCGACACATTTTCCGTGTCACCGGAGGCCGTCCACCGCACGAAGAGGAGTTCCGCATCAGCGATCCCCGCACCAATGACCGCATCCGCGTCCCCGAGGTCCGCCTCGTCGGACCCGCGGGTGAGCAGGTCGGCGTCGTCCGCATCGAGGTGGCCATGCGCCTGGCCCAGGAGGCCGACCTCGATCTCGTCGAGGTAGCCCCGAACTCGAAGCCCCCCGTGGTCAAGATCATGGATTACGGCAAGTTCAAGTACGAGGCTGCGCAGAAGGCCAAGGAAGCGCGGCGCAATCAGGCGAACACCGTCCTCAAGGAGGTCCGGTTCCGTCTGAAGATCGAGGCGCACGACTACATAACCAAGCTCAAGCGCGCCGAGGGCTTCCTCCAGGCGGGCGACAAGGTGAAGGCGATGATCCTCTTCCGCGGTCGCGAGCAGTCGCGCCCCGAGCAGGGTGTCCGTCTCCTCCGCAAGTTCGCCGAGGATGTGGCCGAGTTCGGCACCGTGGAATCCAACCCCACGATCGACGGACGCAACATGGTCATGGTCGTCGCGCCCCACAAGAACAAGTCCGAGGTCAAGACCGAGCAGAACGCCGTTCGCGCGGCGTCCAAGCAGGCAGCGCGCGATGCGCGCGGTGGTCAGGCCGACGACGAACAGACCCCCGCTTCCGCTCCGGCGGAGTAAGCGCACCACAGACTCCCGTCCGCGGGATCCCCAACGAAGGAAGAGATATGCCGAAGCAGAAGACCCACTCGGGTGCCAAGAAGCGTTTCAAGGTCACCGGCAGCGGCAAGCTGATGAAGCAGCAGGCCAACCTGCGCCACAACCTCGAGGGCAAGGCGACCCGTCGTACCCGTCGCCTCGACCAGGAGCAGGTCCTGGCCAAGGGTGACGCCAAGGTCGCCAAGAAGCTCCTCGGCATCTGATCGCCGACGCAGATTTAGGAAGTAGAAGAAATGGCTAGAGTCAAGCGGGCTGTCAACGCCCACAAGAAGCGTCGCGTCATCCTCGAGCGCGCCTCCGGTTACCGCGGACAGCGTTCGCGCCTGTACCGCAAGGCGAAGGAGCAGGTCACCCACTCGCTCGTCTACGCATACCGGGACCGTCGCAAGCGCAAGGGCGACTTCCGTCGCCTCTGGATCCAGCGCATCAACGCCGCTGCCCGCCAGAACGGTGTCACGTACAACCGCTTCATCCAGGGCCTCGGCCTCGCGGGTGTCCAGGTCGACCGTCGCATGCTCGCCGAGCTCGCGGTGAACGAGCCCGCCGTCTTCGCGTCGCTCGTCGCGACCGCCAAGGCTGCGCTGCCGGCTGACGTCAACGCCCCCAAGGCCTGACCGCGTCACCTTTCAGAAAGGGCGTCCTCTTCGGAGGGCGCCCTTTCGCGTGCCCGCCGTACCCGCGCCCTACACTGAGAACGTGCTCGAGAACCCCCGATCGCCGCGTGTCCGCGCTGTTGCGAAGCTGACCAAGCGTGCAGCCCGTCAAGAGACCGGGCTCTACCTGCTCGAAGGTCCGCAGGCGGCGAGGGAGGCCCTCGTCTGGCGGCCCGACACGCTCATCGAGTTGTATGCGACTCCGTCGGCATGGGAGAAGCACCAGGACATTCGCGATGCGGCATCCGACGCGGACGTCGATGTAGAGTTCGCGAGCGAGGCCGTGATCGAGGCGATGGCCGACACCGTGACCCCGCAGGGAATCATCGCGGTGGCCCGGCAGGTGCCGACGTCGGTGCGCGACATCTTCGCCGATGACCCGAAGCTCATCGTGATCTGCGAGGAGGTGCGCGATCCCGGCAACCTGGGCACGATCATCCGAGCAGCGGATGCCGTCGGTGCCGACGCGGTCATCCTCACCGGTCGCACCGTCGATCCCTTCAACCCCAAGGTCGTCCGCGCGACGACCGGTTCGCTTTTCCACCTTCCGGTGGCCGTCGGTATCGAACTGGCGGATGCCGCCGGTCGTGCCCGCTCGGCGGGGCTGCGGATCGTTGCCGCCGACGTCGGGGGAGCGGACTTCGTCGACCATCGCGCGACGCTCGCCGAACCGACCGCCTGGGTCTTCGGCAACGAAGCGCGCGGCCTGGACGACGAGGCGCTGTCGCTCGTCGACTTGTCGCTCCGACTCCCGATCTACGGTCGCGCGGAATCGCTGAACCTTGCCACTGCGGCGAGCGTCTGCCTCTACGAGTCTGCCTTCGCGCAACGCGCCAGTCGCGACCCCAAATGATTACGGAACTGTAAACCCCGCGCAACCAGGCGGGTCTCCGGGCGTCATCCCCCATAGGGTCGGAGCATGACCACTCCTGCTGCCGATCCTGCGCCGCGCACGTCGAACATCGACGTCCGCCGCGGCCAGCCGCTCGTCGTCCTGACGAACGTGCAGAAGCACTACGGCGACTTCCAGGCCCTCACCGACATAGACCTGTCGGTCAACCGCGGCGAGGTCGTCGTCGTGGTCGGCCCGTCCGGGTCGGGCAAGTCGACGCTCTGCCGCACGATCAACCGGCTCGAGACGATCACGAGCGGGTCGATCACGATCGACGGCGCCGATCTCCCCGCCGAAGGGAAGGCGCTCGCGGCGCTCCGTGCCGATGTCGGCATGGTCTTCCAGTCGTTCAACCTGTTCTCGCATCTGACGATCCTCGAGAACGTCACGCTCGGCCCGATCAAGGTCAAGGGCATGAAGAAGGCGGATGCCGAGAAGCTCGCCCGTGAGCTCCTCGACCGCGTGGGCGTCGGCCACCAGGCCGACAAGCTCCCCGCCCAGCTCTCGGGTGGTCAGCAGCAGCGCGTCGCGATCGCTCGCGCCCTGGCGATGAAGCCGAAGGTCATGCTCTTCGACGAGCCGACCTCGGCCCTCGACCCCGAGATGATCAACGAGGTCCTCGACGTCATGGTCGGCCTCGCCCAGGACGGGATGACGATGATCGTCGTCACCCACGAGATGGGCTTCGCCCGCAAGGCTGCTGACCGCGTGGTCTTCATGGCCGACGGGCTGATCGTCGAGGAAGCGACGCCGCAAGAGTTCTTCACGAACCCGAAGAGCGACCGCGCGAAGGACTTCCTCTCCAAGCTCATCACCCACTGAGACGTCCGCGCCCTGCACCGGCGCGACGAACGACGAACGACACGAAACCAGGAGGATCACATGCGTAAGACACGACTTGCCGGCGCCTTCGCCGGCATCGCGATCGCGGCACTCGCACTCGCAGGCTGCAACAGCGGCAGCCCGACCGCACCCGGCGGCGCTGCCGGCGGAGACGACGACACCAAGGCCCTCTGGGAGGTCGCGAGCGACGTGAAGCTCGACGGTAGCCCGACATTCGACGCGATGAGCGAGCGGGACAAGGTCGTCATCGGCGTCAAGAGCGACCAGCCGGGCCTCGGCTACGAGGATGCGGCATCCGGCGAGCGCACGGGCTTCGACGTGGACATCGCGCGTTGGATCGCCGCATCTCTCGGATTCGACGAGGACAAGATCGAGTACAAGTCGATTCCGTCGGCCAACCGTGAGCAGTCGCTCGTGAACGGCGACATCGACTACTACGTCGGCACGTACTCCATCACCGACTCTCGCAAGGAACAGATCGACTTCGCCGGTCCGTATTTCGTCACGGGGCAGGGTCTGCTGGTTGCGAAGGACAACACGGACATCACCGGGCCCGACGACTTGGCCGGTAAGGTCGTGTGCTCGGTGACGGGCTCGACGCCGCTCCAGCGGATCCGTGACGAGTACAGCCCGGGTGACACCCGTGAGTACGACACCTACTCCCAGTGCATCGACTCGCTCCTCCAGGGGCAGGTCGACGCCATCACGACGGACGAGGCGATCCTCGCCGGATACGTCGCGCAGCAGCCCGACAAGCTCAAGATCGCCGGCGAGCCGTTCAGCACGGAGAACTACGGAGTCGGTCTGCCCAAGGGCGACACGGTGCTGAAGGATCACATCAACACCCTGTTCACCGACGGTGGGGATGTCTGGACCGCGCTGTTCGACGAGCACCTCGCGCCCGCAGGCATCACTGCGACTCAGCCTGCAGTCGAGAACTGACGACGATCGGGGGCGGCACGAGCCGCCCCCGATCCCGATCCACCGGAAGGAACGCCTGTGGGCGTCATCACCGACAACCTCGACCTCTGGCGCGACGCCCTGGTCGGCACCCTGATCCTGTTCTTCGGAGGCGGCGCATTGGCGCTGGTCCTCGGCATCACCGTCGGGGCGATGCGCGTTTCCCCGGTACCGATCGCCCGTGCGGTCGGCACGCTCTACGTCAACACCATCCGGAACACTCCGCTCACCCTCGTCTTCTTCGGATTCGCGTTCGCGTTGCCCCCGCTCCTCGAGCTGCGGATCGACCCCGTCCAGCTCGGCATCGCTGCTCTGGGCATCTACACCGCGACGTACGTCGCCGAGACCATCCGGTCCGGCATCAACACGGTTCCGGTCGGTCAGGCCGAGGCCGCGCGTGCGCTGGGGCTGAGGTTCGGACAGGTCATGTCGCTCGTGGTCATGCCGCAGGCGTTCCGTTCCGTGATCCCCCCGATGATGAGCGTCTTCATCGCTCTCCTGAAAAACACGACGGTCGCCGCCGGCTTCTCCGTCGTGAACCTCGGTTCAATCCGCGCCTACCTGAGTGAGCGAGGCGAGAGCCAGATGGTCGTGATCCTCTGGGTGATGATCATCTTCATCGCTCTCGTGCTCCTGCTGTCGTGGTTGCAGCGACGACTCGAGCTCCGTTGGAAGGTGACGCGATGAGCAGCGTTCTCTATGACGTCCCCGGTCCGAAGGCCATCGCCCGCAACCGCATCATCGCGGGCGTCACGGTCTTGCTCGTCGCCGCGGTCATCGGCTTCTTCGTTTGGCGGCTCGTCGCGACGGGTCAGTTCACCGGGGAGAAGTGGTACGCGTTCACGTTCACCAACGTGTGGATCAACGTCGCCAAGGCCGCCGGCAACACGCTGCTCGCGTTCGGCGCGGCGGCTGTCGGCGCGCTCGTCCTCGGATTCGTCCTCGCGATCGGGCGCCTCTCCGATCACGCGTGGGTGAGGGCTCCGTTCACCGCCGTCATCGAGGTCCTTCGGGCGATCCCGGTCCTCGTCATGATGTTCCTCCTGTACTACGGCCTGCCTGCCGCCGGTGTGCGCCTCGAGCCCTACTGGGCGGTCGTGATCGCGCTCATCGCCTACAACGGGTCGGTTCTCGCCGAAGTCATCCGTGCCGGCGTCGAGTCGTTGCCTCGGGGGCAGAAGGAGGCGGGATACGCCATCGGACTGCGCAAGAGCGGAGTCATGCGGCTGGTACTCCTGCCGCAGGCCGTGCGTGCCATGATGCCGGTGATCATCGCCCAGCTCGTCGTCACGCTGAAGGACACCGCGCTCGGCTACATCATCACGTACGAGGAGCTCCTCTTCTACGCGCGCTTCATCGGGTCGCAGTCGACGTACGGATCGCCGATCGTCCCCGCCACCCTCATCGTCGCGGCGATCTACATCGTCCTGTGCCTCTTGCTGTCGCTCGTCGCGAATCGCGTCGAGAAGCGGCTTCGGCGATCGCCGAGCACCGCAGTGGCGGCGCCGGCCAGACCGATTGCAGAGACCACCGACACCGAGCTCATCGCAGCGCAGAAAGGCGCCGGCAAGTTCGACTCCCACGGGATCTGACGACTCACCGGCGGGCCGCACTCCCGCCCGCCGGTAGACTCGTCTCTCGTGTCCGACGCACCCGAGATCACCCCCGAGGCGGTGGATGCCGCCGTCGCTGACGCGCTGGCAGCCTTCGCCGCCGCACCCGACACGGCTGCCCTCAAAGCGGCCCGATCCGCGCACAGCGCTGAGGGTTCCCCGCTCGCGCGGCTCAACGCGCAGCTGCGGAACGTGCCGAACGACCAGAAGGCCGCGGCGGGCAAGCTCGTCGGTCAGGCTCGCGGTCGCGTCAACCAGGCGCTCGCGGCTCGAGAGGCCGAGCTCGCCGCCGCCGAGACCGCAGCGAAGCTCGAAGCCGAACGCGTCGACATCACGGCGATCGCCCCGCGCGGACGGGTCGGGGCGCGGCATCCCATCTCCCTCCTCCAGGAGGAGATCGCCGACCTCTTCGTCGGCATGGGGTGGGAGATCGCGGAGGGACCCGAACTCGAGCACGAGTGGTTCAACTTCGACGCCCTCAACTTCGCGCCCGATCACCCGGCGCGGCAGATGCAGGACACGTTCTTCGTCGACCCGGTCGCCCGCCACCTCGTCATGCGCACGCACACGAGCCCGGTGCAGGTCCGCTCGATGCTCGAGCGCGACGTGCCGATCTACATCCTCTGCCCGGGCCGGGTCTACCGCACCGACGAGTTCGATGCGACGCACCTCCCTGCCTTCACGCAGTTCGAGGGGCTCGTGATCGACAAGGGCATCACGATGGCGCACCTCAAGGGCACCCTCGACCACGCCGCGAAGGTCTTGTTCGGTGCCGAGGCGAAGACCCGGTTCCGCACCAACTACTTCCCCTTCACTGAGCCGTCCGCCGAGCTCGACCTCTGGCACCCCACCTTCCCCGGTGGCGCGCGCTGGATCGAGTGGGGTGGATGCGGGATGGTGAACCCCAACGTCCTCCGCGCCGCCGGCATCGACCCCGAGGTGTACTCGGGCTTCGCCTTCGGCATGGGCATCGAGCGGACGCTGATGTTCCGCAGCGATGTGCAGGACATGCGCGACATGGCCGAGGGCGATGTCCGCTTCAGCGAGCAGTTCGGAATGGTGGTCTGATGCGCGTCCCGCTCTCTTGGCTCGGCGAGTACGTCGATGTGGCCGAAGGCACGACCCCCGAGGATGTCCTCGCCTCCTTCGTCTCCGTCGGATTCGAGGAGGAGGACGTCCACGCGTTCGACCTCACCGGTCCGATCGTCGTCGGACGCGTCGTCTCGTTCGAGGCCGAGCCGCAGTCCAACGGCAAGACCATCCGGTGGTGCCAGGTCGACGTCGGCGAGGCGAACGGCGGCGTCCGCGGCATCGTCTGCGGCGCCGGCAACTTCTTCGAGGGCGACAAGGTCGTCGTGACACTGCCGGGGGCAGTCCTGCCCGGCCCGTTCCCGATCGCGGCGCGGAAGACGTACGGCCATGTCTCGGACGGCATGATCGCCTCCGCTAAGGAACTCGGCCTGGGGGAGGAGCACTCCGGCATCCTCCGCCTGACGGAACTAGGCCTCGACCCCGAGGTCGGGACCGACGCGATCGCCCTCCTCGGCCTCGACGACGTCGCCGTCGACATCAACGTCACGCCCGACCGCGGGTACGCGCTCTCGATCCGCGGTGCGGCACGCGAGTACGCACACGCGACCCGGGCCCGCTTCATCGACCCCGGCCTGCGCCCCTTCGAGGAGCTCGAGCAGCCCACCGGCGGGTTCGACATCACCGTCGACGATGCGGCTCCCATCCACGGCAAGCCCGGTGCGAGCGAATTCGTCGTGCGCATCGTCCGCGACGTCGACCGGTCCCGGCCGACGCCGCCCTGGATGACCGCGCGTCTGTCGCTCGCCGGCATCCGCTCGCTCGGCATCCTGATCGACATCACCAACTACGTGATGCTCGAACTGGGCAACCCGATCCACGGCTACGACCTCGACACGCTCACCGGCGGCATCACCGTCCGCCGCGCCTCGGCAGGGGAGAAGCTCACGACCCTCGACGGCAAGGAGCGCACCCTCGACGCCGAGGACCTGCTCATCACCGACGAGTCGGGCCCCATCGGCCTGGCGGGCGTCATGGGCGGCGGCAAGACCGAGATGGGGGATGCCACGCGCAACGTCCTCATCGAGGCGGCCATCTTCGACCCGGTGTCGATCGCCCGCACGGCGCGTCGGCACAAGCTGCCCAGCGAGGCGTCCCGGCGCTTCGAGCGCGGCGTCGACCCGCTCATCCCGTTCGTCGCGGCACGCCGCGTCGCCGACCTGATGGTCGAACTCGCCGGCGGCACGCTCGACACGACCACGGGCGGCGCACTCTTCGCCGAGGTTTTCGTCCCGTCCGTCGACCTCCCCGAGTCGTTCGTCAGCGGCCTCATCGGCGTCGACTACACGACCGACGAGATCGTCGGCGCGCTCGAGACCATCGGGTGCGAGGTCATCGACGCCGACGGCGGCTGGGAGGTCATCCCGCCCTCCTGGCGCCCCGACCTCACCGACCGATGGACGCTCGCCGAAGAAGTCGCGCGCCTGCACGGGCTCGATCGGATCCCGTCCATCCTCCCGACGCCTCCCTCCGGACGCGGTCTCACGGCTGCGCAGCGCGGACGTCGTCGCGTCGCCAATGCGTTGGCTGCCTCCGGCCACGTCGAGGTCGTCGCGTTCCCGTTCACGACCGAGGATCAGAACGATCTGCACGGTTCGGCGACGGGAGAGCACCTGCCCTCCATCAGGCTCGCCAACCCGCTCGATGGTCAGGCGCCCTTCCTGCGGCGTTCGCTTCTTCCCGGTCTTCTGCAGATCGCGCACCGGAACGTCTCCCGCGGCTTCACCGACGTCGCCCTGTTCGAGACCGGCACGGTGTTCGCACCGGTCGAGGGCGTCGAGTACGGCACCACCACCGTGCCGCCGCTCGCGCAGCTGCCCGATGAGGCCACGCTCGCCGCACTGCACGCATCGATCCCGCCGCAGCCCCGGCACGTCGCCGTCCTGCTGCACGGCAACGCCCTGGTGAAGCGCCCCGGCCAGTCGGCGGTCGCCTTCGACCTCGCCGATGCGCTCGGTGCGGTCCAGACGGTCGCCGCGGCGGCCGGGGTCGCGTTCGAGGTCCGCCAGTCCCAGCGTGCGGCGCTCCACCCCGGACGCGCCGGTTCGCTCTTCGTCGGGGACACCGAGGTCGGTTACGTCGGCGAGTTGCTCCCGTCCGTCGCGGAGGCCGCTGACCTGCACGGCCGTGCCTTCGTCGCCGAGCTCGACCTCGACGCGGTGCTCGCACTCACGCCAGCACCGGATGCCGCGCCCTCGCTCGCGACCTATCCGGCCGCGACGCAGGACGTCTCGCTCGTCGTGGCCGCCGACCTCGCCGCCGGCGCGGTGCGCGACGCGCTCGTCGACGGGGCCGGCCCCCTCCTCGAGGACATCCGCCTCGTCGACGACTACCGGGGTACCGGTCTGCCGGACGGCTCCAAGAGCCTCACGTTCGCCCTGCGCTTCCGTGCCGACGACCGCACGCTGACCGCCGCGGAGGCGACGGACGCGAAGCTCGCGGGCGTCGCGGTCGCGGCCGAGCGGCATGGAGCCGCGATCCGCGACTGATCCGATCACCCTGCGGGGTGTGCTGCGGTCAGCCGCGATCGAAGCGCATACCGCAGGCATCGGCATCCGCGTCGGGTGCGACGGTGCCGGTCCGCGCGAAGTCAGCCCAGACACTCCGCACCGCGCGCCCGCGCGCGTCGACTTCGGCCCAGGCGTCGGGCGGAACGAGGCTCGTCCGCGTCCAGGCATCGCGGGTTCCGAGCACCAGCGGGACGTCGACGGTGTGTCCGACTCCGATCGGACTGGACGCGGGTGCTGCCTCCAGCAGGTACCGCACGGCGCGACCGCCCGCCGCTCGGTGGCGGTCGACGAATGCCCGCACGGGCCGCGTGTAGACGACGCGGGTCAGCGGCCCCACCATCGCGCGCATGAGCAGCGCTCGGAAAGCGCGCCCCAGGACGGGAGCCCGCAGGAGCGGCGCGACCACGGGCAGCGCCGGCAGGTACATCGCGATCTCTTCGCGCGTCGTGCCGATGAGCAGGTCGACGTCCGATGCGACGGCTTGCCACGCGGCATCCCGCTGCGCTTCGGTCGGAAGGGGAGCGTGACCGTAGCGCGGACCCCACGGAAGCCCCGAACGGATGCCGAACGGCCAGGAGGCGCGCTCCGCCCCGGACTGCCGCCGCAGCACCGCATCGGTCGCGGCGTCGGGGGCGAGCGCCCGCGTCACGCGCGCCATCGCTCGGAACATGCGCTCCCGTCCGCCGGTGACGCCGAGGGGCGGGCTCTGCACGATGGCCCTGCGGATGAGTCCGCGCGCCCCCTCGCTGATCAGGAGATGCAGGATCGCGTCGGCGCCCGCGGACTGGCCCATCGCGGTGAGGGTTGTCGGATCCCCACCGAACGCGCCGATCGACGCGTGGATCCAGCGCAACGCTTCGATCTGATCCAGCAGGCCCAGGTTGGCGGGCGGTCCGTCGTGCGGATGCCTCGGGCCGGATCCGCCGCCGCCGAACCCCAGCAGCCCCAGCCGCGAGGTCACGGCGACGACGATGACGCGCTGCTCGACGACGAGCGCGCGGGGGTCGTAGATCTCGAGGTCGCCGGCACCCGTTGTGTATCCGCCGCCGTGGAACCAGACGATGACGGGAACGACCTCACCGGGATCGAGGTCCGCCGGCAGCGTGATCGACAGGCGTTGGCAGTCCTCGGACTGGCTCACACCGTCGAGGGCGCCCTCCAGGAGGGTGTCGAGGATCCGCGACGACGGCTGCGGACAGGCAGGTGCCGGAGTCACCGCGCTGAGCATTGTGCGTCCGGCCTGCGCCGCCACGGGCGCCTCGCCGCGGGCGGCGGTCGCGTAGGGGATTCCCCGGTAGCGGATGACGTCGCGGTCGCGGAGGCCCGTGACGGGCCCGGAGCGCGTCGGGATCGGACCGGGGACGGCGAGTGGCGGCATCCCGTAACGCTATCCGTCGAGGGGGCTGCTCAGCGCTTGCCCCAGTTCCACGGCGGGCCGTCCAATCGGCCCCGTCCCTCGACGGCCGTGCCGTTGCTGTACCGCTCGAGAGAGACCCGGTTGGCATCGGGTATCGCGTCGACGAGCCCGGACGCGTGCGACACCAGGATGACCTGCGTCTGCTCGGATGCCGCCCGCACGAGATGCGCCAACGGTTCGAGCAGGCTCTGGTGAAGGCTCGACTCCGGCTCGTTGAGGACCGTGAGGGGTGCGGGCCTGGCGGGCAGGAGCGCCGCGCACAGGAGCAGGTAACGGAGGGTCCCGTCCGAGAGTTCGGCCGCGTCCAGGGGCCGCAGGAGCCCCGACTGCCTGACGGTGAGTCGCAGCACGCCGTCGGTCGCCTCGACGCGCACGCGACTGCCGGGGAACGCGTCGTCGACGGCGCGATCGAGTTGATGCCCGAAGCCCATGTCGTGGACCGTGGCCCAGACCGCCGCGAGGTTCGACCCGTCGTGGGCGAGGAGCGGCGACCGCGTACCGACCTGGGGACGGCGGGCGGGGGCGTCCGCATCCACCCGGAAGTGGTCGTAGAAGCGCCAGCCGTTCATCATCCGTCGGAGCCCCAGCAGCTCCGGGGCGGTGTCGCCGTCGGCCAGGTCCGTGATGATGCTCTCGAACGGAGCGAGCTTCTGGTCGAGACTCACCCACGCGCCGTCCCGAACGCGCGTCTGCGTTCGGAGCCGGTCGATCAGAAGGGTCGCCGGCTTGGCCAGGGGGCCGGCGAAGACCTGCTCCCGCTTGATCTCGGGGTCACGGGCGAACACGCTCTCCTGGGAGATCTGGGGGATGCCGAGGTCGACGAGGTATCCGAGCTCGTCCGACGCGAACCCGAGCTGCACCGCGATCGGGCCCCGACGCACGGTGCCCTGATCGCCACCTTCCTCCGGCCCAGCCCACAGCAGGGACGGCAGACCTCCCTCGCGTGCGACGGCTCCGACGAGGTCGCCGCGCGCAGCGGATGCCAGTAAACGCAGCGCGCGGTAGAGGTTGGACTTGCCCGAGCCGTTCGGACCCGTCACGACCGTGAGCGCTTCGAGGGGCAGCACGATGTCGCGGAGGGATCGGTAACCGGAGACGGCGAGCGTGCGCAGCATCCCCTCACCCTGCCAGGTGGGGTGGACATCGCGACACGCCCGTTCGCTAGGCTCGCCGCGTGAGCGAGCAACAGAGCGTCCCCGCCCTCCATCTCTCCGGCCTGGTGAAGCAGTTCGGGTCGACTCCGGCGGTCGCCGGCATCGATCTGGTCGTACCGTCCGGCTCGTTCTACGGCCTCGTGGGCCCGAACGGGGCGGGCAAGACCACCACGTTGTCGATGGCGACGGGGCTTTTGCGTCCGGATGCGGGCGGCGCCTGGGTGCACGGGATCGACGTGTGGCGCGACCCGGTCGCTGCCAAGCGCGTGATCGGCAACCTCTCCGACGGCATTCGGCTCTTCGACCGTCTCACCGGGGAGCAGCTCATCACCTACACGGCGATGATGTTCGGGCTTCCGCGCCCGGAGATCGCGCCCCGTGTCTCCGACCTCCTCGACCTCATGGATCTGCGCCCCGCGGCCGGGACGATCGTCGCTGACTATTCGGCCGGTATGACCAAGAAGGTCGCCCTCGCGTGCGCACTGGTGCACGCACCACGACTGCTCGTCCTCGACGAACCATTCGAATCCGTCGACCCCGTCTCGGCCGCCAACATCGAAGACGTGCTGCGCGGGTACACGGCGTCGGGCGGATCGGTGATCGTCTCGAGTCACTCGATGGACCTCGTCCAGCGCATGTGCGACCACGTCGCGGTCATCGCGGCCGGACGGGTCCTCGCCGCGGGTACGGTCGACGAGGTCCGCGCGGGGCAGACCCTGCAGGACCGTTTCGTCGAGCTCGTCGGCGGCCGTCACACGAGTGAGGGGCCGCAGTGGTTGCGACAGTCCTGAAGCTCCGGTACCGGGCGCTCTTCAACACGCTCGCCCGACGGCCCTGGCAGCTCGTCGGGTTCATCTTCGGCGCCTTGTGGGGTCTCGGGATCCTGGCCTCCGTGACGGCGGGCATCATCTCGCTCAGCATCTTCGGCTCCCTCGACGCCGCGGCCGGCGTCAGCATCCTCGGGGGGAGCGCACTGATCCTCGGATGGGTCGTCGCCCCCATCGTCGCGACCGGCATGGACACTTCGATCGATGCGCGTCGCCTGGCCCCCTTCCCGTTCACGCGACGACAGACGATGCTCGCGCTCGCCGGTACGGGGATCACCGGCATCCCGGGCGTCGTCACGACGCTCGTCGCCCTGATCTCCGTCATCCTGTGGCTGCGCTGGCCGCTGGCGGCGCTCGCGGGCATCCCCGCCGCGCTCATCGGGGTCGCGATCTGCGTCGTCGCCTCGCGACTCGTGGGAGAGCTCTCCGGCGGCATGGGCGGGAATCGGCGCGGTCGGGAGCTCATCGGGACGATCGTGCTCGTGGTCATCATGCTCTCGGGCCCGCTCATCACCGGCATCCTCGCCCTTCTCGACGGGGGGACGGGGTCGTTGGGCGATCGCTTCGGCGCCGCCGCCGCCGTGCTGCCCTGGACGCCGCTCGGCGCCGCCTGGGGTGTGGCGCCGGCGCTCGCCGCGGGCGAGGGAGTGCTCGCGCTCGCTCGGGTGGCTATCGCACTCGCGACCCTCGCCGTCCTCGGGTGGGCCTGGTCCCGCGCCGTCGACCGGTCGACATCCGCCCCGCCGCGGCAGTCGAGCCGGCAGGTGGCCGCCGGCAAGCTCGGTCTGTTCGGCGTCATGCCCACCGGCGGTGTCGGTGCGACGTGGGCCCGTTCGCTCAACGCGTGGCTCCGCGACCCGCGGTACCTCCGGCAGTTGCTCGTGGTCCCGATCTTCCCGATCCTGTTCGCCTTCATCGGTGGCGTCGACGGATTCGGGTTCGCGGCGTCCCCGGTCCTCGTGGCCTTCATGCTCGCGATCGGTGGATACGCCGACATCTCCTACGACGGCACGGCGTACGCGACGGTCCTCGCGACGGGCATCCGCGGCCGAGACGACCGTCTTGGACGTCTCCTCGGCGC
Organism: Microbacterium sp. 77mftsu3.1; assembly: GCF_900100525.1. Taxonomy (NCBI): domain Bacteria; kingdom Bacillati; phylum Actinomycetota; class Actinomycetes; order Micrococcales; family Microbacteriaceae; genus Microbacterium; species Microbacterium sp. 77mftsu3.1. The sequence goes on along the minus strand of NZ_FNCR01000003.1, from coordinate 13,295 downwards.
GGCGAGCCTCGGCATCCCTCTCGTCGTCATCGTCTCGATCGTGAGCTGCGTCCTCAGTGGGGATGCCGGGCGTCTTGCACTCGTGCTCGGCGCATCCCTGGGGGTCCTCCTGGTCGGATACGGGGTGTCGGCGGTGACGTCGGCGATGATCATCGCGCCCGTTGCGGCGCCGGGGGACAGTCCGTTCAAGAGCGTTCCCGGCCAGACCTTCGTCAGCGGACTCCTCGTCTTCGTCGTGTGGGCGGTGATCGGCGTGCTGTCGCTCCCCGTCCTCGTCATCGCGGTCACCGGCATGGTCCAAGGCCCGGCGGGTTGGGGTTTCGCGACCCTCGCGGTCGGCCTCATCGTCGGAGCCGGTGCCGCCGTCCTCGGTGTCTTCCTGGGTGGGCGGACCTTCGACCGCTCCGGACCCGAGCTCTTCGACCGCATCCGGTCCCTCCCGACGACATGAGCGACCGCGTCCTCGTCCTCGGCGGTACCGGATGGGTGGGCCGGCGGGTCGCCGCGGCCTGGCTCGACCGCGGCGCCCGCGTGACGGTCAGCGGTCGCGGCGGTCGGACGGCACCGGAGGGTGCCGAGCTCGTCGTGCTCGACCGCGCCGAACCGGACGCGTATCGCACGTTCGCCGGAACCGACTGGGATGAGATCGTCGATGTCTCCTCCGTCCCGGCGCACGTCGCCCACGCGGCATCCGCGCTCGGTGACCGTGCCGCGCACGCGACGTACATCTCCAGCGTGTCCGTCTATGCCGACGCGAGCACCCCGGGCGCCGACGAGGACGCGGGCCTGGTGGAGCCTCTCGGCGAGGACGACCCGGACGACTACGCCCGCGCCAAGGTCGCCGGCGAGCAGGCTGCCGTTGGGCTCGGCGCCCGCGTGGCGATCGTCCGTCCGGGGCTCATCGTGGGCCCCGGAGACCCGACGGATCGGTTCGGCTACTGGCCGGCGCGGTTCGCCGCCGCCGGGGCGGAGCCCGTCCTCGTCCCCGAGGCCGCCGAGCTGCGCGCGCAGGTGATCGACGTGGACGACCTGGTCTCGTTCGTCGTGGCATCGGGGGCGCGCGGGTTCGACGGTGTCGTCGATGCGGTCGGTCACTCGCACCCCCTCGCGGACGTCCTCACCGTCGCGCGGGAGACCGCCGGCCACACCGGCGAGATGCACGCCGCGCCGACCGACTGGCTCGAGCGTCACGGCGTCGCCTTCTGGTCCGGGCCCCGGTCGCTCCCGTTGTGGCTCCCGGCCGACGTACCCGGGTTCGCCGCGCGGAGCGGTGCCGCCTATCGGGCGGCGGGCGGCGGCATCCGTCCCCTCTCCGAGACGGTCGACCGCGTCCTCGCGGACGAGCGCGCACGCGGTGTCGCCCGTTCCCGCGCAGCGGGTCTCGAACGCGCCGAGGAGCTCGCTCTCATCGATGCGCTCCCGCCTGGGCGCTGAGCTCGATTTGCGACGACGGATGCCGCGGCGCTACCGTCGCGGTATGTCCTCGCCCGCGACCCTCACCGTCTCGACGGTGGTCCGCGCGCGTCGACGTCTGGGCGACCGCCGACGCTAGGCGACCCCTCCCGCTCTCCGCGCACGGCGGATCGAGCCGCAGGTGTCGCCGTCTTCGGCCCCGCTCACTCCAGACAATAAGGTTGAATCCATGACCTTCTCGGTCGCCGTCTCCGGCGCTTCCGGCTATGCGGGTGGAGAGATCCTCCGCCTCCTCGCGTCGCATCCCGACGTCGAGATCCGCACCGTCACGGCGCACTCCAACGCCGGACAGCCCCTCATCGACCACCAGCCGCACCTCCGGTCGCTCGCGCACCTGACGCTGCAGGACACGACCCCCGACATCCTCGCCGGTCACGACGTCGTCTTCCTCGCCCTGCCGCACGGTCAGTCCGCGCAGTACACCGACATGCTCGAGGGCGTTCCTCTCGTCATCGATGCCGGGGCGGACCACCGGCTCACCGACCCCGCCGCGTGGGACGCGTTCTACGGGGGTGCGTTCTCCGAGCCGTGGGCTTACGGGGTCCCCGAACTCCCCACCGGAACCGCGAAGCAGCGCGACGCCCTCGTCGGCGCGCGGCGCATCGCGGCGCCCGGGTGCAACGCCTCCACCGTCTCCCTGAGCCTCGCCCCCGGTGTCGCCGCCGGCGTCATCGACCCGGGCGACATCGTGACGGTGCTCGCCGTCGGACCCTCGGGGGCGGGCAAGAGCCTCAAGACGAACCTCCTCGCGTCCGAGATCCTCGGCACCGCCAACCCGTACGCGGTCGGCGGCACGCACCGGCACATCCCCGAGATCCGGCAGGCGCTCGCCGCCGCCGCTCCGGCCGAGACGGACATCCGCATCTCGTTCACGCCGGTCCTCGTCCCCATGGCCCGCGGCATCCTCGCCACCTCGACGGCCCCCATCGCGCCCGGTGTCACCGATGCGCAGATCCGGGGCGCGTGGGAATCGGCGTACGCCGACGAGTCGTTCGTGCACCTGCTGCCCGAGGGGTCGTTCCCGCGGACGGCCGACGTGCTGGGCGCCAACACGGCGCTCCTCGGACTCGCGATCGACCGGGCCGCCGGACGCGTCGTCGTCGTCGCCGCCGTGGACAACCTCGTGAAGGGCACCGCCGGTGCCGCGATCCAATCGATGAACATCGCCCTCGGTCTCACCGAGTCGACGGGCCTGAGCGTGAACGGGGTGGCACCGTGAGCGTCACGGCAGCACAGGGATTCGAGGCGGCCGGCGTCGCCGCAGGCCTCAAGTCGACGGGCGCGAACGACGTCGCCGTCGTCGTGAACCGCGGGCCCAAGAAGGTCGGTGCGGCCGTCTTCACGACCAACCGCGCCAAGGCCAACCCGATCCTGTGGTCGCAGCAGGTCATCGGGGACGGCGTGGTCGAGGCGATCGTCCTCAACTCCGGGGGAGCGAACTGCTTCACCGGGACCTTCGGGTTCCAGACGACGCACCAGACCGCCGAGAAGGCCGCCGAGCTCCTCGGGATCGGCGCTGGTGACGTGCTCGTCTGCTCGACCGGTCTCATCGGCACCGGTGACGAGGTCTTCCGCGGAAAGGTCCTCGACGGTGTCGCGAAGGGTGTCGCCGCCCTCTCCGCCGACGGGGGAGACGCGGCATCCCTCGCCATCATGACCACCGATTCCCGTCCCAAGCGCGCCGTCGTCTCGAAGGACGGCTGGACGATCGGCGGCATGGCCAAGGGCGCCGGCATGCTCGCCCCGGGCCTGGCGACGATGCTCGTGGTCATCACGACCGACGCCGATCTGGATGCCGCGGCCGCCGACGCCGCGCTCCGCGAGGCCACGCGGGTCAGCTTCGACCGGCTCGACTCCGACGGGTGCATGTCGACGAACGACCAGGTGACGCTCCTCGCGAGCGGAGCCAGCGGCATCCGTCCCGAGCCGGCCGCGTTCGCGCTGGCCCTCACCGAGCTCTGCCTCGACCTCGCCGCGCAGCTGCAGGGGGATGCCGAGGGTGCGAGCCACGACATCACGATCGAGGTCGTCGGCGCCGAGAACGAACAGGATGCCGTCACGGTCGGCCGCTCGATTGCGCGCAACAACCTCTTCAAGGCCGCCATCTTCGGCAACGACCCCAACTGGGGGCGCGTGCTGGCGGCGATCGGGACGACGGATGCCGCCTTCGACCCCTACGACGTCGACGTGTCGTTCAACGGGGTCCGGGTCTGCACGGCCGGCGGTCCCGACCGCCCCCGCGAGGAGGTCGACCTGACTCCGCGCGCGACGCACATCCTCGTCGATCTGCGGGTCGGCCGGGCCGCGGCGACGATCCTCACCAACGACCTCACGCACGACTACGTCCACGAGAACAGCGCCTACTCGTCATGACCGATATCCAGCAGACCACGCCCGAAGAGGCCGCCGGCAAGGCCGCGGTCCTCGTCGAATCCCTGCCCTGGCTCCAGCGCTTCCGCGATCAGATCGTCGTCATCAAGTACGGCGGCAACGCGATGGTCAGCGAGGAGTTGCAGGCCGCCTTCGCCGAGGACATCGCGTACCTCCACCACGTCGGGGTGAAGCCCGTGGTCGTGCACGGCGGTGGACCGCAGATCTCGACCATGCTCGACCGCCTCGCGATCCCCAGCGAGTTCAAGGGCGGCTACCGCGTCACGAGCACCGAGGCGATCGGGGTCGTCCGCATGGTCCTCGCGGGGCAGATCAACCCGCAGCTCGTGTCGCGCATCAACGCGCACGGATCGTTCGCGACCGGGATGTCGGGGGAGGACGCCGGACTCTTCCGGGGCCGCCGTCGCGGTGTCGTCGTCGACGGAGCCGAGCACGACCTCGGGCACGTGGGCGACGTCGTCGGCGTCGACCCGACGGCGATCCTCGACCACCTCGCCGCTGATCGGGTGCCGGTCGTCTCGTCGATCGCGCCGGACGTCGATCAGCCCGGCAGCTCCCTGAACGTCAACGCGGATGCCGCGGCTGCGGCGCTCGCCGTCGCTCTCGGCGCGGTCAAGCTCGTCATCCTCACCGACGTCGCCGGCCTCTACGCCGACTGGCCCAACCGCGACTCGCTGGTCTCGCACCTGACGGCGACGGAGCTGCGCGCCCTGGTGCCGAGCCTCGAGTCGGGGATGATCCCCAAGATGCAGGCCTGCCTCGACGCGGTCGACGGCGGCGTCGACCGTGCGGCGATCATCGACGGGCGCCAGCCGCATTCAGTGCTCGTCGAACTCTTCACACAACGCGGAATCGGAACAGAGGTGGTGGCGGGATGACCGTGCAGACGACGGTGAGCTGGAAGGACGACGCCGCACGCGACCTCGTCCTCAACTCGGGTGACCGGTTCGCTCTGCTCGTGCGCGGCGAAGGCGCGCACCTGTGGGACGACGAAGGCACGCGCTACCTCGACTTCCTCGGCGGCATCGCCGTGATCTCCCTCGGTCACGCCCACCCCGTGTTCGTGCACGCCGTCGCCGAGCAGGCCGCGACCCTGGGGCACGTCTCGAACTATTTCGCCACGCCGCCCCAGCTGGGGCTCGCGGCTCGGCTGAAGCGGCTCGCCGGCACGGGGGACTCCGGCCGGGTCTTCTTCGGCAACTCCGGCGCCGAGGCCAACGAGGCCGCCTTCAAGCTCGCGCGGCTGCACGGCGGCAGCGACCGCCCCCGCATCCTCGCGCTGAAGAACGCCTTCCACGGCCGCACCATGGGGACGCTCGCCCTGACCGGCAAGCCCGCCATGCAGCAGCCCTTCGAGCCCATGGTCCCGGGAGTCGAGTTCCTCGATTCGACGATCGAGGCTCTCGAGGAGGCCATCGACGACCGCGTCGCGGCGCTGTTCGTCGAGCCGATCAAGGGCGAGGCGGGGGTGCTCGAGCTGCCCGAGGGTTACCTCGTCGCCGCGCGGGAGATCACCCGTCGTCACGGCGCGCTGCTGATCATCGACGAGATCCAGACCGGCGCCGGGCGCACCGGAGCGTGGTTCGCTTTCCAGCACGCCAGCATCACCCCGGATGCCATCACCGTCGCCAAGGGCATCGGCAACGGCATCCCGATCGGCGCGCTCATCACCTTCGGTGCCGCGAGCGACCTCTACTACCCCGGCACCCATGGATCCACGTTCGGCGGCAATCCGCTCGCGACCGCCGTGGCGTCCGCGGTCCTCGACGAGATCGAGAACGCCGGCCTCGTCGATGCGGCGACCGAACGCGGCCGCCAGGTCCGCGACGCGGTCGGCGCGATCGGCTCCCCTCTGGTGGAGGGATGCCGCGGCCAGGGGCTGCTGATCGGTGTCGCGCTCCGGCATCCCGTCGCCGGAGCCGTCGTCGCCGCTGCCCAGCAGCACGGCCTGATCGTCAACGCCGCCAACGACTCGACGATCCGTCTCGCTCCGGCCCTCACGATCGGCGACGTCGAGATCGACGAGTTCCAGACCCTGTTCGCCCGGGCCCTCGCCACCGTCGAGGACGCCCTCATTCTCGATGACACGACCCACGACACCTCGGAGGCCTCCGCATGACCCGCCACCTGCTGCGCGACGACGACCTGACCCCCGCTGAGCAGGCCGAGATCCTCGACCTCGCGCTCGAGTTGAAGGCCGACCGCTGGAAGGAGAAGCCGCTCGCGGGTCCGCAGACCGTCGCCGTCATCTTCGACAAGTCCTCGACCCGGACGCGCGTGTCGTTCGCCGTCGGCATCGCAGACCTCGGCGGCTCCCCGCTCATCATCTCGACCGCGAACAGCCAGCTCGGCGGCAAGGAGACCCCCTCCGACACCGCCCGGGTGCTGGAGCGCCAGGTCGCCGCGATCGTCTGGCGCACCTACGCGCAGGCCGGGCTCGAGGAGATGGCGAGGGACACGCGCGTCCCCGTGGTCAACGCGCTGAGCGACGACTTCCACCCCTGCCAGCTGCTCGCCGACCTGCTCACGATCCGCGAGCACAAGGGCGAGCTGAAGGGTCTCACTCTCGCTTTCTTCGGGGACGGGCTCTCCAACATGGCCCACTCCTACGCGCTGGCGGGTGTCACCGCGGGGATGCACGTGCGCATCGCCTCGCCCGAGGACTATGCACCCCGCGAGGACGTCGTCGCCGACGCCGACCGCCGCGCCGCTGAGACGGGCGGGTCCCTCACCCTCTTCACCGATCCGAACGAGGCAGCCGCCGGTGCGGACGTCATCGTGACCGACACGTGGGTGTCGATGGGGAAGGAAGAGGAGAAGACCGCGCGCCTGCGGGACCTGGGCTCCTACAAGGTGACGCAGGAGACGATGGCGCTGGCCCAGGAGGACGCCGTCTTCATCCACTGCCTCCCCGCAGACCGCGGATACGAAGTGGACGCGGACGTGATCGACGGACCGCAGAGCGTCGTCTGGGACGAGGCCGAGAACCGCCTGCACGCGCAGAAGGCGCTGCTGGTGTGGCTGTTGCGACAGCAGTGAGGGATGCCTGGCGGAGCTGGAACGGCCCCGCCAGGCTCCACGGCATCGACCTCGCCCGGGCGCTCGCCGTGTTCGGCATGCTCGCGGCGCATCTCCTGACGATCGAGCAGGACGTCGTGCTGTCCGACCCGTCGACGTGGATCGATCTCGTCAACGGGCGATCCTCGATCCTCTTCGCCGTCCTCGCGGGTGTCTCGATCGCGCTGATGACGGGTGGACGGATGCCGCACCGCGGCGGACTGTTGAGGGTCGACCGACGTCGACTCGCCGTCCGTGCGGGCGCCGTGTGGGCGGTGGGTCTGCTGCTCACGCAGACGGGCGTCCCGATCTACGTCATCCTGCAGGCGTACGGGATCCTGTTCCTCCTCGCCGTTCCGCTGCTCGCCCTCTCCGCTCGCGCGCTCTGGGCGATCGCGGCATCCGTTGCCCTGGCCGTGCCGTGGGTGCTGCCGCTCATCGACGGTCTGCCGGTCTGGGGGTCCGACGCGGGCCGAACGCTCTTCTTCCTCACGGGGTGGGCCTACCCGTTCCCCCTCTGGATCGCCTTCGTGGTCGCCGGGATGGCGTTGGGGCGATCGGATCTCGGGAGCGCATCGATCCAGGTGACGATCCTGGCCTCGGGGGTGGCGGCGGTGGTCGTCGGGGGAGGCCCCTCGACCGTCGTCGGGGCCGGCGGCGTCGCGCCGGGCTCTTACGAGGAAGCGGTCTTCTCCGCCGAGGCCCACAGCGGCGGCCTCGTGGAGGTCATCGCGTCAGGCGGCTTTGCGGTCGCGGTGATCGGCGCGTGTCTGCTGCTCTGCCGGACGCCGGTGACCTGGCTCGTGGCGCCGCTGCGTGCCGTCGGATCGATGCCTTTGACGGCGTACGTCGGTCAGGTCCTCGCGTGGGCGCTCGTCGCTCTCGCCGTCTTCGGGGACACCACCGACCTCCGGGCGTTCCGTGACCTCGGTCTCTTCTGGTGGTTCTGCCTGGGCGCCGTGCTCCTCTGCTCCGCGTGGGCGGCGACCCTCGGCCAGGGCCCGCTCGAGCGGGCGCTCGCGTCGCTGTCGCGCCGGCTGGTGCCTCGGGAGGAGGCATCCGGCGCCGATAGGGTGGTCTCGTGAGCGAGAGCAAGAGCGAGGCGACGAATCAGGGTGCACTGTGGGGCGGGCGGTTCGCGACGGGCCCCTCTCCGGAGCTCGTCGCGCTGAGCCGTTCCACGCACTTCGACTGGTCGCTCGCCGAATACGATCTCGCCGGTTCGCACGCGCACGCGCGTGCACTCGCGTCCGCCGGATACCTCACGCCGGACGAGGAGGCTCGGATGCACGCGGGCCTCGACGCCCTGCGCGATGCCGTGCGCTCGGGCGACCTCGTCGCCGCCGAATCGGATGAGGACGTGCACGGCGCCCTCGAGGCGGCTCTGATCCGGGAGGTGGGCCCCGAACTCGGGGGCAAGCTCCGCGCAGGTCGCAGCCGCAACGACCAGATCGCCACGCTCGTGCGTCTGTATCTCCTCGATCACTCGCGGGTCATCGCGCGGGACCTGCTGAGGGTCATCGACGCGATCGTCGCGCAGGCCGAGGCGAACCCCACCGCGATCATGCCCGGACGCACGCATCTCCAGCACGCTCAGCCCGTCCTCCTCGCCCATCACCTGCAGGCGCACGCCTGGCCTCTCGTCCGCGACCTCGAGCGTCTTCGCGACTGGACCGCGCGGGCATCCGTCTCGCCGTACGGCGGGGGAGCGCTCGCGGGCGCGACGTTCGGTCTCGATGCGCAGGCGGTGGCGCAGGATCTGGGACTGGCTCGTCCGGCCGAGAACTCGATGGACGGCACGTCCGCACGCGACGTGGTCGCCGAGTTCGCCTTTGTGACCGCGATGATCGGGGTCGACATCTCGCGTTTCGCCGAGGACATCATCATCTGGAACACGCGGGAGTTCTCCTTCGTGCGTCTGGACGACGGCTTCTCGACGGGCTCGAGCATCATGCCGCAGAAGAAGAACCCCGACATCGCCGAACTCGCGCGAGGCAAGTCGGGTCGTCTCATCGGCAACCTCACGGGACTCCTCGCGACCCTGAAGGCTCTTCCGCTCGCTTACAACCGCGATCTGCAGGAGGACAAGGAGCCCGTCTTCGACTCGGTGACGACTCTCGAGGTCCTGCTCCCGGCGTTCGCGGGCATGATCGCGACGCTGCGGTTCCACACCGACCGCATGGTGGCCTCCGCGCCGGAGGGGTTCTCCCTCGCCACCGACGTGGCGGACTGGCTCGTCAAGCGGGGCGTTCCGTTCCGCGACGCCCACGAGATCTCGGGGGCACTGGTCCAGGCGTGCGAGCAGCGGGGGATCGGACTCGAGGAGGCGGATGACGCGCTCCTGACAGAGGTGTCGCCGCATCTCGATCCCGCAGTCCGTGACGTCCTGACCGTCGAGGGCTCGGTCGCGAGTCGCGACGGCGCGGGGGGAACCGCGCCCGTCCGGGTCGCCGAGCAGCGGGCGGATCTCGTCGCGCGGGCTCAGGAGCTCGCTCGGAATCTGCAACTCTGACCCGATTGTTCTTATGCCCCGTCTCAAATAAGCAAAAAGCTTATTGATACCGAGTCATAACCGACGTAGTCTGCGGGGCATGACTTCTCGCGTCGCGGTGATCGCCGACATCGTCGGATCCCGTACCCTCGCCGACCGTGCCGGCGCGCAGCGAGCGATCATCGATACGTCGCGCCAGGTGCACGACGATCATCCCGTGGCCGAGTCCCCTCTCGCGCCGACGGTCGGCGACGAGTTCCAGGCGGTGTTCCCCGGACTCGCCGCCGCGTTGACGTCGCTGTTGCTGATCCAGCTGCATCTGCCGGAGGGCATCGGACTGCGATTCGGGCTGGGTGTCGGCGCCGTCGATCCCGTCGGCGGCGACATCACGGACGGGCCCGGCTGGTGGGCGGCCCGGGCGGCCATCGACGAGGCGCATCGGCTGCAAGACCGCGCCGTGCCGCACGCGCGCACGCGTGTTGCGGCAGCACAGGGGGAGGATGCCGCCATGGTCGAACGCATGGCACTCGCCAACGCCTACCTCCTCGCGAGGGACGAACTCGTCGCGTCGATGAGCGAGCGCGCTCGCCGCCTCACCTACGGCCGGTGCCTCGGTCGCACCCAGCGCGAGTTGGCGGATGCCGAGGGCATCACGCAGCCTGCCGTGTCTCAGGCTCTGGCGAGTGCGGGTTCGGCCGCTCTCGTCGCGGGCTTCGCCGACCTGCGCGAGGACCTCGCATGATCGGTGCCGGGATCGTCCTCCTGGGCGTGGGTCTGGCGGATCTCATCCGACTCCACGCGCCGGCTCGCGGACGGGCAGCGTTCTTCGTCGTCGCCGTGCTCGCTGTGCTGATCGTGGCGTCGGGAGCGGATGCCGGTGTATGGGCTTTCGTCGCTGCCGGGACCGCCGCGATGTGGATCCTCGCCACTCCGGGCTCCGCCGGCGGCCGTGCGGGGCTGTGGCCGCTCGTCGCGGTGGGACTCGTGACACTCGGCGCGGTCGCGTTCCAAGGGGTGCGCGAAGATCAGGGGCCTCTCGGCGAACTGTGGCCTGTCACGTCACCGCTCGGCGCCGTGAGCCTCGACGTCGGCGTGTTCGTGCTCGGCTCGCTCGTCTTCCTGACCGAGTCCGGCAACGTCGTCGTCCGGGCCGCCCTCCGGGGCGGGGAGGTCGCCCCCGATGCGCCCACCGCGCTCAAGGGCGGGCGTCTGATCGGTCCGCTCGAGCGCGTCCTCGTGTTCGCGCTGACGGTCACCGGCGCGTTCACGCTCCTGGCCGCCGTGCTCGCGGCGAAGGGGATCGTGCGCTTCCCCGAGATCTCACGAGACACCGACCTCGGCACGCGAGCGGAGTACTTCCTCATCGGCAGTCTCGTCAGCTGGGTCACTGCCCTCGGCGCGGCGTTCCTCCTGTGGTGGGGCACCGCCGCCTGAGCCCTTGCCGCGGATGCCGGGGTCTGCTTGCCTCTGGTCATGGCGAAAATGGAACACTTCGAGATCCCGGTCGACGACATGCCGAGGGCGCAGGCCTTCTACAAGGACGTGCTCGGTTTCGACTACACCCCCTGGGGTGACGACATGGGGACGATCACGCAGCCCGACGGCGAGGGGACGAACGGCGACCTGCACGTGCGGGGCGTGCTGCCGCATCCCACCGTCGTCTTCACGGTCGACCGCATCGAAGACACCGTCGCGCTCGCGGTCGCCGCGGGCGGGGAGCAGATGGGCGAGATCCAGCCCCTCGATGAGCGTTCGCGATGGGTGTACCTGCGGGACTCCGAGGGCAACATCATCGGCCTGTACGACGAGGTGTCCCCGGACTGATCGGCCGGAGCCCCGCTGATAGCCTGGAGGGCGTGTCTGAATCCGTATCGAGTGCCGAACTGACGGCTCTCGCGCCCGCCAACGACCCGTCCTTCGCGAATGTGTGGGACGAGATCCTCTGGCGTGGTCTCGTGCACGTGTCGACCGACGAAGCGTCGCTTCGCGAACTCCTCTCCGGAGCGCCGATCACGTACTACTGCGGCTTCGACCCGACCGCGCCCAGCCTGCACCTCGGCAACCTCGTGCAGCTGCTCCTCCTGCGGCGTCTGCAGCTCGCCGGACACAAGCCGCTCGGGCTCGTGGGCGGGTCCACCGGTCTCATCGGCGATCCGCGGCCCACGGCGGAGCGGACGCTCAACACGCGCGAGACCGTCACCGAGTGGGTCGAGCGTCTGCGCGGCCAGGTCGAACGGTTCCTGAGCTTCGAGGGCGACAACGCCGCGCGACTGGTCAACAACCTCGACTGGACCGCTCCGATGAGCGCGATCGACTTCCTCCGCGAGGTCGGCAAGCACTACCGGGTCGGCACGATGCTGAAGAAGGATGCCGTCGCCGCACGACTCAACTCGGATGCGGGCATCAGCTACACCGAGTTCAGCTACCAGATCCTGCAGGGGATGGACTACCTCGAGTTGTACCGGCAGTACGGCTGCGTCCTGCAGACCGGCGGCAGCGACCAGTGGGGCAACCTGACGAGCGGTACGGATCTCATCCACCGCGTCGAGGGGACGTCCGTGCACGCCATCGGCACGCCGCTGATCACCAACAGCGACGGGACGAAGTTCGGCAAGAGCGAGGGCAACGCGGTATGGCTGGATGCCGACATGTGCAGCCCGTACCGGATGTACCAGTTCTGGCTCAACACGGATGATGCCGACGTCATCGCTCGCCTGAAGGTGTTCACGTTCCTGACGCGCGCCGACATCGAGGAGTACGAGCGCCTTGTCGCCGACGAACCCTTCCGGCGCGCGGCCCAGCGTCGTCTCGCGATGGAGGTGACTACGACGGTGCACGGGGTGGATGCCGCGACTGCGGTCGCCGCCGCTTCCGATGCGCTGTTCGGGCAGGGGGATCTCACCTCGCTCGACGCGCCCACGCTCCGCTCCGCGCTCGAGGAGTTGCCGCACGTGGCGACGGCCGGCGAGATCCCGGTCGTGCAAGCGCTTCTGGACACCGGTCTGGTCTCCAGTGCGAGCGAGGCGCGACGCGCGATCTCGCAGGGCGGTGTCTCCGTCGACGGTGTGAAAGTCGTCGACGAGGCACACGTCATCACGGGATCGCTGCCCGGCGGTGTCTCCGTCCTCCGACGCGGCAAGAAGACGATGGCCGGCGTGTTCGTCTCCTGACGACCGACGTCTCCCGAGGCCGCCCACCCCGACGAGGGAGGGCGGCCTCTCGCGTTCGCCCGGAAACACAGGCGACACGCCCGGGATGCGGGCCAGATTTGCCCGACTCCGGAGCGCCGCGTAACTTATTACTTGTTCGCCCCACAGGGAAGAGCGAGAGACCGGAAGGCCTCCCAGCCCCCTCAAGCGGAGAACCAAATCCATCCCAAACCTCTCCTAGAGAGAACAGGACCTCATGGTCTAGGATGGGTACTCCACCTCGAAGCCCCGTGGTGATGAGCCCGACATGATCTTCTGATCGTTTCGTGCCGTCTCGTTCGGGAGTCGAGCGAAGAGTGTGACGTTGCCTCACTACGAAGCCCTGCGGGGTGGTGTGGGAGCATCCGATCCTTGAGAACTCAACAGCGTGCACTTGTCAAATGCCAAATAACCTCGACTTCAGCTTCGGCTGAGGTGAGATTCCTTTGGATCAAAGTCCGGCTTCTTTCGGGAGGTCGGCAAACGGATAGTCAGCAATGATTTATCTCTTTGGTCAGTTCAAGCTCGCTGCTTCGGCCTATTCCGGTCGTTGTCAGTATTTTTCTTTTACGGAGAGTTTGATCCTGGCTCAGGATGAACGCTGGCGGCGTGCTTAACACATGCAAGTCGAACGGTGAAGCAGAGCTTGCTCTGTGGATCAGTGGCGAACGGGTGAGTAACACGTGAGCAACCTG